>NZ_JBEHZE010000006.1:0-1768 GCF_041058985.1 Hyphococcus lacteus | reverse complement strand
AATCCGTAATCACCCGACTGATTCTCTCGACAATCTCTGTATCGCGCCGGATATCGTCTTTCATCAGCTTCCGGATTGCAGGGTCCGTCTCTGTTTTTAGCTCTTCGGTAAGTTCCTCGATTTCTTCTAATGCCCACGTCTTTTGTTCCCGCAGTTTGTCGTATTTGAGTTTTTCCTCTTTCGTCATTGGCCCTTTGACATCGACTTGCCCTGTTTTCATGTCGACCACGATGTGGTCGGGGTGAGGGATCGGCTCAGGGCCTATCCGACCGGTCAATTTTCGGTCTTCAAGCTCACGCTCCCATTCAATTTTGTACGACATCATTGAGTCAAAATATTCAGCGTATAGCTGTTTGTCTGAGGCTTCGGTTGTTGCAAGAAGGCTCGTAAATAACGCTTGCGCTCTGGGTTGGCCTTTGGCGGCGTTGACAGCGAGCGTCCGCATCACGGCTTGTGCCATCGGATAGGTCACGGTTTTGCCGCCTTCGACGACGTCTATAGAACGGTAGGCCTCTTTGATGATGATGCTCTTGAGCCGCTCTTCATTGAGGTTGGGAAGACGGTTCTTGGCCCCTTTCGGACGGCCCTTTGGGATTGCCGGATTTTCCCTTCTTGAAACGATAAGAGACTGGTGGCTTTCCATATCCAACCTCGTAATCCGCTTCCGATGATGGAAGGTTGGTGAGTGCCTTGTGTTTTTCAATTGCTTTCCGGGTCATGCGGCCACCTTGTTTGGATGGGCCGTAACGCCGCAAATGATCTGTTCTGCCTCATCTTTTGCGAAGGCTTCCCACCGACGAATGATCCGGTCGCAATAGATAGGATCGAGTTCACACAGATATCCGCGCCGTCCGGTTTTTTCTGCAGCGATTAAAGTGGAGCCCGAGCCTCCAAAGAGGTCGAGGACTATGTCGCCGCGCCCGGAGACGTCTTTGATGGCATCGGCAATCATCTGTACCGGTTTGACGGTAGGGTGGAGTTCTAACTCCTCCATCCGTCCGGCTTTCATGGTGTTGACGCCGCGATAGTTCCAAACATTGGTGCGATAGCGACCATGCTGACCGAGTTCGAATGTGTTGGTGTGTGGCGCATCCCCAACTTTATAGGCAAGGATCAGTTCGTGACGAGACCGGTAGAACGTTCCCATGCCGCCATTGTCTTTTGCCCAAACGATGAGGTTTTTGAGTTCACTGTAAACTTCGCTACCCGCCGCCATGAGCTCTGCCATGTGCCGCCAATCCATGCAGATAAAATGGATAGCGCCATCAACGCTGACCTCGGCGAGGTTGCGAAAGGCCGTTTGCAAGAACTGTGTGAACTGGCCCTCGGTCATCTCACCGGACGCCATGGCGAACTCGCGGTGCTTGATCTTGCCGAGGCCGGAGACATGTCCATCGATGGGCACATTGTATGGCGGGTCCGTAAAGACCATTCGAGCCATATGGCCATTCATCAGTAGAGATACGACATCGGGATCAAGAGCATTACCGCAGATGAGGCGGTGTCGCCCCAGTTGCCAGACATCCCCGAGGCTACATCGCGCTGGGCCATCAGGCGCGGGAAGGTCATCGGCAGGATCATTTGGCTCCTCGGGCTTCAAGCCCTCGACCAACTGATCGATCTCCGGGATCGAGAAGCCAGTTGCTTCGATTTCAAAATCGAGATCTAGGCTGACCAATTCTTCAAGCTCTTCTGCAAGGAGTTGCTCGTCCCATCCGGCGTTAAGGGCGAGTTTGTTATCGGCAAGCACGTAAGCGCGTTTTTGTTT
>NZ_JBEHZE010000005.1:0-2047 GCF_041058985.1 Hyphococcus lacteus | reverse complement strand
AGTGATACCGATGTTCGCTTTAACGCGCTTGGATTACCCGGTGTTGCATCGAGGATCGCTGCGCGTACTGTCCATTGTTCACTGACTTGAAACGCCCCGCGAACCCCAAGTGATGTAATGGGAAAAATTGACGGGCCATTTTCGCCAGTTTGGCCAATATCCGTGCCGATTCCATGGGCACTATTGATAAAGAGTGATGATGTTTCGAGGGCGTCGAATTCGGAATTAACGTCGTATAACCCGGCCTTTAATGATGCCAATCCGTTCAGAAACTCATGTTCAATCCATGCTTCGTAGAGGCGCACAGCTTCAACGGGGGCTTCAATATTGCTGACGACCTGCGCATCGCCGACGAGGTCACCAGAGAACGCCTCACCATTATTGTAGAGGCCGTAAACAAAAACAGTGGTATTGGGAATGACACCAAGCGTATCGAGATCAACGGCGAGCGTCGCATCGACATTATTGAGGTAACGAACGCCAGTTTGGCTGCCGCCGGATGCATTGCCCCAGAGGTCTGACGTGTAGTCGAGTTCAAAGGCGAGGGCAGGCTCATTATCTGAAGGTGTCGTCGTGCCAACCGCAGGTTCAAGCCCGGCCATGGCGGTAAGTATCGATATTGCGAAGGTCATAACATCTCAATTGTTTAAGTAAAACGATCTGCCGGAATCTATCCGAGCGGCGGCAATAGAAGGCTTAGGCGCGGCGACGCTTTAGAACTTTGCCATGAGGTTCAGGCGGAGCCGATTGCGCCAGGCAACCGTTTCGCCCGCCGGGGCAAACTGAATATCTTTCAAGTGATATCGGTATAAGCTGCCGTTAAAAAACAAATGCGATGACAATGCATAATCAACGCCGATACTATGAAAGACATAGTTCGTACCAAAATCGATATTGTCCTGTGCGAAAGCGGCCAGCGTTGAATCAACATCAGACTGGGCATACCCATAAGAAAACCGGGTGTCGCCTTTGTTGGCAAGCTTTCCCGCCATTAGGTCAATACCAAAAGCATCGTCGGTGTGGGCGTTGGCAAAGCGGGCCGCGCCAAAATTATGGGAATAATCGCCGCGGATTTCGATCGGCCAGTGTGTCCATTCATTCCAGCGGACGCTCGCGATCAGCGAGAGGATTTCGAAATCGGAAAGATAGGTATTGCCCAAGATCAAGTTGGTGCGAAAATCACCAAGATCGGCATCGGCCGTATTGTGTAGTCGATAATTATAATACCCAATGGCGAAGTCGGTTTGAATGAGAGGGGTCAATTGATGTTTGAGTTCTAATTGCCCCCCGATCATGGCGCTGTCATCGCCCATCGCGGCTTCATCAATCAGAAAAAACAATGAATGTGCGGCCAGACGAGAGGCATCTGAAAGAGACACTTCATAATTGGCGCTAACCCCTTGGGGGCTGACATCACCATCCCAGAGACGGTCAGTCGCTCTGAAGGGCAGGGGCATTTTGCCCAAATATAATTCGGTATTGGCAAACTTTGCCTGAAGATAAGCTTGGTCCAGGCTCACCGCGAGGTCATCATCGAAGCTGGATAGGGTGACGTCAGCGCTGTTGGGATCATCAGGATCGCCGGTGCTCAGTTGACCGCCTACGGCGAAAGTATCGTTGATTTGATAGCGAGCCCGCAGGCGCGCCCGCATCGCACCACGCGAACGGTTCCGAACAGTATCATTCGAGAAATTGCCTTCATAGCGAACACGAAAGTCGCCGCCAAAGGTCAGGCGATCCGCTGGTGTTTGGGGGGCTGGGGCGGCGGCAGTCTGTGGCTGTGTTGCTACGTCTTCAATAACCACCGGGGCGCTTTGTTCAGGGGCGAGCGCTTGCAGACGGTCTTCGATCGCATTGATGCGATCGTCCAGTTCAAATTGTAACTGCCGTAATGAACTGAGCTCGTTCTGTAATGTACTGAGATCGGCAGTGTCCTGTGCATTTGCGGAAAATGGTATAAGGGCAAGCGAAAAAAAACACGATGATGCGAAAAGAAATTTAGATAGGGACATTGCTCAAACAACTCCTTTCAAGACAAGGAAAATGA
>NZ_JBEHZE010000004.1:0-6392 GCF_041058985.1 Hyphococcus lacteus | reverse complement strand
TCTGCAAGGAGTTGCTCGTCCCATCCGGCGTTAAGGGCGAGTTTGTTATCGGCAAGCACGTAAGCGCGTTTTTGTTTCGCGGTAAGGGAGCCGACCCTTCGACAAGGAATGGTGGAAAGCCCAACGCGCTTTGCCGCTTCGACCCGGCCGTGACCAGCAAGGATCATGCTGTGTTCGTCGATCAAAACAGGGGCGATGAAGCCAAAAGCACGGATGCTATCGGCAATCTGTTTGATCTGCTTTTTGGAATGGGTGCGTGCGTTACGCGGATTGGGCTTTAACGCGTCGGGATTGAGGTGTTCTAAAGTCTGATCTGACACAGTGCGTATCCTTCGTTATCCCCCCACCATTCATTTTACGAACCTTTACTGTTCCCGGTATGTTCTTCCTATTTGCGCGTTTTATCAAGGCCAGTCACAATAAAAACACCCATCCGAAGCGCGTTTCTTTTCCCCAATACTGTTGAGAGGGCGAGGTGTTACCGCTCGCGACTTCCACAACATTGCATTCCGTGTTCTCGGGCGGGAATTCGCTGTTATTGGCGAGTTTCTTCCCTGTTCAGTGCTTTGAATTCCCTGTTATCAAAGAGCAGGGAATTTGCGCGGAACTGCCCGAATTTTCACGCTTTTTGGGCGGTAAATTCCGCGTAATCGAGCCAGATACGATCAAATTCCCTGTAAATACCCTGTTATTGAGATTCAGAACGCGAAGCAGCGTTCGCCGCAGACTGCACCGCCCACCATTCATTCCTCTGGTGTTTTCGTCCTAAAGTGATATGCGCCAAAAGGTCCGCAGTGGGGCAGGTTTTCGAGCGTTTAAAATGTCGCTGTTGTCTCCATAGTGGGCGAGAGAGCGCAATGTTCGCAAAGGTCTCCGAGCGCCCATTTTGGCCACCAACCGAACGGGTACGATGATCGGCTGTCGAATAGGCAATGATGCCGAACGCCTACGCGTTTTGCCTTATTACGTCACAGATTTTGGTTTGATTAGTTTTGTGCCAGTCCGAATAGGCGACGCTGTTCCGACCAAGTGACAGGCAAATCATCAAGGCGGCGAAGTCGCTCTGGCGGCCAATCATCGGAGGTCGTTCCGTCCAATAATGCTCTGACTATATCAGGGGCCAAAAATGTGAGGCGCATTTGTTTGCTCACATCGCTAATGTCGGCGTTGGCCTCTTTCGCGATATCTTTGAGTGCTGTATCCGGATTGTTGAACCATTGCTCGCGCCAGAGGAAGGCGGTCTTCAATAAACCTGCGATGGTTTCATTGGGCACCGGATGGGCTTCAGTTTCGCCGAGCACTACTCGAAGCCCGGTGCCGAGTTCCGTCATCAGCGTACAGTCCAGTTTCTTTTGCACGCCGTAGCTGCGCTAGAATTTGTTCCTTTTTTTTGATTTTTCAGGTGCGTTACTTTTAATCCGGCGCATAGTCGTAGTCTTTCCATTTCGGCTCATGATTGCATTCTCGTTGTTGCACCGCGACAAGCCCGGCGTCGAACACGGTCGGGCAGAGGCCGAAACAAGGAATTCGCAACAGCCACAGCAACGCTCTTTACAAGGAGGAAGTCTAGTGAATCGTTCGGGAATAGCGGCCGCGTAAAGGTTGGATTTGAAAGCCAGCCATTGCGAATTACTGTGTAGCCGTTCAAGCTGGGGACTGAGGTTTCAATCTGATGCAAGGTTAGTTATGCGCGTATACGTCGACATTAGACGCGTATCGACTGCCTGATGAGAATGCCGTTGAGGTTCTCAATCGTCTGGTTCGCGTCGGCGAGACGCCCAAAGCGCTGTTTACCGACAAAGGCGCGGAATTTACCGGTCAGATGGTCGATCTGGGAGCTTATCAATACAAGGTGCGCATGGACTTCTCACGCTCGGCGACGCCGACGGATAACGCGCATATTGAATCTTTCGATGGGTCGCTGCGAGACGAGTGCCTGAATTTGCATTGGTTCGAAACGCTGGCCGACGCCCGCACTCTGATTGAAGCTTGGCGGCGCGACTATAATGTGTGTTGCCCTCGCATGGCTCACGGAGACATTCATCCTGTAGAATTTTCTTTGCAGACAAAGGATTCGCATGCCGCCACAAAAAAAATTAGCTGTTAGATTTTAACGCTGAACCCGGACCACCATCCCCAAGAGCTTCTGGAGTCGGTTGGCCCCCTCTTAAAATAAAAATTGGATGTTCCTGTCGCCCACCGCTCATTTTAATAGATGGACTTTGATAAGCATGGAGCAGATTCGATGTCTTCTTTTTCACCGCCGTCCTCAGGTATACGGTTTGCCGTTTTACCGGTTATAATACTGGCTTTCGGCCTAGCTGTGCCCACGATGGCTCAACAATACAAAGCCGAAATACCAACCTCTAGCGAAGGGTGGCCGGCGGCCTCGTTCGAGGTGTTCAGGATCGCGCCCGGAAAGCATGAAGCGTTCGTCCGCCGAATTGCCAAGTTAGATGAAGTGTTGGCGGTAGGGGGGCAACCTCCACTTCAGCTTTTCTTTCACGATTCCGGTAGTGATTGGGACGTGCTGATTTTCAAGCCTATCAGCGATGTGAAGTTGACGTCCGCACAAAAAGCCGCGATGGCCGCCAAGCGTAAAGAGTTGGGGCTTCCGGCCGGAGGGCCTGCGTCTTTCGTAGCTCTAAGGAAAAATGTGGCATCGCACACTGATACGAAGGCCTATGGACCAGTCTCAGCACAAAAATGGTTGGATCGGCTGGATCAGTGGCGCAAAGAAAATGGTGTAGAATAAATACAGAACTAAATTAAACGACTAATCCGCCTGCCTATTTGGTTCTTGCTTTGGGGTCGTTTAGTTTTGTGGTTGGTGCGCTGCGGTAATTTGTTTACACTGTTGCATTTTAGGATGCGCTAAACGCCCACTCTGGTATTTTCTTGTCATCATATCGGGCTAAATACCAGATGATCCGTTCGTGTCTGCTTTAGGTGATGTTACCCATCTCAGATATGACCTCTGAGTCCGTTTGAGTGGGATGCGAGCTGCTTAGCAACCAACCCTTCATCTCCATGCTGTAAAACGACCATGTTTGCGTCGCTGGACCTCCTGCTTTACTTGAACCATCACAAAAACTCCCTTGTCTAGCCCCCCCTATAACTGAGCCACAGATTTCATATTTTTGTACGAGAATGGTGAGGTATTGGAATGGCGAGGAAGCGTTTCGGTGACGAAGACATAATAAATTTACTGCGTCAGGTAGAGTTGAGCTTACCTCAAAGGGCAAGACACTGGATTGATACATCCCAGATCAATCGAGCGGCTTTCGACCCATAGCGGCCTTTGCTTTTGCCGCCTGAGTTGAGAGATGCACTTTGTCCGAGACTAAGTTCGTCACCTCGTGGCTGAACGATTAGATGGTGTTCTGTGTCGACGGCGGACTGAACATTATACCCGACCATGCCGATGTCATGACTTGTCGCCATCGACCTGGCGTCCGGGTCAGTCAGCGATATCTGATGATGCGGGGAGGCGAGAACTTCAGCCTCACGCTGTTTCAACTGTGCAAGCTTCACTTTCGTCGCCACTAGTTTTTCCAGCATTGAGACGATTTTGTCGTCGACGATGTAGTCTTCAAAGTTGGCCGGTAACAAAGCCTACTGACATTGATTTTCTCCTTCAATGAATCGGCGCATTTCGATCTCCCAAGAAACGTCAAAATGCTAATCTGATTTGCCGTTTCTACACAGTCTCAGGGTAAAGTGGACGAGCATCATTTAAAATTAATCAGCCTACTGATCTAAATAGAGTTAAGCGGGCCAGCGTGAAGTAAAGAACTAAGATCTATTTATAACATTTCGAAGAGAATAGGCCGTAAATAATTTAAACTAATACAGATTAATGAAGAGCGCTTTTTGCGCCGAAGGGGCATCTCACAGTTAGTTTGTGGCAGTCACAAAACCGTACTTTATATGCCCTTTAATGGATTTTAATAATCAGTATACTTTATACTTGATATGAAGCCGACTTAATGTTGCATGATTTTGTGGTGCTCTCTAATGACACGGGCTTCCCAAGCTTCTGTGTGAATTTTCTTTGGTCGGAAACCGGCGCATGGATTGTGATAGCAGCTCCCCCTAGCGATGAGTTATTGATCCACATTCCAATCGCACCATTCAACTGAGCTCTTGGATGAGTGTGATCATCGCCAATATTGCCTTTGCAGATTATTCGCTGATGGGAAAGATCATGGCAGCAGGGGTACCAAAGCACCAGGGCGATTTTGACCACTGTTATATTCGCACAGTTCATCGAGACCGGGTTATTTATCATACGACGCTAACGCTAAATTTAACTGTAAGTTGTGAAAGCCGCCTGAAGACCTGACGGTGCGCCTTTTTCGCTCTCGCAGTTTGTCGTATTTGAGTTTTTCTGCTTTCGTCATTGGCTCTTTGACATCGACTTGCCCTGTTCTCATGTCGACAATGATGTGATCGGGGTGAGGGAGGGGCTCAGGGCCTGTCCGACCAGTCAGTTTTCGGTCTTCAAGTTCGCGCTCCCAGTTCATCTGGAAGCAATTAAACAGGCCAATGCTTTGCCGGGTGATACGTCGTGTGATTGAATGGGCGAGACAGATCCCGCGCGTCGATTACTCCCAAATTATGCGAAGTATAGTCGGTGATTGGGAGCGTTGTCGGCTTCTCTTTGAGCTTCTCGATTAGCGCGGCCTCCGACCCAATAGGCACAATACGATGCGTGTCACTGTCTTTCCAGGTGGGGCTTCCGGTTTCCCCTTCAATAAGCAAAAATGGAATACCATTACGTTGCGCATCCATATAGCCTTTCAATGCGCTCCACCGAAAGGCTTGAGGGACATCGACTCCTTCATAGAACTCGAAGAATGGAGGACGCTTTCTGATGAGTTTGATAGAGTTGGCGATAAGGACTTCAACAGCCCAAAAGATATTGCCGACATCATCCTTAACCGAGCGCACCGCGAATTGAATGCTGTCGTCATGATCGTATTGTAAGTGACCGGACTTCACCATATCGAAGAGTTGGGTGGCCGTTAGATTTTCGAGCCCGATTTTCGAAAAAAAGTATGTTTCGAAAATGTTGGAGGACCGGTCGATAGTCAATTCGCTTATGCACTTTCGGTCATCGGCCAACGTCCAATAGCTGCTGCACCGGCCTATGTGTGCGTGCTCACATTTATCATCAAATGCAAAAGCGCGAGATTTGTTTTCAAACTTTGCGCTTGGATGGGTTATTTTCGTCGCTTTTGGCACAGGGTTACTTTTGGCTCAGGATTTAGTCGCTCTCATACATAAGCACCCAAGCATACATTTTTTGCCCTTGATCACAACTAGAGTTTTCTCCTCTTCCGTAAGCAGAATACCTTCATAGTCGTGGATAACGTCGGTTCCTTCAATTATCCGGTGCAAGTAATTAAAAAATGCAAAATTTGAATCGTGTTTAATAGCGCTTCTTCCGATCAACCGGCGTCATAAACTGTATTTGCGTCCGATTCAGTTAGTCCCGGCAGCAGGGTTATAAGCTTGCCGGGATACTGGAAGAGCGGATTTAATCTCTCTTCCTTTAGCGCCGTATAAAGGTTTTCGATCATTTTTTCGATCATACCCGGATCGAAATAGAACGGCTCAGCTCAGTGTGTAGCTTGTGGGTACGGGAGCAGAAATTAAGGGGAAAGTTCCCCGATTTGTAGTTTTAATTCCCTGTTATTGCGCAGGAATTCGCTATTATGGGCGAGCGGGTTCCTTGTTCGACAGTTCGAATTCCCTGTAAATACCCTGTTATTGAGTTTCAAGACGCCAAGCAGCGTTCGCAGCAGACTGCACAGCCCACCATTCAATCCTCTGGTTTTCGTCTATAAGGTGATGTGCACCAAAAGGACCGCAGTGAGGCGGGTTTTCGAGCGTTTACAACGTCTCTGTTGTCTCCATAGTGGGCGAGAGAGTGTCGATTTACGAGAAGTCTCCAAGGGCAATTTTCGACGACTAACTCAGCGGGGAATTGCATCGTAAATTGGTATGAATATTGGCTGACGAAAGCGTAGGCTTTCGTGACATCAGCTAACAAGTGTCAGGGGATTGGGGTGAGGGTATTATTCTGGTGCAAGTCTAAAGACGGTTCGCAAGCCGAAGGCCAGAGCGTTCTGGCGGCGGTAGGATTCTGTTCCGGGTGCGATGATATATTGAATATCGGGCTGGATGTGGATGTGATCGGTGACGGCGACTGAATAGGTTAGCTCAATCGCGGTTTCCCGCCGGTCAGCAAGCGGATCAATGCGCCGTTTTTCAGAAGAGGTTTCTGCGATTGCGACAGCGAGACCTAACTTGTCTCCCGAAAGGAACGTGTCATTCTGTACGAGGCCGATTGAATAGAACGCTTGAAAGTCATTATGCTCTGCGCT
>NZ_JBEHZE010000003.1:0-20333 GCF_041058985.1 Hyphococcus lacteus | reverse complement strand
CAATGGACAGTACGCGCAGCGATCCTCGATGCAACACCGGGTAATCCAAGCGCGTTAAAGCGAACATCGGTATCACTTGATGATGGCGCGTTGTTGCTCGGCGAAGTTGAACATAGCCGATCAAAGCTGAAACTGATCGCCGGTCATTGGCGCTATACAAATGACTTTGATACATTCAATGGCGATCGCGCCGATGGCAATGTCGGCTATTATCTACGCGGAGAAGCGGTGCTCAAGGGAGATCATTTTGACGACAAATCTGCCCTGTCGGTTTTTGCCCGTATCGGCAGTGCAAGCGCAGAGCATAATGACTTTCAAGCGTTCTATTCAATCGGCCTCGTACAGAATGACACGTTCCTTTCGGGAGACAAATTAGGTCTCGCTGTCGCAATCGCAGAAACCTCTTCTGAAAAACGGCGCATTGATCCGCTTGCTGACCGGCGAGAAACCGCGATTGAACTAACCTATTCAGTCGCCGTCACCGATCGCATCCACATCCAGCCCGATATTCAATATATCATCGCACCCGGAACAGAATCCTACCGCCGCCAGAACGCTTTGGCTTTCGGCTTGCGAACCGTCTTTAGACTTGCACCAGAATAATGACCATCACCCCAATCCCCTGACACTTGTTAGCTAGGACTGCAAAACGTTGAGCAGAGAAACTGCGCACCAATTACAGCGACTACCTATCCGAGAACACGGAAGGCGATGTTGCTGAAGCCATGAGCAAGAACAGCTCGCCAATCTCATCACGGGAGTTCCGCTTGCGTTCAACACCTCATTAGATTTTAGGCGATTTTTTAAGGTCCATTTTCTCCGTGAATAAAAAATGGGCTGCTGTAAGTCTCAATCGGTTTCGTGTTTGTATGGAGTGCTGAAACTAAAGAACAGAACTCTCATCGTATAGAACGCCGTCAATACGATAACGCCGATTACCGGCGCTGATAGTACTAAGGGCGTTCTCAACGCCTCGGGCAACACATGATTGTTCCCAAAGAAGAAAATGCTGGTTGCCAGAAAAGACGAGAAGCCCATGCGCCATAGGTGGCGAGTAATACGCATGACCTTCGACGGGCTTCGAGTGTTTGCATAAATCAAATCGAAGAGCATCAGCAGAGCCGCAATGCCAGCGATAAAATAGAACGCACCAGCCGGTAAACCGTTTAACAGCCCATTTGGTGTGTTAGCGGTGTATTGCCCGCCCCATATCCCGCCGCCAGTGATAAGAGCTGAGCTACCCGCAGAATACTTCGTAACCGCACGTGCAATCCCGTTCTTGGCCGCAGCCGACCACCCAGTGAGCAGCGCATGAAAGGAGGTCAATGATAAGAAGACTGTAAAAAGTACTTCGCGTGAAATGCTCATCCACAACCCGGAGCTTGTGAGTATCAGCATGGTCACCACGAAACTCTTTCCACCCATGATATGGAGCTTCGACCCTTTCTGGGCTGCGAATGCTATCACCAAACCAACAAGTGAAATGCAACCTGCTAAAAAGTGAAACTCTTTGATCAAGATCGGCTCGGGCATTACGATGAATCCGCGACCGTAGATATTTTTGCATAATCGGTGAAAATTACACGGATGAGCCAAAAAACCATGGCTAGGAAGATCAAGAGTTCTGGCAGAGATAGAAGCCCAGACTGCTGCACAGCCTGTGGAAATGCTTTCCCGCCCGGACCTGTAAATGCTGACCCTGCCGCGATGAAGAAACCTAAACACATCCGCCATAAATGCCGCGCGATACGATGATGATTTGAGATTGTGTTTCTGAACCACAAACTAATATCAAAGCACGCGGCCAAGCCTGCCAAAAATGCTAGAAACAAATAGTCCTCACCCGCAAAACCGAGGAAAATCCCGTCAGCTAGCCCCAGAGCGTACACACCTAGTCCGATTAAGCAGATAGTATTGATCAAGTTCAGCACCGAAACTATGTGTTCCGTCACGGTTCGTTCTGATGTGGTATTCCGCGCGGATAGCCAACCACTCGCAATGAGCGTGACACCTAGGATCCCTGCATGAAATGTGATGTAGAATTGCTCGAGTCTCAGGACGCCAAGTAAAGCACCGAGAGCGGAAGAGCTAATCATGGCGCATGCGAATATGCGGCCTACATTTACATGAAGCGCTGAACCTTTCCGGACAGTTAGCGCAACAGTTCCTGCACAAAGTGCGAGCGCGCCAAACGATACGTGTGCAATTACGAGGAGGTTTGCAAAGCTTATTTCCATAGTTTTGCTGTCCTATTTCGAGTCAACGGGATGAAAATTGGACCAATGCATCACTTCCGTTTCTTTAAATGATTGAAAAAGGGCTTTTCCTTTCACGTTCGCAGAATAGGAATCCAGCGCTAACATGCCATTCTCCAGCGCTTGACACGTGTAGACGATTTCTAGCTCTCGTATTTTCGCAATTGGGGATGGTTTGAATGATGATGTATTGACCAATTTCAGCCCCATCACAGACGCCGTTTCAGCGTCCAGCGTCATCTCACCAATTAGATGGGGGAAAATGGCACGCTGTTCTTCTGTCTTGGCCACGGGTACAAACTTGATTGTCCTCGTTTGATCGGATGTCTCTGTCGTTGTGTAGGTGTCGGGAACCTTGGAAGAGAGTTGATCGCACCAGATATCACCAAGATTGTCATTCTCGCTGTCATTGCCGCGAATTTCCTTCATCACTGTATCGACAACCTTTGGATCAGTTGAAGAAACGAGCTCTATTCGCTGCCCTTTCGGTTTCGTCATGTCGATCCGTGTGACAACCTCGATATCTAAGGTCTCGCCGGTTTTGATCGTCATGTCATAATTATAGACCGGGAAGCTCAGGCGCTCACGGACCGCTTCGAAATCAGGGTCCACGTTTCTTCCCGCATCTGCATGTGCGAATTGTGGCTCAAGAGAGCAAAGTAAAGCTATTATCATTCCGGATAGTAATCGCATCAAAATCCCACTGGTTGTGTCTAAGATCAGCGAATTATGGCGCAGGATTTTATGCTCGTCGTGTGTGCCTATAGGCTCGGACAGGCAATGTGATATTCGCATATACGAGCGAATAGACACACGATAAACTAATGAAATGGCATCTACTTCAGCGACAGCTATTTCTGCACTTGCCCTCGGGATATTTCTGATGGGAGCGGTCTCGACACAACGTGCGACCGGGTCAAAGCCATTAAAACTCAAACTACTACTGGTATTGGCTTTGCTGACAGCGCTCTCATCAATTCCACTAATCGTAGCATTTTTTCCAGTGGCTTATCCCATTTACATGCCTCTCATGTTGCCAGTGCTAATGGCACTACCGGCTGCGGTATTATATTATATAGATTCCCGGGTTAGTTCGGTTGCGTTGAATCGATTGAGTGTTTTGCACTGCATAATGCCAATTATGGGTGCCTGTATTACACTGGGATACTGGCTTTTGCCGACAAAAGACCGATCAAGCATGTTCATTCTGGGCGAGCTTCCACCAGGGTTCGCACCGTCATTCTTGGCCATTGCAACCATAACTCTAATCTTAGTGTGGTCAGTCGTGTCTTTTATCTATCTGGTTTTCGCTATGAAGCGCCTGCAAGCTTATCGAGACAACCTGAAAAACTACTTCTCAAACACTGAATCATACTCAATGCGGTGGGTAGAAAGCGTTATGGTTGGCTTAGTAACGCTTTGGGTGCTGACAGCCGGCAGTCTCGTCGCGGACAATATCGGGCTTGGTCTCATTTTAAGCGGAGACGTCGCGCTTCTTGTCGCGGCAGGCGTCCTTTTATTGCTCGCGGCATTTTCGCCGGAAGCACAATCGGAACTTGTTCTTTTAAAACCACCGAATGACTCAGGGCTTCCAACAGATGAAGCCGTTGCTCGGAGTAAGTATCTTAAGTCTGCCTTGAGTCCTGATCGTAAAGAGCGTCTTTCCCAACGTATCAAGGATTGTTTGTCTAGTGAGAAACTCTATCTCGATCCAAACTTGAGCTTGAAAAAGCTTTCCGACCACCTTGGCGCAACGACAAATGCTGTTTCGCAAACAATCAATGAAGAGATCGGGGTGAACTTTTTTGACTATATGGCGAGTTGGCGTGCGAAAGCCGCGAAAGAGTTGCTCGCGAACACCAATGAGACGGTTTTGTCTATTTCTTTAGAGGTAGGTTTCAACTCACGCTCGACCTTTTACAAGGCCTTCAAGAAAGAGACTGGTTTGACCCCCAAGGCCTATCGAGATCAACAAAAAAAACTGTAAGAAAGTGAAGGAGGAGCAAGAACTCTCACAACTTGATGCCCTTTCATTTGCAGACCTGAAGCAGCTCAATCACAAGCGCGCGCTGCCCAAACACACCGGTCGCACGCTCTTAATAAAGCCCTCTTGGCAGAGATTGCCGCAGGACGCATTAGCTCATCATTGCCTACAAAATGCCCCCCCCTAAAACCAACGAACAAACGACAAGCCAATTATACGCTGGTCAATATTATCAGTTGACTGATTGATGCGTGACACGTTCAATATGGTATAATCGACCCTGATGCCATTACGTCCCCAATTGTAACTGGCACCGCCGCCATAGGCGACATTGTCGAATGTCGCTGATTGCATAAGATCTTCGGCGCGAAGAATGATCCGTGTGTGGTGGTAGCCCCCACGGGCGAAAAGCTCGATGCTTTCCGTGACCGGATAACGCGCGACAAGATAGCCGGCGAAACCGCGGCTGTAATTTAACGCGCCCTCACGCCCGTTCACGCCTGTCGGGTCAATATCGGGTGTTAGAGCGGTAATGTTACCCTCCGCCTCGACGCTGAGATAGCGGTTGAGATTATACCCGGCGCGTATGGTGATAAGACCGGCACCGGTCTCTACCAGCTCGATTTGGTCTGCATTTGATGTGGCGAAGCTAGCGCCGATATTGGCGTAAAACCCACTTTCCTGCGCTTGCGCTGAAGCAAACACCGCAGTGCTTGCGACAAATATGCCAGCGGCGCGCGCCAGACTTTTCCCTGTTCGTTTGAAGGTTTTCATGTCTTGTTCTCCCTACGGACGCAGCGCCCGACGGGGCGTCAGTTTGCGCTCTCACTAGAAGAAGCAGCAGCGGCCGAGTGTTTCGATCACACAAACGCCGCCAAATAACAAAAAAGCCTCAGGCGATGTTCCGCCCAAGGCTTTTTCAGGAAGAAGCGCAACACTAACCGCCGCAGTTTTTGACGCAGACCTCTTCTTTTATGACCCGGCCGCCGCAACTTTCATAACAGGCATCGTAAGACCGCGTGCAGGATTTGTAGCTCGGTGATAGATCGTCGTTGCAAATATATTCTGCGTTTTGCCGCGCTAGGTCGCAACCCGCAGGATAATAGCCATTTATACATTGATTGTATGTTTCTTTGGCACGCTGCATACAAGCAGGATAATCCGCGCGACTTCTATCATCTTCGCGGCCGCGACAGACCTGTTCGCTGGTCTGGCAGCTGGCAACGCATGTTGCGCCCTGTGTCGTTGACGGAGCGATATAGGAGGTGTTGGTGCGATATTGCGGTCCGGTGGCGCATGCCGCAACCGCGCCCAACATAAAGGCGAAAACTAAAAATAAACGGGTCATGGAACATCCCCTTGGCTTTACGTCAGGTGAGGCTCCGACATGCGGGGCCGATCCCGAATTGCCGCCTCACTTAAGTAAGCAGCAGAGTTTCATGAAATCGATCAGAGCCGTGACATCTTTTTTGGAGAACCGCATTAGAAGCTGTCGATCAGTTCTTTCAATGGGATGGCACGGTAATCATCGGGCCCGAAAGTGGCGATGAGATCATCATAGGCGCGCGTCGCGAATTTTTCGGCTTCGCCGGTCTTGCCAGACGCCGCAAGGACATAAGCGTATTCGGCCGTCGCCAGGGCCGCGATCCAGTTTCCGGCGGGTAAATTCAATTGTCCTATTTCATGAGCACGGCGCGCATAATTTTCCGCTCTCACAATTTTATCCGAACGGCGGAAATGGGATGCAGCGTCTGTATAAAGCTGGATCATCGCCGCCGATTCTGGCCCAAACAGGACCGATCGTCCAGCAATCAGTGTTTCAAATAATGCGGTTGCTTCGTTGCTGCGCTCTAAAAGACTGAGACTAACTGCGCGGGTCGCATTCATATCTGCTGATCGCCGCGTCGATTGCCACTCGCTCGTGGACGCGGCAAGATCAAGTAACGCCAGCGCTTCATCCGGACGGTTCTGTAAGTTTTTCACTAAAGCAAGCCGTACACGAAGGACGTTGGTTGCACTTGCGTGCATTCTGTCATCAGCAACAGCAACGGTAATGGCGTTTTCCATTTTCGCCGACGCTTCATCCAGTCGCCCAGCCATCGCTAATGCTTCGCCGTAAAAACGAAGCCGTGAAAGATGAATGTTAGAAGTTTCACCTCGAATCTGGCGCAACTGTTCCACCGCACCGGGAAATTCCGCAAAAGCTTCATCGAACTCGCCAAGCAGCGCTTTGATATAGGCCCGGCCCGCGGTCCATCGGGCAATATAAGGGTGGCCCTCTGGCCAAATTTTTTGCGCTCCCGACGTTGCTTCATCATGAAGGCGCTTAGCATCTTTAAGTTGAAATTGTGCACGCCGTAAAAGCGCCATGTTATTGGTACGGATCAACGTGCTTGGATGCAAAGGTCCGTCAATTTCTTTTGATAAACGGATAACTTCCGCATGGACTTCTTCAGCTTCGCTATAGCGGCCAAGATCCACCAGCAAATGAGCGGTGTTGCCAAACATATCCAGCGATTCACTATCGTGCTGTGAACCACTTTGCAGCCTTTTACGCAGAGCGCCTTGAAGTGTTTCAAGCGCTTCGACTTTACGCGATTGATCTGAAAAAATTACGGCCAAACGACCACGCAGAAACAAAATCTGTGGATCATCCGCTAGCAATACTTCTTCAAATTTGATAATGCATTCACGCATCGCCTTTTCAGCTGCATCGAGATCTCCAGATAATCGATACGCTTCAGCCAGATCCTGCAATAACATGCCATAAGCGAGGGGATCTTCAGCGAGGCTCGCCCGGCGCATTTCTTGGGACCATTCAAGCAGTTCAATCGCTTTCGATGTCTCACCAAGATTTGCATAAGTATCGCCAATGATCTGAGTGAGCCGTGCCTGGAGCATAGGCTGAGCATCAAGATCGCTAATGCGCGTTTCCGCTGATCGAAGCAAATCCACGGCTGTGGCTGGAGTACCTTGCGCCGTATGCGGATCAGCGTTTCTAAAAATGTTGGTTAAAAAACCAGCAACCTGCTCAGCTTCCGCCGCCGCAAGTTGCGCCTTGTCGCGCTCATCGGCGAGGCGCAATGTATAAAACGCGACAAGCGATACAATGGCGACAAACATTGCCGCCGCCGCCGCCGTCGGACGCGCATTACGCGTCAAGAATTTCTTCGTCTTGTATGTCCAACTGTCGGCGCGGGCGAGGATCGGCCTATTATTGAGGTGGCGTTCAATGTCGGCGGCGAGTTCACGCGCGGTTGCGTAGCGCCGTTCCGGTTCTTTTTGCAGACATTTCAGGATGATCGTATCAAGATCGCCGCTTAAGGTCTTGCGCAAATGTTCGGGCGAAACAGAACGCTTTTCGCTAAGGTCGTCTAAAGATAGCGTTTTATCGTCCGTGCTGGAATATTCAGTAATACTGGCGCTCGGCTTTTTTGGTTCTGCCTCAAGGATCGCGCTTTCGATCTCGCGCGGTGTTGTCGCCGACGGTCCGTAAGGTGAATGGCCTGTTAAAAGTCGAAACAACAATACACCAAGCGCGTAAACATCGGTTGCAACCGAAACGGGCTCGCCGCGCACCTGCTCAGGGCTTGCATATTCCGGTGTCATAATCCGCGCGCCTTCGCCGGTACGCGCCATGGTCAGCTCATAGTCATCCGTTTCAAGCAGCTTCGCGATGCCGAAGTCGAGCAGCTTTGGGTCGCCGTTTTCAGTGACCAGCATATTACTGGGTTTTAAGTCGCGATGAACAACAAGATTTCGATGAGCATAGTCAACGGCGGCGCATAGTTTCTGGAACAAGAAAAGCCGATTACTGATAACGAGGTTGTTAATGTCGCAATAGTCATCGATGCGCACGCCGTCGACATATTCCATCACGAGATAAGGTAGCCCGTCATCGGTGGATCCGCCGTCAATCAGCGTTGCGATATTTGGATGGTTGAGATTTGCAAGAATCTGGCGTTCAGCGCGGAAACGCGCGGCAGCATTTTGGTCGAGCAATTGCGCGCCCATAATTTTAAGTGCGGCGGTCTGCGCATATTGCTCATCGGCGCGATCCGCAAGAAAAACAGCGCCCATACCGCCAGCGCCCAGGCGTTTGTGCAAACGCCAGTCGCCAATCGTCTTCCCGATCCACGGATCGTCGCCGTCTTCCTTCAGCGCCTTTACCGACGCTGCAATAGGCGCAGCGATGGTATCGCCGGTTGCGTCAGCTTTGAGGAGTTCTCGAACACGTTTGGCAAGATCGCGGCGATCACGGTCCAGCTTTTCTAAAAAGGCGTCGCGTTCTGCGCCTTCAAGTGACAGGGCGTTTTGAAACGCCTCTTCCAGTTCCTTGAATTCATCTGACGTCATGCTGCTTGTTCCCTTTGATCTGTTAAGCAGCAACAGGCCATGATTTCGATCACGCCTCCTGCGTGACTTGATCGTTGCCGGCGAGCTGATCTTTCAGCCAAGCGCGCGCGAATCGCAGTTCTCTTCCGATTGTGGCCGATGAGAGATTTGTGACAGCTTCAATTTCTTTCACGGAAAGACCGCCAAAATATTGTAGCTCCACCAATTGGGCTTTTCGCTCGTCGAACTTTTCCAGGGCCGACAACGCATCGGTCAACTCTAGTAGGATCGCATCTGTGCTGTCGCCAGGCGTATTGGAATCATCAAGGGTCACTTGAATATCATCACCGCCGCGTTTCGCTGCATTGCGTGCATTTGCATGATTGATCAACAAGCGCTTCATCATCCGCGCCGCCAGAGCGTAAAAATGCGCGCGGTCCTGCCATGAAACATCAACATTGATGAGCTTGGCATAAGCCTCATGCACCAATGCTGTCGGTTGTAGCGTGTGCCCGGCATTTTCATGGCGAAACAAACGCTCCGCACAGCGATGAAGTTCGTCATAGACAAGCGGCGTCAACGCATCGCCCGCTTTGGCGTCGCCCTTGCCCCAGTCATGAAGCAGGCCGGTAATCTCTGCATCCTCTCCCATAAAAAAATCATATCAGAACAATAGCTTATGGTCGAGGTTTGTTTTTTAACCGCGTTTCGGCCGGTGCAATGATCGAATCTCACAGCGCGCGCTGCTTCCCAAGTAAGCCGGTGTTTTACGGCTGGAAAGTTTGGGTAAGGATTATGACTGAACTGAAAACATGCCAAGACAAACGACGCACGCGACAATCATCGCGGCTTCACGCCATCGTTTTGGCCGCGTTCATCGCGACATCACTCGCCGCTTGCGGCAGCGGCGGCGATCATACAACAACGGTTCAACCACCACCCCCGCCTCCGTCTTCAAGGAGCGCTGAGACGATCATCTTTTCAGGCAAGGAAGATGATGCAGCCACAAGCCCGGAAGCCATTTTCATTGGACAGGATGATGAGCAAATTCAGGAGAGAATAGCCGACGGCGTTTCCCCTGGAAACGAGGTTGTTAAGTTCCAGACCTCACCCGACGGTCAATGGATCGCCTATATTATTAAATTCCCCACCAGGGGAACAGAACAGGTAGTAAGGCCCGTTAGTGGCGGGTCGGCTACAATCTTGAATGCTCGCCTCAAGAGCCCCGTTGATTTGTTCTCTACCGACATTGGCGAGTTCGCTTGGTCGACGGCCAGTCAGCAAGTGGCGTCCACCGCAGTTTTTACTACTCGCCGGGACCGCGAGCGGTTTTATCTTATCAATCGTGATGATTCGGATTTAAGAAACTTGAACGAAGGACAGACAGAAACACAACCCTACGGCAATCCGCAGTTTTCCCCTGATGGGCGCTACATCGTTCAGAAAGTACGCGCATCGTCGATCGCAATGTTGCCGCCTCTGCCATTCGCTTTGCAGTTCACTGACCTCACGCAGTCGATCCCGAACAACATCACCCTTACGGCGGCGAATGGCGCGCTTACAAACGTCAGATGGTCGCCAATCAGCACAAGCCTTTGCTTTGCGCTCCATAACAGCACGACCGATCCTGATGCCTACAATATTCGGGTCAGCGATGTTTCCATCACGGCACCAAATACTTTTATCTCCGCCGAGGGCGACAATGCCGAAAGTGAATGCCGCTCGACGCCTAACGGAGCAATGCTGACATAGCCTACGCGAATTAACCGCTGAATTATTTTTGAAATAGGAGAATGAAAATGAAAACCATTTTGCTCACGGCTGTCGCCGCTCTCAGTCTTAGCGCCTGCGCCTACTCATCAGTACAGGAAATGTCACGATCAACATTTCAGGTTTCAACCACAGCGGCACCCATATGCGGCAAATCCGGCGCAGCGAAGGTCGCCTCCAAACTCGCCGCCATTGAAGTCATCAAACGCGGCGGCGACCGGTTTCTACTTGCAACATCGGACAACAGTAAATCCTTTGGCGGGTTCGCCGCCGGCATTCCCATGTCTCGCAACACGCGCGGCGTCGTGGTGAAAATGCTAAAACCAACGGATCCTGACTACGAAGATGGCTTGTCGGCTCGTGAAGTCCTTGGTGACGACTGGGAAAAACAAGTCCGCCGCGGGAAACCCGGTACCTGCTAAATCCTCTTATCGTAAAGACAACGTCATCTCGCAAAATCCCGCGGATGTGCGGGCTTTGGAGCTTGATCCAGTTGGTCGACGTCAAATGGAGGACTGAATGGTGGGCGGTGCAGTCTGCGTCGAACGCCGCTTTGCGTTCTGAATCTCAATAACAGGGTATTTACAGGGAATTTGATCGAATATGGCTCGATTTCGCGGAATTCGACGCCCAAAAAGCGTGAAAATTCGGGCAGTTCGGAGCAAATTCCCTGCTCTTTGATAACAGGGAATTCAAACCACTGAACAGGGATCCTGCCCATTCATATCAGGCAAAATAAGAATAATGACTAATAATCTCACGCGATCTTGCAACTCAAGACGCCAAGGATAAACAGATATTGCTCGGCTTAAAAATCAACTACCTAGTGTAATTATCGTTACAATAAGTTGGGGGTGTAATCCCGGTATCGACGCATCGATTGTGTCGCATGTCCCGCCATCGGTCATACTGTTCGGTCTTTGCTGAGTCTCGATTTTCATGACCCAGCACCCAAAACAAAAACCAATCTAAATTTCTATGTGCAACTTCTTTTTTGAGTTTGGGATCTCGGATATTGTGTCCAGTCTTTGGATAAGCGACGAATTCAGTTGGCATACCGGCGAGATGCGCCGCCTTCGGCGATCCCATCATCGACAGGGCTTGCGATTCAACGCCAGCTTCAAACAATACCGCGGTATTTAAGCCTTCAAAATAGAAAACTGGAGATGTTTCAATATATCGCTGAGGCGTCTGGTAAAGCCCCGTTCCCCACAATTTATGATACCCTTTTTCATACAGGTATCCGGGGCTAAAAATATAGGTCAGAATATTATTTTGTGGCCCCTCCCCAAACGACGCTGCAACAAAATTCTTCATTCTCGTCATTATGAGTGCGCCCAACCACGCGCCATGACTATGACCCGCAATCCCAAGCTTGTCCTCATCGGCAACGCCTGTCGCAATTAGATGTTCAATACCAAGAACAACATCGTTAAGCGCCTCAACATCTGAATGTTTTGGATTTGAGTAAACATGACCAAAACTATCCGTACCTCTATAATTTGGAATAAAGACAGAAATTCCATTTAATGCCAACACTTCAAATGGATAAGGCCAAACACCGCCATATAGTGTATAATATTGAGCAAAACTGTTGGTCATCGGAATTGTCGGACCGCCATGCAAAAATGTCACCATAGGCAGCGGCCCTTTATTTCCCGCCGTTTCAGGCGGAATTAGGAGCCAACCCTGAACCTTTATACCGTCTTTACCGCGCCAATTAACCTCTCGTGCATTCGGCATTCTTTTGCTGTTAATTCTCTGATTGAATGTCGTAATTTGTTGGACTACGCCGTCCTGCAATACGAAAATTTCGGGGGCACGCACTAGACTTTGGTTGACGAATACCGAAACTCTTTGATCGGAACTAAACCGCACCAGATCAAGATCACCTTCGATATCCTTGACGAATGATGCTGTACGCAGCCCTGTTGGATCAATTTGATAGACTGACCGCAGCCCCTTGTGGACTCCATTGACGACTGGTCCAGCAAAATCTGTTGGTACAAACTGGGCGCTCGCTGGATAAAACTTAATTTCATTCCAATCTAAATCATTAGTAGAGGGAATTTCATCATCATCACCAATGGAAATTCGTTTCCACTCCCGACGGCTTCTCCAAAAGCTAGAGGTGATAACACGGCGAACAAATATTTCTTCAGCGTCAGCAACCCATTCTCCACCAAGGTAATAAACTGCTTCACCATCAGCCGACGAAGAGTTTGCCGCGGCAATAACGGAAAACCCCCCTGATGAAATATTGAAAATGCCAATGCTTGTATAAAGACTGGCGAAGGGATCAGCAGGATTTGTATCCGCTAAAAACCGGACAGAAAGCTTTTCACCACTTAATGACCATTCAAAACCAGTAACGTAGCCTGGAACACTTGATCTTACAGGATTTTTATTGCCATCCCTTACCCATAATGAGCGTTCGCCGTTCGAGCCAACTTCACGAAAAAGCGGATTAACGAAGTGGGTAAGCCTTACCGTTTTATGATCAATTACTACGCCCGTATCCCCATCGTGCAATCGTTTAAAAAGTGATGGTTGGTTACTTTCTATCCGGTGCCCACTTTGCGAAATCCACCCCATTTTCTTTCCGTCATTGGAAAATTTAAAAGTTAATGGGCGTTCTGAGCCGAATGTCAGTTGTCGTCTTTTTCCGGTATCGATATTAGTTGCAAAAACTTGTGATCTGCCATCGACATTAGCGATGTAGGCCACCTCATGCGTACCGGGGATCCATGCAAGATGCGAGGCATCTTGCGCAATAGTTATATTGACGGGTTTTGCGTTGGCTTCTGCTTTTTGCACAATGACAGAACGATCAACTCCGGAACCACCAACCGCAGTCGATACGACGGCGTAGGCAATCAGTTCTCCATCCCATGACAAGGCAAGCTCTGAGACTTGTCGAACGGTCCCATAGTCTTCGATGGTCAAGGATTCAAAATCTGGAGCGGCAACAACACTGCCTGCTCCAGAAATCGTGAATGCAATGATCACCAACCAAAAGTCAAGGTTGTAAAACCGCATCAATATATTGCCCCAAAGTCTGTTAGAAGCTGGTTGAAAGTTCAACCGAGATGAAGCGCCCCAAAGGCGAAGCATTTGTAGGGTCGTAGCCAAACAAAGAAAAGGTTGGCGCATCAAGCGTACTTGGCGGCTGTTGATCGAAGAGATTACTGACAGACAGCCGAATTTTTGCGTTACCCAAAACTGAAGCTACAGATGATTCCCCAAACGCGTAAGACGTCGAAAGGTCTACAGTCGAATACGAATCAACGGTTTGAGAACCCGGTAAATTGTCGAACTTATAGCTGTTTGTGTAGTTCAAGAAGACGTTCGCATTAAACCCACCGGAAGAGTACCCGGCGCGCCCTCTCAACTTAAGATGAGTCGGATTGTAGAGCGTATCAATACGGTTAACGATCGCCGATGTCGGGCTTGCTTGTTGCTTGTAGTTAATCAAGTAAGATCCGGAGACGCCCAACGAGAAATCACCCGCAGACGATTCCAACTGATAACCCGCATCAAAATCAACAGTTTGTACTGAGTTCAAAGAAAGGTTTTGTGTAAGCTGAACCGAACTGATGATTTGCGCATCGAGTGCATCGACATCATCTTCGTACATGACAACTTGTGATACCCCAGCCATAATGGCTGTGATTTGATCAAGCGTTGGTGAGAAGTTAACAATGCCGGGAGGGAATAAACCTGGATCAAGAAACGCGATATTTGGCGCATCAAAAACGCTTCGGTTACCAGGAATAGGCGTATTCCCCAGACGATTTTCGTAGTTGATATCTAGGTAAGTTCCGACAACTCTAAAGCTATGCGGCCCGGCCTCATGATCGAAATTAAAACCAGCCGAAAACGTCTGCGAAGATTCCGCAGAAAGATTGGGTGCCGTACCAGAAATATAGATAGCCGTGACATCGGCAATAGATGGGTCTGATGCGGTGAGCCCGATAGCATCGTTGATAAATGCCGTACTTGCAACAAAAGCCGAGTAGTCTGTAGCACCGACACGACCTAACGGCGGGGGGCTATATGAACGGCCATAGGATGCGCGCAAACGAAGCTGTTCAACCGGAGCCCACAAGACACCGACTTTTGGTGTCAATTTTGTGCCGAAGTCGGAGTAATCTTCAAATCGAGCTGATGTGCTGATCTCTAACCGATTGACACCTGGGATATTATTGTCTTCCGAAATAAGTGGCGCAAAAAGCTCACCATAAACGGCATACACGTTTCGATCTGCCGCACGTTGAACGGTATCAATATCAATACGCGTATTAGAAAAAGACTCTTCGCGATAGTGACCACCGAGAGCCAGTTGAAGATCACCACCCCAAATACCAAACAGAGCACCAGAAGCCTTAGCGTCCATAGTCCAAAGGTTTGAGTCGAGCGAAGTATGCCATGATGAGTCTCCCGTTGTCGGAATTTCGCCATCCGTGCTACTAAAAGCACCCGAAAAATCAACGGACCAATCAGCGCTAACGTCCCACTTCAATGCACCAGAAGCATGGAGCGTTGAAGTATCGGGAAGTATACGGAAGGTATAAGTTGCGCCGGAAGTATCCCGAATACCGGTACGGTTTCCGTATAGAAAATCTGCCGAAAATTCAAGGTTCGGAGTCAACTCCTGTGAACCCGACAACAATACTGAATGACGCTCTTGGCTCGCAAACAAGTCATTAGGAAGATTTGCATTTTGTGAAAAAGAGCGATCAGCAGCGCTAAGGTTGCCGCGGTTGAAATATTCATATGAAAGGAGAGCGTTACCGCCGTTCCAATTTTCGCCGAGAGTTACACTCGCGCGATATTCATCTAAATCGCCCTCAGTAACAGTGCCGTAGCGCGCCGTTGCTTCTACGCCTTCAAAATCATCACGCAAAATGTAGTTGACGACCCCAGCAACAGCATCACCGCCATAAATAGACGCTGCGCCATCCGTTAGCATTTCAACACGTTGAATAGCGGACGCTGGAATAAGAGAGATATCAACAAAATTACCAAGACCAGAAGCCGGCGCAATACGTTGACTGTTCAAAAGCACGAGCGTGCTACCTGAACCCAATCCGCGCAAGTTCGCGCTTGATCCGTATGTGCCTGCTCGACCGCTATTGTAGCTCGCGCTAAAATCATTCGGAAGGCCGCCAACGACGGTCGCATTGGATCCGCCACCAAAGTTTTGGGGTATTGTCTGTAGAAAGTCCTGAAGTGTCGCCGCCCCGGAAACATCCAGATCATTTCTATCAAATGTCATTGTCGGCGAGCTATCCGGCGCGATCCCGCGAATATTCGTACCCGTTACAATAACTTCATCGCGTTCTTCAGCCTTCTCTTGCTCTTCACGCGAATCACCTTCGATTAACTCAATATCTTGCGCGTTTGCCACGCCATAAACCAAGCTAGCGACCCCCGCCAACAATGTAGTTTTAATCTTACCGTTCGCCATTTGCCCCTCAGGCTCCTGCTTTCTGCGCGAGACGACAATCACCTCGCTCTCAGTCAGGTCGGCAGAAAAATCGGTATCGCGTAACAACCCATCAAGAGCTTCGACCACGGTCATTCTACCCGCCACCGAATTGATGCTCGGGCTATCAGCCAAGTCATAAGGGTACAATGATCCGACGCGAGCTTGACGTGACAACTCGGTCAACGCCTCACCGAGAGTTGCTTGATCAATCTGAAAATCAAACTTTCGCGCCAGCTCTTCCGCTCTTACACTAGAGAACAACAAGCAAATGCTGGATGCGATAACTACTATCGCACGCCCCATCCCCAATATCTTAGCAAAGCCCCTATGCATTGGCCGCGCGGTTCGAATCCCCTCTCATTTTCGCCGGCCTCATACATAGAGACTGACGAAATCCGCAAATCCTCGTATCTTAATACAAGCTTTATTTAAAATATTTATGCCCCGCGTGACAATACAACTCCTCCGTTGGCGTTACGTTCTGCTTTAATACCAAATGCACGCTCGAGTGAATCGAACATCCCCTTGATATTTCCTGCCTCATACGAACCCGCTATTGGTAGTGATCGCAGCTCAGGGTCTGAGATAACAATTTCATACTCCGTATAACGGCTCATCTCAGCAACGACATCAGCCAGCGGCTCGCCCGAAAATGCTAAAAATCCGTCACGCCACATAAGCTTCTTTTTGAGAGCCGATTTATCTAACTTCGCTCGACTCGCCACACCTTCATCAAACACAGCGCTCTCATTTGCCGAAAGCGCCGTTAACGAACGCCACTCTGACGGTGCTTTTATTTCCGCCGTTCCGGATGTAGGCATGTCTTGCGTAAACAACTCAACCACTCCCTCAGCGACTGTCACTTCTACATCACGCTCTCGCAACCGAACGGTAAACGCAGTGCCCACTGCCTGCACAAGGCGCTGCTCCGCATAGACTTGGAAAGGTCGGTTTTTCTCTTTGGCCACATCGAAATGGGCCTCGCCTTTTTTCAATTTTACGACACGCAGCTTTCGCCCAATCTCTATTGATGCCTTTGTATCCGTATTCAAGATCATGACCGACCCGTCCGCGAGTGGCACCGTACGCTGCTCGCCGATTGCCGTGCGAAATGTTTCTTCTTGTATGCTCGGTGTCCAAGGGCCCACTTTGAAAAGCACAGCACCAACAAACAGCACCAAACTCGCTGCAATGGCACCCGTTAAAACAACACTGCGCATTGGGGAGGCGAACCAGAGTGGTGACTCTATTGGATCGATACGATTATAGTCTTCCAACAAATCAGCCATTCCCCACATGGCCGCCATGCGCTCAAATGCGTGTCGGTGACGGACACTACGCTTCATCCAAGCGGCCAATTCCGCTCGCATATCAGGCGTTAATGCAACGTCATCAGCGCGCATTATCCAAAGCGCAGCCTCTTTCTCGATGACATCGTTGTCCGGCAATTCTACTATATTTTTATCGTTCATGATTAGGTGCTGCTACTCCCCGTCCGAATATTCTTTTTTTATCACGTCGCGCGCTTTTCTCGTGGTCGCTCCAAATTCTTGCGGATCATACCCAAGTTCGCACATACGTCGGCTGCATTTCACAAGCCCTACAGCCCCATGTTTCTCTACCGAAGAAACAGAGATCTTAAGCCGCGCCGCTATTTCCTTAATTGGCAGCGCCTCAATTTTACGCAGTATAAATACCTTTCGACATACCGGCGGCAATTCTGAAATTGCCACTGACAAAGCCGCAAGTTTGCGCCTACTGTCTAGAACCTCCTCCGCACTACAGTTTTTTTCCTCTACAAACTCCCTACTTTCGCCAACTTCCTCCATGTAATCAAAATCTTTGCTCGTCTTTTTCGAAAGTTCCGTTAGCGCAGCGTGTTTAGCTGCACGAAACAAAAGGGGCTTGGGATACCTAACCTCGGTTCTAGCTTCAGTTGCGAACACCTTTATGAAGGCTTCTTGCGCAATATCATCAACATCTTGAGGGCGCGAAAAAAACCGATAAAGATATTTTTTGAGCGCTTTCTCGTGGCGTAAATAACTCACAAGAACCTTGCTCATTTGTTTGCTGTCTCTCACACGCCACATCCCCACCGCACGCAAAAATCAAAATATAGCGCGCGACACGCTTAATGACGAGGGTCGAGTGACAATTTTATTCATAAATTTACTCAACTTTATTCAGCGTTTCGACAAAGACCTTGGTCAGCAAACGATCACCGCCAACTCAGTTAATACTTATACTGAATGGCTTTATTCGCAATGCTATCAAGTCAGAACGCCCTATACCTCATCCTATTCCTCCCACTGGCAAACAGGCAACAGGCACTTACTGAGAATAAATTCTCAACATCTCCCCGGAAGACGTATTAACATCCGACATTCCATCAGCACCAAGACCGAGAATCCACTCCCCTTCAAGCTGCTCGAAGGATATGGCGATTGCAGATGTTTCAACTCGGAACAACTCGGTCCATTCCTCAAGGTCATGGCTTGAAACGACAACCGCTTCATAGGCTCCGTTTCCATATGAAACGCCTAGCACAAATACCGTTCCTTCAATAACAGTGAAATCATTCACGTGAGGTGCACCTGGGAGTGCAACAACTTTAACTTCTCCAGCCTTGTTAAGACTATAGAGATTGCGGTGCATCAATGGCCAAGCCGCACACAGCTTTTCCCACCATGCAACAAAATGCTCATTAGACTGATATACTGGTGCTAGATCGGTCTCCAGTAATTTAGGATTTACGGGCAATCTCTCAAGACCCGGTGAATAGAGAACAGTTTCACCGAATTTTTCAGCGCGCGATACTGTTAGGCGCAAATTTGCATCCAGCATATCGGGGAACAAATCGGTTTCATAACGCTCAAGTTCCCAATTCTTATTTAATGTCCAATAGCCCTCACGAGCGCTCGACTGGGCAACAAACAACCCCTCACCAAGCTCTGCCATACGCCAAAAGCGAAATGCCTTTTTAGCTTCTGTTTCCGAAACGGACAATCGCGTCCACGTCACACCATTGTCCACAGACTTAAATAAACCGGCGAGGCCAGCGTCACCCTCAACAATACCCGTCGATGCCACAAGCGCACCTTGGAAACCGATCACATCGAAGACGTGCACTGCACTATCGAGACTGCGGTATTTGAACCAACCATCCTCATCTAGTGCATAGACGTTACCCGACGTCCACGGATCTTTTGGATCAATATCCGGTACGTAAAGCCGACCATCTACTTCACGAAAGAACTCGACAGCCTCTCCAAAAACTGGTTGCTCCTGCGCAACCCGCAAGGTTGGCTCGCCCTTTTCCGGCTTTTGCCAAAACAGCGACCAGATTGGCACGGGACCCTGATTGAGCCCCCAATCACCACCGCCAAAATAAATACGCTCGCTTCGTGAGCCGATTTTAGCGGTCTCCATATCCCAAACACTGCGCGCAAAGGCGTGTTCGGCCGTCGCGTCAGGCCAGCGATTAGCATTGGGATTCCCAACGACTTCGCAATTATACCCTTCTTTGTCAGCGGCAATCACGGTGCATTCCGGTACAATCCCATCGGAAAGTTCAGGATTTAAAATACCACCCGGGTTGGCCATAATTGATTGCCAATCAATAGAGCCTCCCCTCAGATATCCCGTAAAAACCCAGCCACCAACCATGGACGCTAGAACAGCAACGAGAGAAACAATCCGCACCAATTTTTCCTTCCGGCGCAGATGTAAAAGGTTTTAGCTGCCGCCTAACACAAAGACTGCGTATATCGCGAAATCCACGTGCCATAGCCGAAAGTAATTTACCGTTGCACGGAAATGCGGGCGATATACCGAAGGGGCGTTCGCCACGCGCTACAGAATCACCACCACATCTTAGTCGATCTGGTCGAGAGAGTTTTTGCAGGGCTTTGAAATAACAGAACAATTCGACATATCGCCCGAACTAGCATTTGATAGATGCCAAATATCAAAATTGCTTGGTAGGAGCGGGAGCTTAATTTCTAATGTCAGCTAAAATCGACCATCATAACTATCCCAGCTTGGGAAAAGAAACGCGCTTCGGGTGGGTATTTTTATTGTGGCCGGCCTTGATCAAATGTGCAAACAGAAGGAACATACAGGGAACAGTAAAGATTCGTAAAATGATTGAGGGGAAGGCAAAATGAAGGATACGCACTGTGTCAGATCAGACTTTAGAACACCTCAGTCCTGGCTCGTTGAAGCCCAATCCGCGTAACGCACGTACCCATTCCAAGAAACAGGTCAAACAGATAGCCGAGAGCATCCGTGCTTTTGGTTTCATCGCCCCTGTTTTGATCGACGAACACAGCATGATCCTTGCTGGTCACGGCCGGGTCGAAGCGGCAAAACGCGTTGGGCTTTCCACCATTCCCTGTCGACGGGTCGGTTCCCTCACCGCAAAACAAAAACGCGCTTACGTGCTTGCCGATAACAAACTCGCCCTTAACGCCGGATGGGACGAGCAACTCCTTGCAGA
>NZ_JBEHZE010000002.1:0-271960 GCF_041058985.1 Hyphococcus lacteus | reverse complement strand
AAAAAAACACGATGATGCGAAAAGAAATTTAGATAGGGACATTGCTCAAACAACTCCTTTCAAGACAAGGAAAATGATGGATGTGATTCCGGTAAAGACGAATTTCGTGCAATTCTCGATACCTAGCTTCACATTCCAATAGTCATCAGACTGGCATTTCCACCGGCGGCTGTGGTGTTTATCGAGATTGTTTTTTCCTCACACAACCAATCGACGCGATAAGCCATACTCTGCCTACATTTCTTACAATCTGCGGATTGAATAGGGACGATTGGCCCGTCCAATTTGGACATTTGTTTTTGGAAAAAGACCAAATCATCGCTACTTCCCTCAAATAGTGCCGCAGCAATTTGTTCAGGCGCGCCGACCGAAAACTGGGCCAGAACGGAGCTAGGCAATTCTGTGGGTAGGGGATTTTCTGAAAGGCCAGAGTTTCCAGAAGCAAGGACTGCAGCAATTTGTTGATATAGGCCTGTTTTGGTTTCATGTCGTATAAAGACAATACCTCTGGGAGCTATCGAGTAGGTATTAGTTTCGCCGGCGGGGCTAGGCAATTCCCGAACCAAACCACGTGGAGAGTTAGCGTTGTACTCTCTTGCAAATGCAGCAGCAGTTGAATCCCCTCTTGCATTCAACCAGTCGATGAATTCTGATAATGCTGACGCACCATTTTCTGTATTGCCGGCCAATGGGTATTTGGCATCGTGCGCTAGTTTTGTTAGATAAAGTGGCCCACCTGCTTTTGGTCCAGTTCCGGACAAGCCTCTTCCGCCAAAAGGCTGTACACCGACGATTGCGCCAATGGTATCTCGATTGATATAAATATTGCCGGCTTGAACTCGATTAGCGACCTGTTCAATTACGTGATCCATCCGGGTGTGTAATCCAAAGGTAAGCCCATAACCAGTTTCATTAATCGCATCTATCAGTGCATTCAGTTCAGTGCTTTTGTAGCGGATGACGTGCAGAACGGGCCCGAAAACCTCTGCTCCCAACTCCTTAATGTTATCAATTTCGATGATTGTCGGGGCAACGAACGAACCGTAGGCGGCTTCAGGTGGTAGCTGATTTTGGTGTATTTTCTTCCCGCATTCTTTCTTGCCATCAATATAAAAATTAATCGTCCTTTTTGCGTCCTGACTTATGACTGGCCCGACATCGGTATCGATGCGATCGGTTGAACCAATTTGCAGCTCGGACATTGCACCGCGCAGCATTTCCAAGGTTCTCTCAGCTATGTCTTCTTGAAGACATAGAATGCGCAAGGCTGAACAACGCTGTCCGGCACTATCGAATGCTGAGGCGACAACGTCGACAACGACTTGTTCTGCAAGTGCTGAAGAGTCGACAATCATTGCATTCTGGCCGCCTGTTTCCGCGATAAGCGGGATTGGTTGGCCGAGTGCCGAAACTCTTGTAGCGAGTTTTTGCTGAATTTTTTTGGCTACTTCGGTTGAGCCCGTGAACATCACGCCAGATGTTTTTATTGAGTCCACCAGGGCAGCTCCGACTGACCCATCTCCGGGCACAAGCTGAAGTGCATCTTTTGGGATGCCACACTCGTGAAGTATACGAACAGTTTCAGCAGCGATTAGTGGCGTTTCCTCCGCTGGTTTTGCAAGCACAGTGTTTCCAGCGACGAGTGCTGCTGCAACCTGACCTGTGAAAATGGCAAGAGGAAAATTCCAAGGCGATATACATACGACCGTTCCGAGGGCAGATGACGAGGTCAAATTTTCTCTTGCTTCATTTGCGTAATACCGAAGGAAGTCGACTGCCTCCCGAATTTCAGCAACGGCGTTGGGAAGGGTTTTTCCCGCCTCTCGCATGATTAAGCTTAGGAGTCTGGGGCTATCGTTTTCTATCCTCTCTGCTGCACTTTCTAAGCAAGCTGCGCGATCTGCGACAGAGGTTTCTGGCCAGCTGGAACTTGCCGCGTAAGTAAAGGCAGCCGATACTTCATGTGGCAAAGCCTCTTTTACGTAGCCAACGATGTCTCGATGATTTCCGGGACAAATTATTTCCCGTTGAGGGGCACAAGGAATATTTGTTGCGCTTGCAGTCCATTTTATTTGACCGACGATCGGAAAAGTTTCATGGAGGGATGAGAGAGTATTTTCACAGCTTAGATCGAGTCCGGATGAGTTGCAGCGGTCTGCGAACATATCTTTCGCAAATCGGATTTCAGAATGTGGCGCGCCGGGAGAGGGGGCCTGCTGAACAAGGTTGACGGGGTTAGTCACCAAGTCTTCAATTTCTATTTCTGGATTGGCGACGAGGTTTACGAAGCTCGAGTTTGCGCCATTCTCAAGTAATCGCCGTACTAAATAAGCGAGAAGCGTTTCGTGCGTGCCGATTGGAGCATAGATACGACACGGTCGCGCAAGTTTTTGTGGTCCTACGATTTCGGAATAAAGTCGTTCCCCCATGCCGTGCAGGCACTGAAATTCATAGTCAGCCGCAGTATAATCGTGCCCGGCCATGTGATAAATCGCAGAAAGGCTATGGGCGTTATGGGTGGCAAATTGCGGGAATAAAACATTTCGCGCATCAAGCAATTTTTTGGCACAGGCGAGATAGGAAATGTCTGTATGTGCTTTGCGCGTATAAACAGGAAAATCATCCAGGCCATCGACCTGCGTTTGTTTGATTTCTGTATCCCAATAGGCACCCTTGACTAGTCGCACCATAAAGCGGTGATTAGATCTCTTTGCGAGGTCTGCCAGCCAGTCGATTACTTCCGGACAGCGCTTACTATAGGCTTGCGCGACGAATCCTAACCCATCCCAGCCTGTAAGGCGGGTATCAAGCGCCAGGCTTTCAAATAAATCGAGCGACAGTTCGAGCCGGTCGGCTTCTTCGGCATCGATGTTCATACCGATGTTGTAAAACTTTGCTAACTTCGCCAGTGACTGAACGCGCGGTAGTAACTCCGCCAGCACTTTAGATGCTTTTGCTCGTTCATAGCGGGGATGAAGCGCAGAGAGTTTAATTGATATACCTGGATTGTCGTAGACGCTCTCGCCGCGTGCGGCCTCTCCTACTTGGCGTATAGCATCTCTATACGAATTGTAGTACGCGGTCGCGTCTTCAGCGGTAACAGCGGCTTCCCCCAGCATGTCATAGCTGTAGAGAAAACCCATTTTTTCATAATGGCGGGCGCGTTTGATGCCCATTGAAATTGTTTTTCCGGCTACGAATTGGTCGCCTAGAAAATTCATAGCGACTTCGACGCCTTTTCGGATAATAGGCTGTCCTGATCGAGAGATCGTTCGAGTGAGCGCCGAAGAAAGTCCCGCGTCGTTATCGGAACGAACCAGTTTTCCCGTTACTACAAGGCCCCAAGTCGCAGAATTCACAAATACTGAACGGTCTTTACCGAGATGAGCCTGCCAGTTGCCGGGTGCGATCTTGTCCTTAATCATGCAGTCGCGTGTTTTTTCGTCGGGTATACGGAGTAATGCTTCTGCAAGACACATCAGTGCGATACCCTCATCACTGGAGAGAGCATATTCCTGAATTAGGTCATCTAAACCACTTGACGATCTACCAGCACGAAGTGCTTTCACGAGGCTACGTGCCGTTGTCTCAATTTTGGTGTTCAGCTGATCGGAAAATGTGACGCTCGGAAGTAATTTTGAAATGCACTCTTGTTCCGGCTGTCGGTAAGCAGCGGTGATTGCCCGACGAAGCAATGATTGCGGACGAACTTGGGGTGAAAACTGTTCAAAAGGCATATTCAATCGACCTGTAAGATGTGACAGGGCTGGCTGGAAAAGTGCAGCACTGAATTCTTCCTGCGCGCGGATTTGATTGATATCATTCCGTCAGCAGCGGCAGATTGCGTCTCGTGAGAGGACTATAAAAGAGCCAGTTTTGTATAAATAGAGGAGTCCAATTTACCGACTGGCTTTCGCGAGAGCGGAAACCGCAATCCGGGTCTCTTCTTCGTCAAGACTTGCAAAGCCGAGCCGAAGTCCTCGGGCGGCATTGGTGCGGGTCATGTAGCTTTTGTGTGAAGCGAAGCGCAGTCCGTCAGCAACGGCGTGCTTCTCGATTTGGTTTAAATCGCCGTTGAATTCTACCCAAAAGGCAAGGCCGCCATCGGGGATCTTGAATATTGCCCGATCACCAAGCTCGCTATCGAGTTCGCGGGCAAAGCGTTCACGGCGATCAGCATAGATTTGTTTTACCTTGCGTGAATGGCGCCGCATCTCACCGTTCGAGATCAGTGCAGATGCAGCATTTTCGACAATCGTATTTCCCATCCCGTCCGTGAGGGAAACCATGTGTGCGACGGTATCGATCATTTTAGGTGGGGCCGCAATATAGCCGACCCGCAATGCGGGTAGTAGCAATTTAGACAGTGATCCAACATAAACTGTCTCGCCGGGTGCATATGCGGCAATGGGCAGAAGAGGCTGCGATTCAAAATGAAATTCGTGGTCGTAGTCGTCTTCTATAATGGCAAATGCGTATTCTCTCGCGAGGTCAACAAGTTGAAGGCGTCGTTCAGGCGATAGTGCGACTGTGGTCGGAAATTGGTGGTGGGGCGTCGCAAAAACTGTCTTTACCGATCTTTCTCGGCAAATCGCCGCGACGTCGTCGACGATCATGCCATGATTGTCGAGCCCAACGGTGATTATCTCGGCACCCATAGCTTCAAAGGCGGAAACAGCAGGTTCATATGTTAATGCCTCCACGATTACCGCATCGCCTGGCCGCAATGTTGTCATCGCTGCAAGAAAGATCCCGTGCTGACCGCCCCGGGTAATGCAAATATTATCTTCATCGACAGCTAGACCGCGTTGTGCAGTAAGCATTTCTGCGATGGCGCGCCGAAGCGACTGTGATCCGCGTGGATCTCGGTACTGGAGGTTATTCGAACGAGAGGCATGAAGCGTGGCTTTGCGCAGCGCTCGCGCAAGTAATTCGGGCGGAAACAGCCGGCCGTCCGGTGCACCTTCGTCAATTTTAAGTTTGGCTTCTGTGGGAATGGCAAGCGGGCGTTCGGGCGGAACAGCAAAGGCGTACCGAATGCGGTTTGAAGCGTCCGCCGCGGGGGCCCATCGCTTCGCAGAAGCTTTGGTCTCTGGCAGTTGTTTGGAAACCATGGTGCCGCGCGTACCTTCAGTGGTTAGCCAGCCCTGTGAAATTAAATCGTCATACGCAATCACGACCGTTTTACGGCTCACGCCTAATATTTGCGCCAAAGATCTACTGCTTGGTAGAAAGGTCCCGGCCGGAAGGCGTCCACTTTCGATATCGCGAACGACCACTTGAATAATTTGGAGATACAGCGGCGTGGATAAATCAGGATCGATACGCTCACCAAGGTTAACTCGCCAATTTTGCACTTATTGGTATCCTAGAATAAAAAAAATTGGATATACATTATGATCCAATTAAGCCCTAAAGTCACGTCAGTTTGTTTGGCTGTGGATGTGATGGGTTATGGATGAAATAGATGATGTTGCGAGCTCTCCATTCGATGCGCGCACGCCCCATGACATACGTAAGTTGATCGAAAGCTACCCTTTAGCTTGGGTGCATGCTCCGGGATTGAAAGAGGCGTCGTTACTCCCATTGGTTGGTATCCATAATGAGTGCAATGAACTGAATGAGTTGATCGGGCATTTTGCTCGGTCAAATCCGCTCAATGAAGCGTTTTCTAAAGATTCCCATGCTGAGATTCTCTTTATGGGGCCGCAGGGCTATGTATCTCCTTCATGCGCCGGTAGACGTGACTGGGCACCGACCTGGAACTATGTTCAAGCGCGTATTAGCGCAAACATTTCTGTAGAAGATGAGCTAACCCCGGCGGCGCTTGAGCTTCTTATTAATCAAGTTGAAAAAAATAATGATCGACCGTGGTCTGCTCAGGAATTGGGCGAGCGGTATCAACAGCTTATTCCGCACATCGTTGGTTTTCGTGCGCAAGTTAGATCCGTTCAAGTGAAGTTCAAGCTTGGACAAGATGAAACGGTTAAGGACTTACGACATATATTGTCCAATTTGCCGGAAACCCCTTTGCGCCATTGGATGTACGACTTTAATCGAGATCGTATCGATCTGGCAGAGAACGTGCGTCAAAGGTAATGCAAAATTGAATTATAATTTCTAGGTAGTAGGCATGTGTGGCTATCGTGCGGAAGGAGGGGAGTTGCCTAGTCGGACGTTTGAATCTTTAATCCGTTTACGGCACTGCTTACTATTAAAGTTGGGTGATGGCTTCGGCAATATGGCAAATGATTGAGGTGACTTATCGTTATTTTAGAGGATGAAGTGCGGGATGTTTTCCAATTTGATATCTTTTAAATGTACTGCAAAACAGCTCACACAGTGGAGTGTCGATTGGCGGAATACAAGATTATGAACGTTTTTGATCGAACGATATCGTTGGTGAAATGGCTTGCATTTTTTGCATGCTTTGCGACGACCGGGGCTGCGGCACCATGGGATGATGCGCCCATTTCTTCGACCTATCGGCCCATTCCCTCTGATCCTATTATTATTCGCAATGCTACCATACTTGATGGGGCAGGTGCACGATTTGAGGGTCGCGATATTTTAATTCGTGATGGGCATGTTATAGCAATCGGCAACGATTTTCCTACGGATGGTGTCGATGAAATTGATGCCTCAGGTTTATGGGTTACTCCTGGAATAATAGATATTCACAGTCACAATGGTACCAATGTTCGTCCACGGACGGATAGTAATAGACAAGCGTCGGATGTTAGCGAGGGCAGCGATGTCGACGTTGGAGATACCTGGATAGAGACTGCTATAGACCCGCAGGACACCGCATTTGCTCGGGCGCTTAGTCGTGGTGTCACTACGATTCAAGTACTACCTGGTTCAGCACCTATTTTTGGCGGGCATTCGGTGATCGTCAAGCCAGTACCTGCTTCGACAGTTTCCGAAATGAAATTCCCTAACGCTCCGCTTGGTTTCAAGATGGCTTGTGGTGAAAACCCAAAATGGAAGGGTGCGGATGCTTCTAGTACGAAGGACTGGCCAACCAGCAGGGCGGGCGTTCACGCTTATATGCGAGATCGTTTCGATGCAGCCCGCGAAATGTTAGTGAATTGGCAAGCAACTGGATCTGTGTCGGATGATGCTAAGACTGTTGCGTTGGCAGGCGTATTGGCGGGAAAAATCAACGTACACTTTCATTGCTATCGCGCATTCGACATGAGCGTCATGCTCAATCTTGCCCGCGAATATGGTTTTCAAATAAAGGCTTTTCATCACGCTACCGAAGCCTACAAAATTGTAGATCAGTTGCGCGCCGCCGGGACGTGTAGTGCCGTTTGGTCCGATTGGTGGGGCTACAAACGCGAGGCTATGGACGCCATTCGCGCCAATGCACCGCTGTTGCATGAGAGGGGGGGCTGCGTAATGATGCATTCAGACTCGCCCTTCGTAGGTCAGTATTTAAACATCGAGGCCGCGAAGGCGGAGGCGGCCGGGCGTCGGTTGGGCCTCAGCGTTCCTGAGGAACAAATGGTCCGCTGGATTACAAGCGCGCCTGCTTCCGCAATTGGGCTAGGAGACCGTATTGGTACAATCGCGCCGGGATTCGCAGCGGATATTGTTCTTTGGAACGGTAATCCGTTTAGCGCCTATTCTCGGCCCAAACTTGTACTCATTGATGGTGCAATTCGATTCAATGCTGACGCAGAGCAGCGGCAGTCCGATTTTGATTTAGGTCGAACACCGGCGATCGAGGTTATGCCATGATCAGGTGTGTACTGATAGCTTTAATCACTTTGATTATGTTCTTGTCACCAGCGATGGGCCAAGAATTCGCGGTTGTTGATGTGCGGGCTTACACAATGGAGTCTGAGGATGTCGCAGAACCAATAGATAATGCCACAATATTGGTGCGGGATGGACGTATCATTTCGGTGGTAGCTGCTGGTGATGTGCCAGATGGCGTGCGAACCATCAACGGTGGCAATTCTATTGTTACGCCTGGTCTATTCAATGCGGCAACGAAGCTTGGGCTTCAGGAAATGTCGGGCGCGCCAGAAACGGTGGACTATAAATCTGCAGACTCGGACCTTACCGTTGGATTTGATCCGTCACTTGCAGTCAATCAATTAAGTACGGCGATTGTGCTGGCGCGTGCGGATGGCATGACTAACGCATTTCTCACACCCAACGCAGGAAAGGATCCACTATTTGGGGGATATGGTGCGGTCATTCGACTAGGCGGCAGCCGCAACATCGAAGTAAGGGCAAAAGCTGGTGTTCTTGCTTACGTAAGTGGTGATTACAATCGCGATGGTTTTGGGTCACGTGCCGTGTTGTGGCAGCGTTTAAGAGGAGAATTGACGGAGGCCCGCGGCGAATTATCGTGCAATAAAACAGGAAAAAAGGGTGACATTGGCGATTTGCCGCTCGGCAAGTCGAATGAAAAGGCATTGGAGTTGGTTTTGTGCCGTACCGTTCCGCTTGTTTTGTTCACTGATCGCGAAAGCGATCTAAGACAATTAATAGAGCTTGCAAGCGATTATAACATCCGTTCAGTTGTTGTTGGAGGCGCGCAAGCGTGGCAACTCGCGGACAAATTGGCTGACGCAGAGATATCTGTAATCGTAACCCCTAGCGTTAATATTCCATCGAGTTTTGATGAGATAGGTGTTCGTAGTGACAATATCTCAATTCTCAATGCGGCGGGTGTCGATGTGATGATCGGCCAGGTAGCGGGTAATATTGGATCAACATACAATGCCGGTCTCGGTTTGCGTATGGAGGCCGCAACAGCCGTCGTTGAGGGGCTTGACTGGTACGAGGCATTGCGCGCTGTCACCGTGGTTCCAAATCGAGTGTTTGGTAGCGCGGACGGAGCGGGGACATTGGTATCAGGCGCACCGGCTGATTTTGTTTTATGGTCAGGTGACCCTTTTGAGGCATCAACTAATGCTCATGCTGTCTTCGTGGCTGGCCACGAAATGCCTCTTGAGACTCGGCAAGATATGTTGGGTCAACGCTACATGCAGGGTCAATGATGCAAAAGTTTTTCCTTTTGTTGTGTGTATTGGTTACGATAACGCCCAGCGCGCAAGCGCAAAATGAACGATTGCCGATAGAGGCAAGTCGCATTCTTACTCATTCGCCGGATACAACCACGTGGACTTCGCTTGATGTTTCTCCGGATGGCGAACGTCTTGTCTTTGATATGCTGGGTGATCTTTTTGTGATGCCTGCTGACGGTGGCGAGGCACAACAATTTAGCGAGGGACTTGCTTTCGATAGCCAGCCCGTTTTTTCGCCCGATGGCGAGTGGGTCGCGTTTGTTAGTGACAGGAGTGGCTCCGAAAGCATCTGGATCGCGCGGCTCGACGGCAGCAAAACCAAAATGATAGGCGGTTTTGACGATGACACGGCATTGACGTCTCCGGCATGGTCTGTTGACGGACAATCTATATATGCTAGTCGCTATCGTGCCGATATTGATAGCTACGAGTTATGGCAATTCTCACTGAACGGAAAAAAGGAACTCCTAGTTCCGGCGAAGTTGAAGAGTGGCGGCGTGCAAAGTACGCTGGGTGCGGCCCCCGCACCAAATGGCAAGCATTTATATTACGCCCGACGAAAGGGAAATTTGGATTTCTCTAGCCCTGTACGCTGGACGATTGGTGTTCGCGATCTGAACAGCGGCGAAGAGCTGGAGGTGATTGCTGGTTCTGCTGCTCGCCGGACGAAAGAGGAAAGCTATTTTAAACCGCTAGTGTCGCCAGACGGCACTAGCGTTGCCTATATCGTGCGTGATTCTGGTCGCAATATTTTGCGAGTGAGGAACCTTTTTACTGGCAACGATATCAGTTTAGGGGAAACTGATGCAGACGCTTTGCAGGCGTCGGCTTGGATGGGGTTACTTCCTCGGTTCTCTTTTACTGCCGATAGTGATGCATTAATTTTGTCTCATGAGGGGCAAATAGAGCGGCGTCCACTCAACGGGGGTGTTCCTGAACGGTTGCGCCGACTTATTAATGCCCGTACCGCTGTCGGGCCAAGCACCCGAATTCGACTTTCTGAAGAAGACGGTCCAGTTTTGGCAAAGCTCGCCATGGCACCGATGCCGTCGCCCGATGGCCAGTACATAGCATTCCGCTCTTTGGGAAATCTTTATGTGCAAAAAGTAGGCGGTGCACTGATTCAACTAGAGGCTGGTGTGGAATCTCCGGCGCATCCCGCGTGGTCTCCGGATGGAAGTTTAATTTCGTTCGTCAGTTGGACGGAAGCTGAGGGCGGCGCTGTTTGGACGATGCCTTCGAATGGTGAGGGGCAAGCAAAACGGCGTACGGTTACTTCGGCGTTTTGGCGGAATCCAACTTTTTCTCCGGACGGGCTGGCTATCTATGCTTTTCGTTCGGCAACAGATGCTCGCAGGCAGTCAAACTTCGAGATTGGTGCCATTCGGAAATCACAATTAGTGCGCATCGATTTAATGAGTGGTGAGGAGCGCGTACTAGCGGTTGGCGAATTTGGCGGACGTATCCATTTTGGCGGCGATCGCGAACCCCATTTTCTTGGACCCAATGGGTTGATGCGTTATGACGCGAAAGAGAAAAATGTAAAACCGGTAATCAGCATTTCCGGACCAGGATGGTATTTCAGTGAGGATCAAGCTTTAGCAAGCGCGATTGAATTATCCCCTGACGGCAGTCGGGTTGCGGCTTTGGTGGCAAACCGCGTCTATGTACTTCCAATGCCGAAAAAGGAGGGTACCCGGACAGATGTTGAATCCGCGAGAAATGTCGATATTCAACAATTAGCGGCTATGGGCGCTGACTATATCGCTTGGGCAGGGTCAGACCGTCTTGATCTTTATGCAGGTATGTCTTGGGGGCGTTTCGACCCTACCCAGGATGTGACCGAGCCATTGTTTAAGGGGCGCTTCGCGGTTAGTGTGCAGCGTCCAATACACAGTGGATCTTTGTTGTTGACCGGTGGTCGCGCCCTGACTATGGCAAATGGCGATACGGTAATCACCAATGCCGACATTCTTGTGACGGGGCGTCGTATAGCTGCTGTGGGACCGGCCGGTTCATTCTCCGTGCCTGAAGGTACGTTGCGCCACGATATTTCCGGCAAAACGGTCATGCCGGGTTTCATTGACGCTCACGATCATATCGGTTCGATCAGGCGCGATGTTCCTGCACACGAAATTTGGGCGTTAAGAGCGCGTTTGGCTTATGGGGTGACAACAAGCTTTGATCCTTCGACGCTGAGCGAGGACTTGCTTGAATATGAAGGGTTGGCGGATGCCGGACTTGTCTTGGGACCGCGATTACGTTCGACCGGACCGGCAATCTTTTCAAAGCAAAGGTTTAAATCACTTGATGAAGTTCGCCGGGTACTAAAGCGATATTCCGAAGGCTATGGCATCGATAATATTAAGCAATACCGAGCTGGTAATCGCGAGGTGCGGCAGTGGATCGCTCAAGCGGCGCGAGAGCAAGGGCTAATGCCCACAACAGAAGGCGCGTTGTCCTTAAAGCTAGACCTTACCCAAATTCTCGACGGTTATGCCGGTCACGAGCATGCTCTGCCTGCTCTTCCGCTTGGTGAAGATGTAATTGAACTAATGGTGGAGATGCGGACCAGCTACGTGATGACTTTGTCAATTACAAATAGTGGTTCGCCAGCGCTAGATTGGTTGGTGCCAAATGGTGAGAGTTCGTTAGATGGGCGGATCAACCGGTTTTGGTCGCCTTCGGCGATACGGCAAAAGCTCGATGGGTCTTGGGATTGGCGGTCACTTCGTACGATGCGCTTTCCTCAAGTTTCACAAGAAGCCAACGAACTGGCTGCAAAGGGTGGGTTGATAGGAGTTGGTGCGCACGGCAATCTACCCGGAATCGGCTTTCATTGGGAAATGGAGGCCCATGCTATGGGCGGAATGGAAGCCATGGTGGTTTTGCACGCTGCGACCGCCGGGTCCGCGGAAACAATTGGCCGGCTGAATGATCTCGGTACGCTCGAAACTGGGAAAATTGCTGATCTTTTAATATTGGATGCTAATCCACTCGAAGATATTCAGCATGCGCGCGATATCTCTGCGGTAATGCGCGACGGGATACTTTATGAAGCTGCAACACTTTCTGAAATCTGGCCGAATTCTACTTCCGCGCCGGTACCATGGTTCACGAAAGAAAAAACGGAGCATTGGCTCCCAATTAATGATCCCGATTGGCATGAGATATACGGACATTAAAACCTGACGAATAGTCATGTGAATATACGGTCCGTATTCATCTAAATTGGACTCGAAGTACCCGCCACTTGGAAATACCGTTTTCGATTGTGTTTATAGGTTAATGCGCCTCGATAATTATAGCTCGATGTTCGTTTGGAGTTGATCCAAATGGGTTAGGTTTCGTCGATCTCCTGATCGTTGTCTTGTGAAATAGTAAAGCGTTCGAGCGCTCCTGCTGCATTCATAAGGTGGGTGCGCATAGCTCGCGCCGCTTCATCACCGTCGCCGCGTATTACTGCTTCAATGATAATGCGATGTTCTTCGAAAGAGTGCTGCATACGCTGTGTTTCGAACATCTGCGCCCGGCGGAAACCGGCCATGCGATTGCGTAGTGCGAGTGCCTGTTCGGAGATATAATTGTTGTGAGTAGCGCTATAAATTGCTTCATGAAAAGCAAGGTTGAAGGAGGAATAGGAACTTACATCACCTGCTTCAACGAGTGACGCAGAGTTTTCGTGCATACGTGCGAGACGCACTCGCTCGAGAGGACGCATGCGGAGCGTTGCCAGTCGGACACAAAGTGCTTCTATTTCGGCAGACATTTCGAACATATCTGCAAGGCGCTCAATCGACATTTCCGCGACGACCGCGCCGCGTCGGGGGCGCACGACGACCAGACCATCCATTGCCAGTTGGCGCAATGCTTCTCGTGCCGGGGTGCGGGATGTTCCGAAGCGCAGGGCTACTTGTTGCTCATCTAGCTGTGTTCCTGAACGTAGCGATCCGGCCGCAATCTCCTCCGCCAAGGATCTCCGTATTTTTTCAGATAATAACGGCTCATTCTTTAGTTCATTTGCCAATTGGGCCTCCATACAACCATTTGATTTTACACATTGTATCCCACGGCTTGCGTCCAGTTGTGTGATTTTCCCGCAGCAATAACAGGTTTTGTTATTGGGGGAAGTAACCAGTCATAGGGCATATTCATCTCGGTGGGTCGCATGTTCGTCTAGTATACGAAAATGGAAAGTGATCCGATAGATTGTATTCATAAAATTCAAAAATAAATTAATTGTATTCATAGATTGCATTCATCGATGAAATTGTATATAAAATGTTTGTGAAATGTGCGTATTGTCTTTGTAACACAGCAAAGAAATCAATCATTCACGGTGGCTACATTTCAATGCGGAAGACTTATTCCGATTATTTGAATAGTTAGGTGAGGGGCAAGTAATAACGAAGCAATACTGGTTACAGTTGTGTTGCTTGTTAAATCAGTAATCAGGTTCATCTCGATTAACGCCTGTCGTAGCCGATCAAGTTTATGACGAGATTCCGATTTAAATAGAAAAAAGGGGAACTAAAAATGGGGCTTCAAGAAAATCGCAAAATTAAGCGCAAGGGTTTTGCCTTGGCTTCTGGATTGATTACCGCCGCCCTCGGGTGTCCGGCGATCGCGCAGGATGCCAAGGCTGATGAGCGGAACGTCGAAACGGATAAGGATGTCATCGTTGTGACCGCTCAGCGAAGGAACCAGACCGAGGTTCGTTCGGGGGGCGATCTGGGCGTGTTTGGTGACAAGGATGCAATTGATACTCCTTTTACGTTTCGGACCTTTGACGAAACTTTGATACAAAACCAGCAACCGCAATCGCTTGGCGATGTGCTTGAAAACGATCCGACCGTGCGCAGGACGTTGGGTTCAGGGAATGCATCCGAGCAGTTCGTCATTCGCGGGTTTCAAGTGTTTGGCGACGATGTCGGGATGAATGGATTATTTGGCGTCACGCCGCGTCAGCTTGTTGCTCCTGAGCTTTATTCAGGCGTTCAAGTATTGAACGGCGCAAATGCTTTTCTGAATGGAGCCTCGCCGGGTGGTAGTGGGATTGGAGGCGGCGTAAATCTCCAAATGAAGCATGCGCTTGCAGAGCCGCTTACTCGTGCCACATTAAATTATTCGTCCAAAGAGCATTTTGGAGGTAGTGCCGATGTATCTCGACGCTTTGGTAACGAGGATCAAGTTGGTGCGAGGGTTAACGGCGCGTTTCGTAGCGGCAATGGCGCAATAGATGACGAATTTCGCGAAACGCTCGTATTGGGTGGTGCATTCGATTGGGAGGTCGGAAACATGCGCTTCATCGTTGATGGAGCCTTTCAACGAGTTGAAGTAAACCAGTTTCGACCGAAGATCAGGGTAACTGGCGCGGTGCCGGAAGTTCCCGACAACAATGTAAATTACGGTCCCTCATACGCTACGACTGAACTTGAGAGCGTGTTTGGTCAGGTTCGCTTTGAATACGACCTCACTGATAATGCAATGTTCTATGCGAGCGCTGGCGCGCTACGCAGTGAAGAATTTGGCCAATATGGCAGATTCACGCTCACTGATATCGGTACAGGCGACGGCACTAACAGCGGTTCGATCATCGCCGCACGCCAGAGAAACGAGGCAATGGAGACGGGTTTACGCGTAAAATTTGGCAGTGCCATTACGCATGAAGTCAATGTCGGGGCCAATGCAAACTGGCAACAATTTAGATCAGCCTTTGACTTTCGGCAGTCCGTTTATCAAAATCTGTATGATCCAGTAGAGATGCCGTTATCGCCGGTTCAGACTTTCGTCAGAGGTGATCTTGATGATCCGTCCATTAGCAATCTATCTCGGCAGCTTAGTGCTTTCGTTTCGGATACTATCGGGTTTTGGGATGATCGAATTCTGCTGACTGGTGGATTGCGATTACAAGAAGTCAAATCCGGGCTAGGTAGTTTTTATAAAGAAGACGCCGTGACGCCAGTAGTCGGCTTGGTGGTAAGGCCCGCCGATAATATCTCCTTTTTTGCAAACCGGATTGAAGGGTTGACCCAAGGCGGAACTGCCCCTGATTCCGGTTCGGATCCAGACGATCCCGGTGGTGCAGAGCTTCCGGTTAGTAACGGCGGAGAAGTACTACGTCCTTCTAAATCGGTGCAGTATGAGTTAGGCGGCAAGATTGAAATGGAGCGATTTAGCGCTAGTCTAGCTTTATTCCAGATCGAAATGCCCAGCTTCTATCTCGGTGCTGATCCTGATGCACCTGGGTTTTTGTTGTTTAGTGATTTTGGTAACCAGCGTAATCGCGGTGTCGAGTTGTTCCTTTCTGGTGAACCCGTAGAAGGGTTGAGGCTCATCACAGGCGGGGCGATCATTGATACTGAGCTTAGGGAAACAGCAGGTGGTGTGAATGAAGGAAATGCCGCATTGGGCGTTCCTAAATACACCATGAATGCAAATGCCGAATGGGATTTGTCGTTCGCGCCAGGCGTCACTTTAACAGGTCGTATTGTTCACACCGGCGAGCAATATGCTGACACAAGTAACCTGCTGGAGCTTGATAGCTGGACCCGTGCGGATTTGGGTGCGCGCTACGTTTTTGTTGGGGCGAATCGCCCAGTAACCTTGCGGTTCACCGTCGATAATGTAGCGAATTCTCGGTATTGGTCTTCAGGCTACACCGCGTTCGGATCGGGCACAGGCCGTCTCCTTCAGGGGCGTCCACGGACGTTCAAAGCCTCTGCGTCGATCGATTTCTAGCGCAGCGGTTTTATCAATGTTTAAGGGGGCTCGGTCTTTCTTGATCAAGCCCCCCGGCAAGGTTGACGGTTCCCGCGTGGTTCTTCGTTGGCTTGCGAGATCGGTGCTTTGGGTACGCGGTCGGAATAAGGTTCGCAGCTAAAAAAATTAGTCTGTTTAGAACGCATTTCTCTAAAGTGACGTGCGCTGAAAAATATAAAGGGCTGAACCATCATGTCTAAACGCCTACTCGCTCTACATAGGTGGATGAGCCTGATTTTTGCAGTATTTTGGTTGGCCCAAGTGTTAACCGGTATGTTCATAACATTTCATTGGGAAGCAAGAGATCTCGCGATCGCAGGTGCGCATCAGCGGACTGACCTGGTCGCAATTGGGCGGCAAATTTCTTCTTTAGAAGAAGGGAAGGATGTTAGGGTAAAGTCGGTATGGACAACAGCTGGGCGGGCTGATCGATACTACTTGAATCTATCAACCGGTGAAAAGGTGCGGATATTGGGGGATGGCTCTATTATCGAGTATTCGCTTGCGGATAGCAGTCGGTTTTTTAATACTCTTGTCAGAATTCATCACAACCTGCTTGTTGGTGACGTTGGTAAAACGATCATCGGTATCAGCGGAATTTTATTATTTTTCAATTTGATTATTGCGTTCAATATTGCGTGGAGTCGTCGCGGCATGTTGAAGAGACAGCCGTGGCCATCAAAAAGATTACCTTCAAGGGGGCGTTTGTTTCACTTTCACCTACTCTTTGGTGCAGTGGCGGTTATCCCTGCGCTTATTCTTGTGGGGTCGGGTGTTTTGCTGCGCTATGAAAGTAGTGTGGCGGGTGTTCTGGGCGCTGAATTGCCGAAAATTTCTCAAGTAGCAGACAGCGGAACAGGACACGTCACTTTTTCAGAGGCAGCCTCAACTGCAATGGCTGCTATCCCAGGTAGCAAATTGACCTCGGTGAACATGCCGACTGAAGAAAACGCATTTTACCAATTTCGTTTACTTGAGCCGGGCGAATTGCGCCGTGCATACGGGAAGAGTTATGTTACCGTAAATGCGAAGAACGGGAACATTATATCAATCTTCCCTGCGAGCGAGGCACCATTCGCTATTTCTTTCGTAAACGCACTTTATGCAATTCATGTTGGCGAAGCCGGTGGATTGCTAGGGCGTATTTTTATAACAGTCCTTGGACTGTGGTTGTTAATATTAATAGTCCTTGGTCTGAAACTTTGGTGGATCCGGACGGCGGCGAAAGTTGAAACACATAGAAATTAGAGTTTTTGGTGATGCGACTTGTGCAAATGGAGAAATGCTACGTAGCCTAATTATCGAGGCAAGGTGTGATATTAATGCATTCATTGAACCACAATCTGATATGCAGAAACAAACACCCCTTGGTGTGAGAAGAGTTGAAAATAGGGAAGGTTAGAATGATCAGTAAAGAGACAAACCTGGGGATTCGTCGCCGTGAAGTGTTAGCGGCTGTTCCAGCATTCTTGGCTGTGACGCCGGCATTGGCTGCGGTGAAGGGGCTGGATCAGATGAGTGATATACTTGATATGAACGCCGTGTCTCTATCACGGGCGCTGCGGAAAAAGGATCTATCCGCGCGAGAACTGATGACGGCGCATTTAGCTAGGGTGGACGCGCTCAATCCACGATTCAACGCTATTGTTTCGCGAATTGATAGTCAGGAGGCACTCAAGCAAGCGGCAACCTTAGATGAGGAGGCCGCCAAAGGTCAGTTTCGCGGTGCGTTGCACGGGTTTCCGCATGCAGTCAAAGACACCGCATCGACTAAAGGGATTCTGACTACGGATGGTTCCCCCATTTTTAAGGATAACATCCCGACAGCCGACTCGTTGGTCGTTAGCCGTATGCGGCACGCTGGCGCGATTTTTATCGGTAAGAGTAACGTACCGGAATTCGCCCTAGGGTCGCATACATATAACCCTCTATTTGGCGTGACTGGTAATGCCTTCGACCCCAGTAAAACGGCTGGGGGGAGCACCGGCGGTGGGGCGGTGGCGCTCGCCTTGCGAATGGTACCGGTCACGGATGGTAGTGATTTTGGCGGATCGCTTCGCAATCCCGCAGGATGGAATAATGTCTTTGGTTTCCGGCCTTCTTGGGGGCGTGTTCCATCAATTCCAACGAGTGACCTATTTTGGCAGAATTTTGCAACGTCGGGGCCGATGGCCCGAAGTGTTAGCGATGTCGCTCTCTTATTTTCGGTGCAGGCTGGGCCGGACAAGCGCGCGCCGTTCGCACAGACTGACGATCCGGCAATGTTCGCTGAGCCGCTCGACCGCGATTGGAAGGGAGCACGCATTGGATGGCTCGGTGATCTTGGTGGCGCATTGCCAATGGAGTCGGGAATACTGAAAACCTGCGAAAATGCATTATCCGCCTTTCGCACGATCGGGGTCGACGTTGATGAAGCGCAACTTTCCGAAAGTGCGGAAGCAATGTGGCGAACGGCGGTCACGCTGCGTCATTGGTCAGTCGGAGGCGGGTTGCATGAATATTATGCTGATCCGGCTATGCGCGAAACAATGAAACCTGAGGCCATCTGGGAGGTCGAGGGCTATAAGAAGTTAACGGGATCACAGCTTAGCGACGCATCAAAGGGGCGTACGAAGATCTTTGAGGCGTTTCGGCAGGCGTTTGAAAAGTTTGACTTCCTCGCTTTGCCGACGGCGCAAGTTTTCCCTTTTGACGTCGCCCAGCACTGGCCACAAGAGATTGCTGGAGTTGAGATGGATTCATATCATCGTTGGATGGAGGTCACGCTTCCTCCGACGATGGCCGGGTTGCCGACCCTTGCGATGCCGGCAGGGTTCGGCGGTGCTAATCGTTTGCCTATTGGTATCCAGCTTATTGGGCCGCGAAATGCTGATCTTGCGGTGCTCCAGCTTGGGCATGCGTACGAAAAAGCGTCACCCTGGATCGCTAAAACTAAACCACCTGTACTTGGTTAAGTGCGCAATGCGATTGCGGGGCCTTATGTAATATTGATTTCATCGTCGCCAAAATGTCGATGACGATGAAATCAATTAAAAATCGATCTGATTTTTCACTAGGCAAGAGAAATCCGTGAAGTCGTTGCTTTGTTTCTGATCAGTATTTTTTCTCCGACCATATCACGTGGTTTTTTAGGGGGGGCGACATGGAAAAACTGAAATTCACAGTCCTTAAGGATTGGATTGATGCTTTGTTGCGTCGGGATCACTTGTCGCCATCTCTGCGCGGCAAAGCGACCTCGGCGGCAATCGAGGCCATGACCCGTCCGGCTAAGGAACGTCTACGGGTCGGTTGTGATATTTTGATGACCCGGATTGGGGATGCGTCCAGGGTCGCAGTCGCAGAGCAGGCGCTGAATGCTTATTCTGAGCTAACAGATCACGATAAAATTGAATTCTTCCGTATGCTCCGAGATGAATATGGAATTAATTCTGATGCGGTCCGTACCGCGTATCGTGAGTGGGAAGATTTAGGCGGGCCGGACTCTGTGGCTTCACTGTTTCGGGTAACGGAACCGCGTCGTCAAATTTTGTTGCGCCGTTTAAACACAACTTCAAATGCGACGCTACGTCTTGTGCGCATGCGTGAGGATTTGCTTTCGGCGGTTCGGAAGGAACCATCGTTGGCCGCTATCGATGAAGATTTCTCGCATCTGTTCGGATCGTGGTTTAATCGCGGTTTTTTGAAAATGCGCAGAATCGACTGGAATAGTTCTGCTGCGATCCTTGAAAAAATTATGCGGTATGAAAGTGTTCATTCGATGGACGGTTGGGAGGATATTCGCCGTCGGTTGGACCCGCGAGATCGCCGACTTTATGCGTTTTTTCACCCGGCGACAGGAGACGAGCCGTTGATTTTTGTTGAAGTCGCGCTGACCAAAGGCGTGCCTTCAACAATAGCAGAAATTCTCAATACACCTGCAGCACTTGATCCGGAAGAAGCAGACACTGCCGTATTTTACTCAATTAATAATTGTTTGCCGGGTCTGAAAGGTGTGTCTTTCGGCAATTTCCTAATAAAACAGGTTGTCGCCGAGCTTTCCTCCGAGAGCGAAAATTTGAAACAGTTCGTTACGCTTTCGCCCATGCCTGGATTTGTAAAATGGCTTGGTAAGCAGAAAGATGAAAAAATTATAGCGCTAGCGGAGCGTTTAGAAAATGGTGTTTGGCTAGATGATCCCTCACTCACAGAGGCGATGCGATCAGAGGTCATTGCATTAGCGGCTCGCTATATCGTAACGGAGCGAAATAGCGCTGGCGTTCCTCTGGACCCAGTGGCCCGGTTTCATTTGGGTAATGGGGCCTGCGCATGGAGAATTAATTGGCCTGCTGATTTATCCTCCATTGCACTCGAAAAGGCCGGTGGTTTAATGATCAACTATCTCTACGATCCTGCGGCTCTCGAAATGCAACATGAAATTTATATTAGAGATGGGACTGTAGCGCATAGCAAAATGCTTGCGGAATGCCTCGTACTTAAAGAAGAAATATTTGCGTGATTGGATGAGGGATATGAAAACTATATTCGAGTTGTTCACAAAGGCGGCGACGACGCATCCTGATAAAGTTCTGTTTGAACGCCCGGGGTTATCGTTGATTACCTACCGAGACACCTCGGAACTGGCCGCCCAATTTGCCGGTGCGCTTGCGACACTTGGTGTTGAGGCCGGTGACCGCGTTGCGGTTCAGGCTGATAAAAGTCCGGAATATATTGCGCTATATCTTGGAGTTTTACAGTTGGGAGCGGTGTTTCTCCCGTTGAATACGGCGTATACGAAATCGGAAATTGAATTCTTTTTGGAGGATGCGACGCCGCGTTTGTTCATTTGTGACCCCATGAAAATTAGCGATCATGCATGTGTCAAAGAGGGTGTCTTATGTGAAACGCTCGGAGCGAATGGCGATGGATCGTTGATTGATCTTGCAGCTCAAGGAGCACCGTGCCGGGAGTTTTATCCGTCTAGCATTAATGATCCTGCTGCGATTCTTTATACCTCAGGTACAACAGGGCGTTCAAAAGGAGCGATTCTAACCCATGGAAATCTTGCCTCAAATTGTGCGGCGCTTCTCGATAGCTGGCAGTTCACGAGCGCAGACCGTTTGATTCATGCGCTACCGGTATTTCATACACATGGCCTGTTTGTTGCCGTCAATATGACGTTGGCGGCTGGGGCAACAATGATTTTCCTCACGCAGTTTGATGCCGATCAGATAATAGACCTTATGGACGAAGCCACCGTGTTAATGGGTGTACCGACATTCTATAGCAGGCTTCTTCAGGTAGATCGATTGGACCGGACACGGACGAGCGGTATGCGCCTGTTTGTTTCGGGATCTGCACCGCTTCTTGCTGAAGAGCATAAGAAGTTTAAAGACCGGACAGGGCATGCGATTCTTGAACGCTATGGGATGACAGAAACATGTATGATCGCTACCAATCCCTATGGCGGTGAGCGAATTCCGGGTGCCGTTGGCCATCCGTTGCCGGGGATTAAGTTACGGATTGCTGCTAGCAAAAGTGGAGAGGTTTTGCCCGTCGGGGAAACAGGTGTCATAGAGGTGAAAGGACCAAATGTTTTTGCTGGCTACTGGAAAATGCCAGAAAAAACCGCAGAGGAGTTTCGTGCGGATGGGTTCTTTATTACCGGCGACCTCGGGATGATCGGGGAGGACGGCTATTTGCGCATCGTTGGACGGGAAAAGGATCTGATTATCTCCGGCGGTTACAACATCTACCCCAAAGAAATTGAAGAAGTTATCGATGCACGACCTGGTGTGATGGAAAGCGCGGTCATTGGTGTGCATCATCACGATATGGGTGAATGTCCGATCGCGGTAGTTGTGCCGATCAAAGGATGTCAGCTTGATTCCGAGACAATAATTAGGGAGCTGAGGGGAAAAATTGCGCGATTTAAGGTACCACGCCATGTCATCATACAGGAACATTTACCGAGAAATGTTATGGGCAAGGTACAAAAAGCAGCGCTACGCCAAAAATACGCAGAGATAGCTAAGTAATAGTCTTGTTTGTTTAGCTGCTGAAGAAAAGCGGGCGTCTAAAGCTCGTTAGTGATGGCTTGGGGAGGGAAAGAACTACTGATGATTATATATGGGGTGGCTATTTTGGCTTTTTGCCATTTAGCGGGGTTGATTGTCGGCAGGCTTCTTGGGGCCGCTATGGGCATTGATGCCAATATCGGCGGTGTCGGTTTTGCGATGCTTTTGTTAATCTTCATCACGGGTTGGCTTCGTGCGCATGGTCAACTGCCAGAGCAATCCAAGAACGGAATTCTATTCTGGAGCGCGATGTATATTCCTATCGTCATTGCGATGGCCTCGATCCAGAATGTGGCTGCCGCAGTGAGTGGTGGTGTTGTTGCGGTCGTGACGGGTATCGCCGCGAATATTGCATGCTTGCTGCTCGTACCTGTGCTTTCGCGCATCGGTGGAGTTGAGCCGCCTTTGCCGGCGACCGAAGGTGAGAAGGTTTGATATGGAGATCGCTCACGATATTCTTGTTAAGAATGGTCTTGTCTTTGCGTTTCTTTTTGTCGGATTGATTTTGTGGTTGTCTTACCGCGCGTCTGATCTCTTAAGCCGGGGACGCATTCATGGTTCTGCAATCGCGATCATCGTAGGTCTGGTCTTCGCATGGGCTGGCGGTGCAGCAACGGGTGGCTCAAAGGGGTTATCTGACGTCACGCTATTTTCGGGCCTTGCCATTATGGGCGGCGCGATGCTGCGCGATTTTGCGATTGTCTCCACGGCTTTCGGCGTTGATCTGAAAGAGATTAAACGTGCTGGGATTAGTGGTGTTTTGGCGCTTATTTTTGGCGTTGTTGTATCTTTTGTTGTTGGTGCGTTGGTTGCGTTGGCTTTTGGCTACACTGATCCTGTCAGTCTGACCACCATTGGAGGAGGGGCGGCTACTTATATCGTTGGCCCCGTAACAGGCACGGCCTTGGGTGCGAGTTCTGAAGTAGTGGCGCTTTCAGTAGCGGCGGGTTTGGTGAAATCAGTTCTTGTTATGGTTGGGACGCCGTGGGTCGCGCCATTAATCGGTCTGAACAATCCCAAATCGGCGATGGTGTTTGGCGGCCTGATGGGAACAACAAGCGGTGTTGCTGGTGGTTTAGCGGCCACCGATAAAAGACTGGTTCCCTATGGTGCAATGACCGCAACTTTTTACACTGGTCTTGGTTGCTTGCTTGGTCCGTCCCTTATCTACCTAGTAATAAAAACAATGTTCGCTATTTGATCGGTGTAGGGACAAGGTTTATTAATTGCGGCCCTAAAATTAACATGATTGTGGCTAAGTCGAAGCTATGGGAGGCGATTTCCGAGCGTTCCTTCGTATTGGGGTATATGATGCTTCCTTCTGATGCGGGGTGTGGTGCCTGCGAAGGCCTAACATATGGCCATCGTTTGCACATTATACGGACGATACCGGAATACCATTTTGGCTTTGTCGCCATTTATCAGTAGAGATACGACATCAGAATCAATAGTATCGCCATAAATGAGATGATGCCTTCCAAGGTACCATACATCGTTGAGGTTGCATCGTGATGGGTCATCGGGCGTCAAGCCTTCGACCAAGTGACGATTTCTGGAATCGAAAAGCCGGTCCCTTGTATTTCAAAATCGTTGATGAAGAAGAAGCGACAAAACTATGAAGTCGCTTCTTGTTTGAGGGTTACTTGATCATCCCATAAGTCGTCGAACCATTACCGCTGATCCAGACGCCCCGGCTGGTTGAAACAAACCGGATACGAGAGCCATTAGCGGCGCGATATTCATTACCGCCTTGGGCTTCGTACCGTGTTGTAGCGCCGGAGGAAGGCCGGTGCGTGATGATGTAATTGGCGTTATAAATTTTCACCTCTTCCACGAGCGATGTTGCCCCGAGTGCAATCTTCCATTGCCCAACATAGCCGCCCGTTTGAGCCGAATTTGCTCTGACGAGTGCGCCGCCACTGGCAGATTGGCTTAGTTCTGAACGGGTGCTACGAGATTGCGTCACCGCAGGTGCTCTGGTGTTAGAGATCGAAATAGGACAGGCACCCTTGCAGAAGTTTTTGGTTTTCATACCGTCGGTTTCAATCGATTTTATTTCTGACAGTGCCACGGGGCGGCCAGCTGCATTTCGCGCTTGAACGGTTGTCGCCTCAACATAGGTGGCACCAACAAGGTTGGAACCGACGCCCAGCACTGGCGACAGAGTGAATCCCGCAAAATCACCAAGTTTGAAGTCATCGGTGCGCTCGAACCACACGCCCACAAGCACCGTAAAAGTGCTAGCCTGTGTGCCAATGTCGCTTAAGACGTTAGCGTCAACACCCAATACATCGCGGAGATCAACTACGAGGCCAACGGATCGTCCGGAAATCGCATCATTTTCTGCAGTCCATAAGCCAATATTTGCACCATAGGAACTGCCAGCACCGATGCTCGTGGATGCCGAACCGCTGCCAAACCATTTGGGTTTGTTGGCAGGGTCGTTGTGAGTATCGAAAGCAAAACCACTTTCAACGCCAATACCGATAATGAAATTTGCTTCTGCGGTGGCACCAACCGAGATCGCTTTGAAATCCGGCAACTCAAAACCACCCACTCTGGATTCTGCTTCATCTTCAGCGCCATCATCTTCGTTCGCTAATTTATCGAGAAAGTTTTCATCCTCATGCATCTCAAAGGCCATAGGGAGAAGCATGTTGTAAAGGTCTTTCCCGGTTTCCTCGAGCCATGCCCAGGCGGCTTGTTCGACATCGCCGGCAAGGCTTGGAACGCAAGTGTTGCGGCCAAGATGGTGATCCTGCACGAGACCATCATTACAGATACTGCCTTCACGCATTACCTCGCAAACAAGCTCGCCCAAGCCGCCGCAGGGCTCACAAGTTCGATTGCCGGGCAATCCGCCATCCCAGTTAAAACCAGGGCGGCATTCAAAACCGAGACCTTGAAGAGCCGGTTGGCCATCACCGCCGCGCGCTTCGCAAACCCCGTTATCATTTTCTTGGTTATAAGCGCCCTCGCAGCGATTTCCTGTGCGCATAGACTCACACGCAGGTTGGTTTGTGTCTCCGCAGGGTTGGCAAGTACCGTTGTGGGGTGCTGTTCCTTTTTCACAGCGAAAACCCGGGCGGATGGCGGGCCACGGCTCGCCGCCTTCGAGGCCGCGATTTGTACAGAACCCGTCTTCTTCATTAAGGCCGTCATTACATTGCGGCCCTTTGCGCATAGGTTCGCAAACAAGCTCGCCATTGTCGCCGCAAGGCGTACAATTGCCATTGCTGCCAACATTGTAACCCGGTTTGCAATCAAATCCGGTCCCGGAATATGGCGATTGATTGTTACCGCCTCTTGCACGGCAAGTACCGTTTACATTTTCCATGTAGCGATAACATTGTGGGCCTTTGCGCATAGGCTCGCAGGCTGGTTGGCCGCTTTCATGTCCGCAAGGCACGCATTTGCCGCTTTGTGGTGCCAGACCCTTGTCGCAATTAAACCCGATTTTTCGTGGTGTTTCATTGAGGCCGCCCTTTGCATGAGCAGAATCAATTCCGCCAAAAAAAGTGAGTACGAGCCCCAGCAGCAGAATCCGCAATAATGGCACTGCGGATGCGATTCTCAGTCCGGTCATATCTGTCCTCTGCATGTAAGCTGGCCCCTGCCTGTAAGCTGGAATGGTAATTACCCGGAGTATTGGACGGTTTGAGGATGAAAAATATGGGTAGCACTACCCATATCTTGACGAAGCATGATCAGCAAAAATCTCGTCATCAATTAGGACGGGCCAAAACGGCACCAAGAGGAGAGCTGATTATGGCGGCGCGACGACAAGTAAAATTAACCATCCTGACTGCGGGCGCACTTACAGCGTGTATTGCGGTTAGTCCCGCAGCCAATGCCCAGGATTTAAGCGAAGCAATTTCCGAAGCCGCCGGTATTCCGCAGGTAGACGCATTTTTGCCTGATAAATACAGCGTTGAAAAAACAGACCCGCTGCCAATTGATGGCGTCTGGATGATTTCGACCATCAGAAAGAAAATCCGGATCGAAGGAGGGCGTGCTTACGCAATCGATTCCTGGCTACACCTTTTCACATTGAAAGTCCAACCGGACATGGTCGTAGTGAAAGATTTGCAACGATCCGGTCCAGGCGTTTACACGGGTTTCGATCTGCCGCTCATGGGCGAGTCAACATTGACGTTAAATGATGACGGCAATCTCAATGTTAGCGTTGCTGGCATGTTGGGACCCGCGAAATTTGCACTTATTCGCAGGGAAGTAGGTGATGAAACAGCATTCCAAGCCGAACGTGATATAAAGGCCGGGCGCGTGACACAGCCTGCACTGACGCCGGTTACTGATAATCGACCGCCAAGTATTGACAATCCGCCTACTGATGGTGATCCGCTGGCTGACTGTGTTAATCTTGATATCAATCCTTCATCGGGTGAGGTATTTTGTGCAGACTAGGTTCTTCGTCGTGGTCTTGACGGCATTGACTCTTTTGGGCTGTGCGACAGCACAAGATAGAGCTGACGCAGAGGGGCCCGCCAAAATTGACGCTATGTCGGATGGACTATCGTCTGTTCTGCCGCGCATACACGCAGAACGAAACCCTGAAACTGGCGATTTGACCGTCGAGGTTTTTCTTGGCCGTTGTACCTCCAGTTCATTAAGCCCCGCTGGAGACACGCTGAATGTAACCCTTGATCGCGATGGGCGAAAAATTCATATCAGCGGATATTTTCTTTTCGAGAAAGCTATCGGTGGCGTTAAAAAAGACTGTAGGCGGACGCCAACACGACAGTTCGTATTTGAAAATGTCGAGCCGACAATATACGTCTTTTCATACGACACCGGTTATAACCGCTTGTTTATAAAATCTGGTCGATCTGTCGATTTTACATTGCAGAATACCGACCTTGAACCGCTGACTTGCGAAAACGCAGAAAATGCGTCTGACAAGATTGATCTGAATGGTGTTTGGCACCCTGAGGACAATCGTGACCGTCAGATTATTTTACGCTCAGGCGAGCCAACTTTTCTTTCCTGGAAGGAATGCGTAGGGCCAATGCTATGCGGCGGCGTGGTACCGGAATTTTTGACAACTGAAACACCCAATGTTTTTGATTTTCCTGGACTTGGGCGCACTGAGTTTCTGACATCTTCGTGTGCGGTGATCACTCAGCCAAACTCTAATTATCAAACCCGGCTTATCAAGAATGCTTCGTTCTAGGTTTTCGCGGGGAGCTGAAGTGAAGCCAGTGTTCCAGCACCTATGTCCGAGGTCATGGTAAATGCAGCGCCAAGACGTTGGGCAGCGTCTTCCACGATGGACAGCCCGAGACCACTGCCAACTGATTGCACGCCTTTAACGCCGCTTTGCTTGACGGTTTCAAGCATATCCGGAGCAATTCCAGGACCGGTATCTCGCACCGTTACAATGCTGCGTCCATCTTTAAAGTCGACGGCAATTACAACTTCACCTTCATCGGTATATTGAATGCTGTTGGACACGAGGTTGCTGATGGCGCGCATCAACAATACCGGATCGTCCGTAGTTTCGTCCTGATCCGATAATACCGCGCGAAGCTGCAAACCTTTTGACGCGGCTTCGTCTTCAAACATCTTAACAACATTGTTGATGATCGTAGAAACCGTAAGCGGTGGCACCGTTGGCAGGTGAAGTCTACCATGGTCGTCGCGACCGCCGGTTCCGTGCTGGACGTTTTCGCGCGCCAGTGCCTCAAAATAACTAAATGCATCTGACATTTTTTTTGATGACGCTTCATCTAGTTGCAGGTTATCGCCGACGGCTTTTTTCAAAGACGCTAAAGGTTGCAACATATCGTGGCTGACTGTTTCCAACTTCTGTTGATATTGGCCAGCTCTGCGCTGTGCGCGGTCATAGGCCTGTTGGCTTTCGCGTAATGCGACTGATAGCCGGAGCTTTTCTTTTGTCGCTTCAAGGTCTGCCTGAACGCCAGCGTCCCGCTGGCGTTTGATCTCAACAACAGTCTGTATGATGGCGATTGCAAATGCGGTCGCTTCGATGGTGACGAGCCAGCGCAAAGTGAAAGGAACGCCGCCAAAAGGATAGCCAAAGGTTTCGTCCACAACCATGCAGATTGAGGCCAATGTCAAAATGACTGCGCTTAATGTGAAAATCGTACCGCCTTTTTGGCGATTGGAAATCGCCCAGATGCCAACGGCCGCATGAAGTGCTAAACATAAGACACGGAAAGTAAGCGCAAAAGGTACAAAAACCGTTCTCGCTTCTATGCCGATTAGAAAATAGTATCCCACAAAGATAACGAACACAGCAATCGACGCTTGTAAGAGCCGATCGAGAACTGGTGCCTGATCGCGCAAATTGAACAGGTTCCGGCTGAGGGTCAGTATGGCGATGTAATTTAAGATGTAGATTGTATCTGTTAGGCGCGCCGTATACTTATTTTTGTCTGGAATCACCAATTGATCCACATACCCCTCAACGGACCAAACAGACACAATAGAAACGATAAGGAAAAAACCAAAACTTGCCGCCAATCGCCACCCGATCAAAGGCGACGTTAAAATGGTCAATACAAAAATTGCGCAAAACGTTCCGTAAAACATCGCTGACCAGAAAACTTCATACTTATCAGCACGCTCAAAAGCTTCCACGCTGGCGAGTCTTAACGGCAAGACAGAGTTATAGAGACCTTGAAATCGAACAAAGGCTGTCCTTGTTTCCTGTGGCGCGAGTTCAACATCGGCAACCAGAATACGGTGGTTTACCGGACGCGCAGAGAATGGCGCACGATAGCTGTAGTCAAGAAATTGATGCGCATTTTCTCCATTTTCATCGGCGAGGTAAAATGTCATGAAATTGAAAGCGACGCGGCGCGAATCAAATCGGACGGTAATAGTTTCTGCGCTTGTGTTTTGAATTGTTGTCCGTAACCAGATTGGGCGGAGCGGCCCTTCAAAGTTCATGTAACGTGATTCTACCGGCTTCCACCCGACGCTTGAAGCCGCCTCGGTTACAGTCAGCGCTTCATCGATTTCGGCAAGTTGTTCTGCATAAGGTCCAAAAAAGGCTCCGTTGAACCCTTCAACCGGCAACTTTATGACGCCGTCATTTGGAGCGAGGGGCGCTTCGCGCGTCAACAATCCAAAGCTCACTAGTGCTGCAATAATGAAAACCGCTAACAAGGTTGCGCTGGTTTGACCCCAATCCGGGAATCGCCTCCATTGCTGAGTTATCTGCGCTTTCATGTGGTCAATGTTCATCACGGTCCTGATCCGTGCAATGGGTGAGAATACCCAGTTAAATGATTGTGGGCATCTCCGCGCTGCTCACATTTGACGATGCTCGTCCAGCAATCCCTCTCGTAAAGCGTACGCAATCAATTGCGCTACGGAATTAACCCCGATTTTAGCCATAAGGCTGGCTCTGTGCTTCTCGACCGTTCGTGCACTTATGTTCAAACGTTTCGCGATATCGGCGCTTTGGCGCCCCATAGCAATAAGCGCCAGAACTTCGCGTTCCCTGTTGGTGATCGCTTCTACCGGTGTTGTCCGTTCGAGAATCTCGCTGGCGTCTTTTGATATAAACCGTCCGCCTGAAAGAACCGCCTCAAAACAGGTTCTCATTTCTACATGGCTACAGGATTTCAAAAGGATGCCGTCGACATCGGCGGCAAGCCAATTCGCCAAAATGCCTGCTGATGTAAACCCTGTGAGCAACGTGATTGCGGTATCAGGACTCCAGCGACGTGTGTCCGCCAGTACTTCAATGCCGGATGCATGCGGCATCGCCGCGTCAAGCACCAAAAGGTCAGGCTGATGTTTTTTGATTTCCGCAATGGCGCTGAGGCCGTCGGCAACCTCCGCTACGATAGAGACCCCATCAATCTCGGACAATACAGCAATCGTACCGCTGCGGACGATCGCATGATCATCAGCAACAATCACCCGTTTCTTTGGTGAATCAGCGCTCAAATTCCTTCCCCTCTGGATTGACTTTTTCTGAACTACGCAAGCGCTGTCAATACTGGAGGCAATAATGTTGGGCGTCTTTTCTATTTTATATAGAATCTTTGCGGGCTAAAAATTGTCGATTGAACTTGCGTACGTCCCAAACCGCATGCTGCCACCATATCGCGGATGAAAGTCGAGATGGTGGCGCACAATTCAAGCACCGCGATGCACCGAAATAGGATAGCACCAGCTATTCCAGTAAGAATTTCGATTTGAGCCACTATTGTGTAAGGTCCGGCGTGAAGGAGGGAAGCCGGTTTAATTTGTAAATTGCGGAAGATAATGAGCGGGAAACGATCTAACCAGTGCAGATTATTGGAACGTAGGGCACAATGCAGCATTCGCCGCAGGCCGTGTTGGTACCTTTAGAACATAACATCACCAGTTTTGTGATTATGTATTGGCCTCGGTCGATTGGTGGTCATCTGTGGCCGTCGTCGATGCAGATGCGTTTAAACGCGCACGTATATTGCGAATTGAGCCGCGTATTTTGTTTGTTAAAACCTTTGGGATATTTGGCCGTGCAAAACTATCTGGGTCGATAATTAACCCGATCGTTTCGATAACGTTGTCTTCGCTTAATGCGGTTACAACGAGATCTACTGAACCAACAGACAGACGATCCCCTACAACGGGCTCACCGCTAAATTCGCGTTCGAGATATTCTCCAACGGTTTCTTCGCTTTCGAGGTTGAACGCAGTAAGTCCGTATTGTTTGGCAATATTACTGAACTTTACCTCGCCACCGAACACGAAATCTCCGTATAGAGAGGGGTGATCGAGGTCTGCCGGGCTGGCGTAAATTTTGTCGAGTATCTCTAGTTGGCGAGGCGAGGCGAATAGATAAACTCGATCATCAGCCTGAAGATGACCAATATTGTGGATAGAATAGGTTCGGCTACCCCGCATGATTAAAACTGGCCGTGCCCATCGCGGGACACGCTCTCCAATTGCAACGGTACTTTCTGGATGAATTCGGTAACTGACCAATTCCAGCTCAGCGTCACCCGGTAACTCAAGTTCAATGCGGTCAAGTAGTCCGGGGCCATGGGGGAGTAACATGTTAAGAAGGTGAGCTGCGAGACTAATGGTCCACCCCTGTATCAATAACGAAGCCAAAACCATGACAAACACAATGTTGAAAAAAGTATCGCCATTCTGAACGCCGCCAAGGCCCGGCAAAATTGCCAGCATGATCGAAACGGCACCGCGCAGGCCAACCCACCCTACAAACAGTTTTTCGCGCCATTTGAATTTGAATGGCAAAAGGCAAATCCAAACAGCTAGCGGCCGCGCAAAGAAAATTAGAATAATGGCGAGCGCGATCGCGGGGAGGATGATGACACCGAACTCCGAGGGCGTAGCCAAAAGACCGAGCGTTAAAAACATGCCGATTTGAGCAAGCCAGGTCATGCCAACTTGGAAGCGTCGAATACGATGCGGAAAAATTAGCCGTCGGTTGCCCGCGACCACACCGGCGACATAGGCCGAAAGGAAGCCACTCCCACCGAGTAAGCCACTGGCTGCGAATACAACCAACGCGGTTGCGAGACCGGCAATTGGAAATAACCCCGGGTCGAGATTGCGCAACCGGTTTAATAGTGCGGCAACGGCTCCACCCCCGATGATACCGATTATGAGTCCGAGACCGATTTGTTGGGCAAATGAAGCGATAAAACTTGCGCTGAAACCAAAACCAGGGTCCGCTTGGGAAGCGGCGAGTTCCACAAACATCGCGGTAAGGAAGATCGCCATGGGGTCGTTAGCACCGGATTCTACTTCAAGTGTCGCCTTGACCTTGTCGCGAAGCTTTAATCCGCCAACGCGCAAAAGAAAAAATACAGCCGCAGCGTCGGTGGACGCAACAATAGACCCGAGAAGGAAGCCTTCGATCCAGCTAACACCGAATAAATAGTGAGAGGCAACACCGACCAACCCAGCGGTGAGAACGACGCCAAGGGTCGCCAAAGTAAGTGCTGGGGCGGCCGCGAGGCGGTAACTTCGCAGTGGCGTTTCAAACCCACTATCGAAAAGAATGATGGCGAGCGCTAAAGAACCGATAAAGTAAGCCGTTCCACCGCTGTCAAACTGGATACCAAGAACGCCATCTTGGCCAGCCAGAAGGCCGATTCCTAGAAATACGAGAAGTAGTGGGGCGCCGATGCGTTGCGAGACGAGGCTGGTCAAGGTACTAAGAATAACCAGTCCTGCACCAATTAAAATTGCTAAATTGATCGTCTCAATCAAAAATCTCTCCTCCGCTTATGTTTAATTAAGTGACGACGACCGTTCAGTGCAAGGAGTGAAGATAGAAAATTCGTTTAAAATCAGGATTAGAAGATAAAAAAACGGAGCCAAATGAACCTTACTGCCATTTCTTCGTGAAAGAGGGATTGTGATATGAATGTTTTCAATACGAAAATGATCTCTCGGCAGCGAATGGAAAATCCATATGGCAGTAAATGATGAAATTATTGTCGCCGATCTTGGCGGAACGCACGCACGATTTGCGCTTGGCCGACGAGAAAAGGGTACGATTACTCTCTCGAAAATTCGCCAATTTAAGGTGAGAGATTATTCTTCGGTCGATGAGGTAGCAGCGGAATTCCTACGTGGGGCCGATGCAAAACCCGCAATAGGATGTTTCGCTATGGCGGGACCGGTTTTGGATGAGACCGTAAAGTTCACGAACTCTCCATGGGTTCTTGGCAGCGCTGAGATCAAGCGCGCCTTGGGCCTAGCATCATTTAAGGTGGTCAATGATTTTGAAGCGCTTGCGTCTGGTGTACGGCTTTTGACTGATGATGATTTTGAAATAATAAAGTCAGGTCATGGTGACCCGGAAAAGCCGACACTCATCATTGGGCCGGGTACAGGCCTTGGGCAAGCAATTTCGGTTAAGCGAAAGATTATCGCCACGGAAGGCGGTCATGTGCTGTTTGCCCCTATTGGTGCGGCCCAAAAAGCAGTCATCGAAAAGCTGGAAATGCGTTTTCATCGGGTTAGCGTTGAGCGCCTATTGTCCGGTAATGGGTTGGTTGAAATTTACTGTGCGTTGTCGGGTGTGGACATTGGTTTGTGGAGCGGGGAAGCTGTCACGGCCGCAGCCCGTAGTGGGGGTGATCAATTTGCCGTTGAAGCGGTTTCGATGTTTTGCGAAATGTTGGGGCAGGCAGTTGGCGATGCCGTGTTGGCAACGGGTGCACTGGGCGGCGTTATCTTGGCGGGCGGAATCTTACCGCAGATGCGTGAACTACTAAATGAGAGCGCGTTTGTTGAGCGCTTCAACGACAAAGCAGAAATGAGTAAATATATGTCATCAATCCCTGTACGATTGATTATTCGTGACAACGTGGCCTTATTGGGGGCGGCGGACATGGTTGTTGGTCATGCCCGCCTGGGGGCTAGTTAGTCAGGGTTGCGTGTTGAACCGGTCCGCCAAGGGCGCGGAAAATTTCAATTACATTGACCGCCTCAGCTAACTGGACGGCTACGAGTTCTTGTCGAGCAGCATAATCAGCGCGCTGTGCATCCAGAACGGCAAGATAATCATCAATGCCGTTTTCAAATCTATCCTCGGATAACGCAAAAGTAGAAGAGGCTGCGCTAGCAAGTTTTTCAGTCGCAGAAATGCGAGCGTCAATTGTGTTACGTGTTGCTAGGGCATCGGCGACTTCACGAAAAGCCGTCTGAACTGATTTTTCATATTCTGACACCGCGATATCACGATCAATTTTTGCTCCCTTCAATTGCGCCCGATTGCGGCCGCCAGTGAAAATCGGCAGTGAAACCGTTGGTGCAAAGCTCCATACACCAGTGCCGCCAGAAAAGAGGTCAGATAGATCTGCGGTTGCGGAACCAGCATTTGCCGTTAACAGAATTCGAGGAAAGAAGGCGGCGCGCGCTGCGCCAATATTAGCATTCGCTGCTATCAAACGATTCTCAGCAGCCAGAACATCCGGACGATTTAAGAGAACTTCAGAATTCACTCCGGCTGGAATGACGCGAGCGATTTCTAGCTGATCTATTTTTCGATCAGTTTTCAACTCAGGCAAAGAAGAGACGCCAAGTAACAACTGCAATGCATTTATATCGCGGGCGGTTTGTGCTTCTAAAATCGCAACATCAGCTTTTGCGCGTTCAATTGATGTAGTTGCCCGCTGTACATCTAGGTCAGTTCCAATACCGTTTTCGACCCGTAGATTGGTTAAATCCAGAGAGTCTTGCTGGCTTATAGCCGTGTCGATTGCGATGGAGAGTAATTCCTGATCGGCAATGAGTTGAAGATACGCATTAGCAACTTCGGACACCAAAAGGATTTCCGCTGACTTCCGGGCTTCGTCGGTTGAAAGGTAGGTATTAAGGGCTTGCCTGTTTAAGCTCCGGACACGGCCGAAAAGGTCAAGCTCATAAGCGCTGACACCAGCATTCGCTGAAAATTGCTCAATGTCGATTGAGCTTCCAGTGGTGCTTGAAATACCATTGGAGGAAGCATTTTCGCCAATAGACTGTCGTGTGTATCCGCCATTCGCAGCAATAGATGGAAGACTATCTGACCGCTGGATTTGGTATGTGGCGCGGGCGCGTTCGACATTTAATGCAGCAATACGAACATCGCGGTTATTTTCTAGCGCTGTTCTAATTAATAATTGTAATGTTGGATCAGGAAAAACGGCTTCCCAGTCGTAAAGGCGATTTACCTTTGCGTCTTCTGCGTCTGAATAAGAGACTGAATCAGAAACTACATTTTCTGGTCGGTTATATTCCGGAGCCATGGTTGCACAACCAGAAGCTATAAACATGCTGAGCAGACCTAAGCCGGCATTAAAAGATGTACTCATGATTAAACGGCTTCCTGAGGTTCGACGGAGTTTGAGTGGGTCGGTTTCGTCCTGCCGAAGAGGCGACGGACGAGCACGTAGAACATTGGTGTAAAGAAGAGACCAAGGAGTGAGGCAGCGAGCATTCCGCCAAGAACAGAAGCGCCGATGGCATTCCGACCAGCGGCTCCGGCACCAGAGCTCAAGGCCAATGGTGTTACCCCAAGACCGAATGCAAAAGATGTCATCAGGATCGGGCGTAATCGTGTCCGCGCGGCTTCGATTGCAGCTTCAACAGCAGTTTTACCGCGTTCTTCGAGAATGTGTGCGAACTCGACAATCAAAATCGCGTTCTTCGCCGAAAGCCCAACTGTCGTTAACAATCCAACTTGGAAAAAAATATCATTCGCAAGGCCATTAGCTAGTGCGGTGAAAGTTGCGCCCATGACGCCTAAGGGAACAATCAACAGTACAGAAATTGGAATGCTCCAGCTTTCATAAAGTGCCGCTAGGCATAAAAAGACAACGAGAATAGATAATGCATAAAGCATAGGTGTTTTAGAGCCAGATTCCCTTTCTTCGGCGGAAGCGCCAGTCCATTCGATTTCAAAACCGTCGGGTAGTGCAGCGGCAATTTTTTCAATCTCGGTCATGGCTTGTCCGGAGCTTACGCCCGGTGCCGCTGCGCCCAATATCTGGACTGATGAAACACCATTGTAACGCTCAAGCTTAGGTGACCCCATTTCCCAGGAAACGTCCGCAAATGCTGAGAAGGGCACCAATTCGCCAGAGGCATTTGGAATACGCCATAGATTGAGGTCTTCCGGTGATTTCCGGTATTCAGAACCAGCGGCAACATAGACACGTTTAATGCGGCCTCGGTCGAGGAAATCGTTGACGTAAACGCCGCCCATTGCGGTTGCGATGGTGGAATTAATGGCCTCAAGCGAAAGGCCCATTGCTTGTGCTTTTTTCTGATCAATATCGATTTTTAGTTGCGGAACGTCGTTCAAGCCATTCGGTCGCACGCCAACGAGCAATGGATTTTGTGCGGCCATACCCAAGATTTGATTCCGTGCATCGATAAGTGCGTCGTGGCCTAAGCCGCCACGATCTTGGAGATACAAGTCAAAGCCGTCTGCTTGCCCGAGGCCAGGAACTGCGGGTGGCGAAAACGCAAATACCTGCCCATCGCGAATTCCTTGGAATGCGCCCATCGCGCGTTGAATGATTGCTTGGACATTTGCATCTTTACCTTTGCGTTCGTCCCAGTCTTTTAGGTTGATGAAACCAAGACCGACATTCTGACCGACACTCGAGAAACTCATTCCTGCAAGTGTAAAGTACGATTCAACTGTATCTTTCTCTTGTTCGCGGAGAAAGTCCTCAAGCTGATCATTGACAGCCATCGTGCGTTCAAACGTTGCCCCGGCGGGGAGTTGTGTTTGCACCATCATGATGCCCTGGTCTTCATTAGGAAGGAATGCGCCTTGGAGCCGGGTAAAGGCAAATGCAGTTACCGTCGACAACGCCACAAACAGTAGAACAAAACGTGGAGCACGATTAATGACACTCTTTGTGCCACTCAAATGCTTGGCTGCCCCAGTATTAAAGACTTTATTGAATAACCGGAGTGGTGTCGCTAGGGCATATTTAAAAGTACCGGGCTGCGCTAAAATATCCTTATTGACTGGTTTTAAAAGAACAGCACACAAAGCAGGCGTCAGGACAATAGCGGTTAGAACCGACAGTATCATCGCAGAAACGATAGTGACTGAAAATTCTCGGTAAATAACACCGGCAGTACCGCCGAAGAACGCCATTGGCACGAACACAGCTGAAAGTACGGCACCGATACCGACCAATGCGCCAGAAATTTCGCCCATAGCTTTCAGGGTTGCTTCTTTGGCTGGGAGCTTTTCCTCTTCCATGATCCGGTCGACGTTTTCGATCACAACAATGGCGTCATCAACCAACAGGCCAATCGCCAATACCATTGCAAGCATCGACAAGGTATTAATCGAAAACCCAAGCGCTAACAGGATCGCCATTGTACCTAATAAAACAACGGGAACAGTAATCATCACGATTGCTGTGGCGCGAATGTTCTGGAGGAACAAGAACATAATGATAGATACGAAAATGGCGGCTTCGATCAGCGTTTTGACAACTTCTTTGATCGACTCTTTCACGAATGGTGTCGTGTCGTATGGGCTTTCTACATTCACATTCGGGGGAAGTGATTTCGATAACTCATCAACGCGCTCATTTACAGCCTTTGCCGTTGCGAGGGCATTTGCGCCGGTCGCGAGTTGAACAGCAAGTCCGGCTGCGGGGCGTTCGTTGAATTCACCGAACCGAATATAGTCAGCGCTGCCCATTTCAACTTTTGCGACATCGCCGACTGTGACTTGCGATCCGTCTTCAAGCGTACGCAACGCTATTTGCCGAAACTCGTCAGGCGTCTGCATTAGCGATTGAATTGTAATCGTTGCATTTAATTGTTGGCCCGTAACAACTGGGCCGCCGCCAATTTCGCCACCCGTTACCTGAGTGTTTTGAGCACGGACCGCTGCAACAACATCATTCGGTGAAAGGCCGTAATTTGCGAGTTGAAATGGATCAAGCCAGATACGCATGGCATATTGAGAAGCGAATAGCTGGATGGCACCAACGCCGGGTACGCGACTAAGAGGGTCCTGCATATTGGACGCAATGTAGTCTGCTAAATCAGTTTGAGTGTATGAATCATCTTCGCTTGAAAGGGCGACAATCATCAAAAACCCAGTTTGAGCTTTGTTTACCACCACACCTTGTCGCTGAACTTCTGCCGGGAGGAGGGGCGTTGCGAGGGCTAGTTTATTTTGAACCTGAACCTGCGCGATGTCGGGATCTGTGCCGGACTCAAATGTCAGTGTCATCGACATTGCGCCATCGGAGCTGGAGCTCGCGGAGATATAACGTAGGTTATCAATCCCCTTCATTTGTTGTTCAATGACTTGGGTCACAGCGTCTTCAACTGCCTTGGCAGAGGCACCGGGATAGGTAGCCGTGAGCGTGACAGCAGGCGGCGCAATATCAGGATATTGTTCAACCGGCATGTTCAGAAGACTAATGGCACCGGCGAGCATTGCGATAATCGCCAGTACGACAGCAAAAATTGGGCGTGAGATGAAAAAATTCGCCACGACGTTTTACCTTTTAAATTAAATGGTGCGCTGGAACTTAGCGAGCCCCAGCTGGAGGGGTGTTGCTCGACACTTTGACTTCCTTGACGGTGCTTGCCATTTCGACGGGCGTTACTGGAGTTCCGGGGCGAATGCGTTGGAAGCCTTCGTATACAATGCGTTCACCGGCTTCTAATCCATCTGCGATGAGCCATTGATCGCCAATTGCTCGTTCGGTTTCCACCAACCGAACTTCAGTGCTGTTATCCTCTTTAACGACATAGGTGATGCCGTTTCCTTTTTCGTCTCTCGTGACACTTTGTTGAGGGACCAATATGGCATTCACTTTAGTGCCTTCAGTAATACCTGCACGGACAAACATACCCGGTATGAGTAACCCGTCGGGGTTAGGAAACCTTGCGCGCAGAACAACTGACCCGGTTTCAGGCGTAACTGTCGATTCTGTAAGCTCAAGAGCACCATCGAAATCATAAGTTGACCCGTCTTCAAGCGTGAGGGTTACTGAGAGCTGATCATTCTCTAAAGTCTGAAGCTCGCCATTCGCTAGTTTTCGCTTGAGGCGGAGCAGTTCGGTGCTTGACTGGGTAAGGTCTACAAAAATTGGATCAAGCATATTGATCACTGCCAACTCTTGCGCCTGACCGGACGTAACCAGCGCGCCATCTGTTACCAATGATCGACCAATCGTCCCATCAATCGGGGCGGTGATTGTTGTGCGGTCGAGATTGATTTTTGCTGTATCTCTGGCTGCACGCGCGACACCGACATCTGCACGGGCTTGTTGTGCAGCGGCTGCGGCATCATCGTAATCTTGTTGGCTTACACCATTGGCTTTGGCGAGCTTACTATAACGTTGTTCGCGATTAGTGGCCGCAACAGCGGTTGCCTCTGCACGGGCGAGCGCAGCCACCGCGCTATCATACGAAGCTTGATAAAGTGCGTCGTCGATTTTGTAGAGCGGAGTGCCGACCTCGACAATTTCGCCTTCTTCAAAAAGTCGCTCTTTAATAATCCCCGAAACTTGAGGGCGAACTTCGGCCATACGAAATGATGCGGTACGGCCTGGTAGAGTAACTGATAGCTGGGTGGTTTCTGCTGATACTGTATGAACCCCAACTTCTGGGGGTGGCGGGGATGCCGTTCCCGTACCGGCGCTTTCCCCGCTGCAGGCAGCAAGGAGCATGGCCGCTAGGCCAATGGCCGCTGCGGAAGAGGTTTTCATCAACGTTGCGGAGCGGTGTGAAAAGTAATGGCGCATATTCGCGAATTCCGTTTTTCTGCTCAGTGTTTGTAGGACCCTTGTCCGGGTGCCTTGATTAGAATGAACGTTTATTCTAACTAAAAGGTTACGAAGTCAATACTACTGGCGCACAAATATGGTGCGCCGCACAAAATTCAATGGAGACGATTGATGTTTCGACGGAGAGTTATCGATGCCTGAGGGTAAGGAGAAAAACGCCGATAAGCGGCGTAAATGCGTGCTTCTCGCCGCTGAACGTAGCTTTGTTGCGAGTGGATTCCATGGCGCACGCATGGCCCAAATCGCCAAAGAAGCTGGAATGAGCCCCGGTCATATCTATCACTATTTCGAGAGCAAGGGGCAGATCATTGAGGAATTGATCGTCACACACTTCGCTGAGAAGATGGAAATGGTCGAGCAGTTTGAGCAAGCCGGTGATAAAGTCGTCGATCATTTTATCGAAAATCTTGAGAAGAATCTCGAGTCGAGTTCGGATCCGTTCTGGTCCACGTTGATGCTCGAAATTTTTTCTGAAGCGACTCGAAATCCTGAAATTGCAGCAACGCTCGAAAAGATGGATGCCGAAATCAAAAATAGGATTATTGAGGCTTTTAGGAAAAATTTAGATGTTGAAGATCTTGAAGCCAGGTTGGAAATTTTTGTTGCGATTATTCAGGGCATAGGAATTCGAAACATTGTCGCTCCTGATTTTGATCAGCGTGCACGAATTCAAAAGGCCCGAGATGTCGCCGAGTTTCTATTCCGCCAAGATGAAAATGGAATGCGTGCAGTTGAAAAGGCCGAGGCTTGATTCGAAAATCTAATGCTTATTAAGGTGCGCAGAGCACTTTTTGCATAAAGTTATGCATAGAATAACTAATCCGTACCGGTCGGAACTGATTACGCGGCACCAGAAAGCGGTTAAGCGATTATAATCAAATAGGGTTTTGGTCCCTTTCAGTTTTGCTAAGTGTATGATTGTAAAAGTGATAATTTTATCTTAGCGTTAGCGGATAATTTGTGCGGTGTATGGAAAAAAGGGCGAGTAATGGCGGTGCGTACCGACGAGATTTTTATTGGCGGCCGTTGGAGGAAACCGACTGGCGCGGGTACCATTGCAATCGAAAATCCATCAACAGGCAATGTAATGGGCGAGATCGCAGCGTCGCAACCAACAGATGTTGACGAAGCAGTTGATGCGGCGCGCACGACATTGAATGGGGAGTGGGGCGGTTTGAGCGCCGTTGATCGCGGCAGAATTCTCACGAATATTGGTCGAGCAGTTTCCGAACAGATTGAAGACTTAGCGCAGATGGAAGCGCTTGATGTTGGTAAGCCCCTGAAACAGGCGCGGGCGGATGCCATAGCTTTGGCGCGCTATTTGGAATTTTATGGTGGCTGCGCTGATAAGTTTCACGGCGAAACAATTCCGTATGGGAATGACTATACCGTCTATACATTGCGTGAGCCCCACGGCGTTACAGCTCATATTATTCCGTGGAACTACCCGATGCAGATTATTGGGCGCTCGGTGGTCGCGGCTTTGGTAACGGGAAATGCTGCGGTGTTGAAACCGGCGGAAGAAGCCTGTTTAACTGCCCTTGCATTTGCACGGATCGCTGATGCTGTGGGGCTACCAAAGGGTGCTTTGAACGTCGTTCCGGGAACCGGCGAGCTGGTGGGGGCTGCATTGGCTTCTCATAGTGGCGTCAATCACATCTCATTCACGGGATCGACGTCAGTTGGGACGGCTGTTCAGGCGGCGGCGGCCCAAAATGCGGTGCCGGTTACGTTGGAACTCGGCGGAAAATCTCCTCAGATAGTATTCGATGATGCCGATATAGAGGCCGCGATCCCATTTTTGGTAAATGCAGGTGTTCAAAACGCGGGACAAACTTGTTCGGCGGGGTCGCGAATTCTTGTGCAACGTGATGTCTATCAGCAAGTTGTCGAGCGCATGGCGGAGCGTTATCGGGCGTTAAAAGTTGGACCCGCGATTGATGATCTTGATGTTGGCCCCCTTGTTTCGGGCAAACAGAAAGAACTTGTTTGTGGTTTTATCGACGACGGCAGCCGAGCCAGCCTTGAGATTGTTGGGCAGGGCGAGATCGTTGCTAACGCGCCATCGGGCGGCCATTTTGTAGCGCCTACATTGTTTGCAGATGTTCCTGCTGACAATCGTCTTGCTAAAGAGGAAATATTTGGTCCAGTTGTGGTCATTATTCCATTCGATACAGAAGAGCAGGCAGTCGAAATCGCAAACAGCGCTGATTATGGATTGGTCGCTGGTGTTTGGACGCGTGACGGTGCGCGACAAATGCGGTTGTCACGTCAACTTCGTTCAGGGCAGGTCTTTATCAATAATTACGGTGCTGGTGGCGGGGTCGAACTTCCTTTCGGTGGGGTGGGGCGTTCGGGACACGGCCGTGAAAAAGGCTTTGAAGCGTTGTACGGCTTCACGACACTCAAAACTGTTGCTGCGTTTCACGGGTAAGGAAAAATAGATGCGTCTGGACGGAAAAATTGCAATTGTAACTGGCGGTGCTTCAGGTTTTGGCGCGGGCATCGTGCGCCGTTTCCTTGCGGAGGGTGCACGCGTTGCTATTGCAGATATTAATGGCGACGCTGCTCAGTCACTTGCGAACGAGATGGGTGATGATGCTATTGGTATAAAGGCAGATGTTTCAAGTGCAAGTGACGTTGAGCGGCTGACGCAAGAAACAATCGGTAAGTTTGGTTCGGTTGATATATTGGTCAACAATGCTGGTGTTGGTCATGTCCCAGAAGCGCTGGATGATTTATCTGAAGAGATATTCGACCGTCTATTCCGTGTAAATATTAAATCTATTTATCTGACGGCACAAAAAATTGTGCCGATCATGAAGACGAATGGCAAAGGCGCAATTCTAAACATTGCTTCCACCGGTGGCGTCAGTCCGCGCCCAAACCTTACATGGTACAATGCATCAAAAGGGTGGGTAATTACGGCGACTAGGGCGATGGCGGTTGAACTCGCGGGAGCAGGCATTCGAGTAAATGCGCTTAACCCTGTTGCCGGTGAAACGCCGCTTCTGAAAACATTTATGGGTAGCGATACGCCAGAAGTGCGTGCAAAATTTCTTGCTTCTATCCCAATAGGCAGGTTTTCCACGCCAGAGGATATGGGCGCTAGCGCCTGCTTTCTTTGCTCTGACGATGCATCAATGATTACGGGTGTGGCCCTTGAGGTTGATGGTGGGCGGTGCATCTAACGTGACAAAAAACACTGAATGTAACCTGTTGGTTTTGCCCGGTGATGGTATCGGGCCCGAGATTATTGCTCAGACTTTGCGGGTAGTGTCGTGGTTCGGTGAATTTCTTGATGTGCAAATAAAGACAGAACACGCCCTAGTTGGTGGGGCGTCGATTGATGCTTGCGGGTATCCGATGTCTGACGAGGTTTTTTCAAAAGCTGAAGCCGCAGACGCCATTTTATTCGGCGCTGTCGGTGGGCCGAAATGGGATGACCGACCGCGATCAGAACGTCCTGAAATGGGTATTTTGAGGTTACGAAAAGGACTTGATTTATACGCAAACCTTCGACCCGCAATTTGTTTTCCGGAGTTGATTGGAGCGTCGGCATTGCGCCCCGAACTGGTGCGCGGTCTGGACATTATGATTGTGCGGGAAAGTACTGCGGGCGTCTATTTTGGAGAGCCTCGAGGCATTTCGACAGACGCGCAAGGAGCGCGCCGTGCTGTCGATACGCAATCCTATGCTGAGGCGGAAATCGCACGAGTTTGCCGACTCGCATTTGAATTAGCGCGTAATCGAGAATCCCGAGTCTGTTCTGTCGACAAAGCGAATGTGATGGAAACCGGGGCGCTCTGGCGCTCCGTTGCAACCGAAGTCGGGCGAGAATACCCGGACGTAGAACTAACCCATATGTATGCAGATAACTGTGCGATGCAGTTGTTACGTGGGCCTAACCAATTTGATGTTATCGTAACCGACAATTTATTTGGCGACATACTTTCTGATGAAGCGGCGGCACTAACGGGATCACTTGGGTTGCTACCATCCGCCACGATCTCTGCGGGTCGTCATGATCAGCGTAGCCATGCCGTTTACGAACCAATCCACGGTTCTGCGCCAGATATTGCGGGAATGGGAATCGCAAATCCTATTGCCACGATATTATCCTTTGCAATGTGTCTGCGAATTTCAATGAATGAACCTGCGGCTGCGAAGCTTCTGGAGGATGCTGTGAGGCTCGCATTGTTTAACGGGAATCGAACGCCGGACATTGCCGGGCCTGAACGAGATGGGATTTCTTCCGATGCAATGACCGACGCTATTTTAGCGTCGCTGGACGCGCTAAAAGTGAGTAAGGGAAACTAACGTGAACCCGTTAATGGACGCAGTCTTTGAGAAAATCGACAACCGTGTAGACGAGTTGGTGGAGTTGACCCGCGACCTCATTCGTTTTCCAACCATTAACCCTCCGGGTGAAGCCTATAGACCTTGTGCAGAGTATATTGGCGATCGTCTTAAAAAACGCGGCTTCGTTGTGGAGTATGTTCGCGGTGTGGGCACTCCTGGTGATTGTGATAGATACCCTCGAACCAACATCGTTGCCCGTAAAGAGGGGGCAAAGCCCGGCCCATGTGTACACTTCAACGGCCATATTGACGTTGTCGAAGTTGGTGATGGGTGGACGGTTGATCCATTTGAAGGATTGGTAGAGGACGGGAAGGTTTATGGGCGCGGCGCATGTGACATGAAAGGCGGAATCGCTTCCGCTATTATTGCCGCTGAAGCATTGATTGATACTGACCCTAATTTCCCGGGGGCGATTGAAATATCGGGCACCGTCGACGAAGAATCGGGCGGGTATGGTGGTGTCGCATATCTCGCAGAGCGTGGATGGTTTTCAAAGCCTCGGGTCGATCATGTGATCATCCCAGAGCCTTTGAATGTTGATCGTGTTTGTATTGGTCATCGCGGTGTTTGGTGGGCGGAAATTGAAACGAAGGGCCGGATCGCGCACGGTTCGATGCCGTTTTTGGGTGATTCAGCGATACGCCATATGAGCGCCGTGTTAGAGCGTTTTGAAAACGACCTTTACCCAACATTGTCCGCACGTCACTCCGATATGCCCGTCGTTCCTGACGGTGCGCGAAGTTCGACCATGAACATCAATTCAGTTCATGGTGGGCAGGAAGAAGGCCACGAAGGTTTGCCCGCACCATGCGTTGCGGATTCCTGTCGCATGATTATTGATCGCCGCTTTCTAATTGAAGAGAGCTTGGACGACGTGCGCGGGGAAGTGAGAGAGTTACTCGAAGAGGTGGCCCGGACGCGTCCTGATTTTCGATTTGATTTGCGCGAGCTTTTCGCTGTCGAGCCTAGTTTAGCTGATAAAGATGCACCAGTTGCATCAACCACAGCGGCCGCAATTCGCGAGATATTAAAGCGTGAACCCGAATTCATATGTTCACCTGGAACCTATGATCAAAAACATGTGGATCGCATAGGAAAGCTAAAAGATTGCATCGCCTATGGGCCGGGGGTGCTCGATCTCGCGCACCAACCGGACGAGTGGGTTGGTATCGAAGATATGACGTCGGCGGCAAAGGTTATGGCGTTGACGACAGCGCGTTTGCTTGGGCAAGTCGAGTAGGGAAGGTTAATTTTGTTGCGTAAGATCTGCATGCAGAATGTATGCGGAATACGTCTATTTATCTTTGGTATTATCCGCTGACGTCGTAATTTTGCGACGAGTGGTTGGACGAAAATTTCAAGCATGTGAGATTATGCTGCAAAAATGTTATTAGCGTTTGAATTCCGGAAAATAAACTTGAGTCGACGCCATTCAGGAGCCAGAGTTTATGACTAAAGCATGACGATGGTGTGCAGCGTCATACTTGCGAGCAGAGAACGAACATATATTGAAGATTTTGACGACTAGAGAATGTCATATGGGAAGGCCGAAAAACGGTCAGGGCAATAAGAGGGGTTATGACTATGAAGCGTAGTAAGTTAATATTGTTGATGGCGAGTAGTGCGACTGCATTTCTGGCGTCTGCGGGGCAATCGTCTTATGCGCAGGTGAGTGCGGATGACGAAGATACGATCGTAGTAACGGCTCAGCGCCGCGAACAATCTCTGCAAGATGTGAGTGTGGCGGTTACGGTTGTGACTGGTGATCAGCTAAAGGACCAGGGCGTCACTAATATTAATCAGCTGCAGAACACAGCACCGAACCTTGAGGTCGAACCAGCATTCGGTGGCGGCGCGGCTCAGTTCCGCCTTCGTGGTGTTGGGTTTCAGGACTATGCGTCAAACAATTCCCCGACTGTTGGTGTTTATGTGAACGAGGTTGCGTTTCCAGTTCCGGTGATGACGCAAGGATTGATTTATGACATCGAGCGCGTGGAGGTTCTCCGTGGTCCTCAGGGAACGCTCTATGGGCGCAACACAACTGGTGGTGCAATTAATTTTGTAACCAAAAAACCAACCGATGAATTCGCCGCAGGTGTCTTCGCCGAATATGGTCGTTTCAACGAATTCAAATCTGAAGGTTACATTTCAGGTCCGATCACGGATGGGTTTCGTGCACGTATTTCGGCTTCGACGCAGCAAGGCGGTGGATGGCAACACAACCGTGATACCGACGAGGAGTTAGGTGATGCCAATCGCGGTGGCGTGCGCGGTTTGTTTGAATTCGAGCCGACAGCGAATTTGGAATTTCTGTTTGATGCTCACTATAGCTGGGATAAGTCCGAAAATCAGGGCTTATATTTGATCAACGACCTTGCGACCCGTGGCGGCGCTGGGCCGACAATCTTGGCCGATACTGATCGCTCGTTAACTGGGTGGGGAATTTCACCAACTCTTCTAACCGATATTGGTGCCTCGCCAGACCGCAAGCCAGGTCGTGATAATAGCGGTTGGGGCGTTTCTCTTAATGGCGCATTAGATCTGGGTGGTGCCATTCTGAATAGCATCACAAGTTATGAATCATTGGACCGGTCTGAACTTGGTGATTGGGATTCTTCAGCATCTAGTGAAGCGGATACATTCTTCGGCAGTGACGTTTCTGTCTTCTCGCAGGAAGTTAGATTATCGTCTGATGGTGAAGGTCCATTTGTCTGGCAGGTTGGTCTCTATTATTCGAAACAGGAACTCAATGAGCGGTATTTCTCCGATTTCCTTGATATTTTCGGGACTTATGGTCGGGTCAATTATGATCAGACCGTCGAATCCGTCGCGATTTTTGGTCAAGCGGAATATGCGTTGACTGACAAAATCAACCTAATTGCGGGGCTTCGCCTCGAAAGCGAAGATCGTTTTCTTGAAGGCTTCGGAACAGCGTTCGGCGGGGCGACTGCATTGCCGCCGACTGATGTTTCAACTTCTATGGAGCCTTTGACAGGTAAGGGCGGAATAGAATTTAGGCCCACTGATGATATTCTTTTATATGCTTCAGTCAGCCGAGGTACCAAGTCTGGTGGTTTTACGACGTACAACACGGGACAAGAGAGTTCAATTCAGCCATTCGCTCCTGAGGTTTTGTGGGCATATGAAGTTGGTTTCAAAACAGACTTTATTGATAACCTAACACTGAATGGCGCAGCGTTCTATTATGATTATTCTAATCAGCAGGTGCTTTCAGCAGTTTATGGTGTAAACGGACCAGTTGGACGTTTTGCCAATGCGCCGAAATCAAAAATATATGGGGCGGAGTTAGAGCTGACTTGGCAGCCGCTACCTAACCTCAACATCATTCAAGCTCTCGGTTATAAAGAGGGCGAGTATGTTGAGTTTTTCGATTTGGATGTTCCTGCCTCCCGGTTGGCCAACGCCGCAGTTTTTGTTGACCGAGCAGGCGAAGCGTTACCATTCCCTGATTTCAGTTATAGCGGCTCTGCGAGCTATCTAATTGATTTGGGCAATTTCGGAGTTGTAGCCGAGACGAACTATAGTCGCCGAGATTTCTATCCATCATGGCTCGGTAGTACATATGATGTTGAGTCATATTGGCTCGTTAATGCGAGCTTGAGCATCGCGCCGACCGACGGCCCCTGGACACTCGGGATATGGGCTCGGAATTTGCTCGATAAGGAATATGATTTGACGCGCAACTTTTTTACAAGCGCTGATATTGCTCAACCAGGACGGCCACGAACCTATGGCGTTCGTTTGACGGCTGACTTTTAGATCGTGACGTGATCGAACCTTGCACGCGTCTTTCGTTAAGATGGAATGCCGTGCAAGGTTAGTCTATAATCTCAATTTCTATTCATGCGTTTGGTACTGGCGCCAAGTGCGATACTTCCGGGATTCGATGCTAATCAACTCGCGCGATCACAATGTTCAGATTGGTGAAGTGTTGAAATGCACCTTGCTACGAGGAAGGGCAACCTTCGGGTTGTTTTTGTTGGTCATGGTTGCTGCCATCGCGTTGATGTCTGGCGCCTATGCAAAAGATCAATTGATTTTGGGCGTTCCGCTAGAGCCACCAAACCTTGACCCAACCTCGGGCGCTGCTGCTGCCGTTGATGCGGTGGTTTACGGTAATGTGTTTGAAGGCTTAACCCGTATTACACAAACTGGAGATGTTGCACCGGCTTTAGCGGAGACTTGGGACGTATCGCCAGATGGACTGTCATATATATTCCGCCTACGGCACGGTGTGAAATTCCATGACGGTACGGATTTCGATGCGAATGACGTCAAGTATTCATTGGAACGAGCCTTAGCGCCCGAATCGTCAAATGCGCAAAAAGCGTTGTTAAGCCCGATTCATCAAGTTGATGTACTTGATCCGTATTCGGTCAAGCTAACATTAAGTCGGCCATCCATTGATCTGCCATATTATCTGGGGTGGGGAGATGCGGTGATGGTCGCGCAAGAAAGCGCGGCAAAAAACGCGACCAATCCGGTTGGTACTGGCCCGTTTAAATATGAGCGCTGGCGGCGCGGCGATTCTCTTATTTTGGTGCGTAATGATCAATATTGGGGTGCTGCGCCTAAAGTTAATTCCGTCGTTTTCAAATTTATAGGTGATCCAGCAGCTGCGTTTTCCTCAATGAAAGCGGGGGACATTGATGCATTTCCGAATTATCCCGCCCCGGAAAATGTGGCAGAATTTGAGAGTGATCCTAATTTTAAGGTCGTAACAGGGGCGTCAGAGGGAAAGGTTATACTGGCGATCAACAACCGACATTCGCCACTCAATGATGTTTTGGTCCGCCGCGCAATTTCCCATGCGCTCGATAAAGACGCGATAATTGATGGCGCGATGTTTGGTTTTGGCCAGCCGATCGGCAGCCATTATACTCGGCAAAGTCCCGGCTATATAGATTTAGTTGCCCGCTACCCTCATGACATTCAACGGGGCAAAGAGCTATTGGCGCAAGCGGGTTATCCAGAAGGGTTTTCCGTATCATTGCGATTGCCGCCACGGCCATATGCGCGTCGGGCAGGTGAGATCGTTGCGTCACAGCTTTCTGAAATTGGTATCGATGTTAGGATTGAGAACTTGGAATGGGCGCAATGGCTCGATCAGGTTTTCAAACGTCATGAATTTGATCTGACCATTGTTGAACACATCGAACCGATGGATTTCGGTATTTACGCCCGCAGTGATTATTATTTTGGTTACGAGAACCCAGAGTTTGCGGCACTCGTCGCGCAATATAACGTTGAGGTTGATGCCAATCGCAGGACTGCATTACTCAGGGATATTCAACAGACGTTGGCCGATGACGCCGTAAATGGTTATTTGTTGCAGTCTGCGCGTGTAGGAATTTGGCGTGCTGATTTAAATGGTCTTTGGATAGACACGCCAATCCCCGCCAATATTGCCGCTGGAGCCTATTTTGATGGTGCTGACGCGGCTATGGAGACCGACAGACGCGAAGCTAAGCCTGATAATGCATTCTGGACTATTATCATTCCCATAGTCGTTGTTGGATTGGGCGTTCTGGTCGCGCGTTCCATGGGGGTGCTATATTTATTTGGCCGTGTCGGGTCACATGTTGGAACATTGCTGGCTGCGTCAGTCGTCATTTTCATCTTGATGCAGATCGTTCCGGGAGATCCTGCATCCTACATGATGGGATTAAACGCTAGTCCAGAGTCCATCATCGCTCTGCGCGAACAAATGGGCCTCGATTCTCCTGCGTTTGTGCGGTATTTTGAATGGCTTGGTGGCGTGATAACAGGGCATTTTGGGATTAGCTACACATACCAAGTTCCTGTGGGAGAGTTGATCGCAGAAAGGATGCAAGTTTCCGCACCGCTTGCTTTGATGGCAATGATCATTTCACTGTTGATTGCCATCCCCGTTGGTGTCATCGCTGCCAGCCGGCGTGGGACTGCGATTGATACGGGATTAAATGCCGTGATGCAGATCGGTGTTGCGTTACCGAATTTCTGGATTGCGATGTTGCTGATTATCGTCTTTGCCATCCAATTAAAGTGGTTTTCGGCGGGAGGATTTGTCGGCTGGGATGCTGGGCTGCTCGCGGGGGTAAAGGGATTATTTCTTCCCGCTCTGGCGCTGGCGGCACCACAGGCGGCGATTATTGCGCGTGTGTTGCGTTCGTCCTTATTGGATACCATGAATGAAGACTATATTCGTACTGCCCGTGCAAAAGGATTGAGTTGGGAAGCTGCTTTATGGCGTCATGCTGTTCGGAATGCACTCATCCCTGTCCTGACGATAATTGGTTTGCAATTTCCATTCTTGCTTGCGGGCGGGATCATTATTGAAAATGTATTTTCATTGCCAGGGCTGGGCAGGCTGGTTTTCCAGGCCATTACGCAACGTGATTTAATGGTGGTGCAAAGCGTCGTGTTTGTTCTTGTATTTGCAGTTGTCACCGTCACATTTCTTATTGATTTGGCATATCTTGCCGTGGATCCTCGGTTGCGGGGGCGCGCGCAATGAATGATCAAGCCAAGGTCATAGGAACTACCTCTAATGCTTGGCATGGGGTGTCCACTGGGTTTTTAATTGGTGCCGGTCTATGCCTTCTGACAATCTTTGTTGCACTTCTATCATTCATTTGGACGCCTTATGACGTAACGGATTTGAACGTCACACAGAAGTTGCTATCGCCAAGTTTTGCCCACCCTTTTGGGACGGATCATTTTGGCCGTGATGTTTTATCTATGATCATGGTGGGCGCGCGCAACTCGCTCGCCGTGGCGCTTGTTGCTGTTATCATTGGCGCGGGAATTGGTACGCCGCTTGGTTTGCTGGCCGCGGCACGTCACGGGATGGTCGGTGAAGTGGTCATGCGAACAAACGATCTGATTTTCGCATTTCCCTCATTGCTTATGGCCGTGATGATAACGGCTGTATTTGGGCCGGGTGCGATTAACGCCATCGTCGCGATTGGTATTTTTAACATTCCAGTTTTTGCTAGGGTAGCGCGCGGCGCGGCAATAGGGCTGTGGACCCGAGAATTTATTCTGTCAGCGAGAACCGCTGGGAAGTCGACATTCCTAATTTCAATACAACATATATTGCCGAATTTATTAGGTCTATTGATTGTACAAGGAGCAATTCAATTTGCGCTTGGCGTCGTAGCTGAGGCGGGTCTTTCATATGTTGGCTTGGGGGCGCAACCACCAATGCCGAGCTGGGGACGAATGCTCGCGGAAGCGCAGACAATGATCGGTTTTGCACCATGGCTCGCTATCTTTCCGGGGTTTGCAATAATGATTGTTGTGTTTGGATTTGGGCTTGTTGGTGACGGGTTACGTGACTTTCTTGACCCACGCATCAGGCAGGAGCGATAGGTTATGTCGCTTTTGAAAATTGAAAAACTCTGCGTTTCAATAGGGCATGCATCGATTCTGAAATCGATTTCCTTGCAATTGAACGCGGGTGAAATTGTGGGATTAGCCGGGGAATCCGGATCTGGAAAATCGATGACCGCTATGGCGGTGCTCGGACTGTTGCCGCCTAAAGCCAATATGAGTGGCACCGTTAAACTTGAAAATGCCATTCTGTCTGGCGCATCGGAGAATGACCTTTGTGCGATACGCGGGCGCGATATCGGAATCATTTTTCAAGAACCGATGACTGCGCTCAACCCTGTCATGACGATTGGTGATCAAATTGCTGAGACTGTTCGGATCCACCGTAAGGTCTCTCGGACGGAGGCCCGGACGATCGCACGGGAGATGTTAGACAGAGTAGGGTTACGCGCACCGCAATTCGGTCTCGGGCGGTATCCGCACAATCTATCAGGCGGGCAACGTCAACGGGTTGCTATTGCGATTGCACTCGCGCTTAAGCCAAAGCTCATCATTGCTGACGAACCGACGACGGCACTTGATGTAACAACTCAAGCCGAAATTCTTGACCTTCTAAATCGCCTCGTTCGTGAGGATGGTGCAGCGATGATTTTGGTTACTCACGACTTGGCCGTTGTCGCTCAAGTCGCCGACCGTGTTGTTGTGATGAAGCATGGTGAAATTGTCGATGAAGGCAGCGTCGATCATGTCTTTCGGAATAGTAATAATCCCTATACGGTTAAATTGATAAAAAACACCGACCACCAGCCTGAGCGAGCTGAGCAGGGCGGTCGGAGCGGAAAGCCGGTGCTTCAAGTCGAGCAATTAGTTCGGGAATATGCCGGGAGACGGAAGCTACTAAAGCCGGACCCGCCTTTCCGCGCCGTTGATAACGTGAGTTTTGAGATCTGTCCGCATGAGAATGTGGGCCTTGTGGGCGAGTCTGGTTGCGGTAAATCAACACTTCTTCGAACAATATTGGGGCTCGACGCACCACAGGCAGGCGAGGTTCGAGTTTTCGGTGAGTCTTTTCCTGCGCGTAATTTGGCTAAGACCAAAGAATTGCGGCGAAAAATTCAGGTCGTGTTTCAAGATCCTTTTGGAAGCTTTGACCCTCGCTGGCGGGTTGAGAAAATCATCGCTGAAAATTTTCACCTTTATGACCGCGCCATCAGTAGCAAGCAGGAACGAATGCGGATCGAGGCAATGCTTGAACAAGTTGGTTTAAATGGGCGTGATGCTGACCGGTTTCCGCATGAATTTTCGGGCGGCCAACGTCAGCGCATTGCGATTGCGCGGGCGCTTATTACTGAACCGTCAGTGATAGCGCTTGATGAGGCGGTTTCCGCGCTGGATGTAACAGTTCGCGCGAAGGTTTTGGATCTCCTTGCGGACCTATCTGACAGATTGGGCGTGGCATATCTTTTTGTGACTCATGACCTAACCGTTGTTCGTTCGATTACTGATCGGGTGATGGTCATGAAGGCCGGAAAAATTGTTGAAGAAGGAGATACCGAGGCCGTTTTCTCGAATCCACAGCATCCATATACAATAGATTTGTTGAACGCAGCACCAAATTTGAACCGCGCGTTAGAACGACGGAAAGCGATTGGGCACCCAACCGAAGTTTCGCAATGAATGCCATATACGAACAAGCAAAAAACGATGATTAAAATTAGACAGGAGAGATCGATGAATCGCAGGGAATTACTTGGAACACTGGCTTCGGTTTCTTCAGCCGGGTTTGCACTTTCCGCGGGCGGGCTATCATTTGCCGCTGATGGAAACACAGCACGCCAAACTGGTCCCCGTAATTTGATTACTGATGTTCCCGGATTAAAAATAGGGCAATCTCAGGATGCTAAAGTGCAAACAGGCGTCACTGTTATTCTTCCAGATAAAGCGGCTGTCGCGGCAGTTGATGTCCGCGGAGGAGGCCCTGCCACGAGAGAAACAGATGCACTCGCACCACACAATCTCGTTCAGGAAGTTGATGCGGTGGTTCTTTCCGGTGGTTCTGTGTACGGAATGGCGTCTGCGGATGGGATCGCTGCTTGGATGGGCGCGCGTAATCGCGGATTTTCCATGGGTTCTGTGCCAGGCGTGCCGCCGTCACCGATTCTTCCAACCGCTTGCCTTTATGACCTTGCGAATGGCGGTAATAAAAAATGGGGCGAGAAACCACCTTATCGAAAGCTGGGTGTAAAGGCGCTTGAAGCCGCGTCAGAAGAATTTGAGCTAGGGACTGCTGGTGCCGGTTTCGGCGCTATGTCGGGTGGTATCAAAGGTGGTCTCGGGTCAGCATCAACTGTTACCGCCGATGGGCATACCGTTGGTGCGATCGTTGCGGTTAATAGTTTAGGGTCAGCAATTGCGCCCGGAAGTAAGCAGTTTTGGGCCGCGCCAGTTGAGATTGGTAATGAGTTTGGGGGGCTGGGTACTGAAGAGCTTCATGCCAATCCAGAAGATTATGGTCACGCGCTGCGCCAAGCAAAACCGCGTGCGAATACGACAATTGCATGTATTGCTACGGACGTTGCGTTAACGCGGGTTGAGATGCAGCGTATTGCGGTTATGGCGCAAGATGGATTGGCGCGGGCACTCCGGCCAATCCACGCGCCGTTTGATGGCGATGTCGTTTTCTCGCTTTCGACAGCTCAACATGAAGCACCATCGATTATGCCGCGTTCTGTTTTAACGATGCGGCTTGGGGCAATCGCTGCGGACACTCTGGCTAGGGCAATTGCACGTGCCGTATACGAAGCAACTTCCCTGCCGGGTAATTCTCCTAAGCCAGCGTGGCGTGATTTGTAACCTATTTAGGTTTATTCAGAACACTTCATAGGCGAATAATCGGTGTTATAGAGGAAAGTGGAGTCGACTCGCTCGACCAGTTTTCCATTTTCCTCTGACTTCTCTGCGACCGACTGCCACTCTGGATCGGCACGAAATGCTGCCCACGAATTGGTGCGCGAGTGTTTGTCCGGGTAAGTTAGAATATATATCAGCGTATTTTTCGAATTTTCTTCTGGAACCCAATACCCCACGGATTCAATTCCGTGTTTTGCGAAAATTCTCAACGTATGTTCGCGAAAGCGGGAATGTAGTTCTTCCAATTTTCCGTCTGCTGCGTAATAGGTACGCATCTCGTAAATACAGGTTTTGCCACGTGTTTCTGCCGTTTGCGATGCAAACGCGGGTGAAGAAATGCAGCAAAGGGCAGCGAAGGCAAGGCCTGCTGTCGGCATAATTTTCATGATAACTTTACTCCTCAGTGTCGGGTTAGAATTTGTGACGAAAGGTAAGAAAATTCTAAACGAGATTTCAAATAATGCATAAAAAACAATAAGATATTGGTATTTTTGGGGTGTTGCCTACTTCTTATTTTAGGTGGTTGACAGTTTCAGTATAGTATTTAGTATACAGTTTCATAGAGGCAAGGTGATTCATTTTAGAACCATATAATTGTCCAGATTGACTATAAATCGGTAGGCGGAGGATGGGGCAGGGCTAAAAGTCTTGCGTATCAGAATTCAAACTTTTCACGACGGCTATTGAGTGCCGGCGCATTTTTTTGACTGAGCGGCGTTTGCGACCATGCGAGGTGGTGGCGCGTCAATTCAATAATTAAATCATATTAGCCAACCTTCGAAGAGAAGGTATGAGGCTGCCTGACCGTAGTAGCGGCAGATTAATGATAGGGAGGGTGTTAAGTTGAAAATGTTAAGACTAGTTCCTGCAATGATGGGCGGCGTAAGTTTGCTAGCCATTGGTGCACAAGCAACGGCACAAGAAGCCGGTGCATCATCGAACGATGACACGATCGTTGTCACCGGTTCGAGAATCGTACGCGACGGATATTCCGCACCAACACCAGTAACTGTTGTAACGACTGAAGAGCTAACACGTACTGCTCCGGGTGGTATCGCTGATGGTCTTAATCAGTTGCCGCAATTTGCAATGGATGCCAGCACACAAAACACTGGTAATCAAGCCACGAATAACGGGGCAGGTAACTTTTTAAATCTGCGTGGACTTGGTTCTGTACGGAACCTTATTCTTCTTGACGGACAGCGAATTCCACCGACGACCTTTAATGGTACTGTTGACGTTAACATTATTCCTTCTGCTCTTGTTGAGCGTGTCGAAGTTGTTACGGGTGGTGCGTCTGCTCAATATGGTTCTGATGCTGTTAGTGGCGTTATCAATTATATTCTTGATAAAGACTACAATGGCCTTAAGGGGCAGGTTCAGGGTGGCTTGTCAGGCTACGGAGATGACAAATCGTTTAAAGCCTCGATTGCAGGTGGATTTGATGTGCTCGGTGATCGCGGTCATGTCCTGTTTAGCTATGATCATTATGAACGTGATGGTCTGCCGCGGAATGAAATGCGCCCACGTGGTGGCGAATGGTGGGGACGAGTCGGTAACGGTACTGAAGCTGCGCCATATCGGAACCAAATTAACGTTCTTTATCAAACAGGTACATTTGGAACATTGTTCCCTTATGCTGAAAACTTTGCGGTCAATGATGGAAACCCGCTCGAAGGAATGCACTTTTTGCCGAATGGTCAGTTAGTACCATTTGATCCAGGTATTTCTCCACCAGGAACAAGCAATAAAGGTATCGGTGGCGATGGTTCTCCAAGTATTGGTCATACGCTGACAGGTTCTCAATTAACGGATCAATTCTTTGGTCGGTTCGATTTTGAAGTAGGGTCCAACGTAAATGCTTTTGCACAGCTAAGCTTTACAGAGTCGCGCAATAAATACGTGACTATTGGCTCTGGTACTCAAACTAACGCGATTTATGTCTATGCGGATAACGCATACCTTCCACCTGCCGCCGCCGCAGCATTAGCTGGATATGTTGGTCGTGACGGTATCGCGGGCACAGAGGATGATGCTCGGGTTGGGGCAGGTCGTATTCATGCTGATCAGCCATTTAAGGAAGTTGATGCGCTAAGTAACGCTTACACTTTCCTTACAGGGTTAGAAGGTACGGTTGGAGATTTTAACTGGAAAGCAACTTACGCTTACGGTGATACCATTCTTCGTTCGTCACATGCGGGTAACTTCTACCAGCAGCGATTCTTTGCGTCATTTGATGCCGTTCGAGACCCAGACGGAAATATCGTTTGTAATATCACGTTGACCAATCCTGGGTTGATGGATGATTGTCGTCCAATCAATTGGTTTGGTGAAGGCTCTCCGTCGCAAGCAGATATGGATTGGGTTAGCGGGTTCTCCAAGTTCAACGTGAAGCAGAATATGCATATCGTTGCTGGCGAATTCTCTGGCGATGCATTCGATTTGCCGGCTGGCCCCGTTTCTTTCGCGGTTGGTGGCGAGTATCGCAAACAAAAGCTGAACCAAACCAGTAACTCTAATCCAGCTATTGAAACATCAACTGAAGGCTTACGGACCAACGTTGCGAGCCGAATAAACAAATATAATTCGACCAATGTCGGTATCGCATCCGGTGCCTATTCTGTCCGCGAAGCGTTTATTGAGGCAGCTGTTCCGATTTTGAGTGGTCACCAGTTCGCGGAAAATCTCGATTTCAACGGTGCCTTCCGTTATACGGATTACTCTACAAGTGGTGGCGTGAAAACCTGGAAGTTGGGGATGAGTTGGACACCGTTCTCTGATCTTCGGTTCCGCTACACTAGGTCTCGCGATATTCGAGCGCCTACATTGTTCGAGCTGTATGCGGGTGACCAGGCCGCGCGTGGCGGGTTCTTCGATCCGCTTTCAGGCCGCAATGATAACATCATTACTCTTTCAGGCGGGAATCCGAATCTAACGCCAGAAATTGGTAATACGCATACCGCAGGTGTTGTGTGGCAGCCATCATCTATTCCTGGCCTGTCGGCTTCTGTTGATTACTTCAACATTAAGATTACGGATGCTATTTCTCGCCTCAATCGAACAGCGGTGAATGACGAGTGTATTGTTTCGGGTGGTACATCAACCCTTTGTCAGTACGTGGTCCGTCCGTATCCATTCGACTACTCTCCAGCGTCCGACAATTTCCCAGTGTCAGTTCGTGCACTGTCAATCAACCAAGCACTGTTGGCGGTGAGTGGTCTGGACTACGAGTTGTCATATAATTTTGGTATGCAACCTTTTGGTCGCGATGCTAATATTGGGTTGCGTCTTCTGGGATCTTATGTTCCTAACCGAACAACTCAAGCTGATGCGAATTCCGCACCAAGGGACGTTCATAACAAAGAGAATGATCCGACACACCGGATCAATTTGTCAGCGACATATCAGGATGGGCCATTTGGTTTCACAGCCCGTGCTCGTTTCATTGGGTCGATTGATAGAACCCAAGACGTAGGGGTCATCTATGAAGAGCCAACTGTTGCGGCAATCGTCTATACCGATATCACTGTAGATTATGACTTTGAAATCGGTGGCGGAATGTATAATGCGTATCTGACCATTAATAATGTTATGGACACGAAACCACCATTGATCGCAAATGGGCAGCCGGGTCAGCAATACCCAACAAACCAGGGTATGTATGATGTCGTCGGTCGTTACTTTACGGCTGGACTAAAATTCGAGTTCTAATTGTTGAGAACTTGATATGAATGAATCCGACAAGCTTGCTTAAAGCTTGTCGGGTTTCGTTTTAAGAAGTTTTGCATTTACGAGGTAGAGATGCAGTCGATGCGTAAAAGTTTGATACTATGGTCTGCGGTCCTTTTGATATCTGGATGTGGACAAGGGAAAACTGATACGTCGACAACGAGCGCATCAAAAGGTGAGGTGACTTCGGTGGAAAGCCCGCAGCCGTCAGAGCCGTCGCAACCAGCGATTTCAAAAGAGTTACAAGAAGAGGCGGAATTTCTTCCTTTGGGGCCGGGGCGTGACACCACAATTCGGATTTGCTCTGGGTGTCATGCGTTGAACCGTATTGAGGAAGTGAATCGTGACCGACAGGGATGGTATGACCTCGTTCAATTTATGGGGGATCGGGGCGCGATGGGTTCGCCGCAAGAGATGTTGGAAATAACCAATTATCTCGCTAAGAATTTTCCGCCTAAGGAAGAGTAATTTTAAACCCGTATCGAGCATTTTAAACGGGCCAACATTTTTTCTACCTTTAATAAAATCAATTATTTATTTTTAAGCAGGCCAGTTACAGACTGGCCTGCTTAATTGTTGTATTACAACGCGCACACTCATTGGACGCTGCACGTGATGATGATGACATTCGGTGCTGTGAAAAGGTCGTCATGATGATAAGTTTTAATCGGCATGGCAAGTACTTAACATCGGGTTTTGTACTTTGCGTATTGTTGAATGATCGTGACGTGACTTTGACTGCCGTATTCACTTGGTTTCCTGAGGCGTTCGCTACGTCGTGAGTTATGAACGCCGTGTCGGGCAAACTAGAGTAGTATCCTTGCTAATGTCGCGAAATTTCCTTCCCTGATGCCTCGCTGCTCTTTACTGCATACCAATTCCATTGATGCCGTCAGTCGAGGAGGGGGCTGTAGAACTCCAGAAGTCGCTTTAGTATCTGTTGGAATATGGTTGCTTGCCCGGCCCCCCAAGTCTTCTTTGGACGATACGATACATGGGTGTCTTAGGGGCGCGATTTAGTTACTTATTATGCCGCTCGAGCGTATTTCTGATGAGGATTTCCCCAAGAAAACCTTTGTCGCAAAATAATACGCGCTCAACTTTGAGCGCGCATTATTTATGCTGTTTTGTTGGAGAGAGATGCGGACCACCGATTTGGATCGGGCAGGACGGTGGTCCGCTTGGTCAGAGGGTCTTACTGGATCTCTCGCGGAAGGGACTGAGAGGCCAGGGTTGCTAAGACTTCTGACCGGGTTGTAGCTATTCAGGTAGTGCGTACACGACGAGGGAGTCGCTTTCGACAGGTGCTCGGAGAAGACCCCCACCAGTTGCTACGATCGCAACGTGTTGTTTTCCAGAGCTGTTTGCATAAATAACAGGTATACTGTGAGCCGTTGCGGGAAGTTTTGTTGTCCAAACTTCTTTGCCAGTTTTCGTTTCAAATGCCCGGAAACGGCTATCATCAGTGGCGGCTACAAATGTTAGGCCACCAGCGGTCGTTGAGGGGCCACCTTGAGACGGTCGACCTGTGTTCTGTTTTCCTTCTGGCAGGGTATCGGTTACGCCGAGCGTAGAACGCCACTCAACCTTACCTGTGTTTACATTAACGGCTACAAGTTGACCCCATGGCGGAGCTGCGCAATGTAATCTCGTTTCCGGATTCCAGAAGCGACGTGTACCAGCGTATTTGCCAGAGTTTATATATGATTTTCCGTCAGGCGTCGGGATAAGCCGCATAGGCTGGCCCATATTGGTAACATTCACCACATAGAAACCGGTTTCAGGATCAAAGGAACCACCGCCCCAATTCACGCCACCGTGTGTTCCCGGATATGTCACTGTATACTCATTGAAACCAATCGGTGTATACGGATCTTTTGATAATTTCATATTATTGTCGTCTACGAGTGAGCGACAATATTCGGCATGTTCCGGCGTTTCGTTATAAAGCTCTTCGCGTGAGATTGAGTTGCGCGACAGCGGTTCTGTAACAACAGGGAAGGGCTGCGTTTCTGCTGCTTTTTCCGTTGGTACATTGCTCGCTGGTACTGGCCGATCTTCGATAGGGTGGATTGGTTCGCCCGTTACGCGATTCAGGAAGAACATTAGTCCGGTTTTATTGACAATTCCAATAGCCGGCACGCTTTCTCCGTTTTGCTCGATATCCATCAAAACGGGCGGTGATTCCGTATCGTAATCCCAGATATCGTGGCGAACGACTTGAAAATGCCACAGATACTCACCGGTTTCTGCATTCGCGGCAACAATTGAGCTTCCAAACAAGTTGTCGCCGGGACGATCGCCGCCATAGCGGTCATTGTTGGGGCCGCCGAATGGCATGTAGACAATACCTCGCTCAGTATCGAGCGTCATCATGCCCCAGATATTGACGCCGGAACGTTTTTTCCAGCTATCGCCCTCCCAAGTGTCATGTCCAATTTCGCCCGGACGGGGAACGGAATGAAATGTCCAAACTAATTCACCGGTATGGATATCCCACGCTCGCGTATCGCCTGCGGGGCCTTCGCCACCATTTGTGCCGCCGGGGCCTTCGCCTGGTCCAGCGCCAGTAATCACAAGGTTTTTATAAATTACCGGCGGAGAGGGGAGAATATAAGATTTGTCTACGCCCGTATGCATGACTTCAGGCGTTTTCAGGTTAACGACGCCATTGTCTCCAAATTCGGTGTTTCTTTCACCAGTTTCCGCATCGAGGGAATAGAGCCGTCCGAGACGGGTTCCGAAAACGATAGCAGGGCCTTGTTGATCGTCGCCGGGCCAATATTCAACACCACGTAGCGAAGGGCGATCATAATCAGGAATGGTGAACGACCACTTTTCGTCGCCCGTTGTCGCGTCAAGCGCAACCACGCGGCTGTACGGCGTTGCGATAAACATCGTATTGCCAATAACCAATGGAATTGCTTGGGATGCTAACAATCCCCCGCCGGGTACTTCTTCTGTAGCGGGATCAAGTGGCGGTTTCATGTGATACACCCAGGCAACCTCAAGATCGTTGACATTTTCTGGAGTGATTTGGTCAAGAACGGAGTGTCTTTGTGCGCCGTGATCATGATTGACTGTTGGCCAATCTGTACGTTGCGCCGCGTGTTTTGGGTCGATCGCTTTTGCTGTACTTTTGGAAGTGGAGGGGGTGACCGACGTTGTGCTTTGTTGCTCTTCCGGCGTGGCCTCATCAGCGACGGCTTCTGCATCGCGGTCTGCGCAGCCTGCGGATACTGACAGTATGAGTACGGCCGCAGTTGAGCTTAAGAAGCGCACACGGCGCGTTGGATTTGGTCTTATGGTTTGTCTCATGAACGTTTCCTCGTATGCGCGTTTTCGCAACCAGACATTTTAATGTCATGATTGGCCCTCGCGTTAAATTATACTGTATACGATATACAGAACTGATGTTGCCCGTCAATGTCCTGTCTCGCGCCTATATGGCACGGCTTATTTCCCCTTTATTTTAGCTTGTTTGTTGTTAAGGCGCGAGCCTTTCTGGCCTTGGACCGCCGGTCGCCCAGTCCAACAGCTCAACTGTATGAACCACCGGAATACCCGTCCCTTTTTCGATTTGCGTCATGCATCCAATATTACCGGTTGCGATGACGGCAGGACCGGTAGCTTCAATGTTTTTGACCTTACGTTCTAATAATTGACCTGCGATTTCAGGTTGCATCAAGTTATATGTTCCGGCTGAACCACAACATATGTGAGCCTCATTCGGCTCAACAACATCGAAACCAGCAAGACGCAGTAGGGCTTTCGGTTCATTGCGTATTTGTTGACCATGCTGCAGGGAACAGGCGGCGTGATAAGCAACCCGCATTCCCATAGGCTTTAAAGGACCTAGCTTAAGGTCAGAGATTGTCTCGCTAATATCTTTTGTAATTTCGCTTACGCGTGCCGCCCGATCGGCCCATTCCGGATCATCGCGAAACATAAATCCGTAGTCTTTTACGGTTGTTCCACAGCCAGAGGCATTGACGATAATTGCGTCTAACCCGTCAGTATCCATCTCTTTAATCCAGGCAGAGATATTTGCTTTGGCGAAGGCATGTGAATCTTTTGTCTTCCCGAGATGATGGGGTAAGGCACCGCAACACCCTGAACCCTCCGCGGTTAGCACGTCTAAACCTAAGCGATTTAGCAACCGAACAGTCGACGCATTGATTTGTGGGGCAAGAACGGTTTGTGCGCAGCCCGCAAGCATAGCAACACGGCCACGACGTAAGGTGTCTGTCTTCGCGAGGTTAGGTTTTTCAAAGAGGTCTTTTGGAGGCAGCTTTTGAGGTGCCATGTCGATCATGTTTTTAATTCGACTTGGCATAAGAAATTGAAATGGGCGTCCCCATGCCGCAAGGCGCAATGACAGCCGAAACAATGTCGGGTTTGGTAAAATGCGTGCAAGCGTGTTGCGGATGATACGTTCGAACAGTGGGCGCTGATAATTGTCCTCTATGTATGCGCGCGCATGATCAACAAGATGCATGTAATTTACGCCAGAGGGGCACGTTGTCATACAACTCAAGCAGCTCAAACATCGGTCAACGTGTTTGACGGTGCTGCTGCTTGGTTTGCCACCTTTTTCAAGCATTTCTTTCATCAAATAGATGCGCCCGCGTGGGCTATCTAATTCATCCCCTAGCAATAAATATGTTGGGCAGGTCGCGGTACAAAAACCACAATGCACACATGATTTTATGACTTCTTGGGAAGACGCCATTGGAGCAGACTTTAATTGCTCTTGTGAAAAACCTGTTTGCATATCAAATCCCCTTATACATTCGGCCGGGATTAAATATGCCCATCGGGTCGAATTGCGATTTTATTCTACGTGTTATCGCTTCAATTTCAGGTGCGAGCGGCTGGAACGGGGCTGCCACGTCAATTAAATCATGTGGTGTACGCATTAGCGTGGCATGGCCATCGCCACCCACCAAATCTCGAATAGTCTGTCGAATCTCTGTGGAGTAATCGTGAGATTGATTTTTGATTTCGACCCATATTCCGCCGCCAGCCCAGTCAAAGTAATAATCGAACTTAAACATCGAACGCAGGTGATCAATTATTTCAGGGCCATTCTTTGGAGGAACTGAAATGTGCCAAAGGGCATGCTCAATGTTTTGGGAAAAGCATTGAGCATTTGAAATTTCCATCCATAGGGGGCGAGACTCAGTACAAGGAATTAACTGATGACCATCAATGGATTTTAATTGGTTAGAAAGTGTTTCGGCTCGGGCGCGCGTGGTAGGATGAAAACCGTCGAGACGTAAAAGGGTAGCTGATATATGGGGCGGAAGCGTATTATTTGCAAAGTGATTTGTTATCTGTTCAGGTAGATATGCAGCAGCAGAAACCTGGCACGATGAGGACATGGCTTGACGCATGGTATCAACAGCGGTGACGTCATCTAACCCAAGTAATGCAAGCGTTACAGTGTCATTTGGCGTTGGATGTGTTTTGAGTGTGAGTTCACTCACCGCGCATAGCGTTCCGAAACTTCCGGTCACCAATTTCGAGATATCGAAGCCGGTAACGTTTTTAACGACTCTTCCGCCTGCGGCACAAATTTCTCCAAAACCATTCACGGCTTTTACGCCCAAACAGTGATCTCTTGGCCCGCCTGCTGTAAGTCTTCGCGATCCCGCGCGACCGGTCATCATAGCGCCACCAATGGTTCCGTGATCGGATGAGGCCCCCCATAACGCGACATAACTCGGAGGGTCGAAAGCCAAACGTTGATTATGCTGAGCTAGAGCGGCTTCGATTTCAGCAAGAGGCGTTCCAGGCCTAACCGTTATGATCATTTCTTCTGGTTCGTAGAGGGTGATTCCGCTTATCCGCGATAGATCGACCAATACATTGGAGTGAACCTTTCGACCAAGCCGTCTTTTTGAACCAGAACCGCGCAATTCCAACGTAATCTGTGAAGACAGCGCATCTTTAATCGCGGATTGTAGCTCGCTTACATTTTGGGGTTTCCAGACTTCACGCACAATTATAGCCGATCAAGCTCAGGAAACCGAAGCTTCCCACCATGAACATGAACCTGACCTAATTCCGCACAACGACATAGTTTCGGAAAAACCTTACCGGGATTGAGTAGGCCTTGATCGTCGAAGGCGCATTTTAATCGTTGTTGCTGATCAATATCAGAGCTTGAAAACTGAACTTCCATCAAGTCGCGTTTTTCTACGCCAACGCCGTGCTCTCCGGTGAGCACTCCTCCGACATCGACACAAAGTGTAAGAATATCTGATCCAAGTTTTTCTGCTTTTTCGAGTTCACCAGGAATACTGGCATCATAAAGAACCATGGGGTGAAGGTTGCCGTCGCCCGCATGGAAAACATTGGCCACTCGCAAATTATATTCGTCTGACATCTTATTTATACGCGTGAGAACCTCGGGAAGGGTACGGCGTGGTATTGTACCATCAATACAATAATAATCGGGTGAAATACGCCCGATCGCCGGGAACGCAGCTTTGCGCCCTGCCCAAAATGAGAGCCGCTCATCTTCGTTGTTCGAAACTCTCAACGATGTTGCGCCACTGTCTTTTGCGAGACCGTGCACAATGTCGATTAAATGGTCGACTTCCGGAGCTGATCCATCAAGCTCAACAATCATGATGGCTTCTGCATCAAGCGGATAACCAACATTTACGAATGCCTCTGCGGCTTCAATCGCAAGCTTGTCCATGATTTCCATGCCTGCGGGAATGATTCCTTGCCCAATGATGCTGCTCACGCATGTTCCGGCAGATTCAAGACTGTTAAAGCCCAATAACAGAGCGCGGCGAATTTCCGGCACAGGTAGTATTCGGACAGTTACCTCTGTCACGACACCTAATAGCCCTTCGGAACCGCATATAACGCCTAGTAAATCTAGACCTGGTTCATTCAGAGATTTTCCACCAAGGCGTAAAACCGTCCCATCCATGAGAACGATTTCTACACCCATTAAATTGTTTGTAGTCGTTCCGTACTTTAAACAATGAACCCCGCCAGCATTTTCGGCAACATTACCGCCAATAGAGCATGCGATTTGGCTTGATGGATCTGGGGCATAATAAAAGCCGTCGTTAGTTACCGCATGAGTAATCGCAAGATTAGTAACGCCAGGTTGAACAACAGCACACTGATTTTCATAATCTACGTCAAGAATTTTGTTGAACTTACCAAGACCCAGAATAATACCATCTGCGAGGGGGAGGGCACCGCCCGACAATGACGTGCCAGCGCCTCGTGGGACCACCTTTAGGCCGACGTTGTGGCAATACCGTAGCACTTCAGAAACCTGATCGACGGTTTCCGGCAAAACTGCAATCATTGGTTTTTGCCTATACGCAGTAAGACCATCACACTCATAAGCCGCGAGGGCGACGGTATCGTCAATGACACCTTCACCAGGAACGATGGTGCGTAATGCGGAGACGAACTCTGCCCGTCGTGCTATGAGGTTTGAATTTGGGGTCGGCATTAACACGGGTACTATTGCACCTTATCAATCACTTCGTTCTTGCCATTCAACGACAGCTTGGCGTTGCTCCCCGAGTTTTTCAATACCGAGGTGGATTTGATCGCCAGGTTTTAAAAAAATTGGATCGGGTTTGAAGCCCATACCAACGCCAGGGGGGGTGCCCGTCGTGATAATATCTCCGGGCTCCAACGTCATGAACTGACTCACATAGCTAACGATGGTCGGAATATCAAAAATCATTGTGCGTGTATTGCCGGTCTGCATACGCGTGCCATTCACATCAAGCCACATATCAAGGTCGTGAGGGTCGCCAATCTCATCTGAAGTAACGAGCCATGGTCCAATGGGTCCAAATGTATCGCAGCCTTTGCCTTTATCCCAAGATCCACCTCGTTCAAGCTGGAACTCGCGTTCTGATACGTCGTTAATCAAAACATAGCCCGCGACGTGTTCAAGGGCATCTGACTTATCTACATAACTTGCACACTTGCCAATGACGATACCAAGCTCAACTTCCCAGTCCGTCTTTTTTGAATTTTTAGGGATCATGACATCATCGTCAGGACCCTGAATACAACTTGTTGTTTTGGTAAATAGGATTGGCTCTGGCGGGATCGGCATGTTCGCTTCAGCCGCATGGTCAGCATAATTTAGACCGATCGCAAGAAATTTCCGTGAGCCGACAAACGGTGCCCCCAGACGAGGGTTGCCAGTTACAACGGGTAGCGATGTAACATCGACTTTAGTTAGCTTTTTGAGGTTTTCTGGTAGTAATTGTTCGGTAGTAAAATCAGTAATTAAACCAGAAATATCGCGAATATCACCATTTTGATCAAGAATCGCGGGTTTTTCATTGCCCACGGGGCCGTAGCGTAACAACTTCATTCAAATAGACTTTCTGTATCGTGTACGAATTTAATGATTATGTCGTGGTGTCTTATGTGTGACGCCACGATATTTCACAGCGTTCTCAAGGCATCCGCCTTCTGACAAGCTTCCTACATGGTCGCGAAAAATTTCCTGCCACGGCGTTTGGCTTGCAGGCATTGGTGGTAACGGTTCTTTTTTTCTCTGTTCTATTACTTCCGGTGCAACAATCGCGTTGCAGCTTCGCTTTTTAAGGTCGACACGGATTAAATCACCACTGCGCAACCACGAAAGCCCGCCACCGACCGCGCTTTCAGGCGAAGCATGGAGTATTGCTGGGCTGTCTGAGGTACCCGACTGCCGTCCATCTCCAATGACGGGAAGAGCGTTGATTCCAAGTTTCAATAGACGGTCGGGTGGCTGCATATTTACAACTTCGGCCGCGCCGGGCCACGATACCGCGCCAGCACCACGAATTACGAGGATTGATTTCTCAGTTATATTGAGAGAAGGGTCGTTAATGTTCGCATGATAGTCTTCTGCGCTATCAAACACGACGGCGATACCCTCGAAACTGTCCTCGTCGTTAGGTGTTTTCATATATCGTGTTCGAAATTCGTCGGAAATAACACTGGTTTTCATAATGGCAAAATCAAATAGATTGCCACTCAGAACAACAAACCCAGCATCTTCTTGTAACGGCTGGTCAAAGGAGTAGATCATCTCCCGATCGGGGGACTGCCGGCCTTTGAGTGTTTCCGAGAATTTTTTGCCACTCACATTAATTCGATCTGAATGCATCTTTCCGGCTTTTTCGAGTTCCCACAGAATGGCGGGAACGCCGCCAGCACGATGAAAACGCTCGCCTAAATATTGCCCCGCAGGTTGCATGTTTAAAATCAGGGGAAGTGCATAGCCGTGGTCGACCCAGTCGCGTGCCGTTATTTCCACTCCTGCATGGCGCGCCATCGCCGTTATGTGCGGCTGCGCATTTGTCGAGCCGCCGATCAAAGCGATAAGAGCAATTGCATCAAGGAAGGCCTCACGGGTCAGAATTTTCGATGGACGAAGATCTTCATAAGCCATTTCAACGATACGCTTGCCAGTTTCATAGGCCATCTGCGGGCGCTCACGATATGCCGCAGGAATGGCCGAACATCCGGGTAGGGATAACCCTAATGTTTCTGCAACGGCATTCATCGTGGAGGCTGTGCCCATCGTATTGCAATGGCCGATCGACGGGGCGGATGCCGCAGCTGTATTGATAAACTGCTCTTCTGTGATCTCACCTGCTGCGAGTCGTCGACGGCTTTTCCAAATGACGGTTCCGGAACCGACGAGCTCCCCTTCGAACCATCCATCAAGCATGGGGCCGCCCGAAAGCACAATTGCGGGGACGTCCGTAGTGGATGCTGCCATTATGCTGGCTGGTGTGGTCTTGTCACAACCCGTCGTTAAAACAACAGCATCGATTGGATACCCATGTAAGATTTCAACCAAGGTGAGATAAGAGAGGTTTCTATCTAATGCAGCTGTGGGCCGTCGGCAGTTTTCAAATATGGGATGAACAGGAAATTCCATAGGGATCCCGCCGGCGTCGCGTATGCCATCGCGTACTCTTTTTGCGAGTTCAACGTGACCACGGTTACATGGTGACAAATCGCTACCCGATTGCGCGATCCCTATGATTGGTCGACCGCTTCGAAGTTCTTCTGGCGTTACGCCATAATTCATGAACCGCTCTAGATAGACAGCGGTCATGTCGCTTCGATTCGGATCAGCAAACCATTCTCGTGAGCGAAACGGTCGTGCTGGTTTTCTCGTGTTCATCTTTAGCTTCTTTTTTGGTGTTTAAAACGCGCGGCTCATGGCCCATTGGAATGTGTCGCGGTTGTTGTCTTCTTCTATTTTTAGGTGCTGAGCGGCAGAGAGGTGGCTGATTTTGGGGAGCGGCGTGGTATATGCGGCAGCTCTTTCCATCATCGCAGCAACGTCTCGGCCGCTATATCCTGGAATCGTTTCCCAATATTGTGTTGTCAGAATTGGAATTTCTAATGGGTCGCGTGTAATAAGCTCTTGGATCGGGTTAATTTTTGGATTGTGTTTTCTCATGATAGAAAACAGTTCGTACTGATCTTTTATACCTGTTCCGAAACGAACTTCCGATAACAAAAATCCCTTTTCATATGGTGCGATTCCCATGTCTTTCAGCGACGTTGCCATTGCATAGGGCGCAAGCTTCGTCACTGTTTCTGTGGGGTCTTCCATAAGCGAAATATTGTTACCCGGATCAATAAGGGCACCTAGGTATTCGCTATCAATTTTTTTCAAAATCGCGAGGTGTTCGTCCGATGTGCGATCCTTATGGTTTTCAAGTGCAAGGCCAACGCCGATTCGTTCCACAATTGGCATGACCTTTTCGACGACCGCATTCGCTTGGGCTTCCCAACTACGGTAGTCTTCCATTGTCATAAAAGTTGTGTACCGACGATTCCCGCCTTTTGGTGGCCGGCTGACGGCGCGCACGCAATTTGCACCGAGTTCTTTTGCGTTTAGCATGGATTGTTCGAATGCGGTCAGGTCATCGTCCGGGTGGTAGGGGAGTGCGGCTTCGCCCTCGTAGAACATATCCAACTCTTCTAGCCGTTGACGGAAACGCTTTAAGTCAGTTCTCACGGCTGTTTGAACACCGCCAGCACCGAGTGAACGGCAATATTCAAGGTAACGAACTGGATCGTTCCGCATGGGTTCAATGACATCAAGCCCGCGCATATGTGCGGCATTTGCTGTCGTTGCAATTCCCATGGGGGATTTGGGCGGGAGAACTTTTTCTGCTGTAGCACCATTTGCCCAGCTTGGGCCACTGGCAACGCTCAAACCCATAGCGCCAACACCGCCTAGAAAAGCGCGGCGTGTTGCATCACTATTGGTGTGTTCTCTGTTTTCCATTGTAGTCCTCCCAATTATTTTGTTTTTAAATTATTTTGCAGTCCAACCGCCATCAATGACAATGTCTGTACCAGTAATAAAACCGGCTAACGGCGAGCAGAGGTAACAGGCCAATGCACCGATTTCTTCGACTTCACCCCAACGACCTACGGGCAAACTGGCTAGAAAATGCGCATTTGCTTCAGGGTCATTCATCACCGGGTGATTAAGTTCTGTACCGAATGGTCCTGGGCTGATTCCATTGACGGTGATTCCATCACCAGCCAGTTCAAGCGCAAGTGAGCGGGTAAAACCAAGAAGTGCAGTCTTTGCCGAAGAGTATGGTGTTCGACCGGGCAGTGACACATGGCTAAGCATCGATGTCATATTTATGATGCGACCATAACCACGGCCAGACATACCTGGCACAAATGCCCGAGACACCAAGAATGTCGAAGTTAGGCTTACGTCGATAACGCTTTTGAATTCTTCCAACGATAATTCAACAAGATTTTTACGGACGTTATTGCCAGCATTGTTGATAACAATTTGTGGGGCACCGAGCGCTTCCGTTACCTCTTTTGCGACTCTGTTGACTTCATCTTCGCTTGTGACATCTGCAGTGAAGCTCGCTGCGGACCCGCCGGCCGCCGTGATCGAATCTTCAACACCTTTGAGCCGCGTTTTGTCGCGGGCAACCAAGGCTATTGTTGCTCCGGCACTAGAAAGCGTGTGAGCCATTGCCTCACCTAAGCCGCGGCTGCCGCCCGTAATTACCGCAACCTTGCCGGATAAATCTATATTCATAGTCTACGTCCTTTATTTGTGTACATATTATGAAGTGTGACCTGCGGTTGATGAACCGCAGATCTGATATGTTGTTATATTATGCTTCAGTTGGTGAAGCAGGTTGTTCGTCCATCGCTGCATTTTTTGCAGCGATTTTATCTGGATCGAGGAATATCCAACAAACGGCAGAGATGCAGGCAGCGCCAACCATCATGTAAATTAGGCCGTTCCAATTGCCGGTTCCGGAAACAAGAATGTAACCACCGAGAACAGGCGCGGCGAACCCCATAATGCCGCTGAACATGTTCATAGTAGCCGCAACTGTTGCCGTGTATTTGCGGCCGATTTCAATGCACGTGTTCCAAGAGATTGGCATTGTTAAATCACTGAAAAAGCTTGCTGTTGCCATCATTACAATCGCCAGAACAGCGCTTTCAACTTTTGTTACGGCGAACAATAAAAATGCTGTTGCGATAAAGCCAAATAAAGCAATCGCGCGGCGCGGAATGCGGGCGGGAATCGCACCACTTACCAAAGATCCGAAGCCACCAAATAAAAGCGGGAGAACGGAAAAACCTGCGGCTTGGGCCATGGTAAGCCCCCATGCTTCAATCATATATGTCGGCAACCAGGTTACGTAGAAATACCAAACGAATGAGAAGAATGCATACTGAATAACCAACAAGAGCACGTTGATATCGGTGAATACTTTTTGCCATCCACCCGGGCTATTGTTCGCGAGTGAGCGAGAGCCTTCGAGAAGGTCTAGCTCCGCTTTGTTGACTTTTTCGTGGGTTGCCGGGTCATCCTTGTAGAAAAACCAGAACGCCACAACCCAAACGAAACCAATAAAGCCGAAGAATGCAAACCCCCAGCGCCAACCTATCGCGGTGATGATCAATAGGGCGATTGGTGGTGTCGCGGCACCGGCCCACCGGGTACAGGCCCACATTAGACCCTGCGCACGGACGCGTTCATTGCGTGGCAACCAGACGCTTAACACTTTGGTCAAATTTGGGAAGCAACCAGCCTCACCAGCACCAAATATCAAACGCATTATAATGAGCGATGTGAAATTCCAAGCAGCGCCGGTGAGGGCGGTGAAGGCAGACCATATGAGAACTAGGGGTGCAAGAACCCGGCGGACACCGAATTTATCGCCCAGCGCGCCCATTGGAATTTCTAAAAATGCGTATGCAAGAGCGAAGACCCCAAAAACCCAACCCATTTGCGCTTTATCGAGCGAAAGGTCAGCTGACATTGGGGCTGCGGCTTGTGAAATGGCGACGCGCTGTATGTAGGCCAGCATCGCCAAAGTAAGGGCGAAAATGACAACTCCGTACCGGACGCGAGTAGGCTTCATAATATTAACCTTAATTGAATTGAGAAATTTGGGAAAACCAGAGGAAGGACGTTGGGTATTAAAAAGCCAAATGCATCGCGATTCCTTATGTTTTTACCCGTGCATAGTACACAGAGTGCAATTAAGATGACCCGATGAACATGAGCAAAGCCCATGAATACAACAGATACAAGCTAACGGTTTTGTTTGGTGCGGTTAATGCCGAGAGTACCGCAAGCCCTTCCCAATCGCTTCGATAGGTGTATACTATATGCGAAATGGAGGATGTCAATGTGCATCCATAGGCAAACAAATCTCTCGGCGGAGCAATGATGGAGCAGAAATTGACTCAGTCGAAAATACCTTCTCTCAAGAGTAGTAAGACCTCCCTTTCAGCAAAGGCGGGGTCGCCGCCAACATTAACAGCGCACGTATTTGCCCGACTACGCGACGCAATTGTTGCCGGGCGCTACAAGCCCGGTGATCGTTTGAATGAAAGCCAGTTAGCGCGCGATTTTCAGATTAGCCGTATCCCTGTTCGCGAGGCACTCATGCAGCTCGAAGAGCAAGGGCTTGTCATGAATCAAGAGCGGCGCGGGATGTTTGTGACGACGCTCTCTGATGAAGATGTTCAGCACATCAATAGTATCCGCGTCGTTTTGGAAGCAGAAGCCCTGAAGCTATGTCAACTGAACATGACAAAGAAAGAAGCCAAGCGGTTGACGGCGTTGGTGGAGCAAATGGAGTCTTGGGAAGAGAGTACCGAGCTTCATGCAGCTTCGGTTGACTTGCAATTTCACCGTGGGATCTGGAATGCATCAGGAAACCCCTATCTTGTAAAAACGCTTGATACACTGGCTACGGCGCTTTTTGCACATAAAGCACTTGATAACGTCAGTGCAGAGACAAAAAAATGGCGTCTTCATCACCATCGTGGATTGTTAAATGTTGCCTTGGGTGAGTCGGACGTGACGCCAGAAGAGGCGATGATTGATCACCTGCGTACAGGCTACACCGATCCAGCGCGCTTCTCCAGCTATGCAGCACAGGCTGGTTCGGCTGAAGAGAAAGAAATTAAAGCTACCAACAACGAAGCCCCTAAAAAGGCTTTGTCTCGATCTACAAAAACCAAAAAAAGCAACAAAACTGTAAGGAGCAAAAAGAATGAATGAAGAGCTCATGCCTGTGGCGAGGTCTGGAAGTCGGTCACTATATAAACCGCTTGCGGGACAAGTCGCATTTGTGTCTGGTTCAGGCCGGGGGCTGGGTCGATCCATCGGAGAAGTGCTGATGGAATTAGGGGCAGACTTAGCGATCCATGACATATCTGAAGATGCGCCGGCGCAATATGGTGAATTTCCCAGCTTAACTGCGGTTGCTGATGCGATGGCGACTGGCGATGCTCGCGCTGTTGCTGTGACAGGCGATATCTCCAGCGAAAACGCAGTCAATGAAATGGTAGAGCGTGCCGAGCGTAAGCTTGGACCAATTTCAATTCTTGTGAATTGCGCTGGCGGTGATATTGGTGCCAAGGGCGGTAAGCCTGATCCAAACACAGCAGTAAATTTTTTATTAGATGACCTGCAAGCAGTCGTGAACCGAAACCTTATTGGCACGATGTTGCTTAGTAGAGCGGTGGCTCCAGGCATGGCCGAGCGACAAAGTGGTTCTATTATAAATATTGCTTCAATCGCGGCCCATTATGGAGCGTCGAATGAGGTCGCATATGCGTGCGCTAAGGCGGCCATCGTTCATTATACCCGGTGCCTTGCTTCCGAGGTGCGAACGGCGGGCGTGCGCGTGAATGCCATTAGTCCGGGACCGGCAAAATCTGCGCGATTTTTAGCGACGCGCGCCGTAGATCCGTTGATGATGGAAGAGGGGCCTTCGCTAAATCGTTATGCGACTGCTTCAGAAATTGCAGACGTCGTTAGCTTTCTCGCTACTGAACAAAGTCGATTTGTAAGCGGACAAATTATTCGTGTTGACGGTGGGGCCGGGCTTTACGCCGCCTAACATATCTAAATTTATATTTTAATTCAGAATAAATATTAGAAATAACTCTATACAGAGGAATTGTGCCAAAAATGGCAAACAGATTAATTGGAAAAACGTGTATTGTAACTGGAGCAGGGCAAGGCATTGGCCGTGCGATTGCAGAAGCGTGCCACGCTGAGGGCGGTGTAGTCATTGCAATTGATATGCACCCTGAACCCTTAAACGAATGGACAGCAGCGTCCGGTGTTCAGTCGGTCGTTATGGACGTAACGGACCAGTCGGCAGTTCTGTCGCTGGCGGAAAAATATGATGAGACATCCGTTCTTATAAACTGCGTCGGCGTCGTCGCTGTTGGTTCAATCCTGGAGAGCCACGCATCTGAGCTTGAGCGTAGTTTCCGAATCAATGTCGGTTCAATGGCAAATATGATCCAAGCCTTTTTGCCTGCGATGCGAACGAGAAAACATGGTTCGATTATCAATATAGCGTCAGTTGTGTCGTCAATTAAAGCAGCGCCTGACCGTTTTGTTTATACGACGACAAAAGCCGCAGTGATTGGGCTAACGAAGTCAGTGGCAATGGATTTTATCAAAGACGGTATTCGTTGCAATGCGATATGTCCGGGTACGGTAGAAAGCCCGTCCTTACATCAGCGAATGGCGGATCAACCAGATCCAAAGGCAGCGCTTGATGCGTTTGTCGCGCGCCAGCCTATGGGACGAATAGGAACACCGGAAGAGATCGCAAATATCAGCGTTCTTCTAGCTTCTGATGAGGCACCGTTTATGTCCGGCACGACATTGGTGATCGATGGAGGCATGAGTCTCTGAAGCGATTGCCTCACAAATTCATATAAAACATAATTTAGGGAGCGTTTGATGAAGTTTGGAATTGGTTTGCTAGCGCTTTGTCTAAGTGCTTCATGCGCTACGATAACGCCACTGGAGTCGATGGCACCATTAGAATTGTCTGATGTTGGGTTTCATCATTCGGAGGCGGCACGATATGATCCTGTGAGTGATCGCTATTTTGTGTCCAATCTGGGTGCGCGTGGCACTGAAAATGATGGCTTTATTTCGATAGTGGACCCAACCGGGACGGTTAATGACCTACGATGGATTGCAGGTGGGGTCGACGGTGTCGAACTTTATGAGCCATTGGGTATGTACGTTAAAGGTGATGTTCTGTACGTCGCCGATATTACAGCCGTTCGAATGTTTGACCGTGTTTCGGGTACGTCAATCGGGGCAATCCAAATAGAGGGCGCAACGCGACCTAATGATTTGGCAGTCGACAACGAAGGTACAATTTTTCTCACTGATTCTGGGGGTGATGAAACGCCGGGAGCGCTTTACCGTATATCCCCATCAGGCGAGGTGACATATTTTGTTCAACGTAGTGATGATTTGGTGCGCCCAAATGGCGTAGCCATAACGACAGATGGGCAGGTTGTTCACGGAGGCCTTCTTGGCGACGAATTGATCTATCGTGATCGTGCGACAGCTAGCATTATCAGTAAACGAAGGTTACCAACGGGACGCATCGATGGAATTGTGGCTTTAGCAGATGGAAGTTTGCTCGTTGCCAGCCAAAATGGTCACAACGTATATCATGTTCCGTCAAACAGTGAAAAAACTCCAGTTATTGTTGCGGACGGTATTGATGTTCCGGCGGCGATTGGATTCGATACCAAGCGCGGGCGCGTTTTGATTCCTCAAATTCGAAAGTCATCGGTGACGGTCGTCGAGGTTGTAAAAAATGAATAGATTTAGTGGAACAGCTTTTTCGGCATCGCTGTTCGGTATTCTATTCATCAGTGTAGCAAGTGCTGAACAAAACAGTGTTGAAGGCCGGCCACCTAATGCATTGCAACAGAGTCCGGCATTTGAGGGGCAGACAAGAGCACCAGAACAAAAAGCGGGTGTAGCGTTTGACGTAGAAACAATACTGTCAGGGCTAGATCACCCATGGGGAATGGTTTTTCTCCCTGATGGACGGATGTTGCTTTCGGATAGAACCACAATTCGCATTGTCGCTGAAGATGGTGCGATTTCCTTGCCGATAATAGGGGTGCCAACAGTTGATACTGGTGACCAGGGCGGGGTTCTTGATCTGGCGCTAGATCCAAATTTTTCAGATAATAATCGTATCTTTTTTACATTCTCTGAGCCGGGAGAAAAACCGTTGACCAGTACTGCGGTTGCTAGGGCGACGTTGGTTGAGCGTGAGGGGCAGGCAAAGTTAGATAATTTGACGATAATTTTCAGCCAAAGCCCCAAACTCGATTCGCGGCAACATTACGGTGGGCGTATAGCCTTTGCCCAAGATGGCAATCTTTTCGTTACCACTGGTGAGCGATATGTCCTCGAGGGACGGCCACAAGCACAGGCGCTCGATAGTTTGCTAGGCAAGATCGTTCGGATCAGACCTAATGGATCAATTCCTGCTGATAATCCATTTGTCGGTAACGATGACGTTCGGCCGGAGATTTGGTCGTCGGGGCACCGCAATGTTCAGGGTGCTGCAATTCATCCGTCTACAGGTGAATTGTGGACGATTGAACATGGCCCCCGGGGCGGTGATGAATTGAATATTCCTCAGGCTGGAAAAAACTACGGCTGGCCAATTGTGACATATGGGGTTGAGTATAATGGTGACACTATCGGGGCGGGGCTAACGCAAAAAGAAGGTATTGAGCAGCCGATTTATTATTGGGATCCGGTCATCGCACCGTCAGGGATGGTATTTTACAATTCAGATGCCGTGCCAGAATGGAAAGGTAGTCTTTTCATAGCTGGTTTGGGCGGGCGGCATATCGCGCGACTTACTTTGGATGGCAATAGAGTCGTCGGTGAAGAGCGGTTATTGGTTGATCTCAAAGAGCGTTTCAGAGACGTTGAGGTTGGTCCAGATGGATCACTGTATGTGCTGACCAATACAAGGTTTGACGGCAAGTTGCTTAAACTGACACCAAAATGAGGGAAGTCTAAATGAACCAGAATGATTTCTCGCGCCGTACGGCGTTAAAGTTGGGAACCGGTGGCGTTGCAGCCGTAATGATTGGCAACAGCCATGCGTCGGACCCTGACTACCCGATTGTTGGTGGGGTCACATCTTTGGATCCGATATCTGACCGATTGGTCGATCCTAATGCAAAGGTTGAGAAAATTCTTGATGGTTTCATTTGGAGCGAGGGTCCGGTGTGGGTTGGCGGACCGGATGGCTATCTTCTCGTTTCTGATGTTCGCGGGAATGTAATCCGTAAATGGTCGGCGACTTCTGGCGGGTCCGATTGGTTACGCCCATCCGGATATGCTGGAGGTGATAACCCTGATTTGCGGGAGCCCGGCACAAATGGGTTGTTGCTTGCGCGAGATGGTTTGGTCGTTGCTGATTGCGGAAACCGTGCTATCGCCAGAATTGATCTGGCGACCAAGAAAAAAGAGATGCTCTGTACCCATTTCGGAGGAAAACGATTTAACAGTCCAAACGATTTGGTTTTAGCTGGCGATGGATCAATTTACTTCACTGACCCGCCTTGGGGGTTGAGCGGAACAGAAAAGTCCCCCGTGCGGGAGTTGGACTATACGGGTGTTTTCCGTCTTGATACGAATAATAATGTACACCTTATTGATGATTCGGTTAGCCCTAATGGTATTGGGTTGTCTGTTAATGGTGATACTTTGTATGCGACCGACAAAAGCGGATGGGTGTCGTGGGATATTCGTGAAAGCAGCAACCCCGGAAAGAGAAAAACATTCATCAGCAGAGAAGGGAGTGGCATAAAGGGCGGAGACGGTTTCAAAGTCGATTCTGATGGATTCATCTGGGCATCGTCACGCGACGGTATTTCTGTTTTTACTTCGGCCGGAAAGCGAGTGTGCGTTATTTCGTCAGATGATGTTATCTCGAATTGTGAAATCGGTGCCGATGGGTATCTCTACATGACTTCGAACCACGCCATTGTCCGCGTCAAGGTTCATGCAAAGAAACATCTACTCTAAAAAATTTTTGACCGCAGGGTGTGGCAATATAAACGGCTACATTTATAAGTTTAAGAATGACAAAGGGGAACGCATAAATGGACTTGCCGCCGCAAGAAATTGTAAGTGTTGAACTAATTGCGGATCAGAGCGGTGAAGAAGTTTGCGTTGCGGAATGCCCGGCACCGGTTGGCGGCGTTGGGGGCGGAAGTGATGTAGTTTCGTACCCATTGGCATTTTTTGCGGAGATGTGGCCGAGCACTGCCCGGGATATGGTTGACCGTGTGCCGGGTTTTAAACTCGACGAAGGTGGTGGCGCGCGTGGCCTATCAGGTGCTGCGGGAAATGTTTTAATCGATGGAAATCACCCGGCAAGCAAGACGGACTCGCTTGGTGATTTGCTTGGGCGTATTCCTGCGGGGCAGGTCGAGCGGATTGATGTGATACGGGGCGGCGCGCCGGGTATAGACATGCAAGGCAAAAGCGTTGTCGCAAATGTTGTCCGCAAGGGCGGAGACACATTGGCAGGTGTGGTGGATTTGGCTTCTGTTATTGTCCCAGCAACCGATAGAAAGCGGGTTAGCCTTGATGCGAATGTATCGCGGCGGTCGGGGGCTAGCCTTTTTGAGGGATCAGTTGAATTTGACCTAGGTGACGGGGGAGATCACGCGTTCACTGACCGCCACAGAGGATTGGATCTCGAGGTTCCAGCGTTTAAATCGCGTATTGTGCGGCAACGCGAGAACCGCGAATTGTCGGTGTCTGCCGCTTATGAACGCCCACTATTGGATGGTACGGTTCGAGTAAACGGAAATTTTTTTGACAGGCACCATTCAGGTACAGAGTTTGAAAATTTCGAGGCACCGACACCGGGCCAAGTCCGAGAAACAAGTGACGTCAAAACACCGCAGGGCGGCGAAGTAGGTGCGCGATATTCCGTAACGGTTGGCGAGAGTAAAAATCTCGATACTGTTTTTTTGCACCAATGGCGAAATAAAACAGAAACTGTAACCTCAGAAAATAGGGGGGATGTTTCTGTATTTGAAAAAAGCGAGACAACAAAAGAAACTGTCGCGAGCTTGACCATGTCGATGCAACCGCGAGAGAGCCTGTCGTTAGAAACGGGGTTTGAAGGTGCTTATAACGTTCTTGAGGGAACGAGCTCGCTTCTCGTTAACGGTATCGACGTTGAAGTTCCCGGAGCGAACGCGACGGTAGAAGAAACGCGGGGAGAGCTTTCCGCTGTTTTGTTGTGGCAGTTGCAAGATCAACTCTCGCTTCAATCCGCGCTACGTTACGAAGCCTCTTCGTTGATAGCACCATTAGCGAAGACAAATTTGCAGTTTGCTAAACCGTCATTGTTGTTATCTTGGTCGCCTGCATCATTGACTCAAATTAGGCTGCGCGCTGCAAAAGAAGTGGGTCAATTAAACTTCAATGATTTTTTATTCTCTGCATCGCTCAGTACAGGAATCGTTACCGCAGGGTCGGGGACGCTGCGTCCCACGCAAACTAAACTAGCCGAAATCACATTCGAACAAAGGTTTTGGGAGGAGGGTGTGGTAACCGCAAGCGCGCGCCATGAAGAGCTGAGCGACGTTATTGATTTAGCACCTGTATACACAGATACCGGATTTTATGATGCGCGGAGTAACATCGGGAGTGCGACGCGAGATGTTTTTGAGGTGAGTTCAACTTTTCCGTTGGGGCCTGTCGGGATTAACGGTGCGAGAATTGAATTCAACGGTCAGCACTATCGATCTGCTATTACGGACCCTGCAACAGGTGAAGTTCGCGCGCTTTCGGGGCAAAACCCATATCGGTGGGATATTGCATTCAAACAAGACGTGAATAAGTGGCGCATGAATTACGGTGTCACTTATGCGAGTGGGTTTTCACGAATTCATTTTCGTTCAGCGGGTCGCGAGTACCGATATATAAGACCTTATATCACTGCATTTGCTGAATATCAGATGACGCAGTCTCTCACGGTAAGGGCAGAGTTGTTGAACTTGACCGGGCGAAACTTTACGAAAATACGTGATGAGCATACTGGCGTACGTAACATCTCACCGCTACTTTATATAGAAGACCGTACCGACGATACGTATAGACGAATTCAGATTAGCTTGAGTAAAGCTTTTAACTAGGGTGTAGCGAGGTTCGCTAACTTAACCCTTGTTTGACTTTGCCAGCCGTAAACGGCGTAATTTTTCTGATTGCAACCTACGTTGCTGCGCTTCTGTTTCAATTCGGGCGAGGCCAGCCGCTTCGGCGCGTTCGCGTGCGGCGCGGCGGTTCGCAGGAGAGGCAGTGCTAGATTTGATCGATTTTATCTGATGATTGTCAGTCATGTGAAATTCCTTATGCGGTGTTTCTGGGACGGGATCATCAATTGATTCTTTGGGTTAATCGGCGCTGTGGGGAAGCTAGCAATGACTGGGCCCAAAGTGAAACGCGGGAAGCTAGGCCCCCCGCGCTATCAAAATGCCGTTCGGCACGGATGATGGTGTTACGCGATTTTCAGCGCTGTCGCTGATGATTTTCCGCGCTCTTCGGTGACTTCAAAAGTCACCGCTTGGCCGTCAGCCAAGCTGCGGATGCCAGCCGCTTCGAGTGCTGTTGCGTGTACAAATACATCTTTTCCACCTGCGTCAGGTGCGATAAAGCCGTAACCCTTTTGGGAATTGTACCATTTGACTGTTCCAGTAGCCATTTTTAATCCTCTTCAAACATGGCGATTCTGAGCGGGCGGCGCCCAACTCTTTTTCGTAAGCCGATGGTTTGGAGAGACTTCGTAAGCGAGTAGAAAGGCCCTAAAAGACGGCTCGAAATCATTGGCAGTATATATCTGCCTATTTGTTCGCGTCTATTCAAGGAATTTCTGTTAAATACCTAGTTGTATATGACTTTTTTGGATCACTGTAGCATTCGTGTTGTGATATTATTGCACTTATCTGTCTTGTCGTTTTGCATACAGGAAAGTTTAGAGTGGATCTCTTCATCCGCAAGCCGGGGCAGAAAAAAGGGGCACAACAAAGTTGCGCCCTTTTTTTACTCGATTCAAAAGTGATCAGTGTCAATATTAGCGACGCTTCCGAGCAATCGCGGCACTGCGTTGTTTGTTAGATGCAGGACCTTGTGCGCCTTCTGGCTTGTGACGAAACGTGATACGACCTTTGGTTAGATCGTATGCTGACATTTCAACCGTAACGCGGTCCCCAGCAATGGTCTTAATACGGAATTTTCGCATCTTTCCGCCGGCATAAGCCAAAATTTGGTGGCCGTTATCCAGCGTGACTCGAAAGTTTCCGTCCGGCAGGGCCTCTGTTACGTCTCCGTCGAACTCGAGTAGTTCCTCTTTCGCCATTTTCTTTCCTCTTCTCGTCGTTAGCGACAACATTCGAGCCTTCAGCTGAAGTGCGCTTTTCATTCTTAAACGGTTTTTTCGGTGCGCCATGGTTGCGGCGCGGTTTTTTGCGACGCTGGTCATTAGCGGCACGTTTTGGAGCTTTATAGGCAATGTCCTCGCCATGAGTAACGGTGATTTTCTCGCGTGTCAGCTTTTCAATTGACCGCAGGAAAGGCCGTTCGTCATTTGAACAGAACGAAACCGCAACACCAGCAGCGCCAGCGCGGGCTGTCCGCCCAATTCGGTGGACGTAAGTCTCTGGAACATTTGGCAAATCATAATTCACCACATGGCTGACTTCGCGGACGTCAATGCCCCGAGCCGCAATATCGGTAGCGACAAGAATACGGGCTTTGCCTGTGCGAAATGCGGCGAGGGCCCGTTCGCGTTGTGCCTGAGAACGATTTCCGTGGATCGCGTAGGCGCGTGCGCCAGCCGCTTCGAGCATACGTACGACCTTGTCAGCACCATGCTTGGTGCGTGTGAATACAAGACCGCGGGTAAATTCGTCAGTTTTGACAATTTCTAATAAAGCCGCGGCCTTTGCGCCTTTATCAATGAAACGGACGCTTTGATCGATGCGTGGACGTGCCTCTGCTTCGATCTCGACGCGTGTAGGATTCGTCAAAAGCTTGTTTGCGAATTTTGCGATCTCTGGCGGCATTGTGGCCGAGAAAAAGATATTCTGGCGTTTCGCAGGCAATTTCTGTGAGATCGTGCGGATTGCGTGAATGAAACCAAGGTCAAGCATCTGATCGACTTCATCAAGGACAAAAGCTTCGACGCGGCTCAGATCGACCGCTTTTTGGTTTATGAGATCAACCAAACGGCCCGGGGTAGCTACCAGAACATCAAGACCTTTGCGGGTCATGGCCTTTTGCTTGCCCATTGGCGCGCCGCCGATGACGAGGCCCATACGCAAATTGAGCCGACGTCCATAGGCCTTGAAGCGTTCCAAAACTTGTGCGGACAGTTCGCGCGTCGGTGTAAGAACAAGCACGCGGCAATCGCCGGGGCGACGCTCGTAAGATGTTTCCGCCAGCTTGTGGAGGATGGGAAGGGCGAATGCAGCAGTCTTACCGGTGCCGGTTTGGGCAATGCCCAACAGGTCACGACCATTCATCACCACGGGAATCGCCCCGTTCTGAATAGGTGTCGGTGTGGTATGTTTTTCGTCGGCGAGCGCCTGCATTATCGGTCGTGCGAGACCGAAATCGGAAAATTGGGTCAAAACTATCTTTCTGCGTGCCACACAGCCTTAGGCTGCGCGGGAAACGCTGGGGTTCCGGAGAACCCGCGTGCCAGGGCGCTCAACATTTCTGGATTTAGGGCCGATCAGGATTTCTCCACATACACGCAGCCCGTCACGAGGGTATATGCGCATTACCTGCTGAAATACAAGAAAAATCTCTGACTCTGAGCCGATATACTGCAATGCAGCATAAATGTGAGGCCATGCAAGGGCTGCGCGAATATGTTTAAGCTGCGCAAAACCTCAAATCGGCTTGGCCGAAAAAGCGGAATACAATTTCATGAGCAAAAATGTCGAAGATTTCGATGGCTGGCTGAGATCCGCCTTTGTCGAAATGAATACGGAACTTGAAAATCAGTACTTTGCCCAAGACGAACGCGAAAACGTTGATGGCCTTGGTGACACGATAAAACACCAAATCCGCGATGAAGGGCATGAATATGTGGTCAAACTTTTGGCCGAAGGAAATACCGATGAGGGATTTGATCATGCATTTGATCTGCTTGGCGGGCTCGGTCTCTATATGGCGTCGTTACGCAGGCATGAATTGACGAACCCTGCTAACGAAATGAAATCGCCATTCCCCGAAGCGTCGGCGCTCGGGATGCAGATTGCGGCCTCGGTCGGGATGGTGCCGCGGTTCTCGACGGCGCATTTGGCGACGCGTAACGCCGCATTAGACGGCCGCCAAAAGAGTTTTACGTCGCTCAAGGATGAATATCTTTTCCTCGATTATAACACACGAGGGATTTTCGCCTTTATGCGGGCGTCGGACGCCTTGACGCGTATTCTGCCCATGGGTGTTTCAAATCCCGTAACCGAGACATTACTTGGTGATGCCGCAAATGCGCTTAAGGACGTCATCAAATATAGTGATTGTCTATTTGATGAGTTGGATACGGATCGTTTCTTTTATTCTGTCCGTCCCTATTACAAACCCTATCGGGTCGGTCGGCACGAATATCGCGGAGCGAATGCGGGAGATTTTTCCGGAATCAATGAAATCGATTTGTTGCTCGGATTGTGTCAGGCGAATGATCCATATTATTCGCAATTATTAGTGGACAAGATGTTGTTCATGCCGCCGACTGATCAAGCGAGCTTGCGTGATTGTATGCGGCGGCGTTCATTGCTCTCGCAATTTCTTGATGTCGCCCCCTCTAGCGCCAAAGAGCCTTGGTTTATTAAAAATGCCACTGCATTCATTGAGGTATGCCGACTTCATGGTGCGACGGCAGCACAGCATCATGATCGGTTAGTGACCAGATTTATTGAGAAACCGTCAAAGGCATTATCGAAAGAGAAATTAAGTCAGGTGACTGCAAGCGGTCCACCACTCGAAGTCCTATTGCGTTCGCTGGAAGTGTTACGCGACATGCGCCTTGCCACGAGTCGAAAAGATATTCGCACCAGTTTCAACGATCTTGAAAAGCTTAAGAGCTATTTGAACGCCTAAAAAATGCGTTGTTAGTCTTCGCCCATATCGTCAACGCGGATTTTTGAAGCGAGCGCTTCTTTTATTTTTTGGCGTTGTTGCAAGGTACGTTGATGCGCTTCTTCGCGCTCACGGTCGATCTGTCCCGCCTTGTCAGTTAAAGCATGGAGATAGGCGAACGCGTTGATTAAGGATGCGGGGTTTGATTCCTTGTCGCTAGATAGCGCATTCATTTTTTTGTCTAATTGCTGGCGTTCATTTTCGAGTTGCGACAGCTCGTCTTTTATGGCGGCCAGCCGGTGGCGTTCGCGGTCAAATTTGAGCGCAGCAATTTTTTTAAGTTCAATCAACGGATCAGTCTGTCGGTCGGACATGATTTTTGGCCTTTGAACGCATTGCGTCAGCAAAGTGGATGGCTGCTGCGACTGCCGCGAAATGTTCGCGTTTGACTTCTTCGCCAATATCAACAGTCGCATGGATGGCTCGCGCTGTTGGCGGGTCAGAGCGGATCGGAACACCAGAAAGTGCGGCGACTTCGCGGATTTTGGCTGCGATTTCATCCGTACCTTTAGCAACACAGGTCGGTGCCATGCCGCGTTTGCGATCCCATTTTAGCGCTACGGCGTAGTGGGTTGGGTTGACGATGATAACGTCTGCTGTTGGCACATCCTGCATCATCCGATTGCGCGCAATATCCTGTCCACGTTGACGGCGACTTTGCTTCATCGTTGGATCGCCTTCTTGCTCTTTCATCTCCTTTTTCAATTCCTCAAGTGTCATCTTGAGGCGTTTGTTGTGTTGGTGATGGCTCCAGGGCAAGTCGATAAATGCAATGGCTGCGGAGAATATGACAATCGCGCCGGCAAAAATAATGCCCTCTTTAAGGATGGCTTCTGGCAGTATTTGTGCAGGTAGGCGCGCTTCGGCGGGGAGGTGCCCAAAACGAGCGGCGAAGATCACACCGAAAATAATAAAAATGACGATCAGCTTGGTGGCACTTTTTGCAAACTCGCTAATGCCATCGGGGCCAAATTTCTTTTTCGCGTTCGCGATAACCGAAAGCCGGGAAATTTTCGGCTTAATTTTTGACGGCGCGAATACGAATGCGCGTTGTGCAAAAAGTGCTGCAAGAACGCCCATGGCAGGAAGTACCAAGAAAGGTGCTATTGCCTGCAAGGAAATTTTCGAGATGTCTGCAATAAAGATTGTGCCGTCCGGACCAAATGCTTGCTTTGCAAACTCATCAGGCTTTTCTAACAAGCGAGCGAGCGCGAAAGTAAGTGCGGCTACAGCGCCGCCACTCGCGGCAACGAGCGCAAGATAAAAGCCGATATAGGACGCGGCCGCATTTGCTTCTTTGGACTGAGGGACATCACCATCCCGCCGCGCTTTCTCAATTCGCGACGGGGTGGGTTCATGCGACTTCTCGGCACCGTCATCTGATGGTTTATCACTCACATGGCACCTGCGAATACATCAAATAAAACGCGTTGGAACCCTTCGAGCCAATCAAAGAGCAGGATCGGCGCGGTCGCAGCAAATAGCGCGAGACCTGCCAATGTAATCGCGGGTGCACCAACAAACGCGGCCATTAATTGCGGCATCGCGCGGCTGGCGGCTGCGAGGGCGAGAGAATAGAGAAAGCCAAGAATGACAAAAGGTGACGAAAGCGCGAGTGACTTCATTAGTGCTTCGCCAACCCGTCGAGATGACCATTCTCCAGCTTCTTCAGCACCGGGAAAGAGCCCAAAGGGCAGTGTTTGGTATATATCCACGAGGGCGCTCACTAGATAGAGATGCACCCCTGTACTGGCTGCAAGCGCGACACCGGCCATGACGAGGATGGCGGCAAATGGAGACTCTGAATCGAAGCCTACAGTCGGGCCAAACAGTTGGGAAAGCGAAAGGTGCTGTGCAGTAATTGCGCCAGCAATTTGCAAAATGAAAATCATTAAACGCAAGCCGAACCCAATGAGAAGCCCAGACATTGCCTCTGCGCTATAGAGCGCGACAACTGCTGCGGTGGTTTCTGGTGGGCGCATGTCGGGGGTAAGAATGATCGGTGAGATGACCATCGTGATCGCAATCGCAGCCGCTAGACGAACTTGCACAGGTACTGCTTTTTCACCAAGGCCCGGCATCAAAAAGGCCACCGCTGAGACACGCGTGAAGATGCCACCTATGAGAAAAATCACAGGCGCACCCGCCTCGATAAAGGGTGTGAGTGCAGCCAGAAAATCCATTGTCTAGGCCGTCCCGATGAGGAGCGGTTTAAGGCCGGAGTCGATCTCTTCGTATGAAAGGACAGGATTGCGGATTTTCTTTGCGTGCAGAACAGCGCGAATAAACCGGCGACGCTTTGCCGAAGTCACGACAGCGGGATATAGATTTCGCGCAGAAGCATTGTTGATCTGTTCAACAACCGATTGAGCAAGGCGATTGAATTCGTCGGGGGGCAGCGCAACATCGGTCTGTGCACCTTGGCCTTGGGTTTCGTGCTGGGAAAATGTGTTTTCCCAATCAAGGCCGACTTGAATGAGTGGAAGTGAACCATCTTCGTTTTGAAGCGCATTGACGAACTGTCGCGAAACACGTTGGCGAACAAACTCGCTAACCTCTTCGGCGGAGTTAAACATCGTTCGGCCTTCGGCAATGGTTTCAAGCATGACAGGCAGGTTTCGAATAGGAACGCGCTCATCAAGTAGCAACCGAAAGACCGATTGCACAAATTCAATCGGAGCTTTGTCCGGTACGAAATCATCCAGCAGACGGCGATTAGATGCAGCTCGGTCACTATCTGAGTTTTTGACAAACTCATCAAAAATTCGTTGTACTGATCGGCGCGTAATCAGGCGGCCAAAATTCTGTTTGATCGTTTCAAGAAGATGCGTAGAGACGACTTCAGCAGGCTCCACGACTGCGTGGCCCAATGCCATCGCGTCGTCGCGCGCTTTACGGTCAACCCAACGAGCGGGGGCACCATAGACCGGTTCTTCGCAATCCTGGCCGGGGATTGGTAATTGGTCGAGATCATCAACGATTACCAATACGCGGTCTTGATAGAGTATGCCTTTGGCTGCCGAAACGCCCTGAACCTTGATGACGTATTCATTTGAGGAAAGGTCGAGATTGTCCGTAAGCCGAATAGGCGGAATAATGAATCCGAACTCTGCAGCGATGTAATGGCGTATTTTCACGATGCGGGGCTCAAGGCCGTTTACACTATCGAGAGCGAGCGGAGTGAGATCGCCTGAGAATTCAACGTGAATTTCGTCAACGTCTAGAATGTCGCCTAGAGGTTTTTTTGTATCGACGGGTTTAGATGCGGGCACTTGTTTAGCAGCCTTCGCTTCTTCTTCCTGTTTTTGATACATGAAATAGGCGGCAGCGGCGAAAACCATTGCGCCTAATGAGAATGGGAGGAACGGTAGGCCCGGCATCAAAGCGAAAAATGTCATGATGACTGCAACAGTACCAAGCGCCATCGGGTTTGCACCGAGCTGATCAAACATTGCTTTGTCCGCAGAGCCCGCAATGCCGCCTTTTGAAAGGAGAAGCGCAGAAGCAATTGAGATAATAACCGCCGGAATTTGGCTCACAAGACCGTCGCCAACGGTTAAGATAGAATAAGATGCAACGGCATCACCAACGGACATGCTGTGGACGCCGATGCCCATTCCAAGACCGACCACAAGATTAAGCATTGTGATTAATAGACCGGCAATCGCGTCACCTTTGACAAATTTTGATGCGCCGTCGAGCGAACCAAAGAATGTGGTTTCGTCTTGTTCGAGACGACGACGGTTTTTGGCCTCTTCGTGTGAAATTGCACCTGCCGCAACGTCAGAATCGATCGCAAGCTGCTTGCCGGGCATCCCGTCCAATGCGAAACGGGCACCGACTTCTGCCATACGGCCTGCACCTTTGGTGATGACCATAAAGTTGACGATCAAAAGAACGCCAAACACTACAAGCCCTAAAAAAATGTTCCCGCCCATGACAAACATCGCAAAGCCATGAATGACCGAACCGGCAGCATCAGGACCCGTGTGACCTTCGCCAATTATAAGTTTGGTTGATGATACGTTTAGGGACAAACGCAACATCAAGGATCCTAGCAAAACAGTGGGGAATGCAGAAAAATCAAGCGGACGCTCAATAAAAAGCGTCATTGTAAAGATTAAAATTGCGAGTGCAAAGGAAAGCGTAAGGCCAATATCGAGCATGATAGAAGGTACGGGGAGTACCATCATGACGATAATTCCCATTAGCCCAAAAGCAAGCAGTACTGTTGTTTGGCCGGGGATACTGAGGTTTAACGCGCGATCCATGATTGACCTTGTTTTATGCGAGTTGATAGATGGCTAGACGCCAGCAATTGTGGCAATCACGACGCTATCAAAAATATTTGCGAGTAGACGCGCCATATGTCCGGCAGTAAGCCAGAATACGAGCAGCATCATCAAAAGTTTTGGCGCGAATGTTAGCGTTAGTTCCTGAATAGAGGTCAAGGCTTGAAAAAGACCGACAACTATACCGACAACGAGTGCCGTCCCAATAATGGGAGCACCCATCCATACGGCGGTCCACATGAATTGACGAAAAATATCGGCGATTTCGACTTCTGTCATCGAACTTGTCCTAACTAAGGTCTAAACTGGCATCCGAATTAGCTCTTGATAGGCTTCGACCACCTTGTCGCGAACCGTAACGGCCGTTTCAACGGCAAGTTCAGCGGCGGCTAATGCTTCGACCACGGAATGCGGGTCAGCAGAACCAGTCATGTAGGCCATCGATGCTTGCTCGCCCTTTGTGATCGTGCTCGCGAGATCATGAACAGCTTTAAAGGCGCTATTGGCCTCCGTTGATTGACCTGTGCCCAGTGCTTCTTGAGGTTTCGGTTGTGACCCTTCTGATTTGAGAGCAGTTTTGGCTAAGTTATAGCTTTGGGCGGCCTGATATGCGGGCATTTTCATGATGGCGTCCCCTTATGATTTCAAAATTTCTAATAACGAGCTGTACATGTCGCGCGCCTGACGAAAGACCTCTAGCCCCGCATCATATGAGCGGGTGGCCTCTCGCGCGTCGGCGAATTCGGTCATCATGTTGACGTTCGACATGACGACATAACCGTTTTCATTAGCAAACGGATTACTTGGGTCGAAAATTTCTTCGCCGGGTGTTTGGTCAAGAAATGCATCGCCCACTTCGACGCGATTTACGCCTTCGTTGCGGTCAAACACATTTTCAAACGCTACCATTTTTCGTTGATAGCCATGAGTGTCTTTGTTGGCGATGTTCTCGCTGACAACTTCTAGACGCTGTGCTTGCGCACGCATTCCTGAGGTGGCGAGGGATGAAATTTTGTCAAATGGGTTCATGAGTAAACTCCTTAGCGTCTGCCAAGACTTGAGCGAAGCATGGATAAGGTCTTTGAATAGATCGTAAGGGCGGTGTCATGGTCGCGAGAGGCGGCCGTAGATCGGGTCATCTGATCTTCGAGCGAAACTGTGTTGCCATTGGGTGAGGCGACACCGGGGGTGTTGACTTTACTTGCTTTGAAACCCTGATGATCCGTACCCATCATTGCGTTCCGCTCGCTTCGGGCAAATGCTTCGGAAAATGCCTCAAGATCCTTGGCTTTGAACCCAGGCGTGTCAGCATTCGCGATATTGTCAGCAATTTGCGCATGCCGTTCAACGGAATGGCGCGCGAGCATTGAAGCAGTGTGCAAAATTTTCAAATCATTAAACATGTATACCTCGCTTTAACCAGCGGTAAGGGATATTTGCATCTATATGCTGAATGAACTGTTAACCACGATTGATCGCAATATGACTTCTCTAGCGCCTCCAAAAGTTGACAAACTCTTAAAAACTGCCGGCCTCAACCGTTACGGTGTTGTCGTCGCGACAGATGGGTTGTCTTTAAAAATCGAAGGTCTCGCAGGACATGCAGCGTTGGGCGATACTGTTTCAGTAGCAACAGAGAGTGGCCGCGATGTTCGCGCTAAAGTCGTTGCGATGGACGGTGAGATCATTACCGGCTTTGCTTATGGCTCTTTAACGGGTGCTGCGGTGGGTAATGTCGCGAGCCTTGATAGGATCAGTGGAGAAGCATTCCCCTGTGAAGATTGGATTGGGCGCATTATTGATCCGTTTGGATTACCACTTGATGATGGTCCGTTGCGTCAAGGCAGTGTTGCGATGCCGCTTGAACACGCGGCACCAAATGCGGCCAAACGGAAAATGCTAGGAAGCCGCATGTCTACGGGACTTTCTGTGCTTGATACTTTGTTACCGATTTGTCGTGGTCAGCGCGTGGGATTGTTCGCTGGCTCAGGTGTCGGAAAATCTACATTGCTTGGTGATATTGCGCGCGGTGTTGAATGTGATGTTGCGGTCGTTGCGATGATTGGTGAGCGGGGCCGTGAGGTGCGTTCGTTCATTGAAGAGACGCTTGGCCCGGAGGGAATGAAAAAAACGATCGTCATTGCTTCGACAGCCGATGAATCTCCGCTTGCGAAAAAACGTGGTGCTCATCTGGCAATGGCAACAGCCGAATATTTTCGTAATCAGAATAAGCAAGTGCTCTTTTTGTTTGACTCGCTAACACGATTTGCGGAGTCCCATAGGGAAATTGCCCTTTCTGCAGGGGAAGCACCGTCTTTACACGCGTTTCCACCATCGACATTCCGCACGATTGCGTCATTGGTCGAACGATCAGGGCCAGGCGAGGACGGCCAAGGAGATATCACATCGGTATTCTCAGTACTCGTCGCAGGATCAGACCATAACGAACCTGTTGCCGATATGATCCGCGGGATTTTGGATGGTCATATTGTTCTTGAGCGTAAAATTGCAGAGCGAGGTCGTTTCCCTGCGATTGATGTTTCTCGAAGCGTTTCACGTTCGCTTCCCGGTGCTGCGAGCGAGGAAGAAAACCTGTTGCTGCGCGAAGCACGCGCAATTCTGCGCGCGTATGAAGATTCAGAAACGATTGTGCGTGCCGGGCTGTACGCGCATGGCGCGGATCCACAAATAGACCGCGCGCTAGAGATATGGCCAAAACTTGACGGGTTTATTTCTGAACAGCCGCAGGGTGGGGTTCAGGCGAGCTTCCAACGTCTCACGAATATTGTACACGGTGCAGCGAAAAAGTCTTCTGCATCACTCGGCGCGAGTGCAATTAGCTAAGTAACGAAAGAAACAAATTCTGGGACTGATCGCTGAAGCTTTGTCCAGAGAGCATTGTTAGTGCTGCGGAACCGGGCGTGGAAGCCGTCGGGCCATTTTCGATTTCTGTGTTGAGAAAAAATCGGCGTAGTGCATTCTCGACAACTGCGGGGTCTTTAAATACGGCCGGTGATTTCCCGCCAAAAAACTGATCAGCTTTGCGCTCAAATAGATCCTTTTGCTGATCAATATCAGCAGTTCCTATTGATGAGGGTAGACCAAGAGCACCCTCTAGGACGCTACGCAATGGGGGTTGTCCCATAATTGAGAACCACCCGGTGCGATCCACATTCGGATTTTCGGCAATGGTCGCAATCTCTCTACGAAAATTCATTGCAAGGCGCATATCGGTATTCACATTACCGACGCTCTCCTCGAACGCGCGCTCCATATAATCTGTCGCGACCTGTTCTCGGAAGGACGAGATTAAAACTCGGGTACCCGCCACATTGCCATAGCCAAAGTCTTTAGCGAAGGCTTTCCATCGCGAGTCATTTAAGCGATTGGCAAATGAATATGGGTCGTCGGTTCCATCTTCAAGAACTTTACGAACAAAGGCGCGATTATCGATTTCTTCAGAAAGACCGTATGCGCCCAAAGCGACGGTTAGCAGTTTTCGATCCTTTACAAGGTCTTCTGCGGTAAGTGCTTCTTTGATATTGTCAGTGAAGTATTCTAGGTTTCTGGTGATTTCCGGAGAACTTTTGAAGACTTCAAATTGCCTATCGGCGCTATTTTCAAAAACGCGCCAACCCAGATAACCGGTTATGGGAATAGCTGGCGCAAATGTCATGATGCTAGCGCGGCCGTTGGCGATGCGCGGTTCAAAAGTGTCTGTTCGAGTTCAAAATGTTTTTTAACAGCACGCATGACCACAAAAAACTTGTGCGCTTTTGAAGCTTCCTCGGCGCGGATAAGGTCGAGAGCGACTTCACCGGAGAAAATTGTTTTTAAGGCTTCGATCCCTTCACAAATTTCTCTATTCGCTTTTCGGGGATCAGCCTCGCCGGCCATGGCCAGTTGGGCAATATAATAAATTCGGGTGAGGGGCGTTACTGCATCCTCTTTTGTTATTGCGTCACGTGCACGTAGTATGGCGACATCATCAGTCCGCACTCTTATGCTTGCGGCGCGATCTCCATTTTGGAGTACCACGCCGTTTATGAGCACTTTTTCATTTGGTTTTAGCTTTATTACAAGCCCAGTCATTTTCTATATTCCATCTTGTGTCGGGCCTATGCCGGTTCCGGCTGTCCTTGAAGACCCCGTAGAATGTTCTGATTGATTTCAATGAGTGGTTCGGCACTTAGTTGATGGTCTTGATTGAGAATTTTGTTTGTGTGTTTGCGGGTGAATTCGAACAAGTAAAAAAGTTGCGCGCGGAGTTCAGAAGGGAGTTTATTCCCTTCGCCAACAACATCGGTCGCGACAACCGTCCAAAACTCGAGGTTTTTACTGAGCGCTTGTATAAAAGAGGAGAGGTCTTCGTCGCGCTTTTTCTCAGTCACGATAATTGCGCTGGTTAAGCGAGCCAACAATTGACGCTCTACGGCGCGCGGATTTGCCGTACTCCGTGTAGATTGGTCATAGGCGTTACGCGCTAGTGCCGAAACCGTCATATTTTATACCCCAAAAGTCCCACATTTATATTTTTGTTATTAGAGAGACCGCGAAGGCCAAAAGGCCTTCGCGGAATAGTGTCGATTAACGGAATAGGCTGAGAACCGAATTTGGTGACTGGTTTGCAATCGACAGAGCTTGGATACCAAGCTGCTGCTGAACTTGCAGTGACTGCAAGCGAGCAGAGGCTTCTTCCAAGTCAGCGTCAACCAATGCGCCAATACCTGTTTTCAGAGCGTCCGTAAGGTCAGAAATAAACGTGTCCTGAATTTCGATACGCTTTTGCGCAGAACCGAATTCAGCAGACGCGTCAACTGCAGTCTGGATCAAACCTTCGATAGAGACGAGGGCAGCTGCTGCACCCGCATCCGTCGAAACGTCAAGACCAGCGAGGTTGCCGAGGCCACCACCTGAACCATCGGTTGCATTTGCTTCAATAGCGACGGTGCCGCCAGATGTGTTGGTGATATCAACTTGTGCATCAGTTGTGCCGTCACCAGGTGTGAAGACAGCAGCGATACCAGTCAATCCAGCGTCGTTGATAAGATTTGTAAGTCCCTGACCTACATTAGTCTCATCATCACCAGTCTGGACTTCGTAAGCGAATTTACGTCCGTCAATTTTGACTTCGTAAACGTCGCCTGCAGTGAAGGTAGCAGTACCTTCAATATCCAGAGCAAAAGTGTTGGTGTTAGCAACAAGCTGTGCAGCAGAGTCGCCACCACCATTTACACCAGTAGTTGTTGAAGCAAGACCCGCAACTGCTACGCCTGCAGCAGTTTCAAGGCTCTGTGCTGTAATCGAAATTGAACTTGGAGAAACGTTGCCTGAAGAATCGCGATCAAGCGAAGCCAAGAAGTCAGTTGAGTCCGAACCTTTTAGAAAATTCAGGCCGTTGAACTGAGCAGCATTAACGATCGAGTCGATCTGATTGCGGAGCTGAGCAACGTCTGTCTGAATTTTGGTACGGTCAACACCGTCTTCTTGTGCAGAAACGATCAAACCCTTCATGTCAGTGAGAAGTTCAGTGACCTGTTCGGCTGCACCACGTGCAACAGAAACAGCAGAGCTGCCGAGATTCAGTGATTGTGAAATGGCTTCAAAGCCTTTCACGTCTGAACTCATGACCGTTGAAATAGCGAATAGAGCAGCGTTATCGCGTGCGTTGTTCACGCTTTTACCTGTAGAAATTTGTTCTTGAACCGTTGAAAGATCTTTGTTGATCGAACGAAGGTTCTGCAACGCTGTCATTGCGCTAGTGTTTGTAAGTAGGCTCATTTTTTAGACTCCTGTTGGATCGTTAATGTAAACGGTCCGACCTCACATGGAGTTGCCGGGAGTCCCGTTTTAGACGGGATTTTCGTGCCGTTTCGACACGCGGTGTGCCATTTAAGCATATCCGCAACGACGGTTTATCGTATGCTGAAAACTATAGAGTGCATCAGCTAATAAGCCCTTAACGCTAGGCTTTTGTGGTAATAGTTGATGCATTGGGATTGCGTAACGCAGTACCATTTGCGCCGTAAGCGCCGGTATTAAGGTCTGCTTCGCGAATTTTTTTCAAGCGCTGGCGGGCTTCTTTTGCCCCAGTTGCTGTCGATTTTAGAATTTTTGCATTCTCTTCAGCGCGCATACGGATTGAATCAAGTTCAGTAATTAATTGGTCGGTTAACTCCTTCGAAGTTAACGAACTTGCAATCTCATCGAACTGCGTGAGTAGCGATTCTTTTTGACTTGTAAGTTTTGCGATTTCATCAAACGCGCGCCGTGCAATAGCACTACGTTCGGTTTCGGTCACCTTGGATAAGTCTAGAAGAATGGCTTTTAATTTATCAACCTGATTTTTCACGATGAGCGATCCTTCAACTGGCTATAAATTTGATCCGAAAGACCAAATCCACCATTTTTGGTTAATTCTTCTGCGTAACTCTCGACGAGCATTCTCGAAAATGCTTCGCCGCCAAATCCGGAATTTTCAGAGAGTGCCTTGTCAAAACCTGCATGAGATAGCATTTCGGCGATAAAGACTGACTCAAATTCGGCTGCGGACTTTCGCAAGGCAGCATCCTTCTCGGCAGCGACCTTTGCGTTATCATTTACCTGCTCAGCGGCGGGTATTGATAAGGCGATGGATAATCCAGGCGCGGTCATAATTTGCTCCGAATAGGAATAATTTGATCTAACTCTATGCCGTGTAACTAAAAAATAAGTTATCAAATGTAGAAATACCGTATGGAAAATAGTCATATTTCATTTTTGACCTCTCTTGGCGGGAAATCCGTTGGCGAGGCATTCGCAAATGGCGGAATTGCTACGAAGAAAGGCGAGGGCGAGACCGAAAATGCCGGTTTCTTTACCTTTCTTGAGAGTCTATTAAGCCAAGCGAAAAAACCATCGGGGACTAATGAAAATGCGTTAGTCACGGTTTCTGCGATGTCGAGTGAGAATTTACCTCAGGGAAATTTTGAATTTACCCCCGCCATTAAGCGCGATGGAACGATCAATCAGGAAACGACGGAAATATCAACGGCAACCAGTATTTCTGGCCCGGTTTCTGGTAAGCCGGATTTGACAATTTCATCAGGTGACGCAGATTCAAGCAAGGCTGGTCTTGTTACCCAGAACAATGGATTGCCGTTGAAGTCCGCGAACCTAGAATCAACTAATGCCGCAATTGATGGAGAAAGCCCCGAAGTTTCTCGTGAAATTGAAATCGTGGACGAGGCCGAAGGGGAATTACGATTTCCTATCGGTAAGTCGCAACAGCAAAAGGCTGTATTGAATGGAGCGGCAGTGGTTTCAAACTTTGCGTTATCTAACGCAGACGCATCGGCGGTTGAAGTTGTAGGAAATCAGGTTTCATCCGATGCGGATATTGAGATTGGTGAACGAACGACCCATTCGAAATTGGAAACAGTTTCTGTAACGACTGACAAGTCGGCTCATGTCAATCCGATGCGCGACCAAATTGTTGCGGCGGTGAGTAACCGTCAAGGCGACAGTCGTCTTGAAGTTCGACTGGACCCCCCGGAACTTGGCAAGCTTATGATCGGATTTGAGGGTGATAGCCCGGATAATATTGTCCGCGCTGTGATTTCCGCAGATTCACCTGAAACGTTAGACCTTTTACGCCGCAATGCAGATGTATTTCAACGCGCGTTGGCGGAACAAGGAATGGGCACATTAGACCTAGAGTTTAGGCAAGGTGGTCAACAAAATTCGAGTGGGGAAGAAGCGCCTCAATCACTTTTATCATTGAACGCTGGAGAGAAAAACGGTGCCGCTGATCAAGATGTATCGCCAATGCTCACAGCGCTTGGTCGTTTAGACCGCCGGTTATAATTTTCGTAATTACAGAGATAGACGGACGAGTTGGAGAATAAAATGCAGACAGTAGCGCCAACAACTACCCAAACGCAGACCGGTCAAGCTGCGACGAGTTCGTCTAGTGCCACGACATCGACGAAAAAAGAAACAGGAGTGGCGGAAGCGGTAGACTTTCAAAACTTTCTGACTCTTCTAACGGCGCAACTTAAAAACCAAGACCCACTTGATCCAGCCGATTCAACAGAATTCGTTGCTCAGCTCGCACAATTCTCATCAGTTGAACAATTAGTGTCCGCGAATGATAAGCTGGATTCGATTGCGTCTTCTATTGTTGCGGATGGTATTGATAAATACGCCAGTTGGATTGGCCGAGAGGTCGAGAGCGAGGGAACGTCCGCGTATTTTGATGGTGTTGAACCAGTAAAGTTCCGTCTTTCAAGCTCCACTGAGGCCGCGTCTGTGACGACTTCTATCTTTGATCAGGCGGGTAATGAAGTTGCGCAAGTTAACGCAGCGAATACCAGCGCTGTTCAATCATGGAATGGTCAAGTTAACGGAGAAACGGTGTCACCCGGTGTTTATACCATTTCCGCAACATATTATGATGCGGATGGAGCCGTTTTATCGAATGAGATCGCGAATACTTTTAGCGGTGTGCGTGAAGTTCGTCTCAATGGTGACAAGCCAGCGATTGTTCTTCAAAGCGGTTTTGAAGTTGATCCTTCAAAGATTACCGGTCTTGGGATTAAGAGCTAGGATATAATCGGTACTAGTTACAAAAAAGCCGCGATGAGTAGGTAACTCATCGCGGCTTTTTTTTGGTCGGTAATATAATCAGTAATTCTGCATGCCGATATCGAGGATAAGCACGTCAAGCGCGGCATCGCCAATAATTGTCCGTGTGGTCTCAAGAAGCGCTTGTTTCGTTGCTTCCATTTTATCGCCATTCTCTAGCATTTGTGGCAGCATATCATCGCCGGCAAGCTCTAAAAGTCGGGCAAGTAGGGCATCGCGAAGGCGAGGCTCGAAGGTGTAGACAGCTTCGTCCATAGAAGAATCGATTTCGATATTGATATCGAGTATGACCATCGACTTTGGTTGTCCATGTTTAATCACGGGGACAACAAACTGGCGACCGAATTTCATGAAGGTCGTACTGCTTTTTCCTTCATCGGAATCGCCATGACCACCTTTTTTCTTTTTCTTCTTTTTGCCGTGGCTGTCATCTTTGGTGTCGCTATGACTGGCTTCGGAATCTTCGTAGTGATCACCAGCCTCAGGATTATTTTGGGTTTTCGCACCCGACTGCGATTTAAAGAAAAAGCCGCCACCGCCGCCAGCAATGGCGGCGATCAAAATAACAATTATGGGTAACAACTTTTGCATTTAGCTAATTGGTCCTAAATTCTAAAACGGCGAAACCATGTCGATGATTTGTTGTCCATAACGCGCACGTTGAAGGTCGCTAATTTGCCCTCTGCCACCATAAGAAATACGTGCATCGGCGATTTTGTCATAGGTAATGATATTATTGCGCGATATATCTTCTGGGCGGATGACACCAGCGACCAATAACTCTCGCATTTCATAGTTTACGCGAACTTCCTGGCTACCGGAAATAGCGAGATGCCCATTCGGCAATACCCCAAGAACGGTCGCTGCGACTCTTAGCGTGATGCGTTCCTCGCGTTTGATCGATCCGTCACCAGAAGAATTTGTATTGGACGATGTCTCAAGCGCAGGGTTTAGGTTGGCCCCACCAGGTAAGACCTTTTCCACGAGTGAATTGACGCCAAAAAACGTAGGGACTGAAAGGTCGTCCGATGAGCTTCGCGTCCGGTCAGTACGGTTTTTGATTTCTGCTTCTTCATCAATTTCAATCACTACCGTGACGATATCACCTTGATCTCGTGCACGACGGTCGCCGAACAAGGATTGTGGTCCGGAACGCCACAATGACGCTGTGGTCATATGTGCTTCAGTCGCGCCACCCTGCGGTTTTGGCGGAACATTATACCGAGATGCTGCGATTGCAGGAACTGGATCGTGCATTTCGCCGACGGCGGACATAGTCGGTGGTTTCATCATATGGTCAAATTGCGAAGCGCAGCCAGTAAGGGCTGTCAGCAATGGCAATGACAGAAGAATTGCTTGTTTCATTATCGCGTCCTTGCCTGATTAGGGCCTGTAACAACTGCAGTAAGAATGATTTTTGATGAAAGGTTCATCACCCGTACACCTTCGCCCATTGCACCGGCATCGAGTGCACGTCCCTCTGTCATAATGACAAGAGGACCACGGACGAATTCGAGCGATACGATAGCGTTGCGTTCAATGATCGTGGCGGGGCCAACATCGCTCTGGGAAATCGCTTTTCCCGCATAAACCGCGCGTTTCATTTCCTTACCGACATACTGGCTCAGAATACCCGGATCGCCGTTCTCAACCATAAGATCGGATTGATGAAGGATTACGCCCGCTCTTAGATTATTAATCGCCTTTACAACGGGTACATCAGACACCTGTGGGGCAGGTGAAGTGACTGGCGGGTTGTTTTTTTCTGGGATCGTTGTTGCGATAATTGGTAGTTCTGAACCATCGACAAATGGTGTTGACGAAACATCGGCCGCCGATGCGAATGGCGAGATGATTGTCGCGATGATGATGACAGAAAAAGCGAAAGTGTTTTTCATATTACTAACGGATTTGGGTTGTCGAACCGAGCATCTGATCAGCTGCGGAAATCACTTTGGAATTAAGCTCGTAACCACGTTGGGCTTCGATAAGGTCAGCAATTTGCTGAACAACATCGACAGATGATTCTTCGAGATAACCTTGGCGGATCGCGCCGCGGCCATCAATGCCGGGTTCTCCGGCGACGGCAGCACCTGAAGCTTCGGTTTCTCTGAACATGTTTCCGCCGAGTGCTTCGAGGCCTTTTTCGTTCACAAACATCGATACAGTAAGTGTACCGATTAGCTGGCCACCTGGGTCACCGTCAAAATAGGCGTAAATTTCGCCGTCAGTGTTTACAGTGAGAGAACGCGCATCTTCGGGGACAGTAATACTTCCAGCTAAGGGATAGCCTTCGGAATTCACGACTAGACCTTCACCAGTTCTTTTGAATGTACCATCGCGCGTATAGGCTGGATCGCCAGAGGGTAGGGTTATTTCGAAATAACCGCGCCCTTCGATTGCAAGATCGAGATCGCTGCCGGTTTGCCTTAACGATCCTTGTTCAACATTTACCGACACGGCGGAGGTTCGGACGCCCAAACCCATTTCGATACCAGAGGGTGCGACGAGGCCGGTGGAAGATGAAATTGCACCTGGTGCACGGATCTGTTGATAGTGCAAATCCGCGAATTCTGCTCTGCGAGCTGAATATGCAGTGGTGCTCATATTGGCAATATTGTTCGATACGACTTCAACGCGCTTTTGTTGTGCGTCCATTCCCGTCGCTGCGATTCTTAGTGCTTGCATGTCGGCCCTCCTTCTATGTCGCGCCTTAGCGTTTTCTCATTGCGTCAACTGTTTTGGAAATACGTTCATCCTCATCTTTCAAAAGTTGCTGCCCTAGTTCATAGGCGCGCTGCACTTCGATTAGGCGAGATATTTCAACGACAGTGTTGACGTTAGAACCCTCGACAAAACCTTGGCGTAGTTTTGGGTTCTCAATTATTTCAATTTCCCCCGTTGCTCGAAGAAGGTTATTACCTTCTCGTGCAAGCGTAGTTGGGTCTGCGTTGACCAGGCCTAGTTTTCCTACTGGAGCGCCGTCGGCAGCAATAGTGCCGTCCGGTGCGATGGTGATGTTTGAAGCATTGGCAGGGATGGCAATTGGTGTTCCGCCTTCACCGAGTACGCGGTTGCCATCATGGGTTACCATTTGGCCTTCTGCATCAACGAGAAAATTACCCGCGCGCGTTAGCCGTTCGCCGCGCGCCGTTTCTATTTGAAAATATCCTTCACCATCAATAGCGACATCAAATGGTGCACCGGTTTCAACCAATCCGCCGGGAGCAGGGTCAAAATAGTGACCGCCAACATTGGTTTGGGAAATGCTGCGGTCTTGTGGCCCTAATCGCTGCACATATTCGGAGAACAAAAACCCCTCGCGGCGATAGCCAGTCGTGTTTGCATTCGCTACATTGTTTGCGATGCTGGTCAGTTCTTTTGAAAGTCCCGCTTGCTTTGATAGCGCGACATAGCTGGTATTACTCATCGCCCATCTCCTTTGGCACCGAGGCCAGTTTGCATGAATACGGTCTCGCGAGAGACACCGTTTGAATAATCAGCAAGAGTATCAATTGCGCGGATGTTGAATTGTGGGGCAGCTAAAAACATGTGTGAAATAGCGGCGAGGCGAGTGGGGTTACTCGCTAAGCGTTCTTTGAGCATTGCCGGAATTTCTTTTTTGCCAGCATTGAGCGATGCGAGTGCCACGCGGGCGTCAAGTTCCGGACTTTTCTGATCCGTGGGAAGGTTTGCATAGGCATTAGCTGTCAACGACCAATCTTTCGCGCGCCACGCCGCAGAGGCGAATTGATTATTGTTTAGGCCTTTATTCATCGCTGTTTTGATGGCCTCAACAGTCGCGTCTCGTTCTTGCAAACGTTCTGTGGCCTCGATAGCGATGACGGATAATTCCTCACTGTCATGGCCATGTTTTGCAATTTCTAGGGCGCGTGTTGGATTACTGCTGTTTAACGCCGCACGAGCAGATAATGCGGCGATCTCGGCGTTCCACTCTTTGCCCAATCCCTCAAGAGCACGATTGACAAGGGCGGTAGAGCCATATGAAGCGAGTTCGCGTGCAACGGTGAGATTGATTTCTGGATCAAGTTCTGTGGCAGAACCGTTTAGGAAATCATTATACTGAAAAAATGCGTTAACTGCACTTAGCCGTGTTTCGGTGTCTTTTTGCAGAGCGTTCATAATCAAAGAGCGTGCCAGAGTTTGGCTTGCATCGCGTGACACAGGAATAGATGTGGCTGTGTTGTCTAAAACTGCGATGCCTTCATTAAAGCGGCCGGCCTCAGCCAAAGCCTTCGCGCCGGTAAAGGCTGAACGGGCATCCGATAGGGTACCGTTTCGATTAGTTGATTGCGCGGCGATGTCATCCAGCAGGCCATCATAAGCGGCTTCTGCTTTTTCGCGGTAATCTTCTGCGAGGATAGCAAGTGCTTTTGTTTGTAGCGGGCCGGGTGTTTGTGCAATTTCAGCGATCTCGTTTGTGGCCATTGCATCGTCCACCGATGCGCCGCTTTCTTGACCAAGTGCGCGTTCAATGATCGCGAGTGCAGCCGTTTTTTCGTGCCCGCGGGCCTGTTGCGCGACCTCAAAGAATGAGCGCGCGATACCTACATTCTGTGTCTCTAAAGCGTTTAATGCCAGAGCTTCGGCGATGGGAGCGCGCAAGGGTTCTGTTACATTTTTAAGCGCCGTTACATGATTTTCGCTCATTGCCGCCGTTAAACTATCGTCAGGGCCAGCGGCGGCTGCATATGCAAGCTCAAGTAGTGGGCCGCAAGCGCGATAGGGCGTGAGGGTTTTCTTTGCACGGGCTGTCGATCCGCTGGCGATATCGGCGAGAGCGGCCGCGACGACCATATTTCCGTCGCCGTCGCGCGCGAGGGAGTTCGCAACGGAGCTTGCTTCCTCAAAAAAGCCGATATGAAGATAAGCAATGGCAAGTGTATTGGCGAGATCACGTCGTTCTGCATCGTCGTCAGTGATGTCAAACCGCTGTCGTAAATTCGCAATCGTTCCATAACTGATTTGCCCCTCTACTTCTGATGGTTCAGCAAACAGTGCGGGATCAACACATGATGCCGTATCAATCATAGCTATGTCATGGTCAGGTAGAGGTGTTTCATTCACAAGAGCCTCTTCGGGTTCTGTGATTTCATGCGAAGCCAATGTGATTTCGGTAGCTTGAATTTCTTCTTCTGCTGCACGTTCATCATCAATTTTCAGCTGAACGACGCCTTGGTGTCTCGCCTCTGCAAGTAGCGAAATCATTCTGTCGCGAGCGGCGCGTAAATTCTCTGGTGTTTTATCGTCGTCTTGAACGGGAGCTTCGGCAGTTTTCGTAATTTCACCTTTTCCAAGTTCATCCGGCGTCAGAGCGACGGGGCTTGGATTAAAGATGTCGATGATGATTGAGTTTTCGGCGCTTTTTGACGTGCGCACTGGACAATCACACGTAAGCGATAGTAGCAGCGATTTTGTCGTGCCATTGACAACGGCCTTCGCTGATAAAACGCGGTGTGCTTTTCGTTTTTCAAGAATATCTGAAAGGTCGAACGCATAATCCTGCTCGGGAAAGGCGATTTCGATTTTCCGGTTTGATGTTGCAATACGCCAATCGTCCGGGGCATTCGGAATAACCAAACGTGAATATTCACCATGTTCATCCGCCCGGACGGGTAACGTCTGCGCCGCGTTAGCGGCAACAGGCATTATTAGAACAAATATGGCGATCAACGCTCGCATATTATGCGGCTTCCTTCTTAAGCGCTTTGAGCGCCTCTTCAATTTCAGCAAAATTTGGCCGATCGTGGCTTGGAATATTTCGTCGCGCGACCTCAACACACATTTGGGGGGTGTGCATTTGAAGGTGCGCGACGATTGTCTCGCGAATGAGTTTGTAAAAGCGTTGCTCTTCTTCGTTGACAGCCATAATTTTTTCAGCAAGCGGGCCAACAATAGAATAGGCGAGAAACACGCCAAGGAATGTACCAACAAGCGCACCACCGATCATCTGCCCCAAAACTTCAGGTGGTTTGTCGATTGATGCCATGGTTTTAATAACACCAAGAACAGCAGCAACAATGCCCAGTGCAGGCAGAGCATCGGCCATTTTCTGCAATGCGTGACCGCCATGCATACTTTCTTCGTGCAAGGCATCGAGTTGCTTTTCCAAAAGATCTTCGACCTGATGAGGGTTGTCAAAATTCATCAAGATTGAGCGGATCGTATCACAGATAATATCGCTAGCTTCGTGGTCCTTGGCGATTTTGGGGTAGCGTCCAAAAATTGTCGATTCGCTCGGGTTTTCGATGTGCGCTTCGGCCTGAACCGGGCTTTCCTTGGCGATACGTAAAAGTTCGTACATCAAGCAAAGAACATCTTGATAGTCAGAACGTTTCCATTTTGGCCCTTTTAGAGCCTTCACAATATCGCCGCCGGCCTGTTTAATTACCGTAAAGCTATTGCCCACGACAAAAGCGCCGACTGCGGCACCGCCAATCATCATCATCTCATAGGGAAGGGAATGGGTAATAATTCCCATCTTGCCGCCAGCAATGATATAGCCACCGAAGACCATACCGAGCGTAATTACTATTCCGAGAATCGGGCCCATGACACCACACAGTAAGAGTTTACAATTTTACGAACTCGCTTAACGAGTACAGCAGCAAGAAGTTAATCTTCGCTAAAACTGTTCAGTCTTATTGCGATTGTTGTGACTGATTTGCGAGAATTACGCTGACTAGATACGCTTTTTGCGAATCCATGTTGGCGACAACCTGTGCCGCTTGTTCATTATTCATCGCGGCCAATAGACCAGCGGCGAATTTCGCATCCATTTCATTGATGATCTGACCAGCTTGGGCCGGTTTCATACCTTCGTAAATGGCGGCGAGTTTTTGAACGTCAGCATTCCGAGCAGTTTGAACTGCGTCGATATTTTTTTGAAGCTTGTTGTTAGCAACATCGAGTTCGGCCAAGCGTTTTTCGACTTGTGCTTCATAGGTTGCTAATTCTGCTTCGCGATCAGTGATCATCGTTTCGCGTTTGTCGAGCGCGTGCATCCGGTCTTTGACAGCGGCCGCAAGCTCGCCGTCAACACAAGAGGCAACAGCCGCTGGTTGATTGAGGTGCGCGACATCATTGGCACCGGGTTTTGCGGCGATATCCGACGCGAGAACTGCTATTCGGCCAATGAAAGAGCCGAAAAAGATCACGCCGAGAACAAGTAATGCTCTGGTTTTCATGATTTAACCGGCAAGCCTTTTCATTTTCCGCGCATTGCGGGCATGCATGAGTGCAGTCGATACTTTTGACGTAGCGCGAAGTGGTGTTTCTTCTTCAGGTTCGTCAAGATAGGCGATGTTATCGTCAATCTCTGGAGGCGCATTGCGTGTACCTGGGCCATCGGGATCGGTGCCATCTTCAAGGAAAAAGTCGATTTGCTCGTCTAGACGTTCTTGCAGCGCCCGTGCTTTTTCAAGTCGCTGATCGAGAGACCCTGTTGCAACACTAGAGGCGTCGTTGACATCACGAATGGCAATTTCTGCCAGCTCGCTCAAAACGTCGATCATTTCTGTTAGCTGCGGTAGGATATCTTTGGTCTCTTCGATAAGCGGTTTTAATTCATTTATCGATTGCGCGCTCGACTCTTGGGCAAGTGTTACCGTTGATCTTGCTTGATCGACCGTATGCGACATAGTTGCGATGGTCGCGCCGAGGCCCTTTTCAGTATTTTTGAGCGCTTCTAGTTTGCGGCTCAGAATGAAGCAGTAAAATGTTGCCGCGCCCGAAGCCGCAAGCAGCATAAAGTTGACGATCATCTCCATAATAGAGCCCCTCAGGTAAGTACGAATTCTGTAATTAGAACGTTATTTAGCGTCGCATCAGGAACAATCGCCCGAACGCGCCGTAAGATTTGTGCCCGTAGGCGTGACATTGACGCTGGGTCTTCGAGTACCGAAGAATCAACAGAGCGTAGAAAAGTATTCAAGACATCCTGAATATAAAATCCATGATCTAGCATGACCTCTGCACCGTCATCGTCAGTTTCGAGGACGAGTGAAATTTTCACATGTTTTGATCGTCCTATAGGCTGAATAGAGACGACCATCGGCTCAAGTACCAAGAATGTCGCGTAGTCATGGTGCTGAATTTTGCCAATTGGCTTAACTGCGCTTTCGCCGCCATCACCCTTATCGTCGCCATGCCCTTTTGAGGCTTTTTTCTTTTTCTTTTTTTTCTTGTCGTCGCCATGATCAGTTTTTTTCTCGCCATGGTCATCCGTGACGTGATCGCCATCGGCAGATTGTTCAGCATGTTCAGGATTAGTGCTACCCGAGGGCGCGAGCACAAAAGCGGCTCCACCCGCAACGCCGGCTGCTGCCACAGCCCCAATAATCATGGGGATTAAGCCAAGGCCTTTGCTCTTAACGTCTGCCTCACCATCCTCATTTTCAGCGGGGGCGTCGGCATCAGCATTTGTCTTTTTAGCGTCTGACACGGTTTTGTGCACCTATCGATTACCAGCACACCATAGACCGCGAAACGTAAACCCAAAATTAATCAAAGAACTAGAAATTAACCAAGAAATTTCAGGAAGGTGCCCAATGTGCTTTCCAGCGAAGGTATGGCCGAAATGTTCAAATTAGCTTCTGTATGGAACCAGCTCTCAAATTCGAGAAAGGCAATCCTTGTTGGCGTCCTTGTGGCGACACTGATTGTATTCTCCGCCGTTATGAATGTTGCAACGAAACCGCGTATGGCCTTTTTATATGGCGGGTTAGATGCTTCTGCGGCGGGTGATGTCTTGAGCGCGCTGGAAACGATGGATGTCGATGCCGAAGTGCGGGGCGAGGCGATTTACGTGCCGGAGTCACGACGCGATTCACTTCGTATGGCGCTGGCCCGTCAAGGCCTACCGCGACAGGGGCAGCCTGGCTTTGAACTTCTTGACGAATTAAATGGCTTTGCAACGACTTCGGAAATGTTTGACGCTGCGTATTGGCGCGCAAAAGAAGGCGAATTAGCGCGAACCATGTTGGCGACCCCTGATGTGAAATCAGCGCGGGTTCATATTGCTGTACCGAAATCATCATCCTTTGCCCGTCGTCGTCGCGCACCAAGCGCGTCTGTTACGGTAACAATGGGCCGTGGCCGTCTTGATGTACAACAGGCAACGGCCATGCGCTATCTTATTGCGTTGGCTGTGCCAGATCTTGAGCCGGAGCAGGTTGCCATTATTGATTCAGTAAACGGAATGATCCTGAAGCCGGGTACTGATAACCCGATGTTACAAGCCGAGGGCGACGGTGCAGACCGTGAAACAAGGCTTGAAGCCAATCTTTTGAACCTTTTAGAAGCGCATGTCGGGTCGGGTAATGCCCGGGTTACGGTATCACTTGATATCGACAGAGAGCGCGAGACAGTTTCCGAGCGAATACTTGACCCCGAAAGTCGCGTGCTGATGGGGCGCGAAACTACTGATATGCAACAATCTGATACTGGGAGCGCTGGCGGTGCTGTCACTGTGGCCAGTAATCTACCTGATGGTGATGCGGCAGGTGGAAGTGGCGAGTCTCGTTCGACACGGTCAGAAACCAATGAACAAACACGGTTTGATATTTCTGAGGTCCAGCGCTCACGCGAGAAAATGCCCGGCGCAATCTCCCGGGTACATGTTGCAGTTTTGATCAATGAACCTCAGCCACAGGAGGGTGCGGAGGTAACGCCGCGCAGTGAAAACGAACTTCAATCACTTCGTGATTTGGTGACGGCGTCGGTCGGTTATGACGAAGCGCGCGGTGACATCGTTACTGTAAAGTCGATGCCATTCCACGAATATGAAGTTGTTGAAACTCCAGAATCAACTGGCGGCGTCATGTTATTTATTCAACAGAATATCATGTCGATCTTGCAAATCGTAATTCCTGCGTTGGTTGTGATCATTCTTGGTATGTTTGTGTTGAAACCTGTTTTGACACAGGATGTAAACGGCGGTGAAGGTGCGCTTGCCTTAACCGATCTGACTGAAAGTCAGGGTGCAGATGGGCAACCGGCACCCGCGCAACTTACAGCAGCCAAATCACCGTTGGATGAGCTACGCGATGTCAGTTCGAGCAATAAAGAGGCAACCACGACTTTGCTAAAATCGTGGCTCGGCGATACGGAACGGGCGGCGTAAATGGGCAATAGTGGCGCAAATTTAGCGACCTCGATTCAAGGCTCGACGCGTGGTGTGCGTTTTCCGTCGTTGACGCCTGAAAACGCGGCAATATCTGATGTTGATCGAGGGAGCGATTCTTACAAAGCTGGTTTTTCCGAAGGTCGCGCTACGATCGCGGAAGAAGCCGCAGAACAGGCAGCAGCGCATGAGACATTTGCGCGTAGCATTGAAACCGTTTTGCAAAATATTGATACTCAATATCGGAATGAGTGTATTGGACTTGTGCAACGGTTATTCGCGGCAGTGGCACCAACGCTTGCAAAAAAATCAACCATGAATGACGTAATGGCCTTGGTGGAAGAGCGTGTACTTGCAGCCCATGCCGAAATGAATTTACACGTTCACCCATCGTTGATCGCACATTTGACGGACGCACAACGTAAAATTTTGGATGAAAATCCGCTATTACATTTGCACCCGGACGAAACAGCATCTCCGGCATCCCTTGATGCAAAATGGGCGCGTGGCGGATTGTTTCATGATCCCGACAATTTGATTTCCGAGATACTTAGTGCATTAGGCGAAGCCGAGGCACCCACACAGGAGCCAGCAGAATGAGCAATGAGAGCGATATTGTAAGCGAAGATACCGATGCAGGCACAGTTGTAGCCGACATGCTAAGTGGTGATGGCGCAACCAAGAACAAAAATATTCTTGAATTGCCAGTTCGCATTGTCGTCTCGGTTGGTGCCGCTCAAATGACGGTGCAACAGCTACTAGAGTTAAAAAAAGAAACAGTTGTTGACCTTGAAGCTATGATTGACGATCCGGTCGATATCTTTGTCGGTGAACGTCTTATTGCCCGCGGAGAATTGGTTGAGGCAACTGACAATGAGAACGGAATTGGCGTTAAACTCGTCGAAATTTGCGGTCTAGGCAATTAATCCGCCTAGAGCAAAGGTAAAACAATGAGACGCTTCTTCGCGCTTTGGACAATCTCAATACTCGTGCTTTTTGCTTTGACTGGCGGAGCAGGGGCGCAGGAAATTGCGCCTAGCGATACCCCGGCGGTAGGGGAAGCTTTTGATAATGCGGTCTCCGAAGCGGGTGGCTTATCCAAGCGGATTATCCAGACATTTTTGCTGGTTACGGTTCTTAGCCTCGCGCCCGGCATTGCGATGATGGTGACCTGTTTGCCATTTATGTTGATTGTATTGTCCATTTTACGACAGGGCGTTGGCCTTCAACAGGCACCGCCAAATATGCTGATCGTCAGTGTTGCAATATTTCTTACGTATTTTGTGATGGAACCTGTCTTTAAAGAAGCGTGGGTCACGGGCGTTGAGCCGCTTTTGAACGGAACGCTTACTGAAGAAGTAGCTTTCAAAGCGATGATGGAACCATTTAGGGTTTTCATGGACGCACGCGTTGATTCTGGGGCCGTGGATATCCTACGGGATGCACGCCCGGTCGAGACTGCGCCTGCAACGGATGGCAGCACACCGCTTTCATTGTTGGTTCCGGCGTTTGTACTTTCCGAAATTCAACGGGCATTTGAAATTGGGTTCATCGTACTTTTGCCGTTTCTTGTCATTGACCTTTTGGTTGCGTCAATTTTGATGGCAATGGGTATGATGATGGTACCGCCCGCCATTGTTTCGCTACCTTTCAAGGTATCATTTTTCGTTCTGACAAATGGCTGGGTCGCCGTTTCCGGAGCACTTGTTAGAGGATATTCGTGATGGCGACGTCACTTCAAAAAACAGAATTGCGCCCTGAAGGCCATGTCGAAACGTGGTTCACAAAAACCCATAAGGCGGCAATTATTTTGGCTTCATTGAGCGCGGAAACTGCGGCGGAAATCGTTGACGAGATTAGTGACGCACAGCTACGCGCATTTGCAAAAGCATTTTCAGAATTGAAAACGGTTTCACCGCAATTATTGCAAGCTATTGCTGAAGAGTTTCTGTCCGAAGTCAATCACACTGATCAAGATTTGGCAGGCGGTGTTGACGAGGCGCGCCGTGTTCTTGGGATGATGACCGAAGAAGAACGTGCGAACCGAATTCTATCGGAGCTTGCTGGCGGCGGAACCCAGGCTGTTTGGGTGCGTATTGAACGTATTGAAGACCAAATTGTTGCGGAATATGTTCAAGCACAACGCTTGCCGGTTGCTGCGACAATTCTTTCAAAATTGAGCTTTGAGAAAACGGCACGTGTCCTCGACCATACAGAGGGTGATTACGCGAAAAAGATTTTGCTCGAACTCGCGCGCAAACAACCACCCTCAGCCGAAGCGCTAGACGCTATTGCTAATGTTCTTGAAGAAGACCTGCTGAAACCTACAGTTGGTGGCGGTGGCGACGAAGAAGAGGGGGCTTCTCCGAAGGGGAATGCCGGCGCGGTCGTTGGCGAGATCATCAACTTCCTTCCAGGGACCAAACGCGATGCATTTCTGGCCCATTTGCAAGATGTAGATCCAGAAGTTGGTTCTGAAGTCCGCAAAGCGGTTCTGACATTTGAAGAATTACATACAAGGTTGCCTGCCTCTGGTGCGCCAACTGTTTTGCGTGATCTAGAGCGTGAAACATTGTTGACTGCGATTAAACATGGCGAAACTAACGCCTCTGAGACAGTTGAATTTCTATTCGCGAATATTTCTAAGCGGATGGTCGAACAATACCGCGAGGAACTCGCCGAGATGGACGCGCCAACGGAAGCAGATGGCGAAACCGCGCAGCGGCAGGTTACTTCAATCGTGCGTTCATTGGTGTCGCAAGGTGAGTTTAAACTGACCGCGATTGTCGAAATCGAGGATGAACCGAAAACGGAAGAATAGCTCTCTATTCATTCAGTATTTTGTTGATAAGCTTGACCAAGCGTTCGGCATTCGAGATCCCATTTCGTTCAGGTCGTCCAAAATATCCATTCACCCCGGCGTGAACCATATCAGATAGAGTGTATTGTTTTATTCGCTCGTCGTGCTTTGCAATGTTCCAATTTGAATGCGGAACGATTGCCCATCTTTCCGGAAATATAATAGCTCCTAATTTTTGTATTTTATCTCCGTCGCCTACTATGTGATGAAGCTTGCTTACATATTGAAGTCCGGGGTCCGAGGCGATCACACCGCCCAACGAAATGACACTGATCGTTGCTTTAAAGCGCGCAGCAAGAAAAGACGTCGCGCCAAGTGCCACCTGTGCGCCGCCACTATATCCGATGATGGTTATGGGCGCACCGCTTCCCAATGGGTAACCAGCTTTTAAGAGAGCGTGTTCAATCACGGATGCAGCCCCTTGATTGAAAATAGGGCCATATCGGTGATCCGCAGAAACCATTACCTGAAATATATTTCTAAGGTTGATAAGCGCAGACAAGATTGATTCTCGGCCATCGAGCTTCAGTTTTTGAACACGCCTCCATGTGCGGTCAAACAGGCGTGGCGACTCGAGTAATGGTAGCCCTTGAGGCGAGTAGGGAAACACATCGCTTATGACAACTGCATGGGGTGCTGATTTTCTCAGTTTGCGGATAAAAGAATGTTCGCGCGGAAGAAGAAAATTCCCGGAAAGAGACGCCACTCCAGAAAGATAAACTACATATTGCTGCGTATGACTGACTGTGCCCGCATTCGTGTCTGTAGTGTTACGATGCTCGGGCGACGGGTCTTCTAGTTCGGCCTCAGTCCATCCGGCCCACCAGCTTAGTGTTTCTAATGGTGAGAGTGCGGCGGTGATGATGAGTGCGAAAATGCCGAAACCAAGAGCCACAAGGAGTATGCTTGAAATCATGTGCGCCCCTCGCCAGTGATGCGCTTGGCTAGGTCATCAAGAATTTTGGCTGGTGTTTGTTCCAGCGCTGACCCAGTAACAAAAAAGCGGAGGCGACCAAGGGGGCGTGCTAGAAGATGCCCCAAAAAAGTTCGTAATCCGTATGAAAGAAGCCAACCGATGGAGCCGCAAAAAAGAGCGGGCCCAACCGGCATGTCGAGCGCGACATGTAGGCCAAACACAACAAGGGCCATGGCCCATGCCTCTAGAAGGTTAGACAGGGCTACGCCAAAATAGGGTGCAAGAGACAAAAATGCGAAAAGGCGTGGCGCAAAAGCGATTGAAACCACACCGAGCACAGCGCCGATTTCTGTTGCTCCCAACGCTCCCACGCGGGTGAGAGGTGCTATTAGAATGGTCGCCAGCGCCCAAAAAATCGCGGTCACCATATAGGTCCCCCCCGTAAACGCGAGGCTGGCAATAAACCTATAGAGCGGTACACGGTTGATGACGAGAATGACGCATTGCCCGAGCATCTCTGAAACGCCAGCTAAAAATGCGATTACGAGCGCCACAGTCCGGGCCTCTGCTGAGGCCGCAACGCGAACAAATGCGGATGGCGCGAACCAGATCGCTGCCCATGCGAGCTCTATCAGAAGCGCTGGCAAGTATAGAAGATCCGCTAGCATCGATGGTCCTTGTTGGAGAATAATCGGGTTCTATCGACAGTATTTCCAGGGCCGCTAAATTCTACCGAAACGGCCTGGTTTGCCAACCGAGCCGTAAAACATGCCGTATTTGGGAAATTTGGTGTTTTCCACAGGCTGGCGAAGGGCGAAGACTCTGCTATGGCGTAGTTTATGAAAAGATCGAAAACCAAAACCGCGAAAACGGCCAAGCCCGCCAAACCAGAAGACATCTTTTTGGAGCCCTTTGATGAGGCGTTGTCGCAACGATATCTGGCCTACGCGCTGTCGACAATTACGTCGCGCGCGCTTCCAGATGTTCGGGACGGTTTAAAGCCGGTCCACCGACGCATTCTTTTTGCGATGCGCCAGATGAAACTGAATCCGACCGGGAGCTTCAAGAAATCAGCAAAAGTTGTCGGTGAAGTCATGGGTAATTTTCACCCCCATGGCGATTCGGCGATTTATGATGCCATGGTCCGACTTGCACAGGATTATTCGGTGCGGGTGCCGTTGGTTGATGGTCAGGGCAATTTCGGTAATATCGATGGCGATAACGCTGCGGCTATGCGTTACACGGAAAGTCGCATGACTGCGGCGGCGCAGTTGCTACTTGATGGTATCGACGAGGACACAGTCGATTTTCGCGAAACCTATGATGGTGAGGGGCGAGAACCAGTTGTTCTACCTGCGGCATTTCCAAATCTGTTGGCGAACGGTTCAAACGGGATCGCGGTGGGGATGGCAACATCAATTCCGCCGCATAATCCGTGCGAATTGATTGACGCATCATTGCATTTGATCAAATCACCTAATGCGCGAACAGAGACACTTTTGAAGCATGTGAAAGGTCCAGATTTCCCAACTGGCGGTGTGTGTGTTGAGGACGCGGCATCGATGGAAGAGTCATACGCGACAGGCCGTGGTAGTTTCCGTTTGAGAGCGCGCTGGGAAGTAGAGGATTTGGGTCGTGGTCGATATCAAATTGTCGTCACAGAAATTCCGTTCCAAGTTCAGAAGTCAAAATTGATTGAAAAAGTCGCGGAGCTAATGCACGCGAAAAAGCTTCCTATTTTGGCTGATATTCGTGATGAAAGCGCCGAAGATATTAGGCTGATCCTTGAGCCACGCACGGGAACCATAGACCCGGCGGCGTTGATGGAGAACTTGTTCAAGGTAACCGATTTGGAATCTCGCGCATCATTGAACATGAATGTGTTGGGCGCTGATGGCGCACCACGCGTTATGGGTTTGCGCGATGTTTTGCAGGCATATCTCGATCACCGGATTGAGGTTTTGCGCCGCCGTTCCGAGTTCCGCCTTGATAAAATTGCTAAGCGATTGGAAATTCTTGACGGGTTCTTGATTGCGTATCTCAACATTGACGAGGTCATTCGCATCATTCGTTACGAGGATGATCCGAAGGCTGAATTGATGAAGGCCTTTAAGCTTACAGAAACACAGACCGAAGCGATTTTGAATATGCGCTTGCGGTCATTGCGCAAGCTTGAAGAGATCGAGATTAAAACAGAGCACAAGGCGCTTAAAGCAGAGCAAAAAGCCCTGAAAGCGCTTTTGAAATCCGAAGATGCGCAATGGGCGAAAATTAGCGAAGAGCTGAAAGAAGTCCGCAAGATATTTGACCCTAAGTCTGATCTTGGTCGTCGTCGTACAGAAATTGCTGACGCGCCTGTTTTGGATGACATTGATCTATCTGTCCTCGTCGAAAAAGAACCGGTCACAATTGTTATCTCTGAAAAGGGGTGGGTTCGGACAATGAAGGGACATCTGGAGGACCTTAAGTCGGTTAAATATAAAGAGGGCGATCAGCAAGATTATGTCGTCCATGCTCAAACGACCGATAAGCTCATGCTCTTTGCAACAAACGGGAAGTTTTACGCACTCGATGCTTCCGGATTGCCGGGGGGGCGTGGCCATGGGGAGCCGATCCGCTTGATGGTCGATATGGGCAATGATGATGCGATTGTATCGGCTTTTATATACCAAGGTGGACGAAAGTTTTTGCTGGCATCGTCATCGGGGCATGGCTTTATTGCAAAAGAAGATGAGTGCCTTTCAAATACCCGCAAAGGAAAGCAGGTTCTGAATGTTCCTTCCGGCGCTGAAGCTGCGGTTTGTCGGCCGGTGCCCGAAAAGATTGGTGCCAACGATATGCTCGCCGCCATTGGCGACAATAAGAAGTTTCTTGTTTTCCCGGCGACTGAACTGCCGGAGATGAGCCGAGGCAAGGGTGTCGTCCTACAGAAGTTCCAAGATGGCGGTCTTTCGGACGCAAAGCTTTTCCAGAAAAAAGAAGGGCTCACATGGACGGACAGGTCTGGCAGGACGCAAACCGTGGATGACTGGAAATCCTATGTCGGTAAGCGCGCCCAAGCGGGCCGAATAGCGCCAAAGGGCTTTCCGACGTCGAAGAAATTCGGGGCTGATTAATGCTACAAAAGCCGTGAAATGGCTATTAGTGGAGTAAACGCTGTGCCATTTTCACTTGTATAGTTTTCAGCTTATCTGCGACAACTTCCTGGTCATTGATTGCATTTTCAATGCGTCTAGCTATGTCGTCGGGATAATCCTTTGAATGCCATGCTAGCAACAGCTCGGCAGCAGCGCGTCTCGCGCCGACGCTATCGAGACCTGCCAACACTAAAGCTGGTGCTACGCCGGTGTACCGCGCGTTTGTCTGCAGCAGTATACTGACGAACTTGTCGAAGTCTGGTTGGCGCGTAAAAGTGCTGTACCCGTTTGCGTGGATACGAAAATAGTCAATACACCACTGGCTTGCCTGTTCGGCCTCTGATCGATTTTGGATGCTGTCGGCAAGTTGTCCAATTAAACCGGTGCGCAGCGGGGTAGAGCCGCGCCGAGGGAAATCAGCTCGCAAAGCCTTTAGGAGAGTGTCAAATCTTGACCAACCACGCGTTTGAACGACGATTGCCAAGGCTTCCATAAAATTTGTAGATTGTGTTGACGAGAGTGCGGTGTCTATTTTCGTGCGGTTTTCATCTACGTCAAAGACTGCCAATACTTTTTTGGCCATTACGCTGTCTCCTTGTGGGGTCCGCAAAATTATATCGTCGCTATTAGGGCCTAACAATTCTTCGTAGATGTATGCCAGCGCGTACAATTCGGGAAGGTCTAACTCCCGTCCTTCTAGGTGATCAATCAACCGAAATAATATTTCTGTTTCATTTTCGAAGAGCTTTGGATCAGTCCAAGTCACGTCATTAACGGCACCAGAGGCAAGATCCGAAAGATAATGAAGAATGCTTACAGCCAAACCGTCGTCGATTGAGGGTTGGCTGATGACGCCCAGCATATCAGTGTTTTCAAAGAGGTTTTGAATGTACGCGATATATGTTGGGTCATATTCACCCATCGTTTCCGGGCTCGGAACAGAATCATATCCGTGGCGTAGTACCCACTCTTTTACTGCCAAAGAGCTGTTGGGTGTCAGGCTTTCGATTATGTCGTCTTGTGCTTCCCAGTCACCAGCCTTAGCAAGCGAAAATAACAACCCGTCTTTTTTGAAATCTGCTTCAGACGGTATGTTGGGAACCTCTCCAATAAATTGATGATGCATCGATACCCGTTCGAGGAAAATGACCTGATCATCCATGGGAAGCGCTTTTAATATTTTCATTATACTGAGAATATTTCGAACAACGACCCAATGTGGTGAATGCTGGAGACAGTCTTGAAATAACTGTATAAGGGGCGGGGGGAGTGCATTCGCGATTGATGCTCGCTTCGCCACTAAATCAACAATTTCCTTTCGGAAGTGATGCGCACTGAGAAATGCATAGGCGTTTCTTGCTGTTAGAGCGGATTGCGTTTTCGTAAAGGCTTGCAGAGCTTTTGCGCAATTCGCCGCGAAAGGCTCGGGCTCGATTCCGAGCGGAAAAATGTCGGCGTTGATATCCGCGATAGCCGAGTCGATTTCTGATTGGGATGACCCGCCATCACCATGGACAGTAAGGTGGTCGAAAATTGATATCGTTTTGGCTGGCCAAAGCTTATAGGATCTAATCGACATTTATTCTCCGAGATGGGCTTTGGATCTGTGTGTATCTTACCCCAAACATTCGTAATGTAGGATCCTCACAAAGAAAAGGAAGCCCTGATAACACCAAGCAAGAAGCAGAAGTATTTTCGATAGAAGAAAAAAGCCGAGTGACCATGATAACTAGTTTCTAATTGCGTCATAGCAATTGAGATCATAATGCCACCCAACATTGCTTGTGCGGGAGGATCATAGATTGCGATATAGAAAATGATCGAAAGCAGCCTCGGGAATGAGGCTTATGCAAACACGAAGCTGGCGGCACAATTTTAAAAAATTTTGATAGGGTGCATATCTCGGTTCGAACCGATTTTTTCACTGACACATCAGGATAGCACATAGGTATCCTGGCCGGATTTACGGCGTCGAAGGTTAGGGGTGGGTGGGCTTAGAAAAAATGGCTCCCCGAACTGGACTCGAACCAGTGACAAGCTGATTAACAGTCAGCTGCTCTACCAACTGAGCTATCGGGGATCACCGTTGGTGGCGGCGGATATAACAAAGGCGTCTCAGTTAATCTACTATCTTTTCGCAATAAAGTTCATTTTTTGTGAAAGGTACCGGCCGGTTGAGGAGAAAACGCCACATACGAACTGAGACGGCCGCGTTTGGGGGAAACGCGGCCGGTACTCACTGTCGTGGGGTATGGTGGGTATCTTCTCGGGAGAAGATATTATTAAGGTCTCATCAAGGAGTTAACATATGGTTAATTGGGGCAAGGGATCATCTTACTCGGCGGGTCTAAAAGACGGCTTTTCTTGATGACCGCCAGCACTAATAGCCGATTCGCCGACGGGACGAGAGGCGTCGTCCTCGCTTTCGGCAGATGCACCATAGCCCAAGGGAATTTGCGGTTCTCCGGTCCATGCCCAGCGGTAAAAGCGGGCGATATCTGCACCGACGGCATACATCGCCGGAACGAAGAGCAAGGTGACAAACGTTGCGAAGAATACCCCAAATGCGAGGGAAACGACGGTCGGCATCAAAAATTGAGCATCGGTAGACCGCTCGAACATGATTGGCAGAAGACCGATAAAGGTCGTCAATGAGGTGAGCAGGATTGGACGGAAACGGCCAACACCGGCCCGTACCAAGGCAGCGAAAGCGCCTTCGCCGCCCGCCCTAAGGCGATTGACGTAGTCGATCAGTACCAAATTGTCGTTGATAACAACGCCGGCGGCCGCACCAATTCCGAAGAATGAGAACAGAGCGAAATCCAGGCCGAAGAGAGCGTGACCAAAGACTGCCCCCATAAAGCCAAACGGAATTGCCGACATGACCAAAACCGGCTGCCAATATGAGCCAAATGCGATTGCCAACAACATATACATAGCAAAGAGAGCGACCGCGTAGAGGGCCAGAAACTCGCTCATGAATTCGGCCTGTTCCTCTGCATCCCCCCGTTGAGCCAAGGAGACATTGGGGTGACGTGCTTTGAATTCAGGCACAAATTCTTCGCGATATATTTTCATGATCGCTTCGCGGTCGGCATTCTCCAAAAGCTCACCGGTGACACGGGCGGAGCGTTGACGATCACGACGGTCAATTCGTTTAAAGCTGGGAGCAAAATTTGCGTCAGCCACGGCCGCGAGAGGGACCTCACGTCCGTCGGGTGTACGAATACGCATGTTTTCAATCGTGGTGAGCGACTCGCGGTCGGAACGTGGATAACGAACCATCACGCGAACGTCTTGACCACCACGGGGCAGACGCTGAACTTCTTCGCCATAAAATGACTGGCGTATCTGGCGCGAGACTTCGCCCAAGGTCAGGCCAAACCGTTCTGCACCGGGTTTTAAGCTGACTTGTAATTCCGGTGTTGCTGATTGGAGGTTGTTCCTAACATCATAGGTTGCGGGAACAGATCGTAGAAAATTTTGAAGATCAATAACACCAAGCCGTAGTTCTTCGAGATTATCGGATTCAATGCCGAAAGAAAGGTCTGGCCCACCATCGTTAAGCGTATATCCGATGTTGATTTCTTCAGCATCAGGAATATCCCCCAACTGTTCTCGGAATAATTCCGCAACATCTTTTGTGGATTGTTTGCGTTTATCGGCAGTGACGATAGTGACATACGCGTTCACGTCGGTTTCGGCCGCACCAATGTAAACCGACTTAATAAACTCAAGGTCGGGGGTGTTTAGCTTTGATTTTAATTTCTCGGCAGCAAGTTCGACTTCTTCGAATACTTGTTGTGAGCGATTCCACGGGGACCCTTCCGGCATTCTGACCGATAGTGACAGGAACGTGCCTTGAACTTCGGGCATAAACTTAAACGCGATCCACCCTTGCGACATTATGGCGGTCGCAATCACGAATGCACTAATGAAAAAGGCAACAGTGAAATAGCGGAATGTCAAAGCTGTCTTGATGACCGGCCGGTATACATTATTTGCAAAGTTTACCAGCCCTTCAGAAAACGTTCGTTGAAAACGATAATACGCGCCTTCCTTGTTCTGCTTTTTCATATGCGCGAGGTGCGATGGCAAAATCAGAAAAGACTCCACGAGTGAAAAAACAAGCGCAAAAATGATCGTTAAAGTAATGTGCTTGGTGAATTGTGATGTACCGCCGGAAATAAACAACCATGGTAAAAATGCGATCATGGTTGTCAGAACAGCAAACAAAACAGGTTTGGCTACAAGCTGTGTTGCGACAATGGCCGCATCAACGCCTTTGCCGCCGTTCTCGACGTCATTGTGAATCGCTTCACCGACGATGATGGCATCATCAACGACAACCCCAATCACTAAAAGAAATGCGAAAAGCGAAAGCATGTTTAGCGAGACGCCCGCCATAGGCATAAAAATAAATGCGCCGCCGAATGAAACTGCGATCCCGATGGTTGTCCAAAATGCGACGGTAGGGCGGAGGAAAAGGAGAAGAACAATGAGCACTAAAACCATACCAATTAAGGCGTTGGTAGAAACCAAATCCATCCGTCCAAAATAGACATCTGCGAAATCAAACCAGATATATAGCGTTACCTTGTCACCTAACTCTTCATTCTTTTCATCGAGCCATTTGTTCACCGCTGCCGATAGCTCAACGATGTTTAGTGTTTCCGGCGAGTTTATGGCTATATTGACGGTCGGCTTACCATTCATTTCGCGTCGGGCTTTTACATCTTCAAATCCGTCAATGACATTGGCAACGTCGATGACGCGGATCGTTGATCCATCAGGGTTTTGACGGATGACGATTTTTTCAAATTCTTCGGCGCTATCGGCGAGATTCCGTGTAGCAACCTGAATATTGCCGGTATCGGTTCTTACCTGACCACCGGCCAAATTGAGCGATGAACCGCGAATAGCGCGTGATACATCGTCAAAGGTGAGGCCATAACGACGAAGACTGTCTTCTGAAACTTCGATTGAAACTTCTTCATCAACAACGCCCCATAGATCGACAAGTGGCGATCCATTCGGAATTTGTGAAACTTCATCGCGGAGCTCCCGCGCTAAGCGGTATAGTTCTCTCGGTTCGATATCACCATAAAGTGCAACGAATTGGGCAGGGTCATTGGAGCGCCACTGACTAACCACAGGCGGGTATGAATCCTGAGGCAGTGTCGATATGCCGTCGACACGATTTTTGATTTCATTCAGGAAGTAAGTGGCGTCGACACTTTCGATGCCTTCGACATTGATGCTGGCAACGCCCTCGCGTGCGGTGGACATAACATGTTCCACGCCATCAATATCGGAGATCGCTTCTTCTATTCGAAGAATGATTTGTTCTTCGACTTCGGGCGGCGAAGCGCCGGGCCAAACGACGCTTACCGTTGCACCGTTAAAGCTGGCAGACGGGAAAACCTCTCGCTCAAGTTTCATGAACGCCATTGCGCCGGCCACGATACACGCAACCATCAACAGGTTGGCCGCTACTGAATTTTTAGTCCACCAGGCAATAATTCCGTTCACAGCCTACTCCCTAGACGTTACGTTGCGGGTCGCGGACGCTGACAGTGGAGATGGTTCATCAGTGTTCTGCGGATCTGTTGGCGCAACTTCATCGCCTTCTCCGGCACCGCGCAATGGCGATATGACAATGCGTTCGCCGCTGTTGATGCCGCTGGCGAGCGTAATGGTATCCCGGTCGGAAGAAACGATCTCGATCGTGCGTTCAATGAGGGTATTGTCATCACTGATGACGTAAACTTTGTCACGCCCATAAAGCGCTGAGCGCGGTAGAACGATCGCATTTTCGTAGGGTTTACCCGTGATCACACCGTTAGCAAAAAGACCCATGGCAAGTGGTGTTCCGTTATCGGCACCCGTGCCATACGGATCATCAACGACGGCAATTGCGATGACTTGGCGCGTCGCTGAATCAATAGAGCCATCGGTGCGTGCAATGCGCCCCTGCCAATTATGGTTTTTACCGGCCAATCGCGCGCTAAGTGCAACATTCGGCCCCGGATTATTTTCGGTTTCAACAAACGCTAGTGGAAGGCCAAGTTTGGCAAGATCATTGTCGGTCAGGGCCAGCCGGATTTCAGCGACATCAGTAGAAAAAATACGGCCCAGTTGTGCACCGGGCGATACAAACTGGCCAACACCCGCGATGCGTTCTCGCACACGCCCGGGGAAGGGCGCGCGAATGGCAGTGCGTTGAAGATTTATCTGAGCTGCTTCCATTTCCGCGCGTGCGGCTTCAAAATTGGCTCTTGCTTGCGCTAATTGCGGGATACGCAAAGTAAGTTGGGATGGCGTCTCGTTCGGGTTCAATTCTTCAAAATCACGACGAGCCAAATCCGCTTCTGCCTCTTCAAGGCGAAGCGTTTGTTCAGCCTGAGCAACACGCGCTTTTGCGGCGGCAACAGCTGCGCGATAGTCGGTATCTTCGATTTTGATGAGCATGTCGCCTTCGTCGAATGCGCCACCATTGACGAATGATGGCGACGTTTCGATTACGCGACCAGAAACTTGTGCCGTAAGATTTATATCTGTGAGCGGACGGACCTCGCCCTGTGCGTTAACATCCAGTGTTACCGATTGTGTTTGCGCCGTTGTGAAAAAGACAGCGGGGGCTGCGGCGACTGGCTCTTGCAATTCAGGCTCTTCTCGCAACGAATTCATGATTGAGACAATCAAGATCAACACGACAAATATGCCGAGTGTCCCAAATACAGTGTATAATTTACGACTCATTCTACTCTCCGGCATCCACGGCAAGGGCAGCCAGTTTTTCTTGCGTCAGGAAGTCCCCGCCGATCGCAAGATAAAGCTGCACGCGGTTAGAAACGCGTTGTTGTTGCGCTTGAATATATTGGCTCTCGGATGAAATTCGCCGCGTTTGCGCATCCAAAAGGTTGAAGATTGTTGCTGCACCACTTGAGTAGCGACGTTCGGTCAGGTCCTCTGCTGCTGCGGCCTCCTCATAGGCGAGGCGAAGCGCGTCTTCGCGTGCGGCCAATAAAGTCTCGGCTGCAATCGCATTTTCTGCCTCTTGATAGGCGGTGAGGGTAGTTTGCACATAATCGAACAACGCGCTCTCAGCGGCGGCACGCGCGCGCTTTGAATTCGCAATAAGCCGGCCACCCTGAAACAAAGGCTGGAACAAACCAGCTGCCATGTTACCCGCCAAACGTTGTGGGTCGGTCAAGTCTGCGAAATCGGGCCCCGAAGTACCTGCGCGTGAGCTGAGTGTTAGTTGGGGCAAAAATTGTTTGCGTGCTGCACGTGATCGAAGGCCGGCGGCCTCCATGCGGGCTTCGGCTGCCACAAGGTCTGGGCGACGCGCTAGAATATCGCCCGGTGCGCCTGCACCGGCGAGCGCGGGCAGAACTGGTAAGGCTTCGGCCGCTTCGAGTTCAGCGCCGGGATAACGTCCAAGAAGAACTTCGAGCGCGCGTGAGGCTTCGAGTTCTAACCGTTGACGCAATGCGAGGTTGGCCTGACTGCTTCCGAGGGCTGATCGCGAAAGACGCACATCGAGACTAGAAGAAACGCCACGGTCGTATCGGCGTTCAGTCACGCGAAGGTTTCGTTCACGGGCTTCGGTGTCGCGATCTGCGAGTTCGCGTTGTTGACGTGCCTCAATAAGAGCGAACCATGATTGTGCAACCCGTGCTGCAATAGATAGTTGCGCGCCATAGAGGTCGCCTTGCGCGGCTCTTGCGTCACGATATGAAGCGCGCGTCTCGTCCGTGAGGCGGCCCCAGATATCAAGTTCCCAGCTTAGTGATCCGCCTAGGGAGAAATTATTGATGTAAAGGCGGTTGCTGCTTGTTGTTGTACCGCCGCCAGCTTGCGCCGCCGTTGTAGGGTCGGTGACAATCGCGCTGCGCTGGGCATTAAAGTTTGCCCCGACCGTGGGCAGCATGGCTGCTCGGCTAATCCCGGCACCGGCGCGAGCCTGATCAAGGTTGGCCGCAGCGGCAAGAAGATTGTTGTTGTTCTCCATTGCTTCAGAGATCAATGAGCGAAGCATGGGGTCGTTAAACGCGGTAACCCAGTCACCAGTGGGTGTCGCACCTACCGAATCATCGGCGGTCCAAGCCGCCGGTGCTTCAGGTAACTGAGCTTCTAATAATTCCTGATTTACGCTTGCGCATGATGCTGTCATTAAAGCGATCAGCGCGACGCCCCCATATTTCATGGAGTTTTCTCCCTTTTTGGCTCGTTGGCCCTCGCGGCCCCTTAAGGCACTGTATTCTTCGCTAGACGGTTGATCCGCAAGCACCAATCGGCAGGTGGTTCCGTCCGTGCGGCGAGCGGCGTTTCAACATAGTTAATTCTAACCAAATGAAGCTCAGGGCGTTAAAATTATTATGAAGATATCGACCTTTTGACAAAGAAATCCGCGGGAATTTTGTTAATTTCGCCGATAAGTTGCAAAAATCGCGATCTAACGGATAATTTTAAGGGAAAATGGAGGCCACGGCCGGAATCGAACCGGCGTACACGGCTTTGCAGGCCGCTGCGTCACCACTCCGCCACGTGGCCGAAGAAAACTGAACCGCCATGTGGTGATATCGGCACGGCTCAGCAGAGGGCCGACCTCTTAGCGCGGAGAATCGCTCTGGTCAAAGGGGTTTTCTCCTATTCGTTTAATGAAGTGATTTTGGCGCGTTGCATGGCGGCCCGCTCGGTTGTATGCCCCATCTGGATTTAACGACGATCGAGGGCCTGACATGAACTTTAACGAAGCGCGGCGGCGGATGGTTGATAGCCAAGTGCGCACAAATGACGTCACCGACATTCGGCTTCAAACAGCAATGGAAACGATCCCGCGTGAGATCTTTTTGCCCGTCGCCCTGCGTGATCAGGCCTATGTGGAACGCGAAATCGCCTATGCGCCCGGCCGTACATTGCTGACGGCGCGTGATTTCTCAAAATTGGCGGCCATAGCAGAGCCTAAAGCTGGGGATTTGGTGCTGAATGCGGTGGCCGGCTCTGGGTACTCCACGGCAATTCTGGCGCAGCTCGTCGATATGGTCGTTGCTGTTGAAAGCGATGAAGAATTGTCAGCAACAGCGCAGGAAAACATTAATGCGCTGGATCTTAGTAACGCGGCAGTTCTTGCGGGGCCATGCGACGCTGGTGCTGCTGAGCAGGGACCGTTTGACCTCATTTTCGTTGGCGGTGCTATAGAGAAGCGCCCGGATGCTTTGTTGTCCCAACTCAAAGATGGTGGCCGATTGGTTACCATTCTTCGTAAGGCGGGTGTTTCGCGCGGTGTCATCTATCGCCGAAATGGTGAGGCTTTTGCTTGCACAGAGAAGTTCGAGGCTGCGACGCAGGCCATCTTGCCTGGCTTTGAAGCGGCAAAATCCTTCGTATTTTAACACGATATTCACCCTATAAGCTGCTCAATCATCTTGAACATTGGTCAATATCTTTGAATTAAGATTAGGCCAGGGTGAGGGTCGCTGATTCGCAACATGGTGTTGGGATGTGAGGCGATTGTGCATGAGGGAGTGTCGTCTTGCGTGTTTTCCTATTACCGCTGATAGCCATTACTGCGGCAGCTAATATACAGACTGCGGGCGCGGAAACGCTTCAGGATGCATTGTCTCTTGCCTATCAAACGAACCCGAACATTAGGTCTGAGCGCGCGCGTTTGCGCGCCACCAAAGAAAGCCGGGCTCAGGCGTGGGCTGGCGCATTGCCGCAGCTTTCTGCGAGCGCAGCTTATAACAAAGTCGATGGGAACCAGACCACGAGCTTTACGGGTGCGCCGAGCAAGACGGACACAAAGCTTGATACCAAAACAGCGGGCGTAACCGCAGAGCAGCCGATTTTTACGGGCTTTCGTAATTTCAATGCAATCAAACAGGCCGGGGCCCGAATTCGTGCGGGCGGTGCGCAATTGATCGCTACAGAACAACAGGTTTTGAACGATGTTGCGACGGCCTATTTTAATGTTCAGCGTAATATGGCGGTGTACGAACTAAATAAACAAAATGTGACCGTGCTTTTGCGCCAACAAGAAATGGCGAGCAGACGATTTGAAGTTGGTGAGCTTACGCGAACCGATGTGGCACAGGCGGATGCACGCCTTGCACAAGCCAGAGCTAATCTTTCAAGCTCGCAAAGTGAGCTTGCCATTGCACGTGCTGCTTACGCCGAACTGGTTGGTCAGGTGCCAGCCGACCTTGAGCCAGTAACAAACCTGCCAACATTGCCAGATACCATAGATGCCGCACAGAACCTTGCGCAGACTTATGCCCCAGCCTTAGTTGGTGCGCGAGAGCGGGCTGAGATTTCACGCCGCCAGATTAACATTGCGCGGGGTGCGATCTTGCCGTCTGTCTCCTTGACGGCGGGTTATCAGTACGCAGAAGAGCCAAGCTTGTTCGTCGATAACACAGAAGAATTTACGTTTGGGGCACGCGCATCCGCCCCGATTTTTCTCGGCGGGTTGAACTTTTCGAAAATCCGCGAAGCAAAAGCCAATCACTCAAGCGACCGTGCATTACTTATGGCCGCAGAACGTCAAGTTGAAGCGCAAACCATTTCTGCATGGGAACGATTGGTCGCTGCGCGCGCGATTGTGCGATCAGCCGAAGCCGCGGTGGAGGCGAATGATCTTGCCCTTGAGGGCGTCCGGCGCGAATCTTTAGTGGGTAGCCGAACAACACTTGATGTCTTGAATGCAGAGCAAGAAAACTTGAACGCGCAAGTCGCGTTGGTCAGTGCTCAACGCGATGCACAAACGGCAGCTTTTGGTTTGCTTGCGGCGATTGGGATTTTAACGCCGGATGCAATCGGAATTTCATCGGATATCGGTGGAGAGAGCGCACTTGAGCTTTACGACGAAGGTTAGGCTGCGCTAATATTCGCGAAACTAGGGCGTTATGTCGGCCAAATATTACGAGCAATAAAGGCCGAAGCATCGACTAGGTCTTGATAAGTGCTGCGAAGCGCCTGAAAACAGAATTTCAGCGGTTTAATCTACGCCGAATTTGTCGTAATTGACCCTCCAGAGGAATAATAGGTCAATGGAAAACGCCCAACCAGAACCGAGCATGGAAGAAATCCTTGCATCCATCCGTCGGATTATTTCCGAGGACGAGGAAGAACAGGCTCCGCCTACCAAACCGGTAGAGGCGAAAAAGCCAGAATTGACCCTAAAGGCGGCCCCACAGGCCGCTGAGGAAACGTCCTCCACCGTTACACCGATTAAGGCTGAAGAGCCCCAGAAGCCCACAGCTTCTGATGATGAAGGCATTGAAATGATTAAACAAAACATGGCCGAAGCAATGGAACAGGACGCTGACGAAGAAATTCTCGATCAGGCGACGGCAGACGTGGCGAGCCAGGCGTTCCATAACCTTTCTCAATCCGTTCGTATTTCCGAAGGTCCCGGTCGTACACTAGAAGATATTGTGGTCGAAATGCTGCGCCCCATGGTTAAAGAATGGCTTGATGCGAACCTACCGGCGATTGTTGAGGAAAAAGTTGAAGAAGAAGTACAGCGGGTCGCACGCCGCCGCCGCTAAACGCCACTTTTATCATAATTGTAAAAGCCGGCTTTTAAGCCGGCTTTTTTTTCGTCTGAGGCTCCCCATTTGGGAGTGATCTGGAAAAATGAGTCCCCTCAATGAATTCTTATCCGCACAGTAGAACCGTAGACCAGGCAGACGATTTTTTTGGCGAAAATGTTTCAGACCCCTATCGGTGGCTCGAAGATGACGTTCGCGATAGCGCTGAGGTCGCGGCGTGGGTTACGGCTCAAAATGTCCTTTCCAGCACTTATCTGAGTTCACTTGATTTTCGTCAGGATATCGAAGGCCATTTGCGCCGTTTGTGGAACTACGAGAAATTTTCTCTGCCCGTGAAGCGAGGGAACCGGTATTTTTACAGTCGGAATGACGGCCTCCAGAACCAATTTGTCTTGTACGTTCAAGATGGGGACGATGTCCCGCGAAAGTTGATTGACCCTAATGAATGGTCGGACGACGGTGCAACTGCGCTCGCGTTTTATAAGGCCAGTCCCGATGGCCGTTTGCTTGCCTATATGGTCCAGGATGGCGGATCTGATTGGCATACAATCAAGATTATCGATGTCGATACCGGAGAAGTGCATAGCGATACAATCGAGTGGGTCAAATTTTCCGGAGTAAGCTGGGCGAAAGATGGATCTGGATTTTATTATTCGCGCTATCCCAAGCCAGATCCCGGTGCTGAGTTTCAGAGCCTCAATTTAAATCAGGCTGTCTATTTCCACCGGTTAGGCGATGAAGCTGAAAACGATCGTTTAGTTTATGCCCGCCCGCATCAGCCATCGCATGGTTTTTCGGCTGAGGTTAGTAGCGACGGAAGTGCGCTGGTGATCACAGTCTGGATGGGTACTGATGACCGATACGAAGTTGTATTGATCGATTTAGGTCGTGAGAGCGCGCCACCAGTTCAATTGGTGACAGGCTTTAACCACAATTACAGTTACATCGGCAGTACCGATGGTCGCCACTTCTTTTTTACGGATGAAAATGCGCCAAAGGGCCGTGTGGTTTCGGTATCGGATTACCTAAATGGCGGAAAACATAGTTGGTTCGACGTTATTGCTGAGCAAGTTGGAGTGTTGGCTGGCGTTTCCATTGTGGGTGGTCGAATTTTTGCGAACTACATGGAAGACGTTAAATCGGTTGTGCGTGTGTACTCGATTGCGGGTGAAGATGATGGCGTTGTGGATTTGCCTGGCGTAGGAACTGCTACGGGATTTGCGGGACAACCCGAAGATCAAGAAACATTCTTTTCCTTTGAGAGCTTTAATCAGCCGCCCTCGCTCTACCGATATGATATTTCAAAAGACAATTACGAAGTATTCAAAGAAAGCGCCGCGCCATTTGATCCGGCAGATTATATCGTGCGTCAAGTGTTTTATCCGTCTAAGGATGGAACCTGCATCCCAATGTTTATTGCGCACCATAAAAATCTCGAATGGTCGAGTGGTGCCCCGACGCTGCTTTATGGTTATGGTGGGTTCAACATTTCGCTGACCCCAGGCTTTTCGGTGACACGGCTGGCATGGATGGAAATGGGCGGTGTTTTAGCAATTGCCAATATTCGCGGTGGCGGTGAATATGGAAAAGATTGGCACAATGCCGGTCGGTTGTTGAACAAGCGAAATAGCTTTGATGATTTTATCGCCGCTGGTGAATATTTGATCGCGCAAGGCATAACGACGAACCGGCAACTCGCGATCCAAGGTGGTTCGAACGGCGGGTTGTTGGTTGGCGCAGTGGTCAATCAGCGGCCAGAACTCTTCGCGGCGGCGCTGCCCGCCGTGGGCGTAATGGATATGCTTCGGTTTAATCAATTCACGGCCGGGCGATTTTGGGTCGATGATTATGGGGACCCAGCAAATGAGGCAGATTTCCAGAACCTTCGTGCTTATTCGCCCTATCACAATATCCGTTCGGGGGCCGACTACCCGGCAATTTTGGTGACGACGGCCGATACCGATGATCGTGTGGTGCCGGGGCACAGCTTTAAGTATGCTGCGGCGCTTCAGGCCGCAGATATTGGCGATGCGCCACATCTGATCCGAATTGAGACCCGTGCCGGACATGGGGCGGGTAAGCCGACCGACAAAATTATTGAGGAATATGCCGATATGTGGGCTTTCTTATGTGCCCACACGGGGCTCGATCCTTATAACCGTTGAATTTCGCCAAAAGCGGTTGAGCAAAGCTCGGCCGAGCGATAAACCCAAATATTCGCGCTACCATTTTGCGTGCGCATACAGAAAACGCTAAAGAAGACCCAAGAATATGCTCGAAAAATCATTTGATTTCGCTGCCGCAGAAGCCCGCCTGTATGAGGCATGGGAAAAATCCGGGGCCTTCAAGCCTTCGGACAATGATGGAGCGGATGCATTTTCTATTGTCATTCCGCCACCCAACGTTACGGGCAGCCTGCATATGGGGCACGCGCTAAACAATACACTTCAGGATATTTTAGTGCGGTTCGAGCGAATGCGTGGAAAATCCGTTTTGTGGCAGCCGGGTACAGACCATGCGGGCATCGCCACCCAGATGGTTGTTGAACGCCAGCTCATGGAAAATCAGGAAGCTTCACGCCGCGATATGGGGCGAGAAGCCTTTGTTGAGCGGGTCTGGAAATGGAAAGATGAATCTGGCGGTACGATCATCAACCAACTTAAGAGATTGGGTGCGACCTGTGATTGGTCGCGCGAGCGGTTTACAATGGACGAGGGGCTTTCAAAAGCCGTCGTCAAAGTTTTCGTACAGCTCCATAAAGAGGGGCTGATCTATCGCGACAAACGGCTTGTTAATTGGGACCCGAAATTTGAAACGGCGATTTCTGATCTAGAGGTCGAGAACAAAGAAGTTGATGGACATTTTTGGCATTTCAAATATCCACTAGAAAATGGTGAAACCTACGAATTTCCGATTGCGTTCGATGACGATGGAGAGCCTACAGAGTGGGAAACGCGGGACTATATTTCTATCGCGACGACGCGCCCTGAAACGATGTTGGGTGATGGCGCGGTGGCAGTTCACCCTTCTGATAAGCGCTACGCATCGATTGTCGGTAAGCGTTGTTTGTTGCCGCTAGCAGACCGGTATATTCCGATTATTACGGATGAATATCCGGACCCTGATTTTGGTTCAGGTGCGGTGAAAATCACAGGCGCGCATGATTTCAATGACTACCAGGTCGCCCGACGTAACAATATTGATCTGTATGAGTTGCTCGATAGTAAGGGCGCTATGTTGGATGCAGATTATATCCCGGAAAAATATCATGGAATGGATCGGTTTGATGCGCGTAAAGCGGTTGTCGCTGATATCGATGCACAAGGCCTTTTGATTCAGACCGAAGATAAAAAAATAATGCAACCATTCGGTGATCGGTCAGGCGTTGTTATTGAGCCGATGCTGACCGATCAGTGGTATGTGAATGCCGAAGAATTGGCTAAGCCAGCCATCAAGGCGGTTGAAGATGGCCGTACACGGTTTATTCCGGAAAATTGGTCAAAGACCTATTTTCAATGGATGAACAACATCGAGCCATGGTGTGTTTCGCGCCAGCTCTGGTGGGGGCACCGGATACCTGCTTGGTATGGGCCAGACGGCACAATTTTTGTTGCCGAGAATGAAGTCGATGCAAATAAACAAGCTATCGCTAAATATGTTGCTGACGGTATGTACTCTGGCGAAGAAGCCAACAAAATGCTGTTGGACGCTGACAACAAAGGCGAGGCGATTCATATTTTGCGGCGGGATGAGGATGTTCTTGATACGTGGTTCTCATCAGCGCTTTGGCCGTTTTCAACATTGGGCTGGCCTGATGAAACGGCGGAACTGAAACGATATTACCCGACATCAACACTTGTAACGGCCCACGATATTATCTTTTTCTGGGTTGCACGTATGATGATGGGTGGCATCCATTTCATGGATGAGGTTCCGTTCAAGGATGTTTATATACACGCGCTCGTTCTTGATGAGCACGGTCAGAAAATGTCGAAGTCGAAGGGCAATGTTATTGATCCGTTGGTTCTGATCGACAAATTCGGTGCGGATGCCTTGCGATTTACCCTGGCGGCTCAAGCAGCGCAGGGACGTAATATTCGCCTGTCCGAATCTCGCGTAGAAGGCTATCGCAATTTCGGGACTAAACTTTGGAATGCGGCTCGTTTTTGTGAAATGAACGAATGTAAACCTGATGCTGCCTTCGATCCTGCATCAGTGAAGCAAACGATCAATCAATGGATTGTGCACGAGGCCAACCAGTGTGCAGCTGATGTAACACGTGAGATTGAAGCGTTCCGGTTTAATGATGCTGCTGGCGCAATTTATAAATTCGTTTGGAATATTTTCTGTGATTGGTACCTAGAACTGGCTAAGCCAATTTTTATGGGCGACGACGACGCTGCAAAAGCGGAAACACGCACGGCGGCTGCTTGGTCGCTTGACCGTATACTGACATTGCTTCATCCCTTCATGCCTTTTGTAACTGAAGAACTGTGGGCATCGTTCGATGACCGTGGCGCACTTATTACATCAGTTTGGCCATCTTTCGACGCTGCATTGACGGATGATGAAGCGGCGAAGGAAATGAGTTGGGTTGTCGATTTGATTACAAACGTCCGGTCCGTTCGACAGGAGATGAACGTACCAGCCGGCGCGAAAATCCCGCTTGTTTATATTGGACCTGATAAAGACTTGATTTCGCGGCATGAGAACGTTCTGTCTCGCCTTGCGCGTCTTTCAGAAATCACGACTGCGGACGCAGCACCGAAAGGCGCAGTTCAGATCGTTCATGGTGACGGTATGGCGGCGCTGCCGGTTGCCGGGCTGATGGATATTGGCGAAGAAAAGGCGCGCCTTTCAAAAGAGATTGCAAAAGCCGAGGGTGAGATTGCGGGTATCGACAAAAAGCTTGCGAATAAGAATTTTGTTGAGCGCGCCCCGGCGAGTGTGGTTGAGGAACAGCACACGCGTAAAGCTGGGTTTGAAACGCAAATTGCTAAACTGAATGAAGCGCTAGAGAGACTGAAAGGGCTTTAAGCCATCGGTCGCGTTCCGAAAAACTTAGTGTTAGCTAGTTTCAGCGAGAAAAGATAATTGTGTGATCATCGCATCGCGCGATTCAGCATCATGATCAGTTAGCTTGGTCGGGTAATCACCGGTGAAGCAATGATCGGTGAAGGCCGGGGCGGCATCGTCGCGTTTGCCCTTGCGGAAGGCTTTATAAAGGCCATCAAGCGACAGGAAGGCGAGGCTATCAACGCCAATTAGCTCGCGCATTTCTTCGACCGAACGGTTTACCGCCAACAGCTCTGAGTGGGACGGCGTGTTGATACCGTAAAAATCTGGATGAATAATCGGCGGGCAGGCGATACGCATGTGGACTTCTTTTGCGCCTGCCTTGCGGAGCATTTGGCTAATCTTGCGTGAAGTTGTTCCGCGTACGATAGAATCGTCAATTAGAACAACCCGTTTTCCTTCGATCAAGCTACGGTTAGGTGAGTGCTTGCGCGCAACACCAGCTTCGCGAATGCGCTGTTCCGGTTCAATAAAGGTTCGACCGATAAAGTGACTGCGGATCAAGGCCATTTCATAGGGAAGGCCGGTGTGTTGAGAAAAGCCAATCGCCGCGGGTACACCCGAATCGGGAATGGGCGAGACGAGATCAGCTTCGCAATTTGCTTCGAGTGCCAACTGTTCACCTAGGCGTTTGCGCAACTCATAAACACTTTGGCCATCGACCACAGAGTCGGGTTTAGCGAAATAGATCAGCTCAAATATGCATGGTCGAGCATGTTCTTTTTTGGGAAAGACTTGTCTACTCTCGATGGTGCCATCAGCGCGGCAGATTACGACTTCACCCGGATTAATGTCGCGCACGAATGTGGCACCGATGATGTCCAGCGCACATGTCTCTGATGCTAGAATTGGTGCGCCATCAAGATCGCCGAGAATTAGTGGGCGAATTCCGACTGGATCGCGCGCACCGATTAATCCTTCCGGCGTTAAAACAGTGAGGGCATAAGCACCTTCGACTTGTTTCAGACCTTCGATTAATTTGTCTGTCACTGAGATATATTGTGAGCGCGCCGTTAGTTGCAGGAAAATTTCTGAGTCTGATGTTGATTGGAAAATACAACCGCGCCGGACAAGATCCGCGCGTAAAGTTTTGGAATTGGTGAGATTGCCGTTGTGGGCGATGGCGATGCCCGTGCGATCTAGGTCGGCATAGAGTGGCTGTACATTCCGCAGGACTGTTTCGCCTTGCGTGGAGTATCGCGTATGACCAATCGCACTTTCACCGGGTAGGCCGTTTAGCGTTGCAGCGTCTGAGAAATTGTCGGAGACAAGCCCCATGAACCGCTCATTGTGGAAATGTTTGCCGTCATAGCTTGCGATGCCAGAGGCTTCTTGACCGCGATGTTGAAGGGCATGAAGGCCGAGTGCTGTAAGTGCTGTCGCGTCTTTGGTACCAATGATGCCGAATACGCCGCATTCTTCGATCATCTTTGGTGCGCCAACAATGGCCTCCAGCGCAGCTTGATGCTGTCGGTATAGAGGTGCTTCTTTTTTTAGGTAGTGTGCCGCACGTTCTGCGAGGGTGAGCGAGGTGTCGCTATTTTCCTCAAAGACAAAGCTCATTGCGGCGATTCCTCGTTTAAAATGTCGGCAATCGGATCTAGTTCCTCCGAAGCCTTTGGTTGTTCAGTGGGCGTTTGAGTGGCGGCAATCGCCGGGTCCGTTGTCGTCACCGTTGTGACAATTTCATTCAGGCCCTTCCGGTCGCTTCTTTGATACCCGCTGACCGATGCGTCAACAGCATCTTTGTCATTTTTCGCTTTTTCGGGTGCGTCAAGATCGGCAGTTTCAGGCGTAAAACTCTCAAACCAGTGGGCCATGCCCGCAGCAATGGGTTGGGTGAACGCTGTTTTCACCTCTTCAGGCTGCTTTGCTTCATCGAGATAGTAAGTGTACCCCAAATAGGCAAGGCCGATCAGGACCAGTCCTCGGAAGAAGCCAAAAACACCGCCGCCGATCCTGTCTGCCAGTTTGGCGCGTCCCTCGAGTGGAAAGCGTTTAAGCCCAATATGGAGCCCAATATGAGCTGCGATGAAAAAGATGCCGATGAGAATAACAGCGATGATTGCGGTGCCGAAGAAGCTTCCGGCTTGACCGGTAATCGCCAAGACAGGTTCGAGGAACAGGAGGGTGGCACCGCCGCCGATAGCAAGCGCGATCAGGGTTGATAATTCGCGCAACCCGCCGCGCAAGATTGCAAACGCGGTCGAAAGACCAACTATAACGAGAACTAGGAGATCAAACATTACCGAACCCGCCTATCATCGCCCCAAAAACTATAGGGCGAGTCGTACACTTCCCCCGCGTTTTTGATAGCCGCGATAGGGTGATTTCTCAACCGCTTTGATCAGGGATTGCGCGCCCATGCAACCAAATCTGCAAGTGTTGCGGCTTCTTTGAGCTTAATTGGGTTGGCAACGCCGCTGGCGGGGCCCAACGCACCCGCAAAACCAAGCTTTTTGGCTTCCTTCAATCGTGCATCAGATTGATTCACTGGCCGCACCGCCCCAGAGAGCGCAATCTCGCCAAAAACGACACAATCCCTCGGTAAAGGGGAATCGAAGAGTGATGAACATAGCGCAGCCGCCGCTGCGAGATCAGCGGCGGGTTCGGCGATCCGCAATCCGCCCGCCACGTTTAAAAACACATCATTGCGCCCGAAATCGAGACCAGCGCGCGTATCCAACACCGCAAGGATCATCGATAAACGCGCTGAGTCCCAGCCCACAACAGACCGCCGCGGCGTCGCAAGGCTGGATGGGGAGACAAGCGCCTGAATTTCAACGAGGACCGGTCGTGTTCCTTCGATACCAGCAAAAACGGCGGCTCCTGAAACCGGCGTATTGCCACTCGATAAGAATAGCTCAGAAGGGTTGGCAACTTCGCGCAGTCCATCCGTAGACATTTCGAAAACGCCAATTTCGTGGGCCGCGCCAAAACGGTTTTTGACCGCACGAAGGATTCGGAAATCGCGCCCTTGTTCGCTTTCAAAATAGAGAACGCCATCGACCATATGCTCTACGACGCGAGGACCCGCGATTTGGCCATCCTTAGTGACGTGGCCGACCAATAAAACAATCGTGCCGGTTGATTTCGCGAAGCGCACCAATTCTTGTGCGCAGGACCGCACCTGCGTTACGGTGCCGGGTGCCGCCGGCAGCGCATCGGACCAAAGTGTTTGGATAGAATCGATAATAACGGCATCTGGCTGTTCAGCTTTGAGCGTCGCCAGAATATCACGCAATGATGTGGCCGAGGCGAGGTTTACCGGTTCATTTTCGACACCAAGCCGCTTTGCTCGCAATCGAATTTGTGCGGTGGCTTCCTCCCCAGAGATATATGCGACGTTCGCACCGCGTTTTGCCAAGCCGGATGCGACTTGAAGTAATAAAGTTGATTTTCCCACCCCAGGGTCACCGCCGATTAAAAGGGCAGATCCGGGAACAAGCCCACCACCACAGGCGCGGTCAAACTCTGCGTTGCCGGTCGGGAGCCGGGGTGCTTCTTCAATAGTGCCAGAAAGCGAGGTAAACTCGACTTTTTTGCCCTTCGATTGAGCAGGGTTTTGGCTCAAGCTTCCCGGAGGGCCAGCTTCGCTTGTTTCAAGCTCGATCGAATTCCACTCGCCACATGCTTCGCAACGGCCAGCCCATTTTCCGTAAATGGCTCCGCATGATTGGCAAACATAGGTGTCGGTGTTCTTGGCCATTTGCTCTCAGTTTAAAAGTGTTCGACAGGGGCTGGCGTACCCTATTTGTTCTTGTCGATAAAGGGCTTTCTTTTCACGACACCTATAGAAAAGCAAACATTACCGGAGGTAGTGAAATTTTAGGAATACACCAATAAATATGTATATCCGAGGAGCGTAGCTCCTTGGGGAACGTTTGCTAACCAGAATGGTCGCTTAGGCGGGAGCGCGACACGATACGGAAGTTTTAGAATAATGATTCTGACGATCATACTTGTCGCGCTGTCAGGATTTGGTGGAAGTTTGATCGGGTGGTTAGTGACCCGAGCCAAAAAAGCCGAAGAAACCCAGCGCCAATGGCAAGCCGATTCAGCGCTTTTATCGGTATCAGCGCATCAACTCCGTACACCGCTCAATCAAATTGTGGGTGTTCTACAGATGATGGATTTTCAATCTGTTGATCTTACGGCCAAACAAAAAGAGTTGGTCGACGTTCTTCAGCAGGGAACAAGAAATCTAAACACTGCGCTTATCGACATTCTCGATCTGCTTGATCTTCAAACGCAAGAATTGGTTCTTGATACCGGGCCGGTTGACCTAAACAAGCTTACGGAATCGCTCACGCGTCGCCACAAAAAAATAGCGGCTCAAAAGGGCTTGGACCTCGTGTTTGACACACGAAAGCTATCGCATTTTTGGTATGTGTTTGATGACGTTCGTGTCATTCAAAGTATATCGAGCTGCCTCAGTCAGTGTCTAACCCAAACAGAAACTGGCGGGGTCTATCTTGGATATGATTATCGACTGAACGCGCAAAATTCGGACGAGGGCGACTTGGTCGTTACAATTCGTGACGATAGCGTCGGAATGGATCAATATGCGGCTGAAGCCTATTTCTGTCCGCAAAAATATTTGATCAATCGCCACATGTCTGGCGCTGAGGGGCACCGCCTTGGTTTGATATTGGCGCGGATGCTTATTGAAAAAATGGGCGGAAAGCTTTCGGTGAAAAGCGCTATCGGTAGCGGCGTTACATTTTCCCTTTCTTTTCCAGCAAAAAAGGTCGCGGCACCAAAACGCGAAACAGTATCGTCAGATGCGCCGTTGACGGATCAAATTTCACGCCTGTTGGACGGGAAGCTAATTTTGGTTGTTGATGACAATGACGCGAACTTGATGATCATCAAAGCGTTTCTTAATCAAATTGGCGCAACGCAAATTCATACAGCCCAGAATGGCGTCGAAGCGGTAAAAGTGGCCGCTGAATATGATTTTGACCTTATCCTAATGGATATTCAAATGCCTGATATGGATGGCGTGACTGCCTCGAAACTTATTCGGAATAGCGGCCATTCCAGTGCTACAGCGCCGATAATCGTTTTGACGGCGGCGGCTAGGTCAGACGATATCGAAAATTATCGCGAAGCGGGCCTGAACGAGGTCCTCGCTAAACCCATCGTTGCGGATGATCTGTATCAAAAGGTAGTCAACGTTTTTGAGGGCATGTAACATGCTCGCTTATGAACGATATGGCACCAATCAACCCGAACTCTAAAAATCCATACCTTAAGGGCCTCTATGCGCCCGTGATGGAGGAAGTGAGTGCGGATAAGCTCGAAATTATCGGTGAAATTCCGCGCGAACTCCACGGCGGTTATTTCAGGAACGGCCCAAATCCGTCCTCATCGCCTAAGGGCATGCATCATTGGTTTGATGGCGACGGCATGTTGCATGGCGTTTGGTTTGAAAATGGATCCGCCCGCTATAAAAACCGATTTGTTCAGACGCATGATTTGAAAACTGGCGGCGCTGATGCAATGCCGGGCATTTTTGAACGGTCAGCCGACAGGGATGGCCGAACGGTTCATTATCGCGATACAGCGAATACAGACGTTGTTTACCATAACGGGAATTTGTTGGCTCTTTGGTATATTTCGGGTCAACCAGTGGCCGTCGATGCTCATACGCTTGAAACGATCAGAATTGAAAATTTCAACGGGAAACTACCTCGGAATATCTCCGCCCATTCAAAGGTTGATGCGACTACGGGTGAGTTAGTATTTTTCGACTATGCGCTTTACGAGCCAAAAATGTGGACCGGCACCGTTTCGGCAACAGGTGCGTTGACCCATTTCCAAGAGATCGAACTGCCGGGGCCGCGATTGCCTCATGATATGGGCATGACGGAGAATTATACGATCCTGCATGACTTGCCCGTGATCTTCTCAGAGTCAGCTATACGTAACCGGCTGTGGCAAATTCATGTGGCGGACCAACCTACGCGTTTTGGGGTCCTCCCGCGTAAAGGTGGAGCGCCGAAATGGTTCGAGTTTCCAACGTGCTATATTTATCATGTGATAAATGCGTGGGAAGAGGAAACGCCCAATGGAACCGAAGTCGTAATGGCTGCATGTAAAATGGTGCCTAACGGCTTCTCGCCTGATCCACAATATGGTGCATATTCGGCCATGGCAGATGTTCTGGCGCTTCGTGCGCAGCCATTTATATGGCGGATGAACATGGCAACAGGGGAAGGGCGTGAGGAACAACTCGACGATGCGGTGTCTGAATTTCCGGTCGTTGATAGCCTGAAAACGGGGCGGAAAACCAAACACTCCTACCACGTTGTTTTTGACGATTGCATCGAGCAGCGTTTTTCAGGTTTGGTAAAATACAACCTAGAAACTGGTGCCAGCGAGCGTCATTATTTTCCAAAAGGTGTTTTTGGATCTGAACCGGTTTTCGTTGCGCGTGAAGGTGGCGATGATGGATTTTTAATTACATTCACCACGGACCTGGCAGGTCAGTCAGAAGTGCATATTCTTGACACTGAAGATATGAGTGCAGCCCCGGTCGCACGTGTGAAATTACCGCAGCGTGTACCGCTAGGGTTTCACGGAACTTGGGCACCAGGCGTTTAACTTCTGTAGAGATGCTTATTCGGCCGCTGCTGCACGCTGTTCGGTTTGTTCTTCCACTTTTACGGCACGTTCGGTTGCTCGTCGATGCATTGCGCGGCGCCAGCTTCGCGGCCAAAAATACGGAGAAATCGGGACGACTGTTCGCTTCAAGAATGGTTTGCGACGTCGGGGCTGAGACGCGGTTTCCGGCGCAATTTCAGCTTCTTCGTTTTGCAAATCACCGAGTGAATCATCAGTAACCTCAGTTTGGATGGGTGCCGCCTCGGTCGGTGTCTCAACCGCGTCTGTGGTTTCTTCGCTTTCAACTGTCGGCGCAGCTTCAGGCGGTTTCATATACGGCGTTTCGTCTTTCGATAGAGACGCGACGGCGCGCTCAACCGTGCTGAGCGATTTTGCGGTCGTTTTATTCTCACCGTTGTCTTCGGCCATCGAAGTTCCCTCAAGCGCTAGCCCTGCTGGGGCAATCGGCGTGTCAGGTGTGCCTGGTAAAGCAGGGGAGCCGACACTGATACCTTGAAGAAAATACGCCGAACTCGACGCGACGGAAAGGGATATCGGTTTATCCATGCCGCCCACAAATGGTGTGGGACGCGCAGGGGTATTTTCGGGGACGGTCGGTGACGGGGCTGAGGCCGTTGATTTTTCTGGTGTTTCAGCATCTGCGTTATCGTCGCTTTGCGGAATTTCCGTGGTGATCGGTGCTTTTTCCGATTTGGGTTCATCCGCGAGCAAAGACCCGGTTTCAGCTGATTGAATGTCTACTTCTTCTGGTTGCTCTTTTGCCGGTTTTGCAGGCGTCACTTTGGGCGCTGCTTTTGGCTCAGCAGGTTCCGGGTCGGATGTGAACGCGCGGTTTATCTGTTCTTGCATGTCGCGCGGTACAGCGCTCGTGTTGATCGAATCATGGTTGGGGGTATCGTGAAATATATCGTCGCTAATTGAGTCGGTTGTGCGCAAGCCAGCCTTCGTTTTTGCTCGCTCAATCGCCGCACTTTTGCGGGCTGCCCGCGCTTTTGCGCGCTTCGCTAGGGCGAGTGCTTTGGCTTTTTCGCGTGCTTTGATTTTCTTTTCTTCGTCGCTTTCGGCAGCACTTTCCGTATGGGGCGTTTTTTCTTCGTCAGATTTTGGTGCTGATTGATCATATCGAGCAACGCGTTCGTTTAGACGCTCAATCATGGCGTCATCATGCTCAGGTTTTGCAGCGGTAGCTTCAGTTTCATTGGCGTTTTTCGGAGCCGACGGTTGCGGTGCCGGGGCTTCCGTTCGGAAGAGTGCCGTGATGCTTTCTGTACTTAGTGGCTCTAACCCAAGTAATTCGCGCACATCATTGATGCGATGCGGACGGAAATTTTTGATGTCGCCGACTTTGCCGAGATGATTTCCTTGTGCCGCCGTAAAGCCAAGACCGCGAAGCGCGGATAACGAAGCTTGATCTTCGACGCCGACAGCAGTGATCGCGGCGTTCGCCTTGCTGGCGATATCGAGAAGGTCCGCAATGGCTGAAAGTCCTGGGCCACGCACTGTGCGCGCAAAACGCAAAATCGCTGATCCGCCCGTTTTAATCTCGTCGAACGGGAAGGGATCGAGCGTTCTCAATAGGTCGTTGGCGCGCCCGCGTACTTCGATTGCCAACCGCGCGCCCGTATCAGCAAGGCGCTTGAAGTGAGCAGAGGCGACATCCATCGGCATATCGACGGGCGGCATCGGGCATTCGAGCGTGACCAGATCGGCTGGGAAATTGTAGTCGCGGAGCAATTTGATGAAATGAGAAGCGAAGGCGTCATCGCTGAGATCGCTTAATGCAAGGTTGATCGAAAGGCCGGGCGCATAAGGGCCTCGCCAATCGCTATAGGCCTCAAGCGCGTTTGAAAGAACGAACCGGGTAAGTTCGCTCATCCGGCCCTGGCTCTCGAAAAATGAAATAAATGCACCCGGTGGCAGCATCCCAAGCTGTGGATGATGCCACCGTACAAAGGTTTCGACGCGCGCGAGCGCCCCATTTCCAAGATCGAAAATTGGTTGAAACAATACCTCGAAGTTATTGTTCTTCAACGCATTATCAATATCAACGTTGGAAAGCCGTACTGCCTGTGCGCCCATCCGAAAGCCCTTCCGTCAGCCAAATTGGCCGCGATCCCCTATTAACATTCTGTCCATACTCCTTGGCGCGGGTTAATTCTCGCTGAACAGAACCGGGGAGTCTTAAGAAGAAACACCATGTGGCGATTCAGGGTCGCGCGTAAACCATTAGTTAACCAAGAATCGACGGACCGATCTGATCAATAATCAAACTGTTCGCTAAGGATTCTCTCATCTAGCGACTGACCGCGATCGAATAATAACGTCATCGTAATATCACGTGCTTCACGCGCTTCAACATGTGTTACGTCACGGACTTCCTGATTGTCGGCCACAGCTGAAATGGGGCGTTTTTCGTTTTCCAACGTTTCAAACTCGACGACAGCATCATGAGGTAGCAATGCGCCGCGCCAACGGCGTGGTCGGAATGCACTGATCGGCGTCAATGCGAGCATGTGTGCGCTGATTGGCAAAATCGGTCCATGCGCCGACAGGTTATAGGCCGTGGAACCAGCGGGGGTCGCAAGCAAAACGCCATCGCAAGTGAGGGATTCCATTCTCACACGTCCGTTGATTGATATGCGAATCCGCGCGGATTGCCGAGTCTCCCGGAACAATGAAATCTCGTTGATAGCCTTTGCGGTCTTCACTTCGCCGGTAATTGTCGTCGCTTTCATCACAAGCGGGTGGATCGTCGTCGGTTCGGATTCCGCAATCCGTTCACTCAGGCCGTCAATATCCGCATCGTTCATCATAAAGCCGACCGTACCCCGATTAAACCCATAAATCGGTTTGTCGCAGGTCATGTGAGTACGCAGCACATCAAGCATAAAACCATCGCCGCCGACCGCAACAATGACGTCACAATCATCAACGCTATGATCGCCATATCGTTGTTTAAGTTGTCGGGCGCTCTCTATTGCGTCCGGCTTTTCGCTAGCGAAGAAAGAGAGGCGTAATTCGTTCGCCGTGGGCAGCTCTCTCGGCATTGTGAGGGATAAATTTGCGTCACCGGGGTGTTTTCGGGTTATGATGCGCCTCGACATTCGTTGACCAAAAAATTTCATAGACGCTTATGCCCCTTGACGTTCCCACCGCTCAGAATTCTACCAGTGTACTCGAAACTTTCGCTCGCGTCAGGGGCGATAGTGAAGCACTGGCTCGCCCGCTTAGCCCAGAAGACTGTATGATCCAGTCGATGGAGGCCGCCAGTCCTGTCAAATGGCACCTTGCCCATACAAGTTGGTTCTTTGAAACCTTTATTCTCGGGCCACACGCTAAAGACCATACACCATTTCATCCTGAGTTCGGCTATTTGTTCAATTCCTATTATAATCAAATTGGCGAAATGCATCAGCGCGCGAAGCGCGGAATGCTCTCACGACCGTCACTCGACAAGGTCCTTGCCTATCGTAGTTTCGTGAACGAGGCGTTGATCCGATTGATTGAAAACGCCGATGACGAAACTTTGGCTGTGATTGAGCCATTGGTGTTGCTCGGTTGCTCCCATGAGCAGCAGCATCAGGAACTGTTAATAACCGATCTCCAGCATGGTCTTTTTCAGAATGCGTTGAAGCCTGCAGTATACACCGATGCGCGCGCAGGTGAGGGCGGGAATGCGCCAGCGTTAAAGTGGCGTGAAATGGAAGGTGGTGTTTGCAACATTGGCTGGAACGGCGAAGGTTTTGCATTCGATAATGAACAACCTCGCCATAAAGTATATCTTCACCCCTTTGAGCTTGCCAACAGACCCGTCACAAATGGCGAGTACATCGCTTTTATTGAGGATGGTGGTTATCAAGATCCCGTGCATTGGCTTTCAGATGCGTGGGAGGTGATCAACAGAGAACACTGGGATGCACCACTTTATTGGCGTAAATCAGAAGCCGACAATCAATGGTATCGTTATTCATTATTCGGCGAAGTTCCGATTGATCCGCATGCACCAGTTTGTCATGTGAGTTCTTATGAAGCGGCGGCCTACGCTAGTTGGGTCGGTGCGCGTCTACCAACAGAATTCGAATGGGAAGCGGCTGCGTCTCTCTTCCCGCTAGAGGGTCGCTTTCTTGAGGGGGGTGCCCCGTTCCTGCCAAAGTCTGCAGAAAACCCGGCCAATGATGATAGCCTTCTTCAGCTTTATGGCGATGTGTGGGAATGGACCGCAAGCCCCTATGTGGCTTATCCCGGCTTCGCCGCGCCTCCTGGTGCGGTCGGCGAGTATAATGGGAAGTTCATGTCGGGCCAAATGGTATTGAAGGGCGGATCCTGCGCGACCCCTCGGGGTCATTTACGCGTCAGCTACCGAAATTTTTTCCCGCCTGAGGCGCGGTGGCAGTTCTCGGGCTTCCGTTTGGCGCGCGACTGTAATTGATGCATGCAATATTGCTGGCTGGCGGTTATCCTCACGAGCAATTCATTTAGTCGTCGAAGGAGAACCGGTTATGAATGCGCAAGCCGAACGAGCAGAGGCAGTAGGTCAAACAATGGGGTTTAGTGTTCCTGACCCGCAAAGCCTTCCTTCGCTAAAGGGCAAGGTCAGCGAAGAGGAATGGCGCTTGCGGTGCGAGTTAGCGGCGACGTATCGGTTGGCGGCGCTTTATGGGTGGGATGATATGATCTTTACTCATATTTCTGTTCGCTGTCCGGATGAGGGTGGCAAAGAACGCTTTTTGATCAATCCTTATGGTGTCTTTTTTGACGAGATGACGGCGACCTCTTTGGTAAAAGTCGATGTCGATGGTCAAGTCGTGGGGGAGACGCCGTATTTCTCTAATCCTGCGGGTTTTACAATCCATTCGGCCCTCCATATGTCGCGCCAGGATGCTCACGCCGTACTTCATCTGCATACCCCCTATGGGGTGGCTGTGTCTGCGCAGCAGGGCGGCTTAAAGCGCTATACACAATTTGCAATGATTGTTCATGATGATGTGGCCTATCATGGTTACGAAGGTATCGCGACTGATCATGACGAGCGCGAACGTATCGTCGCAGATATGGGCAACCACGGATTTTTGATCTTGCGCAATCACGGCACGCTGACTGTGGGCGCAAATTGCGCGACTGCATTTTTGCGGATGTATTTTTTGGAACAGGCTTGCCGCGCACAAATTCTGGCGCAGTCCGACACTAAAGAACCCCTTGAAGAGCCCCCAGCCATGGGGGCGAAGGTTCAGCAGCAAGGTGCCCCAGCATTTGTGCCGGGCATCGGGGATAACCTTGCGTGGCCGGGACTCATCAGAAAACTTAATCGCGAGAATCCCGGCTTTGATATTTAGGTAGATTTATTTTAGGGACTTCAAATAGGCGATGATGTCGGCCCGTTTGGCTTCATCGCGTTGGCCCACATAAGCCATTCGGTTCCCCTTCAGAAAAGCTTGTGGGTTCTCAATGAATGCCTCAAGTGATGCATCATCCCAGACGATGTCGCTGTCCGCCATCGCCTTTGAATAAGCAAAGCCCTCAGCCTTACCGGCTTCCCCTCCGGCAATCCCATGAAGATTTGGACCAACACGGTGCGAATCACCGGCACGGACCGAGTGACACACGGCACATTCATTAAAAAGCTTGCGTCCGCGCTCTTCCGGTGTTTGGGGCACTGTGGCCTCTGTGCTGGCCACTGATTGTGACGATCCGGTGTTTGTATCGGCATTTTCGCCGCAACTAGCGATGGCGAGAAGGGCAAAAAGGCATAAATACTTCTTCATGGGTGGGTTCGCTCCTTTTTTTTATAGAACTTCGTATAACCCTCTAGTCAGACGCCGCGCAATCCTCTATCGAAGCGCCCGCGCCCCTATAGCTCAGCTGGTAGAGCAACTGATTTGTAATCAGTAGGTCCGCGGTTCGAGTCCGTGTGGGGGCACCACTTTCTTGAAAATTGAACCGCTGCTGATAGCGAGGTCTGGGCCCATCAGGATCGTCTGGGCTCGGTGATTGCGGTCAGCGATGATACGGGCGCGGTGATGGAGACCTTCACCTATAGCCCCTATGGCGTTGCGGGTGGGTCATCCTCGGGTTTTCCGTTTCGGTTCACGGGTCAAAAGCTCGACCCCGAGACGGGCTTGTATTATTATAAAGCCCGATATTACGATCCGGAAACAGGGAGGTTCCTCCAGCCAGACCCCATCGGCTATGAGGACCAGGTGAACCTCTATGCTTATGTCGGGAATGATCCGGTGAATCATACCGATCCAACAGGACTTGAATGCGTCACCAAAGATACGGCAACGTGTGGCAACCAAGATGGGAATCTGTCGAAACAGATAATTCTGAACAAGATTCAGATTGTCCGGGCCAGGATTCTACGGTTGGCGCGGCCCGAGATTTCAAAAGAAATTATGATGATATGCGCGACGCAAATACTATCGGCGCGGATAAGTATTTTCATTGTAAAGCAAATTGCGAAGCGACGAAGCGAGGTCCTAGTGGGGAGGCATCTGCAGAAGCCATCAGCGATGCGAGAGAAGCAACAGATCAGCAAAGGGGTGGCACGGCAGAAGACTCAGCAGCAGATCAGGAAGCAAACAGAACGGGCCGCGAAGGAGCAAAAGAAAATCCTGAGCAGTCTTGTCGAGCAACGTGCGACGAATACAGACCGGAGGGTTTAGATGAAGAATATTCAGCCAGTAATTTGGTTGGCCATATTGGTTGTTATCGTTGCATTTGTTGCGTTAGTCGCACTCCCTAGGGCGCAAACACAACTAGCTATTGACAGATGCTTGGATTCTGGCGGTGCATGGAATTACGAAGCGGAAAGCTGCAGGCATTCGTAGATTTGATAACGGCAAGATAAAGGGAAACGGCGTTTTGGTGCATGGGTGAACTTAACGCCTTGTCTGCACACTGTTTTTTTTGGCACCAAATTGGCGCCCCCTTCGCCGCTGATGGTACCATTTTGTGCATAATATATCCATGATTTGCCGTAAGCAACTTGTAGCTCGCAACCAAACTCAATACGCGACACGATCGCATGTAAAATTCAAACGCCCAATTTGGCTTTCTTTGGTGTGCTGATTGGCCCCAACATGGCGATGATCAAAAGTCAGTTCGCTGTTTTGGGTCACAAATGGGTAACAAGGGCCTGCGCTTGAGGGGATCTGTGTAGAACTCAATTTAATTATTGGAACTACGTGAGGCGATTAGAGGCAGTTGGATATGTTCAATTTTCGGTGGTTGTTGAGGTTGGAAAATGTACAAAAGTTGGTGTGTCGTTCGATATAACTTGTAGCTTTTCCGGTGCCGAATTTCCTCAGTGTATTTTTTCTAACTTGAATCGCTGTTCACTCTTGCATCAATATACGCAATAGTTGCGCGCCGTGCTTCTTCTTCGGTCCGCTCGGATATTCTGCCATCCTTGCGAACACCAGCAGAAAACAATGACGTCATTATTCTGACTACAAATTGAAAGAAGTCCGGTTCGGGCGGGTTGCCTTTTGCGATTTCGGTAAAGTTTGTATGTCGGGCCATTAAGTTGCCGATGTCTTCGGCCAAGCGCTCTTCCGATTCGTCATTCCCAAAAATGGCCTGTTTTGCTCCTTTACGGCCAAGGATCAAAATCGCAGCTGAGGGGGTCTTTTCAAAAAAGTCTTTGTAGACACCAGAAACCCCGGCCCATGCGTGATGGTATTCTTCGTTTGTGCGCGGATCGAAAAAGCTAAGCAATTTTTGCCGCAGTGTTGTGTGATACCGCTCCGTTAACGCATCAAAAACATCGAGTTTGGATGGGAAGAAATGATACATTGACGTGCGGGTGACGCCAGCACGTTCAGCGATGATCGTGGTCGTGATTTCTTCAATAGGAAGTTCTATTAGCAGCTCTTCGGCAGCTTTTAGAATTTCCTCTACCTTATTCGAGCTGCGTTTTTGCGACGGTTCGTGTCTCATTCCTCTACCCGGGCGATGTTTCTTTGAAACCATAACCTTGTTGAGCGCCTTTTTCTCGAAATTCGTTCTCTGTGCAATACCCCCACAACACTATTAAAAATTGACACCTGTCAATTAAAAGTTGACATGTGTCAAAAAACAAGCGCATTTTGCGACAGGTGATTATCAAGGCTGTGCGTGGAAAATTAGCAGAAAATCGCGCATTAACAAAGAGGGGTACTAGCATGTTTCTAACCAAAAGGCGGGCTCAATCGTTTTTTTTGAATTCGTCCGCGATCGTTGCGGTCGTTGCTGTCAGCGGGATGGCACCGTTGTCAGCAATGGCCCAAAGCGCGGATGACGCCGCCCAGAGTGACACGGTTGTGGTCACCGGTACGCGAATTAAGCGAACGGAATTTTCGCTTCCGGTTCCGGCGCAAACACTCGATGCGGCGCAACTAGAAATTACCGGTGCGAATGAGTTAGGGGAGGCGATCGTCGAGCTTCCGGCTGTATCCGCGGGGATCACATCTGAAAATTCGCAATCCAGTACGCAAGATAGTGGTATTTCTACGGTTTCACTCCGTAACCTCGGGGCGGAGCGAACGCTGACATTGATTGATGGTCGGCGTACCGTTGGTAATTCTTCTTCCGGTAGCACGGTTAGTTTCTCGACAATTCCAAGTGCATTTGTTGAGCGTGTGGAAGTTATTACCGGTGGCGCTTCTGCGGTCTATGGTTCAGACGCGGTAACCGGTGTCATTAACGTCATTCTACGGGATGATTTTGAAGGCCTTTCTTTTGAAAGCCGTGTTGGGACGTCGCAGGAAGGTGGAAACACTGAGTACGGAATAACGATCGCGGGTGGTTCCAACTTTGCCGATGACCGCGGAAACGTAATGTTTTCGTTCGAGTATGATAAAGAACAGCCGATTTACGGGCGTCAGCGCGACAAAACGCTTTATAATTTGGGTCTCGTCGAAAATCGAAATGGTGATCCGGATGAGCTAAGGCCGCGCCTAAGCAGTAACATTCCAGGTGGTTTGTTTGGTGGCAATAGTGGTGATTTGCTAAACCCTGACGAAGACACAAGCTATTGGTTCTTTGATAATGGCGGTACAGGCGCGCTTACGCCGGATTATAGTACTTCAGTAAACGGCTTTGACGAGCGCGGACCTGAGACGGTGTCTATTCCGCGCGAGCGGTTCTTGATGGCTGGTAAAGTCAATTACGATCTGACCGATAAGGTAACATTTTTCGCTAGCGCGCAATATTCAACCATTTCAACGAAATCCGAACGATCACCTGACACCGCGAATAGCTCTCGGTTGGGCGCGGACTTTCCAATATTCCTAGCAGATGGTGTTACGCCACACCCGTTTGTTCCACAGGAAATTTTCGATGACGCGGTTGAGTTAGGAAATGACGACGTCTTTTTCCGCCGTCGCTGGAGCGAGTTTGGTAATCGCTATCGTGAGGCAGAGAATGATACGTTGCGTATGTGGGCTGGGTTCAAAGGCGACTTATCTGACGACTGGTCTTATGAAGTAAACTTTGGATACGGAGAGTTTCGCCGTTCACAGAGCCGTGGTGGCGATCTCGTAATTCCAAATTACCAAAATGCAATCAATGCGGAATATGTTGATGCCGGAAACCCAAGTTTAGGTCTGCAATGCGCTAATGAATTCGCGCGCAATGCCGGTTGTGTTCCGCTCAACCCATTTATGCTCGGGTCAGTCACGCAAGAGCAGGCCGATTGGCTTATCTTGCGAGATCAGCTTCGCGCACGGAACCGCACAACAACATCGAGTGCGTGGATAACGGGTACGCCGTTTGAGTTATGGGCTGGCCCCGTAAGTGTTGCCGCTGGGTATGACTTTAGAAAAGAGCGCAGTCGTACACGGTGGGACCCAATTTCCACTTCAGGTGGCGGTACGGTTACGCAGCAAGTCAATCAAGATGGTGAGCAGTCCGTACATGAGGGCTTTGCAGAAGTCGTAATTCCGTTGTTGGCAGATGCGCCATTTGCAAAAAGTCTTTCAATCGAAGGGGCCGTCCGCCTAAGTGACTATTCAACAGTGGGTTCCGTTGTCAGCTTTAAAGGTGGCGGTTCGTGGCAACCAGTTGATGGTGTCGTCTTCCGTGGCGTCTTTGCCCAGGCCAACCGAGCGCCAAACAATATTGAACTCTTCAGCCGTGGTCTTGGTTCACAAAGCGGACTGCCTGATCCATGTGATGGTGTAACTGCATCATCCGTCGGGGCGTTTGATGATACTTGCCGTCAAGATCCGGTCGTTGCCGGCGTGATTTCAGCACTGGGGTCCTTTACTGATCCGATGGTTCAGGTTCAGCAACCGACCTTCGGCAATGGCGCGCTTTCTGAAGAAACCGCGAACACGATTACTGCCGGTGGTGTCTTTACTCCAAGCTTTATACCGGGGCTTCAAGTTGCGGTGGATTATTACAGTATCAAAATTGATGGCGCGATTAGTGAAATTTCCGCCGATGATATTCTTGATATTTGTTATACCTCTGGCGATTTCTCCGGAACACCGTCTTGTTCAATTCCGGTTCGTGATGCGGTGACTGGCCAATTACAAGAAGTTCGCGAGACCTCGCTAAACATCAATCAACTGCGCACAAAAGGGATTGATGCAACGGTTGCATATCGGTTCACGCCCTCGGACACTGGTGCTCCGCTGCTGAACGCTGTGCCGGGTGACGTTAGTTTCACAGGTACGCTTTCACGTGTTCTTCAATTTGAAGAAGAGGCACCAGTACCAGGAACAACGACAACGTTTGTTGATGATGAGCTAGGTTTGTTGGGTACGCCAAAATTCACTGCTCGCTTCGCGATGAGTTGGCAGAATGGTCCGTTAAAAGCATCATGGAGAACGCTGCTTGTCGGTTCGATGTTGAATGATGATAATGGCCGTACGCGATTGACGGCGTGCGAACAATTCAACAACTGCGATGACAAAATCGGATTGTTCCTTGATCGCGAACTGACGCATAATCTCCGGGTGAGTTATGACATTCCGGGTGTGTTCGGTGGTGAAGAAACGCAACTTTATGTCGGCGTGAACAATATCACGAACAATCAAGGTCCATTGCTCTATGGAACGGGTAATGTGGGCAATGCTGATGATAACCATCACACGCTCTATGATCTAACCGGTCGCTTCTTTTATGGCGGCGTAAAAATGCGCTTCTAAAAATGTGCATTTGGCTGTGATGGAACAAAGGTTATTCCGTCACAGCCATTTAATATTCTAACAGTTCAAAGGATATCAAGTGTTATCGAACCGCTCACGTGCACTTTTGCCGTCGCAAACTGTAAGGTTTGCCGATATTGCAACTCAATTAAAAGAGCAAGGACACCACGTTGTCGATATGTCGGCCGGCCGCGCATCCGAAGCGACGGATACCGAGATTTGTGATGCGGTAAAAAAAGCACTAGACGAGGGTGATACGCATCAAACACCTGCTCGCGGGATGTCGAGCTATCGCGAAGCAGTTTCGGAAAAACTCAAACGCGATAACGCATTGTCTTATGATCCAGCAACGGAAATACAGGCGACGCTAGGGTGCAAGAACGCTCTTGTTCTCGGGTTGTCAGCTTTGATTGATCCTGGCGATGAGGTAATTATCGAATCCCCGGCATTCGTAAGTTATGGCCCAACGATTGAATTGCTGGGCGGCGTGGTCAAGCCTGTTTGTTTGCGAGCGGAAAATAATTTCCGTTGGAATAAAGATGAACTCTCGGCCGCGGTAACCCCTCGAACAAAAGCAATATTGTTTTGCTCTCCGCACAATCCATTGGGCGTGGTGCACACAAATGATGATCTTGAAATCATTGCGTCAGTCGCGCGCGAACATAATCTCATGGTGTTTGCCGACGAGATTTACGAAGCCGTTACATGGGGCGGGCGCAAACACCTGCCGATCGCGAGCCTTTCAGGTATGCGGGAGCGGACCGTCGGAATGATGGGGATGACCAAAAGCTATTCAATGGGCGGATGGCGAATTGGCTATGCTTATGGACCAGATCAAATCATCGCTAAGATGTCAGATATACAAGCACACATTATGACATGCGCAAGTTCGGTCGGCCAACGCGCTGGTATAAGTGCACTGTCGTCACATATTACGTCCAAATTGAAACGAACAGTGTGGCGTGAGTGGGAGAGGCGGTGTGAATTTGTTTCAACTGCTCTGAACGGGATGGACGGCCTGCAATGCGCAATGCCAGAGGGTGGTTTCTATGGCTGGGTAAAAATCGATGATTTAGAGGTGGATAGTGAAACTTTCTCAAATCGTCTGTTGAATGAACATTTCGTTTCTACGGTACCTGGAAAAAGCTTCGGTCCCGAATGGGATAATTATGTTCGCGTAACATGCGTTAAGTCGGATGTAGATATTGCAACGGGAATTGAGCGCATAGCTCAATTTGTAGAAAAATTGAAAAGGGGACTATGATGAAGAAAACTTTGGCTATTACCCCAGCTCTGCTTGGTTTGCTGTCTTTTCCAGCGCTAGCAGACATCAAAACAGAGGCTGATCGTGAAGCGTTGTTCGAAAGCATCGTTGCAAAAACCATGGAGCGGGAAGCATGGTCCCCAGTTAAAAACGAGAATTACGGCGTTACATATCCGGCGGCATTCGAACCCCTTCGGAAAAAGTTTATAGAAGCTGAGACCGACAAGGACCTTTACTACGCCATTACCATGCTCTCAAATTCTCGTCATGACCGTCATTTGAAGGTGACGGCTGTCGATGGTGGTTTAGAAGTTGAGCAACGGCCAACACTTATTGCACCAGTGCAATTCATGCATGATTTTAGTAAGGAAGAACCAACATTTTTTGTCTTTGACGTCTCTACCAATCTCGCGAGTTTAGATGGTGCAAAGAAGGTAAAACCGGGTGATCAAGTCGTTGAAATTAACGGTCAACCGGTTGCCGAATATCTGGAAAAAACACGACCCTATCATCGCGCTTCAACCGAAGCCGGTTTTCTGATGCGATATGCAATGTCGCTCAATGAGAAATCGTCAGTGTTGCCTACGGAATTTTACCAAGACGAGCTTACGTTGACCTTAAAACCTAAGCGCGGAAGACAATATTCTGTATCGCTACCTTATCTTAAAAAAGGTGATGTTGCGTTTAGTGGGGTTGGTGCACAACGATATGACGGTTTTAAAAAAGTCTTAGATTTTGACTCATTTGATTTTTATCGTTCGGAGAATGGAGAAAATCAGGTAATCTTCGATTGGTACGGCTTCCGCGATGATATCGTTGTGGCTATGGATGCAGTTGTTGCCTACGCAAAACAAGAAAACTTGCTGGATCATGATGTGATCTGGGATGGAACGTTCTCTCGCGGTGGCGGTCGCGGAGCGTATGCTATTCAACGCTTACAGCCCAAACCTTTCAAGACGACGTTTGGAAATCTCCGGATAAGTGACATTACGGATGACTTCATTGCGGAGCGAAAAGCTCTATTCGATCAAGCGAAAACGATGTCTGATGGTTCGGTCGAACTGATTGATGACGGTTCATGGCTTATCGATTGGCTTCTTGGTGATGTCACAAAAGGAATTGAAGCAGGGCAGGCATATACAAATAACGTCCCGTTTAAATCTGCTCATGCGCCAGACTATTCCGACGGTATACTATATCCGGCAGCGGATCATTTTACCGGTGATATGGTTTGCTGGTTAAGCCCACGAGGTGGATCCCACCTTGATCAGTTTGCCTCAATCGTCGCTGACAATGATTTGTGCACTATGTTGGGTATGCCGGCGGGGGGCTATTCAAACACTTGGGAATGGACTGAAACACTAACTTGGCCCGGCACGTCCGAACCCGTTGTGAACTACATGTGGTCTATTGGTCATACTATTGCCCCAAGTGGTCGCATCGTAGAGGGCGATCCATCCCCAGTGGATGAATTTATTCCACTAACGCGCGATAATTTTGACACCTATTACGACATTCTTATGGATCGTAGCATAGAGATTCTGGCTGATGACTAGTGCAAATATTTCTTCCGAAGTCCGGAAGGATAATGGCTTTTTTGGTTTTTATACAAATAGGTCTTTAGGGCTGAAGATTCTTATCTGGATGGGAATAGGAATCTCAGCCGGTGTCATCTTCGGAGAAAAAGCAACGATCGTTGCGCCACTTGGTGAGCTATTCATTAAGCTGTTGCTTATGGCCGCTGTGCCTCTGGTGTTCTTCAATTTGATTGCGGGCATAACCAGCCTACAGAACATCGCAATTCTTGGTCGTCTTGGTATGCGGACATTTGCCTATTACCTAACGACAACCGCAGCAGCTTTAACGCTCGGTTTAACCATGGTTAGCTTGTTTAAGCCTGGCCGAGGCATGCACCTTAATGAAGAAGTCAGTGAACATTTTGGCGATGTTCCCGCTGTTACGGACGTAATCTTAGGGTTGTTTCCCGAAAATATCTTTCGGGCATTCTCAGAAGGAAACATCGGACAGGTCGTCGTCTTCGCGATATTCATAGGGATCACAACCCTTTTGCTACCGGCCGGACAGAAAGAAAAACTTCAAGACGTTTTTGCGCTTATCGCTGAGTTGCTTCGAAAATTAGTTGGTATCGTGATGTATTTCGGACCCATTGGGGTCGGGGCATTGGCAGCAAATACGGTGGGTGAGTATGGAGGCGCAATCTTTGGCCCGCTCGCACGGTTTATTGGGTCGGTTTGGTTCACACAATTTGTGATGATGGGCTTTTATATGGTTTTGCTCGTTTCTCTATCACGGCGAAACCCGATTCAATGGCTTAAAACCACAGCTTCTCTCTATGCGACAACCGCCGCTACGTGCAGTAGCTTGGCAAGTCTGGTTGTTGCCATGGACGTAGCCGAAAAGAAGTTAAAACTACCACAGAGCGTTTACAGTTTTACCCTGCCGCTTGGCGCACAGCTAAACAAAGATGGAACCTCCATCATGTTAGCTTCGGTGTTGCTGTTTACGGCCCAAGCCGCCGGTGTAGAATTCTCATTGATGCAGGCCGTCACGATAGTGCTTATTGGGCTTTTGTTATCCGAAGGGTCCGGTGGAATTCCCGGCGGCGGTTTGGTGATCGCGTTGATCTTTGTCGAAGCGTTCAGCTTACCTGTTGAGGTCGCTGGTATCGTAGCGGGGATCTATCGGCTGATTGATATGGGGAGCACCACAGTCAACGTCATGGGCGACCTTGTTTGGACGACGGTGCTTTCAGATATTGAAGACCGAAGGTCCAAAAATACGTGAATGGCTGTGCGGTAGAAAGCTGACAAGGAAAATGTGATGGTACGAAATATCAAAACTCGTAAGGGCATGATTTACGGATTGCTTTTAGCAACGATTACGTATGTCGGAGCTGAAGCGGCGGATGAGGGTGTATTACCTGTGCCTTCTGATCGTGCGGTCGAGCTAGCGCAAAGTGCCATCATAGTTGACGGCCATGTCGACTTTCCATCTCAGCTATTAGAAAGCGGTGTCGATCCGATCAATAATGGTGGGGCTACCAATTTTGACTTTGATCGCGCTATCCGCGCAGGGTTTAATGCGCCGTTTATGTCGATCTATGTAAGTTCCCACTTTGAAGAAACTGGCGGTGCCAAGGCCCGGGCCGACATACTGATCGGGGTAATGGAAGGCTTAACTCAACAGTACCCAGATAAATTTACTATTTCGACGTCAGTAAAAGATGTGCGTAAAGCTGCGAAAGCGGGGAAGGTTTCGTTCGCGTTTGGGATGGAAAATGGCTCGCCGATAGAAGGTGATTTGGAAAATCTACACCATTTCTATGATCGTGGTGTGCGGTATATAACGCTCGCCCATTCGAAAGCGAACCATATCTCTGATTCCAGTTATGACGATGATAAGCGCTGGGGCGGTCTTTCACCCTTTGGGCGGGTATTGGTCCGTGAAATGAATGAGCTTGGCGTAATCGTTGATGTGAGCCACATCTCCGATGACGCATTTTTTGACGTAATTGAAATATCAAAAGCACCAGTGATCGCATCTCATTCGGGTGCCCGCCATTTTACGCCGGGATTCGAAAGAAACATGACCGACGACATGATCAAGCGCCTAGCCGAAAATAATGGGGTGATCATGATTAACTTTGGTACCCACTTTCTAACAAAAGATGGAAGTGGGCGTCGTTTAGGACGTGATCAAGCCTATGTAGATTATCGCGCAGAGCGTGGTTTAAGCGATACCGCTTTGGTATATTCCGAGTTTCGAAAGTGGTTCGATATTAATGTCGAAGTTCCATTCGCGGGTGTCAGTGATGTCGTTGACCACATCGATTACGTGCGGGACTTGGTGGGAATTGATCATGTTGGTCTTGGCTCTGACTTTGACGGGGTGGGGGATACCTTACCAACAGGTCTAAAAGATGTGAGCGGCCTTCCTGTTCTCATTCAGGAAATGATAGATCGCGGATATTCTGATAAAGAAATTCGAAAAGTGCTGGGAGAGAACGCCCTCCGGGTTTGGTCCGCAGTCGAAAAAACCGCCAACAATAACTAGCGATCACGGCGGATGTTGAAATTTGTGTGTTGAGACTTTAACGCACAAGTTTTCCGCTAAATGGACCATTGGTAATCTGACGAAATATAACAACATTGTTGCGGGGCATCGCCCAGGTTCCCATTTTAGTTTTGCGCGCCTTCGCACGCGGGCCGGTTCACGGGTCAAAAGCTCGACCCCGAGACGGGCTTGTATTATTATAAAGCCCGTTATTACGACCCGGAAACAGGGAGGTTCTTACAAACGGACCCCATCGGCTATGAGGATCAGATGAACCTCTATGCTTATGTCCACAATGATCCGGTGAATGGGATCGATCCGAACGGGATGTGCACCGGCTCCAGGATTACGAACGACGACGGCACTTGCGCCAGTACTGGCGGGTTCACCACAGGGGCAAACGGCGTCGCACAAGGAATGCACCGGCAGAGCACATATCAGCAAGTCGGCGCAGCTGTTGCGCCTGATGCGTCACGCAGACAACAGACCCGGGTCGGACGCGAAGTGATTGATGAGACTGAAGATTTGTTGGACGAAATTGGCGACGAAATAAGCGATTTGAGTGACGAAGAGAGGCGGTTTGAATGGGGCGGCGCTGTCTACTACGAAGACGGAGATGTCAAAAGGTCCGACCTCTTGGGGGGAAGTGAAGTTGATAGTAACCCTGAACTAGAAGATTTCCTCTACTCCAACTACAGCAATATTTTAGGGGCGATACACAATCATCCGAGCGGAATCCCGTGGGGGCGCGCTGACCGACAAACGCACAATCAAATATCCTTTTACGGCGGACGCAATCCAGCACTGAGGGGTATCCCGTCGATCTGCAAGATTTGGACATTGCGATATGGAGTGACGGAGTGCTGACTGCTAATTTATGAGGAACTCAAAATGAAAAAAACCGATCTGCGTGGCTTTCTTTCGTATTTCACGCTCGCTGTCTCTTTGGTTGGTTGTGGCCATTCGAACGCAGAGCAGCCACCCCCAATCGTAACATCGTATACGCCAGAATATGTTCAAACACATCGATTTATTTGTAAGACATTAGACGCGGAGTTCTCAATTCGCTCGGTGGGACCGACAAAATCAGGTCCTCCAGAAGTGACATTTGAATCCGCGAAATTTAACGGTACAAATGTAGCCGCCGCCGAAGAGATTAAGAATATTTTCGAACTGATAAATCACACAGAACTAATCTCTGGTGAATGCCTTGAACAAACACCATCAGTAGGCGCTGTTATTTCCGCTGTGACCAAAACCGGTGACATTCCCCGAATACGAATGTATGTCGATTTTACACAATCCGGCGTCACATTATATGAATTGGCTTGTTCCGTTGTAAAGGCACCCACGGAACTTCCGGGCCAGATGGCCGATTTGTGCAGTTTTGAAAAGTAGAGGGTATTGCATAGATCGACGGGTCCGCGTACCCGAAAAAAGGTAGTAACTGCTTCTTTTCGACACGTGCAACCGACCAATTGTCACTACGACGAAATATCATTGGCAATGAATTCGTCGTAGTTTTGCGCTGAGGGGACCATTTTTAGCAGCTTCTACGGAGTTGCGATGATCAATCAACAGTACGACGTGAAGCGGCGATAAGCGCAAAAAGCGGTTTTTGCCTATGTCGGCAATGATCCTATCAATGCGACAGACACGAGCGGGATGTGTACCGGTTCTCGCTTAACAAATGCCGACGGGACTTGCATGAGTACGGGTGGGTTTACCACTGATACTTCAGGCGTTGTTCAAGCCGTGGCTATCGACCAAGCTATTGGCGAAGTGTTTACCGATAATTATAGTGTAAAGATTGCAAATAACGTAACTTCCAATCAACCTAATAACCGCGCTGTCGGACGTGCATTCAGGGCATCATACAATGGATCAAACCGTCAATACGGCTTCGATTTACCTGCTGAGTCTCTTGCTGCAGCTGCAGGAAGATTAGTCAGCGAAACGCTTGATGATGGTAATGAGTGGCACACTGCAACATTTCAAGATCCTGCGACCGGGGGGGGGTATGGGTTTGCTAACCCTACGACAAGTGGTTCGCCAGAATATGTGGACGCGCTGATTCGACTTCCATTCGGTATCGCCCAAAGAGACATAGAAGATATAGTGCATTCGCATCCAGGGAATTTGGAAGAAGGTCCATTCTGAGTGAACAGAAATGATGGCCATAAGGCGGGGCAATGGGCGGTCGGTGCGAGAAATAGGAATATGTGTTTTATTAGGCCATCATCATACGGAAGATGTAAAAAGATATGAAATTGAAGTTTAGACCGTTGTTACTGCTAGTTGCCATTTTCGGGTTTGCAACGGGATGTGCGAGTTATAGCGACGCTACGCTGCCGAGGAATTGGACTATAGAGGAACTTGACAAATATTTTATCGAAACCGGGTTGGCAGAAAGTGTGCCGGAGGATTTGAAAGGCGGTGCTCCCGGCCAAGTTATAGAGATTTGGACACAGATTATAAATGATATTGAAGTTAATGAGGGGCGATGTGAAGGTTTTAGAATACAAAACCATATTTTTCTCTACCGATATGCTGGCTCTACTATTTTTATAACTGTCAAAAATAGATTTAAGCCGGACCCGACCAATGTACCCGGTGCATTTGTCGATGCAGAGGGGCGGACCGTTCTTAAGTCACCGGCATTAATCGGGGCGACGCCGGTAGTTGGATGTTTTTTGCAGTATGAATATGATATTGCCTCTACAAAGTTGATGTACAGACCATATGTCCTCGATAATTCTGACAATATTGATTCTCAGTAGAAGAAGAAAAGCCCCACGTGCTGAACAGAAGCGGCGTTCGGCCGGTAGGGCGGGTATCGCTAGCGCTCAACCCACCCATGCTTGCTGGACGTGCTCCCGTGTGCAGCAGATAGGCGCTTTTATGAGACTGAAGAGAATTTCCTTGGCACTGTTTTTTGTGGTTGGCATCAATGCTTGTGCCACCGTGGAAGACAAAAACATGATGGAATATGAGACGGTTTCGTTAGATGAATTGCAAACAATTTTGGAGAGTAGCGACGCATCTGACAGAAAGATCAGCGTTACTGGTCCCACTCGATTATCACGTCGTTCTCAAGTTTTATATTATGATGAGCAGAGCGCTAAGGAGATATTTGGTATACCGTGCTTGCAGATGTTGATGCCCGTCGATTTGGTGTTTCAGGTTACCGGACGAACTGGCTCGCTTCATGGTGAAGTTTTTACGATTCTCGGTGAATTAGAGCACCATCCCGAAATCGCGAGTGGCCTTTCGTCCCATTCATCTGACGAAATTGTGCTTTCAATCGAGCTCGCAGACGGCATTGAAGTCAATGAGGTGGTCCGTGAAAATGATGACCTTCATCTACGCGTTCATCGGGTTTTTAGATGAGTTTGGCTCACGGCAATATAAAGCGCAACGGCGTTTTGGTGCATAGGTGCACTTAACGCCTTGTCTGCACACTGTTTTTTGGGCGCCATTTTGACACCCCAGGCCTCGTCGATGGCGCCATTTTATGCATAACATGAGTATGCTGCGCGTGAGGATAACTTTCATTGTGAATTCAAGCGAACATAGTCGTGTGTAGACCAGTGTAGACACGACGGTTAGTAATTACAGCGACTTGAGACGAGCATAGACAGCTGGATACGGCCCAATCCCGATTTGTAATCAGTAAGTCCGCGGTTCGAGTCCGTCCGGGGCACCAATTCTAAAAATTACCTTGTTGCTGTTTGCGATACAGTGAGCGAACACCTTTGTCGGTATGGTCATTATGTAGCTTGCTTTATGCGATTGTCGTGGGGTATTTGATTCTTTGTTTGTGCGCATTTCGCACGCAATAAAGCATTGTTTTTACATAGATATTATAGAATTTGACTCTCTCACTGTTTTTATGCGGACATTGCCAAATCAGTATGATTTGAAAGGTGAGGAATGTTCTCAGAATATCAAAAGTGCCAGTTAAAGCGAGCGGCCGCATTATCGTTGGGTATGCTGACTGCGGCGTTAAGTTTTACGGCACAGCCGGCGAGCGCAACGGATTCATTTTCCGACAAAGCCGTTGCCGCAATTGAGCGCGATGTAGCTGGGTTTGAAAATGAAGCAACAACGATGTTGGTCGAGGTCGGTAGTATCATGTCGCCGTCAGGCGAGGAAGATGAGCGCGCGGCGAAAGTTGCGGATAAGATGCGTGAGATCGGCCTCAACAATGTGAAGGTCACGGAAGACCTTAATGTGATAGGCCGGATACCAGGTCGTTCGGGCAAAGCCATCATTTTTGTCTCGACGCTTGATGACCTTAAAACAGTAGCCGAACACCAGCGAGAGCGAAATGCGCCATTGAATATCGCTGGTGGCCGGGTCGAAGGACCCGGATCGAACACGTCGTCAACGACGGTTGCAATTATTGCTGCGGCAAGGTCGCTATTGAAAGCAAATTTCAAACCGAAACATGATGTTATCTTTGCCGCTGTTTCTCAAGAGGAAACTGGATTAAATGGAATGCGTGCGCTTTATGATACGTATAAAGATGATGCGATTCTATTTGTGGACGTATTGGGTGACGGACGCAGCATTAGCTATGGTGCGCTAGGTATTCATTGGTGGAAAGTGGTCGCCGAAGGGCCGCCCGGACACACCTTGCGTGGAGGACTGCCAAATATCAACCAAGGTATCGCCCGCGCTGTTGATCAGATTTTTGATTTGCCGCAACCGCGTAAATATGAAGACCGGATGACCCGGGTGAATGTTGCGATTCTAAATAGTGGTAAGGTGTTCAACCACAAACCACCCAAGGGGTGGTTCTCGCTCGACATTCGCTCGCTCGATGCGCCTATGATTGAAGAAATCGAAAGTGACGTTCGAAAAATTCTAAGAGATGTTGCCGCGGAAACATCGGTCTCCTTGACGATGGTGCCAGAGAACATGACGCCAGGAGGGCAAATTCCCGGCGCACTCGAAAGCGATCTCGTGCGTTGGTCCGTGGCGATTTCGAAACGTTTGGGGCTAGAGCCAGCACTGAACGACGCGGGTTCTGCGAACCTCAACATCGCGATCGCTAATGGTACACCGGCCATCGGGTTGGGCGGCGAGCGAGGTGGTCAGCGGGGCCACCCCGATGAATGGGCCGATATCGATGCGATGATGCGGACAGCCCGCCATGTTGCGTTGCTCGGCTATTTTCTTGGGCAGGACGTGCCCGCGCCAGCGGATTAGGCGCTTGCGGGTGAGGCGAGTTTCGGCATTTCATCCGTGTGCTTTTCCGCAACCCATTGCGCAGCATCTTTCAACGCTTCCAGACGATTTTCAAATCGATTGTCGTCTGCGAGGCAATGATCAGCATTAAGGCCGGAGAGTACGTTGCGTACTTCTTCGCTCATACCGCTTACGTAAACTCGTTTCCCGGATTGTTTTGCGTCGCAAGCGATGGTTTCAACGGCGCGTGCGGCAGACACATCAATAAAAGGAACGCGTGAAAAGTCGAGGATGATTGCGCTGGTATGGTCTTTTACGCGTTCTCGTACGCGGTGACCAAGGTCGGCCGCCGCGCCAAAGCTAAGTGGTCCACCGAAATCAAACATAGTTACGCGACCACCCGCCGTCTTTAGGATCGTGCGTTCTTCTTCGGTAGTGATGCGTGGTTGGGTTTCGCCAAAGGCAACAAGTTGGTCGTCTGCCATTTTCTTGACGAACGCGAGCGCTGCGAGAACGACTCCAACACCGACTGCCGTGATTAGATCAACAAAGACCGTCAGTCCAAGTACCAACGCCATCAAGGCCAGATCCCAGCGAGGGCCCTTATGGGCACGTTTAAGATAAGCAAGATCGAGAATGTCGTAGCCAACTTTGACCAATATACCGGCAAGTACTGCGTGAGGTATCTGCGACGCTAACGGTGCAGCGATAAGAATTATCACAACCAAAATAAGAGAGTGCAGCATACCCGATATTTTGGTCACGCCGCCGCTTCTGATGTTTACGACAGTACGCATCGTAGCACCAGCGCCGGGAATGGCACCAAAGAAACCCGCAACGGTGTTGCCGATTCCTTGGCCGATCAATTCACGATTAGAGTTGTGGCGATCACGCGTCATATTATCGGCAACGAGAGACGTTAAAAGGCTATCGATAGCGCCAAGGATGGCGAGGATGAACGCAGCCTCCACGACGATAATAAAAGAGCTTTGAGTAAAGGCAGGCAGGGCAAAACTGGGTAAGCCAGTAGGAATATCACCAAGAATTGGCGCGCCTTTTAGAACAAGGCTTAAAAGCGTACCAATGACAAGAGCGGCCAATGCGCCAGGAACAAATTTCCCGAGTTTTTTCGGCCAAGTGAAAATCACCGCGAGCGTAACCAAACCAATCGTTAGTGCAGCAATGTTTGGATTAGCAATCGCCTCCGGGACGGAGGCAAGAGCGGGGATCGTTCCGGATTCTGTTGGTTCGTGTCCGAATAGACGCGATAGCTGGAGCGCAATAATGATACAGCCAATGCCGCTCATGAATCCGGAAATAACCGGATAAGGCACAAGACGAATATATTGTCCGAATCGAAACACACCGAACAGGATTTGAAATATCCCAGCAAGGATCACAGCGCCGAAGACTAATGCCGGTTCGCCTGAAAGTGAGGAAAATATTCCCGCAAAGACCACAACCATTGGTCCGGTCGGGCCCGAAACTTGTGTTTTGGTACCGCCAAAAAGAGCGGCGAAGAAGCCAACGAACACGGCTCCCCATAATCCGGCAATTGGTCCGGCACCGGAGGCCTCACCAAAGGCAAGTGCCAGAGGGAGGGCAACGATCCCAGCGGTCAGCCCGCCAAAGACGTCACCGCGCAAATGCGAAGTGTCGAGTAATTTCATTACAGTTCTCCGGGGGCTGATCGTATTCTTTATGCTGCGCAGTGAGCAGATGAGGTTGCTAATGCAGCCATTTCAGCGGCGTAGCGTTCAGTAACGTTTAGAAAAGTATTTTTAGCTTCATCATAAGCGGTGACGTCGCCACTTTTGATATCATAAAGCCAACCATGTAGTGTGAGATCACCTTTCGCGAGCCGTGTCGCCACAGTCGGATGCGTTTTCAAATGTTGCAATTGTAGAACGACATTGCGCTCTAACAGCATTCTCATTTGCTCCTCTGGCGAGGATTCGATGCCAACTTCTTTGACAATATCAACGGCCGCTTTGGAATAGCCCAGCCATTCTTTTACGTGGGGCAATGTTTCTAGAGAGTTGGGATCCATTGCACCTTTCATGGCGCCACATTCGGTGTGTCCACAGACAACAATGTGCGGCACTTTTAAAACTGCAACTGCATATTCAATAGATGCAGTCATACCGCCGGTAAAATTTGTGTGGGGAGGGACGATGTTGCCTGCGTTGCGGCAAATAAATAGTTCACCCGGTTCTGTTTGAGTGATCATCGCGGTTTCGACACGCGAGTCAGAGCATGTAATGAAAAGCGCTTCAGGAGATTGACCTCGACTGAGTTTTTCAAAAAGCTCTTTTTTATGGGGGTAAACTTCTGATTGGAATTTTACGACACCGGCTGCAAATTGCGGCATAAGCAAGGGACCCTTTTTGTTACTACCCAGATAAACTGGAACACAAGCATAAGGTCCTGGCTCCATTCTGTGCGGGAACGGAGCCAGGTGAAACGCATTTTTCGGGGGGCATAGGGTGAAAAAAAGCGCTTCATTATGTTGTGATAAATGGGGAAATACTCGGCATACCGCAATCGGGAAAAGTGAAAAATTCTGATAGAAAAAAACTATCGAAAAATTTCTACACTAGATGGTGATCGGAATTTTCAGTTAATTTAACAATGGTCACATTCACGTTATTCAGGGACGACCAAGTCATCAAATTTTCGGCGGACGACATTGCGGATTACGTGTCCGAGTTCGTTGTATGCGCGTGCGCGCCCCGCGCTTTTGCGCCAAGCAAGACAAATCGTTCGATAAATTCGACGACCTTTAAGAGGTATAACGACGATTTCAGACCGCGCTTTAATTTCAGAATGAACATAAAGCGCAGGAAGAAATGCGGCCCCCATTCCCATACCGACCATTAGGCGTAATGCGTCGAGGCTTGTTCCTTCGTAATCCTTCAGCAGATGTGCGCCGTGTTCTTGGCACAGGGCATTTACTTGGTCATTGAGATAGTAAAGTGGGTTCAAGGAAAGCATATCTAAGCCCTTTAAAGCGGCGACGGGCAGGGCTTTCTTTTCTTTTGCTTGTTGCGCAAGCGGATGGTCACTGGCGAGGGCAAGATAGAGAGGCTCGCGGAACAATTCGAATGTAACATGTTCTGTGCTTTCAACTGGTGATTGCGCCAGTATCAGGTCATGGATACCAGCTGTCAGTTCATGCTCTAGTTCCCGCGGGCTGTTCTCGCGTACATAGAGGCGCAAATCTTTATGTTGTTTATGAAGGGTGGCCACAACGTGGGGCAGTAGGTAAGGGCCGAGCGTCGGCTTAGACCCGAGCCTGATTGTCCCGCTAAGGCCATGTTTGGCGTCTTTGGCTAGATCAACAATGCTGCGCGATTCGTCAATTACACGGCGCGCTCTATCGGCGACTTCTCGCCCAATTGGCGTTAATGCAACGCCTGAACGGCTGCGCTCGACGAGTTTGATGCCGAGGGATTCTTCAAGATTGGAAAGCTGAACGCTTAGTGATGGCTGGCTGATCCCGCATCGTTCCGCGGCTTTTCGAAAATGTCTGAGTTCGCCAATGGCGAGTAAATATTGTAGCTGTTTGATAGTGACGGGGAGGTCGGCCATATATTGTGTTTTCGTTTCGGCTGATCAGCTTGCTGAAGGTTCGCGAGTGGTGTTCGTCAAATAGAAAAAGGAGATAGTGTGGGGTGGTGGAGACAAAAAAAAGACCCGCTTTTGCGGGTCTTTTTATTCTCAAATGTTATTGGTTCATTGCTCTTAACATCCAAGCTGTTTTTTCATGCGATTGAATACGCACTGTTAGAAGGTCTGCACTCGCCGCATCTCCCGCCTCTTCGGCAGTGGAGAGGCCCGCGCGTGCGCGTTTGATAAGTGTTTCGTGATCAGCCAAAAGGTTTGCAACCATGTCGGCCGCTTTCGGCGGGCTAGTGTCGGCGCTTTCAATAGCGGAAAGGTCTGCAAACTGTTTACCGCTGGTGGGGGCGAACACGCCTAGCGCACGGACACGTTCTGCGACTTCATCAAGTGCGGCCCACATTTCGCGATATTGCTCTTCAAACATCACATGCAGTGTGTGGAATTGTGGTCCAGTCACGTTCCAGTGATATGAGTGAGTCTTCATATAGAGTGAATACGTATCGGCGAGGGTGGCATTCAGCGCCTCGGCAACTGCTTTTCGTGCGTTTTCGTCCAAACCAATATCAATTTTCGACATCTGAGTGTTCTCCTCTAATCTCATGTTTCTGGTCAACACATAGGGTGTCAAATTAGTTCAATCAAATTGATAATTTCAAAGTGATCCTTCGATTAAGTCGATACAAGGGGTCACTGAAGTGACGCCGTAAATCGTTGAATTCGTGTGCATGCGTCACGTAGCTCCTCAGTAGCGGCGGCATATGATACCCGAAAGAAAGGGGAAAGCCCGAAGGCTGCACCAAAGACCGCTGCAACGCCTTCGGCATTTAATAACTCACTTGTGAAGGTCTCGTCACTATCAATAATGACGCCTTCCGGCGTTTTTTTGCCGATTGTTCCTGCGCATGATGGGTAAACGTAAAATGCCCCTTCCGGACGAGCGCATTCAATACCGGTTGCGTCATTAAGCATTTCAACCACGAGGTCCCGGCGCGTTTTGAACGCGTCATTCCGTGCCGCGAGAAATGACTGATCACCGTTCAGCGCAGCCACACTTGCATATTGGCTGATTGAACATGCGTTGGAGGTTGATTGCGACATGACTTTTGCCATTGCCTTTATGAGCGGCAACGGCCCGCCTGCAAATCCAATACGCCATCCCGTCATGGCATATGCTTTTGATGCGCCATTTACAGTCAGTGTACGGTCATAAAGTTTTGGTGCGACCTGTGCAGGGGTGGCGAATTCAAAATTATCATAGACGATATGCTCATACATATCGTCTGACATCACCCAAACATGAGGATGCTTTAGAAGAACATCCGTAAGGGCTTTTACTTCTTCTCGCGTATAGGCGGCACCCGTGGGGTTCGATGGCGAATTAAAAATGAACCATTTCGTTTTGGGGGTAATTGCTTTCTCAAGTGCTTCGGGCGTCAGCTTAAAATTGCTTTCTGCTCCGGCGGCAACAATGATTGGCTTGCCACCTGTTAAAAGAACCATGTCAGGATATGAAACCCAATAAGGGGCAGGGATGATCACTTCGTCCCCGCGATTCATGGTTGCGACGAGCGCATTATAAAGTACAGCCTTGCCACCGGGTGCGACCGTGATCTGTGTCGTGTCGTAATCGAGACCGTTGTCGCGCTTGAACTTCGCAACGATGGCCTGTTTTAATTCCGCGATGCCATCAACAGCTGTGTATTTGGTTTTACCGTTGCGGATTGCGTTGATCGCTGCATCTTTCACAAAATCGGGCGTGTCAAAATCAGGCTCGCCAGCCCCCAGCGAAATGATGTCGCGGCCAGCAGCTTTTAGGTCCCGGGCGGCTTGCGTCGCGGCCATGGTCGGTGATGGTTTAATGCGTGATAGGGCGTCAGACGGCGAGAATGTGCTCATATTCCGAATCCGGTTGTCATTTAGGAGCGCGTTTTAGCGCTTTGTTGCGTTGCAACCAATATCTTTTTGTATGTAGATTCGGGTTTTTGAGATGCCTTTTCGGCGCTAACATATTGGTCAAAAAGGGAAATATGCTTTCCTAAAAGTCGCCTGTGAAGTGCGGCGTTGAAGGCGCGCCCTCTAGGGCATTGAAATATTTGATAAAAATAAAATAAGGGGAAAATTTAAGGGGCCAATATTTGCAACTTTTAGTTTTCTGTACGCTGCGAATGTGTTCTCATACGGGAGAGCGGGGACAATTAAGGAGCGCCTATGATTGCGGAATTGCAGTCGGCAGTTTCTCAAGTGTCGAGCCGGAAAGCCCACTTAAGAGGGCTTACACAGGTCGAGTCAGTTAAGATTAAGGTCGAACGAGCGGCACTTCTATTCCGGGGTGCGCCCGTTGCGATTTTTGCGAGCATTGCGAATGCGCTGATCGTTCTTGCTATCGCTTGGTCGATCGTTGAGCACAGGGTTTTGTTCGTTTGGGCTGGGGCAGTCTTGGGTGTAGCCGTTTTGCGTGCGGGCCTTTGGCTAAAGTTTAAAGTTAGCGGCGTTTCCGCAAGAAACCTTTCTCGCTTTGCCCGACTGCATCTAATTTTTATGGCGCTGAATGGTTCGCTTTGGGGTGCGTTGGGACCAATTTTTTCTGTGCACGGTGTAATTGATCATGCAATTCTTCCTTTTATAATTGCGGGAATGACGGCCGCTGCGATTGTTTCTGCGGGCGCTTCGTGGCGTGCGGTGCTGGCGTTCAATATTCCGGCGCTGCTTCCTCTTGCGGCAACGTATGCGGTTACAATGGGCATTAATGGAATTGGTGTTGCTGCGATAATTGGTATTTATGGCCTGGCGACAACCTATCTAGCGCTTGTCACTCAACGCATGATTGACCGTTCAATTTTGTTGCATACCAAGAACGAAAAGCTTCTATCGGTTCTGCGCCGACGTGTTGATGATGCGCATACTGCTGAACAACGTTTCCGCGCGCTTGTTGAATCTTCGTTGGATGTCACATTTATTTTTTCACCCGAGGGGAAAATAATTTATGCCAGCCCTTCGGCTGAAAAGGCATTTAATATATCGCCGGGATTGTTATTAGGAAAAACCACCAAGGAAATTGTGCACCCTGATGACATGTCACAATTTCGCTCTGTGGGTGAGCGGTCACTTTCCCAACTGGGCGAGGTGATTGGCTTGCCACATGTTTGTATGCGTGGCTCGCAAGACGGGACCTATGTGGCCATGACCGGGCGGCTCACCAACATGCTCTATGTGCCCGGAGTTGAAGGATTTGTCTTTAATGGTGGTCGTCGTTTGCATGAGAATGCATCAGCCCACCATATTCATGCAGCTGAGTAACACCCTTATTTCTTGCCTCGGTCGGAATCATGCGCATTAGTGATGTAGTCACTGCACATGTTTTCTAGGGGTTTGGAATGGGTGTTCTCTCTGGCGTCAAAGTTGTGGAATTCGAAGGATTAGGACCGGCACCGTTTTGCGGCATGTTGCTCGCCGATTTAGGTGCTGACGTCATTTTGGTTGAACGCAAAGGCAAGTCCGGTGCGGCACCGGCCGAAATTTACAAGCGCGGCAAAAGGTCGATTGTGCTTGACCTTAAGCAAGATGCGGCAAAAGAAATTGCTTTAGAACTCATAGCCAACACGGACGCATTGATCGAGGGCCTTCGTCCTGGGGTGATGGAACGTTTGGGGCTTGGGCCCGAGATTGCCCATCAGCGCAACAAGAAGTTAGTTTACGGACGGTTGACTGGATGGGGGCAAACTGGACCGTTTGCGCAAAATGCAGGGCATGACATCAACTATGCATCCCTGTCAGGCGCAGCGTGGTATGCGGGAAATGCGGGTGATGCGCCGGTTCCGCCGCCAACCTTGGTCGGTGATATTGGTGGTGGTGCGCTTTATCTTGCCATTGGTATTCTAGCGGGTGTGATGCGCGCGCGCGAGTCCGGTGAGGGGACTGTTGTTGATGCCGCGATTGTCGACGGCTCTGCTCATATGATGAATTTAATCTACTCACTGCGTGCTGTGGGCGGAATGCCCGATAAGCGTGGGCAAAGTATGTTAGATGGTGCCCATTTTTATGGTGCCTACCAATGTTCAGATGGTGGCTGGATCAGCATTGGGCCGTTGGAACCTAAATTTTATATGGAACTTATAGAGCGTTTAGGTCTTGGGGAAGATAACAAATTCTTGGCGCAATATGACGCTGCGCAGTGGCCTGCGCTTAAAGAAGAGCTGAAAGCGTTGTTTGCGACCAAGCCGCGAGATTACTGGACCGATAAGCTGGAAGGGACTGACGTTTGTTTTGCGCCAATATTGAGTCCCACAGAAGCCCAATCGCACGAGCACATGAAGGCCCGCAATTCGTTACGAGAAATTGACGGCGTGTTACAAGCCGTCGCAGCACCGCGCTTTGATGGTGTGATTCCCGATGATCCCGGAACAGTTCCGGCATCAGGTCAGCATACGGAAGACATCCTTGCGGAGATTGGTATTGGTGCGGCAAGAATTAAAATGCTGCGTTCGCAGGGTTTGTTATGAACGAGGTTGCACCGGTCAAGCACAAAAAGAAAAAGCGTGTGCGTACGTTAATAGGATGGCGTGAATGGGTAGACCTTCCAGATTTGGAGGTACACCATGTCAATGCAAAGATAGATACGGGCGCTAAGTCATCTGCGATTCACGCATTCAAGATTAAGGAAGTTCTGATCGAAGGGGTGCCGCATGTTGAATTTTACCTCCACCCGGTTCAACGCCGTAAACGACCCGAGGTGTTATGTTGTGTGCCGATTGCAGGAAGGCGAATCATCCGCAGTTCTAATGGCCAAGAAGAAGAACGGTACGTGGTGGAAACCCATTTAAAGATGGGAGAAGCCACCCTAAAAATAGATTTGACTTTAACTAATCGTGACGCCATGGGGTTTCGCTTGTTGATAGGTCGGGACGCCTTGCGTCGGAAGTTTATGATTGATCCGGGCGCTTCTTATTTGCTCGACCGATGAAGAAGATAGGAGTTCGACGATGAATTTAGCGCTAATGTGTCGAAACGCCGATTTGTATTCGCATAAGCGTATCGTCGATGCGGCCACGTCCCGTGGACATGAAATTGATGTGGTCGATCATTTGCGTTGTTATATCAACATCACGTCTTTGCGGCCGACTGTGCGCTATCGCGGCGAAGAGCTACCGGTATTTGATGCCGTCATCCCGCGTATCGGGGCATCTGTGACCTTTTACGGTACTGCGGTTCTTCGCCAATTAGAGATGATGGGCGTTTATCCGGTGAATGAATCCGTGGCGATTTCGAGATCGCGTGACAAGCTTCGTTCATTGCAGTTGTTGGCACGTAAAGGTATTGGCCTGCCGGTTACCGTGTTTGCGCATCGAACCAGTCAGGCGGATGAAATTCTCGATATGATTGGCGGTGCACCTGTCATTATTAAATTGCTTGAGGGCACTCAGGGCATTGGGGTCGTGCTTGGTGAGACGCAAAAAGCCGCTGAGTCGATCATTCAAGCTTTCGGTGGCGTGAACACAAACATTCTTGTGCAGGAGTTTATCAAAGAGGCGGGCGGCGAAGATATTCGATGTATCGTTGTCGGCGAGAAGGTTGTTGCGACCATGAAACGCAAAGGTAAAGAAGGTGATTTTCGCTCAAACATTCACCGCGGCGGCACGGCCGAGAAGGTAAAAATTACACCGCAGGAACGCTCGACCGCCGTTGGTGCCGCCAAAGCGATGGGGTTGAACTTTTGTGGTGTCGATTTGTTGCGTTCAAATCATGGCCCTGTGGTGATGGAGGTGAATTCGTCTCCGGGCTTAGAGGGAATTGAAAGAGCAACAGGGATTGATGTTGCAGATAAGCTAATTGATTTCATCGAGAAGAATGCCAGACCCGGCAAGACCAAAACGCGGGGCAAAGGGTAGTGAAAGCATAAACATTGTTCCTCATTGCTTGAGCGTGGTTATTTTTGTTTAACCATTCAACTCTAGGTGTTGCCCTAAGGGGAGGACAACTAGAGGTGTGAACGCTGATGAAGCGCGAGAATCTGTCTGTCGCTCTTTTTGAAAATGCACCGGAAGCGGTTGCAGTCGCCGATGTCAATCGACAATTAATTGCGATTAACCCCGCATTTACAAAGCTTTTTGGCTACAACAACGATGACCTTTGTGGCCAGCTAACTGAAGTTTTGTACGAAAAAGCGGAGGATTACCATGAAGCTGGGAAAGAACGCTTTAATGCCCTGGCGAGATCAAAGCCGACGCCATACGAAGTAAATTATCGAACGAAAGCCGGGGTTGTGTTTCCGGGCGAAACGATCGGTACGAACATCACTGATAATGATGGGAACACAATCGGTTTTATCGGTTTCATTCGTGATATCAGTGAACGTAAAAAAAACCTCAAAGAGCTTGAACAGGCACGGCGCGAGGCGGAAAATGCCAACCACGCCAAGTCGTTGTTCTTAGCCAATATGAGCCACGAAATCAGAACGCCGCTTAATGGTGTTTTGGGTATGGCTACGGCTTTAGGCGGCACCAAATTAGATGATACGCAACGTCAGATGCTTGGCGTTATTGCCAAATCTGGGAAAGACCTTTTATCGCTCCTCAATGATTTATTGGATTTATCAAAAGTCGAAGCCGGGGCCATTCGCATTGAAGCAACATATTTCAATCTGGCTGACCTGACATTTCAAATTGAACAGCTTCATGCTCAGCGCGCCCGAGAGAAAAACCTCAACCTGAGTGTCACTATTGACCATGATGCAAAAGGGTGTTGGCACGCGGATCCAATGCGAATCCGACAGGTTCTTCATAACCTCATGTCAAATGCGATTAAGTTTACGAAGCAAGGCTCCGTCGAACTGAATGTATCGTGTAATGATGAAATGCTGATATTTACGGTGAAAGACACCGGAATAGGAATCGATTCGGCGGACTATGATTTGATATTCGAACTTTTCCGTCAAGCGGGCGACAAACAATATACGCCAGCGAGTGGGGCCGGGTTAGGGCTTTCTATCTCGCGCCGGTTAGCGCGTTTGATGGGCGGAGATATTACGGTTGAAAGCGTTGAAACCGAAGGCACAATTTTTACACTTGCAGTAGCAGCTGAAAAAATGGAAACGCTTACACGCGCGGATGAGACTTCAAAAATAGGCACTCATGATACGCCGGCTCTTAATAGGCAAAACGTAACGGAAAAACCATTTAAAGTGCTTGTCGCGGAAGATAATGTCACGAACCAGATGGTTCTGGAAGCGCTTTTGAAATCTACCAATGTTGAATATGAAATCGTCGACAACGGCAGAAAATGTCTTGATCGGGTGTCGGAAAAACATTTCGATGCGGTCTTGATGGATATCAAAATGCCAGTGATGGACGGAGTAGAGGCGACACTGAAAATCCGGGCAAATGAGCGCCGCGAGAACAAACAACGTCTGCCCATTCTTGCCCTAACTGCAAATGCCATGGCGCATCAAATCGAGAAGTATGAAGCGGCTGGAATGGACGGATGTATCGCAAAACCCTACCGGGTAGAGGATTTGATTGCTACGCTTCATTGCGTGATTGAGGGACCTAGGTCTGAGGCCACAGAAACTCCCAATATATGGCATTCCCAACGAGTTGTTGGCTGACCATGATCGCTTAACTTATTCCAGCAACTCCGAGGTGGTTTCGCCGAAGGGTAAAAGACTGTTATGATCTAAAGATTGTGGCGTTCGATTAAACTTTGGCTACCGAACTTCATAGGAGCATAGTTGATGGAAAAAGTTGACGGTATAGGCGGGTTTTTCTTCAGAGCTAAAAACCCTAGTGAACTGGCTCAGTGGTATGCGGATAATCTTGGCGTTTCATTGGTTCCGAAAGATTATGATACACCGGCTTGGGAAACTGCTGCGGGGACGACAGTGTTCGCGCCATTTGAAGAAAACAGCGAATTTTTCGGTCGGATGTCACAGCAATGGATGATCAATTTTCGCGTCAAAAATCTTGATGCCATGGTTGCTCAGTTGCGCGCCAATGGTGTTGAAGTCGATGTTGACCAGGAAGAATATCCCAACGGGCTTTTTGCAACCGTCAAAGACCCTGAAGGAAATCCCATTCAACTTTGGGAGCCAGACGGTAAGAAAGCAGGTTAATCAAAGAGACTAGAGACGGATTCTTCGTTCGCGATCCGTCGAATGGCTTCAGCAAGCAATGTCGCGATGGAGACTTCTTCGATCTTCGGACATTCTGCAACTTCTTTGCGTGTCTCAATCGAGTCGGTGATGATCAACCGGCAAAGTGCGTCTGATTTCATCACGCGACGTTCCGCATGATCAGAAAGAACGCCGTGTGTCACACATGCGGTCACGCTTTTTGCGCCTTCCGCCATTAGCGCTTCGGCAGCGTTACAAAGGGTGCCGCCTGAATCAACGATGTCGTCAAAGATCACGCAATCGCGCCCATCGACATCACCGATAATATTCATGACTTCTGACAGACCTGGGCCTTCGCGTCGTTTGTCTACTATGGCGAGGGGGCGGTCTTCGAGTTTTTTGGCTAATGCACGAGCACGCACAACGCCGCCAACATCGGGGGAAACCACGGTGACACTGGATAGGTCGTTATTGTTGATTTCACGGATGCGACGTTCAAACTCTTTGACCGCATAAAGATTGTCGGTTGGGATATCGAAAAATCCCTGAATTTGGCCCGCATGAAGGTCGACGGTCAAAACCCGGTCAGCACCGGCACTGGTGATGAGGTTTGCGACGAGTTTTGCTGAAATTGGTGTTCTTGGGCCAGCTTTGCGGTCTTGGCGGGCATACCCAAAGTAAGGGATTACGGCGGTGATGCGACTTGCTGAGGCACGACTGAGCGCGTCCATGGTAATCAGCAATTCCATCAGGTTGTCATTGGCGGGGTAGGAAGTGGATTGGATAACGAACACGTCTTCGCCGCGCACATTTTCCTGAATTTCGACAAAGACTTCACCGTCTTTGAAAGTCTTGATTTCTGCGCGGGCAGGGGTTGTGGCCAGTCTTTTGGATATAGCTTCGACCAACCGACGGTTTGAATTTCCCGCAATCAGTTTCATATCGTCGGCCCCTTTTATTCCGCCACTCAGCGAGGGCTTCATGACGGTTTCTTGACGTATGCGCAACCCGTAAAATTGCGTTTTTTACCGCAATGCAATAGCCGACAGGTTACGACCGTAATCGAGTTCGTTTCGACGTTTCATTGCGCGGTAACTAAAGAAACGAGCCGGCGCGCCGAGCGTGCAAAGTCCCGTGTCGTCGAAATGTGTGACGCCGCAGCTCGCCAATCGCCAACGACCGAATCCAACAAGGTCTAACTGGCGTTTTTCTGCATTTTTACCCGGTGCAAAAAACTCTTTTGCATCAGTGTATTTCGCGGTGAAGGTCTCATAAAGGTCGAGCCCGACTTCGAAGTTTGCTTGCCGCAAACAAGGCCCGACAGCTGCGCGTATATTATTCGCGCTCGCACCGAGGGCGATCATACTGGCAACGGTGTTTTCGAGAACTCCGCCCAGCGCGCCTCGCCAACCAGCATGGGCAGCCCCGATTATTTTTGCTTCAAAATCTGCAAATAAGAATGGCATGCAATCTGCCGCGAGAACGCCCAAGGCAACGCCCGGCATTTTTGTAACGAGACCATCAACTTTGGCAGGGCTATTTTTCCAAGGCCCATCGACGACCAGAACATCGGATGAGTGGGTTTGGTAGCCGGTCAATAAATGAGTGGTTTCTACGCCCATAGCGATTGCGCAACGCTGGCGGTTTTTCGCGACATTTTCCGGCGCGTCATCTGAACCAAGGCCAGTATTGAGTGACTGATAGGGGGGCGGTGAGACGCCGCCGTCACGAGAAAAAAAACCATGAGCGATCGCTGGGGCGTCAAATAATGGGGAAACAAGAAAGGGCGGGGTCATGTCTCAAGACCTGCGGGGGCTGGTAATGTGGGTGAGGAAAGGCAAATGACTTTGAAAATTTCGCCCATGGCGTTCGTCGCCGCGATACGTGCCGCGCCTGTTCGAATCTCTTCCGCTTTTTCCGGCGCTAAGTCTTTGCAAAGCGTTTCGACGCGGAGCGGTAGGCCCAAACGGTCGAGGAACCGCCCTTGCGTCACGGGGCCATGGGCATTGATGCCGTTTTCAATTGCTGTGTTGGCGAGCATTTCGAAATCAACATGGGCCGTGATGTCGGCGTGGCCCGGCGCGAGTAATGGGGGCCAGTAGGCGTGGTCTTTTACTGCCTGTAAAGTGTCACCAAAACCACGTTCCATGTGGCCATAGTCGATGATCAACGCATGGCCGCCTTGGTCGTTCAGTGTGCTGCATATGTCGGCAGCAAAGTCGTGGCTAGACGGCGATACCTCAAAAATATCGCCGATTTCGCTTTCTGTTATGTCCGGCAAATTATATTCTGGCGGCGGTGGGGTTTTGTCTAAAGTGAAGGCTAAACGCTCACCCGTTTCGTCAAGGCCAATCATGCGTTCCCGCCAGCCAGTTTTCACTCGTTCAAATTGATGGATTGGGAGACAATCAAAAAATTCATTGGCGATAATAAGCGAGGGTGCGGGCGGAATGTCTGCGAACTCATCGGCCCAAAGTGGTTTTATCTCGGTTGTTTTTAAGCGCTTTTGTTGCTCTAGCCTGAGCAAGCCGGAGGTTTCTAAAAGCCATACTTGCGCTGCACGCGCAAAACCGGGCCGTAGCCGTGCGGCCCGCAAAATGTCCGCCATCAAAACGCCGCGGCCAGGACCAAGTTCGATTAGATTAAAGCTCTCGGGCGAACCCATGCCTTGCCACGCTTCAACGAGCCAGAGGCCGATTAATTCTCCGAACACCTGACTGATTTCTGGTGCGGTGGTAAAGTCGCCGTCTGCGCCGATTGGTGTTTGGCGCATATAATACCCTTCGTGGGGGTGACCCAGCGCATCGGTCATATAGTCGGCGATGCTGATCGGGCCTTTTAGTTTGATCAGGTCAACAAGGCGCTCTTCGAGTGGCGTAACGGCAACCGTTTCAGCGGTGGCGGTCATGGCGTTGTCTCATTGCTAGGTTTATTTTTAGAAATAACATTCCGTGTGCGCCATACCATCCAAATACCGAGTAACAACATCGGTGTTGATAACATCATCCCCATAGTAAAGCCGAGCGGGAAATCGGGCATATGCGCATCGGGCTCGCGGAAATTCTCAACGATGATCCGCGATAGTGCATACCCCGCTAGGAATATCCCTATTGTCGCGCCGGGGCGTTTCAACATACCAAACGAATGGGTCGCAATGCGGATGATCGCGAATAATACGACACCTTCTAATGCGGCTTCGTAAAGCTGGCTTGGGTGGCGCGCAACGCCCAGCGGGTCGGTCGGGAAAACCATGGCCCACGGGCCGTCCCAAGGCCGGCCATATAATTCGGCATTGATGAAGTTTGCGATTCGGCCAAAAAATAACCCAATCGGCGCGGCGCAGGCAAACATATCGCCTAAGGAAAGCATGTTGATTTTGTGTTTTCGGGCGAACCAGATCCCGACCAATGTAACGCCGATCAATCCGCCGTGGAACGACATCCCGCCGCGCCATGTCATGAGTGCTGGCGGAACAGGAAGGAACCCTAGAACAGTTTCCCACTTCGCGAGAAAGAGGGACGGTTCGTAAAAGAAGAGATACCCCAGCCGTCCGCCGAGCATTGTGCCGATGGCCACCCAGAAAATCACATCATCGAGTTTTGGCTTGTCGATGGGCGGCGTGTTTTTAATCCATAAAGGTTTGTTCTTGATCAACCCGGTCAAGTAGAACCAACCGAGGGCAAGGCCGCCAATATAGGCGAGGGAGTACCAACGGATGGCGAGGGGACCGATCTGAAACAAAACCGGCTCGATGTGGGGATAGGGTAAACTCATGTTATTCGGCAGCCTTGATGCAAATGGGATGGGGCGCTGCGTCTCAATAGCGCGGTTTTTGGCCCCTGTCGCCCCGCGTACTCTATGCTTATATAGGTCGCAATAAGGAGCCGATCATGCAAACCCAAAACGCCCTGTTCGACGAAATCGCAAAAATGATGACCGAAGCCGCTGGGGCAGCGGACGGTGTGCGGCGGGAGGCAGAGACTGTGTTTCGTAGCCGGTTACAAAATTTGTTGGCGGATATGGACCTTGTGACACGTGAAGAGTTCGAAGCCGTCCGTGATATGGCGCGAATCGCCCGCGATGAAAACGAACAGTTAAAGGCGCGGCTTGATGCGCTCGAGAATTCTTAACACCCTCCTGTGGTAAGTTATTCTGGCCGTTGAGGAAAAACAGAGTAATCGAATCATTTGTCAGCACCCCGAATCGCCGCGACATGTAGTTGCAAGCGGCTGCAAAAAGTCGCGCGAACCGGGAAAAGGGGCAAATATGTCCATTGAGCTGATCCGCAAGCCGAAACAAAGCGTTGACCCGCTGAAAGTGCTCGAGACTGCTGCGAGTGGTCTCGAATTTGAAATTGAACGCGCGGGCACACATGAGCTTCATGTGCTGATGCCCGGTGTTTGGCGCGATATCGGCCTTTGGTTCACGTGGCGTCCCGAACTCGCGACACTTCAAATGGGTGCGCCGCTCGAATTAAAAGCACCGGTCGGCCGGGTCGATGAAGCTGCGCGGTTAGTCACGATGGTTAATGAGCGGCTTTGGCTCGGGCATTTCGATTTGTGGGCGGATGACAAATCTATCGTCTATCGCAATTCAGCGTTGCTGACCCCCGAAGGAAACCTCGACAGTATGCAGGGCGAGGCGTTGATCAAAGGGGCGAGTGAAGCGGTTGATCGGTTTTATCCTGCATTCAACTTTTTGATCTGGGGCGGCAAGAACCCAGATGATGCTTTACAAGCGTCATTGTTCGAAACGGCCGGAAACGCTTAAATATTACCCGGATGAGCATTTGCTTGTGTGACCGTCCACGGTAGGTTGGGCCCATGAAAAATTTACCTGCTGTAGCATTAATCGGGGCTGGTGCCATGGGTGGCGCTATGCTCCGTGGTTGGCTGAAAAACAAAGCGATCGAGCCGTCGTCCTCGGCAGTTTTTGATCCCACAGCGAATGACGCAATGAAGTCGCTGTGCGCGGATCATGGCCTTTCGCTTAATCCGGAAATTGACGGACGCTTTGATGCGGTCGTTGTCGCGATTAAGCCGCAAATGGCGGAAAAAGTTTTGCCTGATTACTCGGTGATTGCCCGCGACGCGGTCGTGGTTTCGGTCATGGCTGGAAAATCCGTTGCAAGAATTTCAGAATTCCTTGGGGGCGCTGAAAAAATTGCGCGTACGATGCCCAATTTGCCGGCGGCCATCGGCGAGGGGGTTTCGGGCGTTTTTGCGTCTGACACAGTTAGCGCGCAAGAGCGGTTGATGATCGGCAGCTTGATGGAGGCGTCTGGTGATGTGGTCTGGGTTGAGAATGAAAAAGAGATCGATTTTGTAACAGCGATTTCGGGTTCTGGTCCTGCCTATTTCTTTTTACTGGCTGAAGCACTGGCCGAAGCAGGTGAGGCACTTGGTATCTCGCCTGAACAAGCGAGCGCCTTGGCCACGGCGACGTTTGTTGGTGCCGGTCGCCTGATGGGTACTGAAACCCGCAGTCCAGCAGAAATGCGACGTGCTGTGACATCGCCTGGCGGTACAACTGAGGCCGCCCTTAATGTTCTTGATGGTGACGACAAAGAGATTCGTAAACTGATGAAGGCCGCGACACTTGCGGCGGCTAAACGTGCGGGTGAATTGACCGATTAAACGGGCAAGCGGATGGTTGCTCTTAATCCGCCTTTCGGGGATTGGTCGAGCGTAACATCGCCACCATGGGCACGGGCAACATCGCGTACGATGATCAATCCCATACCCACACCACTTTCATTCAGGTTTCTCGCCTCATCAAGTCGTGTGAAGGGTTTAAAAACATACTCATACTGTTCAACGGGGATGCCGGGGCCGTCATCATCGACGATAATTTCAACATAGCGATTTAACACGGATACGCTCACCCAAACATTTGTCGCGTAACGAAGGCCATTATTCACAAGATTAGATATGGCGCGCTTGAGCGCGCTGCGCCTTGCAGCAAGCGTCACCGGTCGCGGAATACTGGTTTCGATGTGACGTCCGGTGCGTCGCGCATTTTCAGCAATTTCAAGCGCTAGTTCATCAAGCCGGAAAGGTGCGGGATCTTCATCGGCAGCTTCGTTACTGGCGAAGTCGAGATAGGCTGCAATCATGCGCTCCATCTCTTCGACATCTTTTTGAATATCCGCAATATCCTCGCTTTCGGCTTGCATTGCGAGCGCAAGTTTAATGCGGGTTAACGGGGTTTTTAAATCATGGCTGATCCCTGCGAGCATGGTTGTGCGTTGCTCCAGGTGGCGCTTGATCCGTTCGCGCATGGCGATAAATGCATAGCCAGCCTTGCGGACTTCTGTTGCGCCAGATGGGCGATAGCTAGGCGCATCTCGCCCACGACCAAACGCTTCGGCGGCGGTGGCAAGGCGCAAAATTGATCGAACCTGATTCCGCATAAAGATGATGCCGATCGTTCCGATGAGTACGGAAGTCGCGATCAGCCAGAACAGAAAAATGCGTCCGGTTGTGGCGAATACACGGTCGCGCCGCGCTAGATAGATCAGTGCACCATCTTTATAAGCCACGCGGATTTCGACATCGTTCGGCCATGTCTGTGTGTTCAGCCAAAAAGGTCGGCCCAACGCATTATTTAGTCGTTTATTGAGCGTGTTGTTGTAGACATTGAACGGTGCCAATTGATTGGTGGTCGGTAATGTGGTGTCGGGGGCGTATCGGACACGCATGTGCAAATCATTGAGCGCCAATTCGCTGATGATTTCTTTTTCAGCATCAGTTTCTGCCGCCTCAAACATTGTTGTAACTAAGGCGATTTGGCCCGCGACATTTTCCGAAAGGTTTGCGGTGACTAAATCCCAATGGCGTGCAAAGAAAATATAGGTCACGACGGATTGGGTAATGAAGATCGGCAATATGACGATCAGCGTGATGCGGGCATATAAGCTTTTAGGTAAGTACCGCAAGATCATCGGACTAATCCGCCATTAAGGCGTAACCGATGCCCCGTACTGTTTGCAGATAGATTGGCGCACGGGGGTCTTCTTCAATTTTTTTACGCAATCGCGTAACTTGAACGTCGATAGACCGTTCCATGGCGGATGCTGTTTGCTCTGCTAGAGATTCCCGGCTCATGGGCTCGCGTGGTTTTTGCGCAAGTGCCTTTAGGAGTGAGGCTTCCGCAGCGGTCAGGCGAACCAGTTCGCCGTTTTTGCGCAACTCGGCACGCCCTATGGAAAAAACACAATCGCCGAATTTTAATTCACGCCGCTCGAGCGCGGCCGATTGTGTTCGTCGTAACAAGGCGTTTACGCGCAGCAATAATTCGCGCGGTTCAAATGGTTTTGAAAGATAGTCATCGGCCCCCAATTCAAGACCTTTGATCCGGTCTTCGGGTAGCCCACGAGCGGTAAGCAGCAAAACCGGTATGTTTGAAATTGCGCGCACTGATTTGGTCAGATCAAAACCGTTCTCACCGGGCATCATCACATCAAATATAAGCAGATCGAAAGTGACAGAGGCCATAAGGGTGCGTGCCTCGCCCGCGTTACATGCGGTCGATGTTCTGAACCCATTCTCACTAAGATATCGCTTTAAAAGACTGCGGATGCGGTCATCATCATCAACGATCAAAAGATGCGCCGCGCCTTCGAGAATGAGCGGTGCCTGGGTCACGAGGGGCGAGCCCCCAACATTTTAAACGCGCGAATTCCGTATTCTGTTCCAGTCCATAGGGTCAGCATTGCCGCGATCCAAAGTGCTGCGCTTGCAGCAGGCCGCAAGCTTTCGCCCATGATGCCTGTGGGGGCCGCAGCAATGAGTAAACCTGCCGCAACCAGTTGCGCGGTGGTTTTCCATTTGGCGATCATGGTCACGGGCAAGGTTTGATTGGCCGCGCCTAACGCCTCGCGCATACCGCTAACGAATAGCTCTCGCAGAATAATGATGATGACTGCCACGACGCCGAAACCCATAATGACGCCATTGCGGACTAAAAGGATGAATGCAGCGGCGATCAATAATTTATCGGCAAGTGGGTCTAGTGCGGCCCCTAATGCAGAGGTTTCACCTCTGGCCCTCGCCACATAACCATCGAGAAAATCGGTGAGGGAGGCGACAACAAAAATGCCGAGCGCCACCGTCATGTTCCACGGTGCATTTGCAAGAAATGCGAAGATGAACGGAATGATCAGCGCCATACGCGCCATTGTAATGAGATTTGCCATTTGGCGATTGTAAACTGCGCCGCATCTCAAATCCAATGTTACATAGGGGTCTTAAATGGCGGATTTATCCATCTTTTTTATCATTCCCCCAAAGTCGTTCCCACCAGCTCTCTTTGGCGGGTTCCGAAAATGGTTGATCGCCTTCATTCATTTTTTCGCGAATATCGTCGATATCCCAGCCGGTCAGATTGGCAAGCGTCTGGGCTTCCTTTTCAAAGCGTTTGGGAAGCTCAGCGCGATATTGCTCTGCCGCGTCGCATTTGGCGTCGCCCTTATAGGGGTGGCGCAGAACATAGCGGCCCTGAAAATTTGAACGGTCACCGGTTTCTTTAAACATTAAATCTTCGGGGAAATGTTCGGCGTCATAAGAAACATGCAGGCGCGTCACGAAAACATTTTGGGCCTGGGGGGCAGGGCGGCGGGGCATAATATTGTTTGCGCCGTCATTGAGCCAATAAACGCCCAGCTCTCGTAGTTCCTTCGCGGATAGTGGGTCAGCGGCGCATGGATCACACCATCCCATATCCCACGCATATTCGAGAAAGACTGCTCGACCATTTTCTTGTTCTACCTGCTCGTGGAACATTGACTTATAGAACTCACCAAACTCGCCCTTTACATAAAGTGGTACTTCTTTGTCAGTTGGCAATTTTACGGTGCGATAATTCGTGGTCTCAATGCGGCCAGTGCGTGTCAGTGCTAAAACAAAAAGTTCTTGTTTCCCATTGGCATTGACCGTACCGAGACGAATTGGAAGACTGAATCTAGGCGATTCAAATGCGATCTGTAGTGGGCGCAGGTATTTAAGGCCAGTTTGTTCTTGTTCCTCTAGGTTTACTTTTGCAACAAAGAACTTGGTATTCTGCTTGATGTAACTTCCGAGGATTTCTTCTGCGCCATCGGGTAATTTATAGCCATTCTGTTTTAACCATGCGGCCAGCCCGTCGGATTGTTCGGCAGAAAGAATTTGAATGTCATACTCGCCGACTGTGTATTCGGCCTCTATTGTGACGCCTAAACTATCTGCGATGCGGGTTTCGTCTTCTGCTTCCATCATCGGGGCCGCTGTCACTGATTGGAGTTCGCGGCGCAAATAAACAGCGCAAGGGTCATCATCAAAATATTCAACAAGGCGCGGTGACGTATATGCGTCGAGGTGGTCAATGATCGCATTTTCAGTGACGTGGATTTGCCCCTCTTCGAGAACAACGGGCACCGGAATGACAACCGCGAATTCTTTCAAATCCCCCTGAAAGTCATTGGCCATGGTCATGACCGTGCGGTCGCCATCGCGCATCAATGCGACTTTTGATGCTTTGTTGAAGAGCTTCGTGTCGGCTTTCGCCACGTAGAATCCGCAAAAAGCAACGGCACCTGTGGTCAGGGCCAGTGCGGCGGTCGCAGATACGGCGGCGAATAATGTGCGTTTAAAGTTGCGGCGCATAAGTCTCTCCATCTTATTCAGCAGGAATATGTTTGCGGTGGCGTGGGGAAATACGCGGTAGACGAATTGGTTTGATACTATCGCCCCAATGGTAATGGGGTGCAGGGTCAAGGGCTTCAAAGATAGGACGCACGATGCACACAAATGCGAGCGCATAGAATAGTCCGTCAGAAATAAAGAAATGGAATGACAGGATATATGTGAGTAGGGCGGCGGTACCCGCGAATGCCGCGCGGGCAAGTGTTCCATCAGGTGTGGTTTTGGGATCAGAGATCATGAAGAAAGCAAAAAGAATGAGTGCTCCGTTTTGAAGCCGCAAGAATGGAATAGCCAATGGATCGCCGAGCCAGAAGGCGCGGGCAACAATCAACACTGCAAATGTGCCTAGAAAAATCAGTGGTACGTCAAATCGCGCGGCGCGATAGGTCACGAAAAGACCAACCCCCGCAAGGAGTGCCGCAAACCAGAATGCGGTTCCCCATTGACCCGGCGTTGTCCATGCTGCGCCCGGCATGATTGTTTGTGAGATAAGAAGCATAGAAACAATGCCGATATTGGCGGGATTAAAAATATGCTTGCCGTATAAACGCAACATGAATTTGGACCCAACGCCAATTGCTGCTGCCATCATCAAGGGGGCGACACCGTCACCGCGCAGCAAAAGCGAAAGCGAGAGCGCGGTGATTAATGCACTGCGCGGTTCAAAGCGAACAGCGTTCATCAAACAACCAAGATATTGTGCGCTAAGCGCAGCCGCAAAAATCCCAACGATCTGAGCGGCGCTAATTTCAAAAATACCCGATGCTATACCGTAGGCCAACAATGTCGATAACGTCAGTAATTGATAATGACGTGGGTCTTTTGCAATTTTGTCTTTAAATGAGACATCTAACATAATGCGGTCCGGCCCCGAGCGCTTTGCCACACAACCTTTAAAGCTTAGGACTAAGGCAAATATGCGGCAGGGGCAGGATGGTTTCGCGGCGCTATGCCATATATCCAGCGAGTTCCTTGACTAAGCGTGCCGCCAAATGGGCCGTGATCATGCCTTGGTCCCGCTCTGGGTTTAGCTCGACCACGTCCGCGCCAATGGGGGCCGTAGGCAGTTTTTTCAAAATCCCTATGACTTCGCGGCTCGACAGTCCGCCGGGTTCCGGATGGGATACGCCGGGGGCAAAGGCAGGGTCGATCCCGTCTAGATCAATACTCACATAGAGTGGACCGGTTAAGCGGTGATATGGGATTTCGTCAATCGCATCAGATTCTAGCATGACGACACCATGATCTTCACCGAATGCTTTTGCATCGGGTGAGATGCTGCGCAAACCGACCTGAACGAGCGTGTCGATACAATTATGTTCAATAGCCCGCGCAAACGGACAAGCATGAGAGTATGGGTCACCCTCAAACGTGTCATAAAGGTCCGTATGGGCGTCAATATGAAGAATGTTCAACGGACCATGGGTTTCGCTAAGTGTTTTTAAAATTGGAAATGTAACCGAATGATCACCGCCCAGGCTAAGTGGCTTTTTGCCGGCGGTTGTTACCGCGCGAATACGGTCGCTTATCGCTGCTCTGGCTTCAGCGCCGCTTTTGGGCAAGTCAGCAAAATCGAATCCGGTGATTGCATCATTGGCATTGATACCGGAAAGCGAATAGGGGCTCGAAGCATCACTGAAAAGGAGTGTACGAATGATCGCTGGTCCATGTGAAGGTCCGCGCGCATATGACGAACTTGAATCCCACGGAAGTCCGATTAGTTGAACGCTCATAGGTACTCCTCAAAGCTCTGCATATATTATCATGGCGCTATTCACCGTGAAAGTAATCATAAATGCGCTGGGCGAGGGATGCCGAAACACCGTCAACCGCTTCTAGGTCATGGGGCTTTGCGCGTGCAATTTCTTTTGCTGAACCAAAATGATTTAGCAGTGCCCGTTTACGCTTAGCACCAATACCCGGAATACTATCAAGCGGATTTGCACCGAATGCTTTTTTGCGAGCGGCGCGGTGGGCACCAATCGCAAAACGGTGGGATTCATCACGAAGCCGTTGCAACACGAAAAGTCCGGGATCGCGCGGCGGCAACATAAATGGCGACCGCCCCGGCATGACGATTTGCTCACCGGTAGCACCCATGGTGCGATCAATACGCTTCTGGCCGGTGTCGGTTTCGCGGCGTCCCTTTGCAACGCCGATGATGGTGATGTTTTCGGCCTCATGGTCAAAACCAATTTCGCGCAGGGCATCAAGGACCACACTCAACTGTCCTTTTCCGCCATCAATGATGATCAAATCCGGACGCTCAGCATCTTTATCTTTGATTAGACGTTCAAACCGCCGGGTCAGGACATCGCGCATCATGGCATAGTCGTCACCGGGCGGTAACCTGCCCGGCTTGAAAGTAAACTTACGGTACTGATTTTTGATAAAACCTTCGGGTCCGGCAACAATCATTGCACCAACGGCATTACTGCCTTGAATATGTGAATTGTCGAAAACTTCGATGCGTTGTGGCGGTGCTTTCATACCGAGAATGCTGGCGAGCTGTTGCATGCTTTTTTCTTGGCTCGCCGTTTCGGCCATACGGCGCGATAACGCTTCGCGCGCATTCATCAATGCGGCTTTCACAAGGTCATGTTTCTCGCCGCGTTGTGGCGCGTGAATTGAGACCTTTCGATCGGCACGCATGGTCAGCGCATCAGACAAAAGGTCGGCCTGAGGCGGCATATGCGAGACGAGAATTGAATTTGGCGGTTCGCGTTTGTCATAGAATTGCGCAATGAACGCATCGAGAATGACATCCGGTGTTTCTTCTTTATCGTGCTTTGGGAAGAATGCATGATTGCCCCAGTTTTGGCCAGCGCGAAAGAAAAACACTTGCACACATGACTGTCCGCCCTCTGAGTGAATGGCAAACACATCAGCTTCGGAAACCCCACCAGGATTTACCGCCTGAGTACCTTGAACATAGGAAAGCGCGCGAATACGGTCGCGATAACTCGCGGCCAACTCAAAATCGAGATCGGCGGCAGCCTCTTCCATTTTTTCTGAAAATTCGCGTTGAATTTGTGCACTTTCGCCGGATAGAAATGTATTGGCTTCTTCGACGAGTTTTCCGTAGTCATTCTCGCTGATCAATTCGACGCAAGGGGCGGAGCATCGTTTGATTTGGTGAAGCAAGCATGGGCGTGAGCGGGCTTCATATACGCTGTTGGTACAGGTTCTTAGCAAAAAGGCCTTTTGTAAAACATCAAGTGTGCGATTAACCGCCGTCGCCGATGCAAACGGACCATAATAAGTGCCGTCGCGTTTGCGCGCCCCTCGATGTTTAGTGATCTGCGGTGCGGGATGATCAGTCAAAAGAATATACGGGAAGGATTTGTCGTCGCGCAGAATAACGTTGTAACGGGGTTTTAACTGCTTGATGAGATTGGCTTCAAGCAAAAGCGCTTCGGTTTCGGTTGCGGTGATGATGAATTCCATCGACCGGGTTTCGGCAATCATCCGCTGAATGCGGTTTGAGTGACCATAATCTCGGGAATAGGACGTTACCCGGTTTTTTAGGTTCTTGGCCTTGCCCACATAAAGTACATTGCCGGTTTCACCGAACATTCGATAAACACCCGGTTTTGTCGGTAAATTCCGGACATAATCAGCAATCAACGCTGCGCCGATCTGTGGCGGCGTTTCGGCTGTTTCACTATCGTTTATGGGCGGCGTTTCAGAGGGCATAACTAACTGGTTAACTGGGTATTCACGATGTGGGGTATAACATATCTGCGCTGGTTCAGCATCGGCGCGACGAATGTCCCTACATCTGGCTTTCTAAACCACGTGATAGGGCGTTTCGCGTCTTTTCCTGACCGCAATGGAGCTAATAGCGCGGAGGCGTGACGTCAAATGCCTGAGGAGATTAAGTCCAAATCAGACGTTTCAATCGTGTTGTTCCTTTTTATGGCGTTCGCGGTTGTTGGTCTGGTCGGTGGCGCATTCGTCGTTCACGATTATGCACGGGCACGCGCCAGTGTTTCTTGGCCTACGGTCGAAGGAATTGTTCTGAGTCAAATAGACGATGAACATGCGCCGATTCGCTATGTCTATTCTTTTGACGGGATGAGCTATGAGTCGACCCGTGAGCGTTGGCTTATGACGAGAATGCCTAAGGGTGGGGCGGTTGATTATAAACCGGGCGACGTGGTTGTTGTTTATGTTCACCCCCAAGAACATTCTTATTCAGTGCTATATGCGGGCGGCGCAAGTTATCTGTTCGTTATCTTGTCGGTCATCAGCGCACTTTCGATGTTCTTTGGTATTGGCGGAATTCTGTGGGCGCTGACAAATGCAGATGATGAATATTTTCATCCCGCAGGTGATCCTGCTTAATCGAGCTTTTTTCGTATAATCTCAACGCCAGCGGCCTCGGCTTCTGTGATGGCTTGCGGTTTTATAATCCGTACCATGACAGAAATAACCATAGGGTGCGATAAGGCAAGGTCAGCAATGCGCTCGGCCAGCGTTTCGACAAGCTTAAAATGTCCTTCCGCGATGATGGCCTTTATACCTTGGGTCATGCGGTCGTAACAGACAACGTCTTCCAAGCTGTCACTAACGGGATTTGCGGGCTCAATAACGTCTGTTTCAAAATCAATTCTGATCGGCTGGGTGATGCCTTGTTCGCTTTCATAGGCACCAATATGTGCGTCCAATACCAATCCACGGACAAACACTTTGCGTTGCGGTGCATTCGCCGTTCTGGGTAAAGGGGCGATGTCTTTTTGCCGTTCCGCCATGTCTTATTCCTTTACCAGAACGTCGGCTGTTTGCCACGCTAAGTGTTGTCCACCATCAACAGCAATCAATTGGCCGGTCACTGCTTTTGCCGAAATCAGATACATCAGCGCGTCACAAATATCATCGGGCGCTGCGCCATGTCCGAGGATTGTGCTCGCATTTTGGCGGTGCCAATCGTCGTCCGACTGGCGTGCGTTTTTGAGTGTTGGCCCTGGGCCGATAGCGTTTACTCGGATACCGTTGGGACCGAGTGCTTGGGCGAGGGTAATCGTCAATTCGTTGAGCGCAACTTTCGAGGTCGTGTAAGAAAGAAACTGCGGCGTCAATTTAAGAACCCGTTGATCGGTAATGTTGACGATCAGGTTGTTTGCATTTGAGGACACTTGCGCGGCGAAGTCTTGGCTTAGTTTTAGGGGCGCGCGCAGATTGGTTTCTATGTGCTTGTCCCAACTTTCGCGGGTCATGCTATAGATATCATCATCCTCAAAGAGCGATGCAGAGTTCACCAACAGGGTGACGGGCCCCAACGCCTGATTGACGTTTCCAAACAATGCGGCGGTCTCAGCTTCATTTGATAAATCGGCTTGAATGGCCGCAGCTTTTTGCCCTTTAGCGGTGATCAAATTGACGACTTCATCCGCATCCATTTTTGAGTGGTGATAATGGACAGCAACATCAAAACCGGCTTCGGCAAGTCGCAATGCCATAGCGCGGCCAAGGCGCTTGCCGGCCCCCGTGACTAGCGCCGTTTGTGGCGTGCTCATCAATTAGACTCCGCTCGCATTGAGCGCGAGATAGGCGATGAAGCCGATATAAGAAGAAAAGAATATTGCACCCCATAAGCGGCCAATGTCGCGCCGCGTTAGGACAAATGCGGCAAGAGCAATCGCGGAGACCGCCATGAACGGTATGTCGAGCATTTTTGATGCGTCGCTAAAGATTGCTGTGCCAGCAAGTCCGGCTGCGCCGCCGACAGCAAGAATGTTAAAGATGTTTGAGCCGATTACGCCGCCAATCGCGACATCAGATTTTTTGTGGAGCGCTGCGGCGATGACCGTCGCAAGCTCAGGCAGCGAGGTTCCGAAGGCGACAATGGTGAGGCCGATCAACTCGTCGCGGACCCCAAGGTCCGCAGCAAGGTCGGCACCATGCGTGACCAAAAGATGCGCCCCAAGCGGCAGCCCGACCAGTCCGGTGATCAAAAATGCGATGGTCTTAAAGCTCAATCCACCTTCTTTGTACTCTTCGACTTCATCTAAAATAGGGTCTTCGGATTTGCCGCTGCTGGCGCGAATCCAAAGGTAGGAGACGTAAATAATAATGCCGCCAAATAGACCGGCACCGATTGTTGTGTTGATCGCGCCCGGTCCATAGGCAATCGCCAACAACGCCACAGTTGCAAGCAGCATAAAAATCGCATGTCTACGCAGGCCGATGACGTGGGTGGTGATCGGATAAATGAGCGCCGGCAAACCCAGCACCAACATCACATTAGCAATGTTAGAGCCGATAATATTGCCTAAGGCGATGCCGTCATTGCCGGTTAGGACCGCTTGAACGGACACGAATAATTCTGGTGCGGAGGTGCCGAAGGCAACGATTGTCAGGCTGACGAGCAATGCAGGAATTTTGAGAGCAGTTGCAAGACCGACAGCGCCCCGAACCAACAGATCACCCGCCACAAGCAGGATCACGAGGCCTAGGACAACGAGCGCGATTTGATTAGCGATCTCTGGGATCATGAAACGCCTTTGCGGTTGCTCAGGTATTATGGCGGCGAGTGAAGTATGCCGAGCGATTCGGCATTCTATTTCAAGGCTTTCCCATAAGCTGCGATAGGTGCGGCATATGGGAAGTCTTTTTCGCGCTTAAAGGCCACCATGCGAGCGGTGGCGCTACGCCGCAGTCTAGTCGATTGAGCCTTTTTCAAGCACATTCAACAAGGCGAACACTGCTAGGAAAACCACAATTGCGATTACTGCCATCCAACCTGGACCCATTAGAAAACCCCTTCTTTGTACTATTGGGCGCTTCTTATAAGCGTGCTCGAACCGAGCGTCACCCCCATTTCGTTACCCTTTAGCGGCCCTGATGGGGCGGAATATAGTGGCAAAACGTATCAAATTTTGGACAAAGTGACGCCCCGCGCGACACATCTCGTTTATTGGCCTGTGGGTAGGGTCATTTTGCGCTCAGTGATGGAGCGACCAAACGGGCGGGCTATATGAAGTTTGAAGTTAAAGATGCACCGGTGCGCGTCACGGAACGGCGCCTAACCGAGCGCGTGCGCAATCAGTGGATGCGGCTGGCCGGTGACCGGCTCCCGTCCTTGAGAGAGGTTGAGGCGCTTAATTTTGGCCCCGACCGCGATTATTGTTTCGCAGTCGATATGCGGCTTTCCGATATTTTGCCGTACTTCATATTTATGGGCGAGGAATTGGCCCGCTATTCCAGCCTTTATCCCATGGGCGATGCTCGGCGCGAAAAAACGCTTCTCGACACGGCAATGGTCAAAATGGATGAAGCAACATTGAGCCGGGCACCCGTTGAGTTTAGCGAGATTAAGCGACTTGATGATGGCCGCCGCGTCGCGTTCCGCAGTATACTTCTACCCTTGTCTGAGAATGGTACTGATGTGAGCCATATTTTTGGCGCGGCGAGGGGCAAGGGCGTTTAACCTTTTGTGGGCAGCGTTCGCAGTGCGCTTTGCTAACCTTGCGAGCTTGGTTATTGTAAGCGCTAAATTTTATGCAAATTCTTTGCCCTAAAAAAATCATCAGCTTACAAATCTGTCCTAAGGTTCATGCTGTTCATGCCTTTATGGCCGACCATTCGACGGAAGAAAAATGCTAAGCGATATCGCAGACCTTTTTGGAAATGAACTTGTCTTACCTTCGGCTGATCGTCGCTTAACACGGCGACTGGTCGATATATGGGCACGATCTGCACGCGGACAATTTCCGAGTTGGGATGCGATGCAGAAAATGGATATCGGCGATGATCTGGACTGGATGTTCGTTGTCGAATTAGAGCGAAGCATTGGGTTTCCCTATTTCGTTTATATGGGTGACCGCCTAGCGCGGCTTTCGGATGTTTACCTGCGCGGTGAAGGCGATTGGACGATGACTGTGCTCGATAAGGCCACAGTCGATATTAACGCGGCCGTTGCGTCAGAGGCACCTCATTTCAGAGATGACGAACTGACCTTGTGTGATGGCCGGAAGTTATTATTTCGCGTTGTCACCGCGCCCCTTGCTGATGACGGAAGCAACATCACCCATGTGGTAGGCGCGGCGAGTGGTCGCGTTGCGAGTGGTGCCGGGCAGCCAAGATTGCAGCTTGTGGACTAGCATCCTCGGCTGGCGCAGCATTCTTCTAAATCTGAAGTAAAATTAGTGTAATCAGCGTTTGTCGCTGGCCATTTCTTCGTATTTTCCCTCACTTGCGAGCAGGCTTCGCTACGACTAGGTTTGCGCCAATAATCAACACGCGCACATGATTCCCGGTGGGTATCAGTCCTGTGCAATTGGCAAGGAAACCTTAGTATGTCAGCGCCCTACGGTCATTTCATCAACGGCGAACATGTGGCAGGCGAGAGTGGCCGCTTACATGATGTGTTTAATCCTACGACGGGCGAGATACAGGCTAAGGTCGCGTTGGCGACCCGTGCGGAAATGAATAAAGCCGTGGACGCAGCAGAAAAAGCTTTTCCCGCTTGGTCCGCGATGAACCCACAGCGCCGGGCGCGAGTGATGTTCAAATTCAAAGAACTGATCGAAAAGGATATGGATAACCTTGCCAAGCTGCTTTCGGCGGAGCACGGCAAAATTCTGCCGGACTCTCGCGGTGATGTTCAACGCGGTTTGGAAGTGATTGAGTTTGCGTGCGGTATCCCGCATTTGCAAAAGGGCGAATATACAGAATCTGCTGGACCGGATATTGACGTATATTCCATGCGCCAACCATTAGGCGTGGTCGCAGGCATCACACCATTCAATTTCCCTGCGATGATCCCGATGTGGATGTTTGGCGTCGCTATTGCTTGCGGAAACACATTTGTGTGTAAGCCGTCGGAAAAAGATCCCTCAGTCCCCTTACGTCTGGCGGAACTGATGATGGAAGCAGGCGCACCAGCTGGCGTTCTAAACGTGGTCAATGGAGATAAAGACGCCGTAGACGCCATCATCGAGGAGCCGCGTATCAAAGCAATCAGCTTTGTCGGTTCATCTGATATTGCACAATATATTTATGCGGGCGGTGCGGCGCGCGGCAAACGTGTTCAGGCGTTCGGCGGTGCCAAGAACCACATGGTGATCTTGCCTGATGCCGACATGGAAAATGTGGTCAACCAGATCCTTGGTTCGGCCTATGGCTCGGCGGGCGAACGTTGTATGGCAACGCCAGTTGCGGTCCCTGTTGGCGAAGAAACCGCAGATCGGTTAGTCGCGATGTTGAAACCGCGCGTTGAAAGCTTGCGGATCGGGCCATCAATGTCGGAAGATTCAGACCTGGGGCCGCTGGTTTCAGCTGCGCACCGTGACCGTGTCGCGAGCTATATTCAAATGGCGGTGGACGAGGGGCAAGAACTCGTTGTTGATGGCCGTGGTTTCTCGCTTCAAGGTTATGAAGACGGTTTTTTCATGGGCGGTACTTTGCTCGATCACGCAAAGCCCAATCACAAATCCTATCAGGATGAAATTTTCGGCCCGGTTTTACAAATTGTGCGCGCGAAAAACTTTGAGGAAGCAACAGCGCTTCCATCCGATCATCAATACGGCAACGGCGTCGCGATCTTTACGCGATCCGGCGCGGCGGCGCGGGATTTTGCGGCTAAGGTCAATGTGGGCATGGTTGGTGTTAACGTGCCGATCCCCGTGCCGGTTTCGTATCACTCTTTTGGTGGTTGGAAGCGTTCTGGTTTTGGCGACACCAATCAATATGGTACTGAGGGCGTAAAGTTTTGGACGAAAGTCAAAACCATTACCCAACGCTGGCCAGATGATATTCAGGGTTCTGAATTTGTCATTCCGACAATGGGCTAGTTATGGCCGCACTCCGAAATTCAACGGATACCCGCACAGGCCGATGTATGTGCGGGCAAGTGGCATTTGAGTTCACGAAAGACAAAGATGGTATAGCCGCATGTCATTGTGGCCAATGCCGAAAGTGGAGTGGTCATTATTGGGCGTCAGTGAATGCACCTTTTGCATCTCTGAAGTTCAATGCTGGCGAGGATCAACTGGGTTGGTTTCGCGCATCTGACTATGCCCGCCGCGGATTTTGCAAAAGCTGTGGCTCTGCGTTGTTCTGGCACGGCGATAAGCTGGACGAATACAAAGATCGTATTGCTATCGCTGCAGGGTCGATTGACGATACCAGCGGAATTTCCCTATCGGAGCATATTTTCGTTGCGGACAAGGGCGATTACTACGACATCCAAGATGGCCTCCCGCAAAGCGTAACAGATTAAGGGGACGGGGTTTGCTCGGTTTAGAGAGTTTAGACATTTCGGTGATGAGCAGCTGGGTGTTGTTTGCGATTATCTTTTTTTCGCCCTTCATTCAGGAAGATGGCGCGGTAATTTTTGCGGCGACGGCCTCTCTGGCTGGCGTAGCGCCTACCGCAATGATCATCGCCGTAATTCTCGCCGGTTTGGTCGGTTCAGATGCTTGGAAATATTGGATGGGCCGTTTGGCACGCCGGTATGATTGGGCACATCGCTTTGCGGAAAAGCCCGGAGTGTCGATTGCGGGTGATTTGATCCGTAAAGAATTCTATCAGACCATGTTGACTGCGCGGTTTGTTCCCGGAACCCGCATCCCGACCTATATTGCTGCGGGCTTCTTTAAGGCCTATTATCCGAAATACATTCTGACACTGACCTTTACGGCGGCGGTTTATGTCGCGATTTTGTTCGGCTTGTTTCATTCTGTGGGGATGATCGCTGGCGAGAAAGCCAAAATTTGGTTGCCGATTATCGCTGTTGTTGTGCTCGCGCTTTATATTTTGGTGCGCTGGTTAAATCACGTCAACAAACATCAAGGGCCAATGACGCCCATGACCGACGAGTTTGACCACCCGATGCCAGGTATGCCCGGATTTGAAGGGACACCGTTGGTCGAGCGGTCTTCAAAAAAAGAAGAGGAGTAAGCCGATGGACTTCGCACTAAGCGATGAACAGGCCGCCATTCAGGAAATGGCTCAGCGTTTTGCAGCTGACGAGCTGGCTCCGAATGCGGCAAAATGGGACGAAGAGAAACACTTCCCCGTAGATGTCATTAAGAAATCGGCTGAGCTTGGCCTGGCGGGCATTTATACGCGTGACGATGTTGGTGGCTCTGGCCTTGGCCGGCTTGATGCCGCGTTGATCTTTGAGGCGTTATCTGCGGGCTGTACTGCGACGGCGGCCTATATCTCTATCCATAACATGTGTTCGTGGATGATTGATCGCTTCGCGTCAGAAGATCTGCGACAAAAATATTGCCCGAAACTCACCTCTATGGAAATGGTCGCGAGCTATTGCTTGACCGAACCGGGGTCGGGTTCTGACGCGGCGGCACTTAAAACCAAAGCCGTACGTGATGGCGATGAATATGTGCTCAACGGTTCGAAAGCATTTATTTCTGGTGCGGGCGTATCTGATCTCTATGTGGTGATGGTGCGTACCGGTGGCGAAGGTCCTAAGGGCATTTCAACTGTACTCGTCGAGAAAGGAACGCCGGGGCTTTCATTCGGCGCGAATGAAAAGAAAATGGGTTGGAATGCTCAGCCCACCGCTATTGTCACTTTTGAGGACTGCCGCATTCCGGTGAGCAACCGCGTCGGTGAAGAGGGCGAGGGCTTCAAATTCGCCATGATGGGGCTAGACGGCGGGCGTTTGAATATCGCTGCGTGTTCATTAGGAACTGCCGGAGCGGCATTAAAAGCTGCGCTCGATTATGCGAATGAACGCAATGCTTTTGGCAAGCCGCTCAACCAGCAACAGGCGCTTCAGTTTAAACTTGCGGATATGGCGACCGAGTTGGAAGCCGCGCGGGTCATGCTGTATCAGGCCGCATGGAAGCTTGACCAAAAGACACCAGACGCAACACGGCATTGCGCGATGGCAAAACGTTTCGTGACGGATATTGGTTTTAATCTCGTGAACGACGCGCTTCAGATTCATGGTGGGTACGGATATTTAAAAGATTATCCGCTCGAACGGATGTTGCGCGATGTGCGTGTCCATCAAATCCTCGAAGGCGCGAACGAAATTATGCGCGTGATCGTCGCGCGGGATCTCCTCAAGGAGTATCAAGCCTAGAAAGGAAGACCATGCGTATTTTAATCGCCATTCTTATCTTTCTCGCTGGCTGCGGTTCGGTCGCCTATTCTTATATCGCTGCGTTTGTTCAAATCGCTATGGATCTTGAAACAACGCAAAGCGTTGGCGCAGCGACGTCGATTATGATGGAAACGCTCCAGCGGATTGCCTCGGGCGACATTCCGCAATCGACTGGGTTTCTTTATTTCGGTGCGCTATTGATCGCCTTTTCTTTTGTCTATCTGATCGGAAAGAAGAAAACCAATGACGGATAAAATCGAGTTCACACAAATTGGCGATTGGGGTGTTATTACACTTCAAAATGAAAAGGCGCTCAATGCCCTTGATTGGGATATGGCAAAAGCCATGCGCGCGCAGCTCATGAAATGGGCGAGCGATAAATCGATCAAGGCGATATTGGTACGTGGCGCGGGCGACCGCGCATTTTGCGCCGGCGGCGATATTCGCTGGCTACATGAAACTGCAAAAAATGATCCGGCCCACGCGTCAGAATTTTTCCGCGAAGAGTACCGCAATAATTCGCTGATATACCATTACCCCAAACCCTATGTCGCGCTTATTGATGGAATTAATATGGGTGGCGGCGTCGGAATATCCGTGCACGGCGATTTTCGCGTGGCGGGCGATGCGACGTTATTTGCCATGCCTGAAACTGGCATTGGTTTGTTCCCTGATGTGGGCGGTGGGCACTTCATGCCGCGCTTGCATGATGGTGTCGGCCTTTATTATGCGTTGACTGGCGCGCGCGCAAAGGCTGCTGATTGTATGGCCGCCGGCATCGCGACCCATTATACCTCCGATGATCAATATGCGGACCTAGAGAAGGCGTTGATGGCCGCGAAACTTGGTGATCATGCCCATGCCGATATAGAGGCTATTCTTGATCGTTTCGCCGGTGATCCCGGACACGCGCCGATCAATGATCTTCGCGCCGATATCAAACGGCTTTTCAGTGACCATGATACCCTCGATGGGCTTATGAAAGCGCTGAGCGACGACAATAGCGCGTTTGCCGCCGACACATTGAAAACGCTGTCGCGTATGTCACCTACATCCATGCGGATTACTTTTGAACAGATGAAACGCGGCGGTGCGTTTGATTTTGATGAAGTGATGAAAATGGAGTTCCGCGTTGTTCGCCGGATTATGGAAGGCAACGATTTTTTCGAGGGCGTGCGCGCGCAGATCCTTGATAAAGATCGTAACCCGAAATGGGACCCTGAATCGCTCGATGCGATCACCGACGAAGATATCGCCTATTATTTCAACGAACTTGGCGACGCGGAATTGATATTGCCGTAACGGAAAACGGAGAGCGGGTGATGGCTTACTGGCTTATAAAAACTGAACCGGATGACTGGAGCTGGGACGAGCAGATCGCCAAAGGCAAAAAAGGTGAGCCGTGGACCGGTGTTCGCAACGCACAAGCGCGTAATTTTATCCGTGAAATGAAAAAAGGTGACTTCGCATTTTTCTATCACACTGGTGGTGAAAAGCGGGTGGTGGGTGTCGTCAAGATTACCAAGGAAGCTTATCAAGACCCTACAACCGATGACGAGCGCTGGCTGGTGGTCGATGTGGTCGCGGTTGAAGACGTACCAAACCCTGTGAAACTCGCAGATATAAAAGCCGAAGAAAAACTCTCCGGTATGGTTCTTGTACGGAATTCTCGGCTGTCAGTTCAACCGGTGACTGATGCTGAATGGAAATTTGTCCGAAAAATGGGCGGCTTAAAATAATTGGGCTAGAGGAAACAGCAATGACAAAAATTGGATTTATTGGTCTAGGGAATATGGGCGGGCCGATGGCGGCCAATTTGGCAAAGGCTGGGTTCGATGTAACGGCAACCGACCTTTCTATCGCGGCGCTTGATCGAGCGGTTGAGGCGGGTTGTGCCCGGGGCGAAAGCGTCGCCGATGTGGTCAAAGACGCTGATGTTGTTGTCTCTATGTTGCCGGCGGGCGCGCATGTCCGTTCGGTTTATCTTGATAATTATGGCGTGCTTGCGAATGCAAAAAAAGGCGCGCTTTTGATTGATTCGTCAACGATTGATGTCGATAACGCACGCGCAGTCATTAGCGCTGCGACCGATAAAGGTTTTGTCATGGTCGATGCGCCGGTCTCCGGTGGTGTGGCGGCTGCAACGGCGGGTACGCTGACCTTTATGGTCGGCGGCGAGGGCGATGGGTTTGAGCGCGCTAAACCTGTCCTTGAGAAAATGGGCAAAAACATTTTCCATGCGGGCGAGGCTGGCAACGGTCAGGTCGCGAAGATCTGCAATAATATGCTTTTGGGTATTTCGATGATCGCAACATGCGAGGCTTTTAATCTCGCGGAAAAACTTGGGCTTGATGCCCAGACATTTTTCGACATTTCGTCTACGGCTTCGGGTCAGTCATGGTCGATGACGAGCTACTGCCCTGCGCCGGGGCCTGTGCCGAATGCACCGTCGAACAAAGACTATCAGCCGGGATTTGCTGCTGCGATGATGTTAAAGGATATGCGCCTAGCACAAGAGGCAGCGCACCAAGCCAAAGCTTCGACGCCATTGGGCGCACAGTCAGAAGCGCTTTATGCGCTGATGGAAGCGGCGGGTAAAGGCGATCTTGATTTTTCCGGTGTGATGAAGCTGATCAAAGGGTCGCTTTAGCCTTCGTCCCCGGTTGGCTCTGTTGCGCTCTCCTGATCGGGCGTCATGTCTTTTATGAACTGAAGGCCCACTTCGGTTTCGTTCTGCCATACGACACGGGCTTTTTTCGTCACACCCGTTTGTTGAAACCGTAAAACCACTATTGGTGGTAGGGGATGATCACCCTCCACATGAAGATATGCGCCGCTTGGGCTGACATTTCGGATTACACAACGAATATGGTGGGTGCGCGAAAGGAATAGTTTTCCGGGCCTGAATACCGGTTCGCGTGGTTCTCGTTGTGGCGGGCCCCGGCGCTTTGGGGGCGGAATACGGACATCAGATATCGTCGGCGCAGCGCTTGAAATCGCTGCAAGCCGATTCGCTATCCGGTTCTTGTCTTTCTTCGCCATCAAAATGCCTAACGCATACGCGGCATAAAGGGTTCATGCACACGCAATGGTAGCTTGTTCAACCCCCATTATTATTAACGGGCTCCTTTAGATTTGATTAGCGTACCCTGATTGTGGGACATAATTCCGACGCTGGGGCTGGTATTTGGTTCATTTTGACCCCATTTAGCCGCTCATGCCGCCAGAAAATGAACAAGAGTTTAATAGTGAGCCCGCGCCTTTCGGTAGGTCGATAACGCGTATGTTCCGAATGTTGCTGCATCCGGAACTTAAAAAATGGCGATTTCGAATTGGTCTCGCATTTGTCGTTACGGTGTTGGCCAAGGGTTTGTCCGTCATAGCGCCGGTGTTTATGGGGGAAGGCGTCAACAAACTCATCGATGGCGACGGCGCGGCGGCGGGCACATCATTCGTGATGTTCTTTGTTTTATTTGCTGCCGCACGATTTGCGTCAAATGCCCTGCCGGCGGTGCGCGACGGGTTTTTCTCGGCTGTCACCCAAGACGCATCACGGGTCGCCGCTGTTGAGGCATTTCGACATGCACAAAATCTCGACCTTCAGTTCCATGTGACGCGGCGATCAGGTGCGCTGAACCGCGTGATCGAACGTGGCGCGGGTGCGCTTGAATATTTGTTTCGGTTTTTGGCGTTCAATATAGGTCCGACGCTGGTTGAGCTTGCTTTCGCGGCGGTCGTATTGGCCGTTCTTTATGGGCTACAGTTCTCAATGGCGGCGATCATCACCGTTGGCGTTTATGCGCTCTATACGATCCTCATTACGGAATGGCGAAATAAACAACGGCGGGTAATGAACCATGCCGATACTCATCTGCGCGGTATCGCGCTAGACACACTCTCAAATTTTGAAACGGTCAAAGCCTTTGCCGCAGAAAACCGCGAAGCAGGGCGTTATGATGACGCGACCAAGGAATATAACCGCCATTACGTAAAGGTGATGCAATCGCTTTCTGTACTGAATGCAGGACAGGAATTTATCATGACGGGTGGTCTAATGGCTGTTGCGATCATGGCCGGATACGGTGCGATCAATGGCGATATGAAAGCCGGTGATGTCACTGCGATTATCCTTATGCTTGGAAATATTTATCGCCCGCTCAATATTTTGGGCTGGGCGTGGCGTGAAATCAAACAGGGCACCATCGATATTGAGAAGCTTTTCGGGCTGATGGATCGAAAGCCAAACATCATTGATGCTCCCGATGCAGTTCCATTTCATGCCAAGGGCGGGGCGATTGCGTTTGAGCATGTCAGCTTTGCTCATGAGGGGCGAGAGAGTGGCATTGACGACATAAGTTTTACAGCACCGGTCGGTGCAATGATCGGTGTTGTCGGTCCGTCGGGTGCGGGAAAATCGACAATCCTCAAGTTACTATTCCGGTTCTATGATCCTGCCTCGGGTAAGGTCTCCATTGATGGCCAAGACATTGCCAACGTCACGCAAGAATCATTGCGTGCTAATCTTGGCCTCGTCCCACAAGAGGTTGTGCTCTTTAATGACACTCTGCGCTTTAATCTTGGCTATGCGCGGCTCGACGCAACAGATGAAGAGATCATGGAAGCAGCGCGACGGGCACAACTCGGCAATTTTATTGATAGTCTTCCGCTCGGTCTCGATACGCCAGTGGGTGAGCGCGGTCTGAAACTGTCGGGCGGAGAGAAACAACGTGTTGGAGTTGCGCGGGCAATTTTGCTTAATCCGCCAATTCTTATTCTTGATGAAGCAACATCATCACTCGATTCAACGACCGAACTTGAAGTTCAAACGGCCCTCAAAGAGGCCGCACGTGGACGAACCACGGTTGCGGTTGCGCACCGACTATCGACGATTGCGGGGGCTGATATCATTATCGTTCTCGACAAAGGAAAAATTGTCGAGCGCGGTACCCATAGTGAATTGTTGGAAAAGAGCGGGGTTTATGCATCGCTTTGGCAGCGACAGATTGGCGAAAATGCTGCGCATCCAGATTTAGTTGATGCGTAACCTAGGCTGATTGAGACGCTTGGTTTTTGCCGATCGTCCATTTCATGACAACGTCGCGTAAAGCTTCGCGCTTTACTGGCTTGGGTAGATAGTCATTCATACCTGCATCAAGACAGTGTTGACGGTCTTCGCGCAATGCGTGGGCAGTGACGCCAATGATGGGTACATGCTGGCCATTGGCGGTCTGGATTTTCAGTATTTCGCCCGTGGCTTCTGTGCCGTCCATTTCAGGCATCGACATGTCCATAAGCACAAGATCGGGTGCGCTTTGGCTAAACTTTTCAACGACAATCTGCCCATTTGAGGCCAGTGCCACATCGCATTTCAATTCTTCGAGCATGGCTTTGATGACCATCTGGTTTACGATGTTGTCTTCCGCTACCAAAACCTTTAACGGCGAACCATCATCGGTAAACGGACATTTTTTCTCGTGGTTCTCGACGAGCGATGCAGTTTTTGATCTTAGATTCGCAACGGCACCGTCATTTACAGCCGTGAGAAGAGAATCTAACAACATTGATGCTCGCGCTGGTTTTACGAGATAGGCGGAGAATAAATCACCAGCCAGTCCTGTCGGATCACCTTTACGGCCCGCAGAGGTGAGAAGAATAAGGGGTGTCGTTGCGATGGCTTCTTCTTTTTTGATCATTCGCGCGAGTTCAACGCCGTCCGCACCCGGCATTTGAAAGTCGAGAATGGCAAGCGAATAGGGCGTTTTGTTCAGGCTTGCGGCACGCAATTTGGGAATGGCTTCATCAGCATTTTCCGCGAGATCGCACGCAAGGCCCCAGGAAGCCAGTTGTTCTTTTAGAATGGTCCGATTAAGCGCATTGTCATCAACAACAAGCGCGCGCATTTTTTCGAACGAATACGTATTGTCGGGTTTGGTAAAGACGGAATTTTCATCAATCGCAAGCGGCAGACGAATACTGAAAACGGAACCTTTGCCCAGTGTGCTATCGGCGGTTATGTTGCCGCCCATGGCTTCGATCATGCGTTTGCTAATCGCAAGGCCGAGCCCGGCACCGTTATGTTTTCGCGCCGAGGAGCCATCGACCTGTTCAAATTCCTCGAAGATTGCGTTCAGCTTGTCTTGGGGAATACCGCAGCCTGTGTCGGAAACTGAAAGGGTAAGATCACATATCTCGCCGCGTTTGTTGCCGCTAACTTCGACAACGATATGGCCAGCATCCGTAAACTTCACCGCATTGCCCAAGAGGTTAGTGACAACCTGTCGAATGCGGCCAGGATCACCTATGTAAGTGCCGTCAATATCTGGGTGAAACCGAACCATTAGCTCAAGGTTCTTCTCTTCAACCGGTAACGACAGTAATGTGGCAACATCTTCGACGCATTCGCGCAGATCAAAAGGCTCTCGCACAAGCCGTAGCTTTCCAGCCTCGAGCCGTGAGAAATCAAGAATATCATTGATGATCTTGAGAAGCGCGTCACCCGAACTAACAATCACTTTTGCCATGTCAGTTTGTTTCGGATCAAGCTGTGATTTTAAAAGCAGCGATGCCATACCGATCACCCCATTCATTGGGGTGCGAATTTCATGACTCATATTAGCCAAAAACTCTGATTTTGCTCGATTAGCGGATTCTGCGGCGTCTTTTGAAGCACTCAGTTCTTCAGAAAGCGCCCGAAGTTCGTCTTCGCGTTGTTGCGCCTCAGTAATATCGCGATAGGTAACAACGAACCCACCTTCGGGTCGCCGTCGTGTGGTTTCTTCGATGATAATTCCGTTCCCCTGCCTGCGGGTTGCGCGGAACTCATCGCCGTGATCTAGCGCCTCGTAACAACTTTCGAAATACTGATCGACGGTTTCATATTCATATAAAGACTGGCTAATACCGACATTGAGAAGGTCACGGACATTCGTTCCTTTGGCCCAATGTGACGAGGGCATACCCGCGAGTTGCCAAGCCTTTTCATTGCGCTCGATGATTTTGAAATCATCGTTGAGTACAACAAGGCCCTGGGCCATCGATTCTAAAATTTCACGCAATAGAACAGATTTTTGTTTTATATCAGCAGTCCGTTGTCGGATTGTATCTTCGAGATGGGCGTTAATTTCTTCAAGCTTTGCAACGGCTTCTTGCGCGGCCTCTCGTGCCTCCATCCGTTCGGTCACATTTCGTGCGACGCCGCGATAGCCAGTAAAGGAACCATTTTCGTCGAAAATTGGAACGCCACTACGTTCTAACCAATATGGCTTTTCGCCGGGAATCTCGACCTTTGAAATCGTTCTGCTAAAGGGCTGCCTATTTAGCAACGCGTCTTCAAATGCATTCCAACTCTCGGTGAATTTATGCCGGTTGGGGTTAGCAATATAGGTCCCAAGAATTCCATCGTGGCTAAGGCCGATTAGCTGATCAGCGCGTTTTGAAATGAATGTATAGTTCAGGGCGGCGTCGCATTCCCATGTCCAGTCGCCAGCGCTTTCAGAGAAGTCTCGGTAGCGCTGTTCACTTTCGCGCAGAAGTCGTTCTGCTTCGACTTGACGCGTCACATTTTTTGACCATCCGATATAGCCGGTGAATTCACCAGCACGGTTAAATTGTGGTAGCGCATTCGCCGATACAGTTATTATGTCACCCGTGCGGGTTTTTACGTCGTATAGAAAGTCCGTCAGAGGCAGCCTATTATCGAAGATATGTGAAATTGCTTCGTCTGCGTTGCGTGCCGAATTTTCGCCGGCATTTCCAATAAAAAGCGCAGGTTTGTTCATGACGTATTCTATAGGAATACCGGTGAGGGTTTCAAAGTTGGGCGAGAGGTAAACGAGTTTTCGCTCGTGATTCATCTCCCACGCCCAATCCGAAGCCGAAGCGATGAAATCGCGGAAACGCCTTTTTGCACGTTCGGCGCTATCCTGACTGCGTTGTTGGTGAAGTGATAATTCACGCAGCGCATTGCCGCTTCGAGTGTTATAGTAATGCACAACGATGGTCGCGGTGATCATTGTGACCGCAATTGTCGTCAAAGTACCGTCGTTGGAAAGAAGTAAACGAGCCGCCAGCGGAACAACGCACAATATCATCGGGATGCTTGACTTTTCCCGCAGCGATGCAATCGCCATTGCGGTTCCAACACCCACAATGAGCGCCAATATCGCCAGGAGAATGAAATCTTTTTCGGTGGCAAACGGTGCAAGGTACAAAGTGCTGACAATGTTCTGTATACAAATACAGTATATTATTGGGAAGATCGAGTTCAGTGAACGTCGTTTTTGGGTTGGTGTTTTTTTATCGATATCTAGGAAGGCCCAATGCGGGAGCCCAATCATTGCGATCGCTAGAAGTGTGCCGAGGCTAGCAAGGACAAAAACAGGAGCAGCATCGAAGAACCGGAGATAGACGAGTGCGGAACATATAGAGACGCCGATCAATTCGCGTGGGAATTGCTGTTTTAGCTCGCGCAACTGGCGGTCAATAACGACATCTGGCGCATGCGGATCTGCAGCGCTCAGCGCGTGTCCAACGTGCCGCAAAAACCTCTTCATCGGTAAGTTTGCTCCAAAAACAGACGAGGAGCATCGGAAATGTTAGTTAATAGGCGGTGTAATTGCCTGTAACTTAGGCATACAAGACAGGCCAAAATAGTAGATTATTGGCGTGTATATGAAAAAAACCGGTAAGGTTAGTTAACACTTCACTAGTATATTGCCAGTGTCTTTGTTTAGAACGACGTCGAGAGAGATAAGATGAAAATTTCCTTGCCATCATCACGCGGGGAGTTCGCCGGGTTTCCGGTGTTCTACGAGACCAATATTCTGCCATTTCTAAAGGAAAAAGAAGACGCTCGACAGCAAGCCGTCATGCACGCAGGCCTAATCGCGATTGGGGTTGCTGTGGTGGCGATGGCGGCTTTTTTGAATCTGCCTTTTGGCGAAGACAACTTCGTTATCACATTCTTGATCGTGATTTTTGGCTTTGTTGCGATAGGGTGGCGGCTTTCTCGCACGAGCGCCGACATTACAAATGGCCTGCTGGCGCGGATTTGTGGCCAGATGGGTTTTGAATATCGCCAAAAGATGGGCCGACCTGTTTATTGTGAAGTCTATGACCGACTCAAACTATTGCCTAATTATAATCGCGAAAGTTGGGAAGATGAAGTTATCGGCGAGCGTGATGGGGCTAGTTTTGTTTTTTGTGAGGCGCATCTAAAATACAAATCTTCCAATGGCAAAAATAGCAGTACAAAGACGGTTTTCCACGGACAGCTATTGATTATTGATTATAGCAAACGCTTTCTCGGCGAGACAGTGATCAAACGCGATACCGGTATTTTTAATCGCTTCGGAAAACCGGGAAAAGAATTTCAACAAATCGGGATCACGTCGCCGAAATTTGAAAAAATCTTTGAAGCATGGTCAACCGACCAAGTGGAGGCGCGGGAGTTACTGGACCCGCTGGTTTTAGAACGCTTTGAAGAATTAGACCGCTTATTTGATGGTGCCGCTTTATGCGCGGCCTTCACCGGTGGGAAGTTATATATAGCCATGAAAACGGGTGACAAATTGAACATGGGATCAATGTTCAAGCCACTCGCCGGACCTGAGCGAGTTGAGAAAATCCTTAAGGAATTCGATCTGATATTTGATTTAATGGATGTTCTTCTCAAGCGCGTCGACGGAAAGCTCGATGGAGCATTTTCTGTCGACGCGGTGAGGGGGGAATGAAGCCGCGGAAGCGAAAACCTCGCTTCCGCTCTCGAATTAATTTGCGATATTGTCTGGTCCGCTAGGTGCGACAGGGCCTTGTGGGCCTTCGCCATATTCATTCGGACCGACGGATGGTTGGGCGGCGAAATAGATGACTGCGATCCAGCCCACCAGAGGGATCAAGCCAATCAGCAGCCACCAGCCAGATTTTCCGATGTCGTGAAAACGCCTGACACCAACCGCAATATTGGGAACGAGTAAAGCAAGAGCCAAAAGATTGACCACGAGTTGGCCCATCCCCAACATCGATCCAATGACGCTACAGATAACCGCGGCGATGATATAGGCCAGTACCCACCACCAATATTCGGATCGGCCCGAACGGCCCTCGAATTTTGCGTAACTGTTTAGAACCGTTTTTACCGACTGCTGAATATCCATGAGCCGCTCCCTTCATTGCAAAAGAAGTGAGTCTAACAAGGTTTGTTTCGCCCGCAAGGGCTCAGCGAACGAGTGTCAGGCGTTCAGCGGCCCTGGTCACACCCGTATAAAGCCAGCGAGCGCGATGTTCGCGGAACATATACCCCTCGTCGAACAAAACCACATTATCCCATTGAGAGCCTTGGGCTTTGTGGACCGTAAGGGCGTATCCATAGTCAAACTCGTCTGCGCCTTTTCGTTGGGTCCACGGTACGCTTTCTGGGCCGTCGGTGAAGAACGCGCGGGGCACGGTAACCGTGACCGCTTTGCCGCCTTCTTCGGGGCGGACAGAAAAGCGAACACGCCCGCCACGCGGACTCATTCGGCGGTCGACGGACCATAGCCCGCCATTAAGCAGACCCTTTTTCTTATTATTCCGCAGGCAAACGAGTTTTTCGCCGCCTTCGGGTGAATCTTCGCTATAGCCATGTAGCTCGCGCAAGCGGTCATTGTAGCGTTTACGCGTGCGATTGGCCCCGACCAAGATTTGGTCAGCTTCCATGATCGCATCGGTTGAAATGTCATGCCGTGAGACGATCTGACAAAGTTCAGATTGTTCGTCGAATTCAGTGCCTTCGCGGATTGCCATAGATAACCTGATGATCGGATTGTCAGCGGCTTGCCGGTGGATCTCAGTCAGCATGAAATCCGGATCGCTCTCGGTGAAGTAACCGCCTCCTTTAACGGGCGGGAGCTGCGCCGGGTCGCCGAGTACGAGAACCGGCTTGCCAAACGAAAGAAGGTCGCGGCCCAATTCTTCGTCGACCATCGAACATTCATCAATGATGATTAGATCGGCGGTTGAAGCTGGCGCATCACGGCGGATCGTAAAGGCGGGTTCACCTTCTTCGCCTTCGTCGCTTGCTGGGCGATAGATGAGGGAGTGGATTGTTGTTGCGCCGATGCACCCTTTTTGGCGCATCACATGGGCAGCCTTGCCGGTAAATGCCGCGAAGGCGACTTCGCCACCGGCGTTTTCGGCGATATGCCGCGCCATGGTGGTTTTGCCGGCACCAGCATAGCCAAACAGCCGGAAAAGCTGTGTATCGCCAGCGTTACGCCAGCGCTCAACCGCGACCAGCGCGTTATCCTGTTCTGCAGACCATTTCATTTTAGATGTTTACTCTCGGACCTCGGAATCATTCGAGAACAACCACCGCATACCGGCCCGAAAAGCAAGGGGGGCAGCCGAGGCATGATATTCATCTTCGAGTGTTTCCACAGCCATAATCCAGGGCGGGGTTTGATTGGTCCATTTTGTGACCCACGCCGCACGGGGAGAAAGAAATCGTTCATTGTCACGCGAACCTTGAGCGATAAAAAGATGAGTCTTATTCGCAGGCCTTGCAGGCTCAAGGTCGAGGAAAAAATCTACATTGCGATGTAGGGCAGGATTGCTGGCGATATACCCCCAAAATAATTCAGGTCGCGTCATCGCTGCATAGATCGCGAACTGCCCGCCTAATGATTGCCCAAATAAAACGCGATGCTTCGTGTCCGTGCGATAGGTCGTTTCGATAAGTGGTAGTAATTCATTTTCTAGAAAATTGAGGTACGCGGGCGCACCGCCCCAATGATCGCGCCCTTTAGCCTCGGCTGTGTAATCCGTGCTCCGAAAGTTTCCGTCTGCGGCAGAAGTGGCACCATAAGAAATGCCGACAATGATTGCCTCTGGCATCGGTTCGTCAATCGTCATGAGCAGGAAGTATGATGATAGAAGCGGATACATTGTGCCGCCATCAAGCAGATAAATCACTGGGTATTTATCGTTACCCCAATCATAAGCGCGAGGCAGGTCAACATAGATGTGAAAAGGCCGACCGAGCGTTTCTGATTGGAGGAGGTGATAACCTTGTGGCTTGATACTTTGAAGAAAGTCTAGGCGATCCTGAGCGGATGCGGGTAATGCCCACAATAAAATCAATATGCAGATTATTTTTCGAATAATTGCGCCCCATACGGTCAAAAACCGCCGAAACACAAATGATAACGGGTTTTCTAGATTAACTCAATCCATACAGGCACGTGGTCAGAGGGCTTCTCTTTTCCGCGTTCTGAACGGTCTATGCCAGCATCCTTAAAGCGGTCAGCGGCTTGGGGCGACATAAGCAAATGGTCAATACGGATGCCGTTGTCTTTTTCCCATGAGCCGCGCTGATAATCCCAAAAGGTATAACAAACGCCGCTCGGATTAGCCTGACGCAATCCATCGGTGAGACCTAGGTTAAGCAACTCCCGGAACGCCGCGCGAGTTTCGGGCCGGTAAAGCGCATCACCTTCCCACGCCGCGGGATCATGGGTGTCTTCCGCCTGCGGAATGGCGTTGTAATCGCCCGCGAGAACAAACGCCTCTTCGTGACTGAGTAATGTTTCAGCATGGCGCTGAAGGCGGGCCATCCATCCGAGCTTATAATCATATTTCGGACCGGGCACTGGATTGCCATTAGGCAGATAAAGGCCGCCCACGCGCACTGGTTCGGCATGATCGGGCATTATCAATGCTTCGATATAGCGGGCTTGCTCGTCACTATCGTCGCCGGGCAGACCGCGCATCACATCGTCAATGGGATGCTTGGATAGAAGCGCCACACCATTATAAGTTTTTTGACCGTGAACCACGACATTGTAGCCACGATCTTCAAATTCGAGCGCTGGAAATTTTTCGTCGATACATTTTATTTCCTGCAATACCGCAACATCCGGTGTGGTATTGTCGAACCATTCCAAAATGCGGGGTAGGCGGGCATTGATGGAATTGACGTTAAAGGTCGCAATTTTCACGATGGGCTCTCGGCTCTTTCTTTGACGCGTTCCAGCGCATTTTTGAGGTAACGGGGCCAAAATAATTTGACAATAAACCACACAATGGGTTCTGCGATGGCGCTTGTGGGCGTGAAGGCATAGGTCCACTCGATTTTGGTTTTTTCTTGACCGAGTTGAGTGAAGTGCCAATCAGCGCGAGCGCCGCTAATCAAGGGCGCGAATGCACCAGTGAATTTTGTCAGACGATAAGTAAAGTTTTTGCTAGGCGATATATTGGTTAGTTCTTCGCGTACGGATGATTTGTCCGTTAAAGTGTACTGCCGGATTTCGCCAACCGTTGACCATGGGGCATCATGCCCTTCAACGTTATGGACGCCGGGAAGGAAGCCGGTTTTTTGAATAAGTGTGCGCGCATCAATGCTGACGGCAGCATCAAAAACAATCCGGGTAGAGGCGTTCACATTTTCGCAAACTGTTAGTTGAACGGTCATAAAAATCTATTCTGTCATAAAGGTCGCGAATTCATCGACGGTAACTCGCGACGAGCGCAGTTGATTTACTTTTTCTGTTGTGTCGCCATACCCTAAAGCCATGCCGCAATAAAGCTGTTCTTCGGCTGCGAGGCCCAAAAAAGCCGAAACGGATTTTGCCCGTGCGGTCCAAGCCTCTTGCATACAGCTAGAAAGGCCGCGTTCAGCGGCGACAAGCGCGATGGATTGCATAAACATGCCTAAATGCGCCCATTGCCCTTTGTCAAATTGGCGATCAAGCGAAAAGAACAACCCAACCGGCGCGCCGAAGAATTCGTAATTTCGCAAAAGATGGGCAATGCGCGCGGGCTTATCCTCGCGCGGAATTTCGAGTTTTTGATACATGGCCTCGCCGAGTTCATATCGCCTTGTGCGCCATGGCTCGCCGAGTTTTGGCGGGTAAATCGCAATTTCAGATTCGTCCGCAAACGGATTTTCAGCAATCGCTTTTTTTACAGTTTCAATAAGTCGCGCCCGCGCATCACCTGAAACCACATGCACGCGCCAAGGCTGAAGATTTCCGCCAGATGGGGACCAACGAGCAACATCAAGAATTTCACGCAATTCATGTTCGTTCACGGGCGTATCAAGAAACGCGCGGGTAGAGATACGAGATTTGATCGTCTCAGCAATACTCATGATTTGTTCAGTTGTTGGCCTGTCCGGTCTAAAGGTGCGCTATTCGGGCTTGTTCGGGGCGAGAAGTAAACCATATCATGAATAATGATACCAAGGACATCAAAGACGACGGATACTGGCAGTGACGCATAAACAAAAAAATCGGCTGACTTTGGTTGTGACATTGGTCTTATTCGCGATCACGGCCATTCTGATGGCCCGTAATGAAGACCTTGTGTTCCAAGATCAGGGCCGATTGGTGGTCAAGCTTGACCCTGATGACCCGGAAACGGCCGTATTCTATTGGCGTAATGATGTCGAAGTCCCCATGGCACGCCGTTTTGCTGAAGCATTTCGCGAGTATAAGGGTCAAACAAACCGGATCGTAATTGACCTTCATTCACCGGGCGGCGCGCTGGGTGAAGGCGAATTGGTTATTCGCGAAATCAATAAGATGAAACGCACCCATATCGTCGATACGCGAGTGCGTGGTCGGCGGTCTTGTTATTCGATGTGCGTGCCGATTTTCCTACAGGGCGAAGAGCGATATGCGGCCGCATCATCGCGCTTTATGTTCCACGAACCATCGGTCTATGACGTTTATACGGGCGAGAAAATTGACGAACCCGCTTTTGACAAACGGATGTCGTCAAACAAGTTTTTCCACCGCTATTTCGTCAACTCCGAAATGGACCCGAATTGGCGTGAAAAACTTGCGGTGGAATGGCGCGGCAAAGACTATTTTGTCTCTGGCCGGGAATTGATGAGCGAAGGCTCTAATATTGTAACGGTGCTAGAGTAGGGCGGGAGGCAATCAGCCGGGGATCTCGTACTTATTTTCCGGTGTCCACTCTTTTCCTGTCAGTTGAAAGCTCGTGTAGCGTGCCATCGTGACTATACCTTGAATTTTTTCGCGAAGCTCTCTTTGTCGGTCAGAAAAAGAACCGTTAGAAATTTCGGTTTCTCCGATGTATAGGCCTGATCGTCCGCGAATTTCGTGAGGGAACATTTCTTTCGCACGCTCTAAATCTGTTTCGGGTTGGTTGTTACCGCATAAACCAAATTCCGTCGTTTCTCCACGCCGAATATGCTCCTCGTAGGCCTTTAGAAGGTAAGCATCGTCCAGCAATTCATATCGTAACGACACAAGCTCTTCCCAAGGGTTGGGGCCACCGACTGTAGTCTTTTCATTGGCTCTAATTTGACTTCCTAAGGTTTCAATCTTTGCCCATAATCTCCGAGAATTTATTGCGCTGTCCCGGAACCTACGCGCACTTTCGAAGCTACGGTTCAGTAAGTAAGCTCTATAACGATCTGAATTTTCTAGGTCTGATTGAGCGGGCGTAGCAAAATCGGAGATCGCTTGAGAGCTTATAGCAGAACGGAGGTCGGCAACGCCTTCATGAATCGCGCTTAACGCTTCCATTGCTAGTTTTGCATGGTGCTGATCCCGCCATGTCTTTAGGCCTTGGTGAGCAACGTAAGCAGTTATCCCGATGGCAATAGCTGAGAATATTCCTCCTGTTGCTTGCCAGTCCACACTGCAAGCGTCACTCGCATTCCAAGGTACGCAAAGATCTCCGGACCAAAGTAAGAAACCGGCTAAACTGACTAAAATTGCTGCTAAGATCGTCACTTTAATGACGAGTGGTATTGATACTAAAATTCGTATCCGCTGCAGCTTCATTCCCCTAGTGCCCTACAAATCAGCTCAACTGATTAAAGAGAAAAGCTCGTACCGCAGCCACATGACGCCGTTGCGTTCGGGTTCTCGATTTTGAATGCAGCACCAATTAGCTCGTCGGAGAAATCAATCACGGAGCCGCTGAGATATTCGACCGAAACAGAATCGATCAGCACCGCAAAACCGTCGGCATCGAGCGCAAGGTCATCATCGTCGCGGTCGGAGACGATATCGAATTTGTACTGAAAGCCGGAACATCCGCCGCCCTCGACGGCCACCCGCAACATCGACCCCGCAGGCTCCTTTGACAGGATAGCGGCGATGCGCTTTGCGGCGCGGTCAGAAACGGAAACAGGATTGACGTCGGACATAACTTCGCTCGTTTTACTCATATGGCTCGAACATAGGGAGGTTGTCCCGGAAATTCGAGGGGGTGTGATGTGCTATGTTCACCCAAGAGCCTCAATTTTTGATCAAGTTTTCGATATGGCATTGGGAAAAACTTGGCACATCAACGATATTTAAGCCGACATCCTTAATGGAATCGGCAGAGAAGGACGATAGGGCGGCTACATAATTTGAGAGTAAAGAGTGCGGATACAGGCGCAAGTGACTGAAAATATGTCAGAAAAAGCGACTCTTGGCGTAAAACCTATGGCGTTTCCAGCGCCACTCGCGCCCTATGCGGCGCGCGCTGAGGAAACCCGTGGCAGGCTACACTCGGATCCGGAAAGCGCGTTCCGCACGCCGTTCCAGCGCGACCGCGACCGGGTTGTTCATGCGGTGGCTTTTCGTCGGCTAAAGCACAAAACGCAGGTTTTCGTCTCTCAGGAGGGTGATCATTACCGAACGCGTCTGACCCATTCTCTAGAGGTTGCCCAGATCGCCCGAACGCTCGCCCGCGCGCTCAAACTTGATGAAGACCTCGCGGAATGTCTTGCCTTGGCGCATGACCTTGGTCACCCACCATTTGGCCATACAGGTGAAGATGTTCTGGTCGAATGCATGGCAAAATATGACGGTTTTGATCACAACGCTCAAACATTACGCCTTTTGACGAAACTAGAACGCCGACACGCAGAATTTGATGGGCTGAACCTTACCTGGGAAACATTAGAGGGCGTCGTCAAACATAATGGGCCATTGACCGGGCCGCTTGCGCAAAAGAATGACCCATTACCAGCGGCCATCGTTGAATATGCCAAAGGGCATGATCTTTGGCTTGCGACATATCCATCGCTAGAAGCGCAGGTCTCGGCGCTGGCGGATGATATCGCTTATAACAATCATGATGTTGATGATGGGCTTCGAGCGGGGCTTTTTGATTTTGCGGCAGCGCGCGAAGTGCCGCTTGTTGGTTCCGCATTGCGCGATGCCGAAGCGCGTTTCCCCGATGCGCCCCGTGATATCCTGATTGCTGAGGCTGTTTCAGATCTAATTGGCGCAATGGTTGTCGATGTCTTGCAGGAAACCAAGCGACGGCTTGCGGAGGGTAAGCCCGCCAGTGCGGATGCTGTGCGCCGTGCGAAGCAAGCTTACAGTGCATTTTCCCCAGAGATGGATCGAGATCTCAGTGGTTTGCGCGCGTTTCTTCACGAGAATATGTATCGTCACTACAAGGTCAATCGTGCGCGCAGTCAGGCAAAGAGAATCATTAAATCTTTGTTCGACTTGTTTTTCCACGAGCCAGAAACATTGCCGCCAGAATGGCGTGGGCGCTATGAGGGGGCAAGCGAAGCAAGGCTTGCGCGCGTAGTTTGTGATTATATTGCAGGAATGACCGACCGATATGCCTCGCGCGAGTATCGCCGCCTTTTTGGTGTCGAATTTGACGGCTAAAGCTCCATCATTTGGCGCTAAGGTGGTAGAATGAACGACGCAAAGCGATTCGGGTGGCCGAATCGGGTGGGAATTTTCAGAGCGCCCGCAGTTCTGCGGCAGTGTTCGTAAAAGAGCGATTAGACAAACGCTCTTGCGTTATGAATTAGCGCGCCTATGACTTTCGGGCGCATACAGATGATACAGACGTTATGATAACGACGTCTGCCAAGGAGCGGTTTAGGACCATGACCAACGCAGCACATGAAGAGACCTACGAAGACGACTATCAAGAATATGACGAGTTCGACGATGATGATGATCGCGGCCTGTCGGGACTAGTCGTATTGATCATGGGTATTGTCATGATCGGCGCTTTTGTGTCGGTGGTGTGGATATCTTATAACCAAGGCATGAAAGCCGGACGCGAGGGTGGTGCGGCTGAGATGCCTTATGTTGCTGCTGATCCTGAGCCGATCAAGATTGAAACCGCTGACAATTCCGAGACTGTTGCCGACCGCGAAGTTTATGACGCGCTTGACGGCAACGACCCGGAGCCAGTGACAACCTTGGCCGAAGGCCCGGAAGAGCCAGTTACACGCAATGTAGAAGACACCATTGGTGCACTCGCATCTCAGGCAGAAACAACGACCACCGACATCACCGATGAAGTCGAAGATCGTCTCGCGAGCTTGAAACAAGAAGATGCTGCAACGCTGGGGCCTGAAACGGCACCGACACCAAAGCCCAAGGATACGGCACGAAATACAGCACCGGCAACAGTTAGCGTGACCCCCGCAACAACGGCGAGTAATGTCCGTCCGGCGTCGCGCAATTCTGCCGCGGCGAGTGGCGGTACTCATGTTGTTCAGGTCGGGGCGTTCCGTTCAAATGACGAAGCCATGGCTCAGTGGTCACGGCTGCAAACAAAGCTCGATGGTTATCTCGACGGTAAATCACCTGACGTAGAGCGGGCGGACCTCGGTGATCGCGGCGTTTATCATCGTTTGCGTATTGGGCCTTTCTCATCTTCTGATGCGGCAAAGACTTATTGTGCAGGCCTCAAAGAGCGTGGGCAGGATTGCCTGATCAAAGCGCTTTGATTTTGGGCGCTTTGGCTTTGAACGCAGTTATTTCTGATGTGATGATTGAGGTAAGGGGCTGATGCCCACAGCGGCAATTTTTGATTGTGAAGGCGCGCGTCTCTCTTCTGAGGAACGCGCGTTTTTCCGTGATGTAGACCCATGGGGTTTTATCGTTTTTGCGCGCCATTGCGAAAGCCCGGAACAACTGCGGGCCCATTGTGATGAACTGCGTGAATGTGTGGGGCGCGACAATGCCCCGATCTTGATTGATCAAGAGGGCGGGCGTGTCGCGCGGATGAAGCCGCCGGTTTTTCCTGAACACCCAGCGCCGGCCATGTTTGGCGAGCTTTATCGGCTCGACCCCAAAAAAGCGACGGAGGCGGCAAGGCTAAATGGCTATTTGCTTGGTCGGTTGGTTTCTGATTGTGGGGTCAATGTAAATTGTGTCCCCATGCTCGACGTGCCGCAAATGGATGCAGACCCGGTGGTGATTGGCGATCGCGCGCTGGCGAAACATCAAGACACAATCATTAAGCTCGCGCAGGCACAGATTGATGGCCTGAAAGATGGCGGCGCATTGCCGGTGATTAAACATTTGCCGGGCCATGGGCGGGCCTTATGCGACAGCCATCATGATTTGCCAAATGTCTGTGCGCGGAAAGCTGATCTTGAAGAGGTTGATTTTCATCCTTTCAAGGCGCTTTGCGAAACCCGCATGGGCATGACCGCGCATATCGTTTTCGAAGCCTATGACACTGAGCATCCGGCAACACTATCACCAGCGGTTGTGGAAAATGTCATTCGGGGTGACATCGGATTTGACGGCCTGTTGATGACGGATGATCTCAAGATGAAGGCGTTGGGCGGTGCAATCAGTGACCGGATTTCCAGTGCCTATGAGGCTGGTTGTGACATCGTGCTAAATTGCAATTTCTCAATGGGGGAAAAGCAAGAAAGCGCTAAGGCATTGAAAACCCTTAAGGGAAAGGCCGAACAGCGCGCCAAGGCCGCGCTATTGGAGCTTCGTGTGGTTGACAGGGATGATACTGCCGAGGCCTATGAGCGGCTTGGGGCGCTCCTAAAGCCAGTATTGGCTTGATTTTCAACAGGGGGACGAAAGGCTGATAGGCAGGGGCCAGAATCGGTCTTATGTGGCGTAATGGCGGATGGTGAGAACATTGTATTGGCGGCAGTTGTGACCGACGAAGGCGCAACCTCGGCGACAAGCGAGGCTCCTGCGGAGACGCAGGATGCTTTTGATGCGCCGGTGCGCGTTGAAGTGCCGGAAGACGCAGTCGATGCGTTGGTGGTGAACCTCGACGGCTATGAAGGACCGCTTGATGTTCTTCTTGATCTTGCGCGTCATCAAAAGGTTGATATCCGCAAGATTTCCATGGTCGCGTTGGTCGATCAATATTTGCGCTTTGTGGAAGTCGCTAAAGAACGCAATCTAGAGCTGGCGGCAGACTATTTGGTCATGGCGTCGTGGTTGGCGTTTCTTAAATCGAAAATGCTGCTGCCGGTCGTTGAGAGCGACAGCGATGAGCCGACTGCGGACGAAATGGCTGCGCGCTTGGCGTTTCAGCTACAACGCCTAGAGGCTATGCGCAAAGTGGTCGAAGACCTTCAGGCGCTGCCGCAAAAAGGCGAAGACTTTTTCACGCGCGGCGCACCAGAGGGGGTTCGTGTCACCCACAAACCCGATTGGCAGGCAGATCTCTATGATCTTTTGCGTGCCTATTCGGTGCAGCGGGTCGCCGCGGTGGACCGGGAATATCACATTGAGCCGCCGGCGGTGTATTCGGTCGAAGCTGCGCGTATTAGGCTGGAGCGTATTCTGGGTGCCATTCCGGAATGGACTGAACTTCGTTCGCTGACCACAACTTACGACGTCGAGGCACCAGATATTTCGGTGCTTGCCAGCTCGTTTAATGCGGCGCTTGAATTTGCAAAGGCCGGGAAGATTGACCTTCGCCAGCTTGGAACTTTCGAGCCTATTTACATTAAAGCTCGTCAGTCAACGGATGAAGAGGATGCGTCATGACGGATTCTGACGCCGGAAGAGATTTCAAAGGATTGGATGCGCGCGCAACCCAAGATGCGCTAGCGGAAGAATTGTCGAGTGAAGAAAGCGAAGTGACAAGCGTGGATGACCAAGTTTCCGAAAACGAAATGGCAACCGAATTGGAAACCGCGCCGACGGCGGATGATGTCGCCGAGCGTACCGCTGAAGACAATGAACCGTCGTTGAACGACAGCGACGAAGTTGTTTCAGAAGATGTGGCTGCCGATACCGAGATAGACACTGCCGTCGAAACTGATGCGGAGGATGTAACTAGCGACGAGGGCGAGTTGCAAGAAGCCGCCGCGCCGGCACCAGTCGAATGGAGCGAAGAAGACCTCGTCGAGCAGACACGTATGCTCGAGGCACTGTTGTTCGCGGCCTTTGAACCGCTTGACCGCAAGAGCATTGTTGATCGCCTACCGGCCGGTGCCGACGTAGATGCATTGCTTGAGCGCGTGCGCGCTGACTATGAAAATCGCGGTGTGAATCTAAGGGCGGTGGAAGGCAAGTGGCATTTCGTGACGTCGGCAGATGTTGCACACGTCCTGCAAAAAGAAAAAACCACTCAGCGTAAACTCTCTCGTGCGGCACTCGAGACATTGGCGATTATTGCCTATCACCAGCCATGCACCCGCGCTGACATTGAGGATGTGCGCGGCGTTCAAGTGGCCAAGGGTTCGCTCGACCAGCTTTTGGAAATTGGTTGGGTGAAACTTCGCGGCAAGCGCCGTGATGCGCCTGGGCGACCAACGCTTTATGGTACGACGCAATCATTCCTGGAGCATTTTGGTCTTGAGACTGTGACCGATCTTCCAGGCCTTGCGGACCTCAAAGCGGCCGGGCTTCTCGATGCGCGATTACCGCCCGGATTCTCGGTTCCAAGCCCATCTGAGGCAGAAGACGACGAAGATGACGGTGAGGACGGGGAAGACGGTGAATTTGCCCAAGACTTCCTTAACGAGGATGAAGGCAAGGAAATCCCCGATTCTATTGATGAAGCGGCTGATATATAGCCACTTTTTTCGATTGGTGTTTGCGTCTCGCGCTCGCCCGTTCTACCTATACCGCTGAAACTAGTTGAGAGGCGCATCATGGGCGCAATTGGACCCTGGCAAATTGTTATTATTCTTGTGCTTGCCCTGCTTTTATTCGGCGGTGGCGGCAAAATTTCATCAATTATGGGTGACTTTGCAAAAGGTATTAAATCCTTCCGCAAAGGGCTACAGGAAGAAGAAAAAGCCATTGATGATCGCGGCGACAAGGCGACGGACGTGACGCCAGTTTCCGATGAAGAAAAATCCCGCGCCGAATAAACCGCGCCCATTCTGGAGTGCGCAAACAGGTAGAAGTGTGATTGGCCGCTTATGAGCCTCATGCCGCAATTTGGTTTTTTTGAACTGATGCTCGTCGCTGTGGTCATTCTGATCGTGGTCGGCCCAAAAGACTTACCCAAATTAATGCGCGATGCTGGGCGAATGATGGCGAAGGCCCGCGCCATGGCGGGCGAATTTACGGCGGCTTTTGATCAAATGGCGCGCGAAGCCGATATGGAAGAGCTGCGCAAAGAGATTGATGATCTGAAAAAACATAATCCGATCAGTGATGCCAAACGCGCAATCGATGAAACTGTTGCGCCGATAGACAGCGAAATTCGTAAAGAGGCGAGCGAGATTAACCAAGCCGTCTCAAATTCCGTCGGTGATCAAGTGCCATCTGATGACGCGCAAAGCGAGACAAAGACCGAAAACGCAAAACCAAACCAAGAGATCGCCAAACCATGAGTGGCGATCCGGCGAACGAGAAACCCGATGATGAAGAGGACGAGTTAAAAGCATCGGCTGCGCCGCTGCTCGACCATCTTGTTGAACTGCGGCAGCGTTTGATCGTTTCTGTCATTGCGCTTGGTGTTGCGTTTGCTGTTTGTTTTATTTTCTCGATCCCGCTTTATGAATTTCTCGTGATTCCATTTGAAAGAGCGGTGACCGAAGCAGGCGTTGAGCCAAAACTGTATTTCGCGCCGCTTGAGTTTTTTTTCACGCGTGTGCGTCTTGCTGCGCTTGGGGCGATTGCCTTGGCATTTCCTGTTGTCGCCTATGAAATTTACAAATTCGTCGCGCCCGGGCTTTATCGCAACGAAAGACGGGCGGCGCTGCCGTTCTTGGCGGCGATGCCAGTTTTGTTCACCACCGGCGCGGCCCTCGTTTACTTTGTGTTGATGCCGTTCGTCATGCGGTTTGCGGTGGGGATGGAGCGCGATGCAGGTTCTGGCACGGGTGTTTCGATTGAGCTTCTGACGCGTGTGGGTGATTATCTATCACTGATGACGACCTTAATAATGGCGTTCGGGTTTGCGTTTCAGTTGCCGGTATTCCTGACCCTGCTGGCGAGCGCTGGTTTGATGACCTCTGGTTTTTTGGTCAAAAACCGCCGTGTAGCGATCGTTGCTATCTTCATTATGGCTGCATTCTTGACCCCGCCGGACCCGTTTAGTCAGTTGATATTAGGGATTTCGATTATTGCCCTTTATGAGGCCTCCGTAGTTTCGGTGCGCTTTGCAGAAAAGCGGGTCAAAAAAGCCGCTGAGGGCGCTGACGAGGAAGTCGCTAGCTGAACAGGCTAGACCCAAATCCATAACACCTTTAAACGAGCGCTATGTTTGATATTAAATTCATCCGCGATAACCCCGATGCATTTGACGCTGGCCTCGCGCGCCGTGGCCTAGGTCCGCGCGCAGGTGAGATCCTCGCCCTTGATGAGGAAGCGCGCAAATACACCCATGTGTTGAATGATCTGCAAGAGCGCCGCAACGCAGCCTCGAAACAGATTGGTGCAGCGAAAGCCAAGGGCGACGAGGATGAATTCAACCGTCTGCGCGCCGATGTGGATGCGATCAAACAGCAGATGCCCGTTGCTGAAGCTGAGCAAAAGAAAAAACAGGATGCCATTCGCGATATCCTTTCGGGTATTCCGAATATCCCGGCTGATGACGTACCCGAAGGCAAAGACGAAGACGCCAATGTCGAATTGCGCACATGGGGCGAGCCAAACCGGTCTAACAGCGCGAAAGAACATTTTGATATCGGCGAAGCGCTCGGCCAGATGGATTTTGAAACCGCTGCGAACATGTCTGGCGCGCGGTTTGTTCTTTTAAAGGGGCAGCTAGCGCGTTTGGAACGTGCGATTGCTAACTTCATGCTTGATCTGCATACGGGCGAATTTAATTACACCGAAGTCGCTCCGCCATTGTTGGTCAAGGATGATGCGCTTTATGGCACGGGCCAGTTGCCGAAATTCACAGAGGATTTGTTTAAGACCACCGGCGATCATTGGTTAATCCCTACGGCAGAAGTCTCGTTGACGAATATGGTGCGTGAACAGATTGTGGCCGAGGAAGAATTGCCCATGCGCTTGACCGCATGGACGCCGTGCTTTCGGTCCGAAGCTGGGTCGGCGGGGCGCGATACACGCGGCATGATTCGCTTGCACCAATTCTCAAAGGTGGAACTGGTTTCAATCACTGCGCCCGACCAATCGAAAGACGAGCATGAACGCATGATCGGTTGCGCCGAAGAGGTATTGAAACGTCTTGAATTGCCATACCGGACCATGGTGCTTTCAACAGGCGATATGGGTTTTGGTGCAGTTAAAACCTATGACATTGAAGTATGGTTGCCGGGACAAAATGCATTCCGCGAGATTTCATCGGTTTCCAATTGCGGCGACTTCCAAGCGCGGCGGATGAATGCGCGGTGCCGGCCCAAAGGTGAGAAACAAACAAAGTTTGTGCATACGCTGAATGGGTCAGGCTTGGCGGTTGGCCGCACCATGGTAGCGATTTTAGAAAACTATCAGAACGCTGATGGCTCAGTGACGGTGCCCGAAGCACTTCGTCCGTTCATGGGTGGTGTCACCAAGATTGAGGCGAAATAGCCGAATGCGGATTTTATGTTCTAACGATGATGGTATCCATGCGCGTGGGCTTGAAAGCCTGGTTAAGATTGCGCAGGAGCTTTCTGATGATGTTTGGGTTGTTGCGCCCCAAGAGGAACAGTCGGGCGCGGCGCGGGCATTGACACTTGCCCACCCTTTGCGTGTGCGCAAATTTGATGATCGCCGCTTTTCTGTTTCAGGAACACCAAGTGATGCTGTGATGATGGGCGTGACGCGGTTAGTAGAGGGTAAAAAACCGGACCTAATTCTTTCCGGGGTCAATAATGGTCAGAACCTCGCGGAAGATGTGACGGTTTCTGGCACCATCGCAGCAGCCTTTCAGGGCATGTCTATGGGCATCCCATCAATCGCGCTGTCGTTGTCACGGCTCGATCGCGACAAAGCGCGGTGGCATACCGCTGAGGCAAATGGTGCGCGCATTGTCCGCCAGTTGCTCGATACGGGGTGGCCGGATGACGTGGTGATCAACGTAAATTTTCCAGATGTTGAGCCGGACGACGTAAAAGGAATTGAGGTCACCGAGCAGGGCCATCGCGACGCGGTGCAGCTTTTTGCGGAAGAGCGCAAAGACCTTCGTGGCGGAACCTATTATTGGTATGGCTTTAAGGGGACGCGATCCAATCCACCCGAAGGAACAGACTTGCGCGCGATCTATGATGGCCGCATTTCGATTACGCCGCTTCACCTTGCGCTGACCCACAAGGACTCGCATCAGAAACTGACGGATAGCTTTAAAACTGAGGCGTAGACTCCACGGTTTTCAAATTAATGACAAATCCTTAACAGACTGGCCATATATTTACCTTCTGTTAACCAAAGAGAGCAAACGTCAGTTCGAATCGAATTGATATTTTCTTTGGAGGAGGGGTGATGAAAACCGTGGGTTGGGCATTATTAACAAGCTCTTTTATGGCGATCGCGGCGTGTGGATCTCATAATCATGCGCCTGTTGTTTATGGTGCAGACCCGGCGCGGCAAACCCGCGTTTATCATTCACCAGAAGATATCTATCGCGCGCGCGAAGCGAAAAATGTGCAAACCGCGCAAGTTTATCAAAAGCCAGTTTACCAACCGCAAAGCGCAGCGATTGAGCCGGTGCAGCTGACCCCGGTGAAGGCGGTCTATTTAGGTGACGGTGGGCGACAGGCTGTTTCAACAGCCCCGGCGCATCTGCATAAAGCCAAAGGCTATATCGAAGTTCAGCGTGGGGATACTGTGTATGCTATTTCGCGCCGCTTTAATGTTGAACCCGCCGAACTCATTGACGCGAATGACCTTAAAAAACCCTATGGGTTGAGTGTTGGGCAAGTGTTAAAGCTGCCGAAAGGGGCGACGGCGATTGCTGTTGATGCGCCGACCCGGCGTGTTGCAGCCCAAGACAGATTACATACGGTTCGCGGCGGTGAAACGCTCTATGCAATTTCACGCGCATCAGGCGTTTCCGTAGGTAATATTGCTGCGGCAAATAATCTGCGTGCACCATATGCGCTTAGTGTCGGCCAGCGGATTGTGATTCCACAAGCGCCGGTCACCGCGTTAGATCGCCCAGCGACACCGCAAATAACCAATACGCAACGCACGGTAAAACGTGAAACAGCACCCGCAGACGTAGGTGAGATTTCTCGTACAGTTTCTTATACTAAGCCTGAACCAGCTTCGGCGAAATCGTTGTTCTCGTGGCCTGTTCGTGGTGCGGTGATTTCGGAATATGGCTCTGGCAACCTTGGTCGTCGTAATGACGGCGTCAATATTGCGGCGCCTGTCGGTTCGCCGGTTCGTGCGGCCGCCGATGGTCAGGTTGTTTATCGCGGGTCGGAGCTTGAGGGCTTTGGCAATCTATTACTGGTGAAACACCAGGACGGATTTGTTACGGCCTACGCCCATAACGACGCGATGCTAGTCAAAAAAGGTGATCCTGTCCGCAAAGGTCAGTTGATCGCGAAAGTCGGCCAGACCGGCGCAGTGACCACACCGCAGTTGCATTTTGAAATTCGTCAGGATTCAAAAACTGTCGACCCGGTTGCACTTCTTGGCAAACAGTAGTTTAGCTGTCCCCCAACAGCTGATCTAGTAACAAAGCGTATTCAGTATAAAGATAAAGTAGCGTTTTAATTGGCGGGCCTATGGCCCGCTTTTCTTTTGGGCCTAGCGTGAAATCGGGCCGGGGCGAGAGGCGATCAACCGCCGCGCGAGGAATTCCGGCGTCGCGGTCAATAACCCCTCGGAGATGAATGGCGTTTCTGAGAAATGCGCGAGCGCAAGCTCGCCCTCGAACGCTGCGCGTAGCCCCGCGCCAACCCGTTTGGTGGCGTCGAATTTGGTCAGGATACAGCGCCGAACACCGATCTCTTTAAAGGCCATTGCCCAATCTACATATTCGTCGGCGTCACCGCTCGCAGGCAATACCAAAACCGGCTCGGCATTGGCGGCTTCACGATAGCTTCGGAGTGCAGCGATATCGGCGCTATCGAAAGGGCTGACGCCGGGCGTGTCAAAAACGACGGCCCCTTGCGGTTTGTGGCTGCGTAGAATTTGCGCCACATCAAGTGGCGATTCCGTGATGAAATATTCCGCATGCAGCGCTTCACCATAGGCTTTGATTTGATCAATAGCCCCGGCGCGCCCAACATCCGCTGTGATCATTGTGGCTTTGCTGCCATTTGCCTGCGCCGCAGCGGCAAGTTTTGCAGCGGTGGAGGTCTTGCCTGCGCCTGTGGGCCCCACAAGCATGATCGGGCTTGTCGGTGAGAAAACCATTGGCGCAAAGACGAAGGTTTCGCGAAAGCCCGTTTCCAACCGATAAAGATCCTCATCAATGTCTGATTTGCGGGCTCCATCGACCAACGCAGCCAATAGGCTCTCGCCGATACCATGAGGCGCAAGGATTTCCGCCATAGCGCGAACGGTCACGTCACTCATATTGATGCCGCGCGATGATTTTCCGCCGCTAAGTTTGCTGGAAAGGCGCGAGAGTGCATCGGCCGAAAATTTGGCTTCGATGCTATCGCTCAATCGCGCGCCAGCGCCCATCTTGAACGGGCCTTCATCGACCGCGTCACGGGCCGCTCCCGCAAAGCTGGCTTTCGGTGCGGGGGTCGGGGCTGCGGGCGATGGTTTGTCAGAGGCCGTTACCTCAACATCACCGCTCGGTAGATTACGTACGGAAATGATGACCGTTTTTTCGCCTAGCGCTCGGTGCGCTTTTGCTTTTGCCGCGTCGAGGGTTGAGGCGATAAACTTCATCATGAGGAACACAACCGGTCATTGTTTGGGCTCGCCTGAATACCACTACTGGGCTGGCCTATTCCGACCAAAGCGAAATCGCCTTTATTGTAACGGCTTTAAGGGGGGGATGCCAGTTGTAGAGGTTCTTCGTGTTATCGCCCGACATAAAAAAACCCGCGTCATAGATGACGCGGGCTGTTCGAAAACCGAAAAGTGGAGGGTTACCTATATTGTTGAACGCGTGTCGCGCGTAGGCCGGGCAAACCAAATTGATCGATTGCTTTTTGCCATGAAAGAAACTCTTCCACAGTGAGGGTGTAGCGGGTGCAGGCCTCTTCGAGGGTCAAAAGGCCACCGCGAACTGCGGCAACGACTTCTGCTTTGCGACGGATTACCCAGCGCTTCGTGCTCGGCGGAGGGAGGTCTTGTAAAGTCAGTGGCGTACCATCTGGACCGATGACGTAAGCATCCGTCTTTGCCGGGGCTTCTTCGGCAATGGCCAATGGTACTATTGTTTCTGCGACGACAGTCATGACGGTTTTAATCCCCGTAATACGCAACTAATGGATCTACTTATTTGATGAGGCTGAACCTAAATTGGGGCTTTTAAGAAACGGCTAAACATCATGGTAAAAGCTTCGATAAGTGGTTGATTATTGGTGAAAAAATTGATTTGAAAATTTCCCAGATAGGAACAATTTTATATTTCCCACGGAAATGGGACGCTGGAATTGACGCGTTTATTGGATTGAGGAGAGAAAAATTAGGTCAGGTGTCTTAAATCCGTATCAGAACTAGACACTGGACAGTGATGCGATGCCGCTGATCCGTTAACGGCGGCGGCAAGCAATATTTCTCAAAGGGCGCAATTTTTTTTGCGCGTGAGCAATTCCCAAACCTATTTAGGGCGCGGTATTGCGGCTTCTGAGCGGAATTTGAGGTGTGATTGAGTAGAATTGAAAGGCCCGATTTGTTCGGGGCTTCGGCTTTCAATCTATTCTGCGCTTTTTTCGGTACTTCTGCGCGAATGGCAGAGGCTCGGGGGCAGGTGTCGTTATCCTTGACCGAGCCTCCGCTGGTTACTTCTTTTTTGCCACACGCTTTTTGCTGGTGGCTTTCTTTGCGGCGGATTTAGTGCCGGCGCGGTTTTTAGACGTTGCAGCCGTGCCCAAGCCGATATCTTTGGCAAATTGTGAACGGCGTTTGGCGTAATTTGGTGCAACCATCGGATAATCCGCAGGTAAGCCCCATTTACGACGATATTCCTCAGGCGAAAGATCATAATGCGTACGCAGGTAGCGTTTTAGCATTTTGAGCTTTTTGCCGTCTTCTAGGCAGATAACGAAATCAGGTGTCACCGATTTGTCGATCGGAACGGCAGGCTCGCGGTTGGTTATGAAGTCTGCACCTTCCTCAGCGAGGCCGGAGACAGCTGAAAAAACGTCATGAAGTAGAGTTGGTAAGTCCTCAGCTTTTACTGAGTTGTTGCCAACATAGGCGGCCACAATATCACCAGCCACATTTATTGCGTTGAATTGTTCGCCGGAAGCCGGCTTCTTAGTAATCATACTATTTCTCCTTTGGGAGCGTTTTCCCGGAGATGCGGAGCTTACTAATAGAACTGTCTAGTAAGGTAAGCACTGCTAAGGATACACTCCCTTATGCGCAAGATAATACAAGTTGCGCTCCTCACCCCAATATTCCGGTAACTCGAATTAAGCGTCTTGGCAATGGTTTCGCTTATTTAGATACAAAAAAATCAAGTAATCATGCACAATTGATCGATAAGAGCGCCCATACGCTATTTATTGATTGTGAAGTACGCAGGTCTTCTACACACAAGATTGGTAAACTGATCAGTTCGAACGAATATTCGATCGATTTTGACTGTTATGCCCAGACTGCATTGCCGTTAAAAGAATCGGCGCTTATATGTCAGCCCCATAAAATGGGACCCGCTCTTGGGTGCCGCCACCTCGCCAGGAGACGCCTTAATGAGTGCTAGTCATGCCTACGAATTACCGGAAGGTTTTTTCACTGAAACTCTCGCTGAGAGAGATGCTGATATTTTTGCCGCAATGGGACGTGAGCTTGTTCGTCAAAAAGATCAGATCGAACTGATCGCATCTGAAAATATCGTATCAAAAGCTGTGCTTGAAGCCGCCGGGTCAGTGCTTACAAACAAGTATGCTGAAGGTTATCCAGGGCGACGTTATTATGGCGGTTGTGAATTCGTAGACGAGGTCGAAGAGCTTGCGATTAGTCGCGCTAAAAAGTTGTTTAATAGTACTGAAGCAATAGTTCAGCCGCATTCAGGAAGCCAAGCAAACCAGTGCGTTTTCATGTCGATCATGAAGCCGGGGGATACGTTCCTGGGGATGGATCTCGCGTCTGGCGGGCACCTAACCCATGGTGGCAAGGCGAACCAATCAGGGAAGTGGTTCAACGCAGTATCCTATGGCGTGCGTGAGGATGATAATCTGATTGATTATGATCAACTCGCTGATCTGGCTGAGCAGCATAAGCCGAAAATGATTATTGCTGGTGGTAGTGCGTATTCACGTATTATCGACTTCAAACGCTTCCGTGAAATTGCCGACAATGTTGGCGCATACCTCATGGTCGATATGGCCCATTTTGCAGGCCTTGTTGCGGCGGGCGAATACCCTAACCCGATGGACCATGCACATGTGGTTACAACGACGACGCACAAAACAATGCGTGGACCACGCGGTGGTTTGGTGCTGACCAATGATGCTGACCTTGCGAAGAAAATTCGCTCGGCATTATTTCCCGGAATACAGGGTGGTCCGTTGATGCATATCATCGCGGCAAAAGCTGTCGCTTTTGGTGAAGCGCTACGCCCTGAATTTAAATCTTATGCACGCGCAGTCATTGAAAATGCTCAGGCTGTTTCGAGTGTGCTGGTTGAATCTGGCTATGCGGTGGTCTCTGGCGGTACCGATACGCATTTGGCTTTGATTGATCTTCGACCAAAGGGCGTCAAAGGAAATAAGGCTGAAGAGAGCTTAGAACGGGCAGGTATAACTTGTAATAAGAATGGGGTACCTTTTGACCCTGAGAAGTTCACAGTGACATCTGGCATCCGGATTGGCTCGCCCGCGGGCACCACCCGAGGTTTTGGCGTTGCGGAATTCCGGGAAATCGGGGCTATGATGGCCGAAGTGCTTGATACAATGGCCAATAATAGCGAGGCCGATTCGAGCGTTGAGGCCGCTGTGGCGACGCGCGTCAAAGCGCTCACAGCGCGCTTCCCGATTTATAGCTAAACGCTGCGTGGCCTTTTGGGTTCGAAACAGCAGCAAGGAATATACAGATGCGATGTCCCTTTTGCGGCAGTGACGAAACTCAGGTCAAAGATTCTCGCCCGGCCGAAGATGGCGCTTCGGTCCGGCGGCGTCGTGAATGCGCTGCCTGTGGTGGTCGGTTTACGACGTTCGAGCGGGTGCAGTTGCGCGAGTTGATGGTGGTCAAGAACACCGGGAAACGCGCACCGTTTGACCGAGACAAGCTCATGCGGTCGATTTTGATTGCATTGCGTAAGCGCGAGTTTGAGCCAGAGCGGGTTGAGCAAATGGTATCGGGCATCGTTCGCCGACTCGAAGCGATGGGCGAAAATGAAATCGAGACAATAAGAGTGGGCGAGCTTGTGATGGAAGGGCTCGCCAAGCTCGATGCTGTGGCCTATGTGCGCTACGCATCCGTGTATAAAAATTTCCGTGAAGCTAAGGATTTCGAGCAATTTCTTGGCAAGATGGACGACAGTGAACAAGAGTGAGGCGAGGCCCAACGGGCCCAATGGGATGACATCAAGTAAAAACAGAGAAGGCGCACCGCCACGGTCCGCAGCGCGATTGGCCGCCGTTCAGGCGCTATATCAAATGGAGACCGCCGGGCAGGGTGTTGAGGCCACAATTCGTGAGTTTCAAGATCATCGCTTTGGCAGTGAAATTGAAGGCGTGCAACTGCAAGAGGCGGATAAGACCTTCTTCGCTGATATTTTGCGCGGTGCCGTAGAAGCACAAAACCGCCTTGACCCCTATCTTCAACGGCAATTGACGACCGGTTGGAAGCTGTCCCGGCTTGACGCGACTGCGCGTGCGATCCTGCGGGCGGGCTTATATGAGATGATCCGCCGTCCGGATATTCCGTATAAGGTTGTCATCAACGAATATGTGGACATTGCCAAAGCCTTCTTTGAAGGTGATGAACCAGGCTTTATCAATGCGGTGCTTGATGCGGCTTCAAAAGAGGCGCGCGGCGACGAAGTCACAGTCTAAACACAAAGAAGAATGCATGAGCGAGTTTGACATCATCCGCGATATTTTCGCGCCGCTGACCGCGTCAGCACCGGGTGCGTTTGATCTTATTGATGATGCGGCTTTGCTAGAGCAACAAAACCTTGTGGTAACCAAAGACTTGATGGTTGCTGGTGTGCATTTCCTGCCCAAAGACCCACTCGATCTCGTGGCGCAGAAATTAATCCGAGCCAATCTTTCTGATCTGGCTGCAAAAGGCGCAAAACCGATTGGTTATTTTCTGGGTTGCGTTTGGCCCAAGGCGGTGGCGCGCGATTCAATCGTGCAATTCGCCCGTGGCCTCGGCGAGGATCAGGGCCGCTATAAGATTTCGCTCTATGGCGGTGATACCACCATGCACAGTACCAAAACTGGCCCGTTGACACTGTCGGCGACATTTTTTGGTACGCCGCCACGGCAGGGCATGACGTCGCGATCAGGCGCGTCGCTGGGTGATGATTTGTACGTGTCCGGAACAATTGGCGATGCGGGGCTAGGTCTTGCGGCTCTTCGTAAAGAGTTCAAATTCACAACCGTTGATAAAGCTTCGCTCTCGGGGCGCTACCATTTGCCAGAGCCGCGTTTGAGCCTGGGTGCTGCGCTTGCGGGCCTTGCAACAGCGGCAATAGATGTGTCGGACGGGTTGATTGCAGATGCGGGGCATCTTGCGCATGCCTCGGGTTTGCGCGCCGAGATCGAAGCCGTGGCGATACCGCGGTCGGCGGGGGCTGCGTCATGGGTGGCGGCCCAAGATCATCGTTGGCGTGCGCTGGCGAAGCTCGTGGGGTTTGGTGACGATTATGAAATTCTCTTTGCGGCACCGCCCTCTATGCGCCGGTCCATAACAGTCGCATCAAAAGCGTCGCGTACGGAGGTTTCGCGTATCGGGACGTTAAGTCGTGGCGATGGCGTTTTGTTTCTCGATGAAGCGGGCAACCCAATACCGGTTGAAAATGTGGGTTACGACCACTTCAGCTAAGAATTGGTGCACAAAAAATGCCGACGCTGAGGTCGGCATTTTGAGAGATCAAATTATGTGCGGTTCACTGGCCGGGTGTTGGGCCTTCTTCGCCAATACCCGCAGGCAGCGCGCCGACATTACCCAATAGCTGTTCCCAGAAATTGAGGGTTTTGCCGCGTGTTGGGGTCTGGCGCTGGACGAGCCGAATATCTTCGCCATCGTTGAGTGTATAAGTGTCAAACTCTTCAACGGCACCCTCGGGGTCAAAATGAATCGCCGTGACCGTTCGTGTCTGGGTCTTTGGCTTAAAGAATGCCCGTGAATGATCTGTTGAATGGAGATAGTACCATGCGTTGCGATCAAAGACGCCGATCATTGATGGTTCGCCATATTTCGCGAGGATAGAGTCTTTCGTGTCAAAGCCCGGTTCCGCGGCCAGTGATTCCTGATCCCGCTCGAGCACATAGCCGTGGCTAGAACGAACGGAAACGCAGGCTTGCAGGGTCGTTAGGCAAAGCGCCAAAAGAAGAAGTCTGATCATGTTGCGCTCTCTACTCTTTGCTCGTCGTGCTCTAATAAGAGCGGGTCGGATTTTACCAAATAGCCAGATGCCGGAAAACATAGATTACCGGAAAACATAGTCGATTTTGGCCTTTTCGCCCACTGGGACTTGATCGTGAGGCCCGTCGGGAATACTTCGCCCATCGATACCAGCGATTGCGATGCGCCGCAAACCCTTGATGGCGATAATCCTGCCTCTCGCCGGTATCAGGTCATTTTTGGGTACGCGAGCGGCCAGCCAGTAAGAAAAGAAGCTAAGGAATACTCCTGCATGTTTAAACCGCTATTGAATGCGATCTTCAAAAAAGATCCGTCGCTTGAGGCTGGCCGCGCGTTATACGCCGCTGCCGTTGAGCAGGCCCGCTCAGCGCCGCTTTATGAGCAGCTAGGGGCTGAAGACACGGTCGAGGGCCGATTCGAGCAGGTCGCGCTTCACGTTTATTTGGTGATGCGTCGTTTGAAGACCGAGCCGGGTGCACGCGAAACCAGCCAATGTATGTTCGATGCGATGTTCCAGAATATGGACGATTCATTGCGTGAAATGGGCGTTGGCGATGATGCGGTGGGTAAGAAAGTGCGGAAAATGGCGGAGAGCTTTCATGGGCGGATCGCTGCCTTTGAAGATGCCCTCGCACCCAACGCAGAGCCGGCAGAGCTTGAGCGCGCGCTGGGCCGCAATCTTTTCGCGAATGAACAGGCCGCCGCCGCGCCAAAATTTGCTGCCTATGTGAGAAAGCTCGATGCGGCCCTTCATGGGCAACCACATGGGCGTGTCGCCAAGGGAATTGTCGTTTTCCCGCCAATGGAGGAACTGATATGAGCGAGCCGCAACCAGAATTCAGTAAAATCATTGAATTGGGCGATCCGGGCCGCGCGCCAAAAATCTTCAGCCTGACTGCGAACGAAGATCAGTGCCGCAAAGTCGCGGCGAGGCTTGGCGCTTTGTCGATTTCCCATTTCGAGGGGGAGATTCGCATCTCCACCACCAAAACCGAGATTTTTGTCGATGGTGCGGTAAAAGCCCAGATGGTCCGGGAATGTGTGGCCAGTCTTGAGCCCGTGGATGAAGCTGTGCATGACGAATTTGATATTGAATTCACGCGTATTCCAGAGACAAAAGACGAAGATGAAACCGAGACTGAAGAGGATTGGCGCTTGCCAGAGGTCCATCTTGGGGATGACATTGATATTGGCGAATTGCTCGTTCAACAGCTTTCTCTCGCCTTGGATCCGTTCCCCCGAAAAGAGGGCGCGACCAGCCTTGCTGATATTTACGCGAAAGAGGAAAAAGTCTCCCCATTTGCTGTGTTGCAAGGGGCAATTAAAAAAAGTGATGATAATCAATAGGTTTACCTAAGCATCGCGCAGGCTATAAGATCATTAACGATGTTTTGCCACGTGCGTTGCATCAGCCGACGGTCGCCCATATTCTCCGCCGCGCTCCGCGATAAGGGGCCCTTTGTTTGGGGTCATATTGGGAATTGAATAGGTAGATGTATTCCATGACAAAAAGTCAGGATCACGTACTGGCGATTGATGCGATGGGCGGCGATGCCGGCCCCAAAGCTGTAGTCGAAGGGGTGGCATATGCGATCCAGCGCGGGCTCAAGAATAAAATCATTTTCTTTGGCGACAAGGCTCAGCTGGAGCCACTGATCGCAGCCGCACCGGAAACCCGCGACGCTGAAATTCGCCATGCTGATAATGTAGTTTCGATGACCGATAAGCCGATGCATGTTTTACGGCGCGGGCGCGATACCTCTATGTGGGCGGCGGTGACAGCCGTGAGTGAGGGCGAGGTCAGCGCAGTTGTCTCTGGCGGGAATACGGGCGCGCTGATGGCAGTTTCGCGCAAACAGCTCGGGATGATTGAGGGCGTGGATCGCCCGGCGGTGACGGCGCTTTGGCCAACCCCGCGCGGGCGCTCGGTAGTGCTGGACGTGGGCGCGAATGTAGACGCCGATGAGAACCAGCTCGTGCAGTTTGCGATTATGGGAGAGGCATTCTTTCGTGCACTGACGGAAGTTGAGCGACCAACGGTTGGTCTTTTGAATGTTGGCGCGGAAGACCTCAAAGGGCATGAATTGATCCGCACCGCTGCGCGTGTCCTGCGCGAGGCCGATCCTGACATGTCATTTCACGGATTTGTTGAGGGTAATGATATTTCAAAAGGCACCGTGGATGTGGTGGTCACTGACGGTTTTACCGGCAATGTGGCGCTTAAATCCGCAGAGGGTGCTGCGCGTCTCTTGGGCGAGTGGATCAAACAAACACTTACGGGGTCTTTGAATGCCAAGCTTGGGGCGCTGATGATGGCACCGGGGCTAAAGAAACTAAAGGATCGCATGGACCCAGGGTCGAACAATGGCGGCGTATTTTTGGGCATCAACGGAATCGTTGTGAAGAGCCATGGTGGCGCAGATGCGCGTGGGGTCGCAAGCGCGGTAAATATGGCCGCTAGTCTTGCGAACCGACCATTCCGGGATGAGATTATTTCAACAGTTCAGGCCGTTATGGAACGACGCGCCCGGCTTAGTGATGCAAAAGAAACAACAGTAAAAGCGGCGGTGGTATGAGTTTGAAGACAGTCCTGCGTGGATGCGGAGCTTTTCTTCCTGATCAAGTTTTGACGAATGAAGAACTCTCGAAGCGTGTTGACACGAGTGATGAATGGATCAGAGAGCGGACTGGAATCCGTGAGCGTCATATTGCTTCCGAAGGTGAGTTAACATCCGACCTCGCGACGCACGCGGCCCAAGCCGCGCTCGATAACGCTGGCCTGAAAGCCAGCGATATCGACTTGATCATTGTGGCGACCACAACGCCTGACCTCACATTTCCATCTACGGCTGCAATCGTACAGGCAAAGCTAGGGGCGGGTGCGGGGGCTGCGTTTGACGTTCAGGCTGTGTGCTCTGGTTTTATCTATGCGCTGTCAACGGCAGAGAAGTTCCTCATTAGCGGACAACATAAACGCGCACTGGTCATTGGCGCAGAAACCTTTTCGCGGATCCTTGATTGGGAAGACCGCGGTACTTGCGTTTTGTTTGGCGATGGTGCGGGCGCGTTTGTGCTTGAGGCTGTTGATGAGGCGGACGAAGGCGAGCGCGGCATCAAGGCAAGCTATATGCGATGCGATGGTCGCTTGGTCGATCTTCTTTATGTTGATGGCGGCGTATCTTCGACCGGCACGATCGGCCATGTGCGAATGCAAGGCAACAAAGTCTTCCGCGAGGCCGTTACGCGCATCTCCCAAGCGATGGTCGCGGTCTGCGAAGAGGCAAAAACCCCGGTCACGGACATCGACTGGTTCGTGCCACATCAGGCCAATGAGCGAATCATTCACGGCGTTGTCAAAAAACTCAATCTTCGTTCCGATCAGGTGATTTCAACCATCGCCGGGCAGGGAAACACCTCTGCGGCGTCGATCCCGCTGGCCTATTGCGCCGGTGTCGCCGATGGGCGGATCAAAACCGGTGACCTTGTGCTGTTTGAGGCCATGGGCGGTGGTCTGACTTGGGGGGCCGCGTTGATGCGCGCCTAGTCAAATCGAGCTTTGATCTGTCATTTGGCGCGCTTTGTGCGCCCAATATGGCCAAAAGTTTATGCTTCGTTTCACTTGAAACAGGTGACGATGAATAAAACAGGTATTATATTTCAAAGACTTATTGACCACAGCGGCCTTAAGCCATTAACCTCTGGTGCAAATGGGCGGCGAAACTGAACCTGCCGGGCACACCACGACTTAAACATTGGCGGCCTCTAGGTTGGATTGTTGGGGAAGGGTAAGCATGACTGGAAAAACCATTACTCGGGCGGATCTGACCGATGCGGTCTATCGCTCGCTTGGTATTTCGCGAAATGAATCTTCGGCCTTCGTAGAACGTATCCTCGATGAGGTGGCTTCAACACTCGAAGGTGGTGAGACGGTCAAAATCTCATCTTTCGGAACTTTTTCCGTGCGGGAGAAAAAACTCCGTATGGGTCGTAATCCGAAAACTGGCGAAGAAGTACCGATTGAGCCGCGACGGGTGATCACCTTCCGTGCCTCGCATGTTCTTAAAGATCAAATCAACAACAGCCACCGACAGTCAAACGCGGCTGAATAAAGAGCAGGTCAATGTCCGTGGCGAAATCTGCCGAAGCCTTTCGCACAATCTCAGAGGCGGCCAAGGAATTGGACGTGCCGCAACATGTGTTGCGCCATTGGGAAGAAGTGTTCGGACAAGTCCGGCCCATGCGCCGTGCCGGCGGGCGTCGCTATTACCGTCCGCTCGACATTGATCTCCTGCGCGGGATAAGAACGCTGCTCTATGATCAGCGCTTCACCACCAAGGGCGTTCAAAAAATATTCAAAGATGAAGGCGTCAAATATGTCTCCGAGCTAGGCCGACGTGCGGCCGCCGGTGAGGCAACGGACGTTCGCCCGGTTCTTGACGACGAAGAAAAGCCAGACGTTGAAACGCCGACGAAAGCCAGCACGAAAGACGATGATGGTGGCGTGCTCGACCTTATGCCGGCCTCGGTCGTGCCTGCGCCGGGCGCGTTGTCGCCGGCCATGCGCAAAAATCTAACCGGGCTGCTGCGGCGGCTGGAACAGGTGCAAGACGCCCTTGATCAGGCGACTTTGGCCCTGGAGGCCATCAACCCCGAAGACGACGAGCGCTAATCGCGCATTTCGGTGAAATTTTGTGAGAAAAGCGGCTTTCCCTTTTGGTCAAGCTGGCTATAGTCCGCGACTTCGCGGCGTGATGTTTCCATCCGCCGCCGGGTCGGAGCGTGGCGCAGTCTGGTAGCGCACTTGACTGGGGGTCAAGGGGTCGCTGGTTCGAGTCCAGTCGCTCCGACCAATATTTAAGCCGTTTTTATGCCTTCGTATAAAGTGTTCTCGGGTTCAATTGCGGGTTCAACCTGATTGTTTGAGAATGCTAATTACAAAGCTCGCTGGGATTGAGAGTAGAGAGGCGAAGAGGGGCAGTTGGTATTCCCAAAAATGATTGTGAAAATGAGCCATTCCCACTGTTTTTTTTCTAAATTCGCTTATTTTTTCGTCTATTTCTCGAAAAAGGCTTTTTGCCTCTTGTTCTATTTCATCGGTTTGTTTTCGGTAGTTGTTGTTGATATTTTCGATAGCGTGATAGTCAGAAAGACTTTTGATCAGTTCAGCGGCATTATCGACGAGTGGTTTTGTATTTCCATCCACTGCTGAGCCAGACTCTTTGAGTTTTTTCCAGTCCACCTGTTTCGCGCTCTCATGGATGCGATCATTTTGTTTCTCGGATGCCGCAATCATTCGTTGCCCCAAGGATCGTAAGACATCTCTGCATTTCTTTAAATTGTCTACGATATCTAGGATATCTTGGTGTAACTCAGGTATTTCAGCCATGCGTTTGTCGTATTTGGCTGAAACGAAAAAAGACGCCGTGAAATAAATAGCTGACCCGAAGAAAAGGCCGATTAAATAGGCTGATGGAATTTCAAATTGCCCGGGAGGAATTTTTATGAAGTCGTTAACTGGCTGTCCTGCAATCGTGTACAACAAAAGTGTAGCACTGGATAAAACCATTGCGGTTTTAACTTGTCTTGTTTGTGCCGAATAAAATTCATACGCCATTGCTAAGACCTCGACAGTTTTCTACTTAGCTATACTGTTTCGAATTAAATAAAAACCTCGCTTGTCTGTTGGGTTAAGAAGTTTCACTGTGAATCGACAGGCGTTGCAACCTCCAATAGATAATCACCCTAAAACCCGCATTTGGTGGATAGATATCAACGGATTGCGCGGCTGGGTTATGCTCCGGCCGTGTTTAGTTTTGTGTGGGTTCGTATGCGAATGGGTTTATGCGGGGCGGGCGCGGCCGATGATTTTGTTGGCCTCGCTGATCGGATGACCGCCATAGATATGGGCGTGTTCACCGATGCGCGCGTCAATATAGGCGTCAAAGACGAAATCCGGCGCGGTCTTCAACAGTGCCGCCGCCGACAGGGCCACGGCCATGGTTTCGGCAAAGGCGCGGGCCGTACTTTCGTTCAGCGCGCCGGGTTTGAACCAATCGTCGAGCCGGTCAATATGTTGATCGAGGTCGCTGTTATTGCCGCGCGCCGAATTGATCTCTTCACGGACGGCCGCAATGCTATCGGGTTCGCGCGTCAGCGCGCGCAAGATGTCGAGCGCAATCACATTGCCCGATCCTTCCCATATGGCGTTAAGCGGCGATTGCCGAAACAGACGCGGCATCGGCCCTTCTTCAACAAAACCAGCACCGCCATGACATTCAAGCGCCTCATAAACGACGCCCGGTTGGCGTTTACACACCCAATATTTCGCGATGGGGGTTGCAAGGCGCATAAACGCAGCTTCGCCAGCGTCGCTGTTCATTTGGTCAAAGGCGCGGGCGATCCGCATGGAAAGCGCGGTCGCGGCTTCGCTCTCGAGCGCGAGATCGGCAAGCACCATGGTCATGGCGGGCTGGTCGATCAGTTTTTTCTGAAACGCCGATCGATGCGTCGCGTGCCATACGGCCTCGCGCGTGGCGGCGCGCATGCCGCCTGCCGATCCGGCGATACAATCAAGTCGCGTGTGTTGGACCATGTCGATGATCGTGCGAACGCCGCGGCCTTCGTCGCCAATGCGCTGGGCCCACGCGCCGTGATATTCGATCTCGGACGACGCATTGGCGCGGTCACCCAATTTGTCTTTAAGCCGCATGATGTGCATTTGGTTGCGGGTGCCGTCGGGTCGCCATCGCGGCACCAAAAAGCAGGTAACGCCTGCATCGGTTTGGGCGAGGGTCAAAAATGCGTCACACATAGGCGCGGAACAGAACCATTTGTGTCCGGTCAGTTCATATTCACCATTGCCGATGGGTGTCGCGCGCGTTGCATTGGCCCGAATATCAGATCCGCCTTGTTTCTCGGTCATGGCCATGCCGATGGTCGCGCCCGTTTTTTCCGACGCCGGAATAAATCGCGGGTCATATTGGCCCGAAATGATGCGCGGACCCCATTGTTCCGCCAGTGCCGGTTCGTGCCGCAAAGCCGGCATCGACGCATAGGTCATGGTCATGGGGCAACCGACACCGGGCTCGGTGCCGGCCTGAAGGTAAACCATCGCGGCGTGGGCGAGGTGGCCAGCGCTTTTCGCGGTCCATGCAAGCGATGCATATCCGGACGAAAGCCCGAGCGCGATCAATTGATGATAGGCAGGGTGAAACTCGACCTCGTCCAACCGATGTCCGTAGCGATCAAAACTTTTGAGTTTCGGTGGGGTCTGATGGGCTTCGCGCGCCCATTGCGTCGTTTCCGCGCGCCCAAGTGCGTCTCCATAGGCCGAAAGATGGGCATTGTGATCGCGGCCACCGTTTTTGCTAACCGCATTCACCAACGCTGCGTCGCCATCATAGAAATTGACGTCTTCAAGGGGCGGGGGCTGATTGGTGACGTCGTGTGTTTCGAGTTCGGTTTGCGGGCGAAAATGCGTCATGGCCAATGTCCATCTCTGCGATATTGCCAAGTGTGCGCGTTTCGTGCGGGCCTTTCAATATCAGTGTGCAGTGTTGAGATAGGAGAGATGCCGCAGTTTATCGGGGTTGCGGGTAATGTATATGGCCGTGATCTTTCCGTCGGTGATCTCAACGACATTGGTTTGCAATATGCCATCGTTCGCACGAACAATCTCGCCGGGCATGCCGTTTATTCGGGTGCGGCGCAAAAGTGTAGAGCGTTGATCGCCGCTTTTTCTTGTAAGCCCCGCATAGAACCGGACGATCTTTTCTGCGCTATAAACAATGTTAAGGGCGGAACTAACCTTGCCGCCGCCATCGGTGTGAAGAACGGCGTCTTTAGCAAGAACAGCACTCAGCGCATCAGTATCGCCGCTACGCATGGCGTCGAAAAACGCGTTGGCGATTTCGTGGCTACGTTTCGGTTCAACGGTAAAGCGCGGACGTTCGTGTCGGATGTGATTGCGGGCGCGGGTCGCAAGTTGCCTGCAACTGGCTTCCGACCGGTCAAGAACCTCTGCGATCTCGTCATAACCATTGTCAAAAACATCATGAAGCAAAAATGCCGCCCGTTCGAGCGGCGACAATCGTTCAAGCGCCAACATAAGCGCGTAAGAGATATCTTGCGCCAGGATTTCGGGCTCTTCTGTCACAAGGTCTGGCCGGTTTATTATTGGCTCAGGCAACCAAGGGCCTACGTAAATTTCGCGTTTTGTCCGGGCTTGCTTCAACCGATCAAGACACAAGCGCGACACGATTTTAGAAAGATATGCCCGTGGATTTTCGACGTTCTTGCTTTCTCGCCATCGAAGGTAGGAATCTTGAACAAGATCCTCCGCTTCAGCGACCGAACCAAGCATGCGATAGGCAACACCGAACAGATAGGTTCTGTGTTGCTCAAAGGCTTCATCATGAGACATCAAGACGCCAATTCCATGGGCTCCACAGGGTGAGCAAGTTGAAACGCAGCATTCATCCGGTTCCAGACATTAATCATACCGATCGACACCGTAAGGTCGATCAAGTCTTCTTCGAGGAAATGTTCGAGAACTTCATTGTAGATTTCATCGGAAACGGGCTGGCCAGTCAATTGCGTAATTGTTTCAGTCCACAAAAGTGCTGCCCGTTCGCGTGGGGAAAAAAGCGACGACTCGCGCCATGCAGAAAGAAGATAAAGCCGGGCTTCGGTCTCGCCCGCTTTGCGTGCATCGCGAGTATGCATATGCACACAAAAAGCGCAGGCATTGATTTGCGATGCCCGGATTTTCACAAGCTCAAGCAGAGAATGTTCAAGGTTTGTGGTTTCAACATATTGCGAAAATTGCAACAAGGCCTTGAACGCGGCGGGGTGTTTCGAATGATAGTCGAGTCTCGTTTTCACCAAAGGGCTCCAATAAAGCTTCAGAAAACAAGACGAGATAGCCTCGGCGTTTGTGACATGCCGTGGTCAATTTCTTTGCAAAAGCATATCCAATTCTTTGATCGCCGGCGAAACATCACCAAACGGCACTTTGATCGTCGTCATGCCCATTTCCCGCGCAGGTTTGAGGTTGACGCCAAGATCGTCGAGGAAAATGCAATTCGCTGGCGCAACCGAAAGTGCTTCGCACATCATTTCATAGATGCGTGGTTCGGGTTTTCTAACGCCTGCTTTGGCCGACTCGATCATATGGTCGAAATTTTTGTGGATCAGTTCAAGAACCTCCCGGTTCTCGTCTTTGGCCAACATTTCGTCAGACCCGAGTTTGGGCAAATTGTTAGTGATGCAGCCAGTTTTAAGCCCATGCGATTTTACACGGGAAAGGGCATCGATCATGTTGTGGTTAAAAGTCAGCGACAAAAGCCCGACCAGTGTCCTGCCGCGAATTTCAAACCCCGCCGCGCGGGTTTCTTCGGCAAAAGCCTGGTCGAACGTATCAAAATCAATTTCGGCTCGTTCAAATTTCGCCCAGGCATTTTCGTTGATGTTGGTTTTTATTATGCCGCCAATGAAGCGTTCGGGTAAATCGTTCTCGCGCTCGAATACAGCAAAATTTTGTACGGGCGAGGTGGTAAACACCCCGCCGAAATCAAAAATCACAGCTTTGAAGTTAGGCATTATATATATGACCTTTGGAAGGCTGGGGAGAATATTGGTGAGGGTATTCTATTGGTTGTCGAGCCCCAATTCCTTACTGAATTGTTGGTTTGCTTCGGCGCATTTTTGGGCGGCTGGTCTTGCCATCAAACGGTCAACATAGTCCGTGAACAGTTTTTCTTTTTCTATAGCGCCAAACAGCATCGCGAAATTCAATGCGGAACCAAAAACGACATCTGCGGCGCTAAATTGATCACCCAAGATGTAATCACCATTTGAAAGGGCATGACGCATGGTATTTAATGCAGATTCTTCGGAGCCATAAAGCACTGCGTCCGGGTTCGGACGTTCCACTGGCATTAGCTTGTCGAGTATCAATGGTTCTATGCTGGATGGCGCGAAAAATATCCACCGCAGATAGGTCCCGCGACGCGGATCATCAAATTTGGGTGCAAGGCCCGCATTAGGAAAACGATCCGCCAGATAAACACAAATCGCTGCAGCTTCGGAAATAACGACACCTTCATGAATCAGTACGGGGATCTTTCCCATCGGATTCAGCTTCAGAAATTCCGGCGCTTTATGTTCTTGCGCTGCAAGGTTAATCAATTTGACGTCACACACACCACCCAGCTCTTCGTTAAGCCATTGCGGCGTTTGCGATCGGGAATTGGGCGTGTGGTAGAGGACGGGTTTTGGCATTGTGGCGTTCCTATTATTTGTAAAAATGGTTTAGCGGTTGCGCGCTGCTTCATACAAAGAAATTGCAGCCGCGTTTGAAACATTGAGGCTCTCAACGCCATCAGCGATTGGTATGCGGTAAAGTCCGTCGCAGTGTTTAGCGACCAGCGGGCGCAGACCAGCGCCTTCTGCACCCATGACCAATGCTAAAGGTTGCGCGCCGGGTAGGGTGGTGATCGCCTCGGCTCCTTCGCCCGCGAGGCCTGCGCAAAAATACCCTAGCTCCTGAAGCGCGTTGATCGCTCTTGCGATGTTCACGACCTCGATGCAAGGGATTATCTCGATTGCCCCAGCGGCGGCTTTGGCCAAAGGGCCGGCAAGGGGCGGTGTCCGCCTGTCCTGAACGATCACCGCACAGGCACCGAATGCGGCCGCAGAACGAAACAGCGCGCCAATGTTTTGCGGGTCCGTTATCTGATCGAGGATTAAAACAGGGTGACCTGACATCACCGGATCACAGACATCCTCAAGGGTGCGTTTCGCCAGTGGTTCGACTAGGGCGGCAACACCCTGATGAACAGCGCCAGGTTGTAGTAATTGGTCTAGTTCTTCGGGCCGGGCCTCAATAGCCTCGGTCAGGCCCGTCTCTGCATCCGCCAGCCATTGCGCACCATTTCGGGTCGCGAACACTTTATTGATTTTGCGGTTTGGGTTTTTGATCGCTGCTGCTATCGCATGTCGTCCATATAGCCACAGACCGTTTTCGTCCCAAGCTGGGGCCGAATCGTGACCCTGCCTGCGCAGTTTTGACGGCTTTCTGGTCGGTTTTTTTCGCGGACGAGATTGGTTTTTTTGCTTCATATCCACGGCCTAGCCGGTTCGAAAGCCCCTGTGAACAGGAAATCACTTATGAAGCGCAATCAAACGGTTGCGAAGCGCGGCCAGCGCCGCTATAGACCCCGTTCTCCCGGCGGGATCAAGCGGATACCGCGTCGATTTTGCCAATCCGGGATTAGCCATCTTTGGTGGTTGATGCCGTCCCGTGGAGGGGTGGGAGAGTGGTTAAATCCACCAGACTGTAAATCTGGCCGCTTAGCGTACGTTGGTTCGAATCCAACCCCCTCCACCATTCAGTCCACTAGTTTTCGTCTATAAGGTGTATTGCGCCAAAAGGCCCGCAGTGTGGCGGGATTTCGGGCGATTAGAACGTCTCTGTTGTCTCCAAAGTGGGTGAGAGAGCGCAATGTTCGCAAAAATCTCCGTGCGCCTATTTTGGCCACCAACTGAACGGGCACGATGATCGGCTGTGGAATAGGCAATGATGCCGAACGCCTACGCGTTTTCCCTTATTACGTCACAGATTTTGGTTTGATTAGTTTTGTGCCAGTCCGAATAGGCGACGCTGCTCCGACCAAGTGAGAGGCAAATCCGCAAGGCGGCGAAGTCGCTCTGGCGTCCAATCATCGGAGGTCGTTCCGTCTAATAATGCTCTGACTATATCTGGCGCTAAGAAGGCGAGGCGCATTTGTTTGCTCACATCGCTTATGTCGGTGTTGGCTTCTTTCGCGATATCTTTGAGTGCTGTATCCGGATTGTTGAACCATCGGTCGCGCCAGAGGAAGGCGGTCTTCAATAGTCCTGCGATGGTTTCATTGGGCACCGGATGGGTTTCAGTTTTTCCGAGCACCAGTCGAAGGCCGGTGCCGCGCTTGCCAATGTGTGTTTGTGATTTAATGACGCAAGTCTCGAGCAGGGGAAGCTGGACGTCTTTTCCAAAAAGCGCGCTAGCATATAAAATGATTTCCATTCCAGTTTCGTAAAGGTCTACACGTTTGATACGCGTAACCCATCGCAACAATATTGATTGTGATGATTGCCCCAATTGTTCAGCGTGCATCTGATCAATTGCATGGCGCGCCCCTTGTAGATCCGAGGCGCTCGCGCCCTTCGGCAACAACGATTGCATGATATCTGGTGATGCCATTCCTTCAGCCATTACCTTGACGATGGTCGCGTCAAGTGTTTCAGCATTAATCCGCCAGCGCGCTGTTGCTGCAGCCGTTCCTTTTTCGAACGCATGGCTCACATAGTATCGGTAGCGCTTGCCGCCTTTGGAGGCGTGGCTCGGTGTCAACCGATGACCATCAGCAAAGAGCTTACCAGATAAGGGATTACTCGATCTGGTTTTAATGCCTTTGCGTTGACTTGCAGCGCGACGCTTCGATTGCACGTTGTCCCAAAGGGCTTTGTCGACAATCGCGTCATGTGCACCTTCATGCAACTCGCTTCCACATCGCACAAGGCCAACGTAGATTGGATTGGCCAGGATATGATAAAGCGGCCCGCGCGTGATTGGTTTTCCGCCACCATGGGATCGTTGTTTGGATTGCAGACCTTCATCCCTTGCAATCTTCAGAACGCTGCGGACACAAACAGTCTCAAGATAAAGCTCAAATAACCTTCTGACGGTTTTGGCTTCGGCCTCATTCACCACAAGCTTCTTATCGATATTGTCATAGCCGAGGGGTGGGTTGCCGCCGGTCCACAGGCCTTTGCGGCGAGAGGCTGCAATCTTGTCCTTGATGCGTTCGGCCGTGACCTCCCGTTCGAACTGGGCAAAGGATAAGAGGACATTGAGCGTTAACCGACCCATGGAGGACGACGTATTGAACTGCTGGGTTACAGAGACGAAGGAGACCTCTTGTGCATCAAAGCGTTCCACCAGTTTAGCGAAGTCGGCAAGCGATCGGGTGAGGCGGTCCACCTTGTAGACGACGATGAGATCAATGCGCCCAGCATCAATCTCTGCCAGCAGCGCCTTGAGTGCAGGACGGTCCATATTACCGCCGGAGAGGCCCCCATCATCAAAACGGGTCTTGACCAGTTTCCAGCCCTCATGTCGCTGGGACGCGATATAGGCCTCGCAGGCCTCCCGCTGGGCATCGAGAGAGTTAAAGGCTTGATCAAGCCCTTCCTCCGTCGATTTACGGGTATAGATGGCGCAGCGTTTCATTGCGCCACCACTCTCGCGGAACGCAGCCCAAAGAACGCTGGGCCATTGCGTTTGACACCGGTAATGGCTTCCGCAGCCGCCGACAGTGATCGAAAGCGCTTACCGTCTAAATAGCAGCCATCACCCGCGACATAGACCTCATATTGCTTGCCGCGCCATTCGCGGACCAGCCGCCCGCCCGGCCGCAGGGATTGGCGAGGGGCAATCTTTACTTTGGAAGGACCCTGACGCCCTTTGCTACTTGAACTCTGTGCCATAACGCGCTTGTGCAGACGATCAACACGTACGCGATGGAATTTACGCTGCATCTCATAGGCGATGGCGAGGATTAAAAGCGTGCGGCCGATGCGTTTAGGCGGCGTGCGTTTGTGGTGCTTGTGATAGAGCTGCTTCAGGTCCCCAAATGAAAGATCATCAAGGCTGGAGAGTGCCTGTTCCAACGCGGCGGTATCACCATACCGGGTCATTTAGCATCTCGGATGTAATAGCGCTGAGGGCCCTTATTTGGCTTTTCCGCCACCAGCGTATAGCCGAGTTTCTTCTTCACGGTCCCGGATAAAAACCCGCGAATAGAATGGTCTTGCCACCCAGAGACCGCGGCTAAATCCTCAAGGCTTGCCCCGCTTTTACGCCGTAGCTGCGCTAGAATTCGATCCTTCTTCGATTTTTCAGGTGCGTTGTTTTTAGTCCGGTGCTTAGCCGTAGTTTTTCCATGTTGGCCCATGATTGCCTCCTCGTTGTTGCACCGCGACAAGCCCGGCGTCGGAGACGGTCGGGCAGGGGCGAAACAAGGCATTCGCGATAGCCACAGCAACGCTCTTTATAAGGAGGAAGTCCAGTGAATTGTTCGGGAATAGCGGCCGCGTTGGGGGTGGGTTCGAACGCTAACGATTGTGAATTTCTATGGCACCGATTCAAAGGGACTTGTTTTCGATCTCAAAAAAGGTCAGCAACGCGCGCAAAAGCGGACATTCTGAATTTTAGCGCTAGTTGGCACTTCTTTCCAAATACAGCCATAGTTGAGTCTGAGTTCCTTAAATTGCATGGCTGAAAAACATGCGAAAAAGTTGGGAAAGATGCCGCTTTCATTCACGCCCATTTCGTCAGGTAATGACTGGCACGGTGCCACTTGGAGCGTCGATGATGAAGACACGCTCGCTGAGATGATCGCGCGTATCGCGATCGGCCAATCGCGCGTGGTCGGAAAGGTTCTCAAGAAACTCAACGCCGCACCGACGGGTTTTCCGAAAGGCGGATTTGCTGGCGCCAGAGCGTTGCTGACGCTCAAAGACGAGGACGACGATCCTTACCATCGCGATGGCTGGGTGTTTCAGGCGATCTCATGGATTGCATTGAACACTCAGGAAGAGAACGCGCTGATACGGGCGCCTCAAATCCGCAAGGCCGACAAGGGGCTCGATGGTCTCCTGATCCGGTTTGATGACGATGACGTCGCGCACGTCGTGATCTGCGAAGAAAAAGCGACGGAGCATCCCCGTCAGAAAGTATACTCACAGGTCTGGCCGGAGTTCGAAGATTTCGAGACCGGCGTCCGGGACCATGAGCTTATCGCAGGCGTGACCTCGCTGCTGGCGACATCGGCTGAAGACGATCCTGACGCGGTGGTAGCTGATATTTTGTGGGAGGATGTTCGGGCCTATCGGGTTGCTGTGACGGTCGGTGATACCCACGCCACGTCGGCTGGCCGCAAGCGGCTGTTCAAGGGCTATGAAGAGACGGTCGATGGAGATGTGGAGCGGCGTCAGGCCGAAACTCTCTATCTTGAGGACGTTCGCGAGTGGATTGGTGCGCTTGCAGCCAAAGCTGTGGCAGTAATCGACGCCGCAGAGGCAGCTTTTGAGCAGGATGGTGCGTATGTATGATCCCTCAACAGCCTCGCTCATTCGCCTGACGCCAGAACTACCGGAGCTTGATCGCGAAGGATTGCCGGACACCTTATCGCGCGCTTTTGCCGAAATCGCATCCGCGCGAGTCGCCTTGCGCGACGGCGATGCGGAGCCCGAGTCCTTGCGAAACACGCATTCATTTGCGCGGCGGCTCGCACACACAAACGAAGCTCTGGTGGCGATCGCTCCAGATCGCGAAGACAAAGCCGCTGCGGCCTTCGTGGCCGCTACGGCATATCAGTTGATTCGTCAGGTCGATGCGCTCGCTCGCGTCAATGAAGATCGCGCGTTCGTCGAAGCCGACGGGATCAGTCCCGACCTCTCAGCGATGCTGCTTTTTTTGGTCGCGGAAGCGTCAGCGGACGCCACAGAAATAGCGCGTAAGATGAAAGTGCCGCGCGGCGTACCTTTACAGTCTGAACTGATCTTGGCACTGATCATGCTCGCGCAAGGTCAGGTCGGACGCCTGACCGACCGGGCGCCGCCATCGGCGGACGGGCTTATTCGCGCTGAAGGGGCTGAACGCGCCGTTGAGGCGTTGTACTTTGAGCTTCTCCAAGGGGTTCGCGCGCTCGCCTTTCGGCTGCAAGGCCGCCGCAAAAAAGGCATGCACAATCCGGTCTCGGTGTTCCGGAACGTACAAGGCCTCGCAGCGCCGCTCACAACTGTTAAGATGGGTGAGACTAAGCATGGCCCAATCGCGGTGTTCCCAGGCCCTTATCAACTTGCCGGGCTGTTGATCGCGATTGGCGACACGCTGCTTGAAGGAGCATTGATCAATATTCCGCCGCCTACTAACGTGCCTGGAGAACCATGGCGCAAAGCGAAGCGGACTATCGCGGCGAGCCGTCCTTATCTTTGGCGCAACCACCAAGACGCGATCGAAAAAGGCTGTCTGGAACCAGGCGTCTCATCCGTCATCGGATTTCCGACCGGTGCCGGTAAGTCGACGGTGTCCCAGCTCAAAATTCAGGCTGTCCTTCTGGCAGGGCGCACAGCTGTTTTTCTCGCGCCGACCCATGCTTTGGTGGACCAGACCGCTCGGGATTTGAGCAAGGCGTTTCCGAGAGCGCGCGTTCGGGGTCAGCGAGAAGATGAATTCGGCGCTGACGGCGCGGAAGAGTTGCCGGACATCCGCGTTCTGACGCCGGAGGCCTGTCTGCTGCTTTCTCATGTGGACCCGGAAGCTTTTGAAGATTTGGGCCTCGTCATTTTCGACGAGTGCCATCTCGTCCATCCAAAGACCGATGGAAGTCGTCGCGCGCTTGACGCGATGCTTTGTATCCTCGCTCTTGCGCGTGTGGCACCGGGGGCGGACTTTGTTCTTCTTTCCGCGATGATGCGAAACACCGACGAATTGACGGGCTGGATCAGTGAACTTACAGCACGTCCTGCACTTTCGCTCGACCACCCTTGGAAGCCGACGCGGCAGCTACGCGGGTGTATCGTATACGATCTTAACGCGATCAAGGATTTAAGGGCCAAGCTGGTTGCCGCGCATAAGGAAAAGCCGAAGGGGAGAGCGTCAGCGGCTGTGGCGCGAAGGATGACTGCACAGCCGCTCGGTTTTTTCAGCGTGAAGCAAACATGGGCGTCTCAGGCGCGCGCTGATTACGCATTGCTGCCCTTTTATCCCGACAAGCTTCCGCTCGGGCTCAACGAACGTTGGGGCTTCACCGCCAATGCCGGCGTTCTCGCAGGATCGCTCGCGGCGGCGGCGGCTCAAGCTGGCGTTCGCACTTTGGTTTTTGCGCCGACAATCCCTATTGCGGCATCGATCGCGGAACGCGCCGCAGGTCTCATGGGCGAGGTCGACGTCGAACTGACAGAGACCGAAAATGCTGCGCTGCAGACCGCGATTGATGAGTTGGGCGGGGCTGATCAACTTTACGTCGACATGCGAGATGGCCGCCTTGCCGCTCCAGCAACGTGCCACCACGGACAGCTGCTGCCTGAAGAGCGCCAGGTTGCTGAATCGCTTTATCGGCGTGACGGTGCCGTCAGTGTTCTCGCGGCAACATCGACGTTGGCGCAGGGTATGAATTTGCCTGCCGAGCTTGTGATCTTATCCACCGACAGTGAATACAATGCCGAGACCGGCGGGCGGAGTATTCTCAAGGCGGAGGACTTGTTGAATGCGGCCGGGCGCGCGGGGCGGGCAGGCGAAAACGCCACCGGCATGGTGGTGGTGATCCCGAGCAAAGTCACCGGCATCAATCTTGGTACCAATAAAATTGGTCATCAGTGGAATAAGCTCCGCTCCATTTTCTCGCAGTCCGATCAGTGCCTTGATCTCGACGATCCACTCACGGAGGTCATGGACAGAATTCACGACCGCCGTGATGAGACCGGTGATCTGGAACGCTACGTGGTCACACGCCTTGTTCCTGAGGAAGGGATGGAAGCTGAGGATGAAAGACGGTCGGACCTTTCAAGAAGTTTCGCCGCCTATCGCAAGCGTCAGGCTGGTGATGCTGAGTGGGTGCAAACGCGTTTGGCCTCGGCTCGGGCGCTGCTGGCCGATACGGCTGAACCTGGTGATGACGCTGGGATGCTTCGGAAAATTGCCGCCAAACTAGGCTTGCCAGAAGGCGTTCTTCGCGATTTGCGCGGCGCGCTGGAAGGAGATGGACCGGGGGACGACGCGGAGCTGTCGGATTGGTGTGACTGGCTGTTCGGCTGGTTCGCGGCCCATCCCGACAACATGTTTCGATTAATCCGTCAAGACACGCTAGAATATCTTTTTGGGTCCGCGTTTAAGAAATTAGACGACAATGCCGCGCGAGCGGTATTCGCGGTCCCGCTCTTGCGGGATGCGCTTCTGGCGTGGATGTCGGGTGCGACTTTTAAAGAGATCCAAAAGCTCTTACCCGGAAGAACGCAGGATAAAAAGCGAAGCACCAGCGCGCGGAAATTCGTGATCCGGGTCGTTCCTGATCTCGCCCATATTTTTGGTTCTGTCGCCGATTTGCTGCAACGCGCAACTGACGGGGATACGCCGGAAGTCAAACCTCCGCCAGCCGCAGAACTACTCAATATCAGTATACGTCGCGGCTATCTGAGTGCCGAGATGGCGGCTTTTGCCGCCTATATTCAATCGGGCGGATCAAGATTGGCACGACGTGAGGTGCATCGCCGCTTTGACGAGATCAAAAATCATTTAGACGGCAGACCGGAAGACGAGACCATCGAACAGCTTTCGCGCCGTGTTGAGCATGCGATTGAGGCAGAAATCAATGGCCGGATGTGGCAAGACTTCAATTAGCGATTTCATTTCGCATTACAGAATGAACCGGTCTACGCTAGCTTTAGTCCGATGAGAGAATATTACCGAAATCCGAGACCGCGCATGAAGCGGATGTTCGAATTTCGCCCAGCAACACCCTGATCTTTTGCGCAATAGGAAATTATTGAATCGGAACGCAGCGAACAAAGGAAAAAAACCCGGGTGCGGTTGGCTTCTGACTCGTATGCGCAGGAATGGCACCGTCGGGCGCGCGGATGAGTTCGCGCGCATGGTCGTCGGAGCGAAAACGAACATGATCGCTGACGTTCGCCAATCCGATAAATATTGGCCGAAATCCGCGGCCGCGATCCGGTTCATCGGCAAACCTTGAATTCCCCTCTGTGAGCGCGAGCTCCAGCGCCGTACCGGCATCTGAAAGCGCAGCGAATTTGGGATTTTGCCTTAGGCTCCTTAAAACCCCAATGCCGCGATCCGCGACGACAAACTCGAAAGCGTTTTCCGTTGCGGCGAATGCGATATAGCCCGAGTCTGACGCCTCGCTGTGCTCGAGGATATTGCCGTGGAGTTCCGTCGCAGCGGCCGTCAGCATGTTTGCGTCGCTTCGGTGAAAGCCAGCCCGCTGTGCTGCTCTCCGCGCTCGGTAGGTAAAGTCCGTGAAAAGATTGGCGTCGTCGTCCAATTTAGTCGCGGAGGCGAAGCCGAAATGGCGATCGCCTTCGAGGAAATATGTTTTCCGACTGATGATGGCTCTGATCAACGGCGACATGGCGTTGGAATGTAGCCATGAAGGATTGTCGCCCATCAGCCAGGGTTGTGCGTGATGCAACTCCAACAACGGACCGATTGACTCTGCATTGGCAACAGGCCAGCCATCTTGAGAGACGCCACCGTCTTCAAGCGCAAAGCAGACGTCGTCCACAAATTCGAAGGAAAGGGGTTCGATGGTTCACCTCACGCCGCTTTTCGAAGCGGTTTGAGATCCGCAAAGTAGAGCGACTTCAATAGCAGCTCACGTTCGCGCAGATTGTACTCCACGAGCTCGTCAATAGGCGCACCTTTGGCTGTCGGCGTCGGCGTCCATTCGAGATGGTCATTACCCACCCGGACAGCGCGTTGCCTTTTGATGGAGCGCATGAACCCGGTGGTATCGATATAAGTAACCGTGCGGAAAACTTTGCGAAGCGCCGGGATGACGTCAGGATCACCCCTTAAGATGATATCTAAAGGGCGTGGGCAATTTTCGGCGATCATGGTGAGGTGATCGACGTGAAATGACTTTCGATCTTTTCTGGAAGGGCCCGTAATAAACTCATAGGCGAGGGCCTCGACCTCGAAACGTTCCGCGACAAACCGAGACCACCGTTCTGCATCTTTTTCAGTGCGTCCATTGGGATGGAGCGCGCATGGCATACCGGCTGATTGAAATGCGGCGAACATGAGTCCGATCTTTTTGATCGAGTGGAGATCTTCGTAGCGCGGATGATCAAGAACGACACTGAAGTTTGGCGTCGTCACATGTTCAACGCCGATTTCCTTAAAAGACCGGACGATGTTTTCCATCTCGTCGCCGAGCGACCAGAAGGGTTCAATTCGTTCGTCCTTGTCGATCCCGGACAAAATGATTCGAGCGTCCGAAGACAAACCAAAACTTTCGATTAGGGCCTCACGGATTTCAAATCGAGGCTTGCGCGTCACAAAATTAACAAGATCTGCCATGCGGAGCGCAACCACGGGGTTTGCCAGCGGCGTTTTGCGACTGCTACCGTGATACACCAGAGGCACGACCGGCGGCAGAGTTGGACGGCTCAGCGCAGGCGCGCGCGGCACGTCCCGAAGCCGGAAGCCGCCAATTTCGCGGACCTGATCGACAAATTTGTGGCGGTGGTTTTTGCAGACCCGATTACAGGTTTCTGGTTTACCGCAGCATAGCCACAGGCAGTCTTCAATATTGGCTTCCACACATAATCCGCCGCAAACATCACGAGTTTTACATGAGGCACAGCCCAGGCACATTGGATGAACGCCAGGCGAGTCCGTCAAAGTGCGGATGATAACTCTGTTGCTCCGGGTGTCTTCGCGTTCAACATTCAGCATAATTTGATATCCGCGGTTTTTGAGATCGGGTTGATTTTTGAAACTTCGCCTTTGGCGACACCGCCGCTATTGGAAATTGCAGAAACGACGTCGGCGGGCGGGTTTGCAAATGTGGCAACTGTTTTGTGGCCGATAACGGCGCTCAACGACTTGCCGTCGGATTCGACAATGACCTTCTCGCCGCAAGAGAGCGCGGTGCCGGCGTTGATTTTCGCAACGGCGCTTCGCGGTTGATCGTCTGGCGTTCGCGTAAACAAATCCGGCGTTGCAAGCCGCGCGCGTCCTTTGTCGAGGCTCTTTGCGTTTGTGTTGCGCGTCTTTTTCAGAAACTCGGCACCCATCATGCATTCTCCTCAACCAGCGATCGGTAAAACTTTGCCCGACCACGTGTGAATTCTCGCAAAAGTCCGCGCGACACCAAGGCCGATAAACGATTGTTCCAAGCTGTTGTGCTGGTTGTGCGTTCCGGCGATCCGGATAATTATGAGGCCCAGGCAGCGCGCAAATACTGGCCGCGCATTATGGCCGAGATGGATGAGCATTTTAAACGTGATAGCGCGTCCGCTGGTTTAAATGGTTGGCTCAATTATGGATATGCGGTTCTTCGGGCTGGCGCTGCGCGAAGCATCCTGTCCGCCGGACTCCATCCAAGCCTTTCTGTTCATCATGAAAGCAGAGGAGAAGCCCTTAGGCTCGCCTCCGATATTATGGAGCCCTTCCGGCCTTGGGTCGACCTCACGGTTCGCCGACGCGCATTGCGTCAAATGGAAAATTTATCCGACCTGAACCGGGACAACAAAGCAGCGATCATTGAGGTGCTCAATCTTGATTTGCGAACGGCGCATGGCGCAAGTCCTGTCCAATCTTGCCTCAACCGCTTGTGTCAGAGCTTTGCCCGCATTTGCCTTGGTGAACAGAGCAAATTGTACCTACCAGACGGCTTACTTTTCAATCCGACAGGAGGTGGCGAGTGAGGGCGCTGTCGCACCTTTCCGCTTATCAGCATATGTGGATCATGGTTCTCTTCGATTTGCCCACAACAACGCCGGAAGAGCGCAAAGCTTATACGCAATTTCGTGAGTTTCTATTGGATCAGAGCTTTGTCATGGCGCAATATTCAGTATATCTTCGTCATACGACGGGCCGAACCCAATCGGTACCAATTATTGATCGGATAAAAACTGCCGTGCAGCTGGAAGGCCATGTAGATATTCTGCAATTTACCGATCGCCAATACGCAGATATCGTTTCACTGAGAGGCCGAAGACGCAATGATTCGCGTGAAAACCCCGATCAACTTGTCATGTTCTAAGGCGAGTAGACGACTTTTCGAAACAGACAAAGTGATAATTCTCTTTCTTTTCAATCGTCTACCCACACAGCGGTTGTAGCACTCTGGAAAAGTCGGACCAACCGCAACACAGGTGAGATGGAAACCATCGCCCAAAACGTTGTAGCACTCTGGAAAAGTCGGACCAACCGCAACTGCATTTGGTACTGCTACCACTACGCCATTGTTGTAGCACTCTGGAAAAGTCGGACCAACCGCAACTTTGTGGTGATGGCATTGGTGACACCAAGCGTTGTAGCACTCTGGAAAAGTCGGACCAACCGCAACGGTTGATTCGATCACGTCACGCTTAGAAGGTTGTAGCACTCTGGAAAAGTCGGACCAACCGCAACAGCGGAGCGGTTCCGTCTACCAAATGTGACGTTGTAGCACTCTGGAAAAGTCGGACCAACCGCAACTTGAACCCCGGCGGGATCGGGTCGCCAAGCGTTGTAGCACTCTGGAAAAGTCGGACCAACCGCAACTTCCGTTCCTTCATGCGCTGACGGGTTACATGAAGGTCGAGCTAACGAAGCGTTTAAAAGTCCATGAGAATGGCCGCTTGAAACGGCTTCCCGCGGATGCATAACTCCACAGGCGGTCTTGAAAGGGACTGCCTCGGGAAACTGGTAGCGCCCTCGCGCAAACGCATGTTTATTGAACACGCATGTGGCAAATTCGACGTCTCAGAGCGCTTGACTCGCCGTTTTTTCTACAGCACCGTCCAACTCAGTGGAGAGAACCACAGTGCATTGACGATGAAGATGTGCTAACCTTCACGATCATTGAATTAGAAAACTCAATATGGTCGCCACGGTTACAAACCGATTTTGACATTGCTGAGAACGAATGGCTGGATGTGAACTGAAAACCAATTTTTGCGGGGCTATTTATTGTTTCTCGGGCACTAATCCAGATAATACAACATATTCATCAGTCTAAAGATTAGTTATTTTGCGTTGTATCGGTTTCATTTTCATCAATTAGGATTCGCTCTGCCGCGCCATCAAGGTCGTCGTACTGTCCGATTCTGAGAGTCCAAAGGAATAAAGCAAGACTGGCCGCACCGAGTATTATGGAGACCAGCACTAGGAGAGCTATAACGATCATCAAGCTGCTCCGTGATATTGGGTTGGCGTGCGCGCGACGTTCTTGTTCTTAATTGTTTTGACAAGTTGTTTTTGCTCTCCCATTCCAAGACGAAGCGAATTTAGAACTACGACGATTGATGATGTGGACATTGCTATCGCTGCGATTAGCGGCGTAATAAAACCAAGAAATGCTAGCGGTATAGCAACTCCATTGTAGAGAATAGCGAAAGCGATATTTTGCCGTATTAGTGTCTTAGCATTGCGCGCGGTGAGATAGGTTGTCGTGACGGCTTCAAGCCCATTGTTGAGAAATATGATGTCAGCAGCCGTCCGACCGATGTCTGCGGCGTTGCCGGGAGCCATTGACACATATGCACCAGCGAGAGCGGGCGCATCGTTGATACCGTCCCCGACCATCAAGACCTTGTGGCCTCGTGCCGCCTGCTTAGTAATATGAGCGAGTTTGGCCTGGGGTCGCAGGTTTGCGAAATATGGAACACCGCCGAGAAGAGCTGCGACCTCAGCAACCGGTCCCTTTCGATCGCCGGACAGTATCTCGATAGATAAATTGTTGTTTTTCAATTCTTTAAGGGCGTCGCTTGCGGATGGCTTTAGCCCATCAATAAATTTGAACGTCGCGAGTGTTCGGCCGGAAACGCCAAAAATGACAGTTGAGTAGTGTTTATGGTCTCGTGATTCTGCGTCGCCGGACGCCCAGCCGGCACGTCCGAGCCGATAAACAGCGCCATCAATTTTGGATTCTATTCCATCGCCCGGATGCTCAGTAAACTGATTTGTTTTAAATTGCACTTGCATTGGGGGCGGTATCGATTGTGCGAGAGCCTTTGAGTATGGGTGAGACGAATGTGCGGCGATTGAGGCGGCGAGGCGGAGTGTTCTTTCATCTACAGTACCACAATTTGTTAGATGAGGGGACCCTTCTGTGAGAGTACCTGTTTTGTCAAAAATGACCGAGTCTATGTCGGCGAGCTTTTCTAATGCGGTACCGCCTTTGATGAGAATACCATTACGGTAAAGACGTTGTGCTGCTATGACCTGCACCATAGGGGTTGCCAGTCCAAGGGCGCAGGGGCAGGTGATGATCAGCACACTCACAGCAACGGTGAGAGCGTGATGCGCATTTCCATCAATAAGAAACCAGAGCAGAAACGCTAGAACGGCACCGATATGAACAACTGGAGTGTAAAGTTTAGATACCCGATCTGCAATTCGTTGATAACCGTGACGAGAGGTTTCAGCCGATTCCATAAGGCGGATCATGTCGGAAATAAATGAAGTGTTAGAGGTGGATGAGGCTTTGATCACTATTGGGCCGGTAAGGTTGAGAGCACCGGCGAGCACAGTATCACCTATATGTGTCGAGCGTGGTTCGCTCTCTCCATTGATGACGGAGTGGTCAATATCAGAACGGCCATCGGTGATCGTTCCGTTGACGGGAATGCGCGCACCTGCGGGGATACGCATTTCCATGCCGGGCTGAATTTGCTCGATTGGGCTGTATCGTGTTGACCCATCGGGCTGGATTACAGCAGCGCCTTCGGGCGCTAACTTGCGTAGACCGTCAATGGCGCTATGGGCGCGCGCACGAACGACATAATCAAGCGTGCGTCCTATCAGGAGAAAAAAGAGTAAACTCGTCGCGGCGTCAAAATAGGCATGCTGGCCACCGGTTATAGTGTCGTAGAGGCTCATGGTAAAAGTGATAATGACGCCCGCGGATATGGGTACATCCATATTTGTTCCGCCTGATTTTAGCGCAGACCATGCGGACGAAAAGAAAATTTTGCCGCTAAAGACCATAACCGGTAATGCGATGAACGCTGAAATCCAATGAAATAACGTACGCGTTTCTTCGTCGGCACCAGCCCAGACCCCCACAGATAGCATCATGATATTTGCAGCGCCGAACCCCGCGACGGCGAGCGCACGGATGAGCGTACGTAGTTCATTGTCGGACGGCTTCGTGTCACAGTTGCTTAAATGCGCTTGGAAACCAAGTTGGCCTAATGCGTCAATTAACGGCGGAGCGTTATTTGATTTTTTCCAGTCGACGGTCACGCGTTTGGTTGATAAATTTACGCGTGTACGTACCACATTTGGTATTTTTGTGATGCCACTTTCAATTTTGTCGATACAGCCGGCACACTTTATGCCGGGAGCTGATAATACAGTCTGAAATAGGTCGTCGTCGATCTCACGACTGGCAAGTAAGAGCTCCTCTCCGGCGGTATCCGTTTGGTTCACGTAGTTTCTGCCTGTACATCATACATGCGTTTACCTTGTGTCATGGTTCGGTATGCATGCCATGTTGCGTGACCAATAACGGGAAAAATGACGATCAGCCCGAGGAAGCCCGTCGCTAAGCTGAATAAAAATAACACTAGGATGATCGCTCCCCAGACGATCGCAACGCCTCTATTTGCCCAGGAGAATGCAATGCTCGTTCCCATAGCCGTAAATGCATCAATACGTTCATTGAGTAACATTGGAATCGAGTAGGCACTAATTGCGAAGGCAAATGCTGCAAACAGGCCACCGGTTAGTGTTCCGATACTAAGTAACCCCCAGCCGCGGGGGGTGGTTAGTATGGTAATGGCAATTTCATGAATACCGGGGAACGGCAGCATACCGAAAAAGAGCGCGTAAAGAAGAACGGCAGCTCGCAACCATAAAATTAAAAGAAGCATCATGATTACGCCTACAAATAGGATTTGTCCTAGCGATTTTGCACGGACAAATACCATTGCAGAAAGCGAAACAGGTTCGCCGTTCTCAAGACGACGGCTTTTTTCATATAAACCAACGGCAATTGCAGGTCCCATGACCATAAAACCTGACAGTGCAGGAAAGAGGATATAGTCGAGCCCTAATTCAAGAAGTCCGCCAACGAGAAGCCCCGAAATGACAACCACGACTAATCCATATGCGAGGCTACTTAAAGGATAACGAAATGTATCAGCGAACCCAGCACTCAACCAATTAAAGGGTGTTGACAATGGTAAGCCCAACTGATGGCGCCTAGTCATGGGCGCGTCTGGGGTGGCTTGGGCAGTTTCAATCATTTTGGTTCTCTCCGCGCCAGGTACATCCAGATTTCGCTGCTCGATAGGTGTTCGGCGTTTCGTTTGGGTCACGACTATGGGCGACACAGTCGGGCTGAGATTGCATCGCGATATAGACAAGATGCGTGTTCGCCGCGATGACGCCCAATATGGCTAGCAGTGCCACCGAAATCCAAAACGCGCGCTTGTTAAAAAGAGACGCTCGTCTTGAGTTTCTTTGCTCGTTCCGCCCGGTTATCACTTTCGTGTCTCCGCAAGATCAAGAACATATAAGGTTAGGGCTTTTCGATCAGCGAGGCTAAGTCTGTCGTCCCAGAAAGGCATCACGCCTTGGCGGCCTTCCCGGAGTGTTTGATCTATGGCGACTGGGTCACCGCCATAAATCCAGAAGTCATCGGTGAGGTTCGGGGCACCAACAGACCGCATGCCGCGACCATCACTACCGTGGCAACTTTGGCATTGTTGCATAAATATTTCACTGCCCGCTTTCAACTTGGCATCATCTGCGTTGGTGCCTTGAGTAAGTGAAAGAATGTAGGAACCGACTGTGCGGCGCTGATCTAATGTTAAAATTCCGTCACGGCCATAAGCCATCATTTGGCTTATTCGTGATTCGCTGTGGCCGGAGTTCACGCCAATTCGTAGGGTCTCCATAATTGTTGCGGGATCGCCGCCCCATAGCCATTGGTCGTCGACCAAGCTTGGATAACCATAACCGCCTGTTGCATCAGTGCCGTGGCACATTGCGCAGTTATCTGCGAAAAGACGTGCACCATGCTGTCGCACAGTCTTCATCAGGTCATCGTTGTTGAGAATTTCTGTGAATTCTTTCGAGTTAATTTCGTTGCGCCAAGGGGTTGTGATCGCGTCGGCTTTTTCAAGGCTATTTTCTAGCGTCGTACGCTGATCAATACCTAATATGCCCTTGGTGTAGTTATTTACGCTAGGCCACGCTGGCGCGAGAATCCAGATTATCAGTGACGAAATAAACGTAAGTGCAAGGAAAATGAGAACGAGCTTCGGGACAGGTGTCGCAAGTTCATTGATACCATTCCATTCATGGCCCGTTGTCATACGTCCGGTATATGGATCGCGTTCTGGCTCGCCCATTATTCTCCATCCACTTCAAGAATGCTGCGGGCAGCGCGGTCGAATTTTGATTGATTGGAGGGCCAGCAGGCGTAAACGACCACACAAGCAAAAACAGCCATCATATAGAATAAGCCAAAAGATTTAGCGAAAAGAACTAACGTATTATGATCTATGTTCACAGGTTGGTTCCTTCCGCCGTTACAGGTTGTTCTCTCAAGCCTTGATCAGCAGCATCTGTTAGCCGACCTAGTATTTGTAGATACGCGACCAAGGCATCCATTTCAGTAAGTCTTCGTTGATCGCCATCAAAGAAACGGCTGTTAGAATCGTTACCATAGCGGGCAAAAAATGCGTCGACAGCGTCTGAGTTCGGGTTGGCTTGGCCATATGCATCCTGATCGGCATTTTCAATCATTTCATCGGTATACGGCACGCCAACTTTGCGCAGCGCGCGCAAGTGCAATGGTAGATCGTCTATAACGAGCTCATTTCGGGCGAGCCAACGATAAGCAGGCATAACAGATAATGGTGAAACAGCGCGTGGATCCATTAGGTGATCAACGTGCCACTTGTCTGAGTATTTTCCGCCGATCCTTGCGAGGTCAGGGCCAGTGCGCTTTGACCCCCACAACATCGGGTGATCATATTTTGATTCAACTGCAAGTGAGTAAGGCCCGTAGCGTTCAACTTCATCCTGAAGCGTCCGGATCATCTGTGAATGACATGCGTAGCAGCCTTCACGAACGTAAATATTACGACCGGCGAGTTCGAGCGGGGTGTAAACCCGCATGTCCGGCGCATCTTCGACAGTTTCATCGATTGTGAAGAGTGGTGCGATCTCGATAAAACCGCCGATCGATGCGACAACCATGATAGCGATTGCGAAGCCGATTGCTGTACGTTCAAGTTTTGCATGTTTTCCTAGCATGATAGCGTGTTCCTATTCTGCCGGTTGCATGGATTGCGGGCCGCCACGGACGGGTAACGGTGGCTTGTCTGGCGATTGGTGTGCTATCGTTGGCAATTTTGTGGTCTTCCAAACGTTGTATGCACAAATGATAGTGCCGAGCAGGAAGAACAGCCCACCAATTGCTCGAGCGGCGTAGTATGGTTTCATCGCCGCAACGGACTCGATGAAAGAGTATGCCAGCGTACCGTCTTCGCTGTAGGTACGCCACATCAGTCCTTGGATGACGCCTGAATTCCACATCGCAAAGACGTAGATCATTGTACCGATGAGCGCGAGCCAGAAATGAGCCTCAATGAGCTTGTTGGAGTACATCCGTTCTTTACGCCACAACCAAGGAGTGAGTGTGTAAATTGATCCGAAGGTGATCATTGCAACCCAGCCAAGTGCGCCAGAGTGAACATGGCCAATGGTCCAGTCAGTATAATGAGAAAGAGAATTGACTGGTCGGATAGCCATGAACGACCCCTCAAACGTGGAAAGGCCATAAAATACCGCGGCTACCATCATGAAACGCAGTGTCGCGTCATCGCGAACCTTTCCCCATGCGCCGTTTAATGTCAGCAGCGCGTTTCCTGCCGATGCCCATGACGGCACAAGTAACATAATCGAAAACGTCATGCCGAGCGTTTGAACCCAATGGGGCAGAGCAGTGTAATGCAAATGGTGCGAACCGGCCCACATATACAGAAAGACGATGCCCCAAAAACTGATGATTGATAGGCGGTAGGAAAAAATAGGCCGCCCGGCACGTTTGGGCAGGTAGTAGTACAGCATACCGAGGAAGCCGGTGGTCAGAAAGAAAGCGACAGCATTGTGCCCGTACCACCATTGTATCATTGCATCTTGTACGCCGGAAAATAGCGAATAGCTTTTTGCGTGCCCGAGTGAGACAGGAACCGCTAGGTTGTTAAGGATATGCAGCATCGCAACGACGACGATGAATGACATGTAATACCAGTTTGCAACATATATATGTGGCTCTTTGCGTCGGGCGAGAGTGCGTAAATATAACACGAAATATACGACCCAGATGATGGTTAGAAATATGTCGGCATACCATTCGGGTTCGGCATATTCTTTGGAGTTCGTAATACCCATTAAGTAGCCACTGGCGGCCATTAAACAAAAGAGATTAAAGCCGACAACCACAACCCAGGGGCTCACGTGGTCAGAGAGCCGTGTACGGCACGTACGTTGAACAACGTGAAATGAAGTGGCAATTAATGCGTTGCCGCCGAAGCCAAAAATGACCCCTGAGGTATGGACGGGTCGTAACCGACCGAAGCTCGCCCAGCTTGCATCGAAGGTCGCGTCGGGAAACACGAGTAACCAAGCAACCCAATCGCCGACGAACATGCCGACAATTGCCCAAGCTAGCGCAAGGGCGATACCGGTTTTGGTTGGGTCGTCATAATACTTTCCTTCGCGAATAGGTTCCGAATTGGATTGGTCTTTCATTAAAAAGAAGGTCAACGCGTATCCGGAGACGGCCAGCAATACGCCGTGTACGCCAAGCAGATCGTTGCGACCGATCAGCGCCAAGACGGTCCCTGCGACAGCGAGGAAGATCGCCAGAAATAGTGCCGTTTCGCGTTCAGCTTTCGTGAGTCGGGAAGTCATGAGGTCCCACCGTTCTACATCGGAAAATTGACAATTGAGTTCTGGTAATTCCACCAGCAGTAGCGCCCAATATGTATTGTTGCATCGGTTTCGAGAATATTTCTATGACAAATTGTGTCGCAGGTGAGGATTCGAATTCCATCAAGGGTATATTGCATCTCATTATCAAGGCGTGGTTCTGCTCAGCATGGCGCTGACCGATTGAATCGTGGTAGGTCGTTTGGGGTATAAGTAGGCGCGTTTGGGAACGGTCCGCGTAGGCGAATGCAATCTAGAATTGATGATTTTAGCTAACACAAGCGGTTAGAGACCGTTGGAAGTGTAAACCCTGATCGAGCAATGGCGAAATCTCTATAACATCAATCGTCCGTATGCATCTCATGGGTATAGTGCACGAGCATTCGAAGCCTGATTGTCGTTTAGGGATCATTGGCATTACGGTAAAAGCGCCGCCAAACCCTAACCCCAAGCAAGCATTAAATCCGAAGACCATAAGATGATCCGATCCAAGTTAGTATTCTCAACGAATAAATTAAATGCAGACTTTCTACCGAAAGAGAAAATGGGGTAAATGTAATGCGCTTTACCTAGTTTGTGGAAGGGGAGTTCTAGTTTAATGGTCGCGCGGTTCGGCTTCGTGATGCACTAGAAAATATTAGATTGTCCGTCATCAGATAATTTGAGACAGATAGCAGCCTGACATTCAGGAGGCTTGGCTCATCTTGGTTTCAGTTAAGCAGCCGATTGTGCGTGCTGCAAGCGCCGTTGTTTCATCGTCCTCCTTTTGGTTTTCGCTCGTGCGAGCAAGATGGTCTGTCCGCGTCCGGTGTAAACGTCAGCGGGCGTGAGATTTTTCGAGCTCTCGTGATAGCGCTGATGGTTGTAGTGACCGACGAACGCCGCGACCTGATTTTCAAGATCACCCGGCAAGAAGTAGTTCTCTACCAGGATGCGGTTCTTGAGTGTCTGATGCCAGCGCTCGATCTTGCCTTGCGTCTGAGGGTGATAAGGCGCGCCGCGCGTGTGCGGCATGCCCTTGTCTTCGAGATAGTCGGCGAGCTGCCCAGAGATGTAGCACGGGCCATTGTCAGACAGCAGGCGCGGACGATGCACGACATTGGCTCGGTCCAGGCCTGTTTCCTCCAGAGCCAGGTTCAACGTGTCCTCGACATCTGATGCGGCCATGCCCGTACAGAGCTTCCAGGCGATGATGTATCGCGAGAAGTCATCCAGGATGGTGGAGAGATAGCACCAGCCCCACCCGATGACTTTGAAATAAGTGAAGTCTGTCTGCCAGAGTTGGTTCGGTGCCGTCGTCTTGTCCCTAAACTCGTTCGCTGCCTTCATCACGATGAAGGCAGGGCTGGTAATCAGGTCGTGCGAGCGTAGCAACCTGTAAACACTGGCCTCTGAGACAAAATAACGACGCTCATCGGTGAACGTCACCGCCAGTTCTCTGGGGCTAAGCTTTGGTCGCGCCAGGGCCATCTCCAGCATGGCTTTACGGACGTGGTCCGGGATACGGTTCCACACGCGCCCCGGATGCGACCTTCGATCTTCCAGACCCGTCTCGCCGAACCGGCGGTACAGATCATACCAGCGATAGAAGGTTGGCCGGGACACACCGAGCATGTCCAACGTGCGCTTCACCGGTAGATGCGAGCCTTCGACCAGCCGGATGATCTCCAGCTTTTCAGATGCGGGATACCTCATTCTAGGTCGTCCCCATCCGCGAGCATGCTTTTTTTGAGCAAGCGGTTCTCAAGCAGCGTCTCTGCCAGCGCTTCTTTCAAGTCGCGGGTCTCACGCTTCAGACTGGTCACCTCGCCCGATGTCGCCTGGCGTGCTGTGTCACCGGACAGGCGCTTCTTGCCCGCCTCCAGGATCCTTCGACCAGTTATAATACAGGCTCTCTGCGATGCCCTCGCGCCGGCACAGCTCGGAGATCGAATTTTCCCGCGCAGGCCATCCAGAACAATCCGGATCTTCTCCTCGGCCGAAAACTTCCGCCGTGTCTTACGCTTGATCTCTTTTACATGCTTGTCAGCCGATCCATTCGGCCCTGTTCTCGTTCTCATCATCAATCCCTTCAAGGACTACGATGAGCCAAAAACTATCCCTTAGCAAAACAACCTAAACTGTCTCAAACGCCCTGACGGGATACACATACCCATATTAGACACGGACCCCCATAGTGCTGGACAATTCGATTAGGAATAGGTTCGACTGAACTTTCCATGGATATTGCAACACCAGAAGAAACGCGCGAAATGTTGGAGCTCAAGGGCGGTGATGCTGTCGGGTTCTGATCTTCATTCAGAACCAGGTGCTGATTCCTGCAATTACTGAATAATCATCGTCGACGATGGGCATGAAACGCCATTTATCAAAGGTTGTGCATGGGTGTGAAATGCCCATGGCCACCATATCGCCGATTGCGAGTGGTGAATTCGCTGGCATATCAATATACGCATGCTGATCATTCAGCGCGACAATTTTGTGACCGTCTAGTTTAGTTGGTTGCGAATGTTCACCAGGTCGGAACCATTTTTTGAGTGCGGGTAAGTGTATATCGTGGGATGCATCTCGCTTTCCAAGGGTAGCGAAGCAGCGCCCGGACTCTGGAATTGAATGAATATTGGCCCAAAGTTCAATCGCTTCTTGCGGAGGATTAAGGGGTTCTCCAACAACCTCAGTTCGAATTTGCATCCTTTGAAAATAGTCATCCAACCACTTCGCATCGTGAGTTAAATAACAACCGCTGCGAATAACATGTAGCCGTTCTGTTTGTAATGGGACTGCGGCGACTCCACGGGCGGCCATGTCGTAATAAGCCGAGCCACCGCCGCTTAATATCACGGGGCCTTGATTAAAAAACCCGCGGGATTCAGCCATTATCGCTACTTGACTGAGTGTTGAGTACAAAGCTTCGATGGCAGTTTCGATTTCTTCATCGTTTGGGCCCTGTATGATGCCTTCGTAAGTTTCGATGCCGCGCAACTTTATGCGTGGAGATTCAGCTATAGCATCGCATACGGCTTTTGCCTGATCTATACTTCGCACACCGGTTCTCGCACCAGCTTGCCCAACTTCGATTAGGACCTGTAAATTGGTTTGATTTATTTCGGCTCGATCGGATAAAATTCTTACGAGCGCGGGTGAGTCTACAAGCGTGTAAAAATCGAAGCTAGGATTCTCATTGAGCTCTTTGCAAACATAATCAATCTCGGCCATGCCAACTAATTGGTTTGCATGGAGTATTCTTTGAACGTCAAATGCCCTGTATGTTTGTATTTGCTGAATAGTGGCTGCGGTCAGTCCCCAAGCGCCGCCTTTCAGTTGGAGAGAGAAAAGTTCCGGACTCATAGTGGTCTTTCCATGGGGACATAAAACAGCATCCTCTTGCTCAAGGAAGCGCTTCATCCACATTTGGTTTCGTTCTAGTGCAGAGCTTCGCAACACCGCGCAAGGAAAGGTCATGTCACCTTTGAGAATGTTCCAGTTGCGGTCGGAAATTTTGTCCAGAGGGAAGGGCGGCGTATGTCCAGGGATTCCTTTATAACAACCGTTTAACATTACCTCTGGTATTGAAAGTGGGTGCCGCATTATATTTCTCCGGTTACTGGCGGTGTCTATTGATTAGAAATTGGGCTTGTAGTCAGTGCCCATTTAGGGCCTTTCATATTCTTGTAAATGAGAGATTTGAGAGAAAGGTCTAATGCGCCTGGGCCGTCTATATTTATGAAATCGCCGGCAACATTTTCGAACGCACTACGGTGGTTGTATACGGACTTAACAATCAATGCTTTTTTAGATGCGGGATTGTTTTTCCTAATGTGTAAACTGATCAGCGTGAAAAGTCTAAATAAGTATTTGTACGCAATAAGAATCCTAGTTTGGGACGAATGACTATGGAGCTTTTTTTGCGACGGGTCCTTGTCAAATGGTTCTGTCGGTTCACTTAGTTCGCGCTGGCTTATCGCTGCCTCACTCCACCAGCGGAGTTGTTGAAAGGTTCGCCCGAGATAGCCTCGCCACCTTTCCTTATCCACGTCGGGTGCAAACCGGTCGTCTTCGTCAAATACATCTTGAGCGTGCGGCACTTGGATCATAACGGAAACAGGAAGGCATCCCAGTTCGCTTAAGAACGTGCGCATATTAACCAACAGCTCTTGTGCCGCCCTATTGACCGGTCGAATTTGTTACAATGGCGCTCGGATTGTAGGAAAAATGTGAACTGTCGAAATGATTAAGTATATTTACTAAAGCTGGGCTCATGGGGTGATTGTATTCTGGGCTTATCATTACAAAGCAGTCCGCATCTTCTATGTCTTTTGCTAGACGTTCAAGTTTTCAGGTGCCCGCCCAGAGGTAGAAGCAAAGTGCGGTTTGAAAACTGCTGAAAGATCAAAATCTAACGGATTAATAATTTCCATCGCTGTGCCAGGCTGGGTCAACTGGGTAGCGCATGCGATCGCCGCGCGCTTACCTATGCGCGCGGGACGTGGCGGCGTACTGTTCCGCGTTGAGCCAAGAAAAATAATCACGTTCATAATTGAGCTTTCAGGGGGCAGGTATGCTGAAATTTCTGTTTAGTCGCAATGCATACGGAGGATCGTTGCGGCTTTTTGATTCTTTTCTCGTGCCGCAGAAACGAGCTAGCAAGAATTCAGATTGCGCCTTTGATGTATTCCTGCATGAAATTGGAGTAATTTGCCTCAAAGTAAGACGGTTAAGTATCAAGCTTGTATTTCTGCACCGTTGATACACCTACGTGCAGTAAGACTTCTGACGGATTGGAATGGTCGAGGTTTTTAAAAATAATTTGTAAAAGCCGATCGGCGTCTGGATAAGGGAGGGATATACTTCCTAATATGCCGTTGGAACTGCGTTTTCAGTTTGGTGATCGGCATATGTCTAAGATTTTTGATACCTTTTTGAGAAACGAAACCGCTATCAAGCGCATTTTTGCTCGGTATTTTCGCCGGCTGGAGGATGTTGAAGACCTCAGCCAAGAGGTCTTTATGAAATGTTTTGCAGCGGAGATGAGGACTGATATTCACGATCCCAAGGCGTTTCTTCTCCGGTCGGCAAGAAACCTTGCTTTCAGTGAGCTGAAAAGAAAAGTGCGCACTACCACAGATTCTATCGAAGATTCCGGTGGCTCAGACGTCTATATGGATGAAGCAGGGATCTCAGCGGAAACCCAGCTCGATACTCGGAGAAAACTAACGGCCCTGTCGCAAGCTATAGCCAGTTTGCCGCCGAGGCACCGCAGGGCTTTTTGGATGCGAAAAATAGAGGATTTGAAGCTCGCGCAGATTGCGGCGAGACTTGATGTGTCAGTAAGCACGGCGAAAAAGTATGTGGCTGAGGCCCTGTTGATGTGTGAAACTCATCTGCGTAAACAGGGCTATGAGCCTACCGAGTTTGGTGCATTTCCTGCAGTGAGGGGGGGCGGTTCACGCAGCGACGCCGCGGTGTATGCAATGGTCGGCGGTGTAAAGGACATCAGTGATAGCGAGTGAGGCGAAAGCGATAGTGAGTGATGCGTAAGTCGGAAACACTTTCAACGATGCCAGACCAAAAGAGCATCGATGCTGAGGCTGCAGATTGGCTTGTCCGGTTGGAGGAGAGCAACGTTTCAGCAGCAGATCGAGTGGCGTTTTTGGCGTGGCGCGGCGCTAGTGCCCGACATCGCGAAGCGTTTGAACGGCTTGTTTTGTTATGGGGCGCTTTCGACGAAGCTAAGGTTTTAGCCGATTATGCGGTCTCAGACGAAAATATTGAATTGCTGGCTAAAGACGCTGCGCAAGCGCGCTTTGGATGGTTTGGGCGGCGTTCCGTCTTAACGGGCATGGCTGCGTCTGTAGCCATTTTTGGTGCTATCGGCATTTCGGTCACGATTAAGAGCCAACTTTCAGGTCCTCAGCATTATTCATTTGTAACGGCTATAGGGGAGCAGCAGACCGTCGCCTTGCCGGACGGTTCTGTTATCGAGCTGAATACCAATAGCCGCTTAGAGTACGCTTATGGAAAAGGTGCCCGCGATATTTGGTTGTCGCGAGGCGAGGCGTATTTTAAAGTGGCACCAGACAAAGAACGTCCTTTTTCAGTACGGGTTCCGAATGGGCGCGTTGTCGCTGTCGGCACCGCTTTCACCGTACGGTTGAACGACTTTGACAGCAAAGTTGATGTACTGGTTTCTGAAGGCCGCGTTGTTTTGATGCCGGAGAGTTCGTATCCTGTGCAAACAGCAGCACCGCAAGAGGTGGGGGGGGCAATGATGCAAGCTGCGACAGCGGTCAGCGCCGGGCAGAGCGCCGTGATCAAAGATGATATTGAGAGCGTTGACCTTGTGGAACCAGAAACGCTGGCGCGCAAATTGTCTTGGCGGCAAGGCGTTTTGGCATTTTCTGGCGACCCGTTGTCTGATGTCGTCGCTGACGTCAGTCGATACACTGACATTGCTATAGAAATTGATGAACAAACGCTCCGCGACCTTCCTGTGACGGGCTATTTTAAAATAGGGGATGTCGATGAAATGTTCGAGGCTTTAGAAATTATGGCTGACCTTCAGGCGGAACGTGTAAGCGCAAAGAGGGTGCGCCTTGTACGGACTGTTGATGAAGGTTGATAGCTCATCTTACTGCGCTTCAAGCTGGTGCGGAAAATGATGTTGTGCTGTGGTAATGACAAACGTGACGTCGGTCGAATTCGACGACGATCGCAATTAAATTCCAGAGAATAAACGTAACCAAGACCTCGGTAATGAAAAAAGATATAAAAATCGAAAGGACGATCGGCTGTTTTGGTTTTTGAGAAGTCTTATCCAGCGAGGCCGGATTGAATATCTCCAGCGTGTGCTGTTGGCGAGGCTAACGGACGGGGATTGGCTGGGTTTGGGGCAAATGAGCGTGTTCTGCCGATTATTGGCGGTATTGGTATTGTTTGCGTCGAGCGCTTTCGCTCAGGATTCTAATGGCCGATATGATTTTCATATCGAGCACTGTACCCTCGGCGTCGCGTTGGATCAGTTTGTTGAGTTAACTGGTGCCCGACTCATCTATCCTGAGAGGCTTGCGAACGAAGACGGGGTTAATCCTGTAATCGGTCAGTACACGGTTAAAGAAGCGCTCGTTGCGCTGTTGAATGACACGGAGTTTTCCGGCGGCCTTACCCGAGGCGGGGTGATTGTCATCTCGCTCAAGAAAAGCGCTAAGCTGGAAAATCGAGGGGCGACTGTGTCGAAACATAAGCTAAAAGGTACATTATTGGGTGGCGTCGCGGCGCTATTCAGCGCTGGAGGCGTATTTGCGCAAGACCCGGCCAATCAAGACTCGGCCACGGATAATACGGATAGAGTGGTTGTCACTGGTTCTCGGGTCGCGAGGAGCGGCTTCGATACGCCGACGCCGACCACTGTTATTTCAAGTGATCAAATCATGCAAACCGGATTGGTCGATACTGGCTCAATCATCATGCAAAACCCGCAGATCAGTGTTGGTCTCGGCTCCTCCAATGACACCTTTAATCGCGACATTGGGTCGAGCTTTATCAACCTGCGAGGTCTAGGTGAAAACCGGACATTGGTATTGGTTGATGGTCGACGCCGAGTTTCTGGCTCTCGCGAGGGCTCCCAGGTTGACCTGTCTTCAATTCCTCCAGGCATGATCGAAAGCATTGAGATTATCACTGGTGGTGCGTCGGCCGTGTACGGTGCTGATGCGGTTTCTGGTGTTGTCAACGTCAAGTTGAAAAAAGACTTTGAAGGCCTTGAGGCTACTGTTCGCGGCGGTATCTCACAGGAAGGAGATGCGGAAACGTATTCGGCTTATCTTAATGGTGGCGGTCAGTTTGCTGGTGGTAGAGGTTATGCAAGTTTCGGCATTTCTGCGCAGGAATCGAAAGTTCTGAAATACACAGATCGCGATTACGCTTCTGGCGATGGTGCCGTCACTTTTGTCAACAATCCGGCCAACACCGGTCCGGATGACGGTATTCCTGATCGACTAATCATTTCCGATCCTCATTCAGTGTCGATTTCTTATGAGCCAACTTTTGTGATTGGTGGTGATCGCTATTTCTATGATGGCGGGGTTGTGGCGCTTGATAATCCTGATTGTTACGGTAACAGCTGTTCGGGCGGTCCGTATGGCTACAACAATAAGGAACGCAATCTACGCACGCCGCGGACTGTGTTTTCTGCGATTTCGAATGTCAGTTACGAGGTCGCACCGTCGGTTCGCATAGTTGCCGGAGTGGATTTCTCTTTTGCGGAAACCCAGACAAATGGCCAGAGTTTCTTTGACTCAGGTATTGTTTTGGACCGTGACAATCCAACGATTCCGGCTGAAGTGTTAGCTCTCATGGGCGGTGCGCCGACATTAACAATCGGAACCCAGCAAGAGGATCGTCTCGGCAACAAACAGTATGATAATTCACGTTATACTTTTACCACTAATGTTGGATTTGAAGGCGAGATTGCTGATCGCTTTAATTGGGAAGCATTTTATCAATATGGTCGCCGCACCCAAAACTATTCGATTGCTGGAACGCGCATCGAGTCGCGGTATTTCCAAGCGCTTGATGCCGTTTCCGACGGTATGGGCGGGGCTATGTGTGCTGATCCAGCTGCTGTGGCTGCCGGCTGCGTTCCGCTTGATTTTTTCACAGGCGGGATGATCCCAGAGGCAGACCAAGCTTACTATTCTTATACACTGTCTCGGAAAGTTGATAACGAACAAGCTGTTGCCGGCTTTCAGATCACCGGTCCGCTACTCGAATTACCGGCGGGTCCGCTTAGCGTCGCTCTTGGTGCTGAATACCGCCAGGATAAACTGTCTGCACTAGATGACGGACTTGCCGCTCGCGGTGAGTTATATCGTACAGATAACGGTGCTCAGCCGGTTAAGGCCAGCACTGACGTTAAAGAGGCCTTTATTGAAGCGGTGGCCCCGATTCTTGAAGGGGCATTCTTAGCGGAATCGCTGGAAATAGAGGGCGCGATGCGTTTTTCTGATTACAGCAGCATCGGTTCTACTCTTGCCTGGAAACTCGGCGGTGCTTGGGCTCCAAGCGAGGATGTTCGAATACGCGTAACCCGTTCGAAGAGTGTGCGTGCGCCAAATATCATTGAACTTTTCGGCCCGGAAAGCCGAGGAACTCTAAACATCGATAACGATCCTTGCGATGCGTCCCAGATCAATCTGGTGCCGAACCGCGAAGCCAACTGCCGCGCATTTGGTGTTCCGGTGGGCTGGACCGATCCCGCAGCAACACTTGCGCTTCAAACTGTGATCGGTGGCAACGAAAGCCTTACGGAAGAAACATCAAACTCCTGGACGATCGGCGGCGTGATCACGCCTCGTTTCGTTCCTGGGCTTCGTTTGTCTGCTGACTATTGGACAATCGAAATCGAAGACGCCATCCAGACTTTGGATGGCAACAAGATCGTTGAGAACTGTGTAGACTCGCCGAGCATTGACAATGTGTTTTGTGATTTGGTTACACGCGGTAACTTCCCCGGTCTTGCCGATCCGAGTGTCGTTTCGCAAATTGACCTTCGTCAGGTCAATATCGGTAGACTCTCTGCTAAAGGTATCGACTTCTCCGCGGCTTATGGTCTGGAGCTTGAAGATGTTGTGGGATCGTTGTCAGGGGGCCTAAATTTCAACTTGTCTCTTGTGTACCTCATGGAACTCGAAGAGTTGGTTGATGTGACCGATCCAACTTCTCTATTAATTGAAGACGGTGAATATGATGATCCGACTTGGCGTGGTCGTTTTTCTGCAAGCTACAACATCAATGATCTGACGGTCGTTTGGAACATGCGTTATGTCGGCTCCGCTGAGATCGATGTCCAAAGAACTCGCGAATATAATGTTGAGGGTGTTCCTTCCCGACTCTATCATGACTTGTTTATCGGTTATGAGCTACCTAATCAGGGTCTCACACTTCAAGTTGGTATCAATAACTTGCTGAACACGAATCCACCACGCTTACCGGGTATTTATGCCGGTACGTTTGACGGCTCTCATTACGAGAACGTCGGTCGGAACTTCTTCCTCGGCGTGACGAAGTCGTTCTAGTCCCAGCGACTGCAGGGCCGACGCTATGAAAATGCGTCGGCCCCAATTCGGTTATCAAAAAAATCAAACATTTTTAGAGAGAAATGCCATGCTCATACGATCAAGACTCCCATCAGTTGGGTTAGCTTTCGCCGTAAGCCTTTCTTGCGTTGCTGCATCTGCGCAAGACGAATACCGCACTCCGTCACAAGCAGCAGTTGATATTCTCGATATTGCGCCGCAGCCCGCGGCAAGTGTTAGCCCTGATGGTCAGTGGATGGTGATTACTCCGTTGGTTGCCATGCCTTCGATAGAAGACCGCGCTGCGCCGATGCTCCGCCTAGGTGGTGTGCGCATAAATATTGCTACAAATGGTCCATATAACACCCCGCGATATGACCTCCACTCTTCATACACCGGGGTTGGCACTGGCTATCAGCTTGTCGATTTGTCTGGTGGTGAGAAAAAAGCCCTAACAGTTCCGTCCGAACGGCTAGGGCCTCCGATTTGGTCACCTGATAGCAGTAAGTTCGCTTTCCTCCATACGGTCGAAAACGGTATTGAGCTTTGGGTTACTGATGTAGCTACAGGAAATGCCACAAAGCTTTCTGGTCCAGTGATTAATGCTGCGCGTAGCATCAGTAGAGAAGCGGATGCACCATGTTCGTGGGTTGATGAAAATGCGCATCTACTTTGTCATTTTGTTATGCCAAATCGAGGCGAGGCTCCAAATTTGGGCGTACCCAAGAGTTCTGTGGTGCAAGAGTCTGATGGCGAAAAGGCACCTGTCTGGACCTTCACAGATCTGTTGACCAACAAACACGACGAAGCGCTCTTCGATTATTATATGACGTCTCAACCGATGATCGTTGATGCGAAAACTGGTGATGCAAAAGCATTTGGTGATGCTGGGGTGTATGAGACACTTACGAAGTCGGATGACGGTAAATACTTCCTGTCGGTACGCATGGCGCAACCTTATTCCTATTTGGTACCTGCAAGTCGATTCCCGAAAGAGGTGGACATTCTCAATAACAAGGGCAAATCCGTCAAACATGTTGCGAGTTTGCCGATGAATAGTGCTGGTCCAGAATCTATGGGTTGGGCACCAGAAGGCGCACGGGGATTTGCGTGGGCTCCTGGCACACCTGCATCGCTTCTTTATGTAGAACCGCTAGATGGTGGTAATCCGAAAAATGAGGCGGTTTATCGCGATACCGTTAATGTCCTGACGGCACCGTTCAAAGGCAAAGCCAGAGAACTGATGCGTACTAACAATCGTGTTGTCAGCGAAAGTTATTACGATCCGTCACTTTTCAAATTCACTGCAGACGGGTCTGCTGCTCTTTTGAAAGAGTTCACTTGGGCGACTCGCGGGACGAAAGTTTGGATCACTAAATTTGAGAAAGGCACTGAAGCTTCTGTACTTTGGGAGCATAATGGTGATGACTGGTACGGCGACCCTGGCGCGCCGGTTATGAAATCTGGTGATGTTCTTCGCCAAGATGGTGACTGGATTTATCTTTCAGGTGAGGGTGGATCTCCAGATGGAGATCATCCGTTCCTTGATCGTTTTAATCTTTCAACGGGTCAAACTGAGCGGCTCCTCGCAACATCAGGTGAAAGTTACGAACATGTCGTTGCTGTGCTGGATGATAGCGCGGGCCGGGTCATTACAAGTTATGAAACTAGCATTGATTATCCGAACTACTATTTGCGCGATCTTGAAGCCGGGACAAAGATGGCGTTGACTGACATTACTCAAGAACCGTCAGCGCTGACACAAGCTAACAAGCAGCAGATCAATTATGTTCGTGATGATGGGGTCCCGTTAAGTGGCACTCTTTATCTGCCACCTAGCTATAAAAAAGGTCAACGTTTGCCGACGGTCGTTTGGGCTTACCCGCGTGAGTTTGCGAGTACGCAAGGTGCCGGGCAGGTTCGCGGTTCATCATATAAATATTCTGGGATGTCACAGCGAACCTCGACTGACTACATGCTCTTCCTCACGCAGGGATATGCCGTGCTTGCGGATGCAGCGATGCCGATTGTAGGTGGCCTCGAAGCCAATGATACCTACGTCCCGCAACTTGTGGCAAATGCGGAGGCGGCTGTTGATAAGCTTGTCGAGATGGGCGTTTCAGATCCGGACCGCATGGGCGTGGCTGGCCTCAGCTATGGTGCGTTTATGACGATGAATCTCCTGACGCATAGTGATATTTTTGCGTCGGGTATTGCAATGAACGGTGCTTACAACCGTACATTGACGCCATTCGGGTTCCAACGTGAACGTCGCACGTTCTGGGAGGCGACAGATGTCTATATGCAAATGTCGCCATTCATGCATGCACCGGAGATCAATGAACCTGTCTTGATGTTCCACGGGGAAATCGATTCGAATACGGGTACGTATCCGATTCAGTCTCAGCGGATGTATCATGCGTTAAAAGGGCTTGGTGCCACTGTTCGGCTCGTGATGTATCCGTTTGAAGATCATATTTATGCTGCTCGTGAAAGCCGTTTGGATGTGCTTGCCGAAGAGTTTGATTGGTTCGACAAGTACGTGAAAAACGCTAAGAAATAGAAAAAGTTAGTATCCCTCTGACTTCTTCTTTGACGGGATGACTTTGATCTGTCATCCCGTCACAATTAAACGGCGGGTGATTTTACGCTAGCCGATTTGATCTTCGTAAAGATGTATTTGGATCAGGACTCGGAGTTGAGCGTTTTCAATTCCTCAGCTAGGCTTAGGGTGGCCGTCTCAATAATAAGCGCACCATCTTTAGCGCGTGCGAGGCTAGGATCCGAGCCAATACGTCCATCCGGATATTTTCGGCGATAGTCATCCGCATCGGTAAATGGTTCATGTTTTGGCGCAATCTTCGGGCTTAGCTCTTCGGTTTTACTTAGCTCCGGATGGCAAAAATAAGTCACGGCGACTTCGGAAATCGTAGCGTGTTGCCCATGACCTTCTGGATAGAGACGCGCGCAGAGATCGGCAATGCCCCGCAAATCCCACCAGTTGCGCAAGATGCATCGTACATTCTTGTGGATGCCGTCGGCGGCATAGTTGCGTTGGTGATAATATTCCGCGAAAGCGGCGTTGATAGTTGCGATGTTACCACCATGCCCGTTGAGCCACACCAGTTTGTTGAAGCCATGATGAGCGAGTGCATTCGTCCAATCATTCATAACAGCGATCATGGTGCTTGGGCGTAGGCATATGGAGCCGGCAAACGACATATGGTGTTGCGCTACACCAACATTGAATGTTGGTCCGACCATTACATCGGATGCTTTGCTCGCCTTGCGGGCGATTACCTCAGGACAGATAAAGTCCGTGCCGATTAACCCCGTGGGACCGTGCTGCTCCATTGAGCCAATGGGAATGACAATCAGCCGCGAGCGTTTTAAATATGTTTCGATTTCCGGCCAGGTAGATAATTGAAGTTCCATCGCGATTTCCCTTTTCATTTTACCAGTTTCTGAGGTTTGATTGTGGACGCCTGATGAACATTATACTTCTATAGAGTTTCAGTCGGGCAGCAATTGTCGAAAGAGTAATGCCTTTTATTTTCTAGGCTATGCTTGTCGCGATAGATCGGCCATTTAATCGTGTCAGGAGTCTAATCCAACAGGCACACTGTAACTTGGTTATTCATTGTGCGCACGGTTGCGCTGCGTCGGGCGAATGGGAAAAGGGGGAGGCATATGCTGCGCCTGCATCGGCAGTAGGTAGTGAGGTAAGTAACAATTGGCCGGCTAGGGAAACCACTCAGTATTATTCGATTTTCGAGACAACAATAACAATCTGGAGTAAATTTATGAAGTCTCATTCGCTTATTTTGTCGGCGGCGCTGCTTATTCAAGCAGCGTTGTTTCCACAGCCGGGCATGGCATTGTCTACGCCGACACCGCCCGATTCTTTTTTCAAGCAGCCACCGGGTACGGACTATTATCTCGCCAATTATAGCGAGTATGAGGGCTACCTAAAGCGGCTTGCTGTTGAATCTGACCGAATGAAATTAGTTGATATTGGCAAAACTGCCGAGGGTCGTACGCAGTGGATGGCAATTGTTTCTAGTCCTGAAAACATTTCCAATCTTGAACGCTACCGCGCCATTTCCGAAAAATTAGCTCGAGCTAAAAACCTAGATCCCGAAGAAGCACGCAACCTCGCTGATATGGGGAAGGCCGTTGTGTGGATTGATGCGGGTTTGCATGCAACCGAAACAGTGACATCCCAAGGTCAGATCCAGGTCATTTACAAAATGCTGACGCAGACGGACCAAGAAACAATTCGTATATTGAATGATGTTATAATTCTTTTCGCTCATGATAATCCTGACGGGATGGAGTTGGTCAGCGATTGGTATATGCGCCATTCTAGAAAAGAAGACCGTGAGTTCGAGCATCTACCGCGACTCTACCAGAAATATGTTGGTCACGATAATAACCGTGACAGTTTTATGGTACAGATGCCAGAAACAGAGAACATTAACAGAGTTCTGTTCCGCGATTGGTACCCGCAAATCGTTTATAATCAGCATCAGACAGCGCCTGCGGGTATGGTTGTTTTCGTGCCGCCGTTCCGCGATCCTTTCAATTTTAACTATGACCCGATCGTCATGGCGCAGCTAGACGAGGTCGCATCTGCGATGCATTCGCGTCTTCTTTCAGAAGGCAAAGCTGGGTCGGGTAAACGGGGAGCGGCACCGTACTCAACATGGCACAACGGCATGGTTCGTTCTGTTTCTTATTTTCACAACGCGATTGGTTTGTTGACTGAAATTACAGGCGGCCCTACGCCGACCACAATTCCACTCGTGCCGTCCACCCAACTGCCGCGCGGTGATGAAATTATGCCGATTGGGCCGCAGGAATGGCACCTGCAAGATACACTAAATTATCAGTATACGCTCAACATGGCCGTATTGGATTACGCATCGCGCAATCGAGAGCGTTTGTTATTCAACATCTATCGCATGGCTGCCAACAGCATTGAAAAAGGTAGTCGTGACAACTGGACAGTATTACCGTCCAACGTTGACGCGCTTGCTGCTGCTGCGCCATACGTTCCTGAAGGGAACAATGAATACCAACCACGAGGTAGAGATCCAAAACTGGTCGATCCCGCGTTGTACCAAGAGATCATGCAATCGCCGGAAAATCGCGATCCACGCGCTTATGTGATTTCGCCTGACCAGCGCGACTTTCCAACTGCGATTGCTTTCCTCAATGCATTGATTAAAAATGGCGTCGATGTGGAGAAAGCTGAAAACGCCTTTAATGTTGGGAACAAGACCTATCCTTCCGGGTCGTATGTTGTACGTACAGCGCAAGCTTATCGCCCGCACATTATGGATATGTTTGAACCACAGGAACATCCCCATGATGAGGAATATCCGGGTGGTCCGCCAAAACCACCTTATGATGTCACGGGTTATACTCTGGCGTACCAAATGGGCGTTAGCTTTGACCGAGTCTTTGAAGGCGTTGAAGGCGTGTTTTCACAGATGTCGGATATCATCATGCCGCCAGCTGGAAAAATTGAAGGCCAGGGGGCAGCCGGATGGATCGTCAGTCACGATGCGAACAACAGTTTTATTCTTACAAATCGTTTGTTGAAGGCAGGTATTGAACCGTCATGGTTGACGGGCGAGGTGAATATTGACGGCGAGACTATGCAGCCAGGTGCACTTTGGGTACCGGCTTCGGATGAAGCACGTCTGATTGTGGTGAGCAGTGTCACTGAGCTTGGCATTTCTGCAACTGCGGTAAACACTAGACCGTCGGGCGAAATAATTGCGCTCAAGCCGGTTCGGATCGGACTTGTTGACCGCTATGGCGGGGTGATCCCTGTGGGGTGGACGCGCTGGCTGCTCGAAGAATTCGAGTTCTCTTATGAGTTGGTTTTCCCACAGCGCCTTGATCAAGGAGGCCTCTCTAAAGACTTCGATGTGTTACTCTTTGCAGACCGTGCATTGCCGTCAGCCGGTGCGTGGGGGGAGAGTTCACCGGAAACACAGCCCGAGCGTGGTGATATTCCGCGTGAGTATCGTCACATGCTTGGTGAGATCACTGATGAGAAAACGGTTCCGGCAATTGCAGAATTTGTCCGTGGTGGCGGTGCGGTGATCGCGCTCGGTAGTGCTGGTCGCTTTTCGCAACTTTTAGATACACCGCTTGAACCTGCGCTTGTCCAAACTATTGATGGCATCGAAATACCACTTGATAGCAAGGAGTTCTTCATACCGGGCTCTATTTTGCGAGCCCAAGTCGATAACAGCCAACCACTCGCCTATGGTTTACCAGATGAAGTGGATATCTTTTTTAACCGGTCGCAGACTTTTGAATTGGCAACTGGAGACGGGGACGTAAACAGCGTCTCTTGGTTTGAAGGCCGGGACCTTCTTCGCAGTGGCTGGGCTATTGGGGAGGAGCGATTGGCGGGAACGATCGCTATCGCTGATGTTTCTGTCGGTGATGGAAAATTGTTTTTGCTTGGTCCCCAAGTCGCACAACGTGCGCAATCCTATGGCACGTTCAAGTTCTTGTTTAATGCGCTTCTTTATAGTGGTGCTGAATAGTCATAGACATCCCGAGTCCATTTTCAGGGCTCGGGATTTGGCCTTACCTAGTTTCCTAACAAACGTGACGGTGAATAAAATATTTCACAATACTGCTTGTAAATTGCATTCGGGATAATGCGGAATCTGACAAGGCAACCTTCTTAAAGACCGTTTGGTCAGTCGATTAAGCGAACGCTTTCTATCACATCCCAACCCTATGTCATCGAACGGCGGTATTGCCCCAGGATGAGGCAATACCGCTGCAAGCGCAGTTTTCTTACGATTAAAAACAGCTGGTGCTGCGAGCTTTGTAACTGACTGACATCCTCAATCCGTAATCACCCGACTGATTCTCTCGACAATCTCTGTATCGCGCCGGATATCGTCTTTCATCAGCTTCCGGATT
>NZ_JBEHZE010000001.1:1880109-2839826 GCF_041058985.1 Hyphococcus lacteus | reverse complement strand
AAAAAAACACGATGATGCGAAAAGAAATTTAGATAGGGACATTGCTCAAACAACTCCTTTCAAGACAAGGAAAATGAGAATAAAGCGCGTACGATATTACAGTTATTGTTACTTCAGATTTTGTGGCACAAATGAAAATATGCTTCCTGCAACGTACTTAGTGATTATCGGGATGCCCCTTCGAGGAAGCATCCCGAATGATCTGGATTAATCTACAGTTGAAAGAAATTTTGCAGCTGATAGTGGTCCGTATGCAAATGTATCACTGTGTTCGGCGATGTTTTCTCTAAATGTCAAAAAGAATTGGGCACCAGAAGGAAGGTCTAAATCTTTCCATGCTTTGCTAAGCGCCTCTGAATTTTCGGTTGGCGTTTTTGCGGGTTGAATCAGCATGAAATCCCAGTTGGCGCCATCACTATGGACGTATAGTTGCCGTGGAGGGAGGCCAGCGCGAGCATTGGCTTCGTCATAGCTAGCGATGGCTTCTAAAAATGCTTTATGTTTGCCGGGAGCAATACGATAAATTTCAATCAATACCTTGTTCGGTGTTGTTTGGGTTTTTTCGTTATCGTCGGCGTGCGCTGGAACCGCCATGGTTGTCAGAAACAGTCCGCTGACTAGAGACAGCGCAAGTTTTTGAAAGATGTTGCGGCGTTGCCGGCGAAGATGCATTTTAGGTCTCGCTTTCATTGTTGGTTGGGTTAAGCGAGCATATCGAAGTCGTATTTATGGGCGCTGTCGGGATTGGGCAAAAAAGTACATTTACCGGGCGATTTATTCGTGTGGTGAATGTGGCGCTGCGGAAGTTACTATCGCGCGCACGCACCGCGTCGGCAGTGTCTTTAGGCTTTTGCATGAGCGCCATGAGTACGTTTAAGAGGTAAGTTTACAACTTTCAAACGTTGTGGCGATGCCTCCATTGATCGCTTGCGGCCCTATGGAGACTTTAAATGACCCTCTTAAATGTGTCAGCTTAGCATTGCTTTGCGCTATTTAGCATTCAAGGACGTCAATCAATGTCCATGCGGTCGCGGAAAAAATAGCGTAAAATGAAAAACAAAAAATCAAGTTCGATTGATCCTGAAATTCAACAGTTTATTTCGTCAATTATGATAGGTGGTGATGAAGGCCATGTATCTGAGGCGATGCTTCTGAACACTCAGCGGGAGCGAGCCGAAGAAACGAGAAAGCCCTGGACCGAGGGCGGACCGCCAGCTGATAGTGAAGATTTATTCATCCCCAAATCCGACGGTCGTATTCGTATCCGCATTTATCGCCCAGAATATCTACAGGACAACTGTCCGGCACTGGTCTATATGCATGGCGGCGGGTTCACGTTATTTAGTCTTGATACACATGACAGGGTGATGCGGGAGTATGCGCAACGTTCTGGCGTGGTAGTTGTTGGGGTCGATTATTCATTATCACCGGAAGTGAAGTTTCCGACAGCACTTGATGAAACCGCGGTAGCGATCGATTGGGTGATAGAAAATAGCGATCGAATGGGTATTGATCGTAATAAATTAGCCATGGCAGGGGATTCTGCTGGTGCTAACCTCTGTCTTGCAGTGTCTCTCATGTTCCGCGACAGATCAGTTCCTTCGCCCATCAAAGCTCTTGTCCTCAATTACGGATTTTTTGAAATGGATAGCAAAACCGTATCCCAGAAAAAATACGGTGGCCCGGGCGAGTTGCTGACCACAGAGGAACTACAGATATATTGGGATAATTATGTTGGTGGGACCATCCATGAAAAAAACCCGTTGGCATTTCCTATGGACGCTGATTTGAAGGGCTTACCGCCGAGCTATCATGTTATTCCAGCATGTGATCCGTTGGCGGACAGTAATTTGCGTATGGTAGAGAAGCTGATTTTGGCGGGGAATGATGTCGAGTTTTCGGTTTATGAATCTGCCACACATAGTTTTCTTGAGGCTGTGGCTATATCGAAATTAGCTGACGAGGCTTTCCAGGTTTCATCTGATTGGCTTGATAAGAAACTAAATTCCTAACAAACAAGGAAGTATAATGAGTGGCTTGAAACGACGTAAAAATTCACTGTTTGTAAAAAAGCCTTTTCTGGCATCCGGTGCAGGTAATCCTGATGACGGTTTAAAGCGAAGTTTAGGGCCATTCGATCTATTGCTGCTTGGGGTTGGATCGATTATCGGCGCAGGCATTTATGTGCTGACTGGTGCTGCGGCCGCCAGTTTTGCCGGGCCGGGTGTTTTATTTTCATTTGTGATTGCGGGCTTTGCGTGTGTGTTTGCCGGCTTATGTTATTCCGAATTAGCATCAAGTATGCCTGTGACGGGGTCGGCATATATTTATGCTTATTCTACACTAGGCGAATTACCCGCTTGGATTTTGGGTTGGCTTTTAGTTCTCGAGTATGGTGTAGCCGGATCGTTGGTTGCCGTCGGTTTCTCGGGCTATTTTGTTAGCTTACTGGCGAGTTTTGGTGTTGTTGTTCCAACTGCGCTGTCGACTCCGTTTGTCCAGTCTCTGCCAGCTGCGGGCGGGTATTCGTTTGTGGCTGGCGGCGGCGTGAATCTAATCGCGGCCGGAGCCGTTTTGTTAATGGCGACGCCGCTATTATTCGGATTGCGGAATTTTGCCCTAGTAAATAGCTCAATTGTATTGTTAAAAATTTTAGTACTCGTTGTATTCGTTGTTTTCGGATTCAGCTCGATCATACCCGATCATTTCACGCCGTTGATTCCCGAAAATGAAGGCGGTTTCGCCTATGGCTGGCAGGGTGTTTTCCGCGCGGCTTCGATGATCTTTTTTGCCTATATTGGATTTGAGACCGTCTCGACCGCGGCTGCGGAAGCAAGGAAACCACAGCGAGATTTGCCCATAGGTATCCTTGGCTCGCTCGCTGTTTGCACGATCATCTATATGGCGGTTGCTGCCGTTCTGATCGGTATTGTTCCGTTCCGAGAGTTAAATGTACCAGATCCGCTTGCGTTGGCGGTCGATCATATTGGCAAACCGTGGCTACTGTTTTTTGTCAAGGTCGGTGCTGTGATTGGATTGACTTCAATCTTGATGTCCACATGCTACGGACAGTCTCGGATTTTCTTTGCTATGGCCCGAGATGGCCTTCTCCCCCAGGCATTTATGAAGTTGCACAAGAAGCATCAAACCCCTTGGATTGGGACAATCATTATTGCGTCATGCATGGCGTTTGCCGCCGGTGCGTTACCAATTACACTTTTAGGCGATTTGATTAGCATTGGCGTTGCGGCAACATTCAGCATTGTTTGTCTATCGGTGATTAGTTTGAGGAATAGTGCGCCAGAAATTGAACGCCCGTTTAAAGTACCGTTTGGCGGCTTTCACATTCGCGGCTACTGGATTGGTTATGTTCCGGCGTTTGGTATTTTCATGTGCCTCTTCATGATCACACCGTTAATTTTAGATTTGGCGACGAAGGCAATGAATGGAAATCCGCTTCCGGTTTACTTGTTGCTTGGGTTCATTGGTATTGGTGCGCTCATCTATGTCTTCTATGGCCATAAGAATTCGAAAATGGGTGCTGATGAAGGGCGGCTTGTTCAAGGTGATATAAAGCCGGCAGGTGAAGTACACCAATGATCGATCCGCTTAGCAGAATTGCAAGTATTGATTTACCAACGGTCGAAAAAGCGACTGTCCGTATTGAGCCATGGCGTCTAAAAACACCATTTACGATTGCACGTGGTGTTGAGTATGAAATTTCACTGGTCGTCGTAGAACTATCCGGAAAGGGCGCAACTGGTTACGGTGAATCCTGTCCTGTTGCGCATTATGGTGAAACGCCGAAAAGCGTTGCGGCGCAAGTTGAAACATTTCTGGAAAGACTCCGGAGCGGACAAAGCTGGGCGTCGATTCATGACCAACTGCCAGCGGGTGCGGCGCGAAACGCGGTTGATTGCGCCGTTTGGGATTTTGCGGCTAAGTGGGTTGAAAAACCGATCTTTGATCTCATTGACGTCGCTGCGCCGCAACCGGTCGAGACTGTTTTCACGATTAGCTTTGCGGAGCCTGATGTCATGGCGAAGCAAGCGGCCTCAGCAAAGAATTTTCGTAAACTGAAATTAAAACTCGGCGGTGAGGGCGATCTCGAGCGTGTACAGGCGGTTCGGAAGGTTGCGCCCGACAAGGTGCTAATCGCTGACGTAAATGAGTACTGGGACGATGCGCTGTTTTCCTCTCTCCAGGGGGCTATTGCTGCGGCCGGAATTTCTATGCTCGAGCAACCGCTGCCCGCAAATGACGATGGCCTTCTGGAATCCGCTGAACACTTGACGCTCATAGGAGCAGACGAGTCTTGTCATGTATCGAATGACCTTGATCAAGTTGCGCGGCGCTACGATGTGGTGAATATCAAACTCGATAAAACGGGGGGATTCACAGAGGCACTACGATTGCTTGATGGTGCGTTATCACGTGGGTTGCAACCGATGGTCGGTTGTATGCTTGGCACCTCTTTAGCAGTGGCACCGGCATTTTACATCGCGCAAAAATGTTCTTTTGTTGATCTTGATGCCCCGCTGTTGATTGGCAAGGATCGCGACCCCGCTATGGAATATAACAATGGTTGGGTATCGCCTTCAGCATCATCATTGATTTGGGGGTGATCATTATGCCTTCTATTTTCGAAAACTTTAATAAACAGGATGTTTCGGACTTAATCGCGGAATACCCGCTTGCGCGTGTGCAACCATTGCCAGACAGAAATCAAACTAGTTCGCTCCTGCCGTTACTGGCTGAATTCGATGCAGAAGGTGCTGTTGAAAGTTTGGTGGGGCATATGGCGCGAACCAACCCGTTAGTTGGCGAGCTTTCAACAAGACCTAATGTAACCACCTTTTTTCAGGGACCTCAATCATACATCTCTCCGTCTTGGGTCCGCAAACCCGATTGGGCACCGACGTGGAACTATGTGCACCTTACTGTCGGTGGGCAGATTAAGTTTGATGCGTTGACAATCGATGATGCACTGGAGCGGTTAGTTAAAGTACAGGAAAGCGGACGCCAAAACCCATGGAATATAACCAAAATGGGTGAACGATATCGGGGACTCGCCGCAATGGTGATTCCGTTTAGAATTTCAGTTGATAAGATACACGGGAAATTCAAATTAGGTCAGGATGAAAGCCCCGAAATTTTTTCGGATATAATCGAACATTTACCATCGGATGATATGGCGCGATGGATGCGACGATTTAATAATCGGTAAACAGATTATCGCTCAATACGTGAAAAGGTTTATTGAGTGTGTAATGTTTCTTCTAATGCGCGATATTCGCTCGGGGGCATGCCAAATGTTTTTTGGAAAACTGATGTGAAGGCACTAGGGCTTTCATAACCGACGGCTAATGCAACGGACGTCACGCGTTCTCCAGAAGAGAGCATTGATAATGCTTCCATAAGGCGAACTTGTCGCCACCATGCCGCGACCCCGACCCCGGTCTGCACTTTAAACAGTCGAGAAAAGGTTCTTCGTCCCATACCGGCTATGGCTGCAAGTTCATCAAGCGTCAATTTGCTCGAAGGGTCTTCCAGAATATGCTCACAAACTCTTCGCAACCGAAAATCGTCGGGTAAGGGAACGGTGCAAGGTGCAGGGGGCATGGAGATCAATTCACCGATCAGCAACTTGGTAATGATCCGACTTCGCTCTTCGTTGATATATTCTGTGCCGAGGCGAACTAATTCGAGAATCAATGCCTTTAAGAAGTCGGAAACATCGACAATGAAGGACTCCTGTCCGACACGGCCCGCCAACGTGTTATCGAAGTACAAGGTTCGCAGCGACACGTGACCGCGGCAAGAAACTTCGTGCGCCACATTCGCTGGAATCCATAGTGCTCTTTGAGGCGGTATCGCATAATTTGCACTACTGACGGTCACAGACATTACACCAGATGATGCATATAGCAGTTGCGCTCGGCTATGTGCGTGCGCTGGGTGCACCTCGCTTGGCCGGTACTCTTCGGCCAGCCCGATCACGGGAAGGTGGTCATATTCGGAGCTGATATCAAAATCTGCCATTGGCCCATTCTCGATAAAAAAGCCTAAATCGTCGCTATACGCTAGGTGTTGGGCCGCATGTTGTCAATTCTAATGTTGTTTTCTTGTCACGAGTCGGCCCGAGCCATTTTCGTGTAATTGTTGAGATGAAAGTGGCGATGGATGAGCAGAGCGGGCGCTACGGACGCCATTAACTAAAAGACGGTCCGCACACTGTTGTTAAGCTAAGGCGCGCTATTGTCGTATTTATATCGAATGGCGTTCATTCGACAATCAATGGCCTTCGCGCGTGAGCCATTAGCCTAAAGTCACTTCAGTGTATGATAGTTCAAAAAACCATAAGAGTTGGCAGGGGACTAATCATGGCTAAGGAAAAACAATTAGGTCGAAAGGGTGCATTGCGCACATTTAAAAGGCCTTTCGCAATGTGTGTTTTGCTGGGCACAACATCGATGTCGATGCCAGTATTAGCGCAAGATGTTTCAACTGATTCAGTTGAAACAAATGAATATGATGAGATCATTGTTACCGCACCAAATTATGTTTCAGTTGGCGGGCGTTCGGCAAATAAAGCTGACATCCCATTAGTAGAAACACCACAATCAGTTGCGGTGATTTCGCGGGATATGATTGATCTTCTGAACTTTGATAGTCTAAACGACGCTATGCGTTATGTTTCGGGGGCGCTAGGGGAATCGTTTGGTCCTGATGAGCGTTATGACTGGCTTACCGTCCGCGCATTCGATCCTGTACAGTTTATCGATGGCGTTAGAGCGCCGATCGCATCAGTAAACAATTCTGGTACGGATCTTTATGGATTTGAATCGGTAGAAATCCTAAAAGGTTCTGCGTCTAGCCTATATGGGCAATCACCTCCCGGTGGGATTGTGAACATGACCAGCCGGCGTCCTGAGAATGAATTCAGCGGCGAGTTGGGTTTTCAAGCCGGTGAATATGATCATCTCCAATTTAATGGTGATATCACGGGTCCGATTAGTGATTCCGTTTCAGTTCGCTTAACTGCGCTTTATCGCGATCGCGGAACACAAGTCGATTTTCTTGACTCCGAACGTTTGTTTGTTGCTCCGGCAATTACTTTTGATTTATCGCCAAATACAACGCTGACATTATTGGCAAACTATCAAGAGGACCATCTAGAAAACCAGAGCACAGGATTCTTACCAGCATTCGGAACGATTTTGCCGAATCCGTTTGGCGAAGTCCCAGTAGGCCGCAATCTCGGTGAAACTGGCGTAAACTTTTTTGACCGGAAGCAATATAGCATCGGTTATGAATTAGTGCATGAAGTCAATGACTGGCTCACATTAGAGCAGAACATGAAGCATTTCGATGTGGAAGTGTTTTCGAGAGCCATTTACGGTGGCGGGTTACTTGATGCTGATTTTGATGGGGTTCCGGACGATTATCGTACTGTCATTCGTTATGACTTTCCGTTCAATGAGGATATTAAGACCACCAGCGTGGATACAAGAGCGAGCCTGAAATTCGATACGGGAGCGCTTGAACATGCAATGATTGTTGGCGTAGATTATCGCCATTACAATGGTTTTTCCGAATTCGGATTTGATCTTGCGCCCTCGATCGATCTGTTTGATCCGGTATATGATGCTGTGGTTACGGACGACCCAACGATCTTTCCCTTTGTGAATGAAACACAAAGCCAGATTGGGCTATATGTTCAAGATCAAATTCGGTTAGATAAATTGATCTTAACACTGAGTGCTCGAGAAGACTTTTTTTCCAGAGATCCGGAATCGGTAGATAAAACTAGCCAAGATGCATTTTCCTATCGGGCTGGGCTGAACTACGTCTTCGAGAGTGGAATTACTCCATATGTGCAGGCATCAAAGTCGTTTAGCCCTTTGGCTGGTGCTGACTTTGCTGGCAATATATTTAAACCAACTACCGGGAATCAGATCGAAGGCGGCATAAAATATGATGGCCGGAATCTGCCTAAGGGTGTGGACCTCTTTGCGTCTGCTGCGGTTTATCGCATTACACAACAGAATATTTCTACGTCGGACCCTGATCATCCTGGGTTTAGTATTCAAACAGGTGAGGTAGAAGTTCAAGGGGTGGAGCTTGAAGCTGCAGCCCGTATCCATGAGCGGTTGTCGCTGAATGCAGCGTTCACTTACACGGATACTGAAGTTACGAAAAGTAATACAGCAAATCTAGGCAAAGAGCTTCGTGCTGTTCCTAAGACGGTGGCTTCTTTCTTGGCTGATTACACATTTCAAACCGGACCTTTGGCTGGTTTCGGGGCGGGTGTTGGTGTTCGGTATCGCGGAAAGCAGTTTGGGGATGTTGCAAACACATTTCAAAGCGATGCTGTCACTTTGTTTGATGCTATCGTGCATTATGACGTAAGTGATTGGCGTTTTTCGGTGAACGCAAGCAACTTTACCGATAAGACGTTTATTGACCGGTGTAGCAGTAATGCGAATTGCTTCTATGGTTCCCGTCGGCTCGTAACGGGTACGATCACACGGCGCTTCTAGCCTCTTAGAATAAATGGCCGAACCTATAAGTGTTCGGCCGTCTATTTGTTTGTGATGCTGGTTGCTTGGGTAAGTGTGGCAAGTCAATTATGACAGTTGCTTCTCAAATTTTTCTAAAAGGTGTTTTTCTAGTCTTGCAGTCGACAACAGGTTTTTAATTCTACGGAATGTTGTAGATGGTTAGGGTTTTGAAATATATGTCTCTATACAAGCTGTGTATCGCCTTGAGCGCTGCGTTCCTCTTCACGGGTACAGCACATACACAGACGCTGTCAGCAGATAACGGCCTTTCCCTTAAGCCTTCGCGCCAACTTTCCTTCGAGGTAGAAGAAGGGACCTGGATGTCCGTTGACGTTAGCCCAAATGGCAAGATGTTGGCGTTTGATATTTTGGGTGACCTTTTCACAGTGCCGATTGATGGCGGTCGTGCGAAATTGATCAGTGGCGGCATGGCGTACGAAACGCAGCCGACATTTTCGCCAGATGGAAAATCCATTGCTTATATTAGTGATGTATCGGGCAGCGAAAATATCTGGGTTGCAAGGACGGATGGTTCTGCACCGCGAATGGTTTCGAACAGCACTGATGCTTCGCACTTTACCTCGCCAGCATGGTCGATGGATGGTTCGACGCTTTACGCATCCAAGCGACTAGGAAGGCATGCACCCTACCAATTATGGGCTTTCGATTTTTTGAATGGCGAAGGGGAGAATGTATTTTCGGATTCCTCGCGTGACAAAGTTCATTCAATCGGCGCAGTGGCGTCAAATGATGGTACCTCGCTATATTTCGCAAGTCTGGATACTGCTACGGCGACTTTGTACTCAATACCTGCATGGAAAATCGTTCGTCATAATCTGAGGACGAAACAAACTGATAGCGTTGTTACCTCACTGACTGGTGCATTTCGTCCGCGGCTTTCCCCGAATGGGAAATGGCTTGCGTATGGAACGCGCTTTGACGGACAGACCGGGTTGCGTCTTCGTGACCTACATTCTGGCGAAGATCGCTGGCTGGCTTATCCGGTCCAGCGTGATAACCGGGACGCAAGTTTCAACAGTGATCTGTTACCTGCTTATAGTTTTTCAAAAGATAGCAAATCTGTCATAGCCGCATTTGGTGGGAAGCTACGACAAATTGATATTGCCTCAGGAAAAGTTAAAGAAATTCCGTTTAAGGCTGATTTAGATATAGATATTGCTAGTTTTCCTCGGCCGATAAAGCGTGTTGATACAGGCCCTGTAAGAGCGCGTCTAATTCAGGACCCGGCTTTGTCACCGGATGGAACCAAGGTGGTTTTTACTGCATTCGCGAAGCTTCATGCGTTTGATTTCTCTTCCGAAGATGTAACGCAATTATTTGAAAGTGACGATGGACAATTCCAACCGTCTTGGTCGGCTGACGGGCGATGGATAACCTATGTGACTTGGAATGCGAAAGACGGCGGTGCGATATGGAAGCTTGCGGCGACAGGCGGAAAACCGCATCGCCTTACGCCCGTTGGTATGTATTACAGCGAACCGGTTTTTTCTCCCGACGGCAAGTGGGTTTACGCCTTAATGTCGAATAATCATGAAAGAATGGGGCTTCAAGAGGAAGTTACACCACGACGGTTTTCTGATCTTGTGAAAGTGCCAGCTAATGGTGGGGCGGCGCAGATCATTACGCATCTGGGCGTTGGCGCGGAGCGTCCATTTGTAACAGACGCTTCCAATCGCGTGTTCTTCACGACTCCTAAAGGCGTGAAGTCAGTTCTTAATTCGGGTATAGACGGAGAAGGTCTAGATGAGAAACTTCATGTCCGCGTCGATGGACTTCATGCATGGACTCGGGCTGGATCTCCGTACCCTGTAAACAATGTCGTGTTTAGCCCGGATGGAAAATGGTTTTTGACGCTATCTGCAAATCAATTATTCCTCAGCGCAGTTCCAAAACCATCAAGTGAAACGCCGGTAGTCGATATTTTTGCTAAACCCGGTCCTGCGATAAAGCAAGTTTCTCCCTTAGGGGCCGATTATTACGGTTGGGCTAGTGATGGAAGCAGTTTTTATTGGGCTATGGGTTCAAGCTTTTATCGTCAAAAAATTGATAGTGTAGACTTTTCTGTTTCAACACCGCCATCCGAAGCGGAATTGTCGAAGCGCGATCAAGTTGTCGATATCGTAGTTCAACGCCCCCGTGATATTCCTAATGGAACAGTTCTATTTCGCGGCGCGACGGCAATTACGATGAAAGGTACTGAAGTTGTACCGGATGCCGATGTTCTTGTAACGGATAACCGCATTTCAGGTGTTGCTCCGCGTGGAAAATTGCCAATCCCGGACGACGCTAAAATTATTGAACTTGATGGCGCGTATATTACACCGGGTTTTGTGGATACCCATGCACATTGGTATGAAATTCGGCATGATGTTTTAGATCTAGAGAGCTGGAGTTTTCGCATTAGTCTCGCTTTCGGAATAACCTCCGGATTGGATCCGCAGGCAATGGACCAAGATATGTTTGCCTATCAGGACATGATTGATGCGGGCATGATGATTGGTCCGCGAGCATGGTCAGTGGGACAAGGCCTGTTCCCAAATAATCAAATCAGCTCACAAGAAATGGCCGAGAATATCGTTCGTAAATATGCAGAAAAATACCGTACTCATAATGTAAAATCGTATTTCATCGGTGATCGCGAACAGCGCCAATGGGTTGTACAAGCGGCCGACAAATATGGTGTTGTGGTCACCACAGAGGGCGGCGACGACTTTTCTCTTGATATAACACACGCAATTGACGGCTTTGCCGGGAATGAACATGCGCTTCCCGTTGTGCCGCTCTACGACGATGTCATTAAGTTAATCGCCGAAACGAAAATTGGTTACACCCCCACATTGATGATAGATTCTAATGGCGGCGGTAGTACGGCTAAGGACGATTTTTTTGTTAACGACCCACCACACAATAATCCAAAAGTAACGCGGTTCATGCCGCATTATGTTTTAGATACGCGGGCTAGTGCAGCAAAATGGGTGAGGCCGGAAGAACGTCTCTATCCTCAGACAGCAAAGGCAATCGCGGATATCTATCGGGCGGGTGGTTTGATCGGCGTCGGAAGTCATGCTGAGTTTCAGGGATTAGGTTACCACTGGGAAATGGAAGCGCTAACTACAGGCGGCTTGACGCCTCACGAAGTACTTCAATCAGCGACCCGTATGGGAAGCGAAATCATTGGTCGATCAGCAGACATCGGAACCATTGAAATCGGAAAGTTAGCCGACCTTCTTGTTATGGAGAAAAATCCGCTTGAGGATATTCGCAACGCACGGTCGATCAAATTTGTTGTTAAGAATGGTCGTATTTACGAAGACGAAACTCTTGATGAGATCTGGCCGGAAAAGCGTCGATTGTCACCAGGGTGGCATCACGAGGTGCTCCCAATAGACACATTTAAATGATGTGTACGCTACATATGAAAATTATCAGGAGATAGAGGGCTAAATGAATGGTGATCTGATGACCGTAAAAAGAAATAAACAACATACATTGTCGACCTCTCACCTTCGTTTACGCCAACCTTTTATCTTGTGCGTTGCCTTCATAGCCCTTTCTTTTGTGGGATGTGCAGAGAAAGGCAATGAAGAGAGTAATAAGGATGCTGAACGTTCACGTACCATCGAATATGAATGGTATAATGGTGTTACGCCTGCTGGTGAGCAAACAGTTTCGATTGGCGATGATGGCAAGCGTCAATCAACCATGCGCCTTCAGTGGAATAATCGCGACTTTGTTCTAAACAACACCATGCAGTTCGACGATTCTGGTTATGTAACACAGCAACACCTTACCGGCACATCCGCGTTTGGGGCCACAATCGACGAATTATTTTCAATCAAGGAGAAGATAGCGCGTTGGAAAAATCCCTCAGAAGAGGGTGAGAAGGTGGTAGCCGAACCGGCATATTACGTGCCAGCGCGTAGTGGCGCGACAGAAACGTTGGCCGGACTTATCCGTGTAGGGCTGAAATCACCAAATGGTACAGTCGCATTGTTGCCGAGCGGTGAGGCCAGTATCAAAAAACTAGCAGATGAAGCTGTTCGCAATGGAAATATGGAAACGACCGTCAGTTTGTACGCCATCACGGGATTAGAGTTTGCACCAACCTATGTATGGCTTGATGAGGATCAGAATTTTTTCGCCTTTACGTTTTGGGGTATGTCATTGGCTCCGAAAGGGTGGGGAGCTAATATACGCGAACAATTACACGAAGCCCAAACCGAGATAGAGGAGCGGTATTATAACAACGTCGCCGCCGAGAGAGTTGAAAACCCTGCTGGCCGTGTTCAAATTAGCAATGTCGATATTGTAGATGTTGAAACAGGGTCTCTGCTTCTTGAGAAAAATGTCTTGATCGAGAACGGTGTTATCACCGCTATAGACGAAATTCAGTCCAAAGATGCGGATATTCGTACCATAGACGGTAGCGGGAAAACGCTGATTCCCGGTTTTTGGGATATGCACGGACATATCGAGTTTTTTGGCAACTATGGCGGCATTTTTAATATTGCTGGCGGTGTAACATCAGTTCGCGATATGGGAAGTGATCATGATGCGTTAATGCGATCTAAGAATAACTTTCTGGAGGGCAGGCTAGTTGGCCCGCATGTGTATGCGGCTGGTTTTATCGATCAGAAAAGTCCCTTTGCGGAAACGCGAGCCGTCGAAACATTGGAAGAAGCTAAGCAAAAAGTTGCGTGGTATGCAGACAATGGGTACGGGCAGATTAAACTCTATAGTTCTATTGCGCCTGAGTGGGTGGCCCCGCTATCGGACTTAGCCCTTGAAAAAGGCATTCGTGTTGGTGGTCATATCCCGGCGTTTATGTCCGCAGAACAGGCGGTGCACGCGGGATATGATGAAATTTCGCATATTAACTTTCTGTTTTTAAATTTTTTGGCTGACCAAGATGACGATACACGCACGCGACTTCGTTTTTATCTTTATGGTGATGAAGCGGGAAACCTCGATCTGGATGGTGCGGACGTTCAAGAATTCATTTCGTTGTTGGCTTCTGAAAAGATTGTCGTAGATCCGACAATTGCCGTTTTCGATTCTATGATTGGCCATCATGCGGGAAAGCCAAATCCGTTATTCACAAAAGTTATCGACGGGTTTCCTATAGGTGAATATCGTTCGGCTTTGTCCCCCAGTTTTGATATCACGTCTGAAAATGAACAAGCGTGGTCAAACTCACAGCGTAATTCTCTTGAGTTTATCCGTCGACTTCATGATGGTGGCGTGCAAATTCTCGCGGGTACAGATGCCTTACCGGGTTTTGCGTTTCATAGAGAATTAGAACTTTATGCCGAGGCCGGTATTCCAAACGCCGATATATTGAAAATTGCGACTATTGATGCTGCGCGGGTAACCGGTGAAGAGAAGGTAAGCGGGTCCATTAAAGTTGGTAAGCGTGCGGATATGGTTTTGTTAAATTCTAACCCACTTGAAGATATTAGCGCTGTGCGCGATATCGAATACGTGTTCGCTCATGACAAAATCTACGATCCTAAATCGTTACTGACCGCAGTCGGCGTGAAACCTGTCAACTAGCTTTTTTGCGACATTGATACCGTCCGCTTGTACGGTGTTGGTCTCAAGCCTTGGTTTTTCATAAAGCTAGTTACACTGGGGCTATTGGCTTCAACATATATGCACAGTCCGGAATTCGCGTTAGCGGAGTACAAAGATTATCTAGATCCGGCTTATATTTGGCCCACTCCAGCTAACTAATTTCTTTGGCAAGATAGCCCATTTTCCGACTATCACGTTAGATGACTTTATTGTTTACGTTCACAACTAAGCCGCTTTTTTTGAACTGGTCATTTGGTGTGCGGTGATAATGAAAAAATCAAAGCTTATCTCAAAAGCATTGCAACGGTCTTTGGGATTTTCCTCATAACCTGTGCCAGTCCGAAAAAAACCTACTTGGACGAATAAGAAATACATGACGTAATAATCCGTTAAGGGATGAAATGGTTCGTAAAATGGCGAAAATAGAGAAGACAACCTCCGCATCAAAAAATAGTGTAGAAGACCAAACAAATGAACAGGTATTGATGCCCGTCCCATATCTTTTGTTTTTAGGCGATTGCCAGATTGAGGAAGCCGCAAAAACAGCCTTTGGATTGGTACAGTGGCGCCGGGAGCTTTGCATCGGGCAACTTCGATTGTCTGATTGCAAGATTGACGTTGGTCTGTCGGATGTGACGATTCAACAAGCCACTTCGATGGGCGCAAAGTCGCTTGTCATTGGGGTTGTGAATGCGGGCGGCTTCATCTCTGATGAGTGGGTTTCCTATTTTGTAGAGGCGCTTGACGCAGGATTGGATCTGGTGTCGGGAATGCACCAGAGCCTTTCGGATATTCCTGCATTAAAAGAGGCAGCCCGCCGCAACGGACAGAAGCTGATAGATATCCGCAGCAATACGCGGAACTTTGAAACGGGGACCGGGCGTAAGCGCTCAGGAAAAAGAGTCCTTACTGTCGGTCCTGATTGCGCCATCGGCAAGAAATATAGTGCGCTTTCGATTGAACAATCTTTGCGTGATCTTGGTGTAAAGGCGGATTTTAGAGCGACAGGGCAGACCGGTGTCATGATCGCCGGGCGCGGCATTGCGATCGACGCAATCGTTTCGGATTTTATGGCTGGTGCTGCAGAATGGCTTTCTCCGGACAATGACCCGGACCATTGGGACGTTATTGAAGGGCAGGGATCGTTGTTTCATCCTGCCTATGCCGGTGTGTCTGTAGGGTTGATGCACGGTAGCCAACCTGACGCACTCGTAATTTGCCATCAACCAGGCAGGAAAAATATTATCAGTGTAGAGAATTATGAACTTCCATCATTACGCGATTGTATCGAGTTGAATATGGCGATGGCAAAACTGACCAACCCAGCGGTTAAGACAGTTGGGGTGTGTGCCAATACGTCAAAACTCTCTGCTCAAGAGGCGGAAGTGGCTATCCGCGCCATTGAAGATGAGGTGGGTCTTCCTTGTTGTGACCCCGTGCGCGAAGGCACGGAGAAAATTGCAAAATATATGCTTGAGATTTACAATTAACACATGCTTGTTTCCCTCATTTAAGCAATGATTTTATTTGCAATGATGAGATTGAAGACTATGCGCAGAGTCCGGCGATGCATATGCGTGCGGCACGCATGGAAAAGCTAGCTCGTGTGGAATTTAAGGTTCTGATTTTCGTCGCGCATGGTACAAGAGGTCTTTGTACCTTTTGGGGTAGTGCGTATAGTTACATGAGAACAGATTGAGTTGATGCAATTTGAGATTGAGCTTTTATGAAAAAACATTTGATGGCGCAGCGTTGTACACAAATAGGAAATACTGCCCCGTTGGGTGGTAAGCCAAATACTATATCGTCGGTACGCGATGTAATTTTATGGTGCTGCATCGTTCTTCTAGCGGCTTGCACAGGGGAGCGAGGGGGGAGTCTGGGAGAGGACGTAGACCCATACGCAAGCACCTATGTGCCCAGCAACCAGATCGATACGTTATTTGCAAATGGGACCATTCTGGATGGGGCAGGCAATCGGTTCGATGGTGCTGATGTACGAGTGCGAGACGGCAAAGTTGTTGCCATCGGAAATGGTCTTGAACGGTCGGAAGGAACGACCGTTATAGATGCGACGGGGCGATGGATAACACCGGGCATTATTGACCCGCATTCCCACCTGGGGAATGCAGCGCTTCCATTTGTACCGGATGAATTGCCCGTTTGGGATGTGAACGAAATTACCGACCCAAACGGTGCGGATATGCGAGCAGAGCATGGGGTGAGGGTGCAAGACCCCGCATTTGCACGCGCGTTAGCTGGTGGAGTAACGACGCTCCAGATTTTGCCGGGCTCGGCAAATTTGTTTGGTGGGCGGACCGTAATTTTAAAAAATGTCACCGGTGTCACTGTACAAGATTTGAAATTTCCTTCTGCACCAGCAGGGATGAAAATGGCTTGTGGGGAGAATCCAAAATTTTCCTATGGCGAAGATGGGAAAGCACCGGCAAGCCGGATGGGTGTTGTCGAAGGAATGCGGCGCGCTTGGGCACGCGCACGCGCTGATATACGGGAGGATCAAACGGATGAGCGGTATAAGATATTACGTGCCGCAATGAATGGCGAAATTCACGTGCACATCCATTGTTACCGTGCGGAAGATATCGCCTATCTATTCGGAATGGCACGAGAATTTGGGTTTAAAATCGCTGCCATACACCACGCGTCCGAGGCCTATAAGATACGAGATACTTTTTTAACGGCCGATTCTTGTGCGGTCGTCTGGTCTGACTGGTGGGGGTATAAGCTTGAAGCCTATGATGGGATTCGAGCTAATGCAGCGCTGCTACATTCGTCGGGTGTTTGCGTGACCCTGCATTCGGACTCCCCAAGCTTAGGGCAGCGTATGAATGTCGAGCTGGCGAAAGCAGTCGCCGCCGGGCATCGAGCCGGGATCGATATACGGCCAGAAGAGGCTATTCGCTGGATTACGTTCAATGCTGCGCGCGTCATTGGCCTAGAAGATCGCATCGGTTCGCTTGAGCCGGGGAAAAACGCAGATATCGTTTTATGGTCCGGGAATCCGCTCAGTATCTATTCTCGTGCAGACCTGGTCATGATCGATGGTGCAATGGTTTATGATCGATTTGACCCCGCTTTGCAGCCAATTTCAGATATCGAGCTAGGGCAACCGGCATCGGAGCATATATAGTGAAAATAATTTTTGTTCTTTCTGCGCTTTTCATAAGCGTTTGGTCGCCAGCTTTTTCAGCCCCTATTGCGATTATAAATGCGCGAGCTGTCACCATGATTGGTGACGAAATTATAGAAAATGCAACGATCATTATTCGTGATGATAGGATCGAGGCGATCGGGACAGGTATAGCGGTGCCGGTTGGGGCACGAGTGATCAATGCCGATGGAAAATTTGTTCTTCCGGGGTTCATGAATGGTGCGACACAGCTCGGTCTCACAGAAATCAATTCGGTGTCAGGAACAGTTGATCACACGGTAACAAGTGGCGACCTTGGTTTAGCATTTGATATCCAATATGGTTTAAATCCGAACTCAACTTTAATCGGTCTAGCGCGCAGTGACGGTCTTGCGCGTGCGATGGTCGTGCCGGGTGGTGCGGCGGCGGCACCATTCGAGGGGCAAGGCGCAACCATCACGCTTCGAGACAGAGGTAAGATTCTCGACCATCCGCATGCAGCGCTTTTCGCGCGGGTGGGCGGGGCTTCTTCGGCATCCGTCGGAGGGTCTCGTTCAGCGCAATGGAAAATTCTACGTAAAAAGTTGCAAACGGCAAAGAGGGATATCGAACAAGGCACCGAAGACGCCGTTCCGCGAGCCGACTTATTAGATTTAGTTTTGGATGGTCGTAAACCGTTAGCGATCCATGCCTCCCGTGAATCCGATATTCGCCATGCATTAAAACTCGTCGATGATTTTGGTATTCGCGTGGTAATAATTGGCGGAGCGGAGTCGTGGCGCGTTGCCGATGAGATTGCCGACCGCGACATTGGCATTGTGTTGGATGCTTATGCTGGTCAGCCGAATAGTTTTGATGAGTTTGGTGCCCGATCCGATAGCGCCGCAATTTTGGTTGCCGCCGGTGTCAAAGTGGCATTTATGGCGACGAGTATCCATTATAGTCATGATGCCGGCTCAGGAATTCGAGATGCCGCGGGGTTTTCTGTTGCATTCGGACTTCCATGGTCAGAGGCGGTCCGGTCACTGACGACCTACCCAGCCGAAATGTGGGGTGTTTCTAATGTGTATGGCACGTTATCGGAAGGAAAATCGGCAGATATTACGATTTGGAGCGGTGATCCGCTGGAGCCGTTGAGTATGCCGGAATTTATGCTCATAGAAGGCAAGGAGGTATCGTTAACCTCGCGTCAGGATATTTTGACACATCGATACGCACCGGCAAACGATGGTTTTCGCCCCGCATATCTTCGGCGTGATGCACTAGACGCGAATGATGAACCAAAGCATTGACGTTGCTTCTTCGCGCGGTGGCACCTTCGCCGAAGAATCTGTCGTAGCACAAAAATAATTTGGTTTAGGTATGACGCGCCATGATTGAAATTTCCCTCTTCGCCGTGGCAATATGTTTGCTTCCTACGATGGTCATCGCGTGGATTTCATTTAAATGGTCGGGCAATGGAGGAGAAATCGCTTACGCGACAACGAGAATGCTCGTGCAATTATTGGCGGCAGGGTTTTTTCTCGACTTTTTGTTTACGGGAAAGGACTATCTGGTCGGTTTGTTGGTCATTTTGGTTATGATTACCATTTCCGGGGTAATCAGTGTCCGCACAGTTAAAAAAAATCGTCGTACAGCATTTTGGCGTGCATTAGCTGGTATTGCGATAGGTGGCGGATGTGTCTTGGGTTTTGTGCTATATGGTGTTCTTCAATTGCATGACCCGGCATATCAACCGCGGTTCATTATTCCGATTGCGGGTATGATATTTTCGAACTCAATGACTGCGGTTACACTGGCGGCAGATCGGTTTGAACGTGAGTCCAGTTTGGATATTGCTTATCCCGATGCTCGGAATATGGCATGGAACGCAGCACTCATACCGCAAATCAATGCTCTACTTGCTGTCGGATTAGTGTCGTTGCCAGGAATGATGACGGGGCAAATTCTTGCCGGCGTAGATCCACTCATTGCTGTTCGCTATCAAATCGTTGTCATGGCGATGGTGTTGCAATCTGCGGGTTTTTCAGTGGCTTTATATCTTTGGTTTTGCCGGCCACAGGAAAGCATCATTGAGGCGCGTTAAATCGTTTAGCCTTTTTTTGGACGTCTTCGGGCACGGTCTCTGCGTGCTAGCCAAAGCCCGATGCCCAGCGTGATCATGAGCAGGAGCCACAATCCAACAGAAAAAGTAATGATGCGACCTATGACGCCGCCAATTTCTCCGTTGTGGATTGAGAATAAGGCATCCATGAAACGATTACCGGCAGGTGCAGTGAGCGTATTGTAGTCGGAAAGAACGGATCCGTCTGCCGCATTTAAAAACACGCGCGTTTTTCCATAAGCGCGGGCGGCTTCTTCTGGTTGGTTTAACGTAATCTTCCAAACGGGATAATCAGATGACGGAAAAGATATGCCTGCAACTTTTGCCTCAGGATAGCGCGATAAAGCACCTTCGACGACATCCCTGAGGCCTACCTCATGATTGACCCAACTGTCATCGGGGGCAGGGTGACTGGCTGCCGGAGCATTTAGTAGTTTTGACAGGCTTTTTTCAAAAGCCAGACTTACGCCAAAAAAGACAACAAAAATGGCAGGAATAAAAAACGCAAGACCGAGGGCACGGTGCCATGAATGATACCACGCGACATTGAGATTGTTGTCAGCCTTGGGAAGAAGACTGCGCCAGTTGCCGTGGCGCGGCCAGGCAAAATAAACTCCGATAAAAAGGTTGCTCAACAACACAATCCCGCTAATGCCAACGATGAGTTTCCCCAATGTGCCGCCGAGCAAATTGTGATGAAGCGAAATTATCAAACTAATGAAACCGCCATTCGCAAGTGTTTCGTTTTCAGTACGCTTTCTAAGGATTGTACCGATACCATCTATCCGAAGAACGTGGCTTGGTTCTGACGTTATTGTAGAAATATTGACATCATAACGATCAGCAAATCCGGCGCTACTCCAGATCGACGAGACCTTTCGGCCAGGGCTTGCAGAGACATATTCATCTATTCTTTGTTCGATTAATGAAAAATTCGTTGGATGATGTGCGCCCGGGATGGTGGCGTCATCGATTTCCCAATGGAAAACCGCGATCATGCCGGTAGCAGCTTGAATGACCCAGAATGCTGCAAAGACGATTGATACCCAACGGTGAACTGATAATAAATTTTTACGTAGCACCACGGTTTCCTCGCGTTTCGATAGAGTCAATTCTTGGATGAAATGAGACGACTTTTCCAGTCGTTGTTACAACTAAGTGTGTGTATCCTTTCTTGTTATTGCGGTGCATAGGTCATTACGACAAAACTATCGTCGTGATAGGTAGTTATTGATTCGTCTGTTTCGCTCTTGCCAGGACTTTTAGTAACGTCGGCATTGACCAAATAGAGGTGACCCGTGCGCTTATCGATATCCATCATTCGTGCACCAATCTGTGTGTAAACAGTTCCCAAATAACGAAAGTTGTTGGTTCCGAATTGGCCTATTACTGTCATTGTTCCGTCAATCCCATTTGATGTAATGATCCGGCCGCGTTGATTATCCACAATCAAAGCATCCTGACCCAAACCAATCGGAATTCTTGCGACCTCTTCTCCCGTTTTTGCATTTAATGCGAGAAATAAGGGGTTTTCACCGATGCATGCGATAAATAGGAGTTGTGTTTTTTTCTGGTATTTAACTTTCGCTGGGTGGCATGGAACAGACCAGCGGTCTTTCTCCTGAAGTGTTTTAGAATCCAGTATCAATATTAAATCATCATAGCGCACAGGTGCAAAAAGCGTCCCATCACCATCCGTGGCAGGATCATCCATTTTTCTATATGGGAATGTTGTTTTGCTAATAAGGTTTCCGGTTTTTGCATCTAAGGAAAAGTAGGTAGATATTTCTTTACGCGTCCCTGTGATGGCATGAATGCGCTTTGTAGCAGGATCATAGATCGCACTATTTAGTCCGCCATCAATTGCTAACTGAGAGCGTTCTATCGGTTCAAGTGTATTTAGATCCACGGTCAGGAGCGTACCATCTGTCATTGCCACGTAAGCGCGCCCATATTCAGGAAGAATTAGGGGGCCGTTCGCGCCTATTGAATTTTTGACGTCAGCAACGACTTTGTTTTCATCGACGTCAAAAACGGTTAAACCATCTGCCACTCGCGCCATAAATAAACGGCTGCCACCGGGTTCCATTTTCACATAATCCCACCAAGTATCCGAGCTCGGCAAAGTCGTCCGTTTTTCGAGCTTGTACAAAGTTTCTCCAGCATTCGCTGTTCCGCACAGAAAAAGAGTGCCTACAATTATGGTTGTAAGGAGTTGTTTTAAAGATTTAGCAATCATCAGTCTCTCTCTGGAATTATGTTCTTCTGTACGAGTGCTAGATTGGTGGGATGGGCACCTTGCCAGCGAATTTGCCGCAAAATATCCAAGCGCAAACACTTCAATCGATCAGGTGCGGGGGATTTAATTATGGTCGGTCAGGGTAATCAATATGTTATCTCTATATTGGCCGGACCAAGGGTAATTTTGGCCTTCATAAGAAGAATTGTAATGAACGTCGCGGAGATGGGTTCTGGCGCTGGATATCTAAAGCTCAAAGACGAGTGCGGTCTCGCTCTATTGTAGTAACCGCGCTAGTTTTCAATCAGCATCTAAGGCTATTCACAATTGCCGTTCTTCCATGGCGCGCCCGGCTCGATAAAAAGGGGCTTTTTTCTACCCACAAAAGAGCTCTATTAATTCACGATAGCGAATATAGGATTGCCCACATTTAGTGCACTGTCGGTCTTGAGAATAACAATTCCATTGCCGTGTCTGGGTTTAAACGTACAGATATATTAGTAGCGGATTTAGTAAGTAAAACACTTACGTCTACCGATAATCTCGACGAGGATAGAAGACGAAGAATGAAAATATAGCCATGTGATAGCGTTCAGATCGTACCTAGCGATGCCGACGGAGGCAAGATATTCTCTGTTTTCATATCATATATTTCCAATGAGTTTCCGTAAATAAAGGGGGGCTATTGCCTTTGTAACATAACATTAATCTATATTTCGCTGACATCTTTAAAGTTGTTATGATGTTGGCGGATCAGTTCGATTTCATCTAGCGTGTAGCGTTGGGGAATGTGCGCGGGACAATTCCAATCAAACGCTTCGACCGCAATTGATATTGCACGTTCTGGTCGAGCGGCATAGCTTGAATCATGGAGCTGTTTGATGATGGCTGGATTATCACTAATTTCAATTATTGTTGCACGGCCCCAAACCTTTAATCGGCGCCGATTAGGGTAGTCCATCAGGATGAGGGATATTCGTTTTTCAACAGATAAATTTCCTACGCTCAAATACTGTCTATTTCCTCGAAAGTCAGCATAGGCAATAGTTGAAGGGTCGAGGACTTTTAGGAACCCACGTGGGCCGCCACGGAATTGTACATACGGCCATCCGGTTTCGGATACTGTCGCCTGATAAAACCCGTCTCGTTGTTGAATAAATGATGTTTCACGGTCGGTGAGTAAATTTCCGCCCTCTATATCAGGTGCCAACACTTTTGCGTAAGCTGTGGCGGATCCATTCTTTTCTTGAATGGTTCGAACCGACGGCGTAAATGCGATTTCTGCGAATGCGCGAGCCATAATCTATTTCCTTATTGGGGTATGGCTATTATAGCCGTCGCAGTGATTGTTTGATTTTCAGATCGTTGATGCTTGCATAGCGTTTGCACATCAGTCCGTTGGAGGCGAATTCCCACATTTCGTTACCATAGCTTCGGAACCATTGGTTATCGGCGTTTTGCCACTCATACTCAAAACGAACAGCGATGCGGTTATCGGTAAAAGCCCAGAGTTCTTTCTTGAGCTTATAGTTGCGTTCTCCGGACCATTTTTTTTCGAGAAATGATTTTATTTCTGTACGGCCGTTTATAAAACTATCGCGATTGCGCCATTTAGAATCTTCTGTGTATGCAAGGCTAACTAATTCTGGATCGCAGGTATTCCACGCATCTTCTGCTGCTTGTACTTTGGCTAATGCAGATTCTAATGTGAACGGCGGTAATGGGGGGCGCATGTCGTGTTTCCACTTTGTATGTTGGGAGAATGGTGGCAATAACACCCGGGCAGTTCCGCCCGGATGCCTAGTGTCAGGTTAGAGGTCTGCAACAGCCTTGTGCTGTATCGATGGCCATTTTTTCGCGGCTTTTGTTAGTGTGCGTTTCGAATCTCTTTTGTACTTTTCGAAGATTTCCGCATTTACAAACAAATAAAGTTTGCCATCGACGATGTCGGCATATTTCGGATCGCCATCTAGTTTTTTACCAAGTGCAACGGCGAATGCGCAATAGCCACCATATTGCGGTGCATATTTCTCTGGAGCCGCTTTGAAAAGGCGCGCTGATTCTGCGGATGCGAAATAATAGGCGACACCGTCATTGACGACAGTGTAAGCGGCGTCTCCTTCGGCGACAGCGTTCAGCGTTGAAAGTGCAACAGCGTCGACTCCGTGGAGACCAAGCGGCACCCCGGCAGTCGTTGTTCCAGTTGAGACATTATATTCATCTGCGGCGAAGGCCACTGTGGCAGAACATAAGATAGAAGTAATTGCTATAGTGGTGAATTTTAAAGTCTTATTCATTGTCTTTTCCTTTAGGTGGATGAATTGGGGTTTCTCAGAGGTGTTTGGGTATTTTTGAGAAGTGCAGCCAGTAATTGTGTCGACCGGGTGTAGTTAGTCACCCAAAGCCTCAGAGGTAGCGAGCGGGTTAGTGGCGATATGCGACTTCGATGGCTTTCACAGTGTTCTTTGTGTTATTCACAGCGCTTGCAATCATACGAAAATTGGTAAGCGACGAAGCGTAACCGTTGTAATGCTTAGTAATGGCACCGGCTGTGGCATCGGTAACCACCATTACTTCAAAACCATTTTCGATAAGTGCACGCATGTGTGATTCAGTACACAGATTGGATGACATCCCTGCAAGAATGATTTTGTTTATGCCAGCCTTGCGTAGCTGAAGAACAAGATCGTTACTGTCAGGTCCATAGACTTTGTGCGGGCTGGTGACGACAGTTTTTCCGTTATTGATATATGCCTTGTAAGGGGCGAGCCAATCAGCTCCAGAACCTTCGAATCCGTCGACCTTCAAGGCATTTTTTCGGTCAAACATGCCGAGTTTATGCATTAATGTTTCGAGTGTACCTTCGAATTTCCACTTGTGATCATGCTCATAGTAATAGTGGGGCGATACAAACATTGGTACATCATTTTTATCCGCCACCTTGAATAAGGATTCCAGGTTCTTAACCGTGCCGTTTTCTATAATGCTTTGTCCGACTACACCCCAAGTTACGCCGTCGGGCGATAGGAAGTCGTTTTGCGGATCAGTGATAACGATGGCTGTATCATCGGTTGTGATGTCGAAGCCAGGTTCTGGGAGGCCATCGTTTTGTGGTGGCATGGTTGCTGTGGCTGCCCGAGATTTTTGACTGTCGGCGTGGGCAACAGGAGTGAATATGAACGCTAGAGTTATAACAGCGGCAACAAGTGCTAGAATTGCGAAGATACTGTAGGCAAGAGCCAGGGCGTCGGTGCCGCGGCGGTAAAAATGACGAAGTGAGTTTTCCATCTCTCCATCCCCTTTCATACGAAATTGTTTCGATCGTAAACGACGGAAAAGCCTCCGCCGGGCTGCCGAACGACAAGAGTAACCGATCGGTAAATGTAAAATGGAGGGGGATTACCAATCTGTCAATGTTGTCTGGTGAAATAATTTCAGGTGATAGCTATTCAGGAGGTGCCGTGTTCATTTGTGCATTGAAAACATTGCGAAAAATATTACCCCTTGTATGAAATCACGGGTTTGCATATTTACAACTCAGTTATTGTGTTGATTTAGGGTTTATGAAATGAGTGCTTCAAAGCGTGATGAGTTGGTCCAAAAGGCGTTGTGCGCATTTTATAGTGGGGGGTTCCATGCAATCGGCATGGATCGCTTGGCCAAAGAGACGGGCGTTTCTAAAACGGCGATTTACAAACATTTCCGTACAAAAGAAGAGCTGATCCTCGCAACGCTGAGGTTGCGTGATGAACAATTTCGGAACTGGTTAGTGCGGAGAATTGAAGCAATGGCGCAGGATCCAAAAGATCAGCTTATTGCAATTTTTGATGCCCTAGGTGAGTGGTTTGAAGAGCCCGAATTTAAAAGCTGCATGTTCATTAAAGCATCGTCTGAATTTCAAGATCGCACCCATCCGATTCACGCCACAGCGGCAGAACATAAGCGGTTATTGGCTAAGGACTTTACGGCACGAGCAAGCAAAGCAGGTGTGAAGCACCCTGAAATGCTTGCGCGAGAGCTTCTCATCGTAAAGGAAGGGGCGATTGTACTCGCGCACTTGCATGATGCAAAACAAGTAGCAAAAGATGCCCGTCAAGCAGCCGAAAAAATATTAATCTCAACGCTTCATAGCTGACCGTGTATTCCCATTGGCTCCCGCGTTTTTTCCGAGAGCCTTATAGTTTAAATGCTCCGGTAATTTCTGTTTGCTGCGCATGCGCTGATTGATCCCGAACAGTCGGACTCGCGCTCGCATCGCCCGGCTTTCGGATTGATGTTTACCAGCCAAGAGGCGCATGTGACCGTGATTTATGAATGTTTAATCTACGGTAGGATGAACGCATTGATACCTTACGCGCTATGCTGAACAATATTGATGATGAAGCCTTTAAATGGTGGATGCGATACTTTAATCGTGATCTGTTGGGTGAAGGTTGGGATGCCGACGGTGAGTGAGCCATGCAATGCTCTAAATATTTGTTGTAGTCGTGCTATGAATGTGCTGGTTCAGAAAGAAGCATGATGGGTAGAGGGTAAACGATGTACGACCTTTTAAAAGGGGTGCGAATAATCGATTTAAGTACGGTTGTTCTGGGGCCATACGCGACTCAGCTTTTGGCTGATATGGGCGCCGATGTCATTAAGGTGGAGCCGAAAGGCGGGGATGTATTTCGGGCGGCGCGCCCCGGACGAAAGGGCGGTGACGGTGCCGGCTTTTTGAACGTAAACCGCAACAAACGTTCTATTGTGCTTGATCTTACCGATAGTGCGGATCACGATATTCTGGCTAGATTAGTTCAAACGGCTGATGTCTTCGTTCACAATTTGCGCGACAACAGCGCCTCTAAACTTGGCGTCGATTACACGTCGATCAAAAACTACAAATCAGACATTGTTTTCTGCTCTGCCAGAGGCTTCGGACAAGGGAAGTATGGTGATGAGCCGGCTTATGATGATTGCATTCAAGCTGCTTCGGGCATGGCTTGGTTGAACGCAGATGAAAGTGGGACGCCGCGTTTTGTTCGTACAATAATATGCGATAAGGTGGCCGGTCTGCATTTGGCATTTGCGATCGCAGCGGGCGTTGCAGCTCACGCTAGAACGGGTGAGGGGTGTCATATTGAAACGCCAATGTACGAAGCGATGGCATCGTTCCTTTTAATTGAACAACTCAGTGGTCAAAGCTTTATTCCCGACCTTCCGGATCGCGGATATGCACGGCTAAACGCGGCCGGGCGCCGCCCTTATCCGACGCGTGATGGCTATGTTGCTATCATGCCTTATACGGCGGCTCAGTGGCGGCGGTTTCTGCGTCTGATCAATCGGGATGATCTCGCTGACTCGCCACTGATTTTAAATGATGAGACTCGGTCCAGCGAGATCGAAAAACTTTATGAGTTAATTGAAAAGGCAGCGCCGGAAAAATCCACGCAAGAATGGCTGGAGGCGTTACGCAAAGCTGACATCCCTTGCGCGCCCGTCAATAAATTGGAAGATTTGCCCACGGAGCCCCATTTAGCGGAAACCGGATATTTTAAAACGATGTCGCATCCGCGCGAAGGTAAATTGCTGTATGCAAGTTCACCCTTCGCGAGCTACACAGCGAAAGAAATGCCAGACCGTCCGGCTCCTGCGCTTGATGCAGACCGCGAAGAGGTTTTGTCTGAAATTCAGTCTGATGACGAGGACTAGGCAGTCCTTAGAATGCCAAAAGAATTGATGTCGGTGGTTCCGCTGGAGATAAGATAAACCAACAACGCATTGACTGTGGTGCGTCGCGTTCTCGGTCTTGGCTTTCTCGAAAGGCATGCATTAATAATATTCTTATCTAAAAACTGAAGACTAGTGAGATAAGATATGGATGCGTTGACAGAGTTTAGCGAATATTTGCAATCGCGGATTGATACGGGCGAGAACGTGCCGCTTGACCCTGGCTTGCATCAAAGTTTTTCTTTACGCCTTACTCTACTGCTCGACGGATATAAAACCACTGGCACCATAGGGCCCAATGTTCAGAAAATATCGGTCGAAGAGGGGCCGGAAGTTTTTGAACGGATAAATTATTCTGCGACTGGCGAGAGTATTTTCTACCTTAGTGAAGATGGGCCGACCCATATTCGGGTATCGGACGGAAAGCGGCTACCGCCGCCTGATGGCGCAGAAGTAGCTTCACGCGTAAATAGAAAAAGTGACGACGGGGTCTATTACGCAGACCGTAGCGATTATGTCGGGGTTTTTGAAAACGCGACGGGGCGACAAGTTGCGCAATTATCATGGCAGCGCGATTCATATGAGGCCTGTACCGTAAATGTCGCGTTCAGCCATGATAATCAGCATGTCGCTGTTTCATATGCATATGATAATGCGGTTCGGGTATGGACATTAGAGAGTGGTGAGTATCTCGGGGAGTTCAAAGCACCCGATCATGAGGCGGCTCTTTCATTTAGTCCGGATGGAAAGTTTTTGTTGGCCGGAACCAAGCGCGGCTCGGTATTATTTAGTTTAGAAACGAAATTGTGGGTTTATAGAAATACCACATCGCAAATATTTTCCGTGGGATACCACCCCTTTGGTAAATCATGCGCTATTGGTAGCGTTGAAAACCATATAGAAATCATTGACCTTGAGGCGCTGCAAAGACACGAGACGAAACCATTCGATGTCATTGTCGAACAGATAATCGAACACAAAGATCTATGGTTCAGTCAATCAGATCTCGATATGGAATCGCTCTATTATCGTGCGTTCCAACTATAGTAGTTAGACGTTTTTGCATCAAAGTATTATGCCTGTCGTAACCGCCTGTGTGCGCGACGAAGTTTTTTGATACTCGGTCGGTTAATCTGCGCAAAATGACTATTCAGTTGCTGTAGACGTGGGCATCGTTATGACCGAATCCTAGGCGAGCCGCCATGTTACTTCGGCTAGTAGGAGCGAAAAGCAGGAGCCATGATGTCAATGAAACACTTTCGCCGACTTGCCGTTTGTTTATTTTGTTCCAGCGTCATGTATTCCGCGCCAGCTTTGGCTGAGGAATTCAAGCTGTCACGCGACGAATTAATGAATAAAATTAAAGGTGCGTGGGCGGCGCAAACGATTGGCGTGACCTATGGTTTTCCAGTCGAATTTCGTTTCCAGAGCGCTTTGGTACCAGAAAGTTTCCCGGTCCCGTGGGACGAGAATTCATTGAAAAATACATATGAATACTCGCCGGGTGCTTATGATGATATTTATATGGATTTGAGTTTTGTTCAGGTTATCGAAGATGAAGGCGTGGACGCGCCTGTTCAATCTTTTGCCGACGCATTTGCAAATGCGAAATATCCGTTGTGGTTCGCTAATCAAATGGCGCGATATAATGTTTTGAATGGTTTAACGCCGCCTGCGTCCGGTCATTGGCTTAATAATCCGGCAGCGGATGATATTGATTTTCAGATTGAAGCCGATTTCATTGGTATAATGAGCCCTGGAATGATTAATACGGCGACCCAGTTGAGCGATAAAATCGGCCATATCATGAATTATGGAGATGGCTGGTATGGCGGAGTTTTTGTAGCCGCGATGTATTCGCAAGCTTTTATCACCGCAGATATTAGTGAGATTATTGATACGGCGCTGTCAACTATTCCACCAGAAAGCCAGTTTCATCAGACCATTTTAGACGTTGTAAAACTACATGATGACAATCCTGAGGATTGGAAACACGCGTGGTTTGAAATTCACAAAAAATGGTCGGATACGGATCTTGGTCCCGCAGGCGCTCATTCTCCGTTTAATATCGATGCGAAAATAAACGCTGCATGGGTTGTGTTAGGGTTATTGTATGGCGATGGTGATTTTGCAAAAACGATTGAAATTGCAACTCGTGCTGGTGACGACGCCGATTGTAACCCTGCAACGGCTGCTGGCATTTTAGGTACCATATACGGATATGACGCGATCCCGACTTATTGGATGCAAGGGCTAAGTGATGTCGAGGATACGCAGTTTGCGCATACAGAAATTTCACTAAATGATGCATACAGAATGTCATTCGATCATGCCGTTGATGTGATAGAGAGCGGTGGCGGTGCCGTTACGGGCGAAAAGGTCACGATAAAAATTCAGGACCCAAAGGTCGTGCCATTAGAAGTCTCTTTCGATGGCCACTATTTGAAAGAACGTCGTAATTTATCCTATTACACGGCGGTGATTCCGTTTTTGACCGTTGATGGCACGCGGGTCGAAGGGAGTTATCAGTTTGATTTCAACGGTAACGGTTTTGCGGTTATGGGATACGCAAAGGATGATACGGAAAATCAACATGAGTTTAAAGCAGAATTATATGTAGACGGAGAGTTGGTGGAGACTGCTTCGTTGCCGAGTGATTTTGACGTTCGCCGATTTTACCTATTTTGGAAATACCAACTTGCTGCGGGTGATCATCAGGTGGAAATAAAATTGCTTAACCCTTCCGAGGGGGCTTCGGTCTATTTGACTGATATCATTACTTATGATGAGAAGCCGAAGGAACGCATTACTCTCCACTAACGCTTCCGACTTTTGGATTGGCCCGAAAATCCGGAATTTTTGCAAATTCAAATATCAGTGCGAATGTGATCAGACACGCCGTGCGCCATTATCACATTGGTTAGGGCTCTCAAAACGCTTTTGCTGTTCATGCGTCCGTCATCTTCTTTGATGCAGCCATTTTGCTACCTGAGCGTGGCTGCGTTCAAAAGAGTAGGTCGCCCCTAGATACTTTGTTGTTCTTCCGCGCGTTGTCTTTGGAAATACTCTTTTGACGTTTTGATGACTTTGGGAGAGAGGATGAGGGCAGAGGTGACGGTCGGTATGGCCATCATGGCAAAGCTGAAATCAATAAAATTGAGAATTAGCCCAAGAGATGAGACCGCACCCATAAGAATAGTTGCCACATAGACGGCATTATAAACCCAAGATCGTTTGACGCCGAAGAGGAAGGAAAAGCACTTCTTTCCAAAATATGAGTAAGAGATCAGCGACGATCCGCCAAATGATAAAATGCACAATAAGAGGATATAGCCGCCAAAACCGGGATAGGCGGATTCAAATGCATTGGCCGTTAGGGTCACGCCATTGCTTTCAGTTGATTGCCACACGCCGGTCATGAGGATAGCGAGTGCGGTCATGGTGCAGACGATAAGGGTGTCGATTACCGGACCAAGCATAGCGACCAGGCCCTCATGGACTGGCTCTGAGGTTTTTGCTGCGCCATGGGCCATGGGGGCGGTGCCAAGACCGGCCTCATTTGAAAAGGCCGCACGTCGCACGCCGAGTAGGATCAAGCCGCCCAAGGCTCCGCCAAACATTGCATCGCCCTTAAAAAAGTTAGCGGAAAACGCATCAGTAAAGATCAAGGTGAAGTATTTCGGGACATCCTCCACATTGATTAAAATGATGCCCAAGACGGCAATCACATAGATGATGACCATAAATGGCACGACCATCGTGACGACATGACTGATCCTTTTGAGTCCGCCGAAGATGACGGCTGCGGTGATCGACATTAAGATCAGCCCAATGATAAAACTTGCGGTTTTCAGGTCTTCGACACCCGCCGGGATCAGTAAAATATCCCGTACGGCTTGGGTGAGCTGATTTGCATTAAACACCGGCAAACAGCCGGCCATACCTGCGACACAGAACCAGATGGCGAGGGGCTTCCATTTTTTACCGAGGCCCTCAACGATGACGTACATTGGCCCGCCCTGGAGGACACCCTCGGAGTCGCGGCCGCGATACATTACGGCGAGTGTGCAAGTGAAATATTTCGTCGCCATTCCGAGTATCGCAGACATCCACATCCAAAAAATTGCGCCCGGCCCTCCCACAGAAATGGCGATAGCAACGCCAGCGATATTGCCCATGCCGATAGTGGCGGCGAGGGCGACCGAAAGCGCTTGAAAATGGCTAATGAGACCTGGATCACCCGATTGGTCGTGACGCCCGGTAAGCACAGCGATGCTGTGAGGCAGGTGTCGAAACGGCAGAAACCGAGAGAACAGAAAGAAGAACATCCCGCTGCCCGTGATCAACAGAACAAGCGGCAAGCCCCAAATCCAGTTTGCCATCGTCGTAATTAAAGCTTCGAACGCACCCAAGGTTTTATCTTTCTAAAAAGCAGATGTGGTATATGTTTTCACAAGGACGATAAACGGCGTTCTTCGTAAACATCATTAATCGCAGCGGGATCTTCTGATAGATCCATCCGGTATAGATGAAGTGATACCGCTTGTCTTGTGGTCGGATTGCTCAATCGATGAATTCCCTCGGCCCCACTATGGGCATCCGCAACATCGCCCGCATTACTGATACAGCTATAATTGGGTACGATGGAAAATTGGCTATCCCCAAGGTTGACCCGCTCAAAGCACTCTACGGCAATCTTGCCTGAGCAAATACCCACAAAGCCGTAGGAATTGTGCCCGTGAATCGGTGTTTTAGCGCCCGGTGCCCACGTCAACATCATTAGGCTAAAATAGAAGGCGGGGTCTGTATAAATAATGGCGCGGTCATAAGCGCCCGGTTTTGGTGCTGTGATGTATCGTTCAAAATCCGAATTTTTGGCGGCCGCTTTAACGCACTCTTTAAGCAGGTTGTTACGGTGATGACTCGAAGATGCTTGAAGGCTATCGCGAATGTCATCACGCGTTTTTAAGACGAAATCTGGCGTTTTGTGGGTTGCGGCTGTTGGGGATTCAAAAGTCGGCGTAGATTGTATCATCAATTTAAATACCAATTACTTTTCTATCTCGGGCCTTTGTGTACCGATCTGATTGTGCCGCAATTCCTGAGAAAAAATTTTTGTTCTTAAGTTCAATCTTCGGAATGGATCGTAGAAAATTTCAAATTTTGCGTTCTTGAGGAAAATTTCTCTTTGAATGCGCTGTATTCGCTGCATGGCCCGTAAAAGTGTCTGGTATTCATTCGTTCTCGTGGCGCGACCGCTCTTGCGCAAAGCGAAACGCGAAAGACTTATTGCACTAGCAGAGAATAGCGCTGCAAAAAATTTTTCTTTAGTTATCGAGTTACAGAAGAAATCCTACTTCGTATTGATCCCAATCCCCCATTTATAAAAAAAATCCGTCGCGAATCTCGCGCTAGGATTTTTGCGAGGGAAACTATTCAGCACATTCGAATTTGCGCCTCGATAATAAATTCGAACAAACGAAGAGGGGAATAATGTCTAAAATGACAATCACCACACATTCACTCGCATCAAAATCAACCCACTTGAAACGTCATTTCGCGATGGGTTCGGTGTCACTGGTCGCAATGATAGGGGCGTTCGGAACGGCCCAAGCACAAGAGCAAGTAGAAGGCACAGACGACGATACAATCGTCGTTGTTGGTAGCCGAATATCAGGTGCCCAGATTGGCGATGCATTACCGGTTACCGTCATGGACCGCGAAGAAATTGACACAATCGCTGCCGTATCTGGCGAGGAGCTTTTTCTATCCATTCCACAGGCTGGTGATGTAAGTTTTAACCAGACATCCGGCCAGGTCAGTAGCAATTTTGCTCGCGGCGATGTCGGTTCAATTGACATCCGTAATTTAGGTATTGGTAATACACTTGTACTGATCAATGGCCGACGCGGCGTCAATTACCCGAGCAGTCAAGCCAGCAGCAATCTGGCCCCTGTGTTGACGTTCAATAGTAATACTATCCCTGTGAATGGTGTCGAACGGGTTGAAGTGCTACGCGATGGCGCGGGCGCAATTTATGGCTCAGACGCAGTTGCTGGTGTTGTGAACACTGTTTTGATTGATGATTACGACGGAGCAAAAATTGATGCTCAGTATGGTAACGCGTTGGGTACGAACCTTCGTGAGATCAATCTCAACGGTGTTTTTGGCAAAAATTTCGACGGTGGTCGCGGAAACATCACGCTTTTTGCAAATTACACTGACCGAACCGATTTAGTCTCTAGTGATCAAGATTTCACGTCGTCAGCAGACAAGAGATTCCTTTTTGAAGGCACTGATTACGAGGGTGACACACAGCTTCGTAATACCAGCACAACGACACCCTGGGGCGTTTTTCAGACGGCGGATGGATCCCTTGTTAGCCAAGGCGGAGTTGGGGTGACGAATTCCAGCGGGATTTTCCATTTGCAACCGGCGACAAATGTCGGATGTCGAGCTGATACAGCGCAAGTCGGCGTTTGTATTGATGATGGAAATCCATCAACAACAAGTACAGATGAAAACCTTCGTTGGGATAATTTGGCTGTCAACCCTGTCTCAGTGCTACCCGACCTTGAGCGTTTAAATCTATTCGCAACCGGTAAGTATGAGCTAACTGACAATTTGGAATTATTCGGAGAGGGCGGTTATTATCGCTCTAACACCAAAAGTGTTCAGGACTCGATCTTCACAATCGGTTCGATCAGAATGACCGTTCCTGCAACGAATTATTGGAACCCATTCGGCCCTGTTACCTTTGCGGATGGGTCGGTTAATCCCAATCGTTTGCCGGGCATTGACGCGCCAGCAGAAGGCGTTCCTGTAATCCTTCGTACGCTACGCTTTTCGGACTTGGGGCCAACTACGGTTCGCGTTAAAGCAGAACAGTTCCGGGCGCTTGCAGGGGTTCGCGGCCAAGCATTTGGCCTCGATTGGGAAACGGCATTTCTGTATAGCGAAGCGAGCGTCGATGATCGCCAACAGGGAATAGACGCCACTCTTTTCCAACAGAATCTAGCGCTATCTACGCCGGATGCATTCAACCCATTTAATGGCGGGGATCTCGCCAATCCGGGTGTGGATACGACGGTTAGTTCTCAAGCGGCAATTGATGCGATTAGTATAGAAGCAAACCGCCGGAACAAAACGACGTTGTTTCAATGGGACCTAAGCTTTTCACGCCCCGATGCGATTACTATGTGGGCCGGGGATGTTGGTTTTGCAGGTGGTCTTGAGTTCCGCCGAGAAACGCAACTTGATGACCGTGACCCTAATGTTGATGGCACCAATGTCTGGTTCGACTCGGTTTTGGGAATTACGCAAAACAGCAACTTGTTTGGCGTAAGTCCAACACCAGATAATTTTGGTTCTCGCAAAGTGACATCGGCATATGTAGAGGTTGCGGTACCGCTTGTCTCACCTGAGATGGGTGTACCTTTGATGCGATCACTTGATCTTCAGCTTGCGGGGCGATTTGAACATTACAGTGACTTTGGTAGCGTTGGTAAGCCGAAGGTCGCTTTCAAATGGGATGTTTTAGATGGGTTGCGTTTCCGCGGGTCATACTCACAAGGCTTCCGTGCGCCAAACCTTGAACAGGTAAATGCGCTGATCGTTACGCGTGGTAATACGCGTACGGATTGGGTCCGCTGTGAAGCTGACTTACGGGCTGGTCGAATTGCGTCATTTGACGATTGTAACGCTGATGTTGTTGCAACGGCGCGACGCGCTGGTAACCCAGATCTTAAACCGGAAACATCCGAAAACTATTCGGTCGGTGTAGTGCTTGAACCGCAGTTTATTCCGCAATCAATGGGTGCATTGACACTTACGGCGGATTATTGGTCGGTCCAACAAGAAGGTATTGTTGGCGTCTTTGGCGGAGGAAATGCCCTCGCTCTAGATTATCTCAATCGCCTTCAGGGAAGTGAAAACCCTGATGTTGTACGTGCGGCACCAACTGCGACTGACATTGCGCAATTTGCTGGTACGGGCTTAGATCCCGTCGGTGAGGTTCGCTATGTTAACGATCAATATAGAAACCTGGCGCCACAATCTGCTGAAGGTCTCGATATTGGTATGTCGTGGCGTCTAAATGGAACATCGATTGGTGATTTTAGCGCAAGCTTTAACGCGGCGCGGCTGATCTCATTCTCTCGTGGTGTTCTTGATGGTGTTGATGACTTGATTACAGCCCAAGAAGACGGGACCATTAATTCCGGTACAGATCTTCCAGAGTCAGCGGATCTTATCCAACAGAATGGTAACCCAAAATGGCGCTATTCGACGTCTCTGACCTGGGCATTAAATCAAGTTAGAATTGGTGCGCATGCGCGTTATGTTGGTGGTGTTTATGACACGTCACTAACGAATGACGTTACCGGCGATACCTATCTGACGGACTCGCACCTTGTGGTGAATTTGTTCGGTGAATATAATTTCGACGATGGATTGCTGCGCGAGTCGCGTATTCGCGTTGGGGTTCGAAATTTATTCGACAACGAGCCACCAATTGCCGATGAAACATACGGATATATGGGTCGCCTAGCGTCACCTATCGGTCGATATCTCTATGTAAATGTCAGCAAAGAGTTCTAAACAACTCAACTGATGCCGCTTCACCGTATTATAGCCTTGCTTGGCGAAATACGGTGAAGCGGACCTTGCTATTTTGTCGTTTTTATAAAAGGTCGATCACATGTTCCGACTTGTTTTCTCTATAATCGCGGCCCTTGGGGCAACTTTGAGTGGTGCGTTCGCGCAAAGCGATGGGCTGTATCCGTCTACTTATGTGGCGAAGGAGTCGCCGACCACGGCAATTATCAACGCAACTATTCTGACTGCTGCGGGCCCACGAATTGATGGCGGTACAATCATCCTGTCAGGCGGTAAAATTACTGCCATTGGCAAAGATGTTTCGGTGCCGCAGAATGCGAATGTCATTGATGCAAATGGCCGCTGGATTACGCCCGGCATAATTGATGCGCATTCACATCTCGGTGTTTTTCCGTCGCCATCACTTCCATCGAATCGTGACGGGAATGAGAAAACGGGGAATAATACCGCAGAAGTGTGGGCAGAACATGCGATTTGGCCACAGGACCCTGCGTTTGATGCCGCACGCGACGGTGGGGTAACGTCTTTGGTGGTGCTACCGGGATCGACAAACCTATTCGGTGGGCGGAGCGTTACACTGAAAAATGTACCGGCCGTTTCTGTTCAAGCGATGAAGTTTCCGGATGCGCCACAGGGATTGAAAATGGCGTGTGGTGAAAATCCAGTGCGCTTATATGGTTCAAAGGCGAGAACGCCTTTTACCCGTATGGGAAATATCGCCGGTTTTCGTGAACATTGGCAAAAAGCGAAGGCGTATCAACAAAAACGGTTAAAGCATCGAACGGCTGTGCGGGCTGGGTCAGCTAAGCCCGATGCGTTTACGGTTGATCTTCAGCTAGAGACGTTAGCCGATGTTCTTGACGGTAAGATCATTCCACACATTCATTGTTACCGTGCTGACGAAATGACCCAAATGGTCGATGTCTCAAAAGAGTTTGGTTTTAACATCGGCGCGTTTCATCACGCAGTTGAAGCCTATAAAATTGCAGACATGCTTGCGAAAGAAAATATCGGCGTTGCCACATGGGCGAATCGCTGGGGTTTCAAATTCGAAGCCTATGATGCGATCGACGCAAATGCAGCGATTTTAGAAAAAGCTGGCGTCAACACCATTTTGCATTCTGACAGTGCGAAGCTGATACAGCGGCTTAACGTAGAAGCCGCCTTGGGAATGGCGTCTGCGCGCCGGTCCGGTCTTAATTTTGATCGTGAGACAGCGATAAAATGGATCACCGCGAACCCAGCGAAATTACTCGACATTATTGACGAAACAGGAACGCTTGAAGTCGGCAAAATGGCTGATGTTGTTCTTTGGTCGGCTGATCCATTTAGTGTCTATGCGCGCGCAGATCAGGTCTATATCGATGGTGTACTGATGGTAGATCGTGCAACCAATGAATATCAAAACCATTCAGATTTTGAACTCGGACAACCAGGCTTGGGAGAATAGGCAATGCGTTACTGTTTTAGTGCTTTCGTTTCATCTGTCTGCCTCTTTGGCGCTGCTGTCGCACAGCCGCTTTTATTGCAAAATGCGACGATATTTACGGGCGGGCCGGAAGCCGAATTAAAGACCGGGTCTATTGTTATTGAAGACGAAACGATTACGGCTGTTGGGGCGGAACTTCGGGTACCGAATGGCGCGCGAATAGTTGACCTAAAAGGGGCGATAGTTACGCCCGGTTTAGTGGTCGCGAACACGACGCTCGGTGCCGTTGAGGTCAATGCGGGTGCAAATGCCAATGATGGTTCTGGCGCGAAGAGCACGCTGACGTCTGGGGTCGATCTTCAATATGCGATCAATCCACAATCTTCGCTGTTACCTGTTGCTCGAAGTGGTGGTGTTACGCGTGCATTTGTTACGCCGACAAGCTCTGGTCGTGACCCGAGCGGGTTAAAATTCGGCGGCCAATCTGTGTCTATTAATACCGGTGGGGGTCTAAAGGTTATTGATGTGTCGCAACTTGGCGTCACGTTGAATTTAAGTGATAAAAATATTGGTCGCGGTGCATTGTTCGTACAGCTGAAATCTGCTTTTGCGGATGTTCGGTTATACGCGAAAAGGGCGTCTGCGTTGAACAATGGTGAGTTGAATGCCAATGATTGGACACAGGCAGATCTAAATGCGTTGGTGCCAATAGTGCGCGGAGAAAAGCCGCTTATCGTTTCGGTTGATCGAGCGTCGGATATTCTCAACATTATTCAGTTGAGCAAAGACGAGAAGATCCAGATTATTTTGTCTCGCGCGAACGAAGGCTGGGTGGTTGCTGATCAGATCGCGGCGGCAGACATCCCCGTGATTCTTGATCCAACGGATAACTTGCCGCAATCCTTTGACCGTCTCGCTTCATCGTTCAAAAATGCAGTGCGGTTAGTTGATGCGGGCGTGAAAATCGCGATTATCGGCCCGCGTGCGGGTCATGACGCTCGGTTACTGCGGTATCACGCGGGTATTGCGGTTTCGCATGGTCTTTCGCGCCAGGCGGCGTTGGAGGCAATAACAATCAACCCGGCCCGGATTTGGGGCCAGGAAAATTATGGCGCAATCGCTGTTGGCCAAAAAGCAGATATTGCGATCTGGTCTGGCGATCCATTTGAACCGCTGACTGACCTTGTGGCGCTCTATGTTAACGGAGAAGAGCAAAGCCTTGAGAACCGACAAAGTATATTGCGCGACAAATATTTGAGCGCCGACTAAGCTTTTGAGTTAAAGCGGACAGAAACGAAAATCGGAGTGACGGAATGACAGCGAAAAGATCTAAAAGCGGAATTCACCTAATGGCATTGGCGTTGTCGAGTGCGCTAAGCGTTACGACAGCCGCATATGCTGAGGGTGGTTCGTTATTGATCAAGAGCGCAACGGTTTTCGATTCTGTTCGTGACAAACCATACGCCGCAGATGTTTTGGTGGTTGATGGGCGCATTTCTGCGGTTGGACAAGATATTGACCAACCGTCGTCTGATTTTGAAATTATCGACGGTAGCGGCTTGAGTTTGCTTCCGGGTCTAATCGACATTCATGTACATTGGACGTCGAATGACAATATGGATCGTGCGACAACCGCAACGGCCTTAGTTCTTAGTGGCGTCACCACGGTGACCGATTTTCATTCGGCACCAGAATCTTACGGACCTAAGCGTGCACATCATGAAACACTCATTTCTCCTCATGTGCTTTATACGTCGCGTGTAGGTACCCCCGGCGGTCACGGGGCGGACTGGGGTGATGAAAACATGACCCGCGCCATCTGGTCGGAGCGTCAGGCAAGGGCAGCGGTCAAATCGCTGAGCCAATTTGAGCCAGATGTGATCAAGGTTTTTGCTGATGGATGGCGGTATGGCACGGGCGTTGATGATACAAGCATCAATATCGATGCATTTTCGGCGATCGTTGAGGAGGCAAACGTACTCGATATTCCGGTGCTAACTCATGTGGTTTCAGTAGATTTGGGTAAACGCGCAGCCAAAGCAAATGTCTCGGCGATTGTTCATGCGATTCAAGATCGGGATTCCGACAAAGAGTTGGTGGAGTTGCTAACAAAGCATAATACAATTTATGCGCCAACATTGGCCGTATACGAACCACGTGATGATAAACTCGAAGGTCAGGATGACCAAGAGGTATTGGATCGTATTTGGAAGCGTCAAAAACATTCCAAACACAATCTAAAAACCCTCGCAAAAAATGGCGTGAAAATTGCTCTCGGTACAGATTCCGGAATTGCATCAACCCCATTGGGCGAGTCTACACTGCGGGAGCTTGAATTGCTTGTTGATTTTGGGTTGTCACCCAAAGAGGCCCTTATGGCGGGGACGGCCAATAGCGCGGCGGCACTTAGGTTGAGCGATGATCGCGGAACAATCGAGTCAGGAAAGCGCGCAGATCTTGTGTTGGTTAAAGGCAAACCGTGGAAAAACATTTCCGATTTCCGCAACCTTGAATATGTCATCATTGACGGTGAAGTCGTGGCAAAGGGCGGTTCGCTGACCGCAGAGCAAGGTAGTGCGCGCCCCGATGCGGTGCCAGCAGGAAAGCTGATTGATGATTTCGAAAGTGCCGATGGTAAAACGGCATCCGGTGCATCTCGGCTTGAGCTTGCCGATGCTGGGCACCCGCGTTCAAATCTTGTTGTACAGACGGAAGCGCGAGAGAAGGGCGGACATGCATTACACCTTTCCGCTGATATGGCGGAGAAAAATAACGCTCGGGCCTTCGCTGCTTTCCCTTTGTCGCTCGGTAGTTTTACACCAAAAGATGCGTCTGAATTTAAAGGCGTGGCGTTCGAAATTCGGGGCGACGGCGAATATCAGGTCCGGTTGGATGCTGTCGAGGGCCGATTAAGCGCAATGGTCGAGGGGGGAACAAAATGGAGATCTGTGAAAGTCCCGTTTAGCGATATGAAGGCAGACGGCGCGCCCAAAATTGATTCACTTCTGGCTGTTGCGATCGGTGGTTACCGCGAACCCGGAGAGGAATTGTGGGTCGAAATCGATAATGTGTCATTTTACTAAATAGTAGAAAAGCCACATTTCATCGACATTGACCTTTAAGTTGGACTGACCTGAGGGTCATCAGTGCAAGACCTAAAGGTTACTTATTCTGTCGACGTTTTGACAAAGTATAGTTGGGTCAAAAAATCGAAATAAGGTGTGGCGAATATATTACCCTCAGTAGGTGGGATTCAAATTAGCCATAAATCCCCACCCCGATCCGGTAATTTTCTTTGATAAAGTTGTGGGGGCGGGCATAATCTATTGTTGTACCTGAGAAAATGGGAATCCGAAAAGGTCAGTCGCTCGTGTCGAAAATATTGCAATCCTTTCAAGAGAACGAGGCAGGTATCCGGCGCTACCTTTCGCGTTTCTTGCGGAATGCGCAAGACGTCGATGATTCCCTACAGGAAACGTTTTTAAAGGGTTTCGCCGCCGAAACCAAAACGGATATTCTTGAGCCCAAGGCGTTTTTGTACCGGATCGCCAAGAATGTTGCGCTTTATGAAATGCGAAAAAAACGAAAAAATCATGTGGGATACCTTGAGGATTCCGGCGGCATGGAACTCTTAGAAGATACGGAACAACCCGGTGCGGGGGAGCAGATTGACGGACGGCGCAAGCTCGTCATCCTCGCAAAGGCTGTTGCGACCCTACCGCCGCAGTGTCGGCGGGCATTTTTAATGAGGCGCGTCGAAGGTCTGCGGTACAAGCAAATTGCCAACCGTATGAACATCAGTGTTAGCGCCGTAGAGAAGCATGTAACTAACGCCGTGATAAAGTGTAACGATTATTTGCTTCAACAAGGATTGGAGCCCTCGGAGTTTTCGTCAGCGGATAAAACTGCATTGGCGGCCGCTGTTCATAAGCGTAAAACAGTGGCGAATGAACGATGAGTGAAAGCAACAAAATTGTAGCCTTCCCAAATCGGGCCGAGCTTGATGCCGCAGCTGCGGCTTGGCTGACGCGTTTGGATCGTGACGAAGTCTCATCCGAAGATCAGCTAGCATTTCGTTCATGGATGGCCGAAAGCGAACACCATAAAGCGGCTTTTGACCGCATCGCCAAGTTTTGGGACGGTTTAGGCGCACTCAAGGAATTGGAAGATATTGCGCTCTCGGCGGCGGATAGCCAGCCATCTAAGGGGCCGTTGATTAACCGCCGCGCGGCATTTGCGATGGCGGCTTCGGTCGCAATGGTCGTTGGCGTCGGCGGCGTTGTGCAGCTCTATTCTTCTATGCCCGATCAATATGTCACGGCCATCGGGGAGCAGCGAACAATTCGTCTCGTCGACGGTTCAGAAGTTCAGCTAAATACCGATACTCAGATCGTAGTGAATATCGACAAGACGTCCCGGCAAATATTGTTGAAGCGTGGTGAGGCGCATTTTGTTGTTGCAACAGATCCGAAGCGCCCGTTCTCCGTTCACGCCGGGCAAGGTGTCTTCACTGCAGTGGGGACAGCATACACTGTGCGTTTGCGGCCGACTGCGGAGGTTGAGGTTACCGTAGCAGAGGGACGTATCGCGATGGCCCCAGAGGTGGTCGATAAAACACCGGTGGGAACGACCATTGTCAAAGACCAGATGCTACAAGGCACGGCGTTGGACGCGGGTCAAAATGCAGTGTTCACCGACAAGGTCGAGTCAATTATCGCGATAGAACCAAATGTATTGACGCGAAAGGCATCGTGGCGGCTTGGGCTGCTTGCCTATGAAGGCGAGCCGCTATCTGAGGTGATTAAAGACATTAGTCGCTATACAGAGCTAAATATTGAAATATCTGATGCGGATTTACAGTCACTTCCGGTGGGTGGCACCTTCCGTGTTGGGGAGATCGACGCGTTATTCGATGCGTTGGAGGTCACTTTCGGGCTTGATGTGGAATATGTGGGCGGAAAAAGTATAAAAATTTCCCGCGCTTCTTAAGGCAATATTTGCGGTGTCGATTGGGGGGAATAATGCCGCGCTATAAATAAAATGACGTAGAGGGCAAAAAATGCAAATTCGAACTGGGGGTTTTGTGACTACCGGCATCATAGCATGTGAGGCCGGCGTGAATATGCGCAAAGGATGCTAACCACGGTCGCAAATAAGAATGGATGGGCTGCGCTCGCACTTAGATTTATTGCTGTTCCTTGCTCGCTTACAGCACCAGCGATTTATGTGAATAGTGCGAACGCACAAGATGCTTCTCTTCAATATGACTTTGATATTGACGAGGATCAGCTAGGCCCCGCGTTAAAGGAATTCGCGGATCAGTCGGGTTTCTTGGCGCTTTATCCCTTTGAATTTGCGGGTGTTACTGGGGCTAACCCTGTAATTGGTGAGTATACTGTCGAAGATGCGTTGCAAATTCTGCTTCGCGACATCGGATTTTCTGGCGGCCTTACAAAGAGCGGCGTGATTACAATTTCACGTACGCCTGACAAGTTGGCAAGCCAGGAGGGGCAGTTGAACAAGAAGTCATTACTAACAAAACTAGCCGGAGGTGTATCTTCGGTTGTTATCGGTTTTACCGGTGCGGGTAGTGCGGTTGCGCAATCCGATCAAGCAAACGCAAGCGGCGACACTATTGTTGTTACCGGTTCGCGTATTACAAATTCAAACCTCACATCAAGCAGCTCGGTTACGGTGCTTGGTGCTGAAGAAGTCAATGCGCGCGGTATTCTGCGGGTTGAAGACTTAATCAACACATTGCCACAAGCAATGTCAGGTCAATCATCAACAACCGGGGTTAATGGCGCGCAAGCAACGGTCAATCTTCGTGGTCTTGGTGCTGTCCGTACATTGGTTCTTGTGGATGGCAAGAGGCTACCTTACGGCTCGCCCATCAACGCGGCTGTTGATCTCAATCAAATTCCATCGCAGTTGATCGAACGCGTTGATGTTCTGACCGGTGGTGCGACTGCGGTTTACGGTTCGGATGCGGTTTCTGGTGTTGTTAACTTCATCATGAAACGTGATTTTGAAGGTCTGGAAGCAAGTTTCCAAGGCAGCTTTTTCCAAGCTGACAACAATAACTCAGCCGTTGAATCTGTTCTTGCGGATTTCGATCAGGCTGATCCCGGTAGCATCATAGATGGCCGTACACTCGACTTTAATATGGTCGCGGGTAGCAATGTTGATGATGGTCGTGGCAATATCACTGCGTATTTCGGCTATTCAAAAGACAACGCAATCCGCTGGGAAGACCGCGATATTACGGCGTGCCCATTCGGTACACGTAATGGCGGAACTGAATTTTCCTGTAGTGGTTCAAATGCCCAGCCAGCAAACACACGCTATAGCCGGACAGGTGTGGGCGGTTTCAATTTAGCTGTTGATCAAGACACCGGCCTTCTTCGCAACTATGATAGCGGAACAGATGCGTTCAACTTTGCGCTAGGCAATTATCTTCAGCGCCCGCGTGAACGTTTCACCTATGGCGCGTTTGCTCGGTATGACATCAAAGACAATGTCGAGTTTTTCTTTGATTTCTCCGGTGCGGATAATACGACCACTGCACAAATCGCAGGTGGTGGTGTTTCACTCGGCCAAACCAGCTCAATTAATTGCGACAATCCGCTTTTGACCGCCGATATGCAGAATGTTTTCTGTGATCCTTCAGTTGTATTCACAGACTCTGATGGTGTCGAACGCGCGCCATTGAATGTGGGTCGCCGGAACGTAGAATTTCCTCGGAATGTTGAGTATAGCCTAAAAACACAACGCTTTGTCGGCGGTTTCCGCGGCGAAGTGATGGAAGGCATCAATTACGAAGTATTCGGACAATTTTCAAAAGTCGATTATACCGAGTTATTTTTGAACGATGTTTCATTGTCAAAAGTAGCGCGTGCACTCGATATTGTGTCTGACCCACTTTCCGGTGACCCAATTTGTCGTTCGGTGCTTTCTGGCGAAGATCCAGACTGTGCACCATTTGACATTTTCACTGGTGCTCCGATTACCGATGCGGCGGGTCGTTATATTTCTACGCCAAGTCTTCGTATTGGCGACACAAGCCAGCTTGTTTTTGGCGGCAGCTTGTCGGGCGGTCTTGATCGGTGGGGAATTGTTAGCCCCTTCGCGACAGAGGGCGTTCAAATGGCGGCTGGTTTTGAATATCGTCAAGACTCACTTTCTTTGACACCCGACGATAGTGATACAACAACGAACACTCGCGTGCCCGTAGATGGCACTGTTAGTGTTTATGAATTCTTCGGCGAGATGCAGGTTCCTGTTCTGCAAGACCTACCATTTGCAGAAGAGTTTACACTTTCTGGCGCATATCGTTTCTCTGATTACTATCAAACAACGGGTTCTCAGCACACCTATTCAATGGGTGTTGCGTGGCAACCGGTACCAGACATCAGATTGCGGGCGCAATATCAGCGGGCAACACGATCTCCAAACCCGATTGAGCTTTTCAACCCGCAAGAATTTGGTCTTGAAACGCTTTCGGGCGGGGCGAACGGTCTAAAAGACCCGTGCGCGGGTGATTTTGATGCGGGTACTTCTGTTCCTGAACCTGGACGAAGCTTTGAAGAATGTGCTCGTACAGGTGTGACGGCTGCTCAGTACGGAACGATTTTGGATAGTGCGGGTAACATCGCAACCTTGATCGGCGGTAATGAGAACCTAGAGCCAGAAACATCAAACACATGGACTGCTGGTGTGGTTCTTTCACCGAACGCAGTGCCGGGCCTTGTTGTTAGTGTCGATTACTTCTCAATCGACGTTGAGGGCTTTATTGGTACTGTGAATGCTAATGATGCGCTTGGTCAGTGCCTTGATACAGCTGATCCAAGTTACTGTAGCTTGATCAACCGCGACTCAGCCGGAACGTTGTTCCTTATTCCGGGTGAAGCCTTTATTCAGGGTACAAACATCAATACTGGTAACCTAACGACCAGCGGATTTGACGTGAATGCGTCGTACACGTTTGATCTAGCTGATCTTGGTTTGGGCAACGTAGGCGATGTACGTCTGGGATATATTGCAACCTTCCTTAGCGAACTGAGCGAACAGTCACTTCCTGGTAACCCAGCGATTGATTGTGCCGGTTTCCACGGCGGCGCTTGTGATAACCCGTCACCAGAATATCGTCACCGTGTGAATGTGGGGTGGGGCATTGGCAGCTTAAGCACCACGCTTAGCTGGCGCTACCTCTCAAGCGTTGAGGAATATTCAACATCACCAACCGATGTGAACTTCCTCGGAGCAACATCCTATTTCGATCTTTCAGCACAGTATGAACTTTCGAACGGCGTAGAACTTCGCGCTGGGGTGAATAACATTCTGGATCGTGATCCACCTCTTACATCGCTCGCTGGTTTTGGCGGTGGCGAAGATGCCGGTCGCGGTAATACATACCCACAAATTTATGATGCCCAAGGGCGTTATGTATTCGCGGGTGCGACTGTAAAATTCTAGTCGAAAATAATGCTGGTCACAGAGCGAACAATCGTTCTGTGACCATTTGTTGTGATTGGTTATGCCATATTGCGGTTAATCAGCGTCACAGCTCAAGCGGGCTTTTTTAAGCCCAATAAACAAAAAGACGGGTTGGATTAAATGAACAAATTGACAAGCATCTTGTTTACATCTGTTGTATTTCTTTCGAGTTGTGGTGCTGCTTCGATCGGTGCGGAAAATGCAACAGACAAAAGCACGACACAAAAACAAGAAGCCGACGGCGCTACAAAAATAGTAGAAGCAACATCATTTTTAGGCACCCCGTTATATCAGCAAGCTATCGACAGCGAACTGGATGAAAACCTAAAAGCGCAAATTCAGGAACTTGAAAAAAGCACCACGCTATCTGAGGATGACTATATTGCGCTTGGCGGGCTACAGGCATCGCGTCGGCACTACCAAGATGCAATTAAGGCCTATACAAAAGGGTTAGAGAAATTCCCGGAGTCATATAAATTGCGCCGCCATCGCGGTCACCGCTATATGACCGTACGCGAGCTAGAGCTTGCGATTGTCGATTTTACCGAAGCTGTGGCGCTGATCGAACAATCTGATGTGCGTGAATATGAATATGATGTAAAGGGTAAGGCTCATGGTACTTATGAACACTGGGTTTGGTACCACATTGGCCTATATTATTATCTTCACGGGGATTATGAAACGGCCGCTGGCGCGTTCGAACGCTGTATAAATACTGCGGAAACTGGCGACATGCTGATTGGTGCATCTGATTGGTTGTACAATATTTATCGCAGAATGGGCCAAGACGAAAAAGCCGAAATGCTTCTTTCACGCATTCCAGAAGATATCGAAGCTGATACGACTTATCCATATTACAAGCGGGTGATGCTTTATAAAGGTGTATTCAGCCCAGATGACATTCTCGATAAGGATAAATCAGTAGAGAAATGGAATGGTCGCGATATGACAGTCGCTTATGGTTTGGGTAATTGGTATGCGTATCAAGGGCAATCTGATAAGGCAGACGCCCTTCATAAGGCTGTTATAAAAACACCTTTCTGGAGCACATGGGCGTATCTCGCAGCCGAAAAAGAACAAAGCCAAAAATAATAGTCTCTGATGAACGCATCAATGGACATGGTGGAGAAATAAGTGTCAGAGGGAACGGCCGAAATGATTACGCTTGATGCCTATGACCGAAAAATACTTGCGCTTCTACAGACCGATTGCTCTTTGAGTGTTATGGCGGTTTCGGAGGCTGTTGGTTTATCGCAGACACCGTGTTGGAAGCGGATTAAGCGCATGGAAGAAGAGGGCTTAATCCGTAGACGGGTCGCATTGGTGGACCGCAAAATGCTTGGTTATAATGTTCTGGCGATTGTGGTTGTAAAAACCAACCATCACGAAGAGCAATGGCTAAGGCGGTTCGTTAAAAACGTGAATGAGATTCCGGAAGTCCTGGAATTTTATCGAACTGCTGGAAATGTCGATTATTTCTTGAAAATCGTTATGCGGAATATCGAGGAGTATGACGGTATTTACAAAAAGCTTATTAAAATAGAAGGCGTTTACGACATTAGCGCATATTTTTCGATGGAAGAGCTAAAGGCAGAAACGAAAGTCCCTGTGACGTCACCGATGCTCGGGAATTGTGCGTAGTTTTGTTTCTCGAAGTATGATGTGTACAGAGAAATGGTTTCTGTGATAGTTTTGTAATTCAACCACCCATAGACTGCGGGTGTTGGTCTATAACCTTTTGTAATTCTGTGCTTATACGGTAAATTACTAGGAAACACTTGCGATATCTTATTGATGCTGACTATGCTCCGCCGGTAATTTTCGACGGGGAAATAGTGGTGCAAAAATATCGGGTTTACTCAACTTTGATAGGATCAGCGATAGGAATGGCGGTTGCGATTGGCGCAATGCCAGCCCACGCAGAAGACCTAACGCTTCGTGGCCGTGTAACGGATGAGGCCGGCACACCGATATCTGCGCTCATAAATGTCGAAGGCAATAATCTTGAGACGCAAGCATCTGGCGAATTTTCAATCCCTTTAACCGATACTAAAACCTTCACATTGAATGTCAGCGCGCCGGGGCATTATGCGATGGTCCAATCTTATAGCGCCAGCGAAATCGCGACTGGTATGGCTTTGGATGGCGCAGGAAATTTGCCTGATATTCAATTGGTCGCGAAAAAACCAGATCGCGTGATGCTCGCATTTGGCGGCGATACGATGATGGGTAGACGTTATGCTAAACCGTTCCGAGGCGAGCCGAAATTAATTGATTCTGATCGCGTCGGGCAGGACACAAAGGGTTTGCTCGATATAATTGCACCATATCTTGGTGTCGCTGATTATACCTCAGTAAATCTTGAGACGTCGATTTTCTCTGCCCCCCCTAATGATGCTGCGGCAAAACTCGTGACGTTTTTCTCGCCACCAGAGACCCTTGACGCGCTTCAGTCAGCGGGTGTCGACTATGTGGCGCTCGGAAATAATCATACCTATGACTATCTCGATAGCGGATTAAAGAAAACGCTGGAGCACGTGCGTAAGAGTAATCTTGGGTATTCTGGTGCCGGCCTAAATGAGAAACAAGCGTTGGTACCGCACAAGACTAAACTAGCGGGCAGCCTATATTCCTTTATGAGTTATGTGGGCTGGGAGGGGGGTAACCCCACGCAGTCCGCAACCGAAAATAAGGGTGGCGCTGCTTTAGGAACGACAGCGAATATTCTTAAGGATATTTCAAACAGCAAAGCGAATGGGGGGCACCCTATTGTTCAATATCATGGGGGGCTAGAATATGCTGATCGCCCCACATTGGATATGGAAACGAAGCTAAAACTTGCGCTTGATGCTGGTGCTGCATTGGCCATCGGTCATCACCCGCATGTTTTTCAAGGATTAGAGCTATACAACAATCGTTTGATTGCTTGGTCCTTGGGGAATTTTCTTTTCGATCAATATTTCTACTCGCCGCAAGCATCGGCGTTACTTTATGTCTGGCTTGATGGTGGCGAATTTCATCGTGCCGAAGTGGTTCCGTTATACATAAAAGGTTATAAACCGACCCCGGCAACCGATCGAATGCGCCGGATGATCAATCAGCGGATTATGACGTTGTCAGCGGGTAAGAACCTTCATTTATCACCCTCTGGTGGGCACTTGTTTGCGAAAGCGAAGAGTGTTGATGCGCATTCTAATTCTGTACAAACGCTCCTTAGCGGTGACGGACGCCTGCATTCCTTAGAGGGGGTACCATGGTTCAACCGTGTGACAACAATTCAGGCCGACGCGAATTGCCCAGCGCCTTCAAAAGTTCGCCTAGGGCAAGATTTATTGTCGCGCGGGGATTTTGATGCCTATGACAACTTTGCGAGTGACGATCGAAGCTGGCTTGATAATGATAAACGCATATCATTGGCGCAGGATGACGATCACGCAGGTGATAAGCAGTTAGTGGTTGAGCTAGGACCAGACGAGAGCGCGACAACCGGAATGCGCAAATTCTTGCGTGTATATAAAAATGGTTCGACGATGACGCTGGCTGCTGACATGTCTACAGATGCCCCAGTTCGAGTTACCGCGAAGTTGCAACGACGTAAGTCGACGCAGGGTCTTAGTGATGCGCTTTCTAATGGGCCGACCATTGTTCTTGGCTCTACGATACTAACCCCGGACAGTGAAAATGGGCTTGAATTTGACTTCGCGAGTCCGCGGGTGGGTACGCGCTCGATACGTGTATTGTTGGAGTTGGAAAACCAAACAGACCAATCAGCGCGGGTAGGGCTGGATAATCTTTCGCTTATCGAGTGGAAAACCCCATATTCTCAAATGGATGCTGTTGAGGCGCTGGACGTAGCCGGGATTAGTCATATTCAAACCTACAATAGGTCGGCATGTGACCTGACTGTTATTAGTCAACACACTGATAAATAAACACTTATTCCACAGATAATTGTTTTTGCGACGCATATTCGTCCTAAGCGTGTGCGAGTGCTTAGGTATGTGTTTTGGTTATTGATGTGTAAACAATGCGTATTTGGTGTGTGAACTGGTCGGTGTCACACTCAAACTTGGAATGAATCAAAATGACACGAGGGGATATCGTGAAAAAGAACCTGTTTGGCCAATTTTTACTCGGCACCGCTAGCTTATTGGCGTTTTCGAGCGTCGCAAATGCGCAACAAGGCGTGAATGATACAACGGATTCTGAGGGGCAACCCGAACGAGATGAGATCGTTGTTGTCGGAACTCAGGTTAAGGGTGCGAATATCGCGGGCGAAATGCCGGTTACCGTGCTTGGCAGTGACGATATTGAGGGCGCAGGTGATCTGACTTTCGAAGAGCTTTTATCCAATATTCCCCAAGCGGGCGGGTTGGACTTCAATAGTACCGCTGAGCTTTCAAACGACGCGCGCGGCGATATTGCTTCGCTAAACCTCCGTACGCTGGGTGCGGATACATCGCTGGTTTTGGTCAACGGCCGACGTATGGTGGCACATCCCCAGACGCAAACATTTGGCGGCGTGCCAATCCAGTTTGTTAACATGAATGCTATCCCGACTTATGGTCTGGGACGTATTGAGATCCTGCGTGATGGTGCATCGGCGCTCTACGGCTCGGACGCGATCTCAGGCGTATTGAATGCCGTTATTCGAGACGATTATGAGGGGCTAAATGCGAGGGTGCGTTATGGTCTTGCAGAGGGAACCGGTCAGCACGATTTGAATTTGCGCGTCTATGGCGGGAAATATTTCAATGATGACCGAACAAATGTTTCTTTCTCAGCGCAATATTATGACCGCGAAGGGCTTGATGCGTCTGAGCTGGATTTCACCGCTGATGCCGATCACCAGTTTGATCCGCGCCTATCACCGGACAGCCCGTTTTTTGGCTCGACTAGCTTCCGTAACCATTCAAGCTTTTCTCCTTTTGGTGAATTCCGTGTCGGTAACGCAGATTCAAGTGCGGACGGTATTGATGGCGAGCGGGTTCGCCAAAACGGAGACTCGTTAACCAGCAGCGCGGGCTTGTTCCACCTTCAGCCAGAAGGGTTTTTCCCGAATTCATCCCAGCTCGGTCTTCCTTTTGGGAATGGATTGGAGCTTGACGATGGCTCGTTTACCTCCTCATCGACGACATCAGGAAACGGTTTGGATGTCCTCGTTGGTGATGAGGTTTATAGAACGCGCCCGCTTTATGAAAATCAGAATGTGTTCCGCAAAATTATTCCAGATACGCAGCGTATCAATTTTGCGATGAACGTTACCCATGAGCTCAATGATTCGATTGAGGTTTATGGCGATTTCATTTTCTATAATTCTGAGTCAGAAAAATTCTTCGGTCCATCGGTTCTGTCAACGTCGAATAATTTTGTAATTCCGGCGAGCTATTACTGGAATCCATTTGGTGCAGAAATGTTGCCTGACGGTTCCGTAAATCCTAACCGTCTCGCGGATATTGATGCGCCTGCCGAAGGGTTGGATATTGCTGTTCGTCGATATCGGTTTAATGAACTTGGGCCACGAACAATTGACGTGTCCCAAACCCAGTGGCGGACATTGGGCGGCGTTCGCGGTGTTTACAAGAATTGGGATTGGGATTCGGCGTTTGGGTATTCTCGCTCATCTGCGAAAGACGTAGGGCTTTTGGTCAGCAGATCGGCGCTGTATGCTGAGTTGTCTCGCACGGATGCCGACGCGTTAAATATTTTTGATGGGCCGGACATTGCCGATGTTGCTGCGGTCGAAGCATCAGGTATTGGTGTCGACGTTACACGTAAAAGTATAAACACGTTGATGACATGGGACCTTCGGGCATCAACACCGCGACTGTTCGAGTTACCTGGTGGCGATGTCGGATTTGGTTGGGGCGTCGAATGGCGTCGCGAAACCATTGAAGATGATCGAGATGAACGTCTTGACGGAACAATTTCTTTCACCAACCCGCTAACCGGCGAATTCTTTGAGAGTGATTTGTTGGGTGTCAGCGCGACAGCGGACGTTGCGGCCGACCGAAATGTGTTCTCCGCATACAGCGAAGTTATTCTCCCGGTCTTTACGGATACCGCAGCCGGTTCTGCATCAATCCAAGCAGCGGGTCGGGTGGAGCATTACACCGATATTGAAGAGACGGTTATGAAACCGCGGGTTCTGGCAACATGGGAACCAGCAGAACAGCTTAGTTTCCGTGCTGCGTATTCGCTCGGTTTCCGGGCTCCCAACTTGGTTCAAACATCGACGCCGTCATTCTCGCGATTCTCAAATTTCCAAGAAGACTGGGCGCATTGTACGTTTGTTCAACAATCAAGCGGTTCTGGTTGCCTCGATTTTGCTGTAACGTCTGTTATTTCGGGTAACCCTGATCTTGAGCCTGAAACCAGCCGAAACATTTCAGCGGGTATCGTATTAAAGCCGCTCGACGGTTGGATGTTTACAGCGGACTACTGGTCGATCGAATTGAACGGCACGGTCGGAACAATTCCTCGTAATGATCAAATTGCGATTGACGAGTTTTTGCGACGCACTGGACAAGGCTTTAACCCCAATGTCGAACGTGAAGATCCGGATTCTGATCGCGTAGCCGACATTGAAGCATATAATATTGCAAACGGAACATCGATTGAGCCATTTGGCGATATCCTTTTCGTCAACGAAACATTCTTGAATCTTCAAACGCGTCGTACATCTGGTTTTGACTTCTTTGGGCGCTATGAAACGCCACGTACGAAGTATGGTCGATTTAAGGTAAGTGTGAATGCTGCGCTTCTTACAAAGTATGAGCAAGATCCTTTTGACGAAGTGTTGCCACTCTTGGACGATCCGATTGGATCAGAAACAATTGATCCGTCATCTGTTGGCGACCTAATCCAGATTGAAAGCCGGCCAAAATGGCGCGGATCAGCAAATTTCCGTTGGAATTATAATGCTAATGTCGGTGTGGGTATGAATGCCCGGTATGTGGGCCGGGTATTTGATCCAGACGTGACAGCTACGCTTGATGACGGTTCTGAAATCAATTTTGAAGTTGGCCGTTGGTATCGACTGGATATGTATGCCGACTATAGCTTCAGAAAAAGCGGGCTTCTCGGCGGTACGCGTATTCGTGTTGGGATCAACAATCTCACAAACAACGAACCGCCATTTTATGATAATTCCGCCGGTTATAGCGGCAGACTACATTCTGTAACGCCACGCTATTTCTATTTCGATGTTCGGAAACGTTTCTAATTTTTTGACATAGCGCGCCGCCTGACAAAGGCGGCGCGCTATTTCTATTTTGAGAATTGAGTATTGGGGGAACCTCCTATGAGAGTATTGTCACAGCTTCTTGGCACGACCGTTCTTGTAAACTGTATTGGTATATTTAGTACGGCGAGTGCAGACTGTACGCCCAATACGACAGATGGATCACTTGCCTCCGGTACGATTATTACCTGTTCTGGTGTTGATGCGGATGGGTTCATTGCCCCGACACAGGATGACGTGACATTGAATGTCGAAGTCGGGGCCGACGTCGCTGTGGGGATTTACCTCGATAACGACGCAACGGTGGTGAACGCAGGCGATATCACCAGTAGTACTGACCGCGGTATCGAAGTTGATTTCCGTGGTGATGTTACTAACACGGGCACGATTACAATCAATGATGATTCCCAAGATGGCATCAACACAGATGACGATACTACCGTTCTCAATACAGGCACAATTACAACGAATGGTCTTGATTCTGATGGTATTGACGTCGATGACGATAGCATTGTTACGGTTGGTAACGGCGGGATTGTTAGAACGACCGGCGACTCCGCAGGCGGTATTCTCGCCGGTGAAAGATCGACGGTCAATGTTCTTGCAGGTGGTTTAGTTTCATCAGAAGGCGCGGTTGACGGCGGTGTTACGGATTCTCATGGTGTTTTGTTCGACGAAGCTGGGGGCACATTAAACAATAGCGGTCAAATTCTTTCGACATTCGGTTATGGCGTGTTCGTTGACGACGATAATCCTGGCAATATTACTGACATCACCAATAATGCGGGCGGCGTTATTTCGGGTGGCGGCGGTGCAATCTTAACTGCGGGTACCTTGGTCGGCGACGCGACAATCGAAAATGTTGTGAATGCTGGCGATATTACAGGTGATGTTTTGCTGGGTGCGGGTGCTGACTCCATCCGCCTTGTAAATGGCTCAACGCTAACGGGTTCTGTTGATCTTAGTCTTGGTGACGATACAGCAGAAATTGTTGATCTAAGTGCCGGTATGATGTCGGGCACGCTTGATGGTGGCGACGGTAGCGACGCAGTATCGTTGATCTTTAATGCGAGTGGTAGCACTGCGAGTTTGTTCACAATTACTGGCTTTGAGACTCAAAATATCATTGCGAACGGTATGCCGACGACGGTGACGATCGCTGCGGGGACACCGCTTTCGGGTGCGATTATTCTTTCTGGCAATGGAACTATCATTAACAATAATGATATTACTGTTGCCAATGACGAGGCGATTCTTACTGGTAACGACATTACACTGATCAATAATGCTGATCTTGTGACGACTGGTAATTTTGCTGAGGGGATCGACAGTGGTGATGACGTGTCGATCACACACACAGGCTCGATTCAGACTGATGGCGAGAATGCGGAAGGGATCCAGACGAGCACGGGATCAATGATCACTGTCGCAACCGGAGCGACAATCGAAACAAGCGGTGAGGGCGCAGAGGGAATTCTCACCAGTGATATCGCGATTGTTGAACACGCGGGTTCAATCGTCACAACGGGTGACCAAGGCGAGGGAATTCAAGTTGTAGATTCTGGTATTGTCGAAATCACAAGCACCGGATCAATATCTACCGCTGGTGTCGGTGCTGAAGGCGTATTTGCGGTGCTGGACAGTGATATCACGTTGCTTGGTTCTATTTTGACGACAGGGGTCGATGCTGACGGTATCGACAGCGACAATGATTCTGTTGTCTCAATTGGGGCTACCGGCTCCATCATGGTTTCGGGCGATGGTGCCGAGGGCGTTGTTCTGGGAACCGGGTCTCAACTGGAAAATGACGGAAGTATCGTTGCGAGCGGCGGGGCTGGTGCGATTGGCGTTCGATTCGACGAGGGCGTCGGTACACTCACAAACAACGGATTGATCAGCGCGGCGAATGGTGAAGGTATCAATATCATTGGTGGTTCGTCGGGTGAAGTTGTTGCTGTGATCAACAATGCTGACGGTATTATCATCGGTAGCGCTGCAGAATATGCAATTAATGGTAGTCTTGGAACTGAAGATATCACGAACTCAGGCAGCATTACGGGTAATTCCATTCTGGAAAGCGGCGAAGACGTTTTTCGAATTGTAAATGACGGAACCGTGGATGGCTGGATTAACCTTGGCAGCGATAACGACCAGTTTATTCTTTCCGGGGCAAGTGCCGACGCTATTTCCGGAACCATCAATGGCGATGACGACATTGATACATTTATAATTGATAATGCTGAGACAAACCTTTCTGGGGCGAAGATTTCGAATTTTGAAATTCTGAATCAACTTTCTGGTATCAGCAATGTGACCGATGACATTACGTTTGATACGGCCACAATTAACGGCGGTAGCATGAACATCATGTCCGGTGCGTTGCTTGATGCGGATGTCAGCGTGGCAAATGGCGCTGTTCTTTCTGGGTTGGGTGGCATTAGCGGGGACCTTGACCTAGCGGGATCATTCTTGGTCGGCGATCCGTCCGGTCAAGCCGGTACCGTTGGAATTGGCGGTGACTTCTTGGTCTCGCCTGGCGCTGACATAACGATTTTCTTCTCCTCTGGTACTACCAGTCTTATCGATGTGGCAGGGCAAGCGATCCTCGATGGCGGTGAGATTAACCTGTCCGGAAATCTTGCGAGTGTTGGAAGTGAGATCACAATCATCTCAGCAGATGGCGGCGTCGTCGAAAACACGCCATTGTCGATTTCAGGGGCTAACCTTCTCTTTGCGGAAATCGCAGATATTGAAACGTCCGGCGACGAGGTTGTTGTTCGCGTTAATCAGCTTCTTGATGGTACTTCAATTCCACTTTCCGTAAACGCGACCTCAGCAGCAGCCGTTTTGCAAAATGAACTTGGCGGTGCTGTCGATGCCGATGTTCTTGATGAATTGATGGTTGTGTCTGGTGCTTCAAACGGAGCCACGCTGGACTATGCGCTGCGCGGGGTGTCGCCAGAAATTTACACGAATGCACCAACGTTGATGTTGTTTGAACAGTTTGATGCAATGACGGCGGCATTCGATCGGCGTGCGTTTGTGAAAGAAGATCGCGACCGGAGTAACTATGTGTGGTCAACGCTATCTGTGGGCGATGCGTTCTATGATCTTGAGGATGGTTCGGTAGCTTATGACATCTCGGACGAATCCTTTGCGATGGGTTTTGATACTCAACTACGTCGTCGCGTAGCGCTAGGGGCAATGCTCGGATTCTCGTCTACCGATGCGAATGGGCTTAGTTCTGAAATCCGTGGTGATACCTATAGTTTTGGTGGCTATGCCGTCGTCGACTTCGGCAAAGTCGCTGTGAGTTCGTTGCTTGCTTATGCGAAATCAAATTTTGATGCCAATCGCGGCGTTGCAAATGGCCTCAGTGGTGCGACTGCTCAATCTGAATTCGACGCAAACTCACTCGTTTTGCATAATCGATTTTCTTACGATGTATTTGGGAAAGATTCGAGTTTCCAACTGCGCCCGAGCGTAACGTTTGACTATTACGCTACGCGGCAAGATGAATTCGAAGAAGGCGGTGACACCGCACTGGGCTTAGCTGTCGACAAGAAAAAGCAATCAATCTCTTACGCAAAAATCGGAACTTATGTCTCTAAAAGTTGGACACTCGGGAATGGTCTCAACATTCGTCCTGAGGCGGAAGTAACCTGGAATACTCGCCTGTCGGGGACGGCGTCCGATGTGCGTGCACGTTTTAGTAATGCCAATGCGAGCGGCGTAATGATTGCTCAAGGCGTGGATCTTCCAAGTCAGGTGATATCGGGAACGGCTGGACTCTCGGTCGGCAGCGAGTGGTGGAATGCATCCATCAACTATCGATATGGCGACGGTGGTGGTTATCTCCGGAACGGTGCGATGGCTCGTATTGATGTGCGTTTCTAACTATTCAGATCGACTGTGAATTGGGATTTTACAATGCGGACATTGCTTTTCGGAATTGCTTCATTTCTTACAAGTGGTTTGCTTTCCGTCTCATGGGCAAATGAAACATGCGAAAACGACCTCGCGAAACTTGATGCAGATTTCGAAGGGGCCCGGATTTCGGCATGTTTTGTTGAAGGGGATAGTTTTGAAATCCGGATTGATCCGGAGGACCAACCGATCAACCCAAGCCCGTGGTATTCTTTTCGCGTGACGCCGAAGCAAACAGGCGACTTAAAAGTCAGTATACGCTATAGCTATGGAAAGCATCGTTATCGCCCTAAGCGTAGTGATGATGGCCGTACGTGGGCTTTGATCGATGCGATCTATGTTCGAGAACGCCAAAAGGGAAAACGCGTGGTCATGACCCTCGAAATGGGGACGGAACCATTCATCGTTTCTGCACAAGAGTTGATCAGCGGACAGGCCTATGAAAGCTGGGAAAAAGGAATGGTTGCCAAGCACCCATATCTTGAGCGTGTCAAAATAGGTAACTCTGTGGAAGGACGGCCAATTTATGCACTGAAGAGCACACCTTCTGAGCCAGATTCTAATCGTGAATACGTGGTTCTCTTTGGACGACAGCACCCCCCGGAACTTTCGGGTGCGTTTGCTATGTTGGCTTTTGTGAGCACTGTTTTTGCTGACACTGAATTAGCCACCGATTTTCGCAACCGTTTTGGCATCATTGCTGTTTCTCTTATGAACCCAGATGGGGTGGCGAATGGAAACTGGCGTCACAATGTAAATGGAAAAGATCTGAACCGTGATTGGGGGCCTTTCACGCAGCCAGAAACACAGGCCGCGAAAAAATTACTTGATGACATTGCGGATGATCCCAACAGTCAACTTCGTCTGATGCTTGATTTCCATTCTACTAAAAAGAACTTATTCTATACCCAGACAAAAAAAGAAAAAACCAAACCAGAAAAATTCACTGCGCGTTGGCTCGAGTCGGCTGATGAACGGTTTGATTATTACGATTTCTCACGCGAGGAACGTCATCAACGGAGTTTGCCAACTTCGAAGAATTATTCATTCGGAAGATTTGGTGCGCCATCCATGACTTATGAAGTTGGCGACGAGACAAATAGAGCAGCGATATCACGCAGCGCGGTAGTCTTTGCCGAAGAGATGATGCGAATTCTTTTGTCCTACGACGAAGACGATCTCGGTAAGGATAAAGCGTCGCGAAATTAGACTGCCGACAAAGCCTTTCTGTCCTAATGATAGTTACGAAATGTTCGGTGAAGCGCCGGAAAATTGAGAATATAATGATGCTCCAACGAACCCTTTTTGTAGCGGTCACGGTTTTGCTATTGAGTGCATGCTCTGGTGGAAATGATGATGCACCATCCACGCCGCCGCCATCACCACCAGTGACGCCACCACCGGCACCAGTCGATCCAGTTCCTACGCAATCCGGCAGTTTGAACGGTTATCTAACGGCGTTGGAATTTGGTCAGGCAAATGATGACATTTTTGACGTACCAACTGCCTCCCAACGCACGAGTTTAAGCGAAGTTGTTTCAGATATTTTGAATGAACGGTACACCGATGCCCATGAAACAGCAGAAACGATCGGTTATGAACTTGTCGAGTTTTTGGATACGGATACAGGGAAGACGTATTATTTATTGCGTGAGAAAATTCCGGTACCGACGGCTGGTAGCGCAGGTGGCGGAACATTCATTTTTAATCCATCGGCATCGCGTAACGTTGCTATTCATGTGCCGCACCCTAAGTTTGATCAGAACACAAATCTTGAAGGGATCGCGGCTTATCTTGAGTTGGATGTCCGGTATTTTTTAATGGCAGGTGTTCACCGGCGCAGTAGCCCTGTGGCAAGTAGTTGCCAAAATTTTAGCGACTATCGTGTTAGTGATGCCGTTCATAATGACGAACATCTTTTCTTTGTCGCCCAAAAATCCATCGAAGACTTTAACAACGATGTTCACTATATAGAATTTCATGGTTTTGGTTCCGCTAGTCTGACAACGTTACAGTCGCAATGTGCGCCCGGCGACAACGATAAACTCGTAAATTTAAGTGAGACTCGGTCGCTGGTAAATGCCAGCGGTGTTACACTGATGACGACACTTGCGTCAGTGATTAATAACGGCGGGCAGATATCGGCATGTATGTATAGCCCGTTTCTCGATGTGGAAGGAGATGATCTTTATACGACCAGCCTAGGTGGTACGACAAACACTTCGGGTCGTTATACCAATGGATCACCCGATGTTTGTGACACGGCCGCTGAAGACTCGAGTAACACACATCGTTATTTACATATCGAACAAAGTAGCGATGTTCGCTCTGACAATCGCGATTTGATGATCGATTATCTCGATCAAGCCATGGACCAGTTTTTGTAGCCGTTTTTATCGGCGGTCGATTTTTATGTATAGCGGGGCCGAGATTATGGATTCGCTATATTCAAGCTCCAGTCATAGTTATAATTATGGATTTTTTTAATTGAGCTAAGTTTCGATGCGAGATCATCATCGGCATAGAGCGAAAGATGAGCGATAATAGCGCTATCGGATTCGCCGAAATCATCGCTGTACCAATCATAAATAGACGAAAGGATCAATCGTCCTTCAGAGTCGACATGTGCCCCGCGCGGGTGATTGATATAGGCGCGAGCGGCACTTTCTAAATCTCGTTCCAGGCTTTGACCGCTAAACGGCACCGCGCGCAGATTTGGGCATCCGATTGATGCGCAATTTACTGCGTAATGTATGCGCGCGTCAGTCCAATAAGCGCGTAGAATGCCGTGCTCAATATCATCAAGCGATAATTCTTGACCGGAAACTTTAACGACATCCATTTTCCATGGGCCAAACGCAAAGACAGACGGTTTGATATCTTTGATGCTTTCTATCGGATAATTATCGAGGATCAGGTCAACTGTGAGCGCGTTGTATAGATTGGCCCAATAGGCGAAGCTTTCTTCTTTGTTGAGTGCCGTCGGATCAATTTGGGCGAGAAATTTGATATAACTCTTTAGTCGTTTTTTGTCAGGGCCAGTTACTTCGCTATAGAAAAACCGATTCACGCCGTCTTCCGTATTAGCATCGACATAGGTTTCAAGAATGATGGCCCATTCTGAATGGTCGATGGTTTTATCGCTGGTGTTCGTCCATTTCCCGAGTGCACTAAGGTTTTGGCTATGTGCGTGCGATGATAATAGAAGACTGAAGAAGACAAAAAGTATTTTTCTCATTGTAACCTTTAGTTTTGGACCGGTTAGAACCGCGAGGAAATTTCGACACCCCAAACCCGGGGTTCGTTGACGAAGCCGGTAAAGTTATTGAAATCAAGCGCGCCTTCGACTGAGGTATCATTAGTGAGGTTGCGGCCATACGCGGCGACTTCGTACCGGCCTCCCGCTTCTCGATACCCTACGCGAATACCACCTTCGATTAGCTTTTGATCTTGGAATTCTGCGCTTTCATACAAAAAGAAGTTGATGCGACTTCGGTAAGCCCAGTCAGTAAAAACGAAAACGTCTCCACGTCCATTGAGTACGGGAAGGGTGTAATGGAGGGTAGCGTTTGCGATCCAACGCGGCGCTTGCGGCAGCGCGTTTCCGTCTATCAGCGCATTATTTGTGAGTGGATTAATTGGATTGAGCACTGTGCATCCGATAGTACAGACACCAACTTCGAGATCAGGATCGTCGATTTCTGTATCGTTGAGACTTAGACCTGCTGTCAGGTCGAGGCCAGATACTGGCGAGAGGGACGCTTCAGCCTCAAATCCATAACCAATCACTTTATCTGCATTAAGGAGTTGATTGAAATTTCCCGCACCGCCAACAGCGGTGAGCTGTTGGTCGCTGGTCTCAAAATAAAAGCCGGATATGGCGTAACAGCCTAGCCCGGAGAAAAGCGTTCCTTTAACGCCAGCTTCAAATGCATTAATCGTCTCGGTGTTTGCCACAGTAACAGCATCGCCAAACACAATGCGCCCTTGTACGTTTGGTGCGCGGAAACCACGGGCATAACGCGTGTAAATGTTTGTGTTAGACGTGAGCGAGTAAGTGACGCTTGCGTCGCCAGAGATCACGACATCATCAAGGTCTTGTTGGATCGGGGCGAGGGTGCCGGAACCAAACGGTCCAACAAGCCGTTCGGCGATAAATGATTTGTCTTCGCCGGAAATTCGCAAACCACCCTGTAGGGTTATGCGGTCGCTCACTAACCATTCGGTTGAGCCAAAAACAGCCCATGCGTAGGTTTCTTGATTTTGTATCGCGCGACCATTTTCTATGCCGCCTGATAGAGTATCGAAACTTAAATTCTCGATGTCGAGCTTTTCGTAAAAGAAATAGCCGCCGATGGTTGTATTCGTATTTTCTGTCGGTGAGAAGTTGAAGCGCAATTCCTGTGTAAACTGGTCATGATCGGTGATGTTGTCTGCGCTTTCAGCAGCAAAAGGAATAGAGCCGGTGCCAACGGGGGGGGTGAAATCCGCACCAAACCCGCCATCGACGTCACCGCGTGCGGAAATTCCAATTTGTTCGTAACCAGTAATTGAAGTGAGCACCCCAACGTCCAAATCAATTTCCGTTTTCAGACTCGCGCCAATATTATAAACTTCGAGAACTTGTGTCGCATCTTGCGCCGTGGTGCGACGATCGAAATTTTCGATCAAGCCTCCTGTGTCCGGGTTAATAATATTTGCACGGAATAATCTAGATCCACCGTCGAGACGCCGACCATGAATGTTCAAAAGTGACGACACCCGGTCATTGGGTTTGAACAGTAACTGGGCTCGACCGGCAAATTCAAAGAATTCTTCAAACCCTTCTTCACCACCTGAGAAACTATTATCAACATAATCATCTCGCCGTTGGGTTAGAATTGATAAGCGTCCCATAAGCTTATCGCCAGCGATAGGGCCGCTAATAGCGCCTTCGATATCGACGCTGTTAAAGCTACCATAGGAAACACGGCCATAGCCCTCGACATATTCGGTGGGTTTTGCTGACTCAAATTTAATGACGCCTGCGGGACTATTTCTGCCAAATAAAGTTCCTTGAGGCCCACGCAAAACTTCTACGCGATCGAGGTCAAAAACGGGAAAACCTTTTAGGATAGAATTTTCGAGAACAATCTCGTCATAAACGAGACTGACCGGTTGGTTTGCATTCAGGTCGAAATCCGTGTTGCCTAACCCACGAATGTAAAACCGAGGGAAGGTTCGTCCTGATGATGCTTCGGCGTAAAGACTGGGTGACCGCGCCGCGAGGAATAGGATGTCTTCACCTGCCGCGCTGATCGCGTTCAGCGCTTCATCATTAATGACACTGACTGAGACCGGTACATCGTCAATGTTTTGTATTCGCTTTTGAGCCGACACCAAAACGATATCAGTGGGCTCTTGTGCCAATGACGTGGCATGCAATGAAAGGCCACATGCTGTAAATAAAATGTATTGGTATGTGAGCTTTGAGATTGGCACGCAGAAATATCCCCTTACAGAGCAATAAAATGTAAATGACTGGCCCTCACCAGCACACGGACAATAGCGCCAATGACTGTCGATGGGGGTAAAGTCTGATCAACTTTTTGGCATTAAAGTTTAAGAGGAATTATTTTGAGGAAGTGGGCATAAAAAAAGCCATCGCGAGAGGCGATGGCTTTTCAAAGAAGATGTCGGTGATTAGGCCGATAATTGATCGCCAATCGGGAGTTCGCGAATGCGCTTTCCTGTCGCCGCAAAAATAGCGTTGGTCAGTGCCGGGGCAAAAGGCGGCGTACCCGGTTCGCCCACGCCACCAGGTGCGGCGTTGCTTTTTATCATCTCTACATTCACCTGGTGTGGTGAATTATTGATACGTAGCAATTTGTAATCGTGGAAATTGCTTTGATCAACACGCCCATTTGATGCGGTTATGGCGCTTTCAAACATGTTGGAGAGCGCAAAGACGCTGGCCCCTTCCATTTGGGCGCGAACAGATTCTGGGTTAACCGCGACACCGCAATCGCAAGCGACCCAGACGTTTTGAATTTCAAGCTTTCCATCGCCATCAACTTTGACCTCAACGGCGGTTGCAACATAACTGAGGAAGCTGCGGTGGCCGGCGATGCCCATTCCATGACCTTCGGGCAGGTCGGTGCGCCAGCCGATCTTATCTGCAGCCGTTCTGATCACATTTTTTAGGCGGCCGGTATCAATCGGATGTTCGTCATAAGATTGGTTGTAGTTACTATAGTCAACTTCCAAGCCTTCTTGGGCGAGATCAATGATGCGATCCTCTCCGATCAATTCCAATAGGTAGTCCTTTGGGTCACGTCCGGCTGCGTGGGCTAGTTCCGCTGCGAAAGACTGAGTTGCGAATGCATGTTGAATATTGTTCACAGATCGCAGCCAGCCAATACGGATCTTGCCTTTGGCTTTGCCGTTCTCTAGTCGCAAATTTGGTACTGCAAATGGATTGTCTGAAAACCCAAGGCCCAATTCGCCCGCAGAACCATATTCTGTCGCGGGATTAAAAATTGAACTAATTGATGGAAAGCTAACTCGCTGTCGCCACCCGGTCAGATTGCCGTCCGGATCGAGTGAACCCTCGATACGCTGTGCGGCGACCGTGTGCAGGTAATCATGTTGGATATCGTCTTCACGTGTCCATATCACTTTGATGGGTATGTTCAGCGCCCGTGCGAGGAGCGCCGCTTCATAGACAAAATCTGGCTTGGATTTGCGCCCAAAACCGCCACCCAACAGAGCATTGTTCACGCGCACATTGGCGTAATCGATTTCCATTATTCTGGCGAGGTCGAGGCGTGCTTGTTGAGGATTCTGCGTCGAGGTCCAGACTTCAACATTGCCGTCCAAAAACTGAGCCAACGCAGCAGGCGGTTCCATCTGCGCATGGGCTAGATGCGGCACATAGTAGTCTGCCGTGATTGTTTGGGCGGCGCTTTGGAACGCTGTGTCGATATCACCTTTGTTTCGTACAACTTTTTGTGGTGACGCAACAGATGCTTCTAGCTCTTTACGATAAGTGGCCGAGTCGTAATCGCTATTGTCGCCATCATCCCATTCGATTGATAGTGCATTGCGCCCTTGGATGGCGGCCCATGTTGTTTCTGCTACGACGGCAATTCCGCCAACAGGGTTAAATCCGCCTTTGTTTTCACCAATCGGCATTTCAAGAACATGTAATACGCCGGGTACGTTCTTTGCGGCGTCTAAGTCAGCTGAGGTGATTTTGCCGTAAAGCACTGGCGGCCGTGCGATGACTGCGATTTTCATCCCCGGTAGGCTGACATCTTGTCCATATATGGCATTGCCAACCAACATATCATCAAGGTCAACTGATGCGGCAGCCTTGCCGATGTAACGCCATTGATCAGGTTCTTTTAGAGAATAAGAGTTTGTCACGATCGCTTCGATATCTTCGCCTTCATAGGCGGGTGGGTCGAGAGTCGCGGCCGTCGATGCAAGCTCGCCGTACCCCAAGCGGCGACCCGTAGGTTTATGAACAACCTCATGGAGTTCGGCACTACACTCTTTAAGCGGTACATCCCATTTTTGTGAGGCGGCCCGTTCAAGCATTGAGCGCGCACTTGCGCCGATGCGGCGGAGGCGGGTGAAATCAGCACGAATGGTAGTCGATCCGTCCGTGTTCTGATCACCGTATTTCGCTTCACCTTCGGTCTGCACAACGACAATTTTGTCCCAGTCCGCTTCCAGTTCGTCGGCGATTACGCGCGCCAATCCGGTTCGCGCTTGTTGGCCCATTTCTGCGCGGTGGCACAAGATTTGAACTTTGCCATCTTCATTGAGAGAGACAAAAAGATTAAGCGGCTCGAGGGCTGAGTCTTTGGTCGCAGCCACTTCGGTCAGGCCGTTGCTTTTGTCACCGCAGCCAATAAGTGTCGTGCCCAATATGAACGCACCGCCAATGCCGCCAGCGCGTAGGACATCCCTTCGGGAAACATTTTCAATTTTGATCATCGTGCAGTCCTCGCAGCAGTTTTGATCGCAGCGCGAATTCGCGGATAGGTGCCGCAGCGGCAGATATTCCCCTGCATCGACTGGTCTATATCTTCGTCACTCGGGTTCGGGTTACTGGCGAGTAGGGACGCAGCCTGCATCATCTGACCAGATTGGCAGTAACCACATTGCGGAACGTTATGTTCACGCCATGCTTTTTGAACCGGGTGATCGCCAGCGTCGCTTAGTCCCTCAATCGTTGTTATCTTGCGGCCATCGACTGATGCGGCGGGCGTTACGCAAGACCGGACCGCAACCCCATCCACATGGACCGTACAAGCGCCACATTGCGCCACACCGCATCCGAACTTAGTACCACGCATTTCGAGAACGTCTCGCAAATACCACAAAAGCGGTATGGTCTCGTCATCATCGATAGAGTGTTTTTCGCCGTTAATGGTGAGTTCAGCCATAGTCCGGATCCCCGTGAATGTGCTGTGATTTCAATGAATGGCACTATAGGTTGATGCGCCTAGATGCACCAGAAGAATGTCAGCGATTTTTGCGAGATCACGTAAGCGTTATAGAATAGCACGGTAAAAGAATTATATTCTTTAGGTTTGGTGTCACGATATAAGATAATTTTTTGGCGGTGAAATGCAGTCGGTAAAACAAAGATGTGACATTGGTGAACACGCGTTAGAACAGTTCCGCTTCATGGACCAATGTCATCAAGAAAAGTTGCGAACCGCGCTTGTTACTATTGTTGGTGTTATTGGGCGCGCATCGAGACAAGTCGGAGCGCATATGATTGTGTGTGAAAACGGAAGCTATGCTGGCTCCGTCTCAAGCGGTTGCATTGATGGCAATGTTGTCGCCATGGCGCTTGATGTGATTAGGACTGGTACGGCGAAACGAGTTCAATTCGGCGAAGGCTCACCTTTTGTTGACGTCAAATTGCCTTGCGGCGGTGGTGTCGATTTGTTGATCTTGCCGACGCCAGACAAAAACGTAATTAGCGCGTTTGTGAATAGGTTGTCAGCGCGAAAAGTGGTTGAGATAGCGCTTGATCCGAGTGGCATAGAGATCGTTGAGGGCGGGAGATGCGAGGGGGTATTTCATTTTACCTATGTGCCGAAAATTGAAATTCGCGTCGCTGGCCGTGGATTAGAATTGTTACAGTTCTCGCGCGCGGCGTCTGCGGCCGGTTTTGATATTATTTCGTACACACCAGATATTGATGACAAAGCTGAGTGCGAAAGCTTCGGCAAATCAATTCATCTATCGGCTGTGGGTGATGTTGATGGCTTGTCGGGCGATGAATGGACCGCGATCGTCCTGTTGTTTCATGAACATGAGTGGGAGCCACCTTTGCTCAAGCAAGCATTAAAAACAGATGCGTTCTATATCGGTGCATTAGGAAGCCGTGTTACGCATGATGCGCGGTTGGAGGCTTTGCGTCAAAATGGTGTTAGCGAACACCTACTCAAGCGACTGCGCGGGCCGATTGGTTTGGTGCCGTCAATGCGCAACGCATCAATGCTTGCAGTTTCCACGCTGGCAGAGATCATAGAAGCATTTCAACAATCGCAGGCCATAAAGTGAAATTGAGCGACACTGGCGTTGTGGTACTTGCGAGCGGACTGTCAAAACGGTTCGGGCGCCAGAACAAACTTTTGGCAATGCTAAATGGACGGCCAATAGCGGAATATATCGCCGACACAATTCATAAGACAGAAATTCGATCACGAATCGTTGTTGTCCCAAACGGCGAGGTCATGTTGTCCGATATATTCCGAAAGCGGAATTTTCAGATCGTGGAAAACCAAACCGCCGAACTGGGGCAGGGCGCATCCCTTTCTCTCGGGGTTTCTGCGCTTTCGCAAAATGCTGGAGTGAAAGCGGTTTTCGTGTGTCTCGCTGATATGCCGTTTATTCAACCTGAAATATTTGCGGATTTAGCATCTGCGATTGACGATCGGCGGGCAGCGATTTGTACTGATGGAAGACAGCACACACCGCCGGCATTATTCACGCGAGAGGCTTTCCCGGGGTTGATATCTCTAACGGGTGACCAAGGTGCGAAACGTGTTCTCGATTCGCTTTCAGGTATAGCGGAAGTGGTTGTTTCTGCGGTGTGCCTTAAAGATATTGATCACCCGGAAGATTTGTTGACGGATGATTGAATAACAATTTGAGAATCCAATACCGAATACGGCAATTTTACGGCCATGACATGTCATCCATAGGGTAGTTCTGTAAAATTTGTTGCCTTTGTTATTGGTCGCAGGTTTTTTTCAACTTTATTGCCTGACTGGGGTTGAGAATTGATCAATCCTTGTCAAAAATCCCGCTATATTTCGTCGCTAATTTGTGCGTCACGATGGGCATTGAATGCTTGCGATGAAAAATGGGGAAGATATATGAAATTCAGATCAGTGATAGCATTCGTAGTGGGTACAGTTGCATTCTTTGCGTCGGCAGTTCATGCCCAAACCAGAGAGGAAATTCCACTGGGATATCAGTGGAAAGGCCGGGAAATTCTTGACGACGTATGGCGAATTCATCATTCCGGTTATAATGATGTCGCCATTCTTGTTTATGCTGATCGGCGCACGGGCGTTCCGCTATTGGAAGCGTTTGAACATACAAAAAAAGAGCGCGCAAAAATAGATAAGTGCCCAGCTTTGGGGAATGCTGAATCAGTTCCTAAGCACGAATTGTTTGGCGCGGCGATGGCGGCGCTTGAAAAAATCGATGACGATCCGAACAATGATGATTCCATCAATAATGTACCGATTATTGGGTACGAGGCCGTCGATAGTGAAGCCAATCCACGCTGTGCCCTTATCGCTCGTGAATTGGCGGGCGGTACTATGCTATATACTGTCGTTACGCATTTGAAGGGCGAGGTGATAGAAAACTATTACCAGATCCCCAAAAAAGCGCATAGATTGATGGACACCCTAAATGAACGCGCAATCGCCGCTATCAAAAAAGCGGAAATGGCGGCAAAGAAAAAAGAGCCTAGCGAGTGCGGAGGCGAGGTGGCCTATAAACATTGGGTAATGGCATGGTCGCCAAAGCTGGGGACTTTGTATGCCCGAAATCTGGAGTTCTTAGATAAAGCCGTAGCTAATGGTAAGGTCGCGCGTATCGGGATTATGGTCCGGACCAAACATGATGCCAAAGGCGTCGCACTTGAGACTACCCACAGCCTATATATGGCGGCCAAAGGCGACGGTGAGGAATTCATTCCCCAAAAACAGAGGCTGACCGTCGATGGCAAGATCGCTCAGGAGTGGGGCGATGGATTTCATCAATGGGCGGGGCTAACGCCAGCAGCAATGAATGCGCTCTACACAGGTAAAACCGCGGAAATCAAGACCAAAGAATTGGGACGTATCCGTTTTACGCTACAGGATATGAAAGAATCGTTGGAACTTCTCGATACAAACCAACAAATCGCTACGCTTACGAATAGATTAGAAAAGTGCCCCGAATGATAAGCAAGCCAGGAGGGGTAAACTGAATGGTTGATTTTGATCTATCTGAAAAATAGCTAGAACCGTATAGCCAATGAAATTATAAATCGCTGTTAGGTCAAGTGGCTGTGAATGCTGTCGGAGAAGAAAAGAAGAAGGTTCGTGCATCGGTCCGTGGTCGTGCAAACGCGGTAAAGCCTTTTCGGTGCAAGAATTTAATTGCAGGAATCGAAGACCCATTAGGCATCAAAAATATCGGAACGGTTATCCGCAATGCGGATGCGTTGGGTGTAGAGAAGGTTTACATCGTCGATCCGCGTGGGGCGCTTCCCGATGACTGGCAAGACATGCGCGAGCGGTAATCATTGTCGAAAACATCTGTTTCTGCTGTGAAATGGATGTTTGTCAAACGCTTCGATAGCACCAAATCCTGCATTGAACATTTGATGAAAAAGGAGTTTGTCTCCGTCGTCACGTCTCCCCACGTCAAAGGCAGAACCAATAAATATTTGCACGAAGGTAACTATACAGCACATACCAAACTCGCTGTTTGGTTTGGTAATGAAAAACACGGGATCAGTGAACTTGCTGTCGAGAACAGTACTATGTGTATTTCAATACCAATGTTCGGGATGATCGAGAGTTTAAATTTGGGTACTAGTTCCGGTATCGTTCTTTATGAAGTCGCCAAGCAACGACGAGAATATCAGAGCAAGTATCGTAATAGTAGGCATAAGGGAAAACGCGCTGAGCCGCTTCCAACCGAGATGCCTCGCGAAGAATCGTCAAGTTAGTTGTTACCGAGCAATCCGCCGGCGTCTAAAGCTTGGATTAGCGGTGGGAATGACCGACTGATCGAGATTTATTTTGATACTGATTTTTTTGGCTTTTTGTCTATCAACACTGCTTGCTGCCATTTGCTGGGTTTCTTATCGGTGCGATGAATGCAGCCTGCCCAACAGCAAGGGCGTTTTTGGCCGTCGAGAAGCTCCTCCACAGCTCGCTTGATCCGCCTTAGGCGCGTTTTTTCTTGTTTTGCGTCTTCGACCCAACAAATAAATTCGTTTCGACCGATAGGTGTAAGGTTTTCCCAGAGGTTTATAATTTCGTTGCTCTCAGTCAACGCATTGATCAAGTCCGTCGGTAACTCGTGTACCAGACCGCCTGAAAGTTTCTTTTTCATATTCACCTCTCTCTAAGGTAACGCGTCAAAATTATGTTGCCAGCCAACTTCGTGAAACCCATTCAGTGTACGTCCATTGTTTGAGATACACAGAAAGAATAGCAAAATACCTTTTATCTATGTGTATTAACGGCGCGTCTGGGTGATCTAGATACTGTTTCTGGTTGGGGTATTGCAATGAAAATATTATTCGACCTAGCGCTGAAAAACTTGAGAAATGCCACAAGCGCGCCGGTATTCTGATCAGTATTTCCTAAACCTTATGTTTGCTGCGCATTTAACCTATGATGCGAATGCGCACAGTTATGCAGTAACTTTGCCGGAATGCTATTTTCAATGATATCCGCTCTTGTTCTTTTGATTGTGCGTACTTCATCGTAAGGATGAGAGTGCCAGATCGCGATGTCCATCTTGCTTAAAGCTTGTGGCAGTCCCATTCCACCACATAGGGAGGTGAAGGTTTAGTAAGTGGGCACCGGGTAACGCGTTTTTTGCGCAAGCTCCGGAAGTTCTTTTTGGATGCGATAAACGGTAAATATCCCGATTGGTATTCCTTTCTGTTTGTTTCGAAAATTCATAATCAACAATGGCTGGTTATATCTAAGGGGATCGGTGTTTTGGCCGTTGGTGGTGTTAGTTATGAAAATGTAGCAGAGTGTCTGGAGCTTGGCTTCGCGGGAATCGGAGTCGGGTCAGAGTTTTACAAGCCAGGCAGGTCAGTGAATGAAATACGGAAACGGGCGCAGCGATTTATTTCGGCGATGCAAGCCGGGCAAAATTGATACACAATTTTTCTCAATACTAATGTGCCTTTCGTTGGTGTCATGCTCTGAAAAAGACACTGTGATTGAGCAGTGTTCGAAGGCAGATGTTGATCGCGCAATAGAACTTCCCGCAGGTAAGTTTGAATTGGGAAGTTTAGATTATTACCCAGAGGAAACGCCCGTAAAAAAGGTTTCTATAGAACCCTTTTCGATTGACAGTACCGAGGTTACGAACGCACATTTCGCGAAGTTTATTGAAGCCACCGGCTATGTTACCCGGGCCGAGCGGGGATTAGACGAGACGGTAGCGCCTGATATTCCGGATGAGCTGCGCGTACCCGGATCCCTGATATTTGAACCACCGGATGTTTTGGCTGGGTCATCGCCATTGACATGGTGGAGGTTTGTGGAGGGTGCGAATTGGCGACACCCGAATGGTCCTGATAGTACAATTGAAGGCAGGGAAATGTACCCCGTTGTCCATATCGCTATTGAAGATGCACAGGCCTATGCGGCGTGGGCAGGGCGCCGATTACCAACCGAAGCTGAATGGGAATATGCAGCGCAGTTCAACGCAAAGTATGAAGGCACACCAGATGCCAATTATTGGCAGGGAATTTTCCCGGTCTCAAATAGTGGTGCAGATGGCTATCTTGGGCTTGCGCCCGTAGGGTGTTTTGAACCAACCGGCGCAGGGTTGTTTGATTTGGTCGGTAATGTTTGGGAGTTGACGTCGAGCACCTATTACCCAACCCATGATTCTGAACAATTCAAAGTGCGGTACAAGGATGGATTTGACCCCAATAGTCCTAATGTGCCTGTAGTCGTAATCAAAGGCGGATCCTATCTGTGTGCTGAGAATTATTGCGCTCGATACCGGCCGGAATCACGACAGCCGCAAGACAAATTTCTCTCATCTTCACATGTCGGCTTTCGCACTGTGGGCGATTTATAAGAACGGTAATGGGTCCGGAGTGATTGAGTTAGTACCGGACCTGCCGATAGGCGTGGTTTTTATGAATTGCCAATCTTATTTTATAACCAAACAACGCGATCACTTTCGTAATTCATAAGCGTCCTCTGCATCAAATGGCGATGCTTTTATTAGGGGTGTGGGCGCTCAGTGTGCGCGGCTCCAATGTTAACGCGTGACCGACGAACCGACACTAGTGGTTGCTGATGCCTCACATGTGTCTGAGGAAGGCGACGGAAAACCAAACGAAAGATTTCTGTGGGCGTTTTGAGAGGCACAATCACGCAGTTGAAACATTACGATTAGAAAACAGCGCTAACGGCACAACTGGCGGAGAGGAAGGGATTCGAACCCTCGAAGGGAGTTAAAGCCCTTACTCCCTTAGCAGGGGAGCGCCTTCAGCCACTCGGCCACCTCTCCACCGCCGCTTTTGCCCGGAAAAATCCGATTTGGCAAGGCGCTAAGGCCACGGAATGTGGACAGAATTTCCCCGGCGGGCGCAGGACGCGGTTAACAGGTGCCGTTGCCGCCCCGTAGCTCGGCGAGCATTCCCGCATTGAGATCGGTCGCTTCAGCGTCGTCTTCGGCATTGCTGGCGATGAAATCGCGATAGGTCAGGCAGTTATTCATCTTCTTATCGGCGGCCAGGGCGGCATCTACATTTGTTTCGGTAGTCGCCAGTGGCGCTTCGATTGGACGGGCCATCGAAGGCGTTTGGGTTGCGGCTATGGTTTCGGTTAACGGTAGCGTGTTGTTGGTAGAAGCTTGGTCCGCTGTAATAATTTCGGGCGCTGATATGATGGCGGGTGTCTGTTTAATTTTAGTGCTCTCGTCGGTGGTTAGGGGCGCACTGTCCACCGGAAATGAGATAGGTGACGCTTTTCGAGCACGTTTTTTGCCTTTGCGAACCTCCGGTGTCACGGTTGTTTCGACCTCAACCGGCGGCGGCGGGTTCAGCGCGGCTTCGGCTTCTTCGGCAAAGCGCTTTGCCCGGTTGGCGGTTCGCGCTGGCAGTGGTGGCAGGGTCTGTTTTCCGCGCACCGCTGCGAGATTAGCCAAAACGTAAGATGGGTCTTTGGCGGACGCGGAGCGTCCCTTGGGGCCGCCGCGTTCGATATCAGCATAAAGCCGTCCGGGGATAGCGCTATCCCCAATGCGACCGCGATAGACCTGCACATTTTCAAGAACACGTTGCACATAATTGCGGGTTTCAGAAAACGGGATTAGCTCTACCCAATCGAGCGGGTCTACATCGGGGCTGCGGGGGTCACCATATTCTTGAACCCATCGCGTAACCCTTGATGCCCCGGCATTGTATCCTGCAAGGGTCATAATAAGTGAACCATCAAAACGGTCGATTAAGTGTGAGAGATGCGCAGACCCGATGGTCATATTGTAGACCGGATCGTCGAGCAGCGCTGTGCGCGAATAGGTTAGGCCCTCTTTGCGCGCAGTAATTTGTGCCGTGCTCGGAATAATTTGCATCACGCCGCGTGCGCCGGCGCGGGAATAGGCGCGGGGGTTAAATTCGCTTTCTTGCCGCGATAAACCAAGAATAATTTCCGGCGCAACAAAACGCTTTGCCTCATCTGGTACAAAAACCATCGGATAGGCTACTTCGGGCGCGAAGGCACCGCGCTGAATGCCAACTTTGCCCGCACGAACGGTTAGATGCGGTGCACCTTCGCCATCGGTCAGTTTAGCAAATTCAAGATACTCGCCGGGACGCTCTAGCTGGTCATCCACATGATAGGCGAAGACCATAAACTCATAGTCAAAGTCGAGATCGGTCAGGATACGTAGCGCAGCAACAGTCGGACGTGACGCGAACAAGGCGCGGTCGGTATATGAAGCCTCTATCGGTGTTGAGAATTTTGAATTGCTGAGTGCGCCGCCGACTTCTTCGGCTGCAAGTTGTCCGTAATAGGAATAGTAATGACTCGCGGCTTCGACGAAATAATTATGGGCGCGAATGTCATTGCCTTGGGCTTTGGCGGCACGACCGAGCCAATAATAGGCGCGTGAAACCGATATCGGTGACCCAACGGCAGAAGCGAGGGCAAGGAAATGTGACTCGGCACGGTCAGGCGCATTGAGAAAGCGAAGCGCCACCCAGCCCGCATAGAATTCAGCTTCAGCAAAATCGCCGCCATCTTCAAGACCGTGGCCAGCCGCCAGAGAGTAGGCGTCAGAGAAGCGACCATTTTTGAGCGCCCAACGCATCAATAATTGTCGCTCATCCCACCAGCGTTCGCCATTCCGGATCAAAGAGGGATCGGTCGGGGCTTTGTCGGCAAGCGAAATTGCATATTGCTCATCACCACGGCGGCGGAAATGGCGCACAGCCGCGAGCAGAACACCGGAATCGAGTTGGGCATCTTCGGGGAGGGCCGCGTACATTTTGGGGGCGCTTGATGCCGCCATCAACAACGCTGCGCGAGCTTCGGCCTTGCGGCGCTCTTTGCTGTCTAGTTCGCGGAAAATCCGGCGAGCATTCGTAACCTGTCGCGCCCATAACAGCCGGTCAACGCGTGCGGCGTGATCGTCTTTGGTGAGACGGCTTTTATAGGTCGAAAGGATTTGCCGTTCTTCGGCGACGGTGAAACTGTCATTGATCCACGCATTACGCAAAAAATGCTCGCCGCCTGTTTTGTCACCTACCGCGAAAAGCGCCCGCACCAACTGTAGTTTGCCTTTGCCGGTGACGGGTTCACGCGTATCGAAAAAGGCGAGGACCTGATCGGCTGGTGCTGAACTGGGGATGTGTTTTTCTACATAGCTGTGAATACGCGACAGTGCGGGCCAGTCAGGATTGGCATCAAGAAACTGGTCGGCTTCATTAAAATCCACATTTGGGTCTTGCGCCATGAAATACATCCACTGGCCAAGCGCGCGGGCAATGGGATCTTCCACGAGATCGGCCAGTGCCTTGCCTGTGGAAAAGTCGCGTGATTTGAGCGCTTCTTTTACCGCAACCAGTCGCTTTTTATCGGCGAGGGAGACATAGGTTGGGCCGGGCGCCGGTGGTTTGATTCGTGGGCCGGCAGTAAAGCTCGCGGGCTGGGCGCTGGCGGTGGCCATAAACGGCGCGTATAGCGCCAAGGAGACCAATCCGGCTTTGATTGCGCATGCAATCGGTTTGCGCCTCATGTTGTTGCGTAATTCGGCGGACTTTCGGTGCATAAAGCGTGGAAAGGCTAGCCCCCGGAATAGCCGCCATTCGGTTTTCACAAAATCAGTGCCAGACATACGCAACGATCATCCCCTTGAAACTCGCTCGCAGTCCTGACATTACCCCATCTTGGGTTTGTTCAAAACAGTACTGCCTTGCTGAATTGGTGCTAGAGGACTATGCAAACCTTAAATTTGAGAAAAACGAGCAAATGACAGCATTTCAAGGGTCGATTACGGCCTTAATTACACCTTTCAAGAATGGCGCAGTCGATGAACGCGCCTTTGCGGATTTAGTTGAGCGACAGATCGCGGCAGGAACCCATGGTTTGGTGCCGGTGGGGACGACGGGCGAATCAGCGACCCTGACAGATGAAGAGCACGAGCAAGTTGTGCGTCTTTGCGTGAAGGTCGCGGCTGGTCGCGTGCCGGTTATCGGCGGGGCTGGATCGAACGAAACATCCTATGCGATTTCGATGGCTGAGCGGCTTCAGAAGACAGGTGTCGATGCAATTTTGTCTGTAACCGGTTATTACAATCGGCCAAGCCAAGCCGGGTTGGTCGCGCACTACACCGCACTGCATGACGCGACAGACATTCCTATTATTCTTTACAACGTACCCGCACGAACGGTCGTGGGTTTATCCCGCGAGACAATGGCGACGCTTTCCAAGCTCGACCGCATTGTTGGTATTAAAGACGCAACTGGCGATTTGGCGCGGGTTGCGCTTCAACGCGTTGAATGCGGTAAGAAATTCACCCAGCTTTCGGGCGAAGATATGACCGCTGTTGGTTTTAATGCCATGGGTGGTGTCGGCTGTATTTCCGTGACGTCTAATGTCGCGCCAGAGCTTTGTGCCCATATGCAAGAAGCATGTTTGAATGATGATTATGTAACTGCGCGTGAGCTACAAGACCGCTTGGCCCCACTGCATGATGCATTGTTTTCGGATTCAAGCCCTGGCCCAGTCAAATACGCGATTTCACTATTGGGTTTGTGTACTGATGAGTTACGTTTGCCGCTTGTAACTCCGAGTGACGCGTCAAAAGCAAAGGTGAAGGCCGCGCTCAGTGAGCTTGGCCTTATCGGCTAATGGCACCAAAGGCACCCGAAGGCCGGAAGATCATTGCGGAGAACCGCCGCGCTCGGCATGAATATTTTGTCGAGGACGTGATCGAGGCCGGATTGATGCTGACGGGAACCGAAGTCAAAGCTCTGCGCGAAGGAAAAGCAAATATCGCCGAAAGCTATGCGTCGCCTGAAGATGGCGCGATCTGGTTGGTGAATGCGAATATTCCTGAATATTCTGCGGGCAATCGCGAAAATCATGAGCCTAAACGGCGGCGCAAATTGCTGTTGCATAAACGCGAGATTGCTCGGCTTTCCCAAGCGGTGGAACGCAAAGGTTATACGTTGACGCCATTGCGGCTGTATTTTAACGAGCGCGGCCGTGCGAAGTTAGAAATAGGATTGGCGCAAGGTAAAAAGCTGCATGATAAGCGGGAGACCGCAAAGGATCGTGATTGGGGTCGTCAAAAGCAACGACTTTTGCGCGATCGCGGATAAATCGTTCAGGATTTTTTAGCGCCGTTCGCATCTTCTTCGTAATACGGAACGAATGCTAATACTGTTTGAAATGCCGCTGCCGCACCAGCCCCGCCCGAAGCGCATAAAAGCAATACACTGATGATTTTCGGTTCTATGCCACTAAGCAATAGTGCGAGGCCCAGCATCGCTGCAAGCGCAACCATTGCACGGGCATAGAACCGTAGCAGTTTTGAAAAAGCATCACCGCGCGTTGTAAATTGTGCAGCAAAGCGCGGGCGTGCGATCCAAATATAGGTCCAACAACCAAAACCCGCAGCGACGATCGCGCCCGCAAGGCTAAGCCCATGGAAAAGATCAGAGAGTGTGTCACGGGCTTCGGCGAAGCTGATTACCGCGACGGCGGCACCGATAACGCCAAAAACTGCGCTGATAAAGAGCGTCAATAACGGCTTTGCGGTTTTAGCATCACGAAACGCAAGCTGACCGCCTTTGGGAGGCAAGCCCCAGTTCCTGTTGCTCATAAAAGCGTCTCCAGCACTGTTCTTTTTGGCGTCAGCGTTGATCTATCGTTTCACGAATTGCTGCGAAAACGGATTCGAACATTTCGGGCGTAAGGCGTCGTGTGTTCGTATTGTAACGCGAGCAATGGTAGCTGTCGAACAATTGTAAGCCTGATTGGTTCACAACGTGCTGTGCGCCGTGTCCGAATGGGGCGTCTTTCGGTTTGAGCCCCAATGTGGCGAGCGTTGAATCGTGGGAAATTCGGCCAAGGCACATAATGACTTTTAGTCTTGGCAGCGCCGCGAGTTGATTGATCAAAAACTGCCGACACGTTTTAATTTCAGCGCCGATGGGTTTATTCGCAGGCGGCACGCATCGCACAGCATTCGTGATCATCGCATCTTTAAGTTTTAGACCGTCATTTGGGTCGGCTTTGTATTCGCCGGTTGAGAAGCCAAATTTCGCCATGGTCGCGTATAAAAGATCGCCCGCATAATCGCCGGTAAACGGGCGAGCGGTTCTGTTTGCGCCGTGTAGGCCCGGTGCGAGGCCAACGATCAATAACTGCGCGCGTTTATCACCAAAAGAGGGGGCTGCACCGTTGAAATAATCGGGATATGCCTGCTGGTTCGCGTCACGGAATTCGGCCAGCCGATCACACAGGCGGCAATCGGTTGGCGGATCAGGCGTGGTTGGATCGGGTGCAGTTAGACCGGCAGCCGGTAGCTGTTTCTTGGTTTTGGGTTTTGCCACGCTCTTATTGCCTAATCGACGTCTTCGTAGTCATCTTCATAATCGTCCTCGAATTCGTCATCATCATCGGGGACTATTTCTGGACGAGACTTGCGCTGCGGCGTGCGGCGACCAATGGTTGTTTCAAGATCTGCCAGATCAAAAAAGCTATCGACTTGTCTGCGCAGTTCGTCAGATGCCATGGGCGGCGACGATTTCACCGTCGAGACGACGGAGACACGAACACCCTTGGACTGAATTGCCTCTATTGCTCGGCGGAAGTCACCGTTGCCTGAGAACAAGACTAAATGGTCGAGCCGGTCAGCCAATAACATCATATCAACCACAAGCTCTACATCGGTTGATCCTTTGAAGCGCTTTTTGCCCATAGAATCAGTGAATTCGCGCGTGATCTTGGTGACCATGGTGTAGCCATTATAGTCGAGCCAATCGACCAAAGGGCGCAGAGGAGAGTAATCTTGATCACGGTCCTCCTGAATAGCTGTGTAGTAGGATGCGCGCACAAGTTGACAGCTGCTCTGTGATTTTGAAAGCAAGCTTTTGTAATCTATATCAAATCCGAGGTTTCTTGCGGCTTTGTATAAATTAGCGCCATCAATAAAAAACGCGGTCTTTTCTTGTTCACGAAGTCCAAGAAATGAGTTCATAAACGCCTCTATAAATGTCATTTATTAAATATGGAAAATTGTCACTCTATCCATTTGAGTAATAAATGCTTTTAATCGCAATTGGTTCAAGTCTGCCTGTGAGTGGCCTTGATTCGCAACAGATTGTTGCACGCTCGCTTGGCGCGATTGAACGCTTTGCGCGGGTTGTGGCGGCATCGTCACTATATGAGAGCCCGGCATGGCCAGACCCGACAGACCCTCCCTTTATAAATGCAGTAGCACAAATCGAGAGCGATTTGGGGCCGGAAGCGCTTTTAGCGGCGCTTCATTCGGTTGAAGCCGGCTTTGGCCGTATCCGGGCTAGGAAAAATGGCCCGCGCACGCTCGATCTTGATTTATTGACCTATAATAATGAGCGCTTTGAAGGCGCGGATGGCGGCTTGGTCCTGCCGCATCCACGTATTGCTGATCGTGCTTTTGTTTTGGTGCCGCTCTTGGAGATCGTGCCGGACTGGATTGAACCGAATAGTGGGTTGCCGGCAAAAGACTTGCTCGCGGGGCTCAATACCGACGAGATACGGTTGATTTCTTAAATTTGGCGGATTATTCAAGGTTTTTTGCGGTGCAACGCTTGTCTCAGCGCGTAAGCGGGGATAAGGCAGAGGACTTGCCTCGGTCCATTGACCGGAGCCCGCGAAATCTATGCGATCTGGAGAAGTGAATGGCCCGCGTCACCGTTGAAGACTGCGTTGATAAAGTAACGAACCGTTTTGAACTGGTCCTGCTGGCGGCGCATCGCGCCCGTGTATTGGCATCCGGCACACCGCTTTTGGTCGAACGCGACAATGACAAAAATCCTGTTGTTGCGCTTCGCGAAATTGCTGAAAGCGAATTGCAGCCGGAAGAAGTCGAAGAAGATCTCGTTGTATCTCTCCAGAAACAGGTTGAGATGGATGAAGGTGATGAAACCGACGCAGCGCAAGAAAAAGCGGATGTGCCGGAATTCGATACGCTGACCGAAGACGAATATCTCAAAGCTATTCAGGCTTCTGGCATCACATCGCCGCAGACTTTGCCTAAAGGCTAAAGTTGCCGGGCCCCGAAGAATTACGATTGAGGGGCTAAGGGCTAATGTTTTCGGGCCGCTGGTTTTTGTAACTGCCCTCAATTTCCGCAGATACTGCCAACGGCCATTGTAACTTTGTGATGGCCGATGGGATATGGCGGATAAACAGACGGCCGGCGACACCAGCGAAAGCGCTCCTGTAGAACAGGAGCAGCCTAAAGCTGTGTCGCGCCAACCCATCGGTTTTATTCGTCAGTTTGAATTGGTTGATCGCGTCAAAGCGTATGATCCTGATGCAAACGAAGATCTTTTAAATCGCGCCTATGTTTATGCCATGAAGGCCCATGGCGGTCAGACGCGGGCATCTGGCGATCCGTATTTTTCTCACCCTTTGGCTGTGGCTGCAATTTTGACCGAGCTGCGTGCTGACCCTGCGACGGTGGCGACCGCCTTGCTCCATGATGTTGTCGAAGACACCGACTCGACAATTGAGGACATTCGAAAGCTGTTTGGTGATGAGATTGCGCAACTCGTTGATGGCGTCACCAAAGTTTCACAGATTGAGCTAAAACAAGAAGCTAGCAAACAAGCAGAGAATTTCCGCAAGCTCGTCATGGCCATGGCTGAGGATGTGCGTGTTCTTTTGGTGAAGCTTGCTGACCGGCTGCATAACATGCGTACGCTTCATTATATTCCAAAAGCGGAAAAGCGGCAGCGCATCGCCCGTGAGACCATGGACATTTATGCGCCGCTGGCGGGTCGGATTGGCGTTCAAAAAATACGCGAAGAATTGGAAGATATTTCCTTCCGTGAGCTTAGCGCGGACGCGCACGCGACCATCACCCAGCGTCTCGAAGATTTGCAGACCAATTCGCTTGGTGGCGTGTTGGAACTTGCAAATGTGTTACGAGAGAAACTCGCAGCAGCGGGCATTAAAGCCCAAGTCAGCAGTCGCGAGAAACGCCCATTTTCGATTTGGCGGAAGATGGCACAAAAAAATGTGTCCTTTGATGAGCTGGCCGATATTTATGCGTTCCGGGTAAAGGTCGAAGAACAGGCTGATTGCTATGCGGCGCTTGGGGTTATTCATTCTAATTGGCGGCTTATTCCCGAAGAGTTTGACGATTACATTTCCGCGCCGAAGCCAAATAATTACCGCTCAATTCATACGGCAGTGATTGGACCGCCGAGCGCGGAAGGGCGGCGGCAGCGCATCGAAATTCAAATCCGTACCTATGAAATGCACGAAACCGCTGAACGCGGTGTGGCCGCGCATTGGCAATATAAAGACCCCGGCGAAGGTGGCGGTGTAGAGATTGTGGCGCGTGGGCCATTTGACCCATATGAAACACCGCGACGCTTGGTTGAAATGTTCCAATCGGGCGAGGACCCGGATGAAGCATTGCAATATGCAAAGCTTGAATTGTTCCAAGACCAGATTTTCTGCTTCACGCCCAAGAGCCGCGTGATCGCCCTTTTGAAAGGCGCGACGCCGCTCGATTTTGCTTATGGCGTTCATACGGATGTGGGCGATCAATGTATCGGCGCAAAAATCAACGGGGTGCCACGACCACTCCGTACACCCCTCAATACCGGTGATGTTGTTGAAATTCTGCGGTCCGAAAATGCGCCAGTTCCCGCTGAATGGGAAAGCATTGCGGTTATGGGGCGAACCCGTAGCGCAATCCGTCGCCGCATTAAAAAGATGCAGTATGACGAGCATCTGGCCTTGGGGCGTTCAATCGCTGAAACGGTCTTCACTGGTGCCCATCTTGAATTTTCGCTCAAGGGTGTGCGCGAGGGCCTGAAGCGTTTGGGCAAAAAGACCGTTGAAGATGTCTTGGTGAGTATAGGTCGCGGTGATCTTGCGGTGGGGCAGGTGATAGAGGCGGTTTATCCCGGCGCTTCAAAAGAGAGTGAAAGCGAAATTCGGGCAGCGTCTTTACGATCGTTCCATCCGCGCGAAGCGATTACTGGTTTTACTCCTGGCTCGACGGTAAGCATAGCGCGGTGCTGTACGCCGCTGCCGGGTGAACGCATCGTCGGAATTAAAGGCACAGACGAAGACGGAAACGCGACGATCAAAGTTCATACGATCTATTGTGAAACATTAGCCGAAGAAGACCCACCCCAAGAGCGCTGGCTTGATCTACAATGGCTCAAGCGCGAAGCTGAGGCGACAGCCTTTGCGCGTTTCCGGGTAACAACGCGCAATGGGCTTGGCGTGTTGAGTGAAATTGCGGGCATTGTTGCCCGATATGGCGTTTCGATTGCGAATATTAGAATTCAAAACCGATCCAAGGAGTTTGTCGATTTTATCATGGACGTGGAAGTGAAAGACACACGACAATTTACCCAGATGCTTGCGGGCGTTCGCGCCTGTGTCAGCGTTATAGATGCGGACCGGATAGGAGCGGGTGATCATGAAGAACTTTGATGCACTAAAAGAATTTGAAGACGCTGGTGCGTTGATGAAGGGTCATTTTATTCTGTCGTCAGGGTTGCACAGTGACACCTATTTGAACAAATCCATTGTCTCGATGCATCCCGACCGCGCCGAACGGTTATGTCGTGCATTGGCCGAGAAAATTGCCGACCAAGTTAAGAATATCGACTATGTGATTTCTCCAGCGATGGGCGCGATTATTTATGGCTATGAAACGGCGCGCCATTTGAAAGCACCATTCATGTTTCTTGAGCGCGTTGATGGCGAATTCCAGCTGCGTCGTGGATTTTCGGTCGAAAAGGGTGCGCGCGTAGTGGTGGTTGAGGATATTGTTTCAACGGGCCTTTCCGCACGCGAAGCAATCACAGCTGTCACCAAAGCGGGCGGCGAAGTTTTGGCGTTGGGGTGTCTGGTTGATCGCTCGGCGGGTGCGGTGGATGTCGGTGCGCCAATATTGCCGCTGGTTGAGCTTAAAGTGGAAGCGTGGGAGCCGGATAACTTACCACCACACCTCGAGGGCACGCCAGCCATGAAGCCCGGTAGTCGCGGAGTTAGTCAGTGAGCCAATCGGGAGCGACAAAACCAATTCGCCTCGGTGTCAATATCGACCATGTGGCGACCATCAGAAATGCACGCGGCGGTCCGCACCCTGATCCAGTGCGCGCAGCATTACTGGTCGAAGCATCGGGTGCGGATGGTATTACGGCGCATTTGCGCGAGGATCGTCGTCACATTCGGGATGATGATATGCGCCGCCTCAAAGAAGAAATCGGACTTCCGCTAAATTTCGAAATGGCAGCAACCGCCGAGATGCTACAACTTTGTACGCAAGTTCAGCCGCACGGCTGTTGTATCGTGCCTGAAAACCGCAACGAACGCACCACCGAGGGTGGTCTTGATGTCGCTGGTCAACATAATTTTATCGCGCCATTTGTGCGTGAGCTGACGGATGCAGGTATTCGCACATCATTGTTTGTCGATCCCGAGCGCGAGCAAATAGAAGCGGCGAAATCGGCGGGGGCACCGGTAATCGAAATTCATACGGGCGCTTATTACGAAGCGACGGCAGAAACGACGAATTCGCGGATTATCGCCGAGTTAGAGAAAATTCGCGAGGCGGCAAAATTTGCTGATGAGCTGGGTTTAGAGGTCCACGCGGGTCATGGGCTGACATTCCTCAATGTTCAACCGGTCGCGGCCATTCCAGAAATTGTCGAGCTGAACATAGGGCATTTTTTGGTGGGGGAGGCAGTGTTCATGGGGCTTGACGCTGCTGTGCGTGAGATGAAAAAATTGATGCAGGATGTGCGCACGGGCGGACATTATTGAAAGGTGTCATTATGGCTGACGAGGTAACAATTATCGGCACGCCGGCGTCGCCGTTCGTGCGAAAAGTGCTGGCGCTTTTGGACCTTAAAAACGTTAGTTATAAAATTGATCCTGTCATTGCTTTCTATACGGATGAAGACTTTCTAAAAGTGAACCCGCTTCGCCGCATTCCCGTACTTCTTCATGATGGGAATACAATTATCGATAGCTCGGTTGTCGCCGCTTATATCGAAGAAGCGTTTCCGACCCCAAGTATGTTTCCTTCGGCACCCGGTGATCGCGCGACCGCGCGGTGGCTTGAGGAATTTTCAGATACCCGTATGGCCGATATTTTTCTCTGGAAATGTTTTGGTTCTGTCGTTCTCAAACCGGGACTTTGGAATGAAAAGCGTGACGTAAAAGCTTACCGTGAGGCATTGGCCGGGCCGGTTGTTGAAATCATGAATTATCTCGAGACCATAGCGCCCGACGATGGCTTTTTGTTCGGGGACATCGGATTGGGCGATATCTCGATCGCGGTTATTTTTTGGAATATGCAGGTCGCGCGGTGGAAGCCTGATCCTGAGCAATGGCCCAAAGCCGCTGCATGGATTGCCCGAACAGAGGCGCACCCGGCGCTTGCGCGGTCAACCGAATGGGCAACGGCGTTAATTAAGACGCCTGTTCCCGAACAACGTGATCTGGCCGCTGAAATCGGTGTCCCTGTTACGGACGAGACCTATCTGCGGGCTATGGAGCCTACGCGCGGCCCGATGAGCCTGTTTTAGGGCCAACCCTGAGGAAAAGACATGATTATTGGGATCGGCAACGACATCATTGATATTCGCCGGGTTGAAAAAACGCTTACCCGCCATGGCAAGCGGTTCACAGACCGGCTTTATACAGACGTCGAGAAAATCAAGTCAGACCGTCGCCACAATCGCGCTGCGTCGTACGCCAAGCGATTCGCCGCAAAAGAGGCGTGTTCCAAGGCGTTAGGCACTGGAATTTCGCGTGGGGTCTATTGGCGAGATATGGGGGTCGTGAACCTGCCTGGCGGTAAGCCGACCATGAAATTAACCGGCGGTGCTGCAAAAAGACTGGCGGAAATGACCCCCGAAGGCCATGAAGCATCCATTCATTTGACCATCACAGATGATTTTCCTAACGCCCAAGCCATTGTCATTATCGAGGCGCAGGTTAAATAGAGTAATCTTCCCTTGCGTAATGTCGGGGCAAAACGAGGTATCTGGCGTATGGCGACACCTGACAATGGCGGCGAAGCGGTTGTAAATCCTACCGCTTCTGAGGATGCAGTGATCGCCAAAACCCCAAGCAAGCCCGAGAAATCGTCAATGGAACAATCTCAGCCGCCCATGACTGCCGCTGAAGAAGCGTGGGATTTAGCAAAAACTGTGTTGGTGGCGGTGGCCATCGCACTGGTTTTGCGGATCGTGGTTTTCCAGCCGTTCAATATTCCGTCGGGGTCGATGAAGCCGAACCTTTTGGTGGGTGACTTTCTTGTGGTGTCTAAACCGACCTTTGGCTATTCGAAAGCGTCATTGGTTTATCCGTTGACACGGATGCCGATTGACGGGCGTATTTTTGCGGGTTCGCCAGAGCGCGGTGACATTGTCGTTTTCAAAAACAAAAAAGACGGCAACAAAGATTATATCAAGCGCGTAATCGGTATGCCGGGTGACCAGATCCAGATGCTGGGTGGGCACCTTTATATCAATGGTAGCGCCGTTCAAAAAGAATTCGTCGAAGTGGCCGAAGATGTGTGCGGTGGCGGCGACGCACCGACCTATAAAGAAACACTCGATAATGGCGTTTCATACCTCGTGCAGGAATGTTCGGGTGATGATGGTGAACTCGATACGACGGCGGTTTATCACGTCCCGGCTGGGCATTATTTCATGATGGGTGATAATCGTGATCAATCCCAAGATAGCCGCGTGGTCTCTGCGGTGGGTTACATTCCATTAGATGCTGTTGTTGGTCGTGCAGAGCGCTTCTTTTTCTCCGTAGACGGTGCAAAAACAAAATTCTGGGAAGTTTGGAAATGGCCATTCGCGATCCGCTATGGCCGTATCCTCGACAAGGTTGAATGAGCAATTCAGATTTCGCGGCGTTAGAAAAAACATTCGGATACACCTTTGCTGATCCGAGATTGTTAAAGCGTGCGCTGACCCATTCCAGCCTGTCTGGCGCTGGCACTTCAATTCGCGATCTCGAACGGCTCGAATTTCTCGGGGACCGGGTTTTGGGGCTATTGACCGCCGAGGAGCTATGGCGGAGCTATCCGGAATATAACGAGGGCGATTTGGCTCCGCGTCTCAATGCGCTCGTCCGCAAGGAAACCTGCGCGAAGGCCGCACTGTTTTTTGACGTTGATCAGTTTATTCTGATGTCTGAATGGGAAGATGGCGCGGGCGGCCGCCGCAAGAAAGCTATTTTGGGCGATGTGATGGAGGCCCTTTTGGGTGCGCTCTATATTGACGGCGGGCTTGATGCGGCGCGGAAGGTCTATGATCTTTTCTGGACCAAGAATATAGAGACCCTTTCGCGGCTTCACAAAGATCCAAAAACTGCGCTTCAAGAATGGAGCCAACAGAAAAAGCTCGGCACGCCTGTCTATTCTGTGCTCGAAGCCGAAGGACCAGCCCACGCACCGGCCTTTACGATCGAGGTCCGGGTCAAGGGTGCAAAACCCGCGAATGGCGAGGGGCGTTCAAAACGCGAAGCCCAAATGGCGGCCGCCCGCGCGTTCTTAAAACGCGAAGGCATGTGGTCGGGAAAAGAATGAATTTTTATAGCCGGTAATAGTAACAACACTGACGGCTTTTAGCAGGTATCAGAAATGACGGATAACGCAGAAACGAATTGCGCGATGATTGCGGTCATCGGCGCGCCAAATGCTGGTAAATCCACTTTAGTCAATGCGCTTGTTGGCGCGAAAATTTCAATCGTGACGCAAAAAGTACAAACCACGCGTGCGCGCGTGCGGGGCATAATTACCGAAGACAAATCGCAACTGGTGTTCATTGATACGCCGGGTATTTTTGCGCCGCGTCGTCGTCTTGATCGTGCCATGGTCGCCGCTGCATGGGACGGGCTTTCGGGCGCGGATCAAACCTTGCTGGTGATTGACGCGCCGATGTTTCTCGACGGAGAGTCCGAACGTGGACAGGCCGGAAAATCGCGCGCCGACGCAGAGCGGATCATTGATGGTCTGATCAAATCAGAGCGTAAAGCCGTTTTGGTCCTCAATAAAATTGATGATATCGCCCGGCCCAAGTTGTTGGCACTGGCGCAAAGCCTCAATGAAGCGGGTGTCTTTTCCGATGTCTTTATGATCTCGGCCAAAAATGGCGATGGCCTTAAAGACCTAAAAGCATTTCTGGTGAAATCTGCGCCAAGCGGGCCGTGGTTATACCCAGAAGATCAGCTCTCTGATATTTCTGACCGACTTATGGCCGCCGAGGTCACACGCGAGAAAGTATTTTTACGTCTGCACCAAGAGCTGCCCTATGACTCGACGGTTGAGACTGAAAGCTGGAAAGAAACAAAAAAAGGCATTCGCATCGACCAAACCATTTATGTGGCGCGCGATAGCCAAAAAGGTATCGTGCTTGGAAAAAACGGTCAGACCTTGAAAATCATCGGGCAGGCCGCCCGCGAAGAGCTCACCGAACAACTCGGCGTTCCGGTGCATTTATTCGTACACGTCAAAGTCCGCGAAGGCTGGTCAGAGGAGGCCGCGCGCCTACGCCAAATGGGTCTCGATGTGGTTGAGTAATAATCATGCTTTTCAAGGGCTAGGTAGTGGAATTCACTGACACAGGCATAATCCTCGACGCGCGGGCCCATGGAGAGACACACGCCATCGTGGACGTCTTCACCGAAGACCATGGCCGTTGGGCCGGGCTTGTTTATGGCGGGCAAGGGCGGCGAATGCGGCCATTGTTGCAACCGGGCAATGTGGTCAACGCCGATTGGAAGGGGCGCGGCGAAGACACGCTTGGGCATTTCACGCTAGAGATGGTTCATGCTCGTGCTGGCGAAGCGATGGGAGAGCGTTTATCGTTGGCGGCGCTATCAGCGGCTTGTGCTGTGGCACTAGCGACACTGCCCGAACGCGAAGCGCACGGGCGGGCCTATTCGGCGATGTCGGTGTTGATGGCGACGCTTGATGACATCGATGTTTGGCCAGCGCTTATGGCCCGGTGGGAGTTGGGTCTGTTGGCGGAACTTGGTTTCGGGCTGACGCTTGACCGATGCGCAGCGACTGGCGAGCGAGAAAACCTAATTTACGTGTCGCCGCGATCTGCCTGCGCAGTCAGCGAGGAAGCCGGTGAGCCGTATAAGGATAAACTTTTGCCGCTACCGGCGTTTTTACGGGGGGCGGCGACAACAGCGACGTTAACAGATGCCTTGGATGCACTTGCAACCACAGGGCATTTCATCGAGACGCGTATCTTACATGTGTCAAACAAACAACTACCCGAAGCGCGCCGCCGGGTCGTTGAGTTGTTGGAAGTTCATTCGGTTTGAAACTACCGCTAGCGGGACCGTCATTGCGGACTTGATCCGCAATCCATAATTACATCAACACCAACTCAGCATGGAGTGCACCCGCCGCTTTGACGGATTTCAAGATATCAATCAACTCACGTGGGCCAACACCAAGTGCGTTTAGGCCTTCGATCAGATCGGAAAGAGAAACATTCTCGTCAACTTCGGCGATCCGGCGTTCTGGGTTTTGATCTACAGTGATCGTCGTATCAGGTAGAACAATGGTTTCACCCTGGCGTGAGAAGGGGTTCGGTTGAGAGACAAATGGTGTCTCGCGCACGGTGATGGTCAAATTACCTTGGGTCACTGCGAATTTTGATATTTTTACATCGGCACCAAGAACAACCGTACCGGATTTCTGATCGATGACGATCCGCGCTTTTTGTTCTGGTGTGATGCTTAAATTCTCGATGCGGCCGATCATATGCACGGGACTAAGGCCCGTGTTGGCCATAGCAAGTTCAATCGTGCCGGGGTCTTTGAGTGTAGCGATTGGTTTTCCGCCAAATGCATTGTTGATTGCTGTTTCGACCCGTGTTGCCGTCGTAAAGTCAGGTGAGCGCAAAGCAAGCTGAAGCGTTTCCATTGAGCCAAAGTCAAAATCAATTTCGCGTTCGATCCGCGCCCCTTGGGGGATAGAACCGCTGGTCGGCGCACCAAAGGTAACCGATGCCCCTTCGCCTTCGGCGCTAAAGCCGCTCGCGAGGACGGGGCCTTGGGCCACAGCGTAAACTTGTCCGTCACCAGCATGAAGCGGTGTCATAATAAGTGTGCCGCCCAAAAGATTTTTTGCATCGCCAATCGCGGAAACGGTTATGTCAATTTGCGATCCGGCCCGCGCGAATGCCGGTAAAGTGCCTGTGACCACAACCGCCGCGACGTTGCGTGGACGAAAATCCTCGCCTTGTACGTTAATCCCCAGACGCTCCAGAAGACTCGACAACGCTTCTTCCGTGTAAGGAGAATTGCGCATACCGTCACCCGTTCCATCAAGGCCGACAACAAGGCCATATCCAACGAGATCGTTTCCGCGAACCCCTTCGATATTGATAATATCTTTAAGGCGGACTTCGGCGGCAGCATCAACGCACCACACAAAGCCCAAAAGAAAAGCCACGAAGAACAGTTTGAAATTTTGGATCATGTTTATCTTACGTAATTGACGAATGAGAGTTGTGAAATGCGTGATGTCACGAGATAGGAGGCTTCGAGTTGTGATTCTAATTGTTGCAGCATTGATGCCGCCTCATAGGGGTCGCGCGCGGTGCGTTCGTTATAGGTGGCACCGAGCGCAGTGGCTTCGGCTTCAAGGCGAGAAACAGCGGAGACCATACGTTCTTCAGCGGCACCAACGCGGGCGCGGACCTCAACCATGTCTTCGGATGCCGCGATCATTCCTGCGCCCGCTTTTGTCAGGGCGTCCTCACGGTCCGGCCACGCATCACTTTCGTCAGCGATCACGAGTGTCGAGAGACTGCGGAGCAAATCTTTGACCGGTTGCTCATTGGCTTTGGCGCTATATTCGACAAGCTCACCGTCGGAAATTTCCGTACGCGGTGCGTTGCCATCACCGCCAAGGTAAATGTTTGTTTCAAATCCGCCAGCGGGATCATTGAAATAGGTATCAAGCTGCGCTTCGCGTGTCGCTGCGTCAGGGGCGGCGGCGAAGATTGCGCGAATGTCTGTCAGTAATGTCTCTTTGTCGGCAAGGCCGAGTGTATTTGTAGCGTCACCAGAAAAAAGACTGCGGCCTTCGTATCTGGTGTTGAACGATGAAATGGCCGCATCAAGTTGAAGCTCGGCTTGGGTTGCGGCGATGCCGATGCTCTGTTCGTCGTTTCGGCCAATCGCGCTAAGTAGATTGGTGCCGGTGACTTCGACGCCTTCTGTTGAACGGCTGAGCGCAACCTGTGCGATTTGGGCGCGTCCAAGCGCGCGCTGGGCTGATGCGCCCATCAATTCAACATCGGAAATTGCTTTGCGAAGTAACTGAGCATCACCAACGCTGCCGCCAAGCTCTGCCGCGAGATCGGCGATCCGTCCAGTGACGACTTCAATGCGGGCTGTTTCGGCCTTTGCTTTGGTGTCTGCAATGGATGTGTTCAGGCGGCTATATTGAAGAAGCGAAGGAAAACCATATGAGTTCATGTTATAGCTCCATCAGTCGGCGCATCATTTGATCGATTGTCTCAAGCACCCGCGCATTGGCTGCATAGGCTTGTTCAATAACCAATAGATCTTGAAGTTCTCGGTCGGTATCAACACCGCTTTCGGCTTGTTCGGCCTCTACCAGGCTGGTTGCCAAGGTCGCGGCTGTGGTTTGTTTTGACGATGCATCAACGCGCGCTCCGGCGGCCAATGACGTCATATGCGAGAACGATTCAGCGGCGCTTAAATCGCCGGCCGTTTGTAGCGCGGCATGTTGAGGGCGAGAATCGGCGAGGGCGGATAGCAACGAACGAACAAAAGAGTCCGTACCGGCAGCTTGTTGAACAACTGCGCCAATGCCGTCGCGTATCCGTGACGCAGATCCACCCTGCGATGAATCAACGGCGGCATTTACGGCCAAACGCCCTGCAAGTCCGGTAAGATTAGCAACGTCAGTTGCCGCACCGGCATCAGTGAAGAGGCCGGGATCGCCAGGATTGAGGGTAGGGTCAACGGAAGGATCAGAAAGTCGGCCAGCAATATCGAACGCCAGCGCATCTAACGCCAATGCCATTTCCGGAACGGTCTCGTCACGGACATTAAATAGTCCGGCAATTGCGCCATCGCGAGGTGCCTGACCGCTTGTACCGCCCGGCGTGATATCTTGGCCGTCAACGCTAAGACCAGATAAGGACCCTGCACCGTTGTCATATGTTAGGTCTGCTGTGACAACAGGCGAGGCATTAAATTCGACAGTACGCGCCGAGCCAGCGAGCAGGAATGTACCTTCGGTGGTCATGAGGTCAACTTTGCCATATTCGCGCTGAATTTCGCGAACAGGGATATTCTCATTGACCTGATCAATTAGCTGTTGGCGCTGATCAAGAAGCGCATTCACATCTTTGCCGGTCGCCATGCCACGGCTGATTGAATCGTTCAGATCTTCGATGGTTTTTAGTGCATCATTGACCGTGTCCACGCGATTACTAATTTCGCGGTCCGCATCGGTACGAATTTGTTGATAACCTTCTGCGGTACGGTTCAATGCCCGGGCCAAATCCTGTGCGGACGTGACAACCTTTTGCTGAAGCGCCGCACTGTCAGGCGTTTCTGCGAGGTTTCGCAACGAGGTTTCAAAATTATTGTATTTCTGAAATAGGGAAGAGGGGTCTTCGACGCTGCCAAGAAGGTCGGAAACCCGTGTCATCGCACCAGCATTAGAGCTAAAATAGGCAAGCTCACCATCAACAATCCGACGTTCATAAGTGATCGCAGGATTACCCGCGCGCGATACACCAGCAACACCCACACCAGCACCTTCGCCGCCTGTGGTTTGTTCGGCCAAATGCACCGTACGCCGAGCATAACCCGGCGTAAGTGCGTTAGCGATGTTATTGGAGGTCACGCTTACGCGGCGCGACGCTGCCGTGAGGCCAGAACTTGCATTATAGAGCGCTTGGGAGATGGTCATACTGACGTTCCCTTCCTACTACTGGTTACTGTTACCGTATAATGTCTGTGGTCTCCTGCAGCATTTCATCAACAGTCTGAATGATTTTAGCGTTTGACGAATATGCACGCTGCGTTTGGATCAGGTCAGTGAGTTCCGATGCGATATCAGTGGTTGATTCAGCCAGTGAATAACCATTGGTGAAACCAGCAGGACCGTCGCCAGCATCCCAGAAATAGACGTCACCACTTGATGGCGTCACGACATATGAAGAGTTACCAACCGCATTTAGGCCGGCAAAATTCGGAACGTCAGCAACGGGAATTTGGTAAAGTGTGCGGCGGAAACCTGTGTCGTAAACAGCTTGCAAAAAGCCGCCTTCGTCAATTTCGAGGCTGCTCAAATTACCGATTTGCGATCCGTCTTTGGTCACGCTAAGCGGTGCAAAGTTAGCTGAAAGCTGCGTGAGCGGCGAAGGCTCGCCTGCGCTACCCACAAAAATCTCCATGGGTGCACCGGCTGTTGCGATACCGACGCGGCCTGTACCAGCATCATAAGTTGCGCCTGCACCCGCAGTCACCGATGCGATATTACCGCCGCCAGAAACACTGTCGTCAAAGGTCACGGTAAATGTCGCGATTGATACGGCTGGATCACCGGCGTCGTCATAAACATTGACGGTCCATTCGTTACTCGCGCCCGTCGCGGGTACCGTTGGTGAAAATTCAAAATTCAATGATTGTGACCGGCCAAGCGTGTCAAAATATTCAACGGGCAGGTCATAGACTGTACCCGCTGAACCCGCTTCGGTTTGTGTCGCTGGGAGGTTCACACCCAACTGGATGTTTTGTGTCGGGGAGGCCGCGTTTTGATTGAGGTTTACACGCACTGGCTCCAGACCGGCTGAGCTATCTCGTGGTGGTGCGCCGACGTCGCCGTTCACATCTGCGGGCCAACCCATCAGATAGAGACCGCTCAAGGTACGAAGGTATCCCTGATCGTCGGTGTTAAATGAACCGGTGGACGTTAACATCAACGACCGATCACCGTTATTTGCATTAACGCCGCCGAGATCAGTGACGGGCAACATGCCGCGACCGTCGATCGCAATGTCAGTTGAATTTGTTGTGCCGATCAATGGCCCTTGGGCGCTTGCATCGCGATACGTAACAGCGCGAACGCCGCCCGCGGAATAGTCACCCTTGGTCTGTGCAAGCACCATATCAGCAAAGAGCGTGTCGGCGCGCTTATAACCATAGGTTTGAGAGTTGGCGATATTATCGGAAATGGTGCCGAGTTTGACTGCGTTAACGGCGAGTCCCATCACACCTGCGTTTAGCGACGACGAAATGCCCATAAAAGAAGCTCCATTCCGGAATAAATTTTACTACTATCGTTAGTCATATCTCCGCTTGATTTAAGGAAGCCCTAATGAGAAGCGCTCTTTTTCAATTAATTTGGGTTCAGAAGAGTAATGGCAATGCGTCGGTTTTCTGCGGCGAGTGGGTTTTCGGAGAAAGGTTCTGTGTCGGCTTTGCCGGTAACCTGAACAATCTGTTGAACGGGAATGCCATTTTTTATCAACATGCGACGGGCGGCATGCGCACGGTCGGTCGATAATTCCCAGTTCGAATAATTTGCTGACCGTGAGAAAGCGCGTCCGTCAGTATGGCCAACGATTGCCATCTTATTACTGACGGTACCAAGAACCGGCCCAATCACAGACAGCAAATCGTGTAATAGTTGAGAGGGATTTGACGAACCGATATTGTAAAGAGACTCGCCGTCCACATCGACAAGTTCGATGACAAGTCCGTCGGGTGTCATGCGGGTTTGGATATGTTTCGCAAGACCATCTTCAGGTGTGTTAACAGATTGTGAATTGATCGCAGTCTCGATCATTGCCAATTCATTCGCACCCGCACCAAGTTCTGCGGCAACGCCAGTCCCGTCCGCCGGGCCTTCAACTGGTTCTTCGCCGCCTTCGATCGGGCGTTCTTGTGAATTGGGGTATTCTTCGCTTGCGCCAGCACCATCACGGGCGAGGTCACGCGATTCAAACACTGATGACCCATCAAGCGCGCCGCTGCCGCCGCCAGAAACCTTACTGATTGGGATTGAAGGGTTGAAATAGTCTGCAAGACCTTTGCGCTGGTCTTCGGTGGTGGCATTCAATAGCCACATCAATAGGAAGAACGCCATCATCGCCGTCACAAAGTCGGCATAAGCAACTTTCCACGCGCCACCATGGTGGCCGCCTCCGGCGATCACCTTTTTCTTCTTGATTATGATTGGCGCTACTGCTTTTGCCCCACCGGCCATCGATTTACCCAACACAACTTTCTGCACTTACAGAAAAGGGTTAGCGATAAATCCTTTATGCGCCTTTTATGCGTTTACTCTATTTATAGCTATTCATGTTTGATATGGACCCAAGACGGCACTTTTATATCTAAGGTAGAGTTTCATGGGCGAAGACAGCGCCAAGATTATTAAGCGTAAAATGGAATGTTCCGGTCGCGATAAAGGGCCGGTTGATTTGATTAAAGATTCCCCAACGCAAATTGGCGCTCAGGCCGTCGCGGCCTTTTCCGAATATTACGGAGAGAAATGCGAATCCGCAGAAGGTAAACCGGCTGAGTTTTGTCGTCTTGGTGACGCACTTTCAAAATATGGTTCTGAATCAGCAATTTATCATTTTCGTCAAAATGGCGAAGCCGAGTTCATTCTTATCTTTGACATCGACACATCGCTACGTGCTGCCGGGTGGTCGCTTTCAGGGTCGCGTGACCTTCCCGATCCGACGCCCGAAAATGTCAGCGCTATTGATCGGCGTCTCGCAAAAAAACTTGCGATTAGAACGGCTGAATGTTCATTCGAGAACGCAGATAAATGCGGGCTCTTAAAGGGCGGTATTGAATTATTGGCCAGTGGTGGCGATCCGCGGCGATTTGAATTTAATGACGATCAGCAAAAATCTATTTTGTTTTCGATTGATATACAGACCATCGAGGGTGAAGCCATCGGTTCCGTAACGATGATCGTCGCTGAGAAATCACTTATTGCGATGCGCCGTTATTATGAAACGACGCTTGTTTTGGCGGAACAAAAATGGACCCGCGATTTGGCCAAACTTGCCGCCACATCACCGATTGCGATGCGCGCTGTTCTGACCGAACAAATGATCGACATAAAGCGGTTGATGAACTTGCAGGCTGGTGAGGTGATTAACCTCAATGCGGCAACCATTGATGATGTTGCGATGTATCCGGCACTCAAAACGAAATCCAAGCTTGCGCTTAATGGTGCTCTTGGAAATCGTGAAGGTGCTCGGGCGCTTAAAGTTACCGACATTAAAATCTAAAATCACCCCTGAAAATGGGAGGATATGCTGGATTATTCGTCATTTGACCGGTGGCGGAGAGGGGTGCAAAGTCGCGGCTTCTGCAATTGATTCCTGAGGGGCCTTTTCATGACTTTCAGAACTCCAGCCGCCATTGCGGCTTTGACTGCGCTTACGCTTGGGGCCTGTGGCCAAAGCGATAATGGCGGCGCATCGACGACAACAACACCTAGCACCGAACAATCAACACCTGCTGCGACACCCGACCCAGCCGCGGAGGCGTCTGCCGTTCTAACACCCATTTTGGCACCGATTAACGAAGAGAATTTACGGGCGCGCATTGCGACGCTTTCTTCGGATGAATTTGCGGGGCGCGCGCCGGCGACCGAAGGCGGGATGAAAACTCGTGAATGGCTGGCGAATGAGATGAAAAGCATCGGCCTTAAGCCGGGCAATGGCGATAGCTATGAACAAAAAGTACCGCTTGTTGAGCTGACAGTAGACCCAACGCAATCGAACCTGACCATTGACGGCGAAGTCGTTGAATACGGGTCTGAGGCGGTTTATTGGACCAAGCGCGTCATGGAGGATGTTTCCTATACGGATAGTGATTTAGTTTTCGTTGGCTATGGCGTGGTCGCTCCGGAATATGACTGGAATGATTATGCAGATATCGACGTAGAGGGTAAAACCGTTGTTATTCTCGTCAACGATCCGGGATATGCGAGCGATGACCCGGAATTCTTCAAAGGCCGGTCCATGGCTTATTATGGTCGGTGGACATATAAATATGAAGAAGCCGCCCGCCAGGGTGCCGCGGCTGCGCTCATCGTGCATCAGACCGCACCGGCGGCCTATGGCTGGAATGTTGTTGAAGGCAGTTGGACTGGCGCTCAGCTCGATCTTGAACGGCCAGATGGCGGCGAGGGGCGCGTTGCGGTCGAAGGTTGGCTACAGGAAGATGTTGCTCGCGGGTTATTTGAAAAAGCCGATCTTGATTTCGATGACCTTACTGAGTCAGCCAAAGAACGCGGCTTTAAAGCTGTGGCGATGGGTGATCTTAAATCATCAGGCACGCTCAAAAACACTGTTCGCCGGAGCGAGTCTGCGAATGTTGCAGGTGTTATTCCGGGAACGGAAAACCCAGATGAATATGTGCTTTACATGGCGCATTGGGATCACCTTGGCCACAATGCGAGCGTGACCGAAGGCGATGCAATTTCTAATGGCGCTGTCGATAACGCAACGGGAACCGCCGGAATTCTTACGATTGCTGAATCTTTCATGAATACCGAAGAAAAACCAAAGCGCTCTTTGATGTTTGTTGCGGTTACGGCTGAAGAGTCCGGTCTTTTGGGTTCGGCCTATCTCGCCGAAGACCCTATTGTGCCGCTTGCCAACATTGTAGGCGGTATCAATATTGACGGCGTTCTGCCTTTACCGCCAGCGAATGATATCATCGTTGTTGGTTATGGTGCGTCAGAGCTTGAGGACCTCCTCAAGAAAGCCGCAGATAAGCGCGATATCTATTTGCGCCCAGATGCAGAGCCGGAAAAAGGCTATTTCTACCGCTCTGATCACATCTCGCTTGCGAAAAAAGGTGTGCCAATGCTGTATGCCGATAGTGGGATCGACCTGGTTGACGGTGGCGAAGAAGCGGGCCGTGCTATGGCCGACGATTATACCGTCAACCGTTATCACCAGCCGTCGGATGAGTATTCGCCTGACTGGAATTTGACCGGCATGACCCAGTCTATGACAATTTTTTCTGAGATTGGTGCAGACATGGCGTATACGGATGCTTGGCCAAACTGGTACGAAGGCAATGAGTTCCGTTCATTGCGCGACGCGCAACGCGGCCAGTAACCAAAAAAATCAACCGGCGATACGCAATCGCCGGTTGATCAATGTGGTTTCGTGACATTGCGTGATAGAAATTCGTGCTGAAACCCGCTTTCGGTGCGTAGTTATCCACCAATCCCTGTGCGCGTTTAATATGCGTATCAGTGAGTAATGGAGGATGTTTTAGTTGATGACACCGGGCCAATTTTCGTTAGCGAGCTTGATGAAACCGGGAATGTCTTTTTTCCAATCATCCTGTACTTTTTTGTTATAATTCAAATACAGCTTGTTATCGACGATTTTCCAGATTTTTGGATCACCCGGCGCGGTATAATTTTGCGAAACTGCCCACGCACAATAACCACCATATTGGGGCGCATACGCAGTCGGATCAGCGGTAAAAGTTTCCAGATTTTTGGCAGACGAAAAGCGCCATTCAGCGCCCTGATATTCGAAGGTAAATTCTTTGTCGCCTTTAGTAGGAGTGCCATCGGTGAAATAGGAAACAGCGTCATAACCACCAATAGCAAGGTTGGAAAATCGGCCTGTGTTGATCGGGTCTTTTGCGAAGGCGAAGCCTAACACCGCAGCCATAGCGGCGAAAAGTACAATGAGGTGGCGGAACATGTGGAAAATCCTTGTTGTTGTAACTAGCGATAGCTTAGGGCGGTGTCGGAACATCCACAAAACACTTTGCTTCACGACAGGGAGAGCGGAGATAGTAGCCAGCGGCTAGCGGTTTTGGCTGGAACAACAAAGCGATCATGTTAGCATATCCACAAGAACCAAGGGGATAGGAGATTTTCAATGGGCGTAAAGATGTTCGGTGTGACGAATTTGGGTAAGGCGATTGGTGTTGCCGTAAGTGCTGCGGCCTTTTCATTGTCGGCTTATGCGGCACCGGCGGATGATCTCGATGCGTTGTTTGATGATTATTGGTCAAATGAGATGGAGGAGTTTCCGTTTAACGCGACATATTCGGGTGTTAGCGGTTTTGAGCGCGATGTGCCGAGTGTGGCCCCAGCGGATCAAGCGCGTCGTCGGGCGGAAGCCGAGGCATTTCTTGCGCGGCTCAATGCTATTAATGTTAACGCGTTAGACCCGGACCAACAAGTCAGTGCACAGCTTTTAGCGTTTATTCTAAAACATGATGTTGCGCTTTCCGTGTTTGATAGTTGGCGCATACCATTTTTGGCGGACACTGGGTTTCATACGGATTTTGGTTATATCGTCGGATCAACAGCCTTTCGCACAGCGAAAGACTATGATGACTATTTAGCGCGGCTATCGGCGATGCCCGACTATATAGATCAGAATATAGAAAATATGCGCCAGGGATTACGCGACGGCTTTACGCAGCCTAAAGAAATATTGCCCTTTATTATTCCGTCTTTTGAGGGGCAGGTTAAAGACAATCCAGAAGATCATCCATTTTACGCGCCATTCACGCAGTTCCCGGCGAATATCTCTGCGTCCGAACAAAAAGCGCTAAGGGCCAAAGGGCGTGCAGTAGTTCAGTCGCAAATTATTCCGGCCTATCAAAAACTGCTTGATTTTATGACTGAAGAATATGTGCCCGGCGCGCGCGACAGTTTGGGCGCTTATGATTTACCAAATGGCGAGGCGTATTACGCTGCGTTGGTTCGTTACTATACGACGCTAGATGATGCGACACCTGAGAAGATTCACAAGCTCGGCCTTAAAGAAGTGGCACGCATTCGTAAAGAAATGGACGCGGTCATTAAACAGACAGGTTTCAAAGGATCGTTCAAAGAGTTTATCGAATTTCTTCGTACGGACGAACAATTTTACGCGAAAACCCCCGAGGCATTGCTAGAGCGCGCAGCATGGTTATCCAAAGACATTGATGGTCGGCTGCCTGCCTATTTCGGTAAACTTCCACGCCAACCTTATTCGGTTGAGCCAGTTCCCGAAGAAATTGCAGCAAACTATACGACGGGTCGTTATGTGGGCGCGCCTGCGGGGGGTGATCGTGGCGGTCAATATTGGGTAAATACCTACGCGCTTGATAAGCGGCCGCTCTATGCATTGCCCGCGTTGACGCTTCATGAAGCGGTGCCGGGGCATCATCTTCAAAGCGCATTGGCATTGGAGCTTGAAGATACGCCGGAATTCAGAAAACAGTTTTACCCGCATGCGTTTGGCGAGGGGTGGGGCCTTTATTCTGAAAAGCTTGGTGTCGAGATGGGAATTTATCAAACCCCATATGATGATTTCGGACGGCTTTCCTATGAGATGTGGCGGGCGTGCCGTTTGGTGATCGACACGGGCATTCATGCAAAAGGCTGGACCCGCGAACAGGCGATTGATTACCTTGCATCAAACACTGCGTTGTCGCTTCATAATGTTCAGACCGAGGTTGATCGGTATATTGCGTGGCCAGGTCAGGCATTAGCCTATAAAATGGGCGAGCTGACATTATGGGAATTGCGTGAGAAAGCCGAACAAGAGTTGGGTGATGATTTTGACATACGCGCATTTCATGACGCAGTCCTAAGCGGGGGCGGCCTGCCGCTTGAAATGCTCAGGGTACGAATAGATCAATTTATTGACGACGAAAAATAAGAGTAAGCTTGATGGACATGACGGTTGAGACGGAGCGGTTACGCCTCCGGGTTCATACACTTGATGATTTTCCAGCTATCCGTGACCTTTGGGGCAACCCAGAGGTGACGCGATTTATTGGCGGCACACCGAGAGGCGAGGAAGATAGTTGGCTGAAGTTTTTACGCATGGCGGGGCACTGGCATCTGAATGGATATGGGTTTTGGGCTGTCGAAGAACGTCAAAGTGGCCGCATAATCGGTGAATTGGGTTTTGCGGATTTCAAACGTAACATGACGCCAACCCCGTCGATCGTTCCGGAAATGGGGTGGGCATTTGACCCGGAATTTCAAGGCAAAGGCTATGCGATTGAAGCTGCGAAAGCGGCAATCGAATGGGGCGAAGCGAAGTGGCCGGGCGAGCGCATGTCGTGTATCATAACGGCTGAAAATAAGCCTTCTGTACGTCTTGCCGAAAAGATAGGTTTTATTCGTTCTGCGGCCACCGAATATCATGGCGACGAGGTTTTCTTGTTATTCCGCGAACCGAGCGCCTAGAATCAAAGCGTATTGATCGGCATTTTTAAATAGCTGACACCGTTGTCCTCGGGCGGCGGCATATCGCCGGCGCGCATGTTTATTTGCACCGACGGTACGATCAAGCGAGGCATCGACAGGGTTTTGTCGCGTGCTTCGCGCATTTCGACAAACTCGTCTTCGGATATCCCGGTTTTAACATGGAGGTTCTCTGCGCGCTCTTCTGCGACTGTGCTCTCCCACGCAAAGACGTCGCGCGTTGGTGATTTGTAATCGTGACACATGAAAAGCCGCGTTTGATCGGGGAGGGAAAAAATCTTTTGAATAGAACGATATAGCGTACGGGCATCGCCACCGGGAAAGTCGCACCGTGCGGTACCGTAATCGGGCATAAACAACGTGTCGCCAACAAAAGCAGCGTCACCAATAATAACCGTAGAACATGCGGGCGTGTGTCCCGGCGTGTGCATCACATAGGCATTGATATTACCGAGCTTGAATTTTTCGCCGTCGTCAAAAAGAACGCCAAATTGGCTACCGTCTCGGGCGAAACCTGCATCGGCATTAAAAACCTTTCCGAAAGTAGATTGAACATGATTGATCCGACTAGAAATGCCTGTTTTTCCGCCAAGTTTATGTTGCAGATATGGAGCGGCAGTTAGATGATCAGCATGAATATGGGTTTCGATTATCCACTCAAGGCTTAGGCTTTCGTTTTTTATATATTCAATAATCATGTCTGCTGAATTAGTTGTTGTCCGTCCTGAGGCAGAGTCAAAGTTTAAAACAGAATCTATGATCGCGCATTTTTTTGCGCTCGGGTCGATTACAATATGACTGGCAGTGAATGTCTCTTCGTCGAAAAAGGTTTTTACAACTGGATTCATTTCAATCTCCCACTTATTTTTTTGGTGCAAAAGCATTGCAAAGTGCATTCACTAACTGAGACAGGCGAGGGTCGGTAATCGAGTAATAAACGTTTTTTGACTCGCGGCGGGCACTGATTAACCCGGCATCACGAAGTCTGCCAAGGTCGCGTGATAGTAGCGGTTGCGGAACTTTGGTGTCGGATTCGATCTGGCTCACGTTTTTTTCGCCTTCAGTTAGCGCACACGCAATTAAGAGTCGGTTCGCATGCGATAAAGTCTTGAGCAATGCGGAAACGTCTTGCGCATGAACCTTGAGGTCCGCGATTTTCATCGGTTTTGACATCGAATTCCCTTCAACACTTGTCAATTAACATAAGTGATATATATTAAAAATCAAGACATCTATTTGGAGCGTTTACATGGAAAATTTTACACCAGTCTCGGCAGCTATCGGTGGCACATTAATTGGGCTGTCGGCGGTTCTTTTTATGTTGCTAAATGGCCGTATCGCCGGAATAAGCGGGTTGGTCGCTGGTGTTTTAACCCCAAGTGAAAAGGGTAATGATTTTTGGATCAGTGGTGCATTTGTGGTGGGGCTTTTTATTGCACCACTCATTGTAATGGTCACTTCTGATCGGCCACCAATAAACTTTCCGCAGCCTTTATGGATGGTCGTCGTTGGCGGATTTCTTGTTGGTATGGGTTCGCGCCTTGGTAGTGGATGCACGTCAGGTCACGGTGTTTGCGGTATCGCGCGTCTGTCTCGGCGTTCAATAATTGCGACACTGACCTTTATGATTAGCGCGGTCATCACGGTGTTTTTTGTACGTCACGTGATGGGAGGATAGAATGCGAATTTTCTCGTCATTATTAATCGGTGTTTTGTTTGGAATCGGGTTGACGATTTCGCAAATGATCAATCCAGAAAAAATTATAAACTTTCTCGATATTGCGGGAAACTGGGACCCCAGCTTGTTGGTGGTCATGGGGAGTGCGCTTTTGACCACAATGATTGGCTATAGATTGGCATTTCGCCGAAAAGACCCGGTGTTGGGTGGGGTGTTTCAAATCCCGACGAAGACCGCGATTGATCGCCCGTTGGTGATCGGTTCAGCGATTTTTGGCATTGGTTGGGGACTTGCTGGTTTTTGCCCCGGACCGGGGATCAGTGCGGCCTCTGTTGGCGGGGTAATGCCTTGGGCATTTATTGGTGCAATGACGCTGGGCATGTGGTCGCGGAGCTTCGTCAAGGCCTAGTCGCGAAGGTCCAAAACCGCTAGATAATTCCCAATTTAGTTGTCCTCTCCAAGGGTTTAATCATGTATGACGACAAGACGGCTGGTGCCGATCCGCGTTCCAATTTTGACCGACAGCTCATGGGAACAATTAATAATGCTGCGGATTGGTTAGCCAAACGACAAAAGCCAGAAGGCTATTGGGTCGGGCGTCTTGAATCCAATGCTTGTATGGAGGCGCAATGGATTCTCGCCCTGTGGTTCATGGGATTAGAAGATCATCATTTATGGCCGCGACTTGCCCAGAGCCTGCGTGAAACTCAGCGCGAAGATGGTTCTTGGGAAATTTATCACGGCGCACCAGCGGGCGATATCAACACCACAGTTGAAGCTTACGCTGCGCTTCGATGCATTGGTGAGCGAGCCAGCGACCCGCATATGGTCAAGGCGCGAGATTGGATTTTATCAAAGGGCGGGTTAAAGAACATTCGCGTGTTCACGCGCTATTGGCTGGCATTGATTGGTGAATGGCCGTGGGAAAAAACCCCAAACCTTCCTGCGGAGGTTATTCACTTTCCTAACTGGTTTGTATTTTCAATTTACAATTTCGCTCAATGGGCGCGCGCAACATTGATGCCGATTGCGGTGTTGTCGGCGCGTCGACCATCGCGCCCGTTACCAAATAATCGCCGATTGGATGAACTGTTTCCCGAGGGACGGAAGAGTTTTAGCTATGCCTATCCCGCAAAACCGGGATCGGGCTTTCTTGATAAATTCTTTCTGGGTGCAGATAAAATACTTCATTTGCTACAAAGTTTTGGTCAGACAGCGGGTATTGGTTTAGGGCGTAAGGGATCAGTTAAACGTAGCCTTGAATGGATAATTGAACACCAAGACGCGGATGGCGTTTGGGGCGGTATTCAGCCGCCTTGGATTTATTCTTTAATGGCGATTTACAACGAGGGCTACGCCCTTGACCATCCTGTCATGGCGAAAGGACTTGCGGCATTGGATGACCCGCGCTGGCGTGTTGATGTTGGTGATGCTACATGGATTCAAGCGTCAACTAGCCCGGTGTGGGATACAGTGCTGACGTTATTGGCATTTGATGATTGCGAGATAAACGAACGACAGAAAAACGAAGTCGAAAAGGCGCTTGACTGGCTGTTAAGCCAACAGGTTTTGCGTGATGGTGACTGGAAAGTGAAATGTCCAAAGCTCGAGCCCGGCGGGTGGGCGTTCGAGTATAAAAACTATTTCTATCCGGATACAGATGATACGGCTGTGGCATTGATTGTTCTTGCGCCCTTCCGGAACGACCCTGAATGGCGTGCACGCGGCATCGAAACGGCCATAGAAAAAGGCGTAAATTGGCTCATTGGCATGCAATGCAAAAATGGTGGCTGGGGCGCGTTTGACAAAGACAATGACAAAACAATTCTGACCAAAATCCCGTTTTGTGATTTTGGCGAAGCGCTTGACCCACCTTCGGTCGATGTGACAGCCCATATCGTCGAGGCTTTTGGAAAATTGGGTATCGGCAAAGAACACCCCTCCATGGTTCGTGCGCTTGAATATATAAAAGCCGAGCAGGAGGCCGATGGCGCATGGTTCGGGCGTTGGGGGGTCAATTATATCTATGGCACTGGTGCGGTTCTTCCGGCGTTAGAGGCCATCGGCGAAGATATGTCTCAGACCTATATCCGCAAAGCGTCGGATTGGTTGATCTTGCACCAGAACGCTGATGGCGGGTGGGGCGAAAGCTGTGCTTCCTATGTGGATGTTAAGCAGATGGGCAAAGGTGCATCGACGGCCTCGCAAACTGCATGGGCATTAATGGGATTGGCGGCCGTTGGTCGCGCAGAGGATGAACGCGCTGTCGCGGACGGAATTCAATTCCTAATCGAACGCCAGAGAGATGGCACATGGAATGAGCCTGAATATACCGGGACGGGTTTTCCCGGCTACGGCGTTGGCCAAACCATCAAGCTAAATGACCCGTTGTTGCAAGAGCGGCTAAAACAAGGGCCAGAATTGTCTCGTGCGTTTATGATCAACTATAATCTCTACCGTCATTATTTTCCGATGATGGCACTAGGGCGTATACGGAAAAAATATGCGCTTTGATTATTTATACGCGACAGCGGCACTTGCGGGGCCGCCGAGAGGAATGAGTTCGGTGCGAGTGAATCCGGCTTCTGTGCACCATTTCGTAAAGTCAGCTCCCGTATAATCAAAGCCATCACCAGTTTCGATCAGCATGTTCAACGACATCAATAGCCCAAAAACATTTTCACGTCGTGCGTCGTCGATTATATTCTCTATGGCGATAAAAGCACCGCCGGTCGGGAGAGCATGATAAGCCTTTTTGATGAGCATTTTTTTGACCTCGAGATTCCAATCGTGGAGGATGTTTCCCATGGTGATGACATCAGCATCGGGAAAATTCTCATTAAGGAAATCAATATCCCTGGTTTCGATTCGATCATTTAGGCCAGCATCGTCAATTCGTTTTTTTGCGATTTTGGTGACCGGCGGCAAATCTGTCGTTATGCATTTAATTTCAGGGTGACCCAGACAAACTGCGCGTGACAATGTTCCGGCAGAGCCGCCAATGTCACATAGAGTTTTAAATGATGAGAAATCAAATTTCTCAGCCAAGGCCATGACATTTCCGATCTGCACGCCGGTCATTGCATCAATGAACCCCTCTAAACGGGCCGGATCATTATAGAGTTCTTCGAAAAGAGGTTTATCAGAATGCTTCGACTCGTTCTGCGCCTTTCCGGTTTTCAATCCCTCTGTGAGATTTCCCCAAAACGGATAGAGGCGGGTATTTGCCATTTCGAGAAAGCCACCAACATAAGCGGGGCTTTGCTCGCTTAGAAAAAGTGCCGATTGCGGTGTATTTTGGTAAGTGGCCTCTGGGCCGTCGCCGTTGCGTTGAAGAAAATCAAGAGCCGCGAGCGTATCAAAAAAATCTGGGTTTGCGCGCGGGTGTAGTTCTAGTGCATCACAAAGTTCTGCCCCCGTCATAGGTTTTTCAGTTAGGACTGTAAAAATCCCTAATTCATTTGCCGAAAGCAAAACCTTGGATGGAAAAAAGGCCATTGCCGTCTGTAGAATATGTGCCGGATCTAAATCATTCATCGAAAATGCCTCCCCGTTCGGGCGATACTAACATCGCCCATAAAGTTCGGCAAATACGGGGTGTTACTTACGTCTGACAGCTTCCATCCATCTGGACGATCCATTGATGGATAAGCTCGACGCCTTCGTCGTGTTTCACGCTGCGGCCAAGTTCGGGCATCATTGCGCCGGGATCACTGGTTTCCATACGGAACATGAGGATTGATTTATCGGGCGCGCCAGGAACAATGCCATGTACGCGGCCACCGGTCCCCGTTCCGGCGGCGATCGGCGTTTTGCAAATTCCGAGAGAAGGGCCGACTGCATCAGGCTCTAAATTCAGGCCAGATGTATCTGCCGGGCCATTAGGGTTGTGGCAATGACTGCAATTTGCATCGAGATATGCCCTGGCTCGTCGCTCAACGCTTTCATTGGTGTCTGTCCAATCGGCGTTGCGCGGGGCTGGCCCTTTTATATCAGCATCTAACATGCCTTTTGCGACCCAATGATCGAGCTGATTAAAGCCATCGGCAAAGCTTGACGGTTTGTTCAAATGGCGCGCCTTGATGCCTATTGGTTTGATCGCTTTGGTCGTGGCATTCGTCGCGTGACAGCCAGCGCATTGATTGGCATTTGGAACGAGATAGGCAAAATTCTCCGAACGGCCATCGGGGCGATTAAGGGTAAGCGGCAGTACCGCACCGATACGTTTGACAACGGCGTCGGTTTGTTCGTCATTCCAAAGATAAGCCACAGCATTCCAACCCGTTTCGCGATGTACAAGGATACGGGTTTCAATTAAACGTAGACCGCGTAATTCCATCACGCCGTTATTGAGGTTGCGGTCGCGGGCATAAGTGACGGTAGATGGACCGCCGTCAGTGGGATAATAAAATGTCTTTGTGATGACAGTCCCGACCGGCATATTAAATGCTGTATCAGCATTGTATTGGGCGGCGGTTCCGTCGGGCATCCAGACGGTGCGGAGCTTTAGAGCGTAGTCGGAGAACAATGGTGTCGCGAGGTCATAGGGTGTGACGTTGCTTCCCAAATGTAGGGTTTGATCGCGCACAGATATCATGCCCCAATCGCTTAGATATTCGGGGTTCGTTTCACTATGATAAGTCGGTGCAGTTTCAGTTTCCACAGCGCAGGCTGCAATCGTCAAAGCGGTGAGGCTCAAGCCAATGAGCCTCATGCAAATTCGTAGAAGTTGGAACCGCTGCGGCATTATTCGGCGAGTGGTCCGGTCAGTGTGACTGATGGGAGTTTTTCAAAGCTGCAATCATGATCGCCATTTTCAACAATTCGTGGGCTTTTGTTGCCGTTGGGACCGTCAACATTCAGCACCTTTGCATCACCATTTTCAACGCAAAGAACATCGCTTGCCGTTGAACCTTCCTCCACATAGCCGTCCCATAATACATCGGGAATGCGCCCTTGGGGTCCGACGACCGCAAGCTTTAGTGCCTGTAGTTCAAGGCCGTCAGGGTTGTTGCCGCCGCCTTCGAACTGGTTGTCATAAACATAAATTCCATCGGGATAAGGATCGAAATCTGCCTGCATATCACTATTGCCGATGTCCGTTGAAAAAACGCTAGCGACAATTACGTTGGCGGTACGGTGGTCACGAATTTCGTTTTCGAATATTTCGACATCATCATTTGAGTTAACGACGATACCGGAGCCAGCAGGAATAGACGCAACCGGGGTTCCTTTGTGGCCGAAATTCTTGGTATTATTTTCGTAGACATTGTTGTTGTAGACGCGTGTCCGTCCACCCGGTTGTTTCAGGTTGGGCATGTTAAAAACCAGAATGCCGCCGGTATTGTTGGTGGCGACATTGCCATAGACATCGGCGTCAAAGGTATTTTCAATCTCGATTCCTGCAACGTTATATTCGGCGCGATTATTTCGTATCACGGCGTTTTGTGATTGGCCGATATAAAGCCCCGCGTCCGACGCGCCAATGGCGACGCTTTCTTCCATCAACAAGTTTTTGACTTGGACGGGATAAATGCCATAGGCACCATTTTTGGTTTTGGGTCCATTGGTCCATTCGGTGCGTACACGGCGAATAATAATATTCTCGCCCTCAGAGATTTTAAGGGCATCGCCTTTGGTGTCTTCGATCGCCAGATCTTGAATGGTGAAGTCGCTGGCTGTCACCAACAAACCTTCAGCACCGGCCATTTGACCTGCGAAGGTCAGGACTGATTTGTCCATGCCAGCACCGCGAATGGTCACGCCATCAACCGTAAGGCTGAGTGAGCGATCAAACGAAAAACGGCCCTCGGGGATTTCGATGACGTCACCTGGCTTTGCATCAAGGAGCTGGGTCATCAGTGTTTCTTGATAGGATGCATCACCCTGGGGCGCAGGCGGCGTTTTTTCACCGCAACTCGCAATGATCGCAAATGCTGCGATTGCGAAAACACTTTTCTTCATAGTTCTTCCCCTTAGTCGACCTGAATGTTCCGTTCTATATGCGCTCTTGTCTTGATTTTACTTGCGCACCCTTACAGCATTTCATGATGCCGGAATCGCGGCAGGAATAAAAGGAAGCTATGCATGTCTCTGACACGACGGAATTTGATGGAAACCGGCGGCATTGGTGCTGCGCTGCTCGCGATGGGGGCTTCTTGTTCGAAGCCGGATCAAAAAGCCTCAAATGAGTTGGCGGCGCTTGACGGTGTTGAGACTGCGTCGCGGATAAAGTCTGGCGAAATAAGCGCTGAAGAAGCGGTTGAGGCGGCAATAGAACGAGCAGAACGGATCAACCCAGAAATAAACGCGATTGTTCAAAAAACCTTCCGGCGTGCGCGCAATGAAGCAAGTGCGGCGACTGGCCCATGGGCGGGGGTGCCGACATTCGTCAAAGACCTTGATGATGTGACGGGCGTCGGAACTGCATTTGGCAGTCGCGCATTTCCTGGCTATCGCGGCAAAGAACAAGTGCCGCTGATCAACAAATTCCTGGGACTTGGGGTTGTCAGTCTCGGTAAATCAACCACACCGGAATTTGGTTTGTCGGCCACAACAGAACCATTGAGCACGGGGCAGACCCGCAACCCTTGGAATACAGATTACTCCACCGGCGGGTCTTCTGGCGGCGCTGCGGCATTGGTTGCAAGCGGCGTCGTGCCGATTGCCCATGCGAGCGATGGGGGTGGGTCAATCCGTATACCGGCATCATGTTGCGGAAATGTGGGGCTAAAGGTTTCGCGCGGGCGCAACCCGACGGCACGCCCAGATGATGTGGTTGGGCCAATTCGGTTATCGGTTCATGGGGCGCAAACCAGAACCGTTCGTGATACGGCAGCGATTGCGGCGGCGTTGGCCGTTCCCGATAATGGGCTAGAGCCGTTACCGCTTGTAACTTCTCCAACCGAGCAACGTCTTCGTATCGGTTTCACAACATTAGGCCTTGGCGGCTTAAGGCCCGATAGCGAAGTTGATGCTGCCACGCGCAACGTCGCGGCGCAGTGCGAAGCGCTTGGACATATGGTTGAAGAAATCGAACTTCCGATTGCAAAAGGGCTGTCGGAAGATTTCAGTCTCTATTGGGCAGCGTTTGCGAACAGTGCGGTTAGTTATTGGGAGCGAAGCACGCACCTCCCGCGCAACGGCATGGCGTTCGAGCCATTTACACTTGGGCTTGCGGAATATTTTGAAACGCATATGGGCGAGTTTGAAGGCGCGATACATCGGTTACAGGGCGTCGAGGGCGACATGAACCGGTTTCATGAAAATTTCGATGTTGTTTTGTCACCGGTTGTGACGACACCGCCTCCAGAAATAGGATATCTAGACGGCGGTCTTGATTTTGAAACGACGCTGGACCGATTGACGAAGTATGTTCAGTACACCGCGCTCTATAATATCACCGGCGCACCTTCGATTTCTTTGCCGTTGTCGATGTCAAAAAATAACCTTCCCATCGGCAGCATGTTCTCTGCTAATCTTGGTCACGAAGCGAGATTGCTCTCGCTTGCTTACCAGCTGGAAGAAGCTATGCCGTGGGCAGGGCGACGCCCGCCATTGTATGGTTAGGGGAATTAAGAAAGAGCGTTGACGAGGCTCTTGAAAAAGTCCGCCCCGTCTGTGCCGCCCAATAATGGTGAAATCACTCGTTCGGGGTGGGGCATCATACCCAATACATTGCCGGCGTCATTTATCACCCCAGCAATGTCTCGTGCTGAACCATTCGGGTTATCGACATAGCGGAACGCGACACGGTCTTCGCCTTCGAGACGATCTAAGGTGTCGTCATCCGCAAAATAATTTCCATCATGATGAGCCACGGGAAAATTCAAATAACGGCTCTTGTCGAGCCCAGACGTAAAACTGGTGCTATTGTTCTCGACACGCAGGCTTGCCGGACGGCATACAAAATCAAGACCGGCATTGCGCATTAAAGCACCGGGCAAAAGCCCCGTTTCGCAAAGAACCTGAAAGCCATTGCAAACACCGAGGAGTGGCGTTCCTTTTTTTGCTCTCTCAATCACATCACGCATGATTGGTGACTTGGCCGCCATCGCCCCCGCACGCAGGTAATCGCCATAGGAAAAACCACCGGGTAGGGCAATTAGGTCGGCATCTGGAACAGTGCTGTCCCCATGCCAAACCATTTCCGGCTTTTTACCAGTCGCTTGTTCAAGCGCCACGGCAATGTCGCGGTCACAATTCGAGGCGGGAAAAACAATAACGGCAGTTTTCATAAGGCTATGCCAAAATCTCGATTGAGTAATTTTCCATGACGGGATTTGCGAGAAGCTTTTTGCACATTTCTTCGGCTTTCGCCCGCGCTTCAGCTTCGTCAGTTTCGCTCAATTTCATCTCGATCACTTTCCCCTGACGGACGTCATTTGCGCCGTCAAAACCGAGCCCCGCAAGGGCAGTCTCAATGGCTACGCCTTGTGGATCAAGGACGCCGCTTTTCAGTGTGATCGTAATTTTGGCTTTCATCAGGCTCGTTCCGGTCAGCTTCGCGGCAGTGATTACGCTCATGCGCCCTTAAGTGCAATCATCTACAACGAATAGCCGAGAAAGATCCTGAGTTCGGCATCGTTTGCGGCGCGAGAGACCCCGAATAATGCGCCGACACCATATTTTAGATCGTCGGTGATTTGGCCGCGAATGATTGGTCCGAATTGGTGTTGTTGTTCGTTGAAATCCCCAAAATCCGCAGTGGTATTATATTTGTTGAACATTTGAACGCCGAGGCGCATATCGCGGAGATCAGAAACCGTAAGTTCCGATCGCGTCTCAAGCGCGATGCCATCTCGTGCCAATTCGCCAAACTCTCTGGCCGCCAATAGTACCGCGCGGAATTCGACCCTCGACGTAAGGTCGAAACTATTCTGCCATCCGATTCGCATTCTTCCACTGACGTTGTGGGCGGTCGGAACACGGCCCTGAAGCTGTATTGCGCTGTTCCAACCTTCTTGCATTTTTGCAAATTGATATTGGCCTTCGATCTGAACATGGCGAATTTTGAGGTCACCGTTCTGATTGTTTTGCGTGACCACAAATTTGGCTTTTGTCCGGTCACTAAACGAGTGCCCATAATCAACCCGATGCGAAAATGCATCTTGGCCTTCGCTTGGTGCGACTGAATTCCGATAACCGAGGCTGCGGGCCCCATCGGTGACATCCGGATTGCTGACACCGCTAGTGTTTTGCGCCTGAGCGGGGTCGGCGATCAGCTTTTGACCAACGATAATCGCGAATACAATAAATAGCCGAGACCAAGCCAGAAAAGACATCCGTTGACCTTAGAGTGTGTGACCACAGACCGGTCACTATTTTTCGTTATCGCTAACTAGAACCGGGCCTGTTTGGCCGGAGCTTTCCGTTTCACGCAACAGACCGAGCCGCCGCGCAACTTCGCGATAAGCATCGGTTACTTCGCCGAGATCCTGACGGAAACGGTCTTTGTCCATGATGTGACCTGTTTCCATATCCCACAGGCGACAGCTATCTGGACTGATTTCGTCAGCTACGATGAGGCGCATCATTTCGCCTTCATATTGGCGGCCAAACTCGATCTTGAAATCCACGAGCTTGATCCCGACTCCCGTAAACAATCCAGAAAGGAAATCGTTTACCCGCAGTGCCAGCGCCATCATGTCGTCGATCTCTTGAGGGGTGGCCCAATTGAACGCCGTGATGTGTTCCTCTGAGATCAAGGGATCGCCGAGGTCATCATTTTTGTAGTAAAACTCGATGATCGACCGAGGCAGGGCTGACCCGGTTTCAACGCCAAGGCGCTTTGCGATGCTGCCAGCTGCATAGTTGCGAACGACAACCTCGAGTGGCACGATTTCGACATGGCGAACCAATTGTTCGCGCATGTTGAGGCGGCGGATGAAGTGGGTTGGCACGCCGATTCGCTCTAACCCCAGCATCACATATTCTGAGATGCGGTTATTCAGGACGCCTTTACCTTCGAGGACCGCTTTTTTCTGGTTGTTGAAAGCGGTCGCATCATCCTTGAAGTACTGAATGATGGTGCCAGGCTCTGGGCCTTCAAACAGGATTTTCGCCTTGCCTTCATAGATCTGTTTGCGGCGGGCCATGTTCTGGTAATCCTTTCAATGCCTTATCGGCGACTTTTCAGCTCTCTAAAGCCGGTCAAATCAGATGCCGACGACTCAATTCCGGCGTTTTCGTCCCGTCGCTAGCACGGCTAGCGTTAGGAGAGAAGACGGCGGTTTACGCTCTGTGCGCCGTTAAGAAAAGCCCTGAGTTGATTGAATCGCCAGCATTGCGTTGCACCGGCGCAAATCCAATACTAAGTAGCATGAAATTGTTCGGTTTAATTCTAAACCGCCGTAGTCCCCGGAGACCCTATCAATGACCATTTTCGATGACCGTGAAGACAAGTTCGAGAAGAAATTCGCCCATGATGCTGAGTTGAGATTCAAAGCTGAGGCGCGTCGCAATAAGTTGCTTGGTCTTTGGGCAGCCGGTCTTTTGGGGAAAACAGGTGCGGAGGCGGACGCATACGCAAAAGAGGTCATCAAGGCTGATTTTGAAGAAGCTGGTGATGAAGACGTATTCCGCAAGATCCGGGCCGATTTCGACGCTGCCAATGTTGAACAATCTGATCACCAACTCCGTCGGCATATGGCCGAATTCATGACTGAGGCGGTGCAGCAGTTACAAAACGAGGGCTGATTAAGCTCCACGTTAGTTTGAATTTTTAAGCGCGTCCGGGGTGACTGCATAAACCCGTGGGCGCGCTTTTACGTTTGGGGTACCCTTTGTAAAAATCAAAGGAGTATCGCATGGGACGGGTCGCCGGAAAAAAAGCCTTCATCACGGGCGGAGCGCAGGGGCTTGGTGCCTGCTTTGGGCGCATGTTGGCGGATGAGGGGGCGACTGTCTTTCTCACTGATGTGAATGCAGACGGCGCAACAAAAGCCGCTGAGGAAATAAACAAAACTTATTCAGGCGCTGCCGGATCCATCGGTCATGATGTTACCAAGCGTGACGAGTGGGAGACGGCGTTGGCCGCTGGCGCTGAGCATATGGGCGGTATTGATATTTTGATCAATAATGCCGGTATTGGCACTTTTGGATCTATCGAAACGGAAACCGAAGAGAATTGGCGCCTGACCCAAGCCATTGACGTAGACTCGATTTTTACGGGTACACAGTTGGCGATGCCCTATCTTAAAAAGTCCCAGCCAGCATCAATCATCAATATTTCTTCTGTCGCTGGAATGATCGCCGATGGAAACATGATTGCTTACAACACAGCCAAGGCGGCTGTTTGGATGATGACGAAATCAATCGGTCTTCATTGTGCAAAGTCTGGCTATGACATTCGTTGCAACTCTGTGCACCCAGTCTTCACACGTACGCCAATTATTGATCCGTTGATCGCATTGGGTGGCGGCGCGGAGGAGGGTGAAAAGCGCCTCGTCTCGCAAATACCATGGAAGCGCCTCGCAGAACCAGAGGATGTTGGTTATTGCGTGCTTTATCTGTCATCAGATGAATCGCGCTATGTCACCGCGTCAGAATTCAAGATTGATGGCGGTATTACTGCGCAATAGTGGGATTAGTTGTTCATTGTTGCGATGAAGCTATCGGCTTCTTTGATCGCCAGGTTCATTTCATCAACTAATTTTTCGACCCGTGCTTCGATTTGTGTGCGTTCTGGCTCGAGCGAGGAAATCGCTCGGGCGTTGAGGTTATGTTTTAGAAACAGAACCTGATCGCGATAAATAGACAAAACCGGGTCCATAGAATCCGCGGCTTGGTTCATGGCCGTCATCAATCGGTCATAGTCGCGCTGAGTTGCTATCAACTGGGTTTGGGAGCGACGCCGAAGGTCATCACTCTCAAATAGCTTTAGCTCGGATTCCCATTCCCGGAAAAGGCGTTTGCCAACATCATCAACGGCATCGATACGTTGGCGTACTTCTGTCGCTTGTTTTGTTGATTGATCGAGGGCTCTGACCATGTCGTCATATTTTGCCTCAAGGGCAGGCGCATCGACTTTGACGAGTGCCCGAAACTCATCAAGGGCTATCGTGAATACGGCCTGGGCTTTCGCTTGTTCTGTGCGGGCTTCGGTCACACGATCCGCAAGGATATCGCGTTTTTCTATACCGCGCCGTTCAAGCGCATCGTAATACGCGGTGGCGCACCCGGTAACGAGTATCAGTAGGCTACATATCGCGCCGCGTAGGATGTTGGCCCGCATGACAAATCCCCCTCCAATTAAGCCTTCGACGAATCGATCGCATTTTATCGATCATTGCGGGAAAGGCTATAACATATAGGGAGGCGGTGCGCCGATGTTAAGATTGCCGCAAGAGGCCGAACCCCCTACAATGATTGAAAGATTCGGAAGCAATGGCGCGAAACCCTGCCATTTGCTCAGCCAAAAAAGGAGACCGCATGTCAGGCTTTTTGATTTTTCTCGCGATTGTTGCCGCGCTCATTTTCTTTGTCATTACCATCTACAACCGCATTGTCGCGCTCAGTCAGCGTACGGAACAGGCATTTGCAGATGTTGATGTGCAGCTGCGCCAACGTCACGACTTGATTCCTAATCTTGTGGAAACCGTAAAGGGCTATGCTAGCCATGAGAAAGAGACCTTAAACGAGGTTATAACCGCTCGGAACGCTGCGCAGGCTGCGACCGGGCCTGCGGCGCAGGGCGCAGCAGAGGGGGTTCTTGGCGCAGCATTGGGTAAACTTTTTGCGCTCGCTGAGGCGTATCCCGACCTTAAAGCCAATACCAACTTTCTGGAACTTCAACGCGAGCTTTCCGATGTTGAAAACAAAATTGCGGCGGCGCGGCGGTTCTTTAATAATGCGGTTCAAGAGTTCAACACGGCAATTCAGCAAATTCCGGGTAATTTTGTAGCGCCGCTCGGTGGGTTTAGCACAAAAGAGTATTTCGAAATTCCAGAGGTCAACCGGGCTCAGGTCGAAGCTGCGCCAGAAGTAAAATTCTAGCGGTTGCGCAAGCAATGCACTTGGCGCTGGTCGGTGCGACGCCGAGTGGAGATGCACGATGAAGCTACTGGGTTTGGTGGGTGGTGTTAGTCCGGAATCGACAGAGATTTACTACCGGCTTTTGAACGAAGCTGTGCGCAAAAAAATTGGCAATCAGCATTCGGCAAATATCGTTCTTTATACACTCGATTATGGCGTGATGATTAAACATTACGATAATCGTGACTGGGATAAATTTCGCGCCGAAGTCGTTCGAGGTGCAAAAGCGGCGGCTGCCGCTGGGGCAGAGGCATTGGTAATCTGTTCCAACACGACCCATGTGGGTGCCTCCGCCAGCGCTTCGGCAACGGGCCTGCCGCTCATTCATATTTTGGATACCTTAGTGACAGAGATGAACCGACGCGCAGTTCGCCAGCCATTACTTTTGGGCACGCCGGTTGTGATGGCCGATGGGTTTTATCGTGACGAACTCTGCGCCCGATTTGATAGCGAGGTCGTTGTACCATCCGCTGCGGATCAGGCGATTGTCGGGCGGATTATACTTGATGAGTTGGTCAATGGCGACGTGCGGGATGCTTCGCGTCAGGAATTGCTCGATGTTTGCGAACGGAGTGGGGGCGACGGTATCATTTTAGGCTGCACAGAGCTTTGCATGATCCTTTCTCAAGAACATAGCGATCGGCCCGTTCTGGATACGACGAGTATCCATGCGGCTGCGGCGAGCGCTTTTGCGTTAGGGGAGGAATAGAACTTGGGCGCATTTGGCCTCCAGACGCATATCTGGAACAACAATTTGAAATCCGCCATTTTGCTGGCCGGATTTCCGTTTTTGCTTGTTTTGTTGTTATACGGACTGTCTATCGCTTATGTGGTGCTGGCCGGTGATGTCCAATCGGTTAATAACGGGCTTGTGCTGGCGGTTGATCACGTCGCGCGGCTATGGCCATATGCCTTGTTGGGGGCGGCCCTTTGGTTTGGTATTGCTTGGCTGTTTTATCAGTACATGATCGAGTCGATTGTTGGTTCTCGTGGGTTAACGCGAAAAGAAGAACCGGAACTATACAACCTGTTGGAAAACCTTTGCGTCTCGCGCGGGCTGCGAACGCCGACCATCAACATCATCGAGACACCGGCATTAAACGCCTTTGCGAGCGGCCTAAGCGAGAAAAGCTATAAGGTGACGGTTACGCGCGGTTTATTAGAAACGCTCAATCAAGAAGAGTTAGAGGCCGTCCTTGCCCATGAGCTAACGCATATTATGAATAAAGATGTGCGGTTGTTGATCATTGCTGTGATCTTTGTTGGTATTTTTTCGTTTTTTGGCGAAATGATTTTTCGAAATGCATTTCGCAGCGGCATTCGCGTGGGCGGTCATACACGGTCGCGCAATGGCGATAGTCGGGGCGGCGGCATTTTGATTTTGATTGCGGGTGTAATCATTATTGTTGCTTATGTGCTGGCGTTGGTTATTCGCTTCACCTTGTCGCGTAAGCGCGAATATCTGGCCGATGCTGGGGCCGTTGAATTAACGCGCAATCCCGATGCGATGATTTCTGCATTGCGTAAGATATCAGGGCGCAGCAAAGTCGATGCGCCGAATGATATTCAGCAAATGATGGTTGAAAATGATCAGCTTTTCGCAGGGATATTCGCCACGCATCCGCCGATCGAAAAGCGCATTGATGCGCTGGCAAATTTTGCGGGTGGCCGGGAATAGGGCTCACCCGCAATTCGCGAGAGAGCCCCAAATTTCTATTCAAATAACTTATACTGCGCACGCAGCGACAGGCGAGCGTCTGGCGCTTCGGCAGTTGCACCAATAGCGCCGCTTAGATTGATCCGCAGGCGGTTGTTCACCGCGTATGAACCACCAAAGAGGAATGACCCAACAGTGGTCGATGGCGATTTTGTAACGGTGAATTGCGTCACCGGATCAGCAAATAAAAGATTGCCGTCGCTATCTTCTGCTTGAACGCGAGGTGTATTCGGATCACCGTCATCAGGTAACAAAATCCGGTCGCGTGTAACAATCTCGAAATCATTGCGCGATTGTAGGAAGAAGCTTTGGTCATAGCCAAAGTTCATCGACAAACGTTCATTCAGCGAAAGACCAACACCAATACTGGTGCGGATCGCATCACCTGGGTCGAAATCTAACAACGTCGATGTGAACGGCGTTGACGCTGTTAGAACCTCATTTGGTGATGTTGGCATGTTCATCTGATAGCCGACATTTGCGTAAAGTGACGCAGGGTCGCTTGATAGAATAAATGAAAGACTTGGCTCGATTGTCCAGAAGCCGGAGCCAGTCGCCAATTCTGTCTCAATCCCATTGTCAGGATCTCGGTCAACGTCAAATGGACCAGTACCTGTTGGCGCTTTTACCCGAAGGTTCGCGACCGTATAAGGCAATTTGGTGCCGTTATTGAGCTGATAGTGGAAACCAATTTCGGCGTCACCGATACCGCGACCATCAAGATCACGTACAGATGTCGTTGAATCATCAATGGCCACGCCTGAAATGCGGTCTTGGCGAGAAACATAGGCAACGCGCCCATCAATCTCAAAGCGATTGGTGATGCCGTATTTGACCGAAAGGCTTTCTGACAATGCACGACGGTCCGTATCCGTTGCTTCAATTGCGCCAATTAGAACGGCGTCCACAATTTCAACGCCCGCGAAGAAAAAGCGATTGTCAGAGGCCACGGTAAAGTCGATCGCGGGCTCTACAAACATTGTGCCTTTCGGGGTAAGGATCCCGCCCACATCAGAGAAGATCGCGAGATACGGACGTTCTTCCTCTTCCTCTGGGCGAACACCAACCTCTGTCGGTAATGCGTCAGGCTTTCTGTCTTTTTCTTCTTTTTTCGGCTCATTGTTACTATTGGCTGCGACCCGCGTTGGCTGAGGTGCCGGAGCAGCGTTCGTCGCCTGTGCTTTGTTTTCGGTTTTTTGAGGCTCAGGCTTTTTCGGCGCTTCGGCCACTTGAACGGGTTTTGGTTTCGGCGCAGGGGCCGCCGCAATTTGCGCCTGAGGTGCTGGCGTGCCCGGCAGAGTTAAAACTTGCCCAGCTCGCAGCGGGTAGGGAGCTTTCAGATCGTTTGCACTAGCGAGCTCGCGAATGGTTGTGTTGTTTTTGCGTGCGATAGACGAAAGCGTATCGCCACTTTCAACTTTGTATTCGCTGGCAACAGCGGCGAAAGTCTGGTTTTCGCTAATCGAGGCAACCGTTTGTGTGAGCATTTGAATTTGCTGCATTTGCGCTTCAAGCAGTGCATTTTGGCGTTCAATCAGCTCTTCAGCTTCATCAAGACGGAGGGTTTGGAGCGCGACCACATCTTTCAAATAGACTAGGTCCTCTTCCATGCTCGGCTTGGGCATGATCTTTGTACCTGCGGGTGCATCAGTCACCGCAGGATTTTGGTCCGCGAATGCCGGACTGCTAAATGCGACCGCAAAGACCGCTGCAGCGCTATAGCGCAGCAATTTCGTTTTCATCGGAACTCCCCTTGAATTCAACGTTCACTTAACAGGGCTTTAATTTCGGCGCAGACCGTTTGATAGGCCTCCGTGAAATCCTCTCCCTCGAGATCTTTTTTCATAGTATGCAACGTACCTCGCGAACGCCCGGTTAACGCTGCTGCTTTTGTTACATTGCCGTCGGCGGCGAAAAGGGCCTTCATCATCAGAAACTTGCTGATCAGGTTTTTGCCTTCATCGACGTTTAGAAGAGCGGGTGACAGCTCGCCCAGGCACCCCTGAGTTGCTTCAAAACGTAGGTCATCCGGCATGATCTTGCCATTTTGGGCATGAACCAGAGCGCGGCTTAATACGTTGCGTAATTCGCGAATATTGCCGGGGAAATGGTGTCCACGCAGGCGATCCGCCGCATTCGGCGTTAACATTGTCCGGCGGTAACGCTCGTTCTTATGGCTGGCGATCATGGCTTCGGCAATTTCAACGACGTCGTCGCCACGGCTCCGAAGGGGCGGTACATCAATTACCAGAACGTTAATTCGGTAAAACAGATCGGATCGGAACTTACCGTGTACGACCTGATCGCGTAGATCGACATTGGTCGCGGAAACCAGCCGGAAGTCTACCCGGTGCGCATTTTTGCCGCCGACCTTCGTAACCAGCCCGTCTTCAAGAACGCGCAATAAATGCACCTGAACCGATAATGGCATATCGCCAATCTCGTCCAGAAACAGAACGCCGCCTTCTGAGCGCGCAATCGCACCGTCACGTTCACCAACAGCGCCGGTAAACGCACCCTTGGCGTGACCGAATAACTCAGCCGCAGCCAGCGTTTCAGGAACCGCACCAGTATTTAAGGGCGTAAAGCCGAAATTGCGACGATCACTTAATCCGTGAAGATGACGGGCAACGAGTTCTTTACCCACACCAGTTTCGCCAGAAATCATGACCGGCGAATCATCTTCCGCATAAAGAGCAACAATTTCGCGAAGGTCCTGCGCTTGCGGGCTTGACCCAATAATACGCGGCACCTGTTCGTCTGCATGACGCGAGCGCGACAGGACATTCGGTGATTCTTGCCGAAGCTTTATGAGCTTCGGTTTAAAGCCGTCTTTTGACTTCGCGGAATCGCGATCAAACTTCGTCGAAACATGTGTTTGCGACGAATAACTGCTCACTGACGAATAGTCAGTATCATAATATGTTGAACGGCTTGCACCGTTCACGTCATGGTCATCCATAGCTTCCCCCAAAGCGCTTAGGACACCAGTCACAATCTAATGAAATGAGTAAACCTACACTCCGACCAATAATGATCAGAGGCTTCGTTTCGTTTGCGTTTGGCTTACCCACCAAGGAGCCGAACGCGTTTTCTCTCCCACAAGACAGTAACCGTGTTACTTGTTGCATAAGCTAAATCAATGGCCGCAGGAATCAACTTAATTTCTAAAAAACGAGGAAAAATAGCCATTTTTTCTGGGTTTTACACATAGCGCCATTAACCGTATCTACTCGGAATGAGTTCTCCTTTGCTGACCTTTCAAAAACCTCTACGCACGAAATGCGCAAACGCTTATTCTAGCTCGATATATTCCGGTGTTTGACATTCTTCATTTTGGCCGCTGCCGGGCTTGCGACATTTGATGAGTGATTGAAAAGACGTTCGCAGATGGTTGAGTAAACCATTTGGTTCACCCTCTGTGGCTGTGGATGTTGAGATCGGCGCATAGGCGACCGTTTGTGCCGGGCTAGTTGTTGTGGTTGGCCAGCTCACGCTTGCGACGAAAAACTCGTCACTAAGAGGATCGCATTTCGGATTTCTACGAAGCACGATCTGATAGTCTTCAACTGCATGCCCTTCGGCTGGTAAATATAGCTCGAACGAAGCGCGGGACTTCATAATGCGCAACCGGGTTTCGCCTTTCTTGCGGTAATAGGCGGAGAGGGGGCAAAAACCTCTGGTTGATCGAAGTGAATAATCAAATGCAAACAGGACATGATCGCGGCTGCGGTCCACAGTGCGCCAGATTTCTGCGTATTGTCCGGGCGATTTTATAAGAAAACGGGAACCGCTTTTGGTAATCGAGTTTTCTATGTTTTCGCCTGTTGGCGTTGCGCCTTTAACATCAGAAGCGTCAACAACGCGACTTTCTGATTCGGGTTCGAAGTTCAGCCGTTCAATGGCTCGATCAAACGGCAGTGGGTCAATCGCGGTTAAGACCCTGACCAATGGGGCCGGCTCTTCGCCGGGGCGCGCATACTCCATATAGAAAGACCAAGGCAGCGCATTTTCGGCGCGAGACCAGTGGCCCAAGATACGTTTCCAGGACGGGAAGAAAGTTTTTTCAAGTCGGGATTCTTCGCGGTCGTGGTCGAGAAGGTCATAAAGCACTTCGGCACGTTGGGCGGCTCCGTCGCCATTTGAAGCGGGCGAGACAATGCCGTGCGTGTGAATGCCGACGACTTCACCAATGGCGTTCAGTACCGGACTGCCGCTGTTTCCACCGGCTGTTGCAAGCCGGTGAATGATCAAGTTTGCAATGACCGGATCACGATTTTCCTCAACAGAATCAAGGGGTGGGGTCATGGCGGCGATGACGCCGCGCTCGACACGGGATATCGCAGAATCCGGAGCGAATCCGTCATCAAGTGTGTCGAACGGATAGCCGATAACCGCAATCGGCGCGCCTGCTTCCAGTGCTAAGAGTTTGTCTTCGGCAGCGATTTTAAGATCTGGTCCCAACATGTTTTCGTTGGTTTCTGGATCAAGGGCATCAACGGTGATCAAGCCAGCATCAAAGGCAAGATCCCGTAGCGGGACCGCCTGTGGTGAATAAATAGAACTGTTTCCCCGGATGGGTTGATGGTCTTCGACCAATTCTCGAAATGCACCGAAGCCAGCATGAAGTTTGACTGAGGTGACACGCATCCCCTTACGGGTTGCGCGGTTTAAAATTGTCACCGACGCTGCGGGATCATCAAGCGGTAAGGATGCGGCGGTATGGGCCGCTGTTGCTAACAGGCCGCGTTCACGGTCAATCACAAATGCAGTACCACGAGCTGAGCCGTTCACAACTATGAGGTACACAGATTTTTGCGCCTGTGCCAATGTTTCAGGTTCGATCACGGCTGATAATGCTGCATCGGCCTTGCTTTGTGCTGTTTTGACATCTTGTTCAAGAACAGTCGTGCGGTCGCGCAGCCGGCGAAGCTCGCCATATCTCGCTGTCTCCATCGCGAATATCGCGATGACACCGCCGACAATCCCGATGATTGCTAACAGGCGAAGCAAGACACTACCATTTTGATGGTTACGCATAATCGAAAAAAATGACCCCCGGATATATTCAAATATGTCGGTGACTAAAGATAAGCAAATCTAGGGCCAGCAGCGAAGAGTGTGCAAATTGGAAATGCGGATCGGTATCTGCAAATCAGAATTTTGTTGCGCCGGGTTTCGCGATTTCTTGGTTGGGGCGGGTGAATACGGATTGGTCGGAAGACTTTAGCTTTTCATCGCAAAACTTCACGCGAATTTATATAAAAAATACACCCTATGAGGGTGCCCCGATTGGCCATGTTTGGACAGTTGAACGGTCGGCTGAACACTTTGTTGCGACGCAGCAAAGAATTAACATTACACCCGTGTAACGATATAAGTCATTGTATATATTGCCTTAACCCAAAATTAATCATTAACTTCCGTCCATTGACCCAACTTGGCACGGTCGTTGCATTTAAGAGTGTCGTTGGGGGGGACAATACTCCCAATGGGTCTGGGGAGGCCGTTCTCAAAAGAGCGGGAAAGGTGTCTCCGGTCCACAGTTTAGTGAAACCAATAGTGGGAGACGACAAGTGAAACTCAAACTTTTGTCATCGATTGCAGCGGCGGCTCTGCTTACTTCTTACGGCAGCGCGCTAGCTCAGCAATCTGAGGCTGGACCAGGTTCAGGCAGCAACGCCGATAATGGCTCTGCTTCTGAATCAGGTGCTGGCGATCAAGGTTCAAACAACGACGAATCTGTAAACGATTCCGGTAATCTTGATGCCTTCACAGGCGACGGATCAGACAACGACGCTCTAGACGTTGATAACTCAGGCAACGATAGCTCAGACAACTCTGACAATTCTGATAACTCAGATAGCTCAGACAACTCTGACAATTCTGACAGCTCAACAGATGCGTTTACTGGAAGTGACAGTGACGTTCTCGATGTCGACAATGCTGGCAACGATAACTCAGACAATTCCAACAACGCCGACAACTCAACGAACGATTCAGGTAATGCTGATCTTGATGCGTTCACTGGTTCCGACAGCGACATCAACGACATCGATGTTCAGGACAACGGCAACGACAGCTCAGACAATTCAGACAACTCTGACAACTCTGATAACTCAGACAACTCAGACAACTCTGATAGTTCAACTGACGTAGACGCGTTCACTGGCGACGACAGCGACGTTCTCGACGTTGACAATTCAGGAAACGATAACTCAGACAACTCTGATAACTCAGATAGCTCTGACAATTCTGATAGCTCAACTGACGCGTTCTCTGGCGACGGATCAGACAACGACGTTCTTGACGTTGATAACTCAGGTAACGACAGCTCAGATAATTCTGACAACTCTGACAATTCAACAGACACAGACGCGTTCACTGGCGACGATAGTGACGTTCTCGACGTTGACAATTCAGGTAACGACAACTCTGACAACTCTGATAACTCAGACAACTCAGACAACTCTGATAGCTCAACTGACGTAGACGCGTTCTCTGGCGACGGTTCAGACAACGACGTTCTTGATGTTGATAATTCAGGTAACGACAATTCAGACAATTCTGATAACTCAGATAGTTCAACTGAAGCATTCACCGGTGATGACAGCGACGTTCTCGACGTTGACAACTCTGGTAATGACAACTCAGACAACTCTGATAATTCAGACAACTCTACGAACGACTCTAACAATGCTGACCTTGATGCCTTCTCTGGCGACGGATCAGACAATGACGTTCTAGACGTTGATAATTCTGGTAATGATAACTCAGACAATTCAGATAACTCAGATAATTCTGACAATTCTGACAATTCGACTGAGGCGTTCACCGGTGCTGACAGCGACGTTCTCGACGTTGACAACTCAGGTAACGACAATTCAGACAACTCTGATAATTCAGACAACTCTGACAACTCTGACAATTCAGACAATGTAGGCGCTGACAACCAATCTTCCGCTGCGAATGATGGTTCGATTGCCGTTACTGCGACTGATAACTCAGACAATTCAGATAACTCTGACAACTCAGACAATTCTGATAACTCAACTGAGGCGTTTACAGGTGACGGATCAGACAACGACGCGATCGATGTCGACATGACCGACAGCTTGAACGACAATTCTGATAACTCAGACAACTCTGATAATTCTGATAACTCAGACAACTCAGACAATTCTGATAATTCAACAAATGACTCGAACAATGTTGATCTGAACGTTTCAGACAACGGTAACGAGACAAACGAAGCATCAGATGGTTCGAACTCAGCTAGTGGTGGTTCTACTCAGACCAACACAAACGCTAACGTCGATGTTGCTGACAGTGGCAACACCACTGAAGACAACGACGGCCAGGACATTGACGGCGACGGTTCCGACAATGACGGTCTCGACGTTGATATTTCCGACTCAGGAAATGACAATTCAGACAACTCTGATAACTCAGATAACTCTGACAACAACACTGCCGACAATGGTTCTGCGACTGCTAACGACAGCGGTTCTGTAGATGTCGACAACTCTGATAATTCAGATAACTCAGACAACTCTGATAACTCAGACAACTCTGATAACTCTGACAATTCAGATAATTCAGACAACTCAACAGATGTAGACGTTACTGTTGATATTGATAACTCTGACAACAACGATGCGGACAACGGTTCTGCTGTTGCTAACGACAGCGGTACTGTAACGGTCGATAACTCAGACAACTCAATCAACGACTCAGGCAATCTAACGCTTGAATTGACGATTGGTGATGTTCAGTTGAACTCTGCTGAATTGTCTACGACTGTTTCCAACGTGAATATGGGCACAATCCCAGGTGCGGGCCCTGTCACAACTGGTAGCATCAATAACCAGTCTATGACTGATAACCGCGGTTTGGTTATCAACAACAACAACACCGGCAACGGCAGCTTTACAAACTCACAAAGCGTCAATGTTGGTACTGTAAATCTGCCTAACTAAGGCGGAGTAAGAGGCACCGCGGGCATTGTCCGCGGTGCCTTCTTATTAATAAAAGATAACTATTTCCGACCACCGAATGTGGTAAGTTTGTAAAGTGTTTCTTGCCGTTCTGATTCTTTTATAGTTTTCATTCCGAACACTCTGAAAAGTCAAAATTTGCAAGATGGTCGTGTTAAGGGGGACCAAAAAATGGGTGCTGCAAGCGTGTTTGGCTTGATTATCACTCCGATGTTAATCGCCACCGACCCAGATCCGAGAATTACTGATGCGCAGCGCGAAGCTGATCTGCTTGATTACGCGCAGTCCATCTCTGCTGAAGACGTTGATCTGTTTGCTGACCTTACTGGATTAGAAGGTGTTTCTGCGCTTGATGATGGCGCAATGTCTGTCGCTTCTGGTGGCTCCGCCACTGCGATTGATATTGCCAATCTCGGTGCAAATTCTGCTGAAAATATGGGTTCAGTGGACAATATTAATGTTTCCAACACCAATAACGGCGAAATTGCCAACAATGTGGTTTCCGACAATGGCGGGATCACCACGGTGTTTAACAATACCGGCAATGGTGTCGTGATGAACAGTATCGTTAATCTCAACATCTTCCTGCAGGGCGGTGGGCCTACGCCTTAATCGTCGTTGATAATTTGTTTTTTGTTCAGGGGGAACGAATGCAACCAAACACACAAAAGAAGCGCGGAAGTCAGAAAATTCTGGCGCTGCTTGCTGTGTTCTTTTCTTCATTCACATTCTCTGTTCCTTCTTTTGCGGGAGACCTTCAACTTTTCGTTGGTGGATCGTCACCCCGTGTAAAAGTTGTCAGCATGGCGGAGCGGAAGTTCCAAACCGTCGTCAAACAGCAATTTGATTTTAGCTGCGGCTCTGCTGCGCTCGCGACGTTGCTAACTCATCATTATGATCGTACCACGACAGAAGAAGAGGCTTTCCGGGCGATGTGGGAAGTCGGTGATCAAAATCGAATTCGAGAACTAGGTTTTTCTTTACTCGAGATGAAGCGTTACCTTGAGAGTATTAATCTTAAGGCGGACGGATTTGTGTTGACGCTTGATCGCATTCAGGAAATTGGGGTGCCAGGCATCGCATTGATTGATGTGCGCGGGTACAAACATTTTGTTGTTATCAAAGGTATAACAAGAGAGGTCGTACTGATCGGCGATCCTTCTTCAGGTGTAACATCCATGCCTCGACATGTTTTTGAGGAACGGTGGGACGGTACAATTCTGTTTATCCGGTCTGATGTGATACGTGGGAAGGAAAGCTTTAATCAGCTTGCTGATTGGCGTCTTGCGCCATCTGCGCCTCATGATCGAGCGCTTGATTTAGAATCGCTACAATCGGTTTCAATTAATCAGACACGACCATCCACCTCTGGGTTTACGATCAATACCACTGTGGAGAGTCGGTAATGTCGATGCTGAAAAAAACTTTTAGTTTTGTCGGTGTTGTTAGCGTTGCGTCCATGGGAACCGCGTTTGCGGACGATACGCCCCTCAATGACGATTTGTTTTCCAGCGAAGGAATGTTGGAACTCAACGAAAAGCCTATGTCTGCGACAGAGCTTGGTGATGCTCGTGGCGGATTCTCGATCGGTGGGCTGACCTTTAATATTGGTGTTATCATTCCGCCGCCAGTTGTTGATCCATTTCCGAATGGTGGACCTCTGCCAGAGGGGGGTGTTTTTGGTGATGGTGGCGTTTTCGGCGATAGTGGTGGTCCGCTGCCTAACGGTCCTTTTGGTGACAATAGTGCCCCAGCTTCTTCGGGGCAGGGAGCAGCGCAGACGCCTTCGACAGGTCTGATCGTTGCGAATGTACAACCTACGCCAACGCCTTCTGCGCCACCCGTAGCCGACGCTCCTCCGGCAGTGCCTGCAAGCAGTGCTGTGTCTGGAGGAAACCAACCTGTTTCTCAGCCATCGCAATTGGGCTCTACTGCGCCAGCGCCAAGCAACACGGCACAAACGCCGGCGACAACCCCTCCGGCATCTTCTTCAGCGCCAACTCCAGCACCTTCCGCGCCAGCCCAAACTTCGCCAACACCGGTCGTTAGCGTTCCAATCCAGCCTACAACTACCCAGCCGACACAAAGTGCACCCGTGGTGGTAGCGACGACGAACAGCACGCCTGCGCCGAGTGCACCCGTGACATCGAGCACACCTGAACCGACAACAGTTGTCGCTGATGCGGGGCAAACCTCTTCGCCAACACCGACCTCTTCGCCTACACAAGGTCAACCCGCCGCTAGTTCTGCACCAACGCCAAATGTTACTGGTCCTTCTTCAACCGGTGGTTCAACCGATTCATCTGCACCGGTGCTCGCTGAAAATTCTACGGACCAGCCAATTGATCCAACAACAGTCGCGTCAGCGCCAGATACTCAAAATTCTAATGGTATCCACGAAGTGCCGGGCGGGTATTATTCAACAATCAATAATACACTTGATAATGTTGTTTTGAGCCAACAAGTGGTGATGCGGGTTGAGGTGTCTGGCTATGATTTCCAGATGGGCCTGACCCGTACAATGAACTATACGTCGCAACTGGTTGGTCAATCGGCCATGTTGGGCGGCATGTTCTAAATACCCAGCTTATCGCGAAGACGAAAATAACTCATTCCCAAGGCGAGCATCGGACTGCCGATTATATCCGCCATGGGCACTTTGAAATGTTTGGCATCCTCAAATAAATCAAGATCGGCGCAATCACCTTCGATTGCGTCGGCGAACATTTCACCGATGATGTGACTGCAATTTACACCGTGTCCTGAATACCCTTGAACATATAACACGTTTTCAGAAACATGACCGACCAATGGGACGCGGTTTAATGGTATGCCAATAACACCGCCCCATGCATAATCGGTTTTGACATTAGCAAGTTGCGGAAAAATCTCGCGCATACGCGGGGCTAGCGATCCCTCGATATCGGCGATGTCGTTATTGGCATAATTACACCGACCGCCGAATAAAAATCGCCGATCCGCGGTGAAGCGAAAGTAATCTAAAACCCAATTTGCGTCACAAACCGCAAGGTTTTGTGGCATTATAGAATTAGCGAGGTCCTCGCGTAACGGCTCGGTCGCTAACACATATGTTTTTGCGGGCAGCATGTAACCACCCAATTTTCTTGCCTCCAACGTGTGATAGGCGTTGCCCGCAAGAATAACCCAGCGCGCGCGAATATGACCATTTTCGGTATGAACGACCGGACGTTCTGTATGTTCAATCGACGTTACTGTTGTGTTTTCAAAAATCTGGACACCGATCGTTTCGGCGGCGGCGGCCTCGCCAAGGCAAAGGTTTAGAGGATGACAATGGGCACCGCGACGATCAATCAATCCCCCATAATAAAGATCACTGCCCACATGGCGGCGAATTTCGGTTTTGTCGGCAAGAGAAAGAATTCCTTTAAGGCCGTGGCTTTCACTTTCTTCAAATTCTGCTTCAAGGCCTTTCATCTGGCGTGGGTTAAAGGCGACCGTCGCCGCACCACGCGCATAATCACAGTCGATCCCGTATTTTTGGATGCGCGCTTCGACAATGTCGTTGCCAAGGTAACGCGTTTTCCAAAGGAACTCTTCTGCACGGGGACCGAGTTGTTTGATTAACTCGCCTTCGCCGGACCATCCACCCAGGACTTGTCCACCATTCCGGCCAGAGGCACCCCAACCAATTTGTTTGGCTTCGGCAATCGCGACACTAAAGCCGCGTTCGGCTAACGATATGGCGCTTGCGATGCCGGAAAAGCCGCCACCGATAATTGCCACATCGACTTCTATATTGTGGTTCAGGGCAGCGCGGGCCGGTGCCGCGTGGGCGGTCGCGGCATAATAGTTATGTGTGTGTTCGGGATCGTTTTTCACAGCTTCATTGCTCAAAACACTTGTAGATAAGAATCGTATTCAAAATCGGTCACGCGCGCGTCGGCGATGCGCATTTCTTGGTGTTTGACCGCAGTAAAAACATTTGTGAAAAGCGGTCCAAATGCCGGGGCTAATATTTGTCCGTTCTCAAAGCAATTTAATGCGTCGCGCCATGACGTTGGAACACGCGGCGCGTCACACAAATAACCGTTTCCGGTAGTTGGTGAGGGCGGAGACTTTTTATTCTGGATGCCATCTAAAACGCCACCTAGAAGTGCCGCCATAACTAGATACGGATTGGCATCTGCGCCAGCAATACGATATTCAAAGCGGCGATTTTTATTTGAATCATTTGGTACGCGGATCGCAACTGTTCGATTTTCGTAACCCCATGAAAGGCGTGTCGGCGCATGAGATTCATCTTGAAAACGGCGCATGGAATTAAGGTGTGGCGCAAGAAAGATCATCGCTTCGGGAGAGACATCAATCAAACCAGCGATCGCTTGGCGTAGCTTTTCCGACCCTTTGTCTGTGCCATCGTCAAAAACATTTTGGCCTTTTTCATCAAGCATACTCACGTGAACATGAAGACCGTTGCCACTTAGATCGCCAAAGGGTTTGGCCATGAACGTGGATAGTAGATTATGTTTCTCGGCGACGCCCCGTACTGCGCGACGGAATAAAATTGCCTGATCAGCGGCCTTAACAGGGTCATCTTGATGAAGTAAATTGACCTCAAATTGCCCCGCGCCACCTTCTACGATCGCTGCGCCGAGTGGGACGCCCTGTTGGTCACACGCTGCGTAAAGGTCGCTAAAGAACCCGTTGAAGGCATCTAGTTCGTTGATTGCATAGAGCTTTGAATCGCTGACACGCCGCCCCGTCACACCGAGATTGGCGGTTTGCGGGCGGCCAGCTTCATCTGTTTCTCGCGCGAGGAGGTAAAATTCCAGCTCCATGGCCGCTACGGGAAATAGCCCTTGTGCGGCGCATCGGTTCTTCATTTCAATTAGTAACTGGCGTGGATCAGCAAGGAATGGAGTGCCGTCTGTATCACCCATCATCATCATGACCTGCACGGATGGATCGACTGCCCAAGGTGTCGGAATTATCCCGCTGCCCACCGGATAGCAAATGCCGTCGCTATCGCCGGTCTCCATAACGAGCCCATTTTCAATGACATCCGTACCCCAAATATCGACACCCACAAGGGATCGCGGTAAACGCAATCCGTCTTTGACCAACTTCATCGCATCGCGGGCAGGCATACGTTTTCCGCGCAATACGCCGTTTAAGTCGGTAAAGAACGCATCCACGAACACAAGGTCAGGAGAAGAATCTAACAGTACCTTTGCGTTGGCGAGCATCGATTGCCGGTCATCATATGCTGAAGGTGGCGCCATTTACGGTTTTAATTCCTCTAGGGTCAGGTCTAGACTTATCCGTACAAGGCGGAAAAGTTCGTCAATTTCATCGTTGGTAATAACCAGTGGCGGGCATAAGAACATGGTGTCACCAACCGCACGCATGATAATTCCGGATTTGAAACAATGATTGCGACAAGTAACGCCCGCCGTGCCATCGGGTGAAAATCGTTCGCGCGTTGTTTTATCTTTCACGAGTTCAATGCCACCCAAAAGGCCGACACCCCGTGTTTGCCCGATCAGCGGATGGTCATCAAGCAATGATAGTTGTTTTAGAAAATACTCTGATGTTGCTTGGCCGCGCTCTCCCACCAATTTTTTCTCGGTGATGAGTTCTAGGTTTCGTACCGCAACGGCGCAAACGACGGGATGGCCCGAATAGGTATAGCCATGGGCCATTTCGCTATCAGCATTGACGATTGCGTCAGACATTCTTTTATTTATGGCAACAGCGGAGAGCGGTTGATAGCCACTCGAAATGCCCTTTGCCATGGTCATAATATCTGGTGTGTAACCATAGGTCTGACAGCCAAACCATTCACCGGTCCGGCCAAACCCGCAGATGACTTCATCTGACCACAGAAGAACATCATATTTACGACAGATGCGCTCGACCTCCTGCCAATAACCTTCGGGCGGTAACATCAACCCGCCAGCACCCATGACCGGTTCACCGGCGAATGCCGCAACATTTTCCGGGCCAAGCTCCAGAATTTTATCTTCGATTGCCTTGGCGCATCGCAAACCAAACTCGCGTTCGCTCTCGTCCGAATTTCCGTATTCGTAATAATGTGGCGTCGGTCCAACATGATGGAACCGCGGTAGGGGCAGGTCGAAGATGCCTTGCATAAAAGGAAGACCAGACAGGCTGGCCCCGGCGACGGTTGATCCGTGATACGCACGTTCGCGGCTGATAATGGCTTTCTTTTCTGGCTTTCCCTGTAGGTTCCAATAGTACCAGATCAATTTGATCGCGGTATCGTTTGATTCTGAGCCGGAGCAGCCGAACATGATCTGGTCTAGGCCATCGGGCGTCTTTTCCGCGATCAGTTGCGATAGCCGAGTGGCGTGGGGCGTCGTCGTTTGAAAGAATGTATTGTAATAGCTCAGGGTTTTCATTGCATCAGTCGCAGCGTCAACCAATTCCTGTTCCCCATAACCAAGCTGCACACACCAAAGGCCCGCCATACCATCAAGGATCTTGTTGCCGTCAGAATCCCACAGATAGACCCCTTCGCCGCGTGTTATAACGCGGGGCCCAGCCTCGCGTAGTTCGTGATGAACCGTAAACGGATGAAGATGGTGAGTGTTGTCGATAGATTGTATTTCTTGCGTTGTCTTGGTCATTTCAATCACATTTATTTATACGTTGACCATCAGGAAACGAACATCCCACGGACTAAGTACGCTGGACCGGTGTTCATATTCGGAGCGTTTGAGGGAGGCGAATGTATCGACGAACGCCTCTCCAAGATATTCTTTCAACGCTTCAGATTTGCTGAATGTTTCGATGCTTTCGGTAAGCGTGGAGGGAAGGGGACGTTCACGATCCTCATATCCTTCGCCGATATACTCTGCACGCGGTTCAATTGATTCTGCCATACCGATATAACCGCAAACAAGCGAGGCGGCGATCGCAAGATATGGGTTCACATCTGCGCCTGATATCCGATTCTCGACGCGGCGGGCTTCGGGGCCGCTTGCGGGTACGCGCAGGCCAACAGTACGGTTTTCGCGACCCCAATGGGTGTTTGTCGGCGCACTCATAAAGGCTTCGAAGCGGTTATAGGAATTTGTATAAGGGGCGAGCAAAGGCATCGCCGCAGGCAAATGCGCCTGTAGGCCGCCAATAAAATGCCGGAAGATATCTGCATCCGAGCCGTCTTTATTCGAAAAGATGTTTTGGCCCGTTTTGGTGTCCACCACGCTTTGATGGAGATGGATCGAGGATCCGCTATCTTCTGCGTATGGCTTTGCCATAAACGTCACGAACATGCCGTGGCGCTTGGCAACCTGACGCGCAAGGCGCTTGAACAGGAATAATTGGTCCGCAACTTTCATGGCGTCGCCGTGGCGGATGTTCACCTCGAATTGGCAGGGGCCATCTTCGTGGATCAAGGTTTCCAGATCGATGTGCTGAACATCACAGAACTGATAAAGATCTTCAAACAGCTTATCGAACTCGTCGATTGCATCGACGCTATATACATGTTGGCCAAATTCACGAAGGCCCGACGCACCATCTGGTGCGCGGGGTTCAAGAACGACATCGTTAAACCGAGCGATCAGGTAAAATTCGACCTCTGGGCCGACAATCGGGGTCCAGCCTTTTTTCTGATAAAGGTCGATGACGTTTCGTAGTACCTGTCGCGGCGCAAGATTAAACGGTGTACCTTGATCAGTATACGCGTCGCAAATGATAGCGGCTGTCGCGTCCGTATTCCATGGCGCAAGGTGAATTGTCGATAGGTCTGGTGAGAGAACTAAATCTTGTTCGGTGCGCTGGACGTGGTCATTAAAAACGATGTCGCCATGTACGCTGATCGTGTAGGTCAGTTCTGGGATGCGGAGACTTTTGTTCTCAAGGCTCGCGAGAAACAGGCCGGGGGTCATATTTTTACCGCGCGCTGTGCCGCTCATATCCGGGGTCAAACAGGAAACGTCACCAATCCGGCGTTCGCGCATCCATTCTTTAAGTTCTTCCAAGTCCATAAATCACTTCGCGGAGCGCGCCTTTTTCGGGCGGCACGCGCGCCTTTTGTTAAATCGTTATTCTTGATCCCAGTCCCGTTCCAGCGGGGTCGGGGGGGCACGCATCTATCATTGGCAAAAATAGCCTAACGGGTGTCTAAGCCAACGCAATGGGTCAAAACGTGATCACAAATATATTGCTCGTAAGGATTTCGCAAGAGGGGCCATATATAGAGTTTTTCTGGCCCAAGAGGCCACTCAATTAGCGTTTTTCGCTTACAATTTGGAGATTTGCATCTATGTTCATAGTATGGATGAGATCACAGCCATAAAGGAATTAATTTGACCGAGGTCAAAACATTGCCGCGACACTCACCGCTTGCGAACGTAAAAGGGGTGGCCAACGATGCGCGTCCAAAAATAGTCCACGAAGAAGTCTACCAAAAACTAAGGCGTGCGATCATTTCGGGGCAACTAGAGCCAGGCCGAACGCTATCCGTACGCGGATTGGCAGCGGAATTTGGCGTGAGTACGATGCCAGCCCGAGAGGCCATTCGTCAGTTGGTAGCGCTCGGTGCACTTGAACTGACAGAGACGCGCCGGGTTAGCGTGGCGCAGATGAATGAAGACAAGCTTTCGGAAATAAGTGAGGCGCGCCTTGCGCTGGAGCCAGAATTAGCGGCGCGGGTGCTTACGCAACTAAAGAGGCAATCCGCCGCGCGTGAGAAGCTGGCGATAAAGCTTTCTAAGATTGATGCCACCCTTGATCGGGCCATTGAGCGCGGCGATAGCGCCGCCTATGCGCGGTATAACAGCGAGTTTCACTTCAAGCTTTATGAAGCTGCAAAATCACCGGTTTATCTCGGGTTAGTCGAAAGCTTGTGGCTACAAATCGGACCGTTTATGCGCGTCGTGATCGGGCGCCTTGGCACATCGTCACTTGTGGATCAGCACAAAGAAGCCGTGAGCGCATTGCGCGCCGATGATGTTACAAAGCTGACAAAAGCGATCCGCAATGACATCCTTGAGGGCATGACCAACATTGCTCGCACAGATGTTTAATTACTCATCCGCCGCGTAGACTTTTTTACCGCCTAACCAAGTCTCTAAGACTTGGGTTTCGCTGATATCTTTTGCGCGACCATTTTCGGCAAGTTTGAACAAATCTTGATCCAAAATAATGAAGTCAGCCTTTTTTCCCGGCTCGATAGAGCCAACAATGTTGTCTTGTTTCAACGCTTTGGCCGCGTTGATTGTATAGGCATCAATGGCATCAAACATCGAAATGGCCTGGCTAATATTCATTGGTGGTAAGTCAGAAATTGAGCGCGAAACCGCCGCCTCAATGTTCACAAACGGTCGCGGGTCTTTTGTGTCGACCGGGGCGTCGGAACCAGCAATCAATGTTGCGCCCGCAGCACGGATGGACTCGGCGGGATATCCATTTTGAAGGTAGTATCCGTTGGGCTCGTAAATGCCGTTGGGGCCGTCTACGCGATCAATAAACGGAATGACGGTGGTATCATATTGGGGGTCCATCACGGCCCAAGCAAAGGTGAATGACGCAAAAATATCGTTCGCCGCAAAGCGGTCTATGTCATCTGGACGGACCACCTGAAGGTGCGTGATGATATGATTGTTGTGTGTCCCGTTTGTCGCCTGTGCGTTTTCTATTGCGTTGAGCGCCGTTTCGACACCACGATCACCAATGGCGTGGATGTGAAAAGTAAACCCAGCCGCATCGCCCCTGCGCACATAATTCATGATTATGTCTTCTGGGTGCTGAAGAACGCCATTACTTTTAGCGCATTGTGACGGATGAAACCCGTTCTCGATTTTGAATGCGGCTATATCTAGCGTTTCTTCGCCGTTCATGGCTTCGCGCGTCGTGGCGCAAAGCTCGCTATCGGTATCTACATAGCCGGTGACTTTGATCCATTGGCTTTTTTCGTCCCATTCAAAAATAGGCTGTAGGTAATCGCGAGAAAAAGCGGCGTTGGGTAAGGTTGGTGGATCAGAAAGCGGATCGCCTTCGATTACACCGTCAGCAAACAATTTTAGAAAGTTAGCATCAATATTGGGTGTGCGCTCGTATTTGGTGCGGATCATTCGGGCATCACTGAGAAGCCGGTCATAATCTACTGCGCCATTATCATTCGCATACGCACCGGGATCGTAATAAAGCGCTAGATGCGCACGTGCGTGAAACGCATCATTGGCGATAAGACGGTCATATATATCGAGCGTATTGGGGTCAGCAGCGGCGTCGAGAAAGGATGTAATGCCGCGCGGCAGGGTAACGTCCATCATCAGCTCCGGTGAGGCACGACGCTTTTCAATACCAGCATTGAGTAAGTTGCCGGCACCAATGGAGGTGAGGGCATAGTCCTCTGTTAGTTTGCCGTTTGGCTCGCCCGCATCATCCAGGCCAATATAGGGTGCAAGTTCTGCAAAATCGGTTTCCAATGTCGCGGCAGAAAATCCGACGGTTTCACCGGCGTCATTCTTGGCTCGCGCCAAAGCTACAGAATTGACCGCATAATGATGACCGTCGCTACCCAGAAGGATTACCGGCTTTTCGCTGGAGACAGCGTCTAGTGCCTCGCGTATGGTCTTAAACTCTTTGCCCGGCTGATTGCCGGCGGCGAAGTTCCAAAGCTCGATTGTGATCCATTCATCTTCGGCCATGTCGTCTTCTGCGAGGCAGCCATTTGCGAAATCCACGATTTCTTTGAGAGTCATGGGCGTGTTTTCGACATTGCACGATGGGATCGGCATCGCGCCAATCGGATGTAAATGCGCATCATGCAGACCGGGTAGAACCAGCTTGCCACCGAGATCAATAATCTCGGTGCCTTGGCCGATCAGCCCATCGAAGGTCTCTTTATTGCCGACAATATTGCCAACACCCACAATCTCGTCGCCGCGCAATGCCATGCTGGTCATGAACTCGCGACCTGAATTTGCCGTATAGATCCGCCCATTGATAAACAGCTTTTCTGCGGGCGGTATTTGCGTCTCTGTAGGTTGCGCTTGTTTGTCGTCGGCTGGGTTGCAAGCCGATAGAAATCCGAACAGGGCAACGGCAAGGAGTGGAGCTGATCTCATGGTCAGTGCTTTCTAAGTGGTGCAAATGTCTGCATCATATGATGACAATGACCGAATGTGATCACAAGTCCTATTCGCGCAAGAAAGATTGGCATGCCGGCGGAAAATTATGAGCTTGGATAAAGACAAAAAATTAGCTGAAGTTTTACGCGCTGGCTTTGTGGCGCTAAACGGCGGTGATGCCAAGCGCGCCGCCGAGTGTTGCCGGGCGGCCATGGGGATCGACCGTGACAACCCAGAGGTTCATTTTCTGGTAGGGTTAGTTGCCCTCGATATGGATGATATGAGGACAGCCGCGAGCGCATTTGGTTCTGTCACCAAGCTCTCGCCGAGCCATGCAGCGGCATGGGCGCAGCTTGCGCGCATTTTTATGCGAATGGGCCAGCCAGCGCGGGCGGAGCAAGCGCTCGTAAAAGCGACAATGGCGGGCACGGATGACCCGGCTGTTGAAGACCTTATTGGCGTTGTCGCGTCACTTTTGGGAAATCAACGAGAAGCAAAAAAATGGTATCAACGGGCGGCCACGAAAGCGCCAGACCGCGCCGCTTATGGTGTTAACTTAGCAAGTGCCCAGACCTTTTTGGGTGAGACCGATGACGCGGAAAAAACCTTGAACAATTTGCTCTCTCGCCATGGTGACATTGCGCAGGCGCACTGGCTGTTGTCGTCCTTACGCAAGGCCGAGACCACGGATCGCGCCGATATACTGATGGATAAAGCAAACCGGGCAAAAGATGCCCATTCAAAGGCATTTCTTGGCTATGCAGCAGGCAAAGAATACGAAGATTGCGAGGCGTGGAGTGAAGCTTTCAGTGCGTTTAGTTTGGGCGCGAAAGCAAAACACAGCACCCTGACATTTGACGAGAAAAAAGAAGACGCAATGTTTGCGGCGTTAATGAACATCTTTTCGAAAGATTGGGCCGAGAAACGACGTGCGGGCCATGATGACCCGGCCCCTATATTCGTCGTCGGTCAGCCCCGCACTGGAACGACACTGATTGAGCGGATTATCACGAGCCATTCAATGGTAGAATCCGCGGGCGAGCTTCAGCAGTTCGGACTATCCGTTCACCGATTGTCCAAAGGCTCGTTTAAGGACCGTTGGACACCAGAAGCGATTGAAGCCTCTGCGACGATAGACCCAGCTGCGCTCGGTCGGGAATATTTGCGGGCGTCTATGCCAATGCGAAAAAACGCGGCTCATTTTGTCGATAAACTACCGGGGAATTATCTACATGTGCCGCTTATTTTGGCTGCATTACCCAATGCACGAATTGTGCATTTGACGCGGGATCCGATGGACAGTTGTTTTGCGAGCTTCAAACAGCTTTTTGCTGAGGCATATCATCATTCATATGATCAAGCGGAAATGGCGCGCCATCATTTACGTTATGCGCGGTTGATGGCTCATTGGCGCGAGGTGTTTCCTGGGCAATTCCTTGACGTTTCCTATGAGAAGACTGTTTCTGACCTTGAGCCGAATGCCCGCCGCCTGATCGATTTCTTGGGACTGAGGTGGGAGGATCAGTGCCTTGAGTTCCACACCCAGAGATCGGCGGTCGCGACCGCGAGTGCGGTGCAGGTACGAGAGAAACTTCACCAACGGTCAGTTGGGCGCTGGCGCTGCTATGACAATAAGCTCGCGCCGATGGAGACTATTTTGCGTGAAGCCGGCAATTTTCAATCATTTGATTCGAATATGTGATCACATAATTTTCTATTTATAGCGGGCGATTGGTTTGGTGCTGAAGATTTCAGAAAATATTTTAATATACTGATATTATTATAAAAATAAGAATTTCGATGAACTTCGAGCGTTGCATATTCGTCGCGATAATCAAGAAAGTGTCGTAGTTGGGATCGCGAAAATGTATAAACTATTGTCGAGATTTCTCTTTGTTGATACGAATCTGGACAGGGAAGGTTTTGCGTGACTGACCGTGCGGACGGGGTCCACGCTTAATACAGGGGTCGTAGCATGTCACAATCGAATCTCCGCCAATTCAGCTTTCGACGGGCAATTCTTCTCACGGGGTGTTCGGCTGCTGCCGTAATGACTTCCAGCGCGGCCTTGGCGCAGCGTGATGAGATTATCGTCAGCGCAACGAAACGCGATGAATCAATCCAAGAGGTACCGCTCGCGATCACGGCCTATAGCGGTGACTTTGTGCGTGATACGAATTTGGATGACATCAAAGATCTGGTGAAATTCACCCCTGGCGTAAGCGGTAATTCGCTCGACAGTTTTATCGACTTTTTGAACATTCGCGGCATCCGCACGAATGACTTTGGTGTTGGCGGTGATCCATCGATTCCGCTTTTCAAAAATGGGCTTTATCAGGGGCGCAATGGCGCTGCGGTTTCTAGTCTTTATGACATGGAACGGGCAGAGGTTCTGCGTGGTCCGCAAGGGTTTTTGTTTGGGCGTAACGCCATTGGCGGCGCGATTAGCGTTCATACCGCCAAGCCACGTATCGGCGAATATGGCGGTTATGCCGAATTGGATATCGGTGAACGTGATCGGATTTTTGGCGAAGCGGCGTTGAACATTCCGGTTAATGAGTATTTCGCTTTGCGCGTTTCCGGATATGGCGCGCACGAAGACGGCTACGCCGAAAATGTCGCGCGCCCGGGTATCGAAAAACAGGTTGAGCCAGAGAAATATGCGGGCCGACTGTCGGCGCTATACAGCAAAGATGCTTTTGAGGCGCTATTCACTGTTGAATACGAAAAGCGGATGCAATCCGGCGCGGTCTATCGTGCAACAGAAAAGGGCGATTCTTGGGATACGCTTGTTGATGTTTTCGGGCTGTCGCTCGGCGGAACTGAAAATGATATTGATAGCGATCAAGGGTTGGGCGAAGCCGATAATGGCGAGATTCTGAGTTTTGGTCTTCAACTTGATTATGATTTAGGTGGCGCAATTATCAGCTCAATGACGGGTTATAAGGATCATTCGTATTTTTATGCGGAGGATTTTGACGGCACCCCATTGCGGATTAATGATTATAGCCAAGACCAAGACGGCAAATATTTCGAGCAGGAACTCCGTATTGTATCGGATAACGAAGGCCCATTGGCTTGGTATGCTGGTGCTTCGTATTACAAAGAAGAGATTGATGTTCTCTTCACGCAGGCTTCAGACGAAGAGACAATGTGTCAGTACTATCTGAGCTATTACGGATTTAATTCCTGTTCAGATTATTTCGCATATTACTATTATTCTTTTACGCCGAACCCTGAAGGGTTGATTGAAAGCAATCAGGTGCGCGGGCGGTATCACGGTTTTGCCGCTTATGTGGATACAACACTACGCCTTAGCGAACAGTTCGATATTGGTATTGGCGTACGCTATTCAAAAGATACCAAAAAATTCGGTATCCGCGCGCTTCCTATCGATAGTCAGCTCGGCCCATATTTCGCACTCGGCTTTACGTCAGCCGATTTCCACGAGGCTGAACAAAGCTGGGATGCGTTTACACCACGCTTCATTGCTCGTTATCACCCGTCCGACAATGTGATGTTGTTTGCGAGTGCGACGCGCGGATTTAAGGCTGGGGGCTTTGGTAGTTTTACCGTCCTGCCTAACGGATCGGCCACAACCTATTGCGGCCCATTTGGTACGGAATGTATCAACTTAGCGGCTGGTGATGCGTCACCCGATCCGTTTGATCCGGAAAAAGCTTGGTCATACGAAGCCGGGGTTAAAGGTACGGCCCTTGGTGGTCGATCTCGGTTTGATGCCAATATTTATTACTACACCTACAAAGATCTCCAACAGACAGTGACCGGAACGGGCGGCGGAATTGTCGTTGAGAATATCGGTGATGTGAAAGGCTGGGGCATAGAAGGATCAATCGACACAGATATTGGTGAATATTTTGGTGTTTTGTTATCCGGTTCGTATACCGGGTCTGAGGCGAACAATGTGCAGTCTATTTGTGACGGTACGGATGATTGCGAAGGGTTGTCGCTAGCAAATGTGCCCAAATATGCGGGCGCTGGCATTTTACGCATGAATATTCCTGCCGGTGCGGGCGGGATTTATGGCGCTGCGGAATTCACCGCCCAAAGCAAGACCTATGGCGGCGCTGCCCATCTCGACGAGGCGATTACGCCGAGTATTTTCGATATGGCTTTGCGGCTTGGCTATAAGGCCGAGGCGGGTTGGTCAGTCATCGGTTATATTGAAAACCTTACCGATACAGAAGGTTTTGCGGGCGCAGAAGAATCTGGCGGCTTTATTCCCGCGCATTTTGTGGGACCAATTCGGCCGCGCACTTTTGGCGTTCGCATGAGTTATGAGTGGGGCGACTGATCGCGCAATCACTAAGCGCTTGCCTCGCTATTTTTGTAACCATTTGCGCCGATCTTCGTGATCGGCGCATATTTTTGGGATCACTATGAGCATAGGTACTGGTCAACTTTTTCAGATTTTCAAATATTCCGTTTACGCGCTTTTGGCGATTAACACGGGTCATTTTTTTCTGGAAAACTTTTCCGGTAGTGCATTCACCTATGAAGATGGTGTGGCGCTGAGCGATATTATCGTCGCCTATACCGATGCGATTGATACGGCCGCTTGGTTGGTTTTGTTGATGTTGCTAGAGCTTGAGACATGGGTGTTGCCGGACGAAAAGATCAAAGGCTGGGTTGATGGCATTATCAGCGTCGTCAGCTTTGCCTGTTGGGCGGTCATTTTATATTCGTTTTACGGCTATATCGCGACGCTTGGGGTGCCATTTGGATTTGACGCTTATATCGGGCCAGATCCGTGTGGCCTCACGGGCACTGGTGCATCCTTTGCGAATGCGCTCGATGATTATGAATTGCTAAACGCCACCAACTGTCAGGCGTTGGCGGCGAATGCATATTACAGCGTGAGCGACAACATGTTTGCGAGTGCTGAAAATCTCAGTCTGATCAAACGCCTTGCCTGGACCGATGTGGTAAACGCCGGCCTTTGGGTTTTGATCGTCATCATCCTTGAACTTGAGATCTATCTGAAATCATCTGCCCTGATCGGTACAAAATTCTTTCTCGCCTATAAGTCATTCAAGGTCTTGCTATATTCAATCCTCTTCGTAAATGCTGGTTATTGGTGGTATTTAGGCGAGCCATGGGATGCGTGGGATGCGATGTTATGGATCGTTGCGTTTTTCTTCATCGAAATGAATATGCTGAAATGGCAAGAAGAAAGAGCCCAGTTGCGCGCGGCGGGTCTAATCGAATGAAAGTACGTTTATCATGACATTTTCTACCGGTGTTGCTGCTGCCCTTAAAAAAGTCACGATCCGAACCGAAGCGTTTATCAATGGTGAGTTCACGCCTGCCCAATCGGGCGAGACATTGCCGTGTATTTCGCCGATTGACGGTTCAGAGATCGCACGTCTAAGCGCGTGTGATGCCGCAGATGTTGATTTAGCAGTCAAAGCAGCGCGGGCAAGTTTTGAAAGTGGTCTGTGGAGCAAGTTGCCGCCGCGCAAGCGTCGCCAAATTATGCTCAACTTCGCCGACATGGTCGAAGCCCATGCTGACGAGCTGGCGCTTTTAGAGACCCTTGATATGGGTAAACCGATCCGAAACACGCGCAACGCGGATATTCCCTTGGTGGTGCAGACGATCCGCTATTACGCCGAGGCTATCGACAAAATCTACGACGAGCTTGGTCCGTCACCTCATGACGCTGTATCAATGATCGTGCGTGAACCTTTAGGTGTTGTGGGTGCCGTTACGCCGTGGAATTTTCCGCTATTGATGGCGTCTTGGAAGTTCGCACCGGCGCTTGTGACTGGAAACTCTGTCGTTATGAAACCGGCTGAACAAGCCAGTTTAACGATGCTGCGCACGGCGGAACTTGCGGCTGAGGCTGGCATACCGGCGGGCGTTCTTAATGTGGTGCCGGGTAATGGTGCGCAAGCCGGAAAGGCAATGGCGCTGCATATGGATGTTGATGCGGTTGTCTTTACTGGCTCAACCGCCGTTGGCAAGTTGATCATGGGATATGGTGCACAAAGCAATTTGAAACGTATTGCCCTCGAATGTGGCGGCAAGAGCCCACAAATCGTCATGGAAGATTGCCCGGATTTTGATGCGGCCGCGATGGCTGCGGCTTGGGCCGTTTTTTATGACCAGGGACAGGTCTGTACGGCGGGCACGCGCCTGTTGGTTCAAAACTCGGTCAAAGACGAATTCCTTGCCAAGGTTGCGGCCGTCGCAAAAAGCCTCAAACCCGGTGATCCGCTCGATGAAAATACTCGCTTTGGTGCGCTGGTTGATGAAGCCCAGATGAACACGGTGCTGGGTTACATCGAAAAGGGCGGTGCTGAGGGCGCAAAACTTGTGTGTGGTGGCGGGCGCGCTCTGAGCGATAGCGGTGGTTTTTATGTTGCGCCGACAATTTTCGATGGTGTCGATAATAAAATGACAATCGCGCAAGAAGAAATTTTTGGGCCGGTTATTTCCGCAATCGGTTTTGATGACTTCGATGATGCCATGCGTATTGCCAATGATACGATCTATGGCCTGGCCGCCGGTATTTGGACCAGCAATCTCAACTATGCCCACAAAGCGTCAAGAACGCTCCGTGCCGGGAATGTTTGGGTAAATTGTTGGGACGGTAGTGATATTACAACGCCGTTTGGCGGGTTCAAGCAATCTGGGTTTGGCCGTGATCGTTCGCTACATGCGTTAGATAAATATACCGAGCTAAAGACCATTTGGATGAAGCTTTCCTGAGTAAGATGAAAGATTGTGATGACCTTGGATAATTCCCCTGAGCGGCGCAACGATTGGCTGCAATCATACTGGATGCCGTTTACACCGAACAAAGCCTTTAAGGCTGCACCGCGTATTTATGAACGGGCAGAGGGGCATTATTATTATACGTCTGAGGGCACGAAAGTCCTCGACGCGTTTTCAGGTCTTTGGTGTTGCAACCTTGGTCATCGGCATCCAAAAATTGTTGAAGCGATTAAGGCGCAGGCGGATGAACTTGATTACGCCAATGCGTTTAATTTTGGCCACCCAAAAGTATTTGAACTCGCGAACGTCGTCGCGGATCAATTCCCCGGTGATCTGAACCATGTATTCTTCGTGAATTCGGGTTCAGAAGCGGCGGACACGGCGCTGAAAATGGCGATTGCATATCATCGCCTTCGCGGCGAGGGCACCCGTACCCGCTTGATCGGGCGGGTAAACGGCTATCATGGCGTTGGGTTCGGCGGGATATCTGTGGGGGGCATGGTCAATAATCGAAAGTTTTTTGGCAGCCTTCTTCCGGGCGTTGATCACATGTCGTTCCCCTATGATCCCGCAACGCAGGCATTTACGCCCGGCGAGGCTGAGGTCGATGTCGAACCATATATGCGCGAACTCGAAGCCATGATTGCGCTACATGATGCCTCGACGATCGCGGCTGTTATTGTCGAGCCGTTTGCCGGGTCGGGCGGCGTTTTCGTGCCGCCGAAAAATTACCTAAAGCGTCTGCGCGAAGTCACAAAGAAACATGGCATTTTGCTGATCGTTGATGAGGTGATCTCCGGTTTTGGGCGTATGGGTTCGCCGAATGCGGCGACATATTTCGGCGTAGAGCCGGACATCGTCACCGTCGCAAAGGCGATAAATAACGGCGCGGTCCCCATGGGCGCAGCAATTGTCGGCAAGCATATCTATGACGGCTTTATGGATGCGAGCGCTGCGGGCGTCGAATTCTTCCACGGTTACACTTATTCAGGGCATCCATTAGCGGCGGCGGCGGGCCTCGCTGCCCAAGAGGTGTTCCGCGAAGAAGGGGTATATGCCCATGCCGCTGAGATGAGTGATTATTTTGAACAAGCGGTCCATAGCCTGAAAGACGAGCCTCATGTGGTCGATATCCGAAATATCGGCTTGGCCGCGGGGGTCACTGTATCTGGCCGCGAAGGTGCGCCAGGTGCCCGAGGGAACGATGTTTTCCTTAAAACTTATGAAAAGGGCGTCGCCGTTCGGGCTAATGGCGAACATCTCGCCATCGCGCCAATATTGACCTCAGGCAAGGCGGAAATCGACATGATGATCGACGCGGTTCGGGCGGGCTTACGCGCCACGGCCTGAGCGAAAGCTGGAAAAACCGTAAGGGCGGCCAAAATCCGTCAAAATCAAATGGTAACTAAAAATCTGCCCGCGTTGCGCGCGGACACAAAGGCCGTTAGAACGGCCCGGCTTTATAGATAGCAATCGGCAGGAAATGCGTCAGTGGCGAACGAAGACGAAACAATATTAAGAGAAGTTGATCAGGAACTTGCGGAAGAACGCCAGTGGGCGCTGTTCCGCCAGCATGGTCCTGCGGTTGTGGGTGCGGCAATAGCCATCGTGGTCGGTGTGGCCGGCTGGCAGGTTTGGTCACATCTTCAAACCAGCAAAGCGGAAAAGCACGCGGTTGAGTTTTTGGCGGCGGTTGAAACGCTCGAAGAAGACCCTATGGCGGGTCGAGCGGCGCTTGAATCGGTGGCTGAGGCCAAGGGTGGCTATGGCGCATTGGCATCGCTTCGACGCGCTGGTTCTTATGCGGCCAATGGCGAGCGCTTGAAAGCCGTTGAGGTTTACCGCGAGCTTGCCAATAGCGATGCGCCGCGCCGCATGCGTGAATTGGCGCAATTACGCGCGGCTTACCTCTCGCTGGCGGAGGGCCGCGATGTGGTGATGTCTGATCTTGGTAATTTAACGGACGTCACCGGGCCGTTTAGTTTTTATGCTCAAGAAGTGTTGGCACTCGCTGCCCTTTTTGAAAAAGACTACGAAGCTTCGCTATCTGCGTTCCGTGCACTGTCGATCAATCTCGAAGCCCCCCAAGGGATCCGCGAGCGCGCCGAAGAATTTGCGGCATTGGCATCGGCGGCAAAAGAGGGGGTGAACATCACTGGCGAAACCCGGCTTGATGACCTTCTTAAAGTTGTGGGTGAAACCACTGCACCGAGCGACACCGAAAACACAATGACCGAGCCTGTTGACGCGCAGAATGATACGCCGTCAGATGACCACGCTGATCACAATCACGAAGAGTAAAATATGACAGGCATTTCTTCCTCGCCCTTGCGCGCTTTATTGTTGGCTTTGGGTTTGTCTCTTTTGTCCGCTTGTGGCTCTAATCCAATTTCGGGCCTTTTTGGTAGCGATGACTCTGACAAAAACGGGGAAGCACCAGAAGAAGATGAGCGGATTTCGATCCTCGCGCTTGATCAGGCCTTGGCACCGGACCCGCGTTTTGCGGGCGTGACCGTCGAAGTTCCACCTTCATATGTGAACCAATCATGGACGCAGCCGGGCGGCGAAGCTGATCACACGCTTCATCATTTGAGCGCGCCATTAACGATGGAAACCCTATGGAAAGTCGATGTTGGCAAGGCATCTGCGCGCCGTGCGCGCCTGACATCGCCGCCTATCGTTGTTGATAGCCGTGTTTTCGTGATGGATGCTGCCGCGAATGTCACGGCTTTCGACGTTGAAACGGGCGATGAAATTTGGACAACCGAGCTAACACCAGAAATTAACGAGCGATTCCGTTTTCGTGATTTTGTTCTCATGAGCCGGCCAAAGCCGTCTCAAATCGGTTTTGGCGGTGGTGTCGCCTTTGATCAGGGCCGCATTTTTGTGACCTCGGGTTTTGGTTTTGTCGCAGCGCTTGATGCGCAGACGGGCGAAAAGCTGTGGCAGGTCGATACGACCGCACCAGCGCGTACACCACCAACGGCTTATCGCGGCAAGGTTTATCTTGCGACGAATACCAACGAATTTTTGGCACTGGATCAGGAAACCGGCGAGACGTCATGGGCGTTTCAATCGTTTGAAGAATCCGCGCGGTTCCTTTCTTCTTCTAGCCCCGCTGCCGCTGGCGACCTCGTGGTTGCGCCGTTCTCATCGGGGGAACTTGTGGCGTTTATCGCCGACAATGGCCGCTCTGTTTGGGATACGACCATGGTGCGCGAAACGCGCCTGACGGCACTGTCCCAGCTAAATGACATCGCCGGTAGCCCGGTGATCGACCGGGGCTTGGTTTATGTGGTTAGCCATGGCGGGCGCTTTTCGGCGATTGATATCCGCTCTGGCCAGCCAGTATGGGAATTGCCGGTCGCAAGCCTTCAAATGCCATGGGTCGCGGGTGATTTTATTTATCTCGTCTCAATCGAAGGCGAATTGATCTGTGTCTCGCGTGAAGATGGCGGCATCGTTTGGGTGACGCAGCTACGCCGTTACAAGAACGAAAAGAAGAAAAAAGGCCGTATTTCTTGGGCCGGACCAGTGCTTGCCGGTGGGCAGTTGCTATTGGTCTCTACTGAAAAAGAGATCGTCAGGGTCTCGCCGGAAACGGGTGAAGTCACCGAAACTGACAAGTTTGACGGCGGCTCAGTTGTGGCTCCGGTTGTCGCAGGCGAAAAAGTCTTTATCCTGACGGAGGATGGCAAGCTGGTCGCTATGCGCTAATGCGCCAGCGAAGCTTAGAACCGCAGGACTAAATCGAGCACATGTCAGTAAAAATCGCACTGGTCGGACGGCCTAATGTAGGCAAGTCCACTTTGTTTAATCGTTTGGTTGGAAAGCGCCTTGCGCTTGTGGATGATACACCCGGCGTCACTCGTGACCGCCGTGAGGGAGAGGCGCGTCTCGGTGATTTGTCCTTTACGGTTGTCGATACGCCGGGCCTTGAAGAGGCACCCGAAGCAGCGCTCGAAGGGCGCATGCGTCAACAAACAGATATTGCCCTGGCCGAGGCCGCCGCGTGTTTGTTTTTGATCGACGCACGGGCAGGCGTGACGCCGCTCGATAAAACATTTGCGTCGATCCTTCGCGCGAGCGGAAAGCCGGTGATCCTTTTGGCTAACAAAGTCGAAGGTGCAGCGGGCGATTCCGGCTTATATGATTCCTACGGTCTTGGTCTTGGTGAGCCTTTGGCGATCTCCGCCGAACATGGTGAAGGTATGGCCGAGCTTTATAATTTGCTCGACCCGTTTCTAGCGGAGTGGCAGTCGGACGAAAAAGACGAAGAAATAGAGTGGGACGACCCGCTAAAACCGCTTCGGGTTGCGATCGTTGGCCGCCCGAACGCGGGCAAATCAACTTTAGTCAATCAGATAATTGGCGAGAACCGGCTTTTGACTGGGCCGGAAGCGGGCATCACCCGCGATTCAATTTCAGTTGAATGGAAGTGGACGGGCAAAGATCGTGACTGGCCAGTCAAACTTTTCGATACGGCTGGAATGCGCAAAAAAGCCAAAGTGCAATCAAAGCTCGAAAAACTTTCGGTCGCCGATAGTTTGCGCGCGATCAAATTTGCCGAAGTCGTGGTCCTGATGATGGAAGCGACATCGCCCTTTGAAAAGCAAGACCTTCAGATCGCTGACCTCGCTTTGCGCGAAGGGCGAGCATTGGTGCTTGCGGTTAATAAGTGGGATCTGATCGAAGACCGCGATGCGAAAATGCGCGAATTGCGCGAAACTGCCGACCGGTTGTTACCTCAGGCGATAGGTATTCCGATTGCTGCTTTTTCGGCGCTAACGGGTGCTGGGATCAATCGTTTAATGCCCGCTGTGACGCGGCTTTATATTGATTGGAATGCGCGCGTAAAAACGCCGGAGCTAAATGATTGGCTACAAGAAGCAGTGTCGCGTCACGCGCCGCCTGCGGTTTCAGGACAGCGGATCAAGCTTCGTTATATTGCCCAGACAAAAACGCGGCCCCCGACTTTTGTGGCGCAATGTACCCGTGCGGAAGATTTGCCTGCGGCGTATAAGCGATATTTGATCAACGGTATTCGTGACGCATTTGATATTCGCGCAGTGCCAATTCGGCTTATCCTAAAAAGACCGGGCAACCCGTTTGCCAAAGAAAAACGCCGGTAGCTGTCGATCAGTTTTGTAAATCGCGCTTGCGCACGCGAATTGGCTCGGCCTTGGTGCGGGTTAAAACATGATGGACCAGCGGCAGGGTTTCATCCGGTGAAGGCAGCGTTTGCGGATCTTCACCCGGCATTGCAACGGCACGCATATCTGTGCGCATGGTGCCGGGATCAATGATCGATACTTCGACCTCGGTACGGGCGGTTTCTTCCGCATAGGTCTCAAGCAGCATTTCTAGTGCGGCTTTGGTTACGGCGTATGAACCCCAAAATGCGCGCGCAGTTTCGCCGCCTACATGCGAGGTGACGCCGATCACGTCGGCCCGTTTGGCGCGGCGCAACAATGGGTCGAGTGCGCGGATCAAGCGCCAATTTGCGGTGACGTTCAGGTTTAGTGTGTGATTCCAGACTTTTGGATCAATATCCGGGAGCGGTGCAAGCTCGCCAAGGCTGGCTGCATTCAGGACCAAAATATCAAGCGCCTCGAACCGACCCATGAGTGCCTCGGCGAGCCGTTCAATACCTTCACCCTCGACGAGATCAAGCGGGATCAAAGACGCTTTGCCGCCCACGGCCTTCACGGCGTCATCAAGCTCCTCCAGAGCACCCGGCGTGCGGGCCAGCGCCAATACATGGGCACCAGCTTGGGCCAGCGAAATTGCAATAGAACGGCCCAGTCCGCGCGATGCGCCGGTGACGAGGGCAGTTTTTCCGGTGAGATCAAGATCAGCCATGGACGTCTTCCTTATTTTGCGCCTTGGATAGAACCAAAGCGATCTCTTTCGCAACCGTCTCAATGGTCGCGCCGGAAAGATCCGGCAAGGCAATATGCGCCAATGTGACCGGCGCGTCTTTTTTGCGGCCTCGGCTATATAGCGGATCATAATGGACGCGCATCAATTCTGCCGCGAGATCGCGATAGGCACCGACCTCGGCCATCGCCTGCCATTTCGCCAGTGTCTCTTTGGAATGGAATGCCCGCAGGCGCGAAATAGCATCTTGCACGATTAGATCATCAACAATGATGTCTGCATAAGCAGTTAAAAGATATTCGGCGCGCGATGCGATAGGGGCCGTAAGGGTGACCCTTGGTGCTGCGCGCATCGCGGTCCAGATGCGTTTGGGGATTTCGCATCGGCCAATCCGGTTAGATTCAGCCTCGACCAATATTGGTTTAGAAAGATCATGATGCTGAAGATCATACCACAATAACGATTCGAACAGTTTTTGATCCGGTTGCGGATTGTCGAAAAACCCACCAAAAACCGAACCACGATGATTGGCGTGGTGTTCGAGATCTAGAATTTGGACATCGTTTAGTGCCCGTAAAACATCAGACTTCGCTGTGCCAGTTTGCCCATCCAATAAAATCAACGGCAATGGCGCGTCAGAATCTCTCAAGGCCGTGACAACACTTCGCCGCCAAGTTTTGTATCCGCCGCTAAGCAAGCCCGTGTGCCAGCCGACTTGGGCCAAGATCGTTGCCATCGCGTTTGAGCGCATTCCGCCGCGCCAACAATATATCAGCGGATGGAAATTTTTCGGTTTATCGGCCAGCGCCGTATCGAGGTGACGCGCTACATTTCTGGCAACATAGGCCGCCCCAAGCCGGCGCGCCTTAAACCGCGAAACCTGTTTGTAAAGAGTACCCACTTCCGCGCGCTCGGTGTCGTTGAGAACCGGCAGGTTTATCGCCCCGGGTATATGGTCTTGTGCAAATTCCGCTGGTGAGCGCACGTCAATAATGGTGTCGAACTGCCCAAGCGTTTTGACCGATGTTTCGTCTATATGGTGGATCGCAGCAGTGATTATGCGGCCTTTCTGGGGCTGGGCCTTTCTGGGGCTGGGCTTGTATGTAGTGACCAAAAGATGTTCTAGGTTTTTCTGCCAAGACGGCAAGGAGAGAAGTTTTGTCTGATTCCCCAAAAGAACCGCGTTTGACGAGCCTTGCCCATGGGGGTGGTTGCGGATGTAAAATCGCGCCGAATGTTCTGCGTGAAATTCTGGGCGCAGCGCCCCTGAACACCGCCCATGCGGCTTTGATGGTGGATGCTGCCACCAGCGATGACGCGGCGGTTTATAAAGTCTCCGACGATGCGGCGCTAATCGCGACGACTGATTTTTTCATGCCCATTGTTGATGATCCTTTTGACTTTGGGCGGATTGCGGCGACCAATGCGCTTTCTGACGTATATGCAATGGGTGGTCAGCCGATTTTCTCGCTTGCCATTGTTGGTATGCCGATTGGGAAAATGTCGACCGATACTATTCGCAAAATTCTCGATGGCGGGCACGCCGTGAGCGAAGCGGCAGGCGCGCCCGTGGCTGGCGGTCATTCGATTGATTCCGCCGAGCCGATTTATGGGTTAGTGGCCATGGGGCTGGTACACCCGGATCGTGTTCTTCGGAACGCCAGTGCGAAGCCGGGCGATGTGCTGATCCTTGGGAAGCCTTTAGGTGTCGGCATTTTTAGCGCGGCATTGAAACGTGAGATCCTAAGCGCGACGGGCTATGAAACCATGATCAATTCGACCACGCTGCTCAATCGTCCGGGGGCAGAGCTTGCGAAGATCGACGGTGTTCATGCGGTAACGGATGTGACCGGGTTTGGTTTGTTGGGGCATCTGTCCGAGATATGTAAGGGCAGTGGGGTTACCGCCGAGGTCGATCAAAAAGCAGTGCCGGTTTTCGACGAAGCAAAGGCGCTTTTGGCGGACGGGGTCAAAACCGGTGCGAGCGGTCGCAACTGGGAAAGCATAAAAGACATGGTCGATGCACCGGCTGAAATACGCGATATGCTAACCGACCCACAAACCAGTGGCGGATTGCTGGTCGCATGCTCGCCGGAAAGCGCGGGAAAAATTATTGATGCTTTCAAGGCCCATGGCCATGAACAAGCATGTGTCATTGGCTCGGTCAGTGCGGGCGATCCGCATATAACGGTTTCCGCCTAGGCCAAGGCTCGCCTTAGTGCGTCGGCCCAGCCAGAAAGGTTGCCGGCGCGCTCTTCGGCGGACATTGCCGGTTGAAAGCGGGCGTCCAATCGCCAGCGTTCGGCAATTTCTTCGATATTTTGAAAGATCCCAACCTTTAGCCCCGCAAGGTAAGCAACGCCTAATGCTGTCGTTTCGAGAATTTTGGGACGCTCAACTGGCAGATTCAAAATGTCGGCGAGGAATTGCATGGTCCAATCATTGGCGACCATGCCGCCATCGACCCGCAAAGTTTTTGTCTCTGCACCATCGCGTGCTATGGCATTCATTAAATCCGCAGTCTGATAAACCACGCTTTCCAACGCCGCTCGCGCTAGTTCCGCCTTGCCGGAACTGCGGGTCAAGCCAGAAACCAATCCGCGTGCGCTGGGGGACCAATGGGGTGCACCCAAACCGGTGAAAGCTGGGACCAGATAAACACCGTTGTTGTTTTCAATGCTTTCGGCGAGCGCGGCGGTTTCATCAGCGGATTTGATGATTTCCAATTCATCGCGCAACCATTGGATCGCGGCACCAGCAATAAAAATTGACCCTTCTAATGCATAGGTCGTTTTACCATCCAATCGACAGGCAATGGTGGACAACAATTTGTTCTGGGAATGTAAAACCTTGTCGCCGGTATGGATCAGAACAAAACAGCCTGTGCCATAAGTGCTTTTGATGTCGCCGGGTTCAAAGCAGGCTTGACCAAAAGCCGCAGCTTGTTGATCGCCAGCGACGCCGCAAATCGGAATGGGGCGTCCAAACAATTCTGGGTCGGTTAAACCATAATCGTCTGAACAATCGCGCACATTGGGCAACATGGCCTTTGGTACACGGAACTTTTCTAGCAACGCATCATCCCAGCAATTATCATGAATATTATAAAGGCTGGTGCGACTGGCATTGGTGGCATCGGTCGCGTGGGTTTCGCCGCCTGTCAGGCGGCAGATTAGAAAACTATCCACGGTGCCGAATGCAATCTCGCCGTTTTCGGCTCGGGCGCGCGCACCATCGACATTATCGAGAATCCACGCAGCTTTCGTTGCTGAAAAATATGGGTCGAGTAAAAGCCCGGTGCGCGCCGTGACGTGGATTTCAAAACCTTCCTCACGCAATTTCGTGCATACATCCATGGTTCGTCGGTCTTGCCAGACAATCGCGTTGTAAAGCGCTTTTCCGGTTTCGCGGTCCCAAAGTATTGTCGTTTCGCGTTGGTTGGTCAGGCCAATGGCCACCACTTCGCCGCCATTTTCTTCGGCGGTCTCTAACGCTTCGCGGGCCGTATCGCGTGTCGTGCGCCAGATATCTTCGGGATCGTGTTCGACCCAACCGTCTTTAGGGTAATGTTGCGCAAATTCGGCTTGGGCCTGTGAGATGATTTTACCCGACTGATCGAAAACAATGGCCCGGCTAGAGGTCGTGCCCTGATCAATCGCGAGGATATAAGGGGGCTGGGTTTCGCTCATGACACTCGTTTTATAATTTCGAATTTGGTCACTCTATCGCGAACTGCGCGCGCTCATAACCCCTAAATTCAACATGAAACAAGTATCTTGCAGTGTCCGCGTTCGGGCCGAAGCTGGCCAACTGTATCGGCGAGTAAAATGACGACTAATGGCCCTTTTTCACCGTCCGCCATGAGAAAGGTGAGTGTCTTAAAACGCTAAAAGGAGGACACTGGCGCAACTTCCTTTTCCTCACTACGGTAAGGCATCAAGATGTGACGTTTTAAGGGTTTGTATGATTGAGTACAGGATCATTAAATACGATCAATCCCAACGAGATGAGCGTGGTGCTTATATTGGTCCTAGTGCATGGACATGCTATTCCGATGTAGGCGAAACCTTCGATGGGAAGGTACTTACTATCGAAGAATGTTTACGTGTCGAAAGTGCGTATATAAACGCGGCCATTAAACTATTTGAAGAAAGTGGCTTGCCCCATTTACGCCTAACAAGAGTAGATGGGCACGAATGGCAAAAAGAAAAGCTGCGCTCAGAGGGTGGTCCACTGTATGATCCCGCTTTCGACGAAATTGAGTTCGCTGAAGATGTAATAGTTCTTCACAAAGACATGCCCACCGTATTGCAGATGATATTTCGAGGATTTGCCGAAGCCTCACTCGAGTGGCGCGACAAATTTTATATACACATTGGCTGGGATTTTCATATGTACGTCGGCATTGGTAAAGCCACTACCGATAACGACGATGCCGCTCGTTCTAGGGACCTATACGTCGAGAGCAATTATCCCAGTCCCTATAAGGCGTTCAATCTGCCTAACAATATTTTGCATATAGGCAGAAATAAAATTGGGGAAGAGTTCGTTGACGACAGCTACGAAATCAACCTGCCTGCAGTTTACCTTGAAAGGTTGAAACCTATTTGGGGTTTCTCCGATGAGCATCCGTTTCTTGGGACGTGGCGGGTCAATCGACACTGTAAAGATCAAATTGAAAAAGTTGTAGGTCAGGATTTTGATTTTGAGGCCTACGAATATTTCATCCAAACCGCTGGCTGGCAGGACTGAGGCCAATTAACGAGCGTCCTAAAATCGCCTCAAGTAAGACACTCACACATTGAATTGCAATGTCGTCTACTGGCGAGTATATGCCTATCGAGGTGTGATGGTCGGGTGCATGTTTTGACAGAAATCATCCGTTCATATTTCAAACTGAGTCACTACCAAGTATCTTGTTCGGTATGAAATCGCCGCAAATGCTGATAGACAGCCAGCCTAATTTCTTTTGAGGGGTATCATGAAACGATTTTTGAGCTTGTCATTTTTGGCGCTGGCCGCATGTGGACAGGGTGAAAATGGGCCGTCAACGGATACGGAAACGACGAGTGCAGCCAATGTTAAGTTATATGCACTTGATTGTGGTCGGGTTGATATGAACGATCTTTCGATCTTCACCCAAGGCAATGAATATGACGGCCGCACCAACAAAGCGGCTTCCACATGTTATCTTATTCGTCATCCAGATGGTGATCTGATTTGGGATGCTGGTTTCCCGGATGCGCTTAATGACGCTGAAGGCGGCATTACGAATGGTCCGTTTCATGTGTCACTGCCTATAAAAATCAGTACACAGTTAGATCAGTTGGGTTTGTCGGCTGATGATATCGAATATCTGTCATTGTCACACACGCATTTTGATCATGTTGGCGGTGCCGGACAGTTCGCTGGATCGACCTTTATCGTTCACGAAAGCGAACGCGAATTTATGTTCCGAGATGATGCACGCGCCGATGAACAAGGCTTTGCGGCTTATGCGGCGCTAGAGAATGCTGAGACTATCGAATTCACTGGTGATTATGATGTGTTCGGTGACGGAAGCGTGACTATTCTGTCGATGCCGGGGCATACGCCCGGCCATACATCATTGACGGTCAACCTCGCGAATGAAGGTCCGGTCATGTTGGTCGGTGATCTTTATCACCTCAACGAGTCGCGCGAACATCGCTATGTGCCAAAGTTCAACACCGATGTTGAGGATACATTGGCCTCAATGGACCGTTTTGAAGGCATCGCGAAAGAGAATGGCGCGCGGGTGGTTATTCAGCATTCAATGAAAGACTTTGAAGCGCTTCCGAAGTTCCCGGCCTATCTCGATTAGGCGTTTTTCTGTTTGGCGCGGAGGCGGTAATAGCGCAGCCCCGCGCCAGGCGCACCAAGAAGCGGGTGTTTGCGCTCCCAATCCGTAATTTGAACATCTATACCGGAATGGCGTTTGATTTTCCACGCGATGTAATCAATGCCGCCATTAAAGGTCTGCGTGCCTTTCAGTAGGCGCGCGACTGATAAACCGGCTCCCGCGATGGCGCGCATCCGCCATGGGAAGGCGGCGGGTTTGGCGCTCTCAGAAATCTTTAGTTTTTCGCCCGATGTTGTGACGGTAAACCCGGCAGCACGCAAAGCAGGGGCGGTGACTGACGCGGCCCAATCGCCATAGCTTTCGATTAGCTTGCTGGCGCGATCAGAATCTTCGGCGCGTAATTCTGCTTTGTAAGACGCATTTAGCCCGGCAAGCCATAATTCCTTTGCGGTAAATTCATTGCCAACGAGACCAGCGGAATTGGCGCAAAAGCTGATGATAGATTGTGCCAGCGCATTCTCTAGGCGAGCCCGCATTTGGTTTTTGGGATCATAAATACGGCATGGTTGGGCGAAGCGCGCCCAGAAATAGGAATGAAAAGTCTTTGGACTGACGAGTTTTTCAAAATGTTCGAGGGTCAGAACCGCATATTTTGCGCGCAACACACCTTCGGGTGAGGGCGTTTCAAAATAAAAGACATTGGGCGGCATGATTTTGTTGGCGAGCCCGAGCATTCCTGAATCATATAGCGCGTCATAGGATGGGCCGATGATGTAGAAATCGAATATGATATTGGTGGGGTCTTCGTGGCTGCTGACGCTGGCACCGGACCCATAAAAAAGCGCCGCAGAAGTGGGGAATTTTTCAAGCAACGCATCAAGAAGGTGTTTCGCTGCCGAGCTCATTGATGGCGCAGAAACCTTTTCTATGCGTGCGCACAGGGCTGTATGCGGATCATTGTTCTCCGCACTATCATCATACTCGGTTGTCATTATGTGAGGAACGCAGCTTTTTCGGAAACTTTGAGGATCAAGTCTTCTTCGGGGTTGGTGTGAAAAATCTCACCGTCAAAGACAACAGGCCCATCAAACCGCAGGCGCATTTCTTGGCTTTTCCAGCTATGATATCCGCTATCTGAAAGCCAGGGCACCTTGCGGCCTGCGACCACATTGATGGCGGCGCGCAAGAAACGCTTTCGCGGATAATCGATGGCCATTACGTTCATTGGGTCTTCGCCTTCGCCCCAGAACGGAAAGATACCGGCGGATAAACGGTTCAGCGTGGTCAGCAACAGCATCGAAAGGTCACGATCCTGCAACTCGCCATTTTCATCGCGAATTTGGGTCATCAATGGTGATGGGCCACCGGAATTATCAAATGCTGTTTTCAGGATGAATCCAGCTGTGGTCAGTGCAACCGCGAGCGAGCTTTTGGCGCCCATTTTCTGAACATTCTGACGGCTGAAATGGACCGCAGTATGAAAAAGTCCAGCCCCGAGAAAGAACCCATAAATCGGGTCTTGCCGCTCTGATAATTGCATCCCGATGAGCGGACGTTCAACGCGATTGATTTCGCCCCGATTTCTCCGCCAAAGGAAATTATCAAGCGATGTTGCGGGCGGACCCTGAAGGCCACAATCATTGGCGATCACATTGGTCATGCCGCAAGGCAAGGCGACATAGTTGGGTTGGCGGTCAAAACGCCGGCGGTTAATCGCATTGGTGATTGTGGCTTGCATTGTTCCGTCGCCGCCACAAAGGATCAACGTATCGGAGTCGCCTTTTTCGATATCATCTAAGGCCGGGACCAGATCTTCGAATTGTTCAAGCACATAGGGCCGGATATTCGGATGCCGCTTTGAAACGTAGAGCAGATCATCGGCGAGCAATGCGCTACGCGTACTTTTAGAATTTATAATCATCGATGCGGTAGACATCGCGCACATCCCGTAAGCATCTTGCGGCGCTACGCCACCAGATTGGTATTAGCCATCGTTTATGAGGCGGCGACCGTGCAGCCTAATTGCGATTTCTCGCAACCCCTTGCAGCGTATTTCGCCTTGCCCCGTCAGCCCAAAGTCGGCCAATGCGACAAAATCGATTTGTCACATTTTGGACATATTTATCCACTGAATTCCGCAACTTAGCAATCGCCATTTAGGTATGGCGTGTGGAAATTACAGCTCCCGTTTATTCACGTTCAGTTTAGACGCACACTGTGCGTGCTTGATTTTTTCACTCTGGCTTGGTTTGCGGCGTGATCGCACAAAAACTGGTCATCGCTTTTGCCCGCATCATGGGCGCGTTAGTCAGAGCCAGAAAACGCTCTTACTTTCAGGGAGTTATGACCAATAGTATAGGCCAATGACGCCGGGTGATGAATATCCCAAATGGCCAAATCTGCGCGAAAACCCGATTTTAGCATGCCACAATCATCAAGACCAAGGGCGCGTGCGGCATGACAAGTCGTGCCGGCTAGGGCCTCTTCGGGTGTCAGTTGAAATAAAGTGCAACACATATTCATCGCCAACAGGACCGAGGTCATTGGCGATGTGCCCGGATTGCAATCAGTGGCGATGGCCATGTGGGCGCCTGCGTCACGCAGCGCTTTGATGGGCGGTAGTTTGGTCTCGCGCAGGTAATAAAATGCGCCGGGAAGCAGCACGGCCACCGTTCCCGCATTGGCCAAAATTTGCGTATCTTGCGGCGAGAGATATTCAAGGTGATCTGCGGAAAGCCCACCATATTTGGCGGCGAGGCGCGCACCGCCAAGATCAGATAGTTGTTCCGCATGAAGCTTTATCGGTAAGCCAAGGGTCTTTGCTGTTTCAAAAACCCGTTCAATCTGTTGGGTCGAAAACCCAATACCTTCGCAAAACCCATCGACTGCATCGACTAATCCTTCGGCATGGGCGGCGGGCATAATTTCGTTGCACACCAGATCAATATAACCATCCGCATTACCCTTAAATTCTGGCGGCACGGCATGGGCCGCAAGTAAGGTCTTGCGCACCCGGATCGGGCGTTCGTGTTCTAGTTGCCGTGCGGCACGCAGCATTTTTATCTCGTCTTTGACCGTCAGTCCGTAGCCGGATTTAATCTCGATGGTGGTAACGCCTTCGGCAATGAATGCATCAAGCCGTGGTAGGGCGAGGGCCACAAGCTCTGCCTCGCTGGCTTCTCGCGTGGCACGCACCGTAGAGATGATACCGCCGCCAGCCTTGGCAATTTCTTCATAGCTTTTGCCCAATAGCCGGGCTTCGAATTCACCGGAGCGATCACCACCAAAAATCAAATGTGTATGGCAATCAATCAATCCCGGCGTGATCAACCGCCCACTAAGATCAATGACTTCGTGGGCCAAGCTATCCGCCGCCCCAGTCAGACTGTCCATGGTGCCGATAAAACTGATTTTGCCTTGTTCGATGGCCAATGCACCGCGCTCAATCAGGCCATAAGGGGCATTCCCGTCCATGGTCGCGAGCACTGCGTTGATATAGATCTTATCCCACATTCGGTCAGTGTATCCCCATTCGTCTTTTTATGGCCAATATAGATCACCAGTGCCCATAAAACGTAATTCCGGCATTTCGGCGTAGTTTTTGCTGAGTTCATTCCGCCGACGAGGTATCATTCGGCAGTGGGAACGGAAACCAGGTGACGCCATGCTTTTTGGAATTTCGCAAATATCGACCTTTCGCCAGCTATTCAGCCGCTTTGCGGTCATTTGCGTGGGGGGCTTAGCGCTAACAAGTGTCTCAAATGCGGAAACTTTTTCGGCGGCGGATGTGTCATTACGGGACGTGACGGGCACTATTGAGATCAAAACGACCAGCGGCGACGAGATCGACATCGTGATCCGTCAAGGCAAAACCTATCATCAAGTTATGGTTGAGGAAAAAGATGGAACCGTCATCATCACTGGCGAGCGCTGGAAAAATGATGGCGACCGTAATTGCTGTGATAATCGTATCAATCGCGAGTTCCACCCGCGTGAAGGTCGAAAGCTAACCACTGGCGAGCCGGTGGATGAGGGCCTGTTTGCGGAATATCCAACAATCGAAATTTTGATGCCCTATGAGGGAAATGTCGAATTTATTGATGCACGGATTAAGCTCGCGATGGAACGTCTCGGCGGCGCGCTTAAACTTGATGCGTGTTATGTTTATGGCGAGACGAGCGATGTCGAGGAGGCTGTCATTGGCGTTGTTCACGGTTCGCGTCTCGTGATGGGTAATGTCAGGGGCGGATTGGAAATTGATGTATCGGGCGATGCTGATGTGCGCGTCGGGGATGCGTCTATCGTTGATGTCGATATTGCCGGGCCGGGGGATGTGGTGCTCGGCGATATTGATGGGATGTTTGATGTTTCTATCGCCGGTTCCGGTCTTGTGCGATCTACCCGGGTGGATGGCCCGATGACGGCGCGTATCGCGGGGTCCGGTGCAGTGATGGTTAAAGCTGGCGGTGCCGACAAGTTGCGGGCGATCATTGATGGTTCGGGTCTCGTGTTTTTCGGCGGTGCAGTGACACAACCAGACCTTAAGCTTTATGGCTCTGCGGAAGTCCGTATGAATAGCGTCACGGGGCGGATTACCCGCGCGGGCGGCGGCAGCGTTTATGTAAACGACAAAAAGGTCGAGAAATAACCTTGATAATTAAGATTGGTAAAGTGCATTGATCATCGGACAGGATGTATTATCATTCGTGTTGCATTGATCGGCTAGCTCGACCAAACGTTTTTCTAATTTCCGTAAATCACGTATGCGCGTCCGTATGGACTTAATTTGATTTTCGGTAATTTTTTTGACCGTATCGCATGAGAACTGATCATCACCGACACGGAGAAGCGTGCGAACTTCATCCAAAGAGAACCCGAGCTTCCGACAGCGTCGGATGAACTTGAGACGATCAGATTCAAAACGGTTATAAAGCCGATGGCCACCCGCGGAGCGGTGGGGTATCGGCAATATCCCTATTTTTTCATAATATCTAATAGTTTCGATGTTGACGCCGGTGGAATTGCTCAATCGCCCGATTGTGATTTGGTTGTCCGACATTTTTCTTGAACCTGTAGTTACTACAGGTTGTAGTATCGCAAAATGAAAAAAAATATCGAGTCTAAAAAATCAAAATTTATGGGCAGGTTTTTTGCGGGCGGTGGTCTAATTGCCGCGACGTTCGCGGTTGTCGGTGCATCCTGTTGTATTTTACCGCTTGTGCTTATCAATCTAGGATTGGGTTCGGCTGTAATCGGAAATTTGGCATTATTTTCGGCGGCGAAGCCTTACTTAACCGCTGTTTCTATAGGGTTAGTAGGCTTGAGTTTTCTTGCGGTCTATCGAAATGGGCGGCGTCCTAGTGGTGCAATGATTTGTTTACTGATAATAGCAAGTTTGTTCACCATATTGGCGATTTTACTCCCCTTCTTTGAAGGAAGCATCGTACGGTGGATTGAGGTATGAGCTTGGAAATCGAATTTAAATCTACAATAACCTGTCCTGAATGCGGTCATAAATCAACGAATTCTATGCCCGCGGACGCGTGTCAGTATTTTTATGATTGTGAAGGGTGCCGTGCGGTATTAAAACCGATGGCCGGAGATTGCTGCGTCTATTGTTCATTCGGGGATGTTAAATGTCCGTCGATACAAGAAGGAAGATCCTGTTAAGAAAACATCCTTTGCTTGCCTAATGCCGCCGATTCACGGTTAAATGTAATTTAGTCCGGATATCTTGTTGCGGTATCCGGACAATTTTGCGTTTCTAATTTGCGTTTCTAAAAAGTGTTGCGTTTCAAAAAAAACAAAACTGAACAGGAGACGGAACAATGGCGGGCATTCTCTCTAATTTACGCAATGCGGTGATAACGGGCTTTGTGCTCGCGATCCTGCTTGCGATTTTATACATGCTGATGGGCGGCGCGTTTGACGGTAATTATACGCGGTTTTTGTTCCGTTGGCTGCATGTGCTTTCTGGAGTCATGTGGATTGGGTTGTTGTGGTATTTCAACTTTGTCCAAATTCCATTGATGCCATCGATCCCCGATGATCAAAAACCCGCAGTCGGTAAGCACATCGCGCCGAAAGCGCTTTGGTGGTTCCGCTGGGGTGCGATGTCAACGATCGTTACCGGGCTCATCCTTGCGATGTTGAACGGCTATATCGTCAATGTACTGACGCTTGGTGCGGTTGATGGTTTTGCTATCCGTAACCACGTGCTTTTGGGCATTGGCATGTGGATGGGCATTATCATGTGGTTCAATGTCTGGTTCGTTATCTGGCCGAACCAGCAAAAAGCCCTGAACATCGACAACAAATATCCTGACCTAGCGCCCGACGCAAAAGCGGCGGCGGGCCGAACGGCGATGCTCTTTTCACGGACGAACACGGTTCTTTCGATCCCGATGTTATTTGCCATGGTTGCTGCTCAAAATCTCTGATTGGGTGCGGCGGGATAACACGTAGTTGCGTGCGGGGCCGACATTGACAAAATGTCGGCCCTAACCTTATGGGAAAAGGGTAATTTCAGGAGTTTGCTATGCCTCGTTTTGCCGCCGGTGTTGTTCGTTTCCAAAACGAAGTCTTTCCCGAAAAACGAGCGTTGTTTGAAAAACTGGCAGAGGGGCAAACACCAGAGGCGTTATTCATTACCTGTTCCGACTCGCGGATCGAAACCGCAATGATCACCCAAACTGAACCGGGCGAATTATTCATCGTTAGAAACGCCGGCAATATTGTGCCGCCCCATGTGGTCAATGCGGGCGGGAACACGGCGTCTATCGAGTTCGCGGTGGCAGCGCTTAATGTACCGCATGTTGTGATTTGTGGTCACACGGGTTGCGGCGCGATGGCCGCGTTGATGAAACCCGCGCTATCGGCTGATATGCCCCATATTCGTGAATGGCTCGGGTTTGCCACCGGCGCGCTCGACTATGTGCGCGAGCATGGCAAAGACCTGGACGAAGATGCGCGGATCGCAATGCTCACGGAACAGAATGTTATCCTCCAGCTTGCGCATCTTAAAACCCATCCGGCTATTATGACACGAATAGAGAAGGGCGACATCCAACTTCACGGTTGGGTCTATGACATCAAATCCGGTGGCGTAGATTCCTATGACGACGCCAGCGGCAAATTCCAACCTGTCGATATTCGCTATGCGGCCGAAATGGCCGCCCTCGCAACGAAAGATGGATGTGGGGGGTGACTGCCTAGCGCGGTAATAGCGCCGCAACGGCGTCGAGGGGCAGCATCAGCGTTCTTGGCTGGATGGGCGATTCTAGGAAATCAAAACGCTTGTAAAATGTGACTGCATCGTCGTCGATTGCGTGAACGAGGATCGCGCGGATGCCCACGTCCTCAGATGCTCTTACAGAGCGCAATAACGCGTCTCGCAATAAATCAGCGCCCAGACCTTTGCCATGGTGCGCTTTATCGATGGCGAGCCGGGCCAGCACGATCACCGGTATCGGATCAACAGAATTGCGGCTTAGTTTTTTTGCGGCGCTCGACCGGTCGATGGACCCTGCCGCTAATGAGTAATAACCGATTACCCTGTCATTTTGTTGGATGACGAAAGTTTGGCTGGTGCGACTGTTGTTTGCGAGTGCGCGTTTTTGAACCCAATTATTCAGGGCTTCATTTCCGCAGTCGAAATTATCAAAATTATGCGCAGAAGATATTCTCTCCGGCGCAGCGACGACGTCAGGCTGATCGGCGTCTATCGTTCCCATGCCGGTTTTTTAGCCAACAAGGTTTCCAGATTTGCGGTTTTCGGAAGAGGGGCCGTAAGCGCGGTTTCAAAGGATTGAAACTGGTCTTCATCCAACGCAAACAAGCGCCGATCCAAAAGCGCGTCTTCGGCAGCCGAAGACGCTGCTCTGAGCATGAATTCGGTGCGTGAAATATGTTGAAGCGCAGCAGCCTCGTCGATCTTATCGCGTACAATTTTGGGCGCGCGGAGTTGAATTTTCACCGCGTCGCTGGATTCAGTGGGATGTTTTTTATCGGCCGAGAGCATGCGCAATCCTTTCGTATGGACATTGTCCATGCTCCATAATGGCGATTTGTATGGACGATGTCAATACAATCACCCTCAAGCCCGCATTTGGTGGATAGATATCCCCGTGGTTCTGGGTGGGCCTATAGTGCGGTTCGTGCTGGATAGGGCCCGGACCAAAGGCGGCGGTAAATCACCCCGTAAACGCATTACGACCCATCACAGCGCCAGGCACCGGCGAGCATTGCCCGGCTGGGGTCGGCTCTTTGACATTGTGAATCTTTTGGGGGGTGGCACCAGTTGCTGATCTAACAAATGGCGCTGATCTTGCAAAAATAGTCTAAATATGTATATATAGTCCATAAATAGACCATGAGGTGAATCCCATGAGCGCGACCGTGCTCGACGCCCCCGCAGACGACAATCTGGCCCTTCGTGAGCCGGACGAGCGCAAACGCATGTCTGCACCCGCGATCAAGTTGTTCTTTAAGGTGGCGGATCTTTGGGGTCTTACGGTCGATCAGCGCCGGGCGATCCTCGGGGATGTGTCGAAACAGACCTATTACAACTGGCAAAAGGGCAGTGTGACCTCGCTCACGCGCGATCAGCTAGAGCGTATTTCGCTGGTGCTCGGTACCTTAAAAGGATTGCGGCTGGTCTTCGCCTCCGACGATAATGCGGTCCGCTGGCTCAAGGCCAATAACCACGAGTTTGAATTTGCTGGCCGCCCGCCGCTCGACCGGATGACCCAAGGCAGCATCAACGACCTTTACGCGGTGCGGCGTTATCTCGATGCGTGGCGGGGCATGAAGTAACCCCGTGAAGTCGAGCAAGGTTACATCACGCACACACCGGATCATCGCCAGTCGCTATCCGACCATTGGTGTTTTTGAAGACATCGCGGAAAACGAAGACGAGTTGCGCGTGGCGTTTGAACTCGAAGCCATGACCAATGGCCGGTTGCAACCCTATCGGCGATTGGCGGCGCTGCCCGAGGGCGGGGTGGTGACTGGCCCGACCGCGTCAATCGCCATGGCGGCGTTTCTGCATTGCTCTGATAGTGGTGGACGTTTCAATACATCGCGGCTCGGGGCATGGTATGCGGCACTTGATCAGCGAACAGCGATTGCCGAGACGGTCTATCATAATGAGCGACGCTTGCGGATGTCGGATGCTGGGTTCCCGAACCGGATTCAGTTACGCGAACTGGTGGTGAATGTGGATATGCGCTGCCTCGATTTGCGCGGGGTCGATGACCCGGTGCTTTACGACAAAGACGACTATGCGGGGTCTCAGCTATTTGCCCTTAATCATCGCTGGCCATTTTCCGAAAAGCCGGTGGATGCGCTGGTCTATGATTCGGTTCGGCGTGATGGCGGCGAGAATATCTGTATTTTCCGGCCGACGGCGGTGCCTTTACCTATCGAGCAGGGCGAGCATTTCGAATATGTCTGGGACGCGGCGGGCGAATTAACCGTGCTCAAGCTGACCAATGTGGACTTTCCTTAAGTGATTGCCCGCGAAACGGGGCGTAGCGGTTGACACAGGCCGTCGCTTTGATTATTTTCCGCCGCTCACGCACGAATTGAAAGCTAGTCTCATGAAAGTCCGCAGTTCCCTTAAGTCGTTGAAAAACCGACACAAAGATTGTCAGGTCGTCCGGCGCAAGGGCCGCCTTTATGTGATCAATAAAACGCAGCGTCGTTTTAAGGCCAAACAGGCCTAATCCCTGACACCTTGTCAGCTAGGTTTTTCCTTGGATTTTAATGACTTACGCGGTAGGCTTTCGCCTATGCGAATGCGCCTTTGTGCTCTTTTCTCCAGCTTTTTGCTAACCGTTTTTGCGGCTGTTCCTGCATTTGCGGACCAGACGGACCCGCGCCTTGATCATTTGTTCGAAGAATTGCGCGTGGGCGACGCGATCCGCGCTGAAGAAAATGTCTCCCGAATCATTGAGATCTGGACCGACGCCCAAAGCGATACGGTGGATCTTTTGTATGTGCGGGCGGAACTAAGCGCCAATAATGGTGCGTTTGATCTCTCGCTTACGCTTCTCGATCATATTGTCGGCCTCGCGCCGAATTTTGCCCAAAGCTATGCGCTGCGCGGGTCTGTGCGTTTAACCCAAAATGATCGGGCCGGGGCCATAGAGGACTTTTCCCGCGCACTAGAGTTGGAGCCACGGCAATTTGTGGTGCGCACAACGCTGGCGGAGATTTTGTTGGCCGGCGGCGCTAAGCGCGAAGCTTATGACATGTTCCAAAAGGCGCTTGAGTGGAATCCTCATGACGAAAATGCCCGTGATCGGGCGCGTCAGCTCCGCCGTGAAATTGACGGTCAAGAAATTTAATTTTCCCCACTGACGTCGTTCGTGCTTGGCCTTACAGGCGGCCAATCCTAAACCTATAGATTAAGCATGCGGATATTTTATCCGTGTCATGATTAATTGTAAGGGAGTGTGCACGTGGCGGACGGATCGGCGAGTGTAGAAGGCGTAACCACCATTGCGGCAGACCGACTGCGGTCGTTCATTGAGCGGGTTGAGCGTCTGGAAGAAGACAAAGCCGCCATCATGAATGACATCAAAGAAGTGTATGCCGAAGCCAAAAGCGACGGCTATGATGTCAAAACCCTGCGCCAGGTTGTGCGTATTCGCAAAATGGAAAAAGCGGACCGCCAAGAACAAGAAGCGATGCTTGATCTTTATCTAGCGGCCCTTGGTGAAGCGTAAGCGCACAATTAACTTGCGCGCTTAACTTCCAGATCATGCTCCCGCAATTTGCGATAGAGCGTCGAGCGCCCCATGCCGAGGCGACGGGCGACTTCGGACATCTTGCCTTCATAGGTATCAATCGCAAGAGCGATGAGGTCTTTTTCGATTTCTTGCAGTGACCGCAAATGACCGGCGCGATCAAAAATCGCTACGGCATCATTGGTCTCTGTGGGCGAGATCAAATTGCTCAGTTTAGGTGGCTGTTCTGTGCTGCTATCGCTATCGTTTGACAATAGCGGCGGGCCAGCTTCGATGCCTGCGGCTTTGAACTCATCCGCCATTTGCGGAAAGTCTTCGGCAGAGAGATATGGGTTTTCGGCCAGTACAACAGCGCGGAAAATAGTGTTTTCCAACTGCCGCACATTGCCCTGCCAGTTATATTCGCAAAGCACTTCCAACACTTCGTTACGTACACCGCGAACGTCGCGGCGTTCTTCGGCATTATAGCGATGGATGAAATGCTCGATTAGCGCGGGGATGTCTTCACGGCGATCACGCAATGATGGGATCTCAATCGGGAAGACGTTGAGACGGTAAAATAAATCTTCGCGGAAGCGACCATTTTTGACTTCTTCGCCTAGCTCGCGATTGGTTGCGGAAATTACGCGAACATCGACCTTGGTTGGACGTTTAGAGCCAATCGCATCGACTTCGCCTTCTTGAAGCACGCGCAGCAATTTGACCTGCATATCAGCGGGCAATTCGCCAACCTCGTCGAGGAAGATCGTGCCGCCATTGGCCTCCTGAAATTTACCAATATGTTTGGCGTTTGCACCAGTAAAAGACCCTTTTTCGTGACCGAACAAAATGCTTTCAACTAGATTTTCCGGAATGGCGCCGCAGTTGACTGTGATGAACGGACGACCCGCGCGGTCTGACGATCCTTGAATGGCGCGGGCGATCATTTCCTTACCCGTACCGGACTCGCCTGTAATCAAAATTGGAATGTTCGAAACAGCGGCGCGTTCCCCAAGGCGCGTTACATGGCGCAGTGCGCCACTTTCGCCGATGAGATCTTCAAAACCCATCGCGCCTTCGCGTTTGCGTTTGAGGCGCGATACTTCGCCCTGAAGTGTCGTCAAATTCAAAGCATTCTTTATAGAAACAATCACGCGTTCGGGCGACGCAGGCTTTACAAAGAAATCGGCGGCGCCGCTTTGCATGGCTTCAACGACGGTGTCGATGCCGCCTTGCGCGGTTAGAACGATCACCGGCAATTCTTCGCGGAAGGATTTTGCGCGTTTTAGCGTTTCCATGCCGCCAAGACCGGGCATACGCAGATCAAGCATGATCAATGCGATGTCTTGTCCTTGTTGGCTTTGCAGCAAGGAGAGGGCGCTTTCGCCGTCAGCAGATTCTAATACTGGATAACCTGCTTTCTCGCATACGGCGCGCATAAGGCGGCGTTGGGTGGGATCGTCATCTACGATTAAAACCGTTTTCACCATGAGTGGCAGGCCCTTCTGAGATTGAAATATTCAGGAGAAAATGGACCCACAGAGTAAAGATCGGTTTAAAACCGTGTCATTCCGATACGATTTTGCGACAATTCAACGAAGAAATTAGCGCTTGGGCTTCGTGGTAAAGATTAGTTTACGAATTAATTTATTGTTTACTTTAAGTGGTCGCAAAATAGCAGAACCATCAGCGCCATTATGATTGCCCCAAGCGCTGACACCGTTCTCGATCTTGATCGTACTGTCCTAGTGATTTGCGTTTTTTGCGCTTTGGGCTATCGATGGGCCATGAATTGGGCATGGTTATGAGCAAGAAATCAGAAACATCCGAACGTGAAGAGCTAATCCGGCCTTTGACCCATCTTGGCGGACAAAAGCCGCCGGCACCGAGTTGGTTTGAAAAAGCCATTGCGACCCCGTCAGAAGAGGGTGCGGTCGAGGTAGGGGGCGCGCGAATTCGCTATTCTGTTTGGGGCGAAGAAGGTCAACGCGGCCTTTTGTTTGTTCATGGTGGACGGGCCCATCGAAATTGGTGGCGACCTTTTGCGCCATTTTTTGCGGAAAACCGCCGGGTTGCGGCGCTCGATCTTTCGGGCATGGGGGATTCTGACTGGCGCGATTCCTATTCTCTTGATCTGCTCGTGGATGAAGTTTTCGCCGTAATCGATAAAGCGGGCCTCGCGACGCGCGGACGTCCCATTGTGGTGGGCCATAGTTTCGGCGGTTGGGTAACACTCGCGGCGGTGGAACGCGATGGTGAAAAGCTCGGTGGGGCGGTCGTGGTTGATAGCCCGCTCGGCGTTCCGGACCCGCATGAGGGTTACAACGTCATCAAGAAAAAACCAGAAGAAGAAACCCAAGAGGCAAAACGCAGCGCCCATATATATAAGACGAGCGAAGAAATGATCGCGCGGTTCCGTCTTTTGCCGAACCAGCCAGCTGAGAATTTGTACCTGCTTGATTATATTGCTCGCGAGGGATTGCGCCCAGAAACCATGCAGGACGGGTCTAAAGGTTGGACGTGGAAGTTTGATCCGGTCAAAGGCGGTCGGTTTGAGGTACATTTTGAGCGCGATTTGTTGCGCGCGGCGCGTTGCCCGCTTGCTTTTATCTATGGCGAAAAATCGCAATTCGCACAGGGTGATGGGTTCCAACACCTTCAGGAACAGGCGCGCGGCAGGTCACCCTTCGTGGTGATTCCCGACGCGCATCATCATTTGATGATGGATCAACCTTTGGCGTTTGTTTCTACGTTGCGTACACTGCTCAGTGCATGGCCAGTGCGATTTGGGGTTTAGTATTTTGAGCAAATTGTATACGAGAATTGGTCGATACAACCTCGCCTTTGAAGTAATATTGCGATAGCCTTGAAAGCAGTAGAAAATATATAATTGAGTTACATTTTCGGCGCAGTAGTAGTCTTGCCGAATTGATTGATATCAGCCAAAACACTGAAAAATATACGGAGTTTCCATGACTGACGAAGCGCAACAGCGGATCCAAGACAACGAAGATCACCGCAGATCATATGATGCGATTATGGGTGCCGCCACAGAAGTTGGCGTGCCTGCATCTTTGGGCCTGGCGACGATGTTCACCAGTTTGGTGATGTCAAACGGACTGCTAATTTCCATACTTGCAGGTGTTGGCGTTTATATCTTTTCACACGTCGTCGTGAAACTATTCTTCTCGCATTAATGTAGTGACCCGCCTTCGGAGGCATAATGAAAATAGCCGTCCTGAAAGAAACGCGCCCCGGCGAAACCCGGGTTGCGGCGACACCTGAGACCGTCAAAAAATATTTGGGTCTTGGGGCCTCTGTCAGTGTTCAAACCGGAGCGGGCGAAGCAGCCCGTTTCTCTGATGCCGATTATGCCGATGCCGGTGCCAAAATTTGCCCCAGCGCTGCGGATGCGGTGCAGGAAGCTGATATTATCCTAAAGGTGCAGGCGCCTTCGAGCGAAGAGATGCGGGTTTTTGCGCGCGGCGTGAAACTGATCGGGATTCTGTCCGCTTATAATGCACCTGACACGGTGCCGGCCTATGCCCGTATGGGCGTTGACGCCATGGCGATGGATTTCATGCCGCGGATTACCCGTGCGCAGTCGATGGACGTTTTGTCGTCTCAATCGAACCTTGCGGGTTATAAAGCAGTTATTGATGCGGCGGCTTATTATGGTCGCGCGCTTCCTATGATGATGACTGCGGCGGGCACGATTGCTGCTGCGAAGGTCTTTGTTATGGGTGCTGGTGTTGCAGGACTTCAGGCGATTGCGACCGCCCGCCGTCTTGGGGCTGTGGTCTCTGCAACTGACGTACGCTTTGCGGCGAAAGAACAGGTGAACAGCCTCGGCGCGACTTTCGTCACGGTCGATGAAGAAGCCATGAAAGAAGCCGAGACCGAAGGCGGCTACGCCAAGGAAATGTCGGATGATTTCAAAAAGCGACAGGCAGAGTTCGTCGCCGGTCACATTGCGAAACAGGACATCGTAATCACAACGGCGCTTATTCCGGGTCGTCCGGCGCCGCGCCTTGTGGACGCTGATATGGTTCGGTCAATGAAGGCTGGATCGGTGATGGTTGATCTTGCGGTTGAGGCTGGCGGTAACGTTGAACTCGCGCGGCTAGGCGAGGCGATTGAGACAAATGGCGTCACCATACTTGGTTTTGCCAATGTGCCGGGCCGATTGGCCGCTGACGCGTCGAGCCTCTATGCGCGCAACATTTATAATTTCATTGCCGCCTTCACTGATAAAGAAAGCGGCAATTTCTTTGCGGACCCTGAAGACGACATCATCAAGGGTGTCTCGCTGACCCGAGATGGCAAGGTTGTCCATGCCGCGTTTGAACCAGAAGAGGCCGAGCCAGCACCAGTTGAGACATCATCGGCCGCTACTGAAACTGAAGAAGTCGAAACGTCGTCGTCATCTGACGGCAACGAATAACATCCCTGGAGGAGCCTGATGGCCGCGCCGGATAAAGCACAACAACTCGAAGAAGCCGCAAAAGCAGCGGAACATGCTGCGCAAACCGCTGAGGCAGCAGCGGCGAATGCAAGCGGAAATGCAGAAGCCGCAACCGCCGCCGCAGAACATGCGCGCATGATCGCCGATCAGCTAGCGGTGATTGCATCAGCGAGCCCGATTTCTGATTTCGTCTTTTTGCTGACGATTTTTATGTTGGCGATCTTTGTCGGCTATTACGTGGTTTGGTCGGTGACACCCGCTTTGCACACGCCGTTGATGGCGGTGACCAACGCGATTTCATCGGTGGTGATTGTTGGTGCGCTCATTGCGCTTGGGGCTGATCTTTCGCAATCAGCAAACAGTTTTGCGCCAAAATTATTTGGTTTTCTCGCCGTCGCGCTGGCTAGCGTGAATATATTCGGGGGGTTCCTTGTGACCCAGCGAATGTTGGCGATGTACAAGAAAAAAGAACGCTAGGGGATTAGCATGGCAGATAATTTACCAGCGCTTCTTTACGTCGCTTCGGGCATCCTTTTTATCCTTGCATTGCGCGGGCTTTCGTCGCCTGAAACAGCGCGACAGGGAAATCGCTTTGGCATGATCGGGATGGGCATTGCCGTTCTGACCACGCTTTTTGTGCTTGAAAACAAAGGCTTTGGAACCTGGGTTCTGGTCCTGCTCGCAGTTGGCGCTGGCGCTGTGCCAGGGATTTATATTGCGCGCAAAATTCCGATGACAGCGATGCCGCAATTGGTGGCGGCGTTTCACTCACTGGTTGGTCTTGCAGCCGTGTTTATCGCATGGGCCGCATTCCTTGCGCCGCTTGCATTCAACATTGGCGAACCGGGACACATTCATATTCAATCCATCGTTGAGATGTCTTTGGGCGTTGCGATTGGTGCGATTACATTCTCCGGTTCGGTCATCGCCTTTGCTAAATTGAACGGCAACATGTCGGGCAAACCGATCATGCTTCCTTTCCGCCATTCGATTAATCTTGGGCTTGGGCTTTTAATCCTGATCTTTATTGGGATGCTGATGACCGGCGAGCAATCGCCAATGATTTTCTTCTTGCTGACGCTTACGGCATTTGTGCTCGGGTTCTTGTTGATTGTTCCGATCGGCGGCGCGGACATGCCGGTGGTTGTCTCAATGCTTAACTCTTATTCTGGGTGGGCCGCGGCTGGTATTGGCTTTACGCTGGAAAACATGGCGCTGATTATCACGGGCGCATTGGTTGGCTCGTCTGGGGCGATCCTTTCCTACATCATGTGTAAAGCCATGAACCGCTCGTTCGTCTCGGTTATCCTTGGCGGGTTCGGCGGCGATGACGCCGCAGCCGGTGCCGCTGGCGAAGATGACCGTCCGATTAAGCAGGGCTCTGCGGATGACGCGGCCTTTGTCATGAAGAACGCCAACAAAGTCATCATCGTGCCGGGATACGGTATGGCGGTTGCCCAAGCGCAACATGCTCTCAAAGAGATGACAGATACGCTCAAGGCCGAAGGCGTAGAAGTAAAGTACGCAATCCATCCGGTCGCCGGCCGTATGCCGGGACATATGAATGTTCTGTTGGCAGAGGCGCAGGTGCCCTATGACGAGGTCTTTGAGCTTGAAGACATCAACGCCGAATTCCGTACGGCAGATGTGGCGTTCGTGATTGGTGCGAATGATGTTACCAATCCGGCGGCGAAAACTGATAAAACCTCGCCAATCTATGGCATGCCCATTCTTGACGTCGAAAATGCCGGAACGGTTCTATTCGTCAAACGCTCAATGGCCGCTGGCTATGCGGGCGTTCAGAACGAGTTGTTCTTCCGCGATAACACGATGATGTTATTCGGCGATGCCAAGAAAATGTGCGAAGAAGTGGTCAAGGCGCTTTAGCGGCGTAGCATTTGTTTCGTTGGTGCCTTTTTCAAAGTGGTGATGTCCGTCATCACATGGGTTAGGGGAAGAAAACCATGAAACATTTATTATTGGGCGCAGCTGCGCTCGCACTTTTCGCATGCTCTCAAGATAATGCTGCGGATGCGTCTAGCGACAACGCATCAAAGATGGCGGCTGATAAACCGAGCGGTGAAACTGTAGAGGTACCGACGGCGTGGCAGCAGCTTGATGCTGTGCTGGCTGAGCAGCCGGACGAGGCAAAGGCGCGTTACGAATATCGCCACCCAGCAGCGACACTCAAATTCTTTGGCGTCAAGCCGGGCATGACCGTCGTTGATACGTTACCGGGCGAAGTTTGGTACGCTGGAATTCTGCTCGATTATCTTGGCCCCGAGGGCAAAGTGATTGGCGCTGACTATTCACCAGAGATGTGGTCATTGTTCGGATCATTTGCGCCGCCAGAAGGTGCCAAAGCAAATTGGGCCGCTGAATGGACCGAAAAAGCTGAAGGCTGGCGCGACGAAGGTGACGCGAGCGTTGGTGCGGTTGCATTTGGTTCTGTGTCTGATGATATGGCGGGCACAGCAGATGTGATTTTGCAAATCCGCTCGATGCACCATTTCAACCGTTTTGAGGATCAAGGCGATCATCGAACTCAAGCGATTGCTGACATGTATAAGCTTTTGAAACCCGGCGGCGTTGTCGGTGTTGTTCAGCACCGCGCACCAGAGGGCAATGATGATGCTTGGGCGACCGGTGACAATGGTTATGTGAAGCAATCAGCGATTGTCGCTGCGTTTGAGGCCGGCGGCTTTGAACTTGTTGATCAAAGTGAGATCAACGCCAACCCCAAAGACCAACCAACCGAGGATGATTTTGTTTGGCGCTTACCACCAACACTGGCCGGAAGTGCCGACGATCCAGCCGCCGCCGAGGCCATGCGCGCGATTGGGGAGTCTGATCGGATGACATTGAAATTCAAAAAACCGGAATAATTTGGTTTCTCAAGTTGCTAAAAAAAGCCCCCGACGGAAACGCCGGGGGCTTTTTGTCATTGGGTGTAGCATTTGATTTTAGCAATGTTGCTTAGTTATTTGATCCGCCAAAGGTAAATTCGCGCATGATGTGAAAGCCAACCGCGAATTGGTGCCGGTCGCCAAAATCCTTGATGATGGGCGTTTCGGCATAATCATCGAAAATATAATTATAACGCGCATACGGATTAAGTGACCAGCGGTCACGGATGTTGATATAAGCGTTTACGGAACCACCAACATCCCGGAATCCCGCATCCGTGTTATAAGCGGCTAAACGCCCGTTCGTGCGAGCGGCCTGTTCCGGTGAGATAGAAAAATAAGCATCCGCATATCGATTGCCGATCCAGCTTGCTTGGCCACTGGTTGAAACCGAAACCGGGCCTGCGCGAAAAATCAGGGCAGTGATATAACCATCAACGATGGTGCCACGGTGACCAGTTTTAAGGCCGTGACGGGCTTTTGCTTTGAACGCAAAACGATCAAGGAAAGTCGTCGCGACAAAGCCGCCAAATTCAAACGTGGTGCCGACATCGCCAAGCCCGGCCAGTGCGGGATTATCGTCTTGATCTCGGCGGGCTTTAATCCGGACAGTCGGACCGAGACGGAAGCGCGAAAAGCCGATAAGCCCGAAATCTGCGCCGTCATCGTCAAGAAAAACGAAATCTCGGAACTTCACATAAAGCTGTGGGTCGGCATTAAACTCGTAATCGTTGGAGCCAAAATAATCAGGCTCATAGACCGGACCAACGCCAATGCTAAGATTGGTCTCTTCGGGTACGAGGAATGTCAGCGCACCAAAAAAGCCGCGATTTTCATCTTTTTCGCCGAGTGTAATGCGGGTTTTCGTGCGATCATTATCTTCACCCTCGGTGCCAAATATTGGGCGCACTTTTGGGTCATCCAGGGCGTTGGCGTCGCGCTCTTGCTCAGCCGTCAGATAAAGCGCTTCTTCTTGTTCTTTTTCGCTTTGGCGAATTTTGTCGCGCTTTTCTTTTTCGGTCGGACCAAAAAGCATGGGGCTTAGCGCTGGGTCGTCAATCTGGCGTTGTGCGGATGCGGGTTGAGCCGCAAGGGTCATCAAGCCTGCTAGACATGCTATCGCCGTGATCCCACTGCTTTTTAGCCCGTAGTTTTTTGGAAATTCCCTCATACAGCACCTAACCCAGTGCGCCACAGCGCCGTTCCCCGTCGATTATGTCTTTTCATTTTATCGCGCGAATATCGCATTTACATCACAACCATGCGCATTATCGTCACAAAATTCATTGGTTTTCATTAATTTCCAGCATGTTTAGGCGATTCGGAGCCTACATTATGGGAATTTATGGGCAATTAGTATTTGGCAGACACAAAAAAACCGGCGCGCAAAGCGGCCGGTAATTCCGATCAAAAAAGCGAATGTCGCTTAATCGTTGATTGCATCGTCCATCGCTTCGCCAGCGCTTTCAACGTCACGGCCAACGCCCTTGACGGTTTCACATGCTGACAGGAAGAAGCTGAGTGCCAAAATCAGGGAAAGAATTCGCATAAAAAACCCCATTCAAAACAAAGAGCGAGACCAGAAAGCCTGATCACGCTCACCAAAACTAGCAGAACCATTTCGGGTCTACTAGTATTTCAGAACAATAGGGGCGCGTTATTCGTTCCGCGCCGGGCACAAAGCGGGACCTAGAGGCCACCTTCGCGCTGAAGGCGCTTACGAACCAGCTTGCGTGCACGGCGAACCGCTTCGGCTTTCTGGCGAGCGCGCTTTTCAGACGGCTTCTCAAAGAACTTCCGGCGTTTCATTTCGCGGAACGTCCCTTCGCGCTGCATTTTCTTTTTCAGCGCTTTGAGGGCTTGTTCGACATTATTGTCGCGGACAAAGATCTGGACCAAGGACTTCAGGCTCCTATGAAACAAAAGCGCCACGGGTTGTAGACCGCGACGCAAAATACAATCTAACTCAGCAAGCGCCTGTGTTAAGCAAGCGCGCGAGGCGAGGGCGGCCTATACCAAATGGCCAACCTATTGTCTACAACCGCAGAAGAGATAGCGAGCGAAAGGATGGTCATCAATGGCTAGTGACCCAAAATCCACAGAAAACAACGGTTCAGACGCCGAATCTGACGTAAATTCTGCTCGAAACACGAATGAAACCGAGCCGCTAATTGATGGTTTTGAGAATGAGCGAGAGCTGATTCTCGAAAAACTATTGCCGCTGGTTCCATTTGAAGGCTGGACGGACACAGCCATTGGCCTTGCGGCACACGAAGCCGGCGTTGAATCAGCTACAACGAAAGCAGCGTTTCCGCGCGGTGCGGTCGATGCGATCAGGGTGTGGTCAGCGCGGTCAGATAAGGCCATGGGTGCTGCGATGGAAGCGCCAGAATTCAAAACCCTCAAAATCCGCGAGAAAGTCGCTTTTGCCGTACGTGCGCGTCTTGAGGCAATTCGCAAAGACAAAGAGGCCGCGCGGCGTGCCGCCGCAACGCTTGCCTTGCCGATTTATGCGCCGATTGCCGCCGACCTTGCGTGGAAGACCGCTGATACGGTTTGGCGGGGTCTTGGCGATAAATCCACGGACTTCAATTACTACACCAAGCGCGGAATCCTGACGGCTGTTTGGACATCTACATTGGCGCGATGGCTTTCCGATGATGATCCGACAGAGCGCGCGACCAATGCATTTTTGGATGCGCGCATCGAGAATGTCATGCAAATCGAAAAGGTAAAAGAAAAGGTCCGTGAGCTGAATATTGACCCGTCCAAGCCGCTCGAATGGCTGGCGCAGTTCCGCTATGGCAAAGGTGATGCGGAAACGGAAGATACTAAAAAACACGCGCGTCCGAAAACACCCGGTGATAAAGATGCTTCGTTAAAGACAGAGGATAAAATTGACGAGGCACTGGAAGAAACATTTCCGGCCAGCGATGCGCCTTATTGGTCGCCTTAAGATTTTGTGATCCGAGTGACGTGCCCCATCTTACGGCCAGCCCGGGCTTCGCGTTTGCCGTAAAGATGGAGGCCCGTGTTTGGCTCGTTGGCCAACTCACGCCAGTTATGGGCCTCATTGCCGATTAGATTTTCCATCACTGCGTTTGAATGACGACGCGGATCGCCAAGCGGCCAGCCGGCAACAGCGCGAATATGTTGCTCGAATTGTGAAATCGCGCAGGCATCTTGGGTCCAGTGACCGGAATTATGTACACGCGGCGCGTATTCATTGACGATCAAGCTGCCATCTTTGAGTACAAAAAACTCAACGCCCATCACACCAACATAATCTAGTTCTTGCAGCATTTTTGTTGTGATCGCGCGGGCGTTATTGGCCGTCGCGTCGGTGATGTTCGCGGGCACCGTTGAGGTCTTTAAAATTCCGTCGCGATGAACATTCTCCGCAGGGTCATAGAGCTGAATGTCGCCTTCGCTTGTGCGTGCACCGATAACTGAGATTTCGCGTTCAAAAGGCACAAAACCTTCGAGGATTGATGGTGCCGCGCCGACTTCTTCCCAAGCAAAGGCAATCGCTTTTTCATAAGCGGCGGAAAGATCGGCCTCAGCGGTTTTGATCCGTGTCTGGCCTTTCCCGTCATAACCAAGGCGGCGCGTTTTTAATATCGCCGGGCGGCCAACGTTTTGAAGACCAGTCTTTAGGCTTTCAAGATCATCAACGGGATGAAAGGCTGCTGTTTTTGCGCCAATCTCGTTGATGAATTGCTTTTCTACCAAACGGTCTTGTGACGTCTCTAACGCCTTTGCACCGGGGCGGACTTTGGCCCCGAGCGATGTCAAATAGGCGACCGAGTCAGCCGGGACATTTTCAAATTCATAGGTGATAACATCAACCGCAGCGGCAAAAGCCGCCAGTGCTTTTTCATCCGTGTAAGATGCAATGGTGGTTTGCGCAGCAATGTCATAGGCGGGCGCGCGTTCGTCCGGGCAGAAGATGTGACATTTAAGGCCTAGCTCTGCGGCAGCAGTGCCGAGCATCCGCGCCAACTGTCCACCACCGAGAATGCCGATGGTCCCGTTTGGTTCGATGATATCGGGATGATTGATCGCGCCGGTCATTCGTCTTCGACAGTCTCCAACACTGAGGCCGATTGTTTTTCGCGAAAAGCATCAAGTCGCGCAGCGAGTGCGTCGTCGGTGGTCGCGAGAATAGAAACAGCCATCAGACCCGCATTGGCCGCGCCAGCTTCGCCGATGGCAACCGTCGCAACCGGTATGCCAGCCGGCATCTGAACGATCGACAAAAGGCTATCAAGCCCCTTGAGTGCCTTTGATTGAACCGGGACGCCAATCACGGGAAGGGGGGTCATTGATGCGGCCATACCGGGCAGATGGGCCGCGCCGCCAGCGCCCGCAATGATGATTTTTAGCCCGCGCAATTTCGCGTTTTTGGCGTAGTCATAAAGCCGATCAGGGGTCCGGTGCGCGGAGACCACCTTTGTTTCAAAGGGGACGCCAAGGGTTTCGAGCATTTCTGCGGCACGCGTCATGGTTGGCCAATCTGAGCGCGAGCCCATGATAATGCCGACTGTGGGGCGCTCTTGCGCTTGGCCCATGATTTTGTCTCCCTCGCCAAAGAAGCGGCGCTTATAGCAGGGGCAGGCAATGGCGCAAGGAAAAGCCGAAAATTGCTACAAAATGCAGTGATTTGAATGGCGACCGACGAGGAGACGCTAGCCGTTTGACGGGGGCGCGAAAACCAACGTCTCCTCTCACCGGACGCGGGAGCAACCGTGCTGTTGAAGGGGACTTCCGCACGGTCATATCCGCAAGAGTTAAATTGGGCCGCCGCGACGCCTGTCACAAGGCACAAGCGTTGAACCGAGCATTGGTTGCGCTGAATGGTTGAACCCCGCACCGACTAAGGTCTTTGGGCCTTAAAACAAGGTGTGTTTCCGTGAAAAAATGCGCAGTGCTATTGTTGGCGGATGAAATGCAATCACTGTATGGATATTTGGTAAGGTGGCCGTATTGACTACCATGACAGGGGTCGGGCACGAGTCGGGCCGGGAGTGTTGAATGAAAATTGGTGACGCACCGAAATCGATGGCGAGCTCCCGCCTCGGGCGAAAACAGGGGGCGAATGCGGCCTCATCGACACCGCGTGATGCCCAGAGCATTAGTGATGTTGTTTCGCTTGGCGGTATCCCGGAAGCTGAATTAACGCCAAAAGTGCGCGATGCGTTGGTTTCCTTGATGACCGAGGTGCAAACCTTACGCAACGAGCTTGCTGATGCGCGCGAGAGCATTTTTGAACTAGAACGTCTCGCAGATCGTGACCCGCTTTTGGATTTGTTTAATCGCCGCGCTTTCGTGCGCGAATTGAACCGGGCCATGGCGATGATCGAGCGTTATGGCATGCGTGCGAGCCTCGTTTTTATCGACCTCAATGATTTGAAAAAAATCAACGACGGGATGGGCCATGGTGCCGGTGACGCTGCGCTTCAGCATGTGAGCAAAATCCTGACGACGAACATTCGCCAGACTGATGTGATCGGGCGTTTGGGCGGAGATGAGCTGGGTTTGTTGCTGAATCAGGCTGACAAACAAACAGCAGAACTGAAAGCGTCTCAGTTGACCGAAGCTGTGGCGGCCGTGCCGGTATCGTGGAAAGAAGAGTCGTTTACGGCGCGAATTTCCTGTGGCGTTGTCGAAATTGCGAAGGGCCTGTCCGCCGATGAGGCCATGGAGCGCGCCGATAGTGCGATGTACGAAGTTAAAGCACGCCAGAAAAGCGGCTGAATTTTAGGCGATGATATCGGGCAGCATCGCGTCTTTGACATCCTGAATGAGATCTTTGAGTTGAAGTTTTTTCTTTTTAAGACGCGCAATCGTCAGGCGTTCATAAGGCGAGTTTAGCTCGAGCGATGTGATCGCCGCATCTAGATCGCGATGCTCCTCTTCGAGGGTTGCAAGTCGAATGACCAACGCTTCGTCATTGGCACCAGCAAAGTCTTTGTCATAAGGGCCATCGACAATCCCGGACAGCAATACGGATTTTGTGCGCTTCTTCTCGCTGTTAGCCGGATCACCCTTGTTGGGTTCGTTATCGTTTGGCGGCGTTATGTCGTCGGTCATCGCGTCATCCTGATCATGTGGCCGCCTAGTTCGGGTCGTGCGACGTGGCAAAAATATGAGGGATTAGGTCCTGAAGCAACGCCTCACGCGCGCGATCTTTGGGTAATAATTGTGCGTCATAAAACCCAAGGTTTTTACGTGCGATTTCGTTTGCCTGATTATTCTTCTTATTTTTTGCACTTTTCAGACGTTCAGTTGCGAATTGATAAAGCATATTCTGAAGCGCATGTTCGGCCGAAAGCTCTGCGTTTTTGACTGTGTCGCGCAATGCTTCTTGGGGCGGGATCGCATTTTTCAAATGTTTTCGTGCCGCCCGGATCGGTTTGATGATTTGCGCCGTCCAATCTTGGCTTAGGGTGATGGCGGCATTTAAATCGGTTTGATCCAACGCCGCATATTCTTCCGAGCACCAACAACAAAACAAAATGATATTCACGTCGCATTGATGTTCGTCTTGAAGGCGCAGCAAGGTTAGTTCCGCCCGGCCATAATGGGCGAGCGACCATAGCCAAAAAGGATTATCGTCAGCACGCAATTAACGACGCCCTTTTTCGAGGTCTTCACCCCAGCGTTTGACAAGCGGCGTATCGACATCAAACAGGTCAAGTGCGCGACCTACGGATTGATCAACGAGATCGTCGAGGCTTTGTGGTTCTGCGTAAAAAGCAGGCAGTGGCGGCGCAATAATAGCCCCCATCTCGGCGAGGGATGTCATCGTGCGCAAATGCCCAAGATGCAATGGCGTTTCACGCACCATCAGAACCAATCGGCGCTTTTCTTTTAGCACGACGTCTGCGGCGCGCGTGAGTAGAGAGCTAGTGATACCCGTTGCAATTTCTGACATGGTGCGCACAGAACAAGGGGTAATCAGCATACCAATCGTCTTATATGAACCGGACGCAATCGGCGCAGCGATATCGCCCACAGCATAACGCTGGTCGGCTAGTGCTTCTATATCGCTGGCGGCCAAATCAAGCTCATAGCGAATCGTGATCTCGCTGGCGCGACTAAGAACCAAGTGGGTTTCGACGTCAGTTCCACGCAGCGCTTCGAGCGTGCGTTTCGCGTAAATTGCGCCTGATGCGCCAGTAACGCCAACAATGATTCGGCGGGGTGTTTTCATCACAATCTCAATGTCTTGGCCGTTCGTTCCATAGCGTAAAATTGTATCAATCACCATGCGACAGGATTGATGGTTCTTAACACAACTATGCGTGACAAGGTGGGGGTATTTGTGCTTTAATATGCTATCCCACGAAGCAAAGGAGGCCAATTATGGCAATTAAGGCTCATATGGATTCGCTCAACCAGCGGCACCAGGAGTTGGAGGCGGCTATTTCAGCTGAAATCAAACACCCGGGATCTGATGACCTTCGCATTGTGGAACTAAAACGAAAGAAACTTAAGATAAAAGACCAACTTAGAGAGTTCAGGACACAGAACAATAGTCCGAATTAACTAGGGACGTAATCAAAGGCATTGGGTTGTTATCCTATGACCGGAAGATTACAATACAGACATTCGAATATCTATCATGGGCGGCGCACATTTGTGCGCCGCGTCTTTATTTTGGAATAATGAAATGCCGCACAGATCAGTCATCATCACCGGAGCCGCGCGTGGCGTGGGCGCGGCCTGCGCAAGACGCTTTGCAAGCGACGGTGACAGGCTTGTTTTGGCTGACCCCAACGAAGATGCAGGTAAGCAATTAGCTGACGAACTGCGTGAAGCGGGTGCCGAAGTGACCTATGTTCACGCTGATGTCGCCAACCGGCTTCAGGTTCACAATATTATCGCAGAGGCGATAGATGCTTATGGCCGCATCGACGTTTTAGCCCATACGGTGATGGTAAAGTTTGCAGCGCCGTTTCTTGAAACCAGCGAAGAAGATTTTGATCGTGTCGTTGACGGAAATGTCGGCGGCGCTTTTTTGATCAATCAGGCCGTTGCGAAACAATTTGTGAAACGCCTTGATGACGCAAACCGCCCAGCGTCACCGGGCGTTATCGTGAATATCGGCTCTGTTCAAGCGGTGACCGCTGATCCTGATCATGTCGCATTTGCGGCGTCGCAAGGTGGTCTAAGCCAGCTTACAAAAGCGATCGCAATGGCCATGTCGCCCTATGGTGTGCGGGCAAATCTGGTGGGTGTAGGCACCCTCAAGGGACAGTCAGTCGATGAAAATGCACGGGACCGCGAACGCGCGGCGACACCGCTTCAACGGATCGGCGACCCGGATGAGGTGGCTGATGTGGTGCACTTCCTCGCCAGTGACTCAGCGTCTTATGTGACCGGTCAAACTCTTTATGTGGATGGCGGAAAACTGGCAGTGAATTCCGGCAGTATCGTCAAAAAGAAACCGTCTTAGGAAGGGTAGCCTTCTATAAAAAAACCCGCCAGTGGCGGGTTTTTTATCCGTTCAGGCAAGCTTGGTCAGTCTAATCATCAGATGACTGATCGCCTTTGCTAAATTCGGAAAATACTTTTTCAGGATCGAATGAGCGATTTTGATTGTCTGCTTCGTCATCATTGTCTTGTGTTGGCTCAAGCGATGGACCTTCATTCGGGAAGGCTTCGGGGTTTTCTTTCATCAGCTTGGCGCGTTTCGCTGCCGCTTTGCGCACAACCATGTCGAGATCAATTTGTGAGCAAAGGCCAAGACCAACCGGATCGCGCGGCGTAAGATTGGCAGTGTTCCAATGGCTACGATCACGCACAGCAGAGATCGTTGTCTTTGTTGTGCCGAGTAATTTGCCGATTTGCGCGTCAGTGACTTCTGGGTGATTACGTACCATCCACGCAATCGCATCTGGGCGATTTTGGCGTTTAGACACCGGCGTGTAACGGCCACCTTTTCGCGGTTTATCGGACACGATTGTTTTCGGACGAGACAATTTCAGGCGGTGATCGCCGTCTTTTTCGGCTATGTCGAGTTCATCGCGGGTGAGCTGGTTTGTCGTGATCGGATTGATGCCTCGTACGCCAGCACCAACATCACCGTCAGCAATGCCTTTTACCTGTAGCGGGTGCACGCCACAAAAATCAGCAATTTGGTCAAATGTCAGCGACGTATTGTCGATGAGCCAAACCGCAGTCGCAATCGGCATGAGTGGAAGATCAGCCATGAATAGTCTCCAAAAAGGGTATGCCCAAAACCAGAACGATCAAAAGTCAAAACGGGCGGCCCGCCGGTCTGGTGAGCCGCGCTAACCGCCGGAAATTTTGGGGGAAAGCGAATTTCTATGGCGCATATAAACCGTTTGGCGGTCGCCGCCAAGGCGGTTTTACCGGGTTTTTAGGATGATTTTTCCGACATGGGCCCCAGACTCCATGTGTTTATGGGCTTCTGACGCCTGTTCGAGCGGGAAAATTTTGTCGATTGTGACCGCCATTTTCCCGCTTTCCAGATGTGGCCAGACCTGTTTTTCAATATCTCGGGCGAGCCGGGCTTTCTCCGAAAGCGCACGGGCTTTCATGGTTGAGCCGGACAATCGCAGGCGTTTTTGCATTATCGGCAGGATATTAATCTTGGCTTCGGCACCGCGTAGAAATGCGATGGAGACATGACGTCCGCCGTGGTTAAGGCAACTGATGTTTCGCGCAACGAAGTCGCCGCCGGTCATATCTAACACCACGTCAGCCCCGCCATTATCAGCGATTTCTTTATCCCACGGGGCATCGCGATAATTGTAAGTGGCGTCCGCCCCCAAATTGAGTGCCGCTTGGCATTTTTCGTCACTGCCGGCGGTCGCAATGACTTTTGCGCCAAACGCCTTTGCCATTGCGATGGCCATTGCGCCGATGCCGCTGGTTCCGCCATGAACGAGTAATGTTTCGCCAGCTTTCAAATCGCCATCATCAATCATGTTGGCCCAAACCGTAAATACCGTTTCGGGCAGGGCAGCAGCCTGTTCAAAGGTGAACCCCGTTGGCACCGGCAAGCATGAGCCAGCGTCTACTGTCGCAAAATCCGCATATCCACCACCGGGCAAAAGCGCACAAATTTTGTCGCCAACGTTGATGTCGGAAACATTTTTACCGATAGCCGCAACCACACCCGCGGCCTCTAAGCCGGGAATGTCGGTAGCGCCCGGAGGCGGCGGATACATGCCCATGCGCTGTAGGACGTCGGGGCGATTCACGCCGGCGGCTTTTATGGCAAGCAGCACTTCGTTTTCGCGAATGATTGGCGTCGGACGCTCAGTGATTTTGAGAACTTCTGGGCCACCGGGTGTAGAGATTTCTATAGCGCGCATGGATTTTGAAATATCGGTCATTGGTTTAACCTTTGCGTGTGGTGCTTATGGTTGCGTCGGCGGAAACCATCCCGCTAAATTGCCGATAAGCGGATATTGGCAACAGATTTCGTCAGGAGTGCATCATGGACCCAGAAGATCTCAATGAAAATCCGGATTTGACGCTAGGGTATCTGGCGAAACAAGATCTTTATAGCCTTTCGGTGAATGATCTTGATGACCGTATTGCTTCCCTGAAGGCGGAAATTGAACGGTGCGAAGCGGCAAAGAGCGATCGCGGTTCATCCAAGTCAGAGGCAGAAAAGCTTTTTAAGTTCTGATTCATTCATCCGGCAACGGAATAAATTCCGTTTCATCAGGCGGCAGCGAAAAAACGCTATCGATAAAGTTCGATTGCGCTGATGCTGTCCATGCGGCCTTCGCTTCTTCGATCAATGCCTGATCCGTTGAAACGAGGTTCCACCAGATGAATCGTTTGCCGATGGGGGCACCACCAAGCAGCATCGCACGGGTTTTTGTGGTCGCTTTTATGGTTGGGTTTTCACCGTCGTCAAACACAACCATGCGGCCACCTTTATATGCAGTGCCGTCGATTTCGACTTCGCCATCGACCACGTAAATCGCGCGTTCTTCATAGCTGTCGGGCAGGGGAAGTGTCGCACCGCTCTGGGCCTCTGCGGCCAAATAGAAAATTGGCGAAAACGTCTTAACTGGCGATGTTTTGCCGAATGCGGTCCCGGCAATAAGGCGCATTTTGATGCCGGGTTCATTGATCTCAGGCAGGGTATCTTTGGGGTGGTGATGGAACGACGGATCGGTCCGCTCGGCGCTTTCGGGCAAGGCGACCCAACTTTGAATGCCGTGCATGAACTGACCATTTTCACGGTGTGCTTGGTCGGTTCGTTCCGAATGAACGATGCCTCGACCAGCGGTCATCCAATTTACATCGCCGGGGCGAATGACCTGATCAAAGCCCAAATTATCGCGGTGCCGGATCTCGCCGTCAAAGAGATAGGTGACGGTCGCAAGCCCGATATGCGGATGGGGCCGAACATCAATGCCGGTTCCCGGCTTGAATTGCGCGGGGCCCATTTCATCAAAGAAAATAAACGGCCCAACCGTGCGGCGTTTCGCATAAGGCAAAACGCGGCCAACGGTGAAACCACCCAGATCACGCTTGCGTGGTTCGATAATAAGAGGAGCATTTTTCATAGGCGTAATGTGGCGTACGGAAATGCGTCAGGCAAGTTATCAGCTAAGTGATACCGATAATGTGACGAACAAGATGTTCGACATCTTCCTTGGCCATTTCCGTTGCGCCTTCATCGTTTGGGCCGACCCCGATAAAAAGTTTGTAACCTTCCTCAAGGCTGAAAACCTGAAGCGCCGCCCGTCGGGCCTCGGTCTTGTTGAGTGATGGATTGGCCGCGCGAACCAGATGAAAAATAAACCGCCCAATGGGACGATAAAGCTCCCGGACTGTTGCGCGTGCTTGTTCGTTTGATGCGGCATATCCCCATGCCTGGAAGAAGAAACGGTAGTGCTTTTTCGCATGAAGACCGTTGAACCTGATAATATTCATGAGGATATCAACGGGGCTATCACGACCGGCGTGGAACTGATCCAGGTTCTCTCGGATATATTCCGCGAGGGTTTCGCGAAGCATGGTTTCAACAAGGGTTTGTTTGTTGGGGAAATGATAGGTGAGGTTGCCGACCGCAATTTCGGCGTCATCGGCGACTTTTCGCAAAGACAGACCACCAAAGCCGTGCTCCGTAAATACGATCCTTGCGGCGTCGATAATGCGCTCGACTGTCCGTTGGGTACGCTCTGATTTCGCGTCGATGACCTGAGGCGACGGACGACCGCCCCGTAGGAAGTCGAGGTGGTCTAAGATGGTAACAAGTGCTTTATCTTTCTCGCTCGCAGAAAATTGTTGACTGTTTAAGCTCTTTTTCGAGGAATTTTCGTTCCCCTGTGTTGACGACGTCATCGCTCCCCCCTAAATGGCCGACTCCGTGTTAGGTCGCATGACCTAATCAAAATGTTTAACTTTGGACAACCTGCCTGAATAAGCTGTAGTCATATTCAAACACGTTTCCCGGCTGTGCGGTGTTCTCCCCCTGCTGCACGTCGGGGGGGCTGCGGTGAGGTAACTTACCGCAGCCCACTCTGAAGTCTTTGGCATGATTTGCTGAATTTATACAGATGCTAAGGGTAGTTCTTTCACCCATGTACTGACGTCATCGAGCGCGCGTGCGCTCATCGCCCGTTTGCGGGCGAACCCGCGCTCTTTTCCTTTGATCCGTTTTCCGTCTGAATCGACGCGCGGCGTATTGATTTCAGGAAATAATCCAAAATTCACATTCATTGGCTGAAATGCCTTTCCAGCCCCGTCAGCGATATGTCCGCCGGTGATGTGTACTAAAAGCGCACCAAATGCAGTCGTGGGTGGCGGTGGCGCTATCTCTTGGCCCTGGGCGTCTGCGGCTGCGAAGCGCCCAGCCAATAGCCCGATGGCCGCACTTTCGAGATATCCCTCGACCCCAGTGATCTGACCGGCAAAACGCAACGATGGCCGCGCCTTCAGCCGCAGGCGCTCATCAAGCAACTTGGGTGAGTTGAGAAAAGTATTGCGGTGAATGCCGCCAAGTCGCGCGAATTCGGCCTTTTCAAGTCCCGGTATCATTTGAAAGACGTCTTTTTGTGCGCCATATTTTAGTTTCGTTTGGAAGCCGACCATGTTGTAGAGCGTACCAAGAGCATTATCCTGACGAAGCTGAACGATCGCATGGGCCTTAATACCCGTATGCGGATTAGTTAGCCCAACTGGCTTCATGGGGCCAAAGCGTAATGTTTCCGGGCCGCGCTCGGCCATAACTTCGATCGGAAGACAACCTTCGAAATAGGGCGTTGATTTTTCCCAATCTTTGAATTCAGTTTTGTCGCCGGTCACGAGTGCGTCGATAAATGCTTTGTACTGATCTTCGTCCATGGGACAGTTGATGTAATCAGCACCGTCGCCACCCGGACCTTTTTTGTCATAGCGCGATTGGAACCAAGCAACGTCAAAATTGATCGAGTCCTTGTATACGATCGGCGCGATCGCATCAAAGAATGCGAGGCTTTCTTCGCCCGACAAAGCGCGAATAGCTTCGGCCAATGGTGGGGCGGTAAGGGGGCCGGTCGCGACGATTACGTTGCTCCACTCCTCGGGCGGCAATGTTTCGATGACTTCTCGGCGGATCTCAATATTGGGATGGCCTTCGATGGCGCGGGTTACACCTTCGGCAAAATTATCGCGGTCCACCGCAAGTGCTCCGCCCGCAGGAACTTTGTTGGCGTCGGCCTCGCGCATGATGATGGATCCAGCGCGGCGCATTTCTTCGTGCAATACGCCAACGGCGTTGGTTTCTGCATCATCGGACCGAAACGAGTTTGAGCAAACCATTTCGGCAAAGCTACCGGTTTGATGCGCATCAGTTTCGGCGACTGGGCGCATTTCATGAAGAATGACATGGGCGCCAGCGTTCGCGGCCTGCCATGCGGCTTCGGACCCGGCAAGGCCAGCGCCAATGATATGAACGGTGTTTTGTGACTCTTTATTTTCCATGGCTGGCTTCTACTGTAGCTGACGCGGAGTGCAATATCCTAAGCTTTACGGATCGTCACCTTTAAGGTACCCAAAGTACTCTATATTCGGGGGGATAGTGATGGCCAAGCCGATCAAATTTGCGCATGTGTTGTTCTCGACACGCCGTTTCGAGGAAATGGTAAAATGGTATGAGAACCTGTTTGAGGCGACCACGGTCCATCGCGACCCTGCCGTCGCGTTTCTGACCTATGACGACGAAAATCACAGATTTGGTTTTGCCAATCTAGATATCCTTCGCCCCGAGCCTATCAAAGGGGCGGGCATTGCTGAAAGTGGCGTCAATCATCTTTCATATACCTATGCGAATGTGGGTGATCTATTTGGGGTTTATGAGCGGCTGCGCGATCAGGGGATTACGCCCTATTGGCCGGTCCATCATGGAATGACGCTTTCGCTTTACTACCTTGACCCGGATAGCAATCGCATTGAGCTTCAGGTCGATTGCTACGATTCCGAAGATTCTATTGCGTATATGAAAGGCGAAGAATTTGCTGCTAATCCGATTGGCGTGACTTATGACCCGGATGCGTTACTTGAACGCCATCGTGCGGGTTCGCCGGACGAGGAATTGCTCCGCAGGCCCGATGGCCCAATGGCGGACATTCCGGCAGAACATGGCGTTTCCTAGGGCAATTCCGCGTTCAGTCCTTGATGCCGTGCGTTTCACAACCACAGGGCGCAAATGCAGCCTTCGAGTGGCGCTTGGTGAATTTTGCGGTTAGCCTATTCAAAAATAGCGGTAGATATGGCTGTGGGGGCGGCTATTTATCCGGGTTGAGGGGCGTCTATGGGGTTGCGTATTTTTCCGGTGGTCGGCGAGGCACTAAATCTTGGTGCGCGCCGAATGGAGACTGCGGCGCGAGTCGCGTGGTTGCCGCTGGTGCTTTTGCTCATCTCGAACATGGCGTCGATTTTCGCTTATCTCTCGGTCATCGCTGGGCGGTTAATTACATTCGCCGAGATTCCCTCTTATGCGTCAGCGCAACTGACTTTCGCACAATATGCCGCCAAGGGATTTTCTGAATCCCCCACTGAGATGTGGATGATCACGGTCATTAATCTCCTTTTCAGCTGGCTTTTGATTTCATCATACATGGCCCCGCTCATTCGTTATTCAGGATTAGGGATAAAACCTCGCCCCGGTGCCATAAGGCTTGCCTTTGGACCGGATCAACTTCGGTTCGTGTTTGCCAGCATTTTTAGCTTTTTGTTCACGGCAATATTGATGTTTGTGCCGATAGCCGTCGCCGGTTTCTATACGCTGAAATATATTGCCAAAGCGCTTTCGCAAACGGTGGCTTCATTCCCGAACCCGGCCAGTCTGCACACCGTAGAAATTACCACCGCCGGCAAAACCATGGCAGCGAATGGTTCGGATTGGATTTACAATCACGCTATTCCGTTGGTCGGCGTCGCGCCTTTGATCATTTTGATCTGGATGGTTTTGTTTTTCCATTTTCATCCGCGCAACCGTCCCGCCACCAATGGTGAAGGCAATTTTATTGCGCGTTTAATTGTGACATTGCTGATCACATTGATTGGTCTGGTGGGGACATATTTTCTGTTGGCCGAAACAGTGGTTCAACAGTTCCAAACAAATGCGTTGTTCCTCGCTGCATTTGCGAGTTTCATTGAACAGGGCAAAGCGCTCCACGATAGTCTCGCGCTTGATCTCACTTCGCTCAAAGCCGGCATCGAGTTTTTGGTAAAGTCGCCGGTGAACCGGCTCTTGTTCTTTGGCACAGCGTCATTCTTTTTGATGAATTATGTGAGCCTTCGTTTGCTTCCCTATGTGGGCGTTGCTGTGTGCCGCGGATCAATAGGGCCGGGGGGTACGCTTCGGGTGTCGCGCGGATGGAACCTAGTGCGTCTTTGGGTGATCGTTAGTTTTATCGGTGGCGTTTTGTTGATCGCGCAATCGTTCGTTATCAACGGTTTGCTGCTCGGCACGTTCCTGCCGCAAGTCGCCAATATGCTCTACGCCGCAACGGCGGTCTCAACCAAGCTCGTGAATAGCGGCCAAGTGGCGGATTGGGTGTTGCCGACTTTTGTCTGGATTTGGAACATCACCAAAATCATCATCAATCTTGTCTGGACCGTTTTCTCCGTTGGGGTCTGGGCGGCGCTCTATGGCCGACTTTACCGCGAGAGCGAAACGGCGCAGTAATAGCGCTGTTGTTTTGCGTATTCCCAGCGGAGGTCTGTTTACATGTCAAAAGGCATACGGGTCGGTGAAGTTCTGAACGAGAGTTTCCAGTTCGGGTTTCATCGCTGGCCAACAGTTTTCCGTTTGGGTTGGTTGCCGCTTCTGATTTCAGGCTTCGTCGTCTTCGGATTGCAGCATCTCATTTTTGATGCCGAGGCTTTGAAGGTCGCTATCGAATCTCGCGAGTCCTTCAAAATGGTAGACGTCATGCGTGTGTCGCCATTCCTTGCCTTTGGTTTAACCCTCATCGCTGTGGTTTTTATGGTCGCACTGGTTAGCGGTTTGCTCGCGTCAATCTATCGGCTGGTTGCACTAGGTGAAGAACGCACCGGTTTGGTAGATCTACGTTTTGACGGTCCCGCAAAACGGGTTTTTTGGGCGCAAACGATTACGACACTGATCACTATGTTTGTGTTGCTGCTCTTTGTGGTTGTGATGATCATCATGTCGGGCACTTCGTTTGGTGCTGTGTTCAAGGCATTGAGCGCGTTCATGGTGTTGATACAGGCGTCGGCAGTGGACCCTTCATTGGGACAACCGGATGCCGCCACCCTAGAAGGTTTGGCGGCGCCGCTTGGCCCGCTTTTTCTTGGGATATTTTTTGCGATTATTCCTATTCTGATTATCAACATCCGGCTGACGCCATTTTCCCCGGGCTCTGCCGCAGAAAACCGGCTTTTGTTCTTTGGCTCATTGCAAATGACCAAGGGGCATTTTCTGAGCTTACTCGGCCTTTATCTATTGTTCGGTATAGCCTTGATGCTGGTGGGAATGATCTATTCGCTCGTCACAAGTGTTCTTGAACAAATGGCCAGCCTTGGCGGCGCGGGTATGCTCAGTGTTGTCGGGTTTTTGTTCCAGGGAATCTTGTTTGCGCTGATGGTTGCCTATCAGGTCTTCGTGATTGGCGTGCAGGCCTCGTTGAACGCTGTGGTCTATCGCGAACTCGGTCGCAACGAATAATCCCCATTTTAACCAATATTCCGGCTGGAAAATGCGTACTCACGGTCGGTGTATGATTTTGCTATAGTGGCCGGGCTAGCGGTCACGGGCTTCTTTTAATTCGCCTTCTGGTTGCTGGCATGACCATTGCTGAAACCTATTGAATATTGCGGAATTTCGTCGTGGTGGGTCAGAGTTGATCCCATTTGGCGCGATCACTGCTTGTAAGGTCTCTCTTGAGGCGGCATTTTAAGGACAGCAGATCGAATGATGAGTATGGGTATTTCAATCGATAACGAAGCAACCCGGGCCGGCACAGAAAGCTTTGTGCAGTCTGAGCTATTTGCGCGAACTTTCCGCGAGGGCATGACCCTTGTGGAGGAAACAGCCAATTATCTTGATGGCGAAGGTCGCGACGCATCAAAACAACTCGGGAGAGACACAGCGCTTACCTATGCTGGTGCATCAATGCGGTTAACCACACAGCTCATGCAGATCGCATCATGGTTGTTGGTGTTACGCGCAGTGCGCGAGGGCGAGATGAAAATCGGCGAGGCGAGTGATCAGAAATATCGCCTGACACCCACCGAAGCATCCAAGGTTCAGTTTAATTCAGATGGTTTACCGCAACAACTGGTCGTTCTGATTGATGCCGCCCATCAGCTTTATAGCCGAATCACGCGTCTCGATCATGAGTTGTTTGTTGGTGAAGAGGCTGTTGAAGAAAAGAACGATGCTGCCGCTCAACAGCGCGCTTTGTTCAAAGCCTTCGGCACACTTGGTTAAATCCGGTCCAATTACCTGATGAAAACGAAATAAGGCCCCGGAAGAAATTCCGGGGCCTTATGAATTCTAGCGCTGAAAAAGGTCTTACTTTTTGAGACCGAAGCTGCCGAATTTCTGGTTGAATTTCGACACGCGGCCGCGCTCACCAATACGAGCAGGACCACCGGTCCAAGCAGGGTGGCTCAACGGATCAATATCAAGGTTGAGCGTTTTCCCTGGCTCACCATAGGTAGAGCGGGTTTCAAAGCTGGACCCATCAGTCATCACGACTTTGATCGTGTGGTAATCCGGATGGATGTCTTTTTTCATGACGGCAGCCCTTCGCACGGGAAAACTTTAAAACTGGAGATAAGAGCGGCGCATATACGCAAGCCACGGCTGACGTGCAACCCCGAATTCGAAAATTCCGCCAGATTGCGCGGAATTGGCTCTGGCCTAGCGGCTGATTAACGGTGGTGCTATGGGTATTCTTATTCGCCGCCCGGTATTCCGGGCATTTCCGTCATGCTGTTTCCCCCGGTATTCATGCGTTTTTGGTTGTTTATCTTCGCTGTTTTGGTTGTTCTTCTTGGCGTTCTTTCATTCAATCTGCATGTTTTCAATTATTTTTCGCGAATCGAATCGATCTCCATTGCCCATTGCACACCGGTTTCGGGAATTCCCGGGCCTGAAGACATCGAAATTGATCCCCGCCATGGCCGGGCGTTTATCTCGTCGCTCGACCGGCGTTCAGCGCAATCGCGCGGTGCAATCCATGTCTTTGCGTTAAACGACCCATTAGCGGCTGCCGGGTTCCGTGATCGTACTATGGGCGTTCCCGAAGACTTTAGGCCATTGGGCCTTGATTATTATGAGGACGGGGACATTCGCCGACTATTTGTCGTTAACGAGGCCGGACCGGCCATAGAGATTTTCGACGTGGCCGATAATGGCGACCTTACCCATGTGGAAACTATGAGTGAGCGCCGCCTCATGAGCCCCAACAATATTGTGGCGACTGGGTCGCGCGCATTTTATGTGACCAATGATGTGCGGGGTGGGCGTGTTGGCCCCATGGCGAACCTGGCGTTCTTGTTCCGACTTGGCTCTGGCGAGGTGTTTTACGTTGATGGAAAAGCGTGGCGGCTAGAGGCCGAAGGTCTGAAGTTTGCCAATGGTCTTGCTCTTAGCCCTGATGGCGGCTCGCTCTATGTGGCCGAGACCGCCGGTAAGTCGGTTCAGGTCTATGACCGTAATGCCGTCAATGGCGCACTCCGCCATCGGCAGGCAATTTCGTTGCCGTCATCACCAGACAATCTCAATATTGACGAAAATGGTTCTATTTGGGTGGGCGCATTACCAAAGCCGCTCACTGTCCCGCAGCTATTATCAGACCGAAAGGCCCATGCGGCATCTGAGGTTTTTCAAATTGACCCGAGCGGTGCAGTTTCAACAGTCTATCGGAATGACGGTGCCGAGATATCGGCAACCACCGTAGCGGCACGATTAGCCAATAAATTGCTAATTGGGGCCCTTTACGACGAAAAATTCCTGTTTTGCGAATTGCCTAAGAGCGTCGATTAAGCCAAGACACGCGCCATGCATTATATTTCTACACGTGGGCGGTCTGCCGCCGTTGATTTCGAGGGCGCGCTTCTGGCGGGTCTAGCGCCCGATGGCGGTCTATATATGCCAAACGCATGGCCGCAGTTAAGCCCCGCTGACGCCCGTGCGCTGGGCGAGAAACCCTATGCCGAGGCCGCAGCGTCGGTTCTATCGTTGTTCACGGGCGACGCTATTGACCAAAGCACGTTGCTCGCGATGACCAAAGATGCGTATGGCGGCTTTCATGCTGATGACGTTGCACCGTTGGTTCAGGTTGGTGACGACGATTATATTCTTGAATTGTTTCATGGCCCGACATTGGCATTCAAAGATTTCGCCATGCAGATTTTGGGGCGGATGTTTGATGCGGCATTAGCGCGAAGAGATGAACATCTGACAATTATCGCGGCGACTTCTGGCGACACGGGGGCGGCAGCGATTGATGCGTTGAAGGCATGTTCGCGCGTTAACGTGGTTGTGCTTCATCCCGAAGGCCGCGTCAGTGATGTGCAGCGCCGGATGATGACCAGTGTCATTGCGCCGAATGTTCGCAACATTGCCATTGATGGCTCGTTCGATGATTGTCAGGCGATTGTGAAATCGCTGTTCGCTGACGAAAAATTTGTGAATGACGTTAAACTCGGCGGCGTCAATTCAATTAATTGGGCGCGCCTTGCCGCGCAGACAGTCTATTACTTTACTGCGTGGGCGGCGATTGCCGACGGTGATGAGGCAGTCAATTTTGTTGTTCCGACCGGTAACTTTGGTGATGTCTTTGCGGGATATGCTGCAAAGCGCATGGGTCTTCCTGTTGCAACGCTAGGTGTTGCGGCAAACGCCAATGATATTCTTCACCGCGCGATATCAAATGGGGATTACACCCCGGCGGGCGTTCGGCCAACGGCTTCACCGTCTATGGATATTCAGGTCGCCAGTAATTTTGAACGGTTGTTGTTCGAGGCGAAAAACCGCGATCATGACGCATTGCGCGAAATCATGGAAAATTTTGCGCGCGACAAAGGCATGAAGATCGACGATCAGACACTTGCTGCGATCCGTAAAGACTTTGTCTCTTGTGCGGTTTCCGAAGCACAGACACTGGCGGAAATTGCACGCCACGAAAAAGCGACCGGTGCATTAATTGATCCGCATACGGCGGTGGGACGTTCGGCAGCTATTCGCCTGCGCGAAGATGGTCATTTGAAAGGCAAGACCGTGACGCTTTCTACGGCGCATCCAGCGAAGTTCCCCGATGCTGTCAAAGAGGCGACGGGCAAAAATCCGGACTTGCCTGATTTCTTTTCAGACCTTTTTGATCGCCCCGAAGAAATGGTCAAAGCGACGGCTAGCGAAGACGCAATTAAGTCGATCATCCGCGACGCGTTCGGGACGGCGTGATGAAACGCGTGCAAACGCTTTCAAATGGTATTCGGGTTGTTGCCGACCCGATGCCGGGATTGCAAACCGCCGCGCTAGGCGTTTGGGTCCATGCCGGTTCGATTGATGAAGTCGATGGTGAACATGGTATTGCGCATTTACTCGAACATATGGCGTTCAAAGGCACCAAACGCCGTTCGGCGCTAGCACTGGCAGAGGCCATCGAGTCAGTTGGCGGATATCTGAATGCGGCTACATCTCATCAGCGTACGGGCTATTACGCGCGTGTTATGAAAGATGACTTGGCGCTTGGTGCGGATATTCTTTCGGATATCTTGCAAAGCCCACTTTTTGACGAAACCGAACTTACCAAAGAACGCGAAGTTGTTGTTCAGGAAATTGGCGAAGCATTTGATACGCCGGACGATATCGTATTTGAACTGCTGACAGAGGCCGCTTGGGATGTGCATCCATTGGGGCGGTCAATTCTGGGCACACCAGAAAGCGTTCGTGCCCAGACGCCAAAATCCCTGCGTGGGTTTATGGATCGCTGTTACCGCCCGCAGGATATGATTATCGCCGCTGCTGGCGCAATCGACGAAAGCGAGTTGATGGCGCTCGCCGAAGATTGCTTCGGAGAATACACGTCAAAAGGCGAGGGCGGTAAGCGCCAAAAAGCCGAGTTTTGTGGTGGTGTGCGCCAGGACAATCGCGATATTGAACAAACCCACCTGGCGCTTGCCTTTCCGGGTGTGTCTTCGAGCGACGAAGATTTTTTTGCAACGCGCCTTTTCGCTGACGTCTTGGGTGGCGGCATGTCTTCGCGGTTGTTCCAGAAAATACGCGAAGAACGCGGCCTTGCTTATTCCGTATATGCTTTTGCCGATGGGTTTGAGCAATCTGGTCTTTTCGGCGCTTATGTGAACGCCGAAGAAAAGCATATCATCGAAGCGGCAAAAATCATCCGTGGCGAGATGGAAGCCGCCAGCCAACGATTAGATGAGAGCGAAGTGGCCCGCGCGCGTGCTTTGTTGCGATCATCATTGATGATGGGGCTTGAAAGCCCGGCGGCGCGAATTGAGTCAGCGGCAGGACAACTAATGGTCTATGGTGCGCTCATGAGCCCCGAAGAAATCCTTGCCAAGATTGATGCTGTTACCATGGCAGACCTCAAGCGTTGTGGCGAACGTGCGCTTTCGGGAAAACATGCGGTGTCGATTGTTGGCCCCGGGGATGTCGCCGGGGTTGAGGCTGTTTTTCATTGACCTGACGACGACGGTGCGCCGAATTGCGTCTGTCGCGCTTGTGCGCTTTTGATCTATAATGCCCCCATGTTCTTGACCAAAACCCCAAGCCTTCCGGCGTTTGATCCGGTGCTCGTTCATGATCCGATCATGTTACGATCGGCGGTGCTCGATGATTTTGAAGCATGGAGAAATCTTCGCGAAGATAGTCGCGAACACCTCACGCGGTGGGAAGAAAAGTGGGCACCGCATCAGATAAGCCAAGCATCTTTCAAAAGGCGACTTAAAAATTATGACCGTGACCGCCGTCGTGGTGGTGGGCTTTCTTTGTTGGCCTTTCGGCGTTCCGATAAGACGCTGGTGGGTGGACTGACACTGACCAATATACGTTATGGTGCATCAAGATCCGGTTTGTTGGGCTATTGGATCGGTGCCAAATTTACGAGGTGCGGTTATGCAACCGGTGCTGTGACAGCGATGCTTGATCATGCGTTCGATAATATTGACCTGAACCGGATCGTGGCGGCATGCCAGCCTGAGAATGTTGCGTCGCAAAGGTTATTGAGTAAATGCGGCTTTTCCCAAGAAGGGATTGCCCGGAGCTATCTTAAGATCAATGGCCAGTGGCATGATCACCACATTTTCAGCAAGCTTTCGTCAGATCCCAAAATCAAAATTTGACCTGATTATTCCGCCAACTCGTTGATTAATTTTTTTCCCACTGCACGCGACCCCTTGCGATAATGTCACACAAGCGTGATGATGATGGCGGGCACGCGCGAATCACGAGGTTCGCGCAAAAGGGTTGGGCCATGTTGATAGCAACTTGGCCCGAAAATTGTGGGGAGCTAACCAGCTGACCAAGTTTGGGTCGGCAGGTTGGCTTTATGCTAGGGGTGTTGGGATAACATGATCACAATGAGTGTGTTTGGCGTATCTGAGGGTGTTTCTGGACTAGCGCATGCTGAATTATTACGCGGGGCCGTAGCTGGTGCATTCATCGTCGCACTGGCATTTTTGGCGGGTTATGCCGCCATCCGCCGTAGTGGCCTGGCGGTCTGTGCGATGGTTATGGTCGCGGGTGCGGCGGCATTAGAATTTTCTTGGTTAGGGTTTTTCGCTGGCTTGCCAGCCGAAGGCACAGTCATGATGCAGGCGCTTTTTGGTGCTTCGGCCATTGTGTTTTTGTCGGCAGCTATCGGCGCGGCCCGTTATAATCCGCTTTTGGGCGGCGTTATGTTTACGGCGGCGCTCGTCATCGCGGGCATGGGCGCAATTAATTTCCTCGACCGGATCGAGTTAAGCGGCCTTATGCGTTGGTCTTTGATCAGTGTGGGCGGATTTGCAGTTGTTCTTTCAGCGATACAGGCCGTACGCGGAGATGGCGGCGCGCGCCTCGTTTTGCCGGGTATCGCCCTTGCAGCCGCAGCGCCGTTATTGGCGATGTTCGGTTCCGCCGAATCTGGTGCAGTGGTTTTGGCTTCGCACGGTCTTTTCACCCTAGGTGTTTTGGCCGCAAGCCTTGTGGCGCTAACCGAACTGCCGACGTCCCAAATCCCTAATTCATCAGAGCAATTTGCGTTCCGGTCTTCTCATAAAGCCCCTTCCAATGGTCATGAGCGCCACCGCGAATATCGCGCGTCACGTGAGTCATCTGAGATCGTTCTCGATAGCCAGATTGCAAAGGTGCTTGATTATTCCGGGGTTGGCATATGGGATTGGGGTGTCGATGCCATGGATCAAACAACGTCGCTTCCGGCGTTGATGGGCGCGGATTCAAACGCACCTTTCACGCCAGAAGCGATGCGCGAATTTATTCATGCAGATGATGCGTCGCGATTTGACAGCGAGGTTATGTCCGGTGGCGACGGCGCGTTTGACGCTAAACTTCGGTTATTTGATGGTCGTGTCGTGCGGATGCGCGGTGCCCGTGCCGCTGACGAAGACACCGGTGAGATTGAACGGCTTGTAGCGTTTGTCGAAGAAGTTTCGGCCGCACCAAATGGCGTAAATGAAAATTCCCTGCGTTCTGCGACGGAAGCTGCGATCGTGCCGACCAGCGCAATGTCAGCGAACTTGTCGTCAGCGCTTGAAAACGGCGATATCATAGCGGCGTTCCAACCGGTTGTTGCGCTCGACAATGGCAAGGTTGCAGGTTTTGAAGCATTGGCGCGGTGGCGCGATCAGAAAGATGGTGCTGACGAAGGGCCAGAGCAGTTTGTCATGGCCGCTGAGCGTATTGGGCAAGGTAGTGCACTTGCGCGGACGATGCTTGATCAGGCGGCAGCGTTTCTTAGTGAAGCGCTAACCGAGCAGCGCCGCAAAGATTTATTTGTGGCGATGAATGTGTCGTGGGGACAAATTCGCGACGAAGATTTTGCCATTGCGGTCAAAGAAGCAATTACGAAATATGACCTGCCAAAAAAAGCACTCGTTCTTGAATTGACAGAGGCTGACGCAATTTCAGACGTCGCCTTGGCCGGCGAGGTATTCCGTAAGCTGAAAGATGCGGGCGCAGCGTTAGCATTTGATGATTTTGGCGCAGGGTTCACTTGTCTTTCAAACTTACGCAAATACGACTTTGATTTTCTCAAGATAGACAAGTCGTTCACGAGCGAACTTGAAGCGGGCGGTGACAACGCGAAAATCGTCAATGCGCTTGCGAGCCTTGGTAAAGATCTCGGGCTGAAGGTAATTCTTGAAGGGATTGAGACCAAGGGGGCCGCGCATAAAGCCCGTCAGATGGGGTGTTCTTTTGGACAAGGGTTTTTGTTTGGCAAGCCGGTTGTAACCGAGACGGCGCAAGTTTCAGCGCCGGTGGAAACGCCAGAAGAACAGGCTGCCTTTGCAGCAGAGGCGCCCGATAATGACGATGCCTTGCTCGTCGCGGAAAGACCATCGCGTACTGATAGCGAAGCATCCGCCGGGGAAGAGCCGCAAACCGAAGCTAATCTGGCTGAGGATAATGTGGATGCAGAAATAGAAGAAAAAGTTGGGTTCGATGCAGAAGAAAGCGATGAGCCAAAAAACCGGCGTTGGCGTTTTTGGGGCGGGGCGGGCGATCTTCGCTAAGCGAATTTAGATCGTCAGTTAAGCGGCCCGTCATCTCGGCGGGCCGTTGCCCATTCTGGTGACAACATTGCGCTACTAACGCCAAGCTTTGACAAGGCGCGTTTCCATAACGCTTCGGTCATGCCATCAAAAATGATTTGCTCATCGGGGTCACAATGGGCCCAAGCATTCATCGCAATTTCTTCTTCGAGTTGACCCGGGCCCCAACCGGCGTGACCGATTGCCAGTAAATATCGGCGTGGTGGCGGGCGTTTTGGTACCGCGCCCGCAATATCATTTAGGATATCCCGGCTAGCGGTTAGCCCAATGTTTTCGTTGAGCGCCAAAGTCGCGTCTAATTGGTAATCGAGTGTATGCAAGACAAGGCCACGTTCGGTCTGGACTGGCCCGCCAAAAAACACCGGCGTGTCATCTGCGTCGTCCTGGGGCGCGATCTCTAATTGTTGGAGTAGCTCGGACAATTCCACATCATCTAGGGGCTTGTTCACGATGACGCCCATGGCATGTTCTTCGTCATGGGCACACATAAAGATCACTGAACGGTCAAAACGTGAATCACCCATGCTCGGCATGGCAATCAACATTTTACCCACGAGAAAATCGCGGGATGCAGGGCTTGTTATATTGTCGCTTTCACTCATATGAACTGAAAGTAAGGTTCACAACAACATGATGCAAGGGTTGGTATTTGCAGGTGGACGCAAGCCCTTTCGCGCCGTAGAAAACCGCATATTCCACTGGTCCGCTCTCAATTTGGTTCGGGGCGGAAATGAAAAGGAGACACTCTTATGGCTATTGCTAAAGGCGATAAAATCCCGAATGAAAAAGTAATGCTCGCAACCGCTGAAGGCCCGCAAGCCGCGCAAACGAGCGAACTGCTGGGTTCCGGTAAAGTTGCATTATTTTCCGTACCCGGTGCGTTTACACCAACATGCTCTGCGAAACACCTTCCGGGTTTTGTTGAAAAAGCAGCCGAGTTTAAATCAAAAGGCGTCGACAAGATCGTTTGCATGTCCGTCAATGATGCATTCGTCATGAACGCTTGGGCAAAAGATCAGAATGCTGGTGACAAAGTCGAAATGCTTGCAGACGGCAATGGCGATTTTGCACGTGCCCTCGGTCTTGTAATGGACGGCAAAGGGTTCGGCATGGGCGAACGCGCGCAGCGTTTTTCTATGGTCATTGAAGACGGCGCAGTCAAAGAGCTGAACGTCGAAGAGCCCGGCGCGTTTGACGTATCCAGCGCAGAACACATGCTCGGCCAGCTATAATAGACAGCGATAGAATTAGGCGGCGCTTAAGCGAATGCTTGCGCCGCCGAACTTGCTAATTCGTCTGCGCGCTCATTGCCGGGATCACCGGCATGTCCCTTTACCCAGCGCCATTCGATATCACGTCCGGTGATTTGCGCGTCCAACACCTCCCAGAGATCTTTGTTCTTTACTGGCTTTCGCGCGGCGGTTTTCCAGCCATTGCGCTTCCAGTTATGAATCCAGCTATTGATCCCATTTTTTACATATTGGCTATCTGTATGAAGAGTAACCTTGGGCGCGTCTGATGTTTCCTCTAGCGCGCGAATAGCGGCCATAAGTTCCATTCGATTATTGGTGGTTTCTGCTTCGCCGCCATTGTGCTCACGGCGCTCATTGCCTTCGATAATCAAAACGCCCCAGCCACCTGGGCCGGGATTTCCTAAACATGCGCCATCAGTGTAAATTTCGATCATCGGAATCCTGCAAATTTGAGAAGACCGTCATAAGGCTGCGTCTTGCAAGAACGCAAGCGATGCTACGCATTTGAGGAAAACCAGTTTTAACTGGCTAAACGTAATGGTGTGTTGAAAACAACATTTTCGCGCGCGGTTTCAATCGTTTTGATGTCGAGCGTGTGTTCACTCGCAAGCGCTGTCAGGAAGTCCTCGACAAGAGATTCCGGCGCGGAGGCACCAGCGCTAAGGCCAATAGTCGAAATGCCATCAATCATATCCCAGTCGAATTGTTCAGCGTCCTCGACCAACATGGCATGTTTGGCACCGGCAGCTTTGGCGGTTTCCACCAAGCGAACTGAATTCGATGATGTGGGCGAGCCGATCACCACGAAAAGATCGGTGCCGGGTGCCGAAGCTTTCACGGCGTCTTGCCGGTTTGACGTGGCGTAGCAGATGTCTTCTTTTGCGGGGCCAGCGATATCAGGAAAGCGGTTTTTCAGGGCGCTAATGATTCCCGCCGTATCATCAACAGAGAGCGTCGTCTGTGTGACATAGGCGAGGGGGCGATCATCGGGGATTGTGATGTCTTTCGCGTCTTGAATGGTTTGCACAAGCAGAATTTCACCATCTGGGGCTTGTCCCATCGTGCCGATAACCTCGGGGTGGTTAGCGTGACCAATAAGAAGAACCCGGCGACCCGCTGCCACATGCCGGCGCGCTTGGGTATGTACTTTGAGAACTAACGGGCAGGTTGCATCTATTTTGACCATCTTGCGCTGAGCAGCGTCGGCATGGGCGGATTGCGGTGCGCCATGTGCGGAAAAGACGATTGGGCGATCCGTCGGGGCTTCGGCTACTGATTCGACAAACACCGCCCCCATGGCAGAAAGCCGGGCGACCACATGGGCGTTGTGAACAATTTCATGGCGTACATAAACCGGCGCACCATAGAGCGATAATGTTTCTTCTACGGTTTTGATGGCACGTTCGACCCCTGCGCAAAAACCCCGGGGTGACGATAAACGTACGGTAATTCGCGGCTTTGCGCGTTTTTCAGCGGGGGTTTTGGTTGGCATTGTGGGCGCTAAAATTTCGGTGCGCATCCTTGGGGTCTTTCTTTTAGATCGGTCCTTGCGCCAATTTGGCTCCATTGCCCTCATCTGAGGCGTTGCGCCATCGGCAGCGAGGCGCTACGAGAAGTTGCCCTGATAAGCGGGCGCCAGCGCGGCGGCCTAAGGGTAACCTTGGGGCGAGCTCAAGGCGATTTCATGTTCAGATATAAGGGTTCAGTTCGATGAACAAACTCCTCGCCGTAGCGCTAATCGCCGCAGTCGCAGTTGCTGGCTGTTCAAGCAATGCGAAAAAAGCCCGCGAAGCCAATCCTGCGCCGTGTCCCAATATTGTCGTCCTCAAAGAGGCCGCACGGTTTATCGATTTTGAAGGTGAAGAAAGTGCTGAGAACGTCGCATATTCTGGCGAAATCGTCGATGTGAGCACCACTTGCCGCTATTACGGCGACCGACCGATTGAGGCAGAGCTGTCGTTAGACTTTGCCTTTGGTAAAGGCCCCAAGGGGACTGACGCTGAAAAAGTCTTCACCTATTTCGTTGCCGTTACGCGGAAAGATCTTGAAGTCATTGAGAAAAATGAGTTTGCGGTACCGGCTAAGTTCAGCAATGACCGCATGGTTGCGGTTGAGCGGGTTAATATTGATAAAATCACCATCCCCCGCCGTGATGAAGAAGTCTCAGGTTTGAACTTCGAGATTATTGTTGGTTTCAACGTGACGCCGAAACAAGCGATTTTTAATCGCTCTGGTAAAAGCCTCAAATTCCCTGATTTAAAATGACCTTAAAAGACGACCTATCGGTAATCGTCGGTGAAGCATTCACCGCCGAGGGCCTTGATCATACGTTGGGTGCGGTAAAGTCAGCCGACCGGCCTGATCTCGCACAATTTCAGTGTAATGGCGCGTTGCCAGCCGCAAAGTTGGCAAAAAAGAACCCACGTGAAATCGCGCAGGCCGTTGCCGCGCGTCTTGGCGATGCTTCGCAATTTAGCGAAGTGAGTGTCTCGGGGCCGGGCTTTATCAACCTAAAGCTCGCGGATGAATTCATGTCCGCTCAGATCGAAGCGGTGAATGATGGAAGCCGGTTTGGCGGTTGGCTGCATGAAACGCCAGAAAAGATCGTTATTGATTATGGCGGGCCAAACGTCGCGAAGCCCCTGCATGTAGGGCATTTGCGGGCGGCCATTATCGGCGAAAGCCTAAAACGTATTCTGCGTTTTGCCGGGGATGACGTTACAGGCGATGTCCATCTCGGCGATTGGGGGTTGCAGATGGGGCAACTCATTTCCGAATTGCAAATCCGTCAGCCCGATCTCGTGTATTTCGACCCAGCTCAATCTGGACCCTATCCAGTCGAGTCACCGATCAATCTTCAGGACCTCGAGGAAATGTATCCGGTGGCGTCAGCTGCTTCCAAGGCCGATCCGGCTCGTGCGGACCTTGCGCGGAAGGCCACAAAAGAACTCCAAGATGGTCGCCCCGGTTACCGTGCGCTCTGGAAACATTTCGTCGATCTTTCTGTCGCTGCCATGAAGAAAGATTACGCCGATCTAGATGTCGAGTTTGATCTTTGGAAGGGCGAGGCGGATGCGGACCCGCTGATCCCTGAACTGACGGAAGATTTGAAGGCGCGGAATGTCATCGAAGAATCTGACGGAGCGCAGATTATTCATGTGGCGCGCGAGAGCGATAAAAAGGAAATGCCGCCGATCATCTTTGTGAATTCACAAGGGGCAGTCGGCTATCACGCAACCGATGTGGCGACGATCGTGGACCGCAAGCGGGAACTTGATCCCGACCGCATTCTCTATGTGGTTGATGCGCGTCAAAGGCTCCACTTTGAGCAGGTCTTCCGCGCGGTTGAACGCGCTGGATACTACGCCGAAGACCATCTTGAACATCTTTGGTTCGGGACGATGAACGGCAAGGACGGTAAGCCATTCAAAACGCGCGAGGGCGGGACGCTAAAACTACGTCATTTCATTGATATGGTGACGGACCGAGCGCTTGAACGGCTCAAAGAAAATGGATTCGCCGACGGTTATGATGTCGCCGAAACCAATGAAGTTGCGCGTCAGGTTGGAATCGCAGCGCTGAAATTTGCCGATCTCTCTAATCCGCGCACCAGCGATTACATCTTTGACCTTGATCGCTTTATGGCGTTCGAAGGTAAAACCGGGCCTTACCTCTTGTATGCGAGCGTTCGGGTACGGTCCGTTCTCGGAAAAGCGAAAGCCGCTGGCGCTGGAGATCCCGGTCCTGTTCAGGTTGGCGAAGCCGCCGAGCGCGATCTTGGTTTGGTGATCCTTAATTTTGCTGATGTACTGCGCGAAACCTACGAAAAGCGGATGCCGCATATCTTATGTGACCACGCATTTTCTTTGGCGCAGGCGTTTTCAAAATTCTATGCGGCTTGCCGAATGGTTGATGAAGCGGACGCGGAAAAGCGTGCGTCGCGACTCAGTCTTGCATCGATTGCCGGCGGGCAGCTTGATCTCGTCCTATCGCTTCTTGGACTCGATGCGCCGGAACGGATGTAGCCAGAAAATCTGTTGCGAATTACACACACCTGAGATTGAAAATCGAATCGTAAAAACTGGGCATTCTGACGGTTTTCGGCTTTACGATCTCTAATGCACTGTGATTGCATCATAAATTATCCACACGTGATGCGCGTTGTTACGAACGCGGTCTTTGAAATGAAAATTCATGTTCAGTGCATGACATTGTCACGGGACTGTCATCTAAATTACCTATGGGCAGTCGCGTATACCGCAGTGCAAAAGGTAATGCGGTCATCCAGATCAGCTTGGGGATACCAATATGACACTTATGAAGACGCTCTCTGCCGGTGTGGCAGCGATCGCGCTAACTACGGCGTTTGCCACGGTTGTGACATCGCCCGCTATGGCGCAATCAACAACGGGTGCGATCCGCGGTACAGTTGTTGGCCCAGATGGCCAGCCAGTATCCGGCGCTCGCGTAACAATCACAGACACAACAACAGGTGCCTCAACAACAGTTGTGACCGGTTCTGGCGGTACTTATTCGTCACGTGGTCTGTCAGTCTCTGGCCGCTATTCAGTTAGCGTCGACACGGACACATTTACCGACCAAACAATCTCAGACATCCGTTTGTCTTTGGGTGACACAACAAATGTTGTGGTACGTTTGAGCGGTTCATCTTCAAGCGATGAAATCGTAGTTGTCGCGACCCGTAGCTCAGCCGCAGAAGTGGCTTCTGGCCCATCGGCTGTTTTTGGTGTTGCTGACCTTTCAGATCTTCCGGTTGTTAACCGCGACATCAAAGACGTTATTCGTCTCGATCCACGGATCACGATCGACGAGTCATTTGAACGCGGCATCCGCTGCGTTGGTTCAAACGAGCGCTTTAATTCGCTGACTGTTGATGGTGTTCGTCAGAATGACGATTTCGGCCTCAACAATAACGGCTACCCAACACAGCGCCTTCCATTCCCATTCGACGTATCAGAGCAGGTCGCAGTTGAGATCGCTCCAATCGACGTTGAATATGGTGGCTTCACTGGTTGTAACGTCAACGTTGTCACGAAATCAGGCGGCAACGAGTTCCACGGTCGTGCGTTTGTTGATTACAATTTTGCGAGCATGCACGGCGATTCACTCGAAGGTGACCCCGTCAACAAACCGGACGCTGATGAAAAATCCTACGGCGCAGTTATCACCGGCCCAATCATCAAAGACCGTTTGTTCTTCACCGCGGCCTACGAAAAATTCAAAGGTTCCGAAACTTTCAATACTGGCCCTGCCGGTTCTGGTTTTCCGAACGAAGTTGATGAAGTTACGCAAGCTGATGTAGATCGCGTTACATCGATCATGAACAATGTTTATGGCTTCGATCCACTTGGCGTACCAACGAGCGGCGCAACAAAAGACGAGCGCTTCTACGTTAAGCTGAACGGTTTCATCACTGATAATCACCGTTTTGAATTGGCATATCAGGACACATTCGGCGATACGATTGTTCCGCAAAACACAAGCTCATCAAACGGACAACTTGGTCTTCTTTCAAACGGGTATGCGCGTTCAGAAGATCTCGAAGCTTATTCAGCTCGTATCTTCTCTGATTGGACGGATCAGTTCTCAACCGAAATGCGGGTTTCCTATCAAGACCGTGTAACGGGTCAGAACTCACTAAATGGTACTGATTTCGCTCAGTTCGAAATCGTGACGCCCGGTGGCGGGTCTATCTTTGTTGGCCCTGACTCATTCCGTCACGGGAACGCGCTTTCGTCAAATGTATGGAACATAAAGTTCAAAGCTGAATATGATGCGGGTAACCACCTGATCAAAACTGGTTATGAGCGTGACATCTATGAAGCGTTTAACCTGTTCCTTCCATTTTCAGAAGGTCAAGCAGAATTTAACTCAATCGACGATTTAGAAAACCAGATGCCTGATTCAATTTTTTATCAGAATGCAGGCACAAACAATAAAATTGATGGTGCAGCTCAGTTCAAACGTACACTGAATTCAATGTATATTCAGGACGACTGGACAGTCAGCGACACCGTATTGGTGACTACCGGTCTTCGTTATGACTGGATTTCTATGGACACGGCTCCGGCGTTTAACCAGACAGTGGTTGATCGTTTCAACGTTCCAAACGACACTAATTTTGACGGTCTTTCACTTCTTCAGCCACGCGTTGGTGTTAACTGGGACGCCACAGAACGTCTGAGCATCACTGCTGGTGCTGGTCGTTTCTCTGGTGGGGACCCCTCAGTTTGGTTGTCGAACAGCTTCTCAAATACGGGCTTCCTGCCGGGTTCTTCATTCTCGAATGACCCAGCTGTGATCAACGGATTTGATGGCTTTACACTTCCAGCGGCTATGCAAGCTGATGTTACCTCTTCGGCAGCGGGTGGTACCGGTGCGACAGCGTTGGTCGATATCAACTATACGATGTCTTCAATCTGGCGTTTCACACTTGGCGCTAAGTATGTTGCTGACCTTTCAGCCATTGGCCTTGGTGACGATTGGGATTTTGGTGTCGATTTCCTTTATAACATTCAGGAAAATCCAAATATCTGGCAGAACCTTGATCTTGGTGTCATCGACACTGCACCTGACGGTCGCCCTGTTTACAACTCGCAGTTTGGCTACCGTAATGGTGGCGTTCTGATGCTGACAAACTCTGATACGACACCCCGGACTAAAGTTATCTCCGGTTACTTCGCGAAAGAGTTTGAAAAAGATCGCTTTACCGCAAAAATCTACGGTGGTTATGCGTATACTGATGCTGAAGATGTGAACCCAGGCACAAGTTCGACCCAGCAGTCGAACTTTGAAAACGTCGCTGCGATTGATTATAACAATCCAATCGTTGCTCGCTCTAACTATGGTCTGACACATGCGTTCACGGGCCGTATCGATCTTGGCTATGAGTTCATCAAAGACCTTAAAACCCGCATTTCGCTGACTGGTCAGCTCAATAGCGGTAAGCCATTCAGCTACACATTCGACACATCAGGCTCTAGCTCAGGTGATGCGATTGCTGGTGGAACAAACCTCTTTGGTGATAGCGACCGTTCAGAAGATCGTTCGCTTCTTTATATCCCATCAGGTCCAGGTGCGATGGATGATCCATTGGTTGCTTACGCTGGTGGTTTCGACCTTGCTGGTTTCAATGCATTCCTCGCGGCCACTGGCCTCGACGAATATCGTGGACAGATTGCACCGCGTAACAGCTTTGAATCAGATTGGTGGGGCAAGGTTGACCTTCGCTTTGAACAGGAACTTCCTGGTCTTCGCTCGGGCGACCGTCTGCGCTTTATCATCGACGTCGATAACTTCACGAATCTCCTCAACGACGACTGGGGTGTTTATCGTGAGAAAACCTTTGGTAACTCTGGCCACAATGCCGAGATCGTTTCTGCGATTATTTCTGGCGGCCAGTATGAGTTCCAGTCATTTGATGATGGCCCCGCAGAACAATCACGTATCTTCAATACGTCTGTTTGGGAAATTAACTTCGGTCTTCGTTACGACTTCTAAGTCGGACCGGCGGATGAATCCGCTAAAGACATTGATTTACAGAAAAGGCGGCCTTCGGGTCGCCTTTTTCTTTTGCGGGAACCATTTCATGAATATATGCACCTCACAGCGAGGAAAGGAGCAGCCATGATGACACCACGCCGCCAGCCAGCCGAATGGGCGCACCATGATGCCGTGTGGATCGGGTGGCCCAGCGCTGCGGATTTATGGGAAGACAATCTGGGCCCAGCGCGCGCAGAAGTGGAGGATTTTGTCCGCGGCATCCTTTTTCCCGGCGGCGACGGATCAGACATTCGCGGTGAACGCGTCAATCTCGTTTATCGTGGCGCTGAAGCAAAAAGTGCAGCCGAAATTATGCGCGGACGATTGCCCGACCCAAGCCTGCTTGCGCTATATGAAGCGCCGCTCGGTGACATCTGGTTGCGCGATACGGGTCCGGTTTTCGCCACATCGGAAACTGGAGAGCTTGTTGCCAGTGCATTTCGATTCAACGGTTGGGGCGGAAAATACCAATTGCCTTCAGACAACAAAATTGCTGATGAAATTGCGGGGCATGCAAATGTCCGATTACGCCGGTTTGATGATTTCACCGGCGAGGGGGGTGCGCTAGAAGTTGACGGCGAGGGGACGTTAATCACCACGCGGCAATGCCTTTTGAATAAAAATCGAAACCCGAACATGAGCGAAAAAGATGTTGAGGCCGTGATGAAATCGGCGCTCGGCATCGAAAAAACCATATGGCTAGATGAAGGCCTTGTAGGCGATCACACGGATGGTCATGTTGATAATATCGCACGATTTATCGCGCCCGGAAAGGTCGTCTGTATGCATCCATTTGGCGATGATGACCCGAATGCGAAAGTTCTTAGCGCTATCGAAGCGACGTTACGACAGGCGACAGATGCGAATGGGCGCAAGCTTGAGGTGATCACGCTGCCTTCGCCCGGGCGCATCGAAATTGACGGCGAACCAGCGGCGGCAAGTCATATGAATTTTTATATTGCCAATCATTCGGTTGTTATCCCCGTCTATGGTGTTCTTAGTGGCGATTCAGCGCCGGGTATAGAGGCCGTTGAAATCTTGAAAAGTGCGCTGGATAGGCCGCATTTCATTGCAGTGGATTCGTCACATATTCTCACTGGTGGCGGGTCGTTTCACTGCATTTCACAACAACAGCCCACAGTTTGAACCGATATGTTTTGCGCCGACGAGTTGAGCTGATTAAGCGACGAGTCGTTTCCCGAATACTGTAATCTCGCTTGCAACCATTAGCGGGCGGTATCAGGATAGGTTTAAAAATCGGGGTGCTGCGGCGATTGTCGCGGCGAATTAAAATTTTTGCCAGTGACAATGGAAGGAGCCGCCAGCATGCGGAAAACCTCTTTAGTATCGACAATCGCGCTAATGACGGCGCTTTATGGCTGTGGTGATGCACAAAAGACAGACACCGCCCAACTTAAGAGTGAGCCAACAGAAATGTCATCAGAGCCAATAAACGAAGACATTGGCGATTTATTCGCTGGCGTTGAAGCCGCAACCACTGGCGATGCAAATGCAGATAAATTGTTGGCGCCCTATGAGGGGCCGTATCAGGGAGTTCCGCATTTTGACGAAATGAATCTCGACGGCCTTAAGGCTGCATTAGAAGCGGGCATGGAAAAAAGCCTCGCTGAAGTGGACGCGATTGCAAACAATCCAGAACCTCCGACTTTTGCCAACACCATTATTGCACTTGAAAAGACGGGCGATGAGCTGGGCCGGGTTTTTACCTATTGGGGAATTTGGTCGTCGAATATGTCGTCACCTGAGTTTCGTGCAATACAAGGTGAAATGTCGCCAAAGCTTTCCGAGTTTCAGTCCAAGATCAATCAAAATGACAAACTCTTTCAGCGTGTGAAGACTGTTTATGAAAGCGATGTGATGGGTGATCTGCGCCCGGATCAACAACGTTTAGTGTGGCTTACCTATGATGGTTTTGCGTCAAATGGTGCGACGTTGGATGGTGCAGAAAAGATGCGCTACGCGGAAATCAACAAACGTCTTGCGACACTACATACAGATTTTGCTAATAATGTTCTTGCTGATGAAGAAGGCTATGTAACCTATATCAACGCTGATCAGTTAGGCGGATTGCCGGAAAGCTTTATCAAAGCGGCTGCCGCCGCGGCGGAAAGCCGTGAACGCGCGGGGGAATATGCGATTACAAATACGCGGTCGTCCATGGATCCGTTTTTGACCTATTCCGACGAACGTGATCTGCGCGAAACTGTCTGGCGGACCTATTATAGCCGTGGTGATAACGGTGATCAGCATGATAATAATGCGATCATTGCTGAAATTCTTCAGCTACGGGATGAGCGCGTAAAGTTACTGGGTTATGAAAATTACGCAGCGTGGCGGCTCCAGAACCGAATGGCCAAGACGCCAGATCGCGCATTAGACCTGATGGAGGCTGTATGGCCCGCTGCAACAGCCCGCGTGGCCGAAGAGGTCGCGGAAATGCAAGCAATTGTTGATGCGGAGGGCGGGGATTTTGAAATCGCGCCGTGGGACTATCGCTATTACATGGAGAAAGTACGCCAAGATAAATACGATCTCGATTCGGATGAAGTGAAGCAATACCTTCAACTCGACAAGCTTCGCGATGCGATGTTCTTTGTTGCTGGTGAGTTGTTCAATTTCAATTTCACACCAATCAATGATGGCTCAGTTCCGGTTTGGCACGAGGACGTCAAGGTTTGGGAAGTCACTGATAAAACCTCAGGCAAGCATATTGGTGTTTGGTATCTTGATCCGTTTGCGCGTCCTGGTAAAAGCTCCGGTGCTTGGGCGACGGGGTATCGTAGTCACGATACACTTGATGGGGTCGAGAAATCTGTTCTGTCATCGAATAATTCAAACTTTATCAAAGGTGCACCGGGGGAACCTGTTTTAATTTCGTGGGATGACGCTACGACATATTTCCATGAATTTGGCCATGCACTTCACGCGTTGTCATCGAATGTTGATTACCCGACGCTAAATAGTGGTGTTCGGGACTACACAGAATTCCAATCACAGTTGTTGGAGCGTTGGCTGCCGACGGACCAGGTGATTGATAATTATCTGGTACATCACGAAACCGGAGAGCCGATCCCTGATGCGCTTGTCGCAAAAATCAAAGCGGCATCAACATTCAATCAGGGTTTTTCAACTACCGAGTATCTGGCGTCGGCATTGGTTGATATGCGCTATCACATGAGCGATCCAACCGGTATAGACCCCGATTCATTTGAACGAGAGACCCTCGCAGAACTTGGTATGCCGGACGAGATTGTCATGCGCCACCGGTCACCGCATTTTGGTCATATCTTTTCAGGTGAGGGATATTCCGCAGGCTATTATGGTTATATGTGGGCTGATGTTTTAACGGCTGATGCGGCCGAGGCTTTCGCCGAAGCGCCAGGCGGATTTTATGATAAAGACGTTGCGAAGAGTCTCGTCGATAACTTATTCCGAGTACGAAACTCTATTGACCCAGCGGACGCATATTTGAAATTCCGAGGTCGTGAAGCGCGGATAGAGGCCTTGATGCGTGATCGAGGCTTTCCGCTTCCTGATACGGATAGCAGCGAAAACTAAAACACTGAAAGATAGGGTGCTATAGTATTGAAAAAGCCGCAGCTAACTACTGCGGCTTTTTTTAGTGACTTCCCCAAAGCTGTTTGACTCGTCGGTCGCGACCACAGCTTGTTCGATATAGCTTATATCGGATCGGGTTGGTCTTGTAATAATTTTGGTGATAGCCCTCTGCTTTCCAGAATTTCTGTAATTCAATGAGCGGTGTTACAACGGATTCGTTCAAGACATTTTCGGCATCAATTTTAGCAGCTTTCGCGGCGTCATATTCTTCCGTAGTCGAATAAAATAGCCCGGTCGTATATGCATGCCCGCGATCACAGAACTGACCTTTCTCATCAAGTGGGTCAATATGTCTAAAGAAATAATCTGCAAGCTCACGATAGCTAATAACCGATGGGTCATAGGGAACCTGAACGACCTCAAGGTGCCGACCGTGACGTTCATAGGTCGGGTTTTCCATAACCCCGCCTGCATAGCCAGAGACGACATCGCCAACGCCATCAAGCTTTTCAAAATCTGCTTCCATGCACCAAAAGCACCCTCCGGCGAATACGGCTGTGGCTGATTGCGCTGACCCATTTTGCGGCGCATCATTGGGTTGAGCCATGGTAATGGTCGCAGTTCCGATAATTCCGGCGATAAGAGCTATGATAAGGCGTTTCAAAGGCGGCTCCCGAGGGTTACTACGGGCAAAGATAGACCTTTGCCGTCGAGATTGAACCCACCATCACCCAATCGTTACAACCAGTTCAATGTGCCACCACCAGATAGATAGCGCCGCTTAACCCCGTTGCCGAGCGGCAGGGTTCCGTATTAAGTCTTAGGTTCGGAATAAATGGCGAGGGGATTTATGAAAATTGATAAACTTATAATCGGGGCAATCGCGGCGTTTTCTATCTCTGCCTGTGGCCAGAATGACGCCAAACCCCAGATGAATAAAGATGAGAAAAACATGACAACTGAAGACCCATTCGCCGATGCCCGCTCCATTAAGGCACCGGAGATTGAAAAACGTCCCGTAGAGATCACACAACACGGTATTACGCGTACGGATAATTATGCATGGCTTCGGGATGAAGATTGGCAAGAGGTCTTACGTGATACCTCTGCGCTGGATTCAGATATTAAAGCCGTTCTTGACTCAGAGAATGAATATTATGCCGCCGTAACGGCTGATCTGGAACCTGTTCGTAAAACCTTATTTGCTGAAATGCGGGGACGCATCAAAGAAGATGATAGTTCGGTTCCGCGCAAAGATGGCGACTGGAAATATTGGGTCAAATATCTCGATGGTGGTGAGTACCCGATTTATATGCGGGCGGCTCTCGATGGAAGCGGGGAACAGGTTCTTTTTGATGGCGACAAAGAACGCGGTGATTCCAAGTTTTTTGATATTGGTTCGATAACGCATAGCCCCGACCAGAAACTAATGGCCTATGCGGTTGATCGTTTGGGATCAGAGTTTTTTACCATCCGTGTTCGGAATATGGAAACCGGAGACGAGTATGACGAAACAATAGAGAGTGCGGATGAGAGCGGCGCGATTTGGGCAGCCGATTCTCAGTCATTTTTCTATGTTGAACGAGACGATAATCAGCGCCCTAAACGGGTGAAATTGCATCGACTTGGCTCGGACCCTGCGAATGATCCGGTTATCTATGAGGAGGATGACGATGCGTTTTTCCTAGGCGTTTCGAAAAGTCAAAGCGGCGAGTACATATTTATCTCCTCCGGCAGTCAGATCACGAGCGAATCCCGGTTTATTCGCGCTGATGCCACTGACCTAACGCCGACATTGATCGCAGCAAGAGAGAACGGTGTTGAATATTATGCCGAGCACCATGGTGATCAATTCTTTATCATGACGAATGTTGATGGGGCGGTTGATTTTAAAATCGTTACTGCGCCGGTTTCCTCTCCGGGGCGAGATAATTGGACTGACTGGCTCGCACATAATGAAGGCAGCCAGATTGTTACATTCACACCGTTTAAAGATTACTTGGTACGAGTAGAGCGTGAGAATGCGCTGCCTCGGATTGTGGTGTCCACTTATGGTGGTGACTCTCATACGGTTTCGTTTGACGAGGCCGCGTATAGCCTAAGCATGAGTTCAGGTTTTGAGTATGACACGGATGAATTCCGTTTCACATATGAATCACCATCTACGCCGGAACAGACCTTTGATTATAAAATGTCAGACCGGTCTCGGACATTGGTGAAAACCCAAAATGTACCGAGCGGCCATGATGCTTCGCTTTATGTTGTAGAGCGGATTACGGCTAAGGGTGAGGGCGGTGCCGAAGTGCCGGTCACGGTTTTACGTCTTAAAACTACACCGATGGATGGCTCCGCACCTGCACTGCTTTATGGCTACGGGTCTTATGGCTATGCAATGCCTTCTGGGTTTTCGACAACGGTACTCCCGCTTGTTGACCGTGGTGCGGTTTATGCAATCGCGCATATTCGCGGCGGTGCCGATAAAGGGCGCCAATGGTATCTGGATGGTAAGCTCGCAAAGAAAAAGAACACTTTTTCTGATTTTGCTGCTGCTGGCGATGCATTGATTGATGCTGGTTTTACTGCAAAAAAGAAAATCGTCATTTATGGCGGAAGCGCAGGCGGGCTATTGGTTGGTGCAACCGTTAATCTGCGGCCTGATCTTTTTGGGGGTGTTATTGCGGCGGTCCCATTTGTGGATGTGATAAACACCATCTCAGATGGCGACTTGCCCTTAACACCACCAGAATGGGAAGAATGGGGCAATCCGATCACCAGCGCGGAAGAGTATGGTTGGATCGCAGAATACTCACCCTATGATAACATCAAAAACACAGACTACCCGCCAATTATGGCGACGGGTGGCCTAACGGATTATCGGGTAACCTATTGGGAACCAGCGAAGTGGATTGCGCGTTTGCGTGATGAAGCAACAGGCGGTCCATTTGTTATGCGGATGAATATGGGTGCAGGTCATGGCGGTTCCGCAGCACGCTTTGAGCGCCTGGAAGAAACGGCACATCTTTATGCCTTTGCATTAAAAATATGGGGCTACGAAAACGTAGAACCAGTCAAACACAAATAGATTGAAAAGCGCCCCGAACATTTAATTTCGGGGCGTTTTTTATCCACGTTTTGGTTTTGCGTTCGATTTTCGGCGCTTGGCTTTTTTAGGAATGTTTTTCGCCCGACTGGCTTTACGCAAGTGTTCTTTTTTCTTTGCTTTGGCCCGTTCGCGCGATGTTTGGGGGGTGGGCTTTTTACGAGGCTTTTTCTTTTCACCCGGCAGTGGATCGCTCAACATCTCAAAACGTAGGCTACCGGTCAGGGGGGCAGCTTCGGCCAGGGACACCCGGACGGGTTGCCCTAGGCGGAAAATACCGCCGCTACTTTCTCCGATGACAGCGTGTTCTTTTTCCTCGAACCGAAATCGTTCTGACCCGATGCTGCGCATAGGGATGAACCCGTCAGCACCGCTTTCGTCGAGCATGATGAATAAACCAAATTTCGTCACACCACGGATGCGCGCTTCGAACTCAACGCCGACTTTTTCTTCTAGATAACCGGCGAGGTATCGATCGTTGGACTCACGTTCTGCGGCCACGGAACGCCGCTCAAGATCGGAGATTTGTTGTGAAATCTCAGGAAGTGCTTTCGCTTCCTTTTCGGTTTGGCCATTCTCGCCAAGTTTAAAGGCTTTGACCAATGCTCGATGGACAGTTAGGTCAGCATAACGTCGAATGGGCGACGTGAAGTGCGCATAGCGCGGAATGTTAAGTCCAAAATGACCTACATTTACAACGTCATAGATCGCTTGTCGCTGGGATCGAAGCACGACCTCTGACACCATTTCCTTTTGGTCGCGCTCGCCAGCAATTTTCAAGAGCTGATTGAAATTTGCAGGCCGGACAGAACCACCCTTTGTCAAATTATAATCCAGCGTACCAAGATAATCGCGAATTGTTTCAAGCTTTTCAGGATCTGGTTGATCATGGACGCGATATATAACCGGCGTTTTGGCGCGCTCTAGTGCCTCAGCGGCGGCAACATTGGCGAGAATCATAAACTCTTCGATGACTTTGTGTGCGTCAAATCGTTCGCGTTTGATGACTTTTTCTACATTACCGTCTTTGTCCAGAATGATTTTTCGCTCTGGGAGATCGAGATCAAGCGGTGCGCGTTTTGCGCGTTCTTTCATGCGGATACGATAAGCGTCGTAAAGTGCGCTGACGACTGGGCCTAAATTATTTGGTGCTTCGCCGCCTTCGCTGATGGCCTGTGCGTCCTCATAGGAAAGCTTGCCGTGAGAACGCATCAGCGCGCGCATAAATCTTTGGCTTTTTTTGGTGCCGCTCGCGTCAATAATCATCTCAACGGCCATGCAGGGGCGGTCTTCATTCTCGCGCAATGAACATAGGTCGTTCGATAGCCGCTCCGGCAACATCGGCACGACTCTATCTGGAAGATATGTTGAGTTGCCGCGCTTCAAGGCTTCTTTATCGAGCGCTGAATCAGGGCTTACGAAATAACTAACATCGGCAATGGCGACGATGACCCGATAACCACCGGGATTGTTTTCATCGTCGTCCGGCTCAGCAAAGACCGCATCGTCGTGGTCTTTCGCGTCAGCCGGATCGATCGTGATAAGCGGTACGTCGCGTAAATCCGTGCGGGAACCAAGCGGGGGGAGCGTGGCTTTCTCGGCTTGTTCAAGCACTGCCGACGGGAAATCTGTGGGGATATCGTGATTGGCCAGTGCGATTGTCGAATAGGCGTGCTTGTCGTCGATATGACCTGCAATACCACGGACCCGCGCTTTTTGTGGGCCATAGCCTCGAGCGTTTTTGGTTTCCACCCAAACTAGGTCACCATCTTTTGCGGTTCCTTCGTCGCCGGCCTCAATCGTAAAGGAATTGCGGGCGCGGCGTTCAACCGGATCGGCTATGCCGCCCCGCCGTTTTGGCCGGAAGACCGCAAGAAAGCGATGTGCGCCTTTGCCAATCGGTTTTATGATATCGGCTTCATAGCCAGCATCACCGGCGGGCTTCAGCCGAACCAAAAGGCGATCACCGACACCGGGCGCTGGTTTTTCTTTTGCTGCGCGCCGCGCGGATATTGTGATGATTGGCGGTTTATCGCCGCCGCCCCAATTTGCGGGCATACATATCAAATCACCATCGTCATCCACCGACATGACATCGACCGGTGCCACAGGCGGCAGAGAATCTGCGCGCTCAACTCGCTTTCCGTTTTTTAGATTAATAGAGCCGTCTGCATCTAATTCCTTGAGCATTGAACGCAGGACTGCTCTTGCTTCGCCTTTTACGCCAAATGCACGGGCGATGTCTCGGCGATGGACCTCTGTATCGCTCTCTTTTAGATAAGCGATGATCTCGGCTTTTGTCGGAAGGCCCGGTTTTGGTTTTCCGGCGGTCCGTTTTCCACGTTTCGTCAACTCGATGCCTTTTTTGAACTTTGCACTAAATATGCCCGTACCACGCTTTGGGCAAAAGCGCGAATGAACGGCTTTGGTATTGGCACAGTCGCAATCAATCAACGACCAACAATCAGCGGATTATGGGGCTTTCCGTCTATTATGATTTCATAATGAAGGTGAACGGCGGTCGCGTTGCCGGTATTTCCTGTTCGACCGATCACGGCGCCACGCGCAACCCGGTCGCCTCGGCGAAGGCCGCGCGTGTATTCCGAAAGATGCGCATATCGGGTTTTGATGCCAGAGGAATGTGAAATGACAATGGTTTTACCATAGCCCCTTATAGACCCGATGCTTTCTATGCGCCCCTCTGCGCCCGCATAAACCGTACTTGGTGCGCGAGTATATAGATCGACCCCATGGTGGAAACTGCCTGCGCCACCACGTCGAGGGCCAAAACCCGAAGAGACACAACTAGCAACAGGCGCGCGATAGATCGCAACACCGCGAATATTCGTGAGCGGATCATAGCCGATGATATTTCGCCGCGTATCAATCGGGGGCGCATTTGAAATGACTGTGCCGGAACATAAGGCTAGCGACGAGGCGATACCGCTTGATGTTGCACCTGATCCCCTTGGTGTAGACGCGCAAGCGCTTAGGAACAAGAAAAGTACCAAAAGCAACAATGACTGGTTGAGTGACATCAACAAAAAGCCTCGAACAACAAAACGTCGCTTATGTTAGAGCGAGATAAGGCTAGGGGAAAGTTAAACGCGACCCATCAATTGTTTGAAGGTGTCCGAATAAGAAAATGCCGGGCAGATGCCCGGCATTGGATTCTCTGGCTTTAGAAAAAAGACCACCGTTAGTCGGCGGATTTTGTTGCCGTTTTCTTGGTTGCTTTTTTTGTCGCCTTTTTAGCTGTGGTTTTTTTGGTCGTTTTCTTTGTAGCCGCTTTTTTGGTGGTCGCTTTTTTCGTTGCCTTCTTGGTTGCGGCCTTTTTTGTGGCTTTCTTTTTCGTTGCCTTTTTCTTGGTCGCTTTCTTCTTCGCCGGTTTCTTTTCTTTGGCCGTAATCAACTCGACAGCATGCTCGAGGGTGATCGCTTCTGGTTCGACACCATTCGGTAGCGTAGCATTGGTTTTTTGGTGCTTCACGTAGGGACCATAGCGCCCATTCATGACGTTGACGGGCTCGCCGGTTACGGGGTGCGGGCCTAACTCCTTGAGAGCCGCCGCAGCTTTGCGACCGCGCGGATTGGCAATTTTGTCAGCTATGAGTGTTACAGCAAGATTGAGACCGACTTCAAAAACTTCGTCGATACTCTGAAGGTTCGCATAGGTTTTGCCGTGTTTGACGAATGGCCCGTAGCGGCCAAGACCTGCTTCGATCATTTCGCCATCTTCTGGATGCGGACCAACTTCGCGCGGTAATGACAACATCATCAACGCTTTTTCGAGGTCGGCCTCTTCAAGATTCCAGGTTTTCGGCAAGCTTGCGCGTTTAGGTTTTTCCTTTGACCCTTTTTCGGGTTCACCCAGTTGGAAATAGGGGCCGAAGCGCCCAACCTTTAGCCAAACGTCCAGTCCAGTTTCGGGATCTTGGCCCAAAACGCGATCTGAATTTTGAGATGGGTCATCGCCTTCACCGAGCGCAGAAAGCTGGCGGGTGTAGTTACAATCAGGATAGTTGGAACACCCGATAAATGCACCAAAGCGGCCCGTTTTCAATGAAATGCGGCCATCTTCGCAGTTGGGACATTTGCGCGGGTCAGATCCATCGTCTTTCTTTGGAAAGATAAGGGGACCAAGCGACTCATTAAGGGCATCAAGAACTTCGGTAATGCGTAGTTCACCGATGCCTTCGACCGTTGCGTGAAACTCGGACCAGAAATTCCTGAGAAATGCTTTCCAGTCTGCATCGCCGGCGGAGATAGAATCGAGCTTTTGTTCAAGATCAGCGGTGAAATCATATTCCACATATTTCCTGAAATAGTTTTCAAGAAATGCCGTAACGATCCGGCCTTTTGAATCAGGGATGAACCGGTTGCGGTCCATCGTGACATAACCACGGTCGCGCAATGTTGTGAGCGTCGAAGCGTAAGTCGACGGGCGACCGATACCGAGTTCTTCCAGCCGTTTAACAAGACTCGCCTCTGAATAGCGGGGAGGCGGCTGTGTGAAATGTTGATCAGCGTTGACGTCATTAATGTCGGCACTTTGACCAACAGTTAGTTTCGGCAATACGCCGCCGCCATCTTCGTTTTCTTGGTCGTCCTGTCCTTCTTCGTAAAGAGCGAGGAAGCCGTCAAACAAGATCACGGAACCGGTTGCGCGCATGCCGGTTTTTTTATCTTGGGTCAAAAGGTCAATCGTTGTGTTCTCAAGTCGTGCAGATTCCATTTGGCTGGCAATCGCGCGTTTCCAGATCAATTCATAAAGCTTGTGTTGATCTGAATCGAGGCCGCGTAATTTATCTGGTGACCGCGAGAACGATGTCGGGCGAATACATTCGTGCGCTTCCTGCGCATTTTTCGCCTTAGACTTATACATACGGGGTGACGACGGAACGTAATTGTCACCGAACTGGGAGCCGACCGAGCGGCGCGCGTCCTGTATGGCCTCTGGTGCCATATCAACGCCATCAGTACGCATATAGGTGATGAGGCCCGTGGTCTCTCCGCCGATATCAATACCTTCATACAATCCTTGCGCTGTTCGCATGGTGCGCTGCGCGTTGAAACCGAGCTTACGCGCAGCTTCTTGTTGTAGGGTCGATGTCGTGAAAGGTGGGGGCGGATTACGCTTGCCGGGTTTGGCCTCGACCGCATTGACGGTGAATGAACCATTTTCAACCGCAGCCTTGGCGGCCATGGCAGCGCTCTCGTCGCCGAGCGTGAATTTTTGTACCTTCTCGCCATTATGAAGAACTAAACGTGCCTCAAACGGCATAGACGCGCCCGACTTGGCTTGCGCCTTAACGGACCAATACTCTTGCGGAACGAAGGTCTCAATTTCCAGCTCGCGCGTACAGATAATCCGCAAGGCAACCGATTGAACGCGGCCCGCTGAACGTGAGCCGGGCAATTTGCGCCATAAAATTGGAGAGAGCGTGAAGCCCACGAGATAGTCGAGTGCCCGCCGCGCAAGATATGCGTCAACAAGATTGCCGTCGATTTCACGCGGATGCGCCATGGCTTCGTGCACGGCGGATTTCGTGATCGCATTAAAGGCGACGCGGTCGATCCGAACGCCCTTCAGAGCTTTTTTGTCGCTTAGTGCTTCTAATAGGTGCCAGGAGATCGCTTCTCCTTCGCGATCCGGGTCGGTCGCGAGAACGAGGCGTTCTGCGCCCTTAACGGCGGCGGCAATTTCGTTCATCCGCTTTTTAGAGCTGGTGTCAGATTCCCAGATCATGGAAAAATCATCATCTGGCTTCACTGAACCATCCTTAGAAGGCAGGTCACGAATGTGCCCATAGGAGGCCAGCACCGTAAAACCGGAGCCGAGATATTTATTGATGGTTTTCGCTTTAGATGGCGATTCGACGATGACCACTTGCATGCAGGAATTGTCCCCAAAACCGAATAACGGAAAAAATGGTTGGCGCGCCCTATGGGGCGCTCGCAGGGGGCATGTCAACTGTAGCGCGAAAATCGACGCGAACAGTTTTGTCGAAAACCCCGGCGCAATTTTTGCGCGTAATGTAAAGTTTTAGATGCCCTAAAGTCTCAGAGAATTCCGTATAACTTAATAATAACAATTGGTTATATAAAATTTCTTTGTGCGAAGGTCAGCGTGACGGTGCGCAAGTCAGATCGCTTTTGTCAATTATCTGGATTTAGCGAAAATCTTCCGCCGTCATGCTCAAGCGCTTCGCCGGAGAGGACCAGTTCTAAAAGGGCGTCTGCGACTAAACCGGGCGATGCATCGACTTCGCGGCGGATTTCATCGCGATGCAAAGGTGTGAAGCTGAGGAGTTCCAGAAGGGTTCGCCGCAGGCTAATGAGCGCGACCGGGTCAGGTTCGTCCATGCCATCATTTCCGGCCCAATCAAAAAGATCGCGCCCCGGCGATTGCATCCCACCGCCAGATTGCGCTGCCAATGCTTCGATAACATCGTTTGCATTTTCTATTAGGGTGGCCCCATCACGGATAAGCCGGTTTGCGCCCTGACATCGCGGGTCAAGAGGGGAGCCTGGCACGGCAAAGACCTCTCGACCATGATCCAACGCAAAGTTCGCAGTCAGTAAAGTGCCCGACCGCGCAGCGGCTTCGACGATGATGACCCCGCGCGATAGACCAGAGATTAGGCGATTGCGTTTAGGGAAATCCCGCGCGGTTGGTTTTGCACTCATGGGGGATTCAGAAATCACGGCACCTTGGTTGGCTATGTTCTCGGTCAGTGTGTCGTGCTCGGGCGGGTAAATGACATCAACACCACCAGCAACGACGGCAATCGTGCCGGTGGTCAGCGATGCCGCATGAGCCGCGCCGTCAATTCCGCGCGCAAGCCCCGAGACGACTACATAGCCCGCTTCGCCTAATTCAGTGGCAAGCATCCGCGCCATCTTACGACCGACGCCTGATGCGTTGCGCGCGCCAACGATGGCGATGCCAGGCTTTTCAAAAAGCGATAAGTGTCCGCGAACATATAAGATGGGCGGATGGTCGGGTATGGCTTTGAGTGCTAGCGGGTATTCGTCTTCGCAGGCGGCAATGATCTGTGCGCCGCGCCGATCGGCATTTTTTAGCTCCGCTTCAGCGGCAGAACGTTCTGACGCCTTGAATGGTGTTTTGCGACCAGCTTTGCGCGAAAGTTCGGGGAGCGCTGCAAGCGCATCGGAAGCGGTGCCATATTTTGCGATTAATCGATGAAACGTAATCGGCCCAATATTTGGGGTACGGATCAGCTGGATCCAGTCGCAACGCTCATTTGAAGTAAATGAATTCATAAATATCTTGTGATTATTTTCAATTACAATAACAATACTTAAACCAGATCAAATATTGCAGCATTGAACAATAATGACCGTGACAAATGATCCCGTAGTCGAACAAGAAATGCAAGACCGTCCGCGCCCTTTCGGGAAGCTCTGGGTATTCTTAAGATATGCGTTCGTTGCATCAATCATTGGCGATATTTTATTGGCCGTTTCAAACGCGTATGCATTTTCCTGGATCAAAGCTGTCAATGATGGAGCGGTCTATTCGATGTCCGAAGCGGAATTCATTGATTTGCATCAAGCGATATTAGGAGGCTTATACGTAATTATCTATTTTGCGTGCATTGTTGCTTATTGCCGGTTTTACTATCGGGCCATGAATAATCTAAAGATTGTTGAAGCCGCGGATTTACACATCAGTCCTTTTTGGACGATTGGATATTTTTTTGTTCCGTTTTTAAGTCTTTGGAAACCGCTTGTTGCGGTTCGTGAAATTTGGCGCGGATCACATGATCCGGCCAATGCAAATGTCACGGTACCAGCAATTATCGGATGGTGGTGGGGTTTCTGGCTCTTAGGAAGCCTGCTCGACAAAGTGTCTTGGCAAATGCTGCTGAGTTCCGGAGCCTTAGGCGAAGAGATGACCAATGTAGAGCGTTATCTTGACTCGTTGATGATCGATATCGGTTCCGCGCTTATTGCTATTATCGGTGCAATTCTCGTGTTGCGGTTTTCAGCACAGATCAAGCGGGCACAGGAAGCAAACATTCTGAGTTCATCGGTATCGCCTGATTGAGTCGTTTAGATCGTAGCTGTTTTCTTTGTGCCGATTTTTGGTTCTGAACCACTAAGCAAACGCGCAATATTGGCTTTGTGTCGAATAAAAATCAGGATCGTCATAAATAATGCAGCAACTGCGGAGCCGGGTTGCCCGAGCGCAAAAAGCACAAACGGTGTTGCAGCGGCGGCGATTAATGCGGACAAGGACGAGTAGCGCAAGATAAACGCAACACTGAGCCAGATCGCGCCGGCAAATATTCCGGCGATGAAATGAAGCGCAAAAAGCGTCCCCATGAATGTGGCAACCCCCTTGCCACCTTTGAATTTTAGCCAGACCGGGAAGCAATGGCCGAGAAACGCCGCAGCGCCCGCGATTTCTGGTCGCCACCCGAGTGTGACGGCAATGAAGACTGCTATTGCCCCTTTACCACCATCAAGCAACAAGGTGGCCAGGGCCAGATCCTTGCGGCCTGTACGCAGAACATTTGTTGCACCGATATTGCCGGAGCCAACAGCGCGGATGTCCCCCAGCCCAGCCATTTTTGTAATGACGAGCCCGAACGGAATAGCACCAAGGAGATAGCCGATAATTGCCGGTAAGATGATATCCATCACAGCCCCTTGGTGATCAACGCATCCAGACAGGCCATTCGTGTTGCGACCCCGTAAAACACCTGTCGCAAGATTAGCGAACGCTCAGGATCATCAGCGAGTTCGCCGTCGATTTCTACCCCACGGTTCATTGGCCCAGGATGCATGACCCGGGCAGAGTCTTTCGCACATTGCATTGTTTTGTGGGTAAGGCCGAATTCATCGAAGAAGCCTTGGGCGAGGGCGCGTCCGTCGCCCTCCATGCGTTCAAACTGCATTCGCAATCCCATCACAACATCGACGCCGTCAAGTCCGTCTTTGAGGTTAGAGAAACGTTTAATATCTGTGAACTGATCGTCTGCGGGCATTAGGTTTTCTGGTCCAACAAAACGCACTTCTGCGCCAAGACGCCGGAAAAGTCGTGCGTCCGATCCGGCAACGCGCGAATGTTTGATGTCGCCGCAGATGGCGATTGTAAGCCCTTTCAACGATCCGAACTCTGATCGTATGGTTGCCGCATCCAAAAGCGCTTGGGTTGGGTGTTCGAGTTTGCCAGCGCCGCCATTCACGACCGGGCAATCGAGTGTTTGATCGAGCGTCTGGTGAAGGCCCTCTTCTTTTGCGCGAACGATCATTACATGCGCGCCCATGGCGCTAAGGGTCTGCGCGGTATCAACCAATGTTTCGCCTTTATGCACAGATGATGCAGAGACCGGCACATTGATGACATCTGCGCCAAGTTTTTTGCCCGCAAGGTCAAAGGAAAGATTGGTCCGGGTTGAGTCCTCGAAAAAGAGATTGATCTGGGTTTTGCCTGCCAGCCGTCGCGGCGCAGGCGCTGCGCGCTTAAGGTAGCCAGCGTAATATTCAGCCAGATTGAGAACATAATGGATTTCGTCGTCGCTCAGATCTTCGATAGAGATCAAGCGGCGTGCGGAAAATCCGCTAGTGGGCGGGGATGGGCGTTCACTCATTGTCATTAAATCCCGAGCTTTAGTGACTGAATACCGAGTCGGCAATGACCAAATTTCAGGTTTTGACTTGTGTCTTCAATAACCACATCGCGCCCGCAATTATGATGACAACATCAATGGCGAACATCATAGGTAGCGCCAACGGGCCGCCGTTCTGGATATAGCTATAACCGCCAAGGGTTATCCCAAGTGCGCACGCTGCCATTGCCAACATGATTGCGTATTTCCCTGGGTGTTTGTTCTTCTTCGTAATGGCCTTTGCGTGAACGTCGCGGCGTACATAAAAACTCAGCAAGAAATAAATCACGCCAAAAACGGCGAGACCTGTGCCCATGCCGGGTGCGGCATTCACCATGGCGACCAATAGATGAAAGATGCCGGTGACCAGTAACAGGCCAATGATGATATGACGAAGCACTAGTGGTTTCATGGAAAAAAGCCCCTCAGCCGGTCAATTGCACCTTGGAGTATAAAGGTTGCTGCCATTTCGTCGATCTTTTCCGCACGTTTTGCGCGGCTGGTGTCCAGTGCGATCAACTCTCGCTCCATGGCCATGGTGGACATACGCTCATCCCAGAATGCCACGGGTAGAGATTGTGCGTTTGCGAGATTTCTTGCGAAAGCCCGCGTAGATTGGGCGCGGGGACCCTCAGACCCATCCATATTAAGGGGCAATCCCAAAATATATCCGACGACTTTTCGCTCGGTCGCAAGCGCGCCAAGGCGGCCAGCATCAATGGTGAATTTCCGTCTGCGAATCGTTTCAACGGGGGTCGCGACCATACGCGAGGGGTCACAGACGGCAATGCCGATGGTTTTCTCGCCAAGGTCTAGCCCCATAAGGGCACCTTTGGGGCCAAAAACGGCTGCCTGTTGTTCTAATTGATCTGTCATGGCTGAATGTTATCACTCTTCGTCAAACCTCGCGACTTAGGGGTTAGAACGGCAAAAGGCAAAGAACGAATGAGCGGGCAACGCCTGATTGTGCTTGGGGTAGTGATTGCGGCTCTGTTGGGGGGCACCGCATATGTCTATTCGCGCCCCGCACCGACATCGCCGGTGCGTGTAACATTTGCCCAAAATGCCGACGGGTCTTTAGCGATAAGCTATGATTGGGACCAACCGCAAAGCGCGCTCGTGTTCAACAAACTGCCGAATGATTACCGCGCGCGTCAATGGAAACTTGAAAACGACGATTTCACGTTCACACGAAGTAATGAAATTCGCAGAGACGACCGGCGGAAATTCTCCCACGCGGAGATCAATGCTGTACCGGACGTAAATCGCTTGAGCAAAGATTACCAACCTGTCGTACAGTATGGGCATGCAGGCGTGCTGGTCTTTACGGGGCATTTCTGGCCGGTTGACCAAAATGGAAAACGCGCTGAGGCGCGGTTCAATTTTTCACCCCTGTCTGAGAACGCAGTTTTCAGTTTCGGTGAGCCCGCCTCTGAATTTCGTTCGTGGCAATCCCCGATCAATCATCCGGCCTTTGTTTATATGGGGCCAATTAAACCGATCGAAACCGAACAGGTGATTGCGCTAATTGACCCGGAAACGCCCGCATGGATAGCGCAAGAATTTAATGCGGTGGTGCCGCGCAGTTTTGATGTGCTTTCGGATATTTTTGGTTATGGCCCAGATCATAAACCTAATCTGTTCCTGACGGTTCGGCTTGGTGATGACCCCGGACGGCTTAGCTATGCAGGTGATGCACTTCCTGGTCAGTTTCAAATCACCCTTGAAGGTCAGGGATGGGCGCATCCCAGCCACAAGGGACGCAAGGTCTTTGTTCATTCTACGGTCCACGAGGCCGTGCATTTGTGGCAGGCGGCTGCACGTCCGTCGGCTGGCGGTGTGCCGGGGTGGATACATGAAGGGGCGGCGGACGCTATCACGGCAGAGATTCTGGTAACGACCGGCCTTTGGGATGGCGCTGACTTTCATGAAGACGAGGCCCGTGCCCGCAAAGAATGTGCTGAGCGGCTTTATTACGGCCCCATTAGCAGCGCGGAAAAACGCAGCGATTTTCGAGCGCTATATGCTTGTGGGCAAGTCATTGCACAGGCCGTAAGCCTTGCCGACAAGTCCTCCACTGGCGAGTTTTGGCGCGCGTTTATTGGACGCGCTGAGGGTGGCGGAAAGGGTTACAACGACGAGATGTATTTCGCGTTGGTGGCCGAACGTACCGATAGCCCGGCCTTTGCCCGTATGCTTAGACGGTTTGCGCGAACGCCATTTGCGGACCCAGAGCGAGCGATCAATGAGCTTTTTGACGAAGCGTCAGCGGTGGCACGATAAGTATTTACCAAGGTCTGCGCGCCAGAATGCTTGCCAGCGGCGCGGGGCATTGATAGTCAACAACGCTACTGCGAAAAAATAAGAGAGCCTCATGTCAGTTGATAAAGACACTGTGCGCAAGGTTGCGCGTCTAGCGCGAATTGCGGAGCCCGAAGAGCGCCTAGAGCCGCTTGCAAAAGAGATTTCCGGCATTCTCGGCTGGATTGAGCAATTGAATGAAGTCGATATTGAGGGCGTTGAGGCAATGGCTTCGGCTGTCGATATGGCAATGCCATTCCGCGAAGATGTGCTTCAAGACGGGCCGACGGGCGGTGGGCAGCCAGATAACGTCGTCGCGAATGCACCAAAAACCGAAGACCATTTCTTCGTCGTGCCGAAGGTTGTTGAATAATGACGAAAATTGCTGACCTGACGCTCGCACAGCTACGTGATGCGCTGAAAACGAAAACTGTCACTTCGCTAGAGGCGACCGACGCTTATCTTGATCGAATGGAAGCGGCCAAAGCGCTCAATTCTTTTATCACCGTCACTGGTGACAAAGCGCGAGAGATGGCCAAAGCCTCCGACGAGAAGCTTTCCAAAGGCGAGGGCGGCCCGATCGAAGGTGTGCCGCTTGGGATTAAAGACCTGTTTTGTACCGAGGGGACCTTAACGACCGCAGCGTCGCACATCCTTGATGGTTTTACGCCCCGCTATGAATCAACCATCACGAGCCAGCTTTGGCGCGATGGCGGCGTCATGCTTGGCAAGCTCAATATGGATGAGTTTGCCATGGGTTCATCGAATGAAACTAGCTTTTACGGCAATGTCATTAATCCTTGGCGTCGCGAAGGTGATGATACGCCGCTAACGCCCGGCGGGTCTTCTGGGGGATCATCGACTGCGGTCGCCGCGCGGCTTTGTGCGGCGGCAACGGCGACCGATACCGGTGGTTCAATTCGCCAACCGGCATCACTGACGTCTACGGTTGGTGTAAAGCCAACCTATGGTCGTGTATCGCGGTGGGGCGTTGCGGCGTTTGCCTCCTCGCTGGATCAGGCAGGGCCAATTACCCAAGATGTTCGCGACGCGGCGATCATGCTTAAATCAATGTCGGGTTATGACCCCAAAGATTCTACATCCGTAGATCGTCCGGTGCCTGACTACGAGGCATCCCTCGGTCAATCGGTTAAGGGCCTAAAGATCGGTGTCCCAAAAGAATACCGGCTTGACGGAATGCCCGCCGAAATTGAAAAGCTCTGGGCTGATGGAATTGCGTGGATGAAAGACGCTGGTTGTGAAATTGTCGATATTTCATTGCCGCTGACGAAATATGCGTTGCCGGTTTATTACATTGTGGCACCGGCGGAAGCATCGTCGAATCTTGCGCGCTATGATGGCGTAAAGTTTGGTCATCGCGCCGATAAATACGATGACATTTTATCGATGTATGAAAATACCCGTGCGGAGGGTTTCGGCGACGAAGTAAAACGCCGAATTTTAATTGGGACGTATGTTTTGTCCGCAGGTTATTACGACGCATATTATCTTCGTGCGCAAAAGGTCCGGAAAAAGATCTTTGATGAATTTACCGGTGCCTTCAGCAAGGTCGATTTGATCCTGACGCCTTCAGCGCCATCGGCGGCATTTGGTTTAGGTGAAAAATCAAATGATCCTATTCAGATGTATCTCAACGATGTGTTCACTGTAACGGGTAATCTTTCGGGAATTCCCGGCGCGTCCGTGCCAGCCGGTTTTGACGCCAATGGGCTGCCGCTGGGGCTACAATTGCTTGCGCGCCCATTCGACGAAGAAACGATGTTCAAGGGTATGTATGCGCTTGAGCAAGCCGCGAACGTCACGCGCCGTCCGAATGAATGGTGGGCTTAAGCGGATTTTGAATATTTGATCCGGGCACCATTTTCGTTCAAAAATTTTTCTGCTTTAGCAAAAGTCCTCTCCTGCGCGTACCACGGTACGCTCGGGACGAGGTGATGAATAAGGTGGAAATTGTGGAAGTTATACAGCCACGAAAACACCTTGCCGCGTAACCCTTTGGCTGGAACGCGGATTGCCGTTGATTGCATCAAGTCGGATTTGTCTTTGACGTGATGGGGTAGCCAATCCACAAAAAAGCTTACGCCCGCAAAGGCTGTGAGCGCAGGGATTACCCAAAGCAACAGCACTTCACGCCAATAACCGATAGAGGCGAAGAAGATGGCTAGCGCAATCGGGACGGCTGTTTCAAGAACTGCGCGCATAACAAAGTTTTTTTTATCCTGCACCAACGGATAGATTTTGAAAATATGATAGTTTGTATAGAAATAGAATGCGAATGACCGCAGGATTGCAGAGAGTAGGTTTGGTGCGTCTGAAACCCATGCGTCGGTATCGCGAAACGGATCGTTTGTGTGTGCATGATGCAGCCGGTGCACATGACAATGCACGGTGAATGAGTGCAGGGTGAACGAAAACCCAGCGACTCCAAAGACATCATTAATCCATCGTAGCTTGGTGTGCTTTCCGTTCATGCTGCGATGGGCACATTCATGCACCGCCGTATAGCCCTGGGTCATGAAAAACGCATTGATGATCATGCCGAGCCAGAGCGGGATATATCCGGCAACGGCGATTGAGGTCGAAGCTAAGGTCATTGAAATGACGAACAGCGAAAAAAACAAGGTTGGCCACTGAAAGCCCCGTGTTTCATCGCGCGCGATGATTTTGAGATCTCGCAAAGATTGTACAGACTCAGTAGACACGCTTTTCGTCCCGTTGGTTCGGCTTAATACTTTGACCCACTCCCCACTGAGTGCGTAAATGTAGCATATAATTTCTTTGAAACAATTTTGCACTTTAGTTGTGAGAAAATACCATATGTTTGGCCGCTTTCGAGAGATTAACTTCACTGCACCTTTGTCGTCTCCGCTGGAAATGGATGCATTCCACTTGCCGGCCTCTGGTCGCTGGCGTGTGGTGGTTTTTCCCGGATCGCCTTGCAATCGGCTGTTATTCACCCGTCTATTGCGTACTGCACCACAGGGCATCGATATGGTGGTGTTGTCGCGGCCCGGTTTTGGGCGAGGCCATGTGAATGTTTACCCTGACTTTGACGATCAGTTGGCAGCGATAAAACCGTTTTTGCCCGGTGGCGAATTTGGCGACAAGAAAATCATCACGCTGGGTGTCTCCTATGGCGGCGAGCTTGCGCTCAAGGCCGCGCTCGACTTCCCCGATCAGGTCCATGGCGTTGTGACGGTCGCGGCTCTTATCGACGAGCCACATGATTATGCCCTTAAGCTTGAACAAATAGGTGGCGCAAGCGCGATCGAGCCGTTTGTGCCTAATCGTTGGCAACGAGTTAGGACAGAGATCGCCGGGCGACGTGCGCAAATCGGCCCTTTGCTTGGCGCACTGCCATCGTTGAAAAAGCCTGTAGAGGTCCTTCACGGCGATTTTGACGCTTTGGTACCGCGATCTAATGCCCACACGCTGATGGAAGCTCTGGGCCCTGAGGCAAATGCGAGCCTAGAGATCATTCCCGGCGGGACGCATTATCTCGAAGTCCAATATCCGCGCCGTCTGCATCGGGCGATCCAGCGGGTAATTGCACGAGCAGAGCAATAGACTGGTTAGAACGGCTTGCATGAAGCGCAAAGCGCGGGCAAAACCGCCTGATTGCTTGTGACTAGGACAGGAAAAAGAGATGAGCGCTGAACCAAAAAAACTGCTGCAAGGTGCAACTGGCGACTGGGAAGTTGTAATCGGATTGGAAATCCATGCGCAGGTATCATCTCAATCCAAGCTTTTCTCAGGGGCATCGGCGGAATATGGCGCTGGTCCGAACGAGAATGTTTCGCTCGTTGATGCGGCGATGCCGGGCATGTTGCCGGTCATCAATAAATACTGCGTCGAACAGGCTGTTCGGACCGGGCTCGGCTTGAACGCGAAAATCAATCTTTGGTCGCGATTTGATCGTAAGAATTACTTCTACCCCGACCTGCCGCAGGGATATCAGATATCGCAGTACAAAGACCCGATTGTGGGCGAGGGCGAGATCGAGGTCGAGCTTGATAATGGTGAAACTGTCACCATCGGTGTCGAGCGTCTTCACCTAGAGCAAGATGCAGGCAAGTCCATCCACGATCTTGCGCCAAAAGAATCCTACGTTGATCTGAACCGCTCGGGTGTCGCGTTGATGGAGATCGTATCGAAACCAGATATGCGTTCTGCCGAAGAGGGCGCTGCGTATTTTTCAAAAATTCGGACTATTGTTCGGTATCTCGGCACTTGTGATGGAAACATGGATGAAGGCTCCATGCGGGCAGACGTGAATGTGTCCGTGTGTCGTGCTGGCAATTACGATAAATTCCGCGAAACAGGGGATTTTAAATATCTAGGTACCCGGACAGAGACGAAAAACGTCAACTCAATTCGTTATGTTCGCCAGGTCATTGATTACGAAGCGCGCCGCCAGATCGAAGTGATCGAAGGTGGTGGCGAGATCGATCAAGAAACCCGTTTGTTCGATGTCAAATCTGGTACGACACGAACCATGCGGTCAAAAGAAGACGCACATGATTATCGTTATTTTCCTGATCCGGACCTATTGCCACTAGAGATTGATCAAGCGTGGGTGGAAGAAATTCGTGCGAGCTTGCCTGAACTTCCCGACGCGAAGAAACGGCGTTTTGTATCCGACTACGGTCTTTCACCGTATGACGCGGCGGTTCTTGCCGCCGACAAGCCGAGCGCTGCGTATTTTGAAGAAGTTGCTCATGGCCGCGATGGTAAAATGGCATCCAACTGGGTTACAGGTGAGTTATTTGGTGCGCTGAATAAAGAAAATATCGACATTATCGACAGCCCCATCAGTGCTGACCACCTTGGCAAGCTGATTGATTTGATCTCTGACAAAACCATTTCAGGTAAGCTAGCCAAAGACGTTTTTGCATTGATGTTCTCTGGCGAGGAAAAATCCGACCCAGCAGAAATTGTTGAAAAGCGCGGCTTGAAACAGGTTACCGACACGGGCGCAATTGAAGCTGTGATTGATGAAATCATGGCGGCAAATCCGAAACAGGTCGAGCAGGTTAAAGAAAAGCCGAAGACAATGGGCTGGTTCGTCGGGCAAGTGATGCAAAAGACTGGCGGTAAAGCTAACCCGCAAGCAGTCAACGAATTGCTCCGCAAGAAACTCGGCGTTGAATAGTTGTGGTTTGGCTATGTTGGAAACTTAGAGTGGTGTTGTAGGCGCTCGCCGCATCACGCCTGAGGCTTTTGTGGTGACATCTGCACCGAACGGTTTACGGTGGCGCAGGTCATGTCCGCGAAAAGGGCATACTATAATCAACTCAGGGGAGCAGCATGAAAACTTCAAATATTCCATTGGCTTTGGCGCTGTCATTAGCGGTATCAATACCGACGGCTAACGGGCAAGAGCGGTCTGAACATGATCAAATGGCCCGTGATATCTATGAAAATGTGATTTCTTTCCGTACCGCGCGTGGGCAAGAGCAAGTGCCAGCGATGGTTGACTATCTGGTTGCACAGTTAAAGTCAGCGGGTTTCGCAGATGAAGATATTCAAGTTACGGATTATGATGCTAATGGCGAACATACCCAAGGCTTGATGGTCTATTATCGCGCCGACGGTACGCCGAAACAAAAGCCGGTCGTTATCTTGGGACATATGGATGTTGTCGATGCGTTAGCCGCTGATTGGGAGCGTGCGCCATTTTCCCTCACTGAAAAAGATGGATATTTCTTTGGGCGCGGAACAATGGATAACAAATACGGCGTCACGAATATCACTTCGACATTCATCCGCCTAAAGAAAGAAGGATGGAAACCCAGTCGGGATTTTGTCATCGTTTTCAGTGGTGATGAAGAAACCGGCATGATTTCTACCCGGGATCAAGCGAATTTTGTCGCAGAAAACATTGACCCCGCGTTTGTTCTTAATACCGATGCTGGTGGGGGTGTTCTCGCCGAAGATGGATCACCTTTGTATTATTCAGTTCAGGGTGCAGAGAAGACCTTTGCGACTTTTGAGCTGACTATTACGAACCCGGGCGGGCATTCTTCTCGTCCGCGTAGTGATAATGCGATTTATGATCTCGCCAGTGCTCTGAAAAATATTGAAGCTTATAAATTCCCGGTTCGCTATTCTGACTTGACCCTCGCATCATTCAACGCCTCGGGTGCGGTGACACCCGGTGCATTGGGAAAAGCAATGCGGGACTTTTCGAAAAATCCAAAAAATAAAAAGGCGATTGCGACGCTAAGGGCTGACCCCGAAACAGTCGGGACCACGGGTACCACCTGTGTCGCGACGATGTTAAGGGCGGGTCATGCCGAAAACGCATTGCCGCAATCAGCGACGGCAACAGTGAACTGTCGTATTTTCCCAGGAGTTGGTGTTGCGGCTACTCAGGAAACGCTAGAAAAGGTCGTCGATAACGACGCTGTGCAATTCAAATTAATGACCGATGTAACCGAAAGTCCGGAGTCGAAATTGCGCCCGGATGTTTTGAATGCGATCAAGGCGTCATTGAATGCGCGCGGTTTGGATGCTCCGATTATACCTTACATGGAATCGGGTGGCACTGACGGAATGCATTACCGGACAAAAGGATATGACACGGTGGCGATCTCAGGCGCGTGGAGTAAGCCGACCGATATGTTTGCCCATGGTCTGAATGAACGCCTAGCAGTGGATGCGTTCTATGGTGGCCTCGATCACTGGTATGTCATGTTAAAAGAGCTATCAAAGCAATAGCTCTTATTGATGATGGTTCGCTGAGGGCCTAGTTTGTTAAAAATAGTCAGGAGAAAGCCAATGATACACGACAATATTCTCGGAACCGTTGGTAATACGCCTGTGATCCGAATTAACAGGCTAGCGCCCGAAGGCGTCAATATTTTCGTCAAATTTGAAGCGTTTAATCCGCTCGGTTCGGTCAAAGACCGTTTAGCACTGGGTGTCATCGAGGCCGCGGAAAAGTCCGGTGATTTGAAACCGGGCCAAACCGTAGTCGAAGCGACAAGCGGCAATACCGGGATCGGTCTTGCTATGGTCTGCGCGGCGAAGGGATATCCGCTAGTGATCGTTATGGCGGAGAGTTTTTCCGTCGAAAGACGAAAATTGATGCGTTTTCTTGGGGCAAAAGTAGTCTTAACCCCCGCCGCGGCCAAAGGCACGGGCATGGTCGAAAAAGCGAAAGAACTCGCACAGAAAAATGATTGGTTCTTAACGCGCCAATTCGAAAATGACGCAAACCCTGCGATTCACGAAAAAACTACCGGGCCTGAAATCATTGAAGCATTCAAGGGGCAAAATCTGGATTACTGGATTACGGGTTTTGGTACAGGCGGTACCCTGACGGGGGTTTCGCGGGTTTTGAAAAAACATAGTCCGGACACGAAAATTGTTGTCTGCGAACCAGCCGGGGCCGCGATGCTTTCAAGCGGCGAAGTGCAAGAACGGCATGACGATGGCAGTCCGGCCGCATCACATTCAGCGTGGGCACCGCACCCGATCCAAGGCTGGAGCCCTGACTTTATTCCAGCCATCACCGATGAGGCGGTAAAGACCGGCGTGATTCACAAGGTTTTGAAGACCGCTCCAGAAGACGGCATTAAGTGGTCTCAGGCATTGGCGCAACGCGAGGGCATCTTTACGGGGATATCGGCTGGGGCGACATTTGCGGCAGCAATGGAAATTGCGAATTCCGCATCCAAAGGTGCCAATATTCTTTGTATGTTACCTGATACAGGTGAACGCTACCTATCAACGCCACTATTTGCGGATGTTGAGGCGGTTATGAGTGCGGAAGAGATGGAAATTTCACGCTCTACAGCCGGTTATCAGCTTTCTGCGTAAGGTGCTGCGCTAGTGATCGCGTAAATTTGAACAATTAGGTCTCTACGCGTGTTCGAATTCTAGTAGTATGATTTGGATGGGCGGCGCTGGTCGCCTGAGGTCTTCAAGGGCAGGGGCGTCTAGGAGGACGAGCGTGAAACAGAATTTATTTATATTAGCGGGTGCGGCGATCGGATTGTCGGCATGTGTCTCAGCACAGGCGGGCGATCAGGAAATGTCTGAAGAGGCCGCGTTAGAGTTAGCGAAATACGAAGCAACAGGCGAAACGCGCACTTGTCTCAGTACGACCCAAATTCGGTCGATTGATCCAATTGATGATTACACGTTTTTGGTACGCGGGACGGGCCGCGATGTGTATCTGAACAAGGTTTCGGGAAAATGTAGCGGCGCGAGTCGGTCTGGCAATCGTTTGCAGTATCGCATTTCATCGAACCAGCTCTGCCGAAATGAAATTATTACGGTGGTAGACAATACGTTGAATATGACCGTTGGATCGTGCGGTCTCGGCTCGTTTGAGGAATTACAGGAAATTCCCGAAGACGATGCTGCTGAATAACCGAGAAGAAACCAACTGATGAGTTCTCGATACATATCCAATGCGGTCATTACTGGCGTTGTAATATCGCTGGCGGTTGCGTCTAACGCAGCCGCTGCTACCAAGCGGCAGGACGAGCAAGCCAAGGAAATTCTCGCCCAATTCGAAAAAACCGGAGAGAGTGTTTACTGCCTCTCTTTAACCGCCGTTCGTTCAACGAAGGCGATTGATGACCACGCGATGATCATTATGGCGCAGGGCGGAAAGGTCTATCTCAGCGAGCTTCATGGGCGGTGTATTGGTCTCGGGCGAGAGCAACGATACATCCACGATGCGACCACTAATAAAATGTGTCGGGGCGATACGATCCGCGTTGTCAGCAATTTTGGTACGCCGGTTGGGTCCTGTTCTTTTGGAAATTTTGAAAAATTAAAAGAAATTTCTCAGCCTGAGTAATTTTAACTCGGGAATACACAGCCCTTCATCATAGTATGGATAAAACGCGCGATTTGGATATTGCCTAGTATTTATCTTGGATTTTGTTGTTTTTGAATAAACTATTCAGAATACGGATTAAATGACTTTGTTAACAAAACCTTTGCGAAACGTAAAGGATTGGCTAACGCGTCATTAACGAGAATTTAGTTCTCTCCCTATCATCCTCGACTTGGTTAATTCATTTGGACCCGACTTATGTGGGGATCGATAAAGGGGAAAAGAATATGTCAATAGTTGTAGGTGCCGAGGTACTAGAAGCCGCCGCTGAGCCAATCATGAACGATGCAGAGATGTATCAATTGGGCTTAGTCGCATCAACGGGCGGCGAGCAGGGCGCATTTGATCTGGTTACTGCGCATAAGTGGTTCAATTTAGCGGCGATGCAAGGCAATCTTGAGGCACGCGCCTATCGCGCAGAGCTGGCTAATGAGATGACGACAGAAGAAGTCGCCGAAGCTCAACGTCAAGCGCGTGAATATCTGTTGACGCATCGTCCGCGCACTAATGGCTAATTTTTTGTCGTGAACTAAATGTCGTCTTTGTGGGCGACATTTTCGGGTGCGAGATTAGTGCGCCCGAGCTCTTCTGACGCGATGCGCCGAAATGTCTGTTTTTGTCCTTCATCAAGATTGGCAAAACGTGGACGTTTCACTGAGCGTAGGGATGCACGTTCCGCATCTGTCATCTCCATCCAGATTTTCTGTCGTTCCTGGCGATAGAGTTCGCGCTCTTTTGAAGACAGCGATAAATAACGATCGGCTGTCGCCGCTTCGATCCTCCGTGATTGCGTGAGCCGCAATTGGTGTTCGAAAAAATCAGCCGCAACGAGGTCGACGAAAACGGACGCCGCCCCAGGTTCGCCACGGGTGAGGGAAGCGAGTTTTGGCTTTTCGCGGGTACTAGGTATTTGGTCAGCTAGGGCAGAAGCGTCCACGGGCGCAAAATGTGCGCTCTGTTGGTGATCTTGTGCATTTGCGGAGTTTGCAATTACCGCTAAACACAGCGCTGAAATAATCGGTCGTATCGGCAAAGGTCATTCCCCCGAGAGATTTAAGCTACCATACGCATCAGCTCTTTCCAGCGGCTGAAAAGGATCTCTTCAAATTTTCCGATTCTAGTTAATTTGGAAAATAATGATTTTCCTCAGGGATAGCCTTGCCAAGCGCCTCGCTCTGGCTTAGACGACCGAACTTCGCATTTGCGCGTGCGCGCGGAATGGGCTGTTGCCCTGCCTGCGTCGCAGCATTGACCTATAGAGAAGTTACAGAGGTTTTCCCATGGCAGTTCCTAAGCGGAAAGTCACGCCGTCCAAACGCGGCATGCGTCGTGCGCATGATCGCTTGAACGGCGGTACATATATTGAGGACAAAGATTCGGGCGAACTTCGTCGTCCGCACCATATCGACCTCAAATCCGGCAAATACCGTGGCCGTCAGGTTCTTGAGCCAAAAGAAGATTAATTGGTTCTGGCTTTTAGCCATTTTTCTATTCGCTGAACGCCGCCCTTCTGGGCGGCGTTTGCATTTGCGGAACCTCAATCCTATGCTGGTATCGCTTCCGGGGCCGGGTGCGATGACATGTCGAGGGGGATTGGGATGAACCTGGTCAAAGCGATTATAATTGCGTCGCTATTTGCGATTGCGGGCTGCGTTACCACAGATCCATATCAAACAGCGTTTTCGTCTTGTGACTACGAGGCAGGGGCGTGTTACCGATATTGCGAAGACTTCGCTGATACCGAAAGCGAATATCGCGCATGTCACGCCGATTGTGACTATGAAGCCAATCAGTGCTTCGCGTCGGCATATGACACCCAATATTCATCGGCTTATGCATATAATCGATATGATAATTGGCCATGGACGGGACAATATAGTCGTTGGGGGCCTCAAAACGGGTTTTTCTTCAACTTCAATTATTTCTCGAGCACCGATTATTACTATAATCGTCGTCATGGTCGCCGGATTCATCGAAGCAACCGCCGATATGACCGGGAACAGCGCCGACGGAATCAACGGCGGGATAGACGACGCGATAATGCTTATGACCACCCACGTACCAGACCCGGTCAAGGTCAGCGACCGCCACGCGGCAACCGTCCACCGCGGAACGATAATAATGTGACGCCGCCAGCGGGCCAACCGCCGCGCGCCCGTCCACCCCGGAATCAGCCTCCTAGAAGTCGTCCGCCTCAATCTTCGCCACCAAAGGCTACCCCGTCTGCGCCAGCGCCTCGAGCTACTCCGCCACGACGTAGACCGTCGAAGCCAAACCCGCCGGCTCGAGGTGAGCGTAATTCAGAAGAAGAACACCGCTAGCCGTTGCGCGTGGCTCCATTCGCGTTAATAAGGCCCGGAGAGATTCCTGCCGCGAACGGAGCCACATAAATGACCGCGATTGTTGATATTTTTGCCCGTGAAATTCTTGATAGCCGGGGCAACCCGACCGTTGAGGTTGATGTTACGCTAGAAGATGGCTCGATGGGCCGCGCGGGCGTACCTTCTGGGGCTTCAACAGGGGCTCATGAGGCCCACGAGTTGCGCGATGGTGGCGAACGTTATGGCGGCAAGGGCGTGCTCAAGGCTGTTGATGCGGTCAACGGCGAGATTTTCGATGCGTTGTCTGGTTATGACGCCGAAGAACAGGCTGAGATTGACGAAACATTGATCGCCCTAGATGGCACGCCAAACAAAAGTCGCCTTGGCGCAAATGCCCTGTTGGGTGTTTCGCTTGCAGTTGCAAAAGCTGCGGCCGATGCGTCGGCGATGCCGCTCTATCGTTATGTTGGCGGTGTTTCAGCACGCGTGCTTCCTGCGCCAATGATGAACATCATAAATGGTGGTGAACACGCGGATAACCCCATTGATATTCAAGAATTTATGATCATGCCGCTTGGCGCAGAAAGTTTTTCTGACGCGCTGCGGATGGGGGCAGAGATTTTTCATACCCTCAAAAAAGGCCTGAAAGATGCAGGGCACAACACCAATGTTGGTGACGAGGGTGGTTTTGCGCCAAATTTAAGCTCAACAGACGATGCATTGGGTTTCATCATGAAAGCTGTCGAGGGTGCGGGGTACCGTCCCGGTGAAGATGTCTTCATTGCTCTCGATGCGGCGTCTACTGAGTTTTACAAAAACGGTAAATATGAACTCGCAGGTGAGGGGAAATCTCTCGATGGCGCGGGGATGGCCGCTTATTTTGCTGATCTGGTCGCCCGTTACCCAATTGTGTCGATCGAAGACGGTATGGCAGAGGATGACTGGGATGGTTGGCGCGCGCTAACCGATGCTGTCGGCAATAAATGCCAGTTAGTTGGCGATGATCTTTTTGTTACTAATGAAACACGACTTCGGAAGGGGATAGAGCTTGGTTGCGCCAACTCAATCCTCGTAAAAGTAAATCAGATTGGTACACTGACGGAAACACTCGCGGCGGTCGATGTTGCCCACCGGGCACGTTATACGGCTGTGATGTCACATCGTTCTGGTGAAACCGAGGATGCGACGATTGCAGACCTGGCGGTCGCGACAAATTGCGGTCAGATCAAAACGGGTTCACTTGCTCGTTCAGACCGGCTCGCAAAGTACAATCAATTACTGCGTATAGAACAAGAACTGGGCGATACAGCGCGTTATGCTGGCGGCGAAGCTTTTGCAAAATAATCCTTCTATATCTCTGGTCATCCGTAAAGCGACCAATGATGACGGACCGAATATTCGGGCGCTAATTTTTACCATCCTTGATGAGTATGATATGGAGCCGGCCCCGAAAACGACGGATCGGGATCTAAGTGATATCGAGGGATATTATGCCGATGGTATTTTCGATGTTCTTGAAACGACTGATGGCGTTATCATTGGAACTGTGGCGTTAGAACTGTTGGGGAACGGTGTCTGTGAGTTACGCAAAATGTATCTCAAGTCCAATTTCCGTGGGCGCGGCTATGGCAGGAAGCTTTTGAACCATGCTATCGCGCGTGCAAAAGAGTTGGGGTTTAAGCGCATAGAATTGCAAACGGCTCGCGTTTTGGAAGAGGCCGTCGGCCTTTATCAAAAACACGGATTTCAACCTTCCGATACAATCGGGCTAGAGCGACGGTGTGATCAGGCACTGGCCCTAGATTTATAATTTCCGACTTCAGCGCTATGTTAATCAATTTTTAACCAAGATTGATTCTTTTGAAACGCAACAACGAAAAGAAACAATCTTATGTTGCGTAGTCGCTTCCTCTTAGAAATTGCGTTTCCGGCACTGGTGATGTGCTTGACCAGTGTGCTGCTTTACAGTGCGGTCGTTAGCGATACGGGCTATCGGGCGTTGGCTGACGCCCGCAAGGAAGCTGAGACGAAGTCAGCGGAACTCGAAGCTTTGATCGCACGCCGACAGGCCCTTGAGAAAAATGCGGACCTTTTGAATTCTAAATCACTTGATCCAGATATACTCGATGAGCGCATCCGCGCTATTTTGGGCTACTCTCGGAAGGGCGACGTAGTGGTTCCGCGTCGAGAATTAGACCGGATTCTCGGCGAGTAATCGTTTTTTCGTATACAGTTTGACCATAGATCTTGTCGCCAGCGATCTGCCCGCGTATGAGTGGGCCAAAATACTGTGGAGAGACAAGAAATGGCCGCTGACGCCTCAGCTAAATCAAACCTGACTGCGACCAACGAAGAGCTATTACAATATTACCGCGACATGCTGCTTATTCGGCGTTTTGAAGAGCGTGCCGGCCAGCTTTATGGCATGGGCCATATTGGCGGTTTTTGTCACCTTTATATCGGCCAAGAGGCGGTTGTGGTGGGCATGGAAGCCGTCAAGCAAGAGGGCGACCAAACGATCACTGGATATCGTGACCACGGCCACATGCTCGCATGTGGGATGGACGCAAAAGGTGTGATGGCTGAACTTACCGGCCGCGAAGGCGGTTACTCCAAAGGTAAGGGGGGCTCCATGCACATGTTCTCCAAAGAAAAAGAATTCTATGGCGGCCACGGTATTGTTGGTGCGCAGATCCCGTTGGGTGTTGGTCTTGGCTTCGCCAATCGTTATCGCGACGAGAAAAAAGTCAGTTTGACCTATTTTGGCGACGGCGCATCCAATCAGGGACAGGTCTTTGAAGCGATGAACATGGCCCAGCTATGGAAGTTGCCGGTGGTGTTCGTCATTGAAAACAATCAATACGCAATGGGAACGAGCGTTACGCGATCTCATTCCGATACGCATCTTTATCGTCGCGGTGCCGCATTCGGTATTCCAGGCATGGAAGTCGACGGCATGGATGTGCTTGCCGTTCGTGAGGCTGCCCGTCAGGCCGTAGAGCATGCACGCAATGGTGAAGGCCCTTATATCCTCGAGATGAAAACCTATCGCTATCGTGGTCACTCGATGTCAGACCCCGCGAAATATCGTAGTCGCGAAGAAGTTGATGACATCCGCGAGCATAATGATCCGATTAAACGTTGTGAAAAACGCCTTGCGGATAATGGGTTTAAGGACGAAGCCGCGCTTAAAGAGATGGACAAAGAAATTAAGGCAATCGTTAAAGAAGCCGCTGATTTCTCACTCGAAAGCCCGGAACCAGCAACGTCTGAACTCTTCACCGACATTTACGCTTGATCGCATTTATGGCCGCGGTCGATAAATCGAGTGCGACTATAAGAACAGCCGTACTGAGTGATATCGATCGCATCGCCGCGATCGAACGTGAAGTGATGTCACCGGCAATCTATCCGGCGTTTTTCTTCCGCCAGGCTTTATCCATTTTTGGCGATGGATTTTTGGTGGCTATGCTGAATGGTCGGCCTTGTGGTTATTTGATCATTGGTCAGCATAACGGTGACGCCTCAATCGCAGAAATTTACTCGGTTGCCGTCTCGTCTGAATCCCGGGGCGCTGGGTTGGGCCGGGCACTACTTGATGCCGCGTTTGTATGGGCTAAATCGCGCGACGTGAAAACGATCACGTTAACTGTAAGTCCAGAGAATGCGCCTGCGATTGGCCTTTATAAATCAATCGGATTTCGTGAAATCGAACGCGATGAGGATTATTACGGACCTGGCGAGGCGCGTTATATTTTGACTGCTGTGGTTTAGCGGGGTCGGACTCAAGGGCTTTGCGCGTGACGCGATTTCTGCCAAACCTATCCGCATGACGAGAATCAAATTCAAAACGCATGGCAAGGGTCAGAAGACGGACCTAACAGCGTTACTACATATTATTCCGAGTTTTGCATTCGGCGGACAGCAAGCGCGGCTGGCGACGCTCATTGATGGCCTCGGGGCTGAATTTTCTCATCATATTGTCGCCCTTGATGGTGATCATTCGGCGCGCGGATTGGTGTCAGAAAACGCCAATGTTGCCTATTCAAGTTTTGCGATGAAAAAATCATCAGGGATCAGTTTGACAAACATCCGTGGTCTGATGGGGGTTATAAAGAAATGTAAGCCCGTCATCGTTTGCACCTATAATTGGGGTTCAATCGAAGCTGTTATAGCGAACCGAGCAGGGCCGAATATTCCGAATTTGCATTTTGAGGATGGCTTTGGGCCAGACGAAAAAATTGATCAACAGTCGAATAAAAGGGTATTGGGTCGCCGGTTTTTGTTGCGTCAAAGTATGGTCATCGTACCTTCGCATGGGCTTGAGCGCGCAGCGCGCGAACAATGGAAATTAAAAAACGTTCGCCGCGTAGAAAACGGTATTGATCTCGCTCGATTTGACCGGCCACGACCGACAGGGGAAAGGGTTAACATTGGCTCGCTTGGGTCGCTTCGGCCAGAGAAAAATTACAGCCGCTTGATCACTGCTTTTCGTGCGCTGGAGAGCAGTTTTGACGCTCAGCTAGTAATCGTCGGTGAGGGAACGGAGCGACAGTCGCTTGCGGCACGAATTGGCGACACAAGCAATATAATGCTTCCGGGTGCCACATCGTCCCCTGCGGATGCTATTGCAACATTTGATCTGTTTGCATTGTCGTCAGATACGGAACAGGCCCCAATAAGTTTGATGGAAGCGATGGCCGCAGGGCTGCCCGTGGTTTCCACTGATGTCGGTGATATTCGCGAAATGGTTTCAGATGAAAACAAGCCATATATCACCGCGCTGGGTGATGAGCATGCTTATCATGCGGCGATGGAGGCGTTGATTGAATCACCCGCGTTGAGAAAAACGATTGGTCTCGCCAATCAGCAAAAAGCGCGCAGTACTTTTTCTCGCGATCAAATGATTAATCGTTATACAGAGATATTTTCTGAAATTGTTGCGCGTTAATTTCGACTGGTGCGCAAGAATGCATCAAACATGACAACACTCCAAAGCTCTTGTGCACAATCAGTGCTGCCACTTTTATGATCAATAATCATTTTATCGATTTGTTTTTCATTAAAAATGCCGGCCTCGCGCCAATGCCGAGAAGCATTTAGCCGAAGCGCCGGGTTATTGTTTTCACGGCGCATCCATTCGCTTATTGGCGGTGCAAATCCTTGTTTTTTCCGTGCGATAAATGCCTCACCAAGACGCGGTGTAAACGCTTCTTTCAAAACACGCTTACCAAGATGTCCTTCGAGCTTATAGTTGGCAGGTAACGATCCGGCCCATTCGACAATTTTGTGATCTAACAATGGTGGACGAACCTCTAATGAGTGCGCCATCGACGCTCGATCAACTTTGGTCAACATGCGTCCGGGCAGCCAGGTCATCAGGTCCGCGTATTGCGCACGGGCAAGTGGATCGGCCGTACCTGCTTTATCCATGGCATCGCTGATTATCGATTGCGGTTGGTACCCCGACAAAGTCCGATGAAAATCGCCATTGAGCATTTTGTCGATTCTATCGGGTAGATTGATTGCGACTGCCGACGCATAGCCCGCCGCAGAAGACTGTGCGAGTGATTGAAACGTCGTTTTAAACCGCAGTGGGCGCGGTGCCCAATCAAGTTTTGGGTATAATGCGCCAGCAGGACCAAAAACCATCTGACGAAGAGCATGCGGCGCAAGACAGCGCAGCTTTTCTTCAGCCAAATGAAATGGATAACGCCGATAACCCGCAAAAATTTCGTCGCCGCCGTCACCTGAGAGTGCAACCGTTACATGTTGCCGTGCGATTTTTGCTACGAGATACGAGGGTAATGCTGACGCGTCGGCAAATGGTTCGCCATAGGTTGTCGCAATCACATCAATCAGTGACGTGGCGTCACATTCGGCCATTCCTTCATGATGGGTTGCGCCGAATTGCGATGCGATCTCACGGGCGGCAGCGCGTTCGTCATGGCTTTTTTGATCAAATCCAATCGTACACGCAATAATATCCGTATTCGTTTCTGCCATCGACGAGACGATGCTGGCCGAGTCGACGCCACCAGAGAGGAAAGCACCTAAAGGTACGTCGGAAACCATTTGGTAGCTTACAGCCTGATCGACTTTTTCTCTTAACTGTTCAGACGCATCGCCAAACGGTAACGTCGACCCGTTGGCGAATACTGGCCGCCAGTATCGCTCAGGTTCAACTCTGCCGCCGGACCTTACAGTCAACGTATGAGCAGGCGGGAGCTTATAAATACCACGATAGATCGTTTTTGGATCAGGGACATAGCCGTAGTAGAAATAGTCGGAGATGGCTCGGGGGTCGTGACCGGTTTCAACCAGGCCCGAGGCGATGATCGCGCCGATTTCAGAGGCAAAGAGCAAAAAACCATCATTCGTTGTTGCGTAATAAAGGGGCCGTTCGCCGAGACGGTCACGCGCCAATAATAGTTTTTTTGAGGTTGGATCCCAAAATGAAATTGCAAACATGCCGCGCAGTTCATGTAGGAATTTTGGCCCCTGGAGTGCGAGACCTTCGGCCAAAACCTCTGTATCCGAACGAGTTTTAAGAGAAACACCGGTTAGACCCCGCGCCAGATCGCGATAATTATAGATTTCACCGTTGAAGCTTAAAACGGCTTCATTGGTTTGAGTATGAAATGGTTGTGCGCCCCCTTCGCGGTCAATGATCGCCAATCGGCGATGAGCAAAGCCAATACCAGGGGCGAAGTAATAACCTTCACCATCGGGGCCACGATGGATTAATTGGTCGTTCATCGCTTTGAGGGCACGGCGATCAACATCCCGTTCCCCGCGAAGATCAAAAATGCCTGCTATTCCGCACACGTTAAGGAATGACTTTGTTGCGCGCTTGCCAGACGCTGAGTTTTTCAACGTCACCTGTAAAGGCGCGGATTTTGCGTACGGCCTCTTCTGGGTCGTTCACGAAAGTCGCTGCGATCATCACAATACCGCCCGGAGGGTTCACACCTTTTAGCTTATCAAGGGTCTGATCAATTTTGAATTTTTTCTTGTCTAAATAGACTTCTGACCCGCGCCAATACGCGGTTGCAACAGCAAGTCGCCTTCCTTGGGTGCCAGCGACGATATCGACGTTTGTTTGTTGTGACCGCCCGAACAGAAAAATGACATATTTTTCTGTGGCAATGCGGTGCCAATCCCGATCATCCCAAGCCCGGTTCATGCTGGTAATAATTTCTGCGCCTGGACGGTCATGAGTATAGGCCGCAAGGTTTACATAAACCGCATCTCCTGATTTTTCATATGTTGCCCCAGTTTTGAAATCTGGGTTTACAAAAACCGGTGACCAATTTTCGGGTGCGGTACGCATCCGCCATTGCGTTGCTTGTAATGGGTCGATGTCGGCTGTGTTTATGTCTTGCGCGGTATATATGCCAAGAAAATTTGTATAGAGACTGACAAAAATCACCGGTAAAGCGGCTGTAACTGCGACCCAACTTCGCCAATGATCATGAGTGACGAGAGGAGCATTGGCAGTTATTGCGGGGGCGTTTAGACGCATATGTTCGCCAATATAAAACAGCGATAGAAAAACAAGAGCATAGAACGCCAGCCCTAAAATCATATGGTCAGGACCAACAGCAATTTTCATATTGGTGATTGTTGCGACGAGAACCAACAAAAAGACTCGTATAAAATTTGCGACTAACCCAACAACAGCGGCGATGAAGACAAAAACCATGCGTGAACGAAAGGTTCGTAATGATAAATAGGCGTAAAGACTAGAAATCATTAGTGCAGCAAGCAAAAAATTGAGACCCGAACATGCTTCGGCTATTTCAAAAACACCGGCGGAAGTTCTAATTAAAATACCGTCAATAGAAGTTTGAAACCCGAATAGATTTAATAGCCAAACAACAGTTGCGGCTGTCATATCCTGCAAGAATGGGACAATGGTTTCGCCAAACGGAACCATGAAGAAGAGAAAAGCGAGCGGAAATGCCCATTGCTTTAGCGCGTTACTACCGAAGATAACGCCGACACCACCGATCAGTATACCGACGAAGCTAAGTTGTTCTATTAACGCAATCCCACTTGTGCGGCCGATCAACCAACTTAAGGCAGCAACGATAATGATCGAAAGTGATGGAAAATGAGTGTTCGGTGTGGGTAGGGGGCGCTGTAATATCATCCATAGGGCAAGTGGAGCCACAAGAATTCCGTGATGATATGTCGATGAGAATATCCACTGGCGCGCCATGTCGAGTGCTGTCGGGTGCAACGTACCGATGCACACAATTACAAAGCCGCCAAAAATGGCGATTGGCGCGGCCCACTGGTTGCGACCTTTATGTAATAGTGCTTCGCTCAACGCGGCGGTTTCTTTCCGGAATTGCCCGCCAATGACATTAGTGGCCGGGCGTTTCCGTTTTGTTAAGAAAGACCCAGCCGTAGGTTACATTCTCGCTAGATTTACCGGTTTTTTCTGCCTTCGATTAGCGCGTCGACGACGCTAGGGTCAGCAAGGGTCGAAGTATCGCCAAGAGCTGAGAAATGGTTTTCCGCAATTTTGCGCAGAATTCTACGCATGATTTTGCCTGATCGAGTTTTCGGAAGCGCTGGAGTGAAGTGTAAAAGGTCTGGTTTTGCGATTGGACCAATTTCTGCCCGAACCGTTTTTGACAGTTCTTTTTCTAACGCTTCAGACGGTTCTGTACCTTCCATCAAAGTAACATAGGCGTAAATGCCTTGACCTTTGATGTCGTGGGGATAGCCAACGACGGCGGCCTCCGCGACGGCCGGATGAGAGACGAGGGCGCTTTCCACTTCGGCGGTGCCCATGCGGTGCCCGGATACATTGATAACGTCATCTACCCGCCCGGTGATCCAATAATACCCGTCCTCGTCGCGGCGCACGCCATCGCCAGTAAAATACATGCCGGGATATGTCTTGAAATAAGTATCGATGAAACGTTGATGGTCACCATAGACTGAACGCATCTGACCCGGCCATGATGTTGTTAGTACCAGATTACCGGTGCACGCACCTTCGAGGAAATTCCCTTGCGCGTCGACGATGGCAGGTTCAATTCCGGGGAGTGGTAATGTTGCTGAGCCGGGTTTTAGGTCCGTTGCACCAGGCAATGGAGAGATCAATATACCGCCGGTTTCTGTCTGCCACCATGTGTCTACAATCGGTAACTTTCCGTCACCAACAACACGGTGATACCACGACCATGCTTCGGGATTAATGGGTTCTCCTACGGACCCCAAAAGGCGCAACGAGGATCTGTTAGTTTTCTTAACAAGCTCATCGCCTTCGCGCATTAATGCGCGAAGTGCTGTTGGTGCCGTGTAAAAAATCTCGACATTGTGCTTGTCGATGACATTCCAGAAGCGAGAAGCATCGGGGTAGGTTGGAACACCCTCGAAAATGAGTGTCGTTGCCCGGTTCGCAAGCGGACCATAAACAATGTATGAATGCCCTGTAACCCAACCCACATCTGCCGTACACCAATAAATATCGCCAGGGCGGTAGTCGAACACGGCTTCGTGGGTGTAGGCGACAAAGGCTAAATAACCACCCGTCGTATGCAATACGCCTTTTGGCGTACCAGTCGAGCCTGAGGTATAAAGAATGAAAAGCGGGTCTTCAGCTTTCATTGGCTCAGCTGGGCAATCGGGTGCAACGTCATTACGCGCTTCGTTATACCAAAACAGATCCCGGCCCGGTGTCATCTCTACTTTGCCGCCGGTACGTTCAATGGTGAGAACAAATCGAACGCTATCAACTTGCTTAAGCGCTTTGTCGACATTGGCTTTAAGGGGAACGGTTCGTCCGCCACGAACACCTTCGTCGGCGGTGATAACGGCAACGGCATTGCAGTCGTTGATGCGGCTAGCCAGGGCGTCGGGGGAGAAACCACCGAAGACAACAGTATGAACAGCGCCAATACGCGCGCAAGCTAGCATGGCATATGCGGCCTCTGGCACCATTGGCATATAGATAGCCACACGATCCCCGCGATTGACCCCACGCGCTTTCAAAATATTAGCCATCCGGCAGGTTTCTTCAAAAGCTTCGCGATAAGTGATGTTTTTATGCGTATCAGGATCATCACCTTCCCAGATGATGGCAATATCATCGCCATGTTTTTCAAGATGGCGGTCGAGGCAATTTACAGACGCATTTAACTCGCCATCTTCAAACCAATTAATGTGCAGATCCTTTGCGTCAAAGGATACGTCTTTTACTTTGGTGAAGGGCTTTGACCATGTCAGGCGTTGAGCCACACTCGCCCAAAATTCTTCGGGGTTTTCCTTTGCGCGTGCACGATCAGCCTCCGCCTTTTCTTTAGTTGTCAGTGTGATTTTGGCGGCGTCGGGTGTGACTTTATAAATAGCGTCGTGCGTCATTGTTTCTCTCCGGCATTTTTCTCGGAAGATAGTGGATACAATGACACTGCGCAAACTGCGGCGGGCATAATATTTTCTAATGCTTGCCTTAGGAAAGGGGTGTCGATTGCGAGCGCAAAAGACGCTGCGTCTATTTCTAATGACCGCTACGGAACTTAAAGTTTACCGACGGGCGTGACGTTCAAACCGTCGTCGCCGAATGGTCGCCAAGCAGCAGTGTCAGATTAATTCAGTTTCGTATCCGCGTCCGAAACCACGAAACAGGTTTTGCGATTGGTTTTTAAAGCCTTACATGCTGCGGTAGCTTCAATCTCGGTCAACCGAGTGATGCGGGCGCGGTAAAGCATATTGCCACTGTCGCGTGGTGTGGGCAGCACGGCGCGATCGCGATTATCCATTCCGGAAAGCTGGACCGCATTTTCTAATTCACGTTGAGCCATATCCTTTGTGGAATAAGCCCCGATTTGAACGCTCCACGTGAAATCAATATTGCTGTCGGTGTCGCCTTCGCTGGCGAATTCAGGCTCTGCAGAAAGAGCCGCGAGACGATTTCGTTGGAACTCATTGAAATCATCGGTGTCTGCTAAAGCGATTAATGCACCAATACTGTCGTTTGTTTTGTCGAGGCTGACGCCGTTGTCGGAGACAAATGTGGCGGCGGCCATCGTAATTTCTTCGCGCATCGCGTTATTTTCCGCGATGGTTGGTGCACCAGCTTGTGAGGTAAGGGTAGCCATTAATGTCGGCTTTATTCGAGGTTCTGGCGTGTTGCGATGGAGCGATGCGATAAGGGTAGGCTTTTGTTTGATTGCTGCAAAAGCTTCATTCAGAATTTTGCGCATATGTGCATCGCGAGTAGCAGACGAGCGACCACCAAGGACCACACCAATAAGGCGGTTGCCGTCACGGGTTGCAGACGTCGCAAGGTTAAAGCCTGAGCGGCGTGTGTAACCGGTCTTCAGGCCGTCCGCGCCGTCGAAGGTTCGGACGAGGGCATTATGTGTGCGGTATGTCCGGCCATCCCATGTGAAGCTCTGGGTTGAGAAATAATGATAATATTGCGGGAAATCCTGCATCACCCGGCGTCCAAGGATGGCCATGTCGCGGGCTGTGGTCACTTGTTTTGAATTGGGTAGGCCAGATGCATTCCGGAAAGTAGTATTCCGCATTCCCAATTTTCGAGCTTTCGCGGTCATCGTCTGGGCGAAGCGCCATTCCGACCCGCCGAGCGCCTCGGCAACCGCGGCTGCGACATCATTCGCCGACTTTACGGTGAGGGCTTTGATCGCGGTCTCAACTTTAATTGTGGAGCCAGACGTCAGCCCAAGCTTTGAAGGAGGCTGTCCGGCCGCATGGGCAGTCACTTTAATCTTAGATTCAAGGGTCAGATCTCCTTCCTCTATGGCTTCAAAGAGGAGATAGAGCGTCATCATCTTGGTTAATGAGGCGGGATACCGTTTGCCCGTTGAATAACGGTCAAAAAAGACGTCGCCAGAATCGGCATGAATAACAAAAGCGGCATATTTTGAGTTGGCATGAGCCTGTGGGGATATAAATAAACCCACGGTCAACGCTAATGCCCAGATTGTTACGCTACGAAACGCCATTACCATACAGCGAGCCTCGCCTAATTCAAAGTCGTTTTCAATATTCGAGAGACGCGCAGCCCCAAGATTTGGCGTTTTTTTTCGCTCACACCCCTTTTAGCGCGGATCCCGTCCCATTTCTGGTAGATCAGAGCTAAATATGAGCAAACACCATGCCGAACTCAGATTATGGGTGAGCGCGGTAAATGGAAAGTTAACAAAAACTTTACAGATAGCGGCGCGCAGAAAATTGTGCATCGCACAAAAATGCTTGACTATAGTAACATTAGCGACTATGTTGCGTTGCACAATGGGCGTTCTGGTGGTTAGAACGCAATTGAAACAAATCAGTAGCGTTTAGAATTATCCGGGAGACAATCATGGCAACTGCCAAGACGACAAATATTGCCGATGCTTTCGATATTGAGGCGTTCAGCCCCGAAAGCTTTAAAGAAGGCTATGAGAAATTTGCCGAAGGCGTTTCATCCTTCGCTGATTTCCAAAAAGAATCATTGAGTGCGATTATGGCTTCTGCCGGCGCGTTCACAAAAGGTATCGAAAAGTTGACTGCTGAACAAACAGCGTTCTCTAAGGCCGCTTTTGAAGAAACTGTTGCAAACGTAAAGGCGGCGTCAGCAACAAAATCTTTGAACGATGCGGTTGAGCTGAATAGCCAATTTGTACGCACGTCAATCGAGAAAAACCTCGGTCAAATCAACAAGGTGGCAGACATCTGTTCTGAAACCGCGAAGGACTCGGTCGAGCCTTTGACCACACGCTACAGCGATCTCGTCGAGAAAATTCAGGCATATCGTCCTTAAAAGTTTTAGTACGCGTTCACTTTGTAAACAGTTGCGTGAAGGCCCGGTGCGTATTGCCGGGCCTTTTTTTGTCCTAATTTTGGAAACTTTCTGGTGTTACGAAAAATTTGCGCCTTTTCAACCTGATCCGATTACATATCTAATAGAGCGGAATTTGAGTGTTAAAGACGGAAACGGCGGATCGCAGAAATTCTGCCGGGATACGGAAACTGAAGTAATATGGCTGACGACCACGAACATGACGACGATCAAGGCCAAGGGCCAGGACAAGGCGTAGGGGTAGTCTCTAAAACAGCACCCAAGACGAAACGGCCTTCTCTCTATAAGGTGCTCTTGTTGAACGATGACTACACTCCACAGGAGTTTGTGGTGTGGCTTCTTCAGGCGGTCTTTAAGAAAGACGCAGAAGAGGCAGTGCGGATCATGATGCATGTGCATCAAAGCGGTATCGGTGTGTGTGGTGTTTACACTTACGAAATTGCCGAAACCAAAGTGGCGCAGGTAATGGAATATTCACGCCGCAACCAGCATCCGCTGCAATGTACAATGGAACGGGAGTAGCAAGTGGCGTCATTCAGTAGAAATCTCGACGAAGCCCTCCACAGTGCGATCGCCCTGGCAACAGAGCGCGATCACGAACTGGCAACTCTAGAGCACCTTTTGTTAGCGCTGACAGACGACCAAGACGCAGCGGCCGTCATGCGCGCTTGTAATGTTGATGTCGATTTATTGCGACGCCAACTTTACGAATTTATCGAAAACGATCTCGCCAATTTAAAACTTGAAAATGGTGAGCAAGCCAAACCAACGGCGAGTTTTCAGCGCGTTATTCAGCGCGCCGTCATTCACGTGCAGGCTTCAGGACGTGAAGAGGTCACTGGCGCGAATGTGCTTGTTGCGTTGTTTGCAGAACGCGAGTCGCATGCTGCGCATTTCCTTCAAGGGCAAGATATGAGCCGCTTCGATGCGGTCAATTATATCTCGCACGGTATTGCAAAACGGGCCGGTGAAAACCAGCAACGCTCAGCTCCGCGTGGAACCAGTGAAGAAGCTGAGGCTCAGGCCGGGAAACAAGAAAGCGCGTTAGAATCATATTGTGTTGATCTCAACGTAAAAGCGCGTTCTGGCAAAATCGACCCACTTATTGGACGCGACGCTGAGGTTGAACGTTCAATTCAGGTTCTATGTCGTCGGCGAAAAAACAACCCGCTTTTGGTTGGAGATCCGGGCGTAGGCAAAACGGCTATTGCTGAGGGCCTCGCGCGCAAAATCGTTGATGAAGAAGTGCCCGAGGTATTAGCGAATTCGACAATCTATTCGCTTGATATGGGTTCGCTCCTCGCGGGTACTCGGTATCGCGGTGATTTTGAAGAGCGCATCAAGGCCGTTCTCAAAGAACTTGAAGAACATGAAGATGCTGTTTTGTTTATCGACGAGATCCACACTGTCATTGGTGCTGGGGCGACGTCTGGCGGTGCGATGGATGCATCGAACTTGTTGAAGCCTGCGCTTCAATCAGGGGCACTTCGTTGCATGGGATCAACGACGTATAAGGAATACCGTCAGCATTTTGAAAAAGACCGTGCACTCGCGCGCCGGTTCCAAAAAATTGATGTGTTGGAACCTTCTAAAGAAGACACAGTACAGATTCTAATGGGCCTTAAGCCTTATTTTGAAGAGCATCATAAAATTAAGTATACGGACGAAGCGATTCGTGCGGCGGCGGAACTGTCCTCTAAATATATGACGGATCGGAAATTGCCCGATAAGGCCATTGATGTCATTGACGAAGCTGGCGCACGCCAGATGCTTTACACTGCCGAAAAGCGCAAGAGTGTCATTGACGAGCCGGAAATTGAAGAGGTCGTTGCGAAAATGGCCCGTATCCCACCAAAAAGCGTATCGAAATCGGATACCGAACGCCTCCAAAAACTGGGCGAAGATTTGCGCCGGGTTGTATTTGGCCAGGACGAAGCGATCGATCAACTCGCGGCGGCAATCAAGCTTTCGCGTGCGGGTCTTCGTGAGCCGGAAAAACCAATTGGGTCGTATTTGTTTGCGGGTCCTACAGGCGTTGGTAAAACCGAGGTCGCAAAACAGCTGGGCCTTGTCATGGGGCTTGAGCTGGTCCGTTTTGATATGTCCGAATATATGGAACGCCATACGGTTTCACGTTTGATTGGTGCGCCTCCCGGTTATGTCGGTTTCGATCAAGGCGGTTTGCTGACTGATGCTATCGACCAAAACCCGCATTGTGTTTTGCTATTGGATGAAATTGAAAAAGCACACCCGGAAATTTTCAATATTCTTCTTCAGGTTATGGATAATGGTCAGCTTACGGACGCAAATGGCCGAAAGGTCGATTTCCGTAATGTGATTATAATCATGACCACCAATGCGGGTGCCTCAGACGCTGCCAAGTTTGCTATTGGTTTTGCTGGTGGTAAAAAAGTCGATGAAACGGAAGCAGCGATTAAACGCATGTTTACGCCGGAATTCCGCAATCGGCTTGATGCTACTATTCAATTTGCTGGACTTTCTCCCGCCATTATCAATCGCATCGTGGAGAAATTTGTATTGCAACTCGAAGTGCAACTTGCTGATCGCGGTGTCACTTTTGAATTATCGGAAGAGGCCACAGGGTGGTTAGCTGTACGTGGTTTCGACGATGAAATGGGTGCACGTCCGCTTTCTCGCATCATTCAGGAACATGTGAAAAAGCCAATCGCCGATGAAATTCTTTTTGGAAGCCTAAAAGAAGGTGGCATCGTGCGTGTTATTCTTGATAAGGATGATCCAACAAAACTAGATTTTGAATATTTGCCTGATCCAGAAAATGTCGACAAACCAAAAGATGGTGGTGACGGCTCTAATGTTCCGGCATTGGTTGAGTAAATTAAAATCATTGACCCGCATGTAAAAATGCGGGTCAGTTTGGTGTGTACTCTATTGAAAGAGTAAGCACATGGTCTTCACCGGTATTGAGAAGTCTGTTCCCGAACTTTCCTGGAAGCTGTGTGATCGGTTCAAGGCAAAAATAACCTTGGCCTATTGGCGCATAAAGATGAAGGTATGGCGCGTCGCTTCTTAACGTTGTGACACCACCGGAATTTTCGATTCTAGCAATACCGTCCCAGCCGAGAAGGGTGTGGTCGATGCCGCTGTCGGGCAGCACATTAGTTTGCCTGAAATCCGTCGATGGTTCTGTTGGCCGTTGATCGCCGGGCTGGTCATGGCTCGGTGGTGTCCATATTTCATCTGCACTCACTGTTAAGCGAGTCGTCGCCGTTCGCAGAAAGAAAGGATGTAACCCCAATCCGACAGGAATTGCGTTCATACTCTCATTTCTCACGCCGAGCGAAATTTCCAATCCTGCCGGGGTCGCGCAAAAGCGCTGCTGAGCGCTATATTTGAATGGATAATTACCACGAGTCGGCTGGTGCAAATAAGTGCAGGTGAGGGCGCTTTCATCAACCACGCTAGGCACCCAAGCATTTACCCAGCCGTCACCGTGAATAGCGAACTGGTCATCGCAGACCGGTAAATTTGACTTGATAGCGTATTGTTTTGTGCCAGAGACTAGCGGTTCCGTAAGTCGTCCGAACCATGGGACGCAGGGAAAGCAAGCGGCTTCCCGTGGATCGTTAGCAACTGCACTAAGAGATGATGTTCCACGAAGAATATTGCGCTCACCAAATTGAAATTGGGTCACTGCGCAACCGAATTCGGGCGCAATTTGAATTCGAGTGTCTTGCGCTGAAATTTCAATCATAAACCGGCGACCATGGCTTTTGGGAACAGCATGATGTCACCAGCCGGGCCCCGGATGCAAGAAGACCGCCGCGAGGGAAGGAACGCGGCGGTCTTGAACAGGTACACCAAAATTAGCGGGGGGCTAATGCACCTGTTAGTTCAGATCATGTGTCGCAGGGGTGCGACAACACAGCCGACGGGAGAAACGAATTGCATTGAGGGGGGAATGCGTTTCGTTCAAGGGGGGCTTTTTCCCGTCAGCGAAACAACAAATAGCGATGCGGATTGCATGATGCAAAACACATATCCGAGAGCAAATGTGAGGTTAATTTTGTTTCAGATTACTGCGAATTTTGGTCGCCAATTCTTCGAGTTTTTCTGAGTCAGCCGGGCCGCCGGTCGCGTGTTTACCGATTGATTGTTCAGTATACATTGGAATTATATGAAAATGCAGATGGAATACGGTCTGTCCTGCAGGTGCGCCATTGAATTGCATAATTCTAATGCCATCTGGTTTTAGGCTATCCTTGACTGCAGCGGCAATTTTTTGCGTTGTGGTGATGATTTCCGCGAGAGCGTCAGTGGGAACATCAAACAGATTTGTTGCTGTCGATTGTTTGTGAATAACCAAACAATGGCCAGGGCTTTGGGGAAATGCATCCATAAATGAAAGGACGGAATCAGTCTCGTAGAGTTTCACCGATGGAATTTCACCACGAATGATTTTCGCGAAAATATTGTCGTCGTCATAAGTTTCAAAAAGGCTCATTGCTCATCACCATCGTTTAATGCGGCACCGCCGGATTGCGCTAACTCAAGAAGCCCTATTGCTTCGGATTCTTGGTGCTCAGGAACGGCAATTCGAACGCCGCCCGGCATAACGGGCAAAACTGAATTAATGGCACCATCCAAAATTTCAGCGTCAATGCCATTTGCCCGAAGGTAGCTGATGATGATCTTTGCTTCTTGTTGATCTTTGGTGCGTTTAATCGTTTTCATTCGGTGCCTCTGCGCTAGGATTTTTTATAAGGCGTAAAGTCTTTCAGTGCCTCGATCTCAAGGTTTGTACTTTCCCTCTCAGCTTCAAGGTAGCGTGATATCGCATCGCGAAAGCTATCATTATTGATCCAATGAGCCGACCAAGTAGAAACAGGCTCATACCCTCTTGCAATTTTGTGTTGACCTTGCGCACCCGCTTCGACGTGCGCCAAGCCGCGCTCAATGGCGAAGTCAACAGCCTGATGGTAACACAATTCGAAATGTAAAAACGGAACATCTTCGGTACAGCCCCAGTAACGGCCATAAAGTGTGTCACCACCGATAAGATTGAGTGCACCGGCGATGGGTTCACCATCTCGCTCAGCGACAATCATTAGAATTTGTTCGGGAATGCTCTCGGCAATTTGCCGAAAAAAAGTACGCGTTAAATAGGGTGTACCCCATTTTCTAGCACCGGTGTCTTGGTAAAAAATCCAGAAAGCATCCCAATGACGTTCGGTAATTTCATCACCCACTAAACGCCGAATAGTAAGCTCATTGTTGGCTTCGCGGCGCTCACGACGAATGGCTTTGCGTTTGCGCGAAGACATCGCAGCGAGGAAATCATCGAAAGTCTCATACCCTTTATTGAGCCAATGGTATTGCTCACCCATACGGAGTAGATATCCGGATTTCTCCAACGTGGTTTTGTCACCTTCATTGATGAAATTTACATGGGCGGAAGAAGCGCCTATCCGCTCTGATATCTGGCGAAGTGCGATGGCAAGGTTAACTTTGGCGGCTTCGCTCTGGGCCAAAAGCCGTGGGCCTTGGGCTGGCGTGAATGGTGCAGCACATAGAAGTTTTGGATAATATTGGCCACCTGCACGTGCATAGGCATCGGCCCAATGGTGGTCGAAAATATATTCACCTTGGCTGTGCCCTTTAGCGTATAGCGGCGCAACGCCAGTAGTTGTATTTGCGTCCTCTAGGACGAGGTGCATGGGTGCCCAGCCAACTTCGGGCGAAATTGATTTAGACGTTTCAAGTGCTGACAAAAATTCGTGGCTAACAAATGGATTAAAAATTTGGCCCGGTGGATTAGCCAATCCATTCCAGACTTCAGCGCGAACCTCAGAGATTGAGGCGAGTGTTCGCGCTGTAACTGAACCGGGCCCGTCTGGCATTACTTAATCTCGAAAACCCCATCAACTTCGACAGCAGCATTGAGTGGTAGTGCGGGTGCACCAACTGCGGCGCGGGCATGACGGCCAGCATCGCCAAAAACGTCGACCATAAGATCGGAAGTTCCATTTACGATTTTCGGTTGGTCGGTGAAATTCTCACGACAGTTCACAAACCCGCCGAGTTTTATCACGCGGACAACGCGATCCAGATCACCATCACAAGCATTTTTGAGTTGGGCAATCAGGCTAATTCCACATGCTTTTGCAGCGTTGACGCCGTCTTCAAGCGAAAGGTCTTCGCCGACCTTACCGGTAATCAATCCATCTGCGCCTATAGAAACCTGACCAGAGATGAAAACGAGGTTTCCTGATTTCACATAGGGGACATAGTTAGCGACGGGGGCAACCGGATCGGGCAATGTGATGCCAAGTTCTGCGAGACGGTCGTCAATGCGAGACATGTGATACTCCTGCGTTTGATGTCTTTCAGGTTGGTTTAGTGTGGTCTTTCCGTATGATTTGCAAGGGTAGAGCGCTAAAACACCTACCCATTTTCGCTAACGACTTCGATCTCAATGCGCCTATTGCGTTCGCGACCTTCGGGGGTTGCATTGCTCGTGATAGGCTCTGCTGATCCGGCCCCTCGGGTTGATAATCGGTTGGCCGGGGCACCGACGGAAATTAAAAACGCGCGAACGGCATCCGCCCTGTAGCCGCTAAGCTGTAGATTGCGGGCGGCATTGCCGCTTGAGTCAGTGTGACCGGTTATTTGTAGGCGGATATTTTCGCAATCGGCGAGTATTGAAGCGATCTCACGCAGCTGCGTACGGGCGTTAATGTCGATGTCCGCAAGGGCGCTGGAAAACCCAATTTTTCGTTGATCGATCGCCGTCTCAATATTGCTTTGGCAGGAAGGTAATTGAGCGACGGCTTCCGTTTGAGCTGGTTCTTCAATGTTTGAGGATATAATCGGATCGTCTAGAACGGTCTCAGTGATTAAATCTTCGATGGAAGTAGGTGTACGCCGGAGATTGAGTTGGGTTTGTGTTTGAAAAACATCGGCAACATTTTCCATTGAAGTCCGAGCTTTATTGAGACTATCGATATCTTGCGCTTCACCGCTCAGCGAAAACTGAATGCCATTTGCTTCGGCGACACCGTCTTTTAAAAGGCTTAAGCTGCGGAGAGCAGTGTCAGTGGATTTGAGCCATTGGTTTTCTGTTGCCGGTAAACCGCTCGCCAATTCGAGCGTACCGGAAATTTCGTGATTGCCGAATAACTCTTCTGCGAGCTGAAAGAGGTAATTACGCGCAGCCTCGCTTGGGGCGAATCCGGAGAAGACAAGCGCGTCGCCCTCATTTTCTGCAATCCAAATGAACGGATCGGCGACAGGCAGTTGTGGGATCACCTTTAATGCAGAAGCATCAATTGTGGTGATGCCGCCGATCACGATACCGCCTGGCCCATCCGCGTTCTCTATACGGGCTAAGGTTCGCGTCCGTGTTTCAATATCAGGCACTTCGCCAGAGATGATCAGTTTTTGTCCATTAACCTGTAGACGTATGCTGGGGGTATTCGAAAGCGCAGCATTAGCTTTGGTAAGCAGGCGTTGCTCGGCTGATGATGCAGATCCGGGAATGATATCACTAGTAAAAGCCGCAGCACCCAGAAGTGCTACGGCGATAAGCCCAAAGGATATTTTTATGATTGCGTTCATTGGGCCGCGTACGGAACCTAACTTACCATTCCAAAATAACTTTACCAGATTGACCAGAGCCCATTACGTCAAAGCCTTTTTGGTAGTCATTGATCGAAAACCGGTGCGTGACGATAGGTGAAAGATCAAGCCCGGCTTGTAACATGGCTCCCATCTTATACCAGGTCTCAAACATTCGACGGCCATAAATGCCTTTGATCTCTAGTCCTTTGAAAATAACTTTGTCCCAATCAATCCCGGCACCGTTCGGCATAATCCCGAGCATGGCAATTTTGCCGCCATGGTTCATTGTGTCGAGCATGGATTCGAAAGCAGTCGGAACGCCCGACATTTCCAACCCAATATCAAAGCCCTCGGTCATCCCGAGGTCATTCATCACATCACGCAGTGGTTTTTTGGTAACGTTCACGGCGCATGTTGCGCCCATTTTTTCGGCAAGTTCGAGGCGGTAGTCATTGACGTCAGTGATGACCACATGGCGCGCGCCAACGAAACGGGCGATGGCTGCGGCCATGATGCCTATTGGGCCGGCACCCGTGATTAAAACGTCTTCGCCGACAAGGTCGTAGGCGAGGGCAGTATGGGTAGCGTTTCCATACGGATCAAAAATCGCGCCCATATCATCTGAAATGTCAGCTGGTAATTTATAGACATTGAACGCAGGCACAGAGACATATTCGGCGAAAGAGCCAGGGCGGTTTACGCCTACTCCGACTGTGTTACGGCATAAGTGCCGTTGGCCCGCACGACAGTTCCGGCAATATCCGCATGTGACATGACCTTCGGCTGACACGCGGTCACCGATTTTCATATTGAAATGTTCAAGATGAACTTCTGAGCCGATTTCCACGATTTCTCCGGAAAATTCGTGCCCCACAGTCATCGGTACAGGAATTGTTTTTTGTGCCCATGCATCCCAATTATATATATGCATGTCGGTTCCGCAGATAGCGGTTCGTTTGACTTTGATAAGAACGTCATTTGGTCCGATCGCTGGTCGGCTGGTGTCGACCATCCAGATGCCTTCTTCGGCTTTGGCTTTCATCAATGCTTTCATTGAACACTCCTATATCACACCAATTTTCTTACCGGCTTTCACAAATGCAGCGACGGCAGTATCGACTTGACTATCACTGTGGCCCGCACACATTTGAGTGCGGATACGGGCTTTTCCTTTTGGGACGACAGGAAAAGAAAAGGCGGTTACGTAAACGCCTTCTTCCATTAACTCGTCAGCAAGTTGAGCGGCCTTGCGTGCATCATAAATCATGATTGGAATGATTGGATGCTCACCTGGCAAAAGGTCAAAACCAGCTTCGGTCATTTGTTTGCGAAAGCGTGTCGCATTCCGAAAAAGTTGCTCTCTTAGCGTGCCGCCATTTCGAACCAACTCGATTGTTTTTAGCGTTGCGCCCAACAGCGCTGGTGTCAGTGCGTTTGAAAATAGATATGGTCGCGCACGATTGCGCAAAAGATGGACGACGTCTTTGCTCGCACAAATATAGCCGCCCATACCGCCGCCAAGGGCCTTGCCGAGCGTGCCGGTAAGGATATCTACATTTTTGGCCACGCCACAATGGGCCGGAGTTCCTTCACCGTGGGGGCCCATGAAGCCAGTAGCATGGCAATCATCGACCATAACCAATGCGCCAAACTCTTCAGCAAGGGCGCAAATCTCACGTAGGTTTGCGATATAGCCATCCATTGAAAAAACGCCGTCGGTCACGACGAGCTTGGTCCGTGCGCCGTCGAGATCGGCTTGCTCCAGTTGTTTGCGTAGCGCGCCCATATCTGAATTTGGGAAGCGATAGCGTTTGGCCTTGCAAAGACGGACACCATCAATGATCGAAGCATGATTGAGGCTGTCGGAAATAATTGCGTCTTCGGCTTCGAGGAGTGGCTCAAAAACGCCGCCATTCGCGTCAAAACATGCGGCGAATAAAATCGCATCTTCATAGCCGAGAAATGCGGCAATCTCTTTTTCAACTTTTCGGTGAAGGTCTGTGGTGCCGCAGATAAAGCGAACAGACGCCATCCCGAACCCATACTCGTCCATCGTGGACTTGGCGGCTTCTACGATTTCCGGATTATCGGCAAGGCCCAGATAATTATTTGCGCAAAAATTCAACACCTGTTTTCGCGTACCGTTGTGATCGACTTCGATGACCGGACCTTGCGGCGATGTGATCTGCCGCTCGATCTTTTCCAGTCCCTGATCGTGGATGTCCGCAATTGTGTCAGCGATTCGGTTGTAAAAAGTTTGGCGCATAGTTTCCTCGTAATCCCGTTCGTTCTTCCCTATGGTTTGGCGCCACTGGCCAACTGCGTCAATGACAGACAATAACGAGTAAATACAGAGGCTTGGCGGTTTTTGCTTGTGAATGACAAGGGTTCGGGGCAATTTCGTCATAATAACGCACCGAACATTAGCTGGGGGCACGGGTGAGCATTAAAACCGATAGGCGCGCGCTATTGCGTGGAGCGGCATTTACCGGCGCGGTTGGGGCTATTGGCGGATGTGAACGCTTTCAAATCAGGTCCGTTGCCGCCAATCCATCGACTGATATTGATCCGAAAATCACAACTCGGTCTATTGCCGAAGCTGAAAAACTACAGGGAATTTCGTTTTCAGCAGCTGAGCGCGGGATGATGCTCGACGATATCGAGAACCGCCTAACAACACTGGCCGGTTTACGGTTGATGGATATGCCCAACGGTTTAGCGCCAGCAATGGTATTCAATCCGAAACTGCCCCGTAAGAAAATTTCCTCTCAGAAAAACCGTTTGTCGCTACCCCTGATATCGCGTGCATTACCTGAGAACGAAGCAGATATTGCCTATGCGAGCGTAAACGAGTTGGGGCATTGGCTGCGCAACGGATCACTTACAAGTGCTCAGTTGACGGATTTATATCTTCGCCGGATTACGAAGCATAATGGCGAGCTTAATGCTTTTATTACCATCACGGAAGGATTAGCCAGAGAACAAGCAGCAAAGGCCGATGTCGATTTTTCAAATGGACGTGATCGGGGGCCGCTTCACGGCATACCTTATGGTCTAAAAGACTTGGCAGACACGAAAGGTATATTGACCAGTTGGGGCGCTACGCCATTCAAAGACAGAATTCCTGACAGTGACGCTGAGGTTACTCGAAAATTACGACTCGCGGGCGCTGTTCTTTTAGGGAAAACCGCTTGTGGGGCTATTGCCTATGGTGATCAGTGGTTTGGCGCACGCACGCGCAATCCGTGGAACAGCGACGAAGGCTCGTCAGGATCTAGCGCTGGTTCTGCGTCTGCTGTTGCGGCCGGGCTATGTGGTTTTGCAATAGGTACAGAAACATTAGGATCTATCATTTCGCCTTCTGAGCGATGTGGGACAACCGGCTTGCGACCAACATTCGGAAGAGTATCCCGCGCTGGTTTTATGGCATTGTGTTGGTCGCTTGATAAGGTCGGCCCTATCTGTCGTACTGTGGAGGATAATGCAGCCGTCCTTTCCGCTATCAATGGTTATGATGCGGATGATCCTGGTGCTGCGCGGGTTGGCTTTACATATGAACCACTCGATTTATTACAGATGACAGTTGGTTACGTACCTGAATGGTTCGAAGAGGGCGATGAATCAGACCGAAAAGCATTAGAAGCATTGCGGTCATTGGGGATAACCCTAAAGGAATTTCCTTGGCCGGAAATCGACCTCAGCGCTTTGTCTGAAATTGTCCAAGTAGAAGCCGCCGCTGCGTTTTCAGATCTGACATTGACTGATCGTGACGATGAGCTGGCATGGCAGGCGAAGGAGGCATGGCCCAATTCATGGCGCGCTGCACGGTTTGTTTCTGCAGTTGATTATATACAGATAGATCGGCTACGTCGCCGCGTAATGGAGGCGATGAACAGTGCATTTGACGGATTTGATGCGCTTATTGGCCCACATTTTGCCGGCGGTGCCTTGCTCGCGACCAACGCGACAGGTCATCCGCAGCTGGCGCTGAGAGCCGGATTTTCGCAACGACCGACTGTTTCATTGTTCGATGAGCCCATACAAAAACAAACATTTAAAGCTCCAAGAGGGGTTAGTCTTTGGTCAGATTTATTTGAAGAACGAAAAATTATTGCGATTGGGGCTGCGCTTGAAAAAACACTTGGTGTCCAAGATGCCCGCCCGCCTGCATTTTCATAAATGAAACCGAGTATATGCGTATGAAGAAGCCTTATATCCTAACGCTTTCATGTAAAGATAAGCCGGGAATTGTCGCAACGGTGGCGGGCTTATTGTTCGATGCCGGCGGGAATATTCTCGACGCGCAGCAATTTGACGATACCGAAACGGGCAAGTTCTTTATGCGTGTTGTTTTCGATCTTGATGATCAACAATATTCGCATGAAAATATTGTTTCGAAATTCAATCCGGTTGCTGATCAATTCAGTATGGATTGGCGTATTCGACCGAAAGAAGAGCGCAAACGCGTTTTGATTCTTGTTTCTAAGTTCGATCATTGTTTGGGAGATCTCCTCTATCGTCGCCGAATTGGTGAGATGAACATGGATATTGTAGGCATTGTGTCTAATCACCCGCGCGAGGCACTGAATCTAACGTCTATTCGTGACACGCCATATCACTATCTGCCGGTCACAAAAGAAACGAAGCTCGATCAGGAATCTAAAATCAAAAAAATCGTGGATGAAACGGGTGCGGATCTCGTTGTGCTTGCCCGATACATGCAAATCCTATCAGATGATTTCGCGCATTTCCTTGAGGGGCGTTGCATCAACATTCATCACAGCTTTCTGCCCGGTTTTAAGGGGGCTAAACCCTATCATCAGGCTCATGCTCGTGGTGTGAAGATTATAGGTGCGACTGCGCATTTCGTAACGCCAGATCTCGACGAAGGGCCAATCATTTCGCAGGACGTCGAACATATATCACATGCCGATACGCCTGAAGACTTAGTTCATCGGGGGCGTGATGTAGAACGTAGGGTTCTCGCACGCGCCGTTACCTGTTTCCTCGAGGATCGAGTTTTGGTCAACGGTCCGAAAACTGTCGTGTTTTAATGTGTATAAAAAATCCGTATACGATGAAAATAGAAAATCTGTTAGGTAGGATTTTGCCCGTTGGCCTTGCGAGTGATCCGCTAACCCTTGCCGTGACGTGGATTTTTGAGCGTACATCCAAATAGTGCGGAAATGCCTCAATTTCGATGGTTCATCACTCTGGAAACATGCTCAATGCTGGAATATAAGGATCTTCATCCGTTGAACCTTTGGAAAACACGAGAATCTCTATGAAAACCAGAGCCGCAATCGCTTTTGAGCCTAATAAACCCCTTGTTATCGAAGAGGTTGATCTCGAGGGACCAAAAGCTGGTGAGGTTCTGGTTGAGATAATGGCGACTGGGATCTGTCACACAGATGCTTACACGCTAGAGGGCAAAGACTCCGAAGGCATTTTTCCGTCAATTCTGGGGCACGAAGGCGCTGGAATTGTGCGTGAAGTTGGTGCGGGTGTGACTTCGGTCGCTCCTGGTGATCACGTAATTCCGCTATACACGCCAGAATGCCGAACCTGTAAAACATGCCTTTCGCAAAAGTCTAATCTTTGCACCTCAATCCGCGCGACGCAGGGGAAGGGTTTGATGCCCGACGGGACAAGTCGATTTTCCTATAAGGGACAAACATTGCATCACTATATGGGGTGTTCAACGTTTTCGAATTTTACAGTGATGCCGGAAATTGCTGTTGCTAAAATTCGAAAAGATGCACCGTTTGACAAAGCTTGTTACATTGGTTGTGGCGTAACCACGGGGGTCGGTGCAGTGATATGGACCGCGGGCGTTGAGCCAGGTGCCAATGTTGTTGTTTTTGGTCTTGGCGGAATTGGACTAAATGTCATTCAAGGGGCCGCTTTAGTCGGTGCAGATAAAATAATTGGTGTCGATATTAATCCGTCAAAGCGCCAGATCGCTGAACAGTTTGGTATGACCGATTTCGTAAATGCTGCGGAAGTTGGCGCGTCAAATGTTGTTGATAGAATTGTTGAACTTACCGGTGGCGGCGCAGACTATTCATTCGATTGCACAGGCAACACGGCTGTCATGCGCCAAGCGTTAGAATGCTGTCACCGGGGGTGGGGGACGTCGGTTGTTATTGGTGTCGCCGAGGCCGGAAAAGAAATTTCAACGAGGCCCTTTCAGCTCGTTACGGGGCGCATTTGGAAAGGGTCTGCATTTGGTGGTGCCCGGGGCCGTACGGATACGCCTAAGATTGTTGATTGGTATATGGATAAAAAAATCAATATTGATGACCTGATCACACATACATTGCCGCTAGAAAAAATTGACGATGCATTTGATCTTATGCATGAAGGCAAAAGTATCCGTTCGGTCGTAGTTTTTTAGGGGCCTATACAAGTCGCGCTATTCACGGATGGAGATGTACGATTAATCTACAAAGCAGCACTAAGTCTTTCGGCGGTACGCAGTCGATTTATTCACACGCGAGTGAAGCCTGTAACTGTGATATGAAATTCGCAGTATATCTGCCGCCAGAAGATAAAGGTGGAAAAGGCACGTTTCCGGTTCTCTATTGGTTGTCGGGGCTGACGTGCACCGAAGAAAACTTCATCACCAAAGCGGGTGCACAACGTATCGCCGCTGAATTGGGTGTCGTTATCGTTGCACCTGACACTTCACCACGAGGTCCGAAGGTGCCTGACGACCCCGACGAGGCGTATGATTTTGGTTTGGGGGCGGGGTTTTATGTTAATGCGAGTCAAGACCCGTGGTCAGAGCATTATAATATGTATGACTATATTGCCCGTGAGTTGCCAACGTTAGTGTCAACAGCGTTTCCGGTTGATGCTGCGCGATCAGGAATTTTTGGTCATTCGATGGGTGGTCATGGGGCGTTGACGATCCACTTGAAGAATCCGGAAATATTCAAGACATGTTCCGCGTTTTCGCCAATCGTAGCGCCGTCGCAGGTGCCTTGGGGTATAAAGGCACTTTCAAATTATTTAGGACCCGATGAGGCTGCCTGGGCGGAGCATGACGCATCAGTATTGGTCTCTCGGATTCCGAGTAAAACCAATATACTTATCGATCAGGGAACAGCAGACAATTTTTTGAAAGAGCAGTTAAAGCCCGAAATTTTTGCCGCTGCCGCCGACCGGGCCGGGCAGTCCTATACACTGCGAATGCAAGACGGCTATGATCACTCATATTACTTTATTGCGAGCTTTGTTGAAGATCACGTCCGTTGGCATATGGAGCGTCTTTAACGTGGTCGCTTCACGCTACGGTGAAGCTTGTCCTGATTGCTGCTTATCGACCTTCCGTGATATTAGAGCCAAATGTCCTTGAAACCACTAAAAGATACCTTTGGCCGACATATTGATTATCTGCGCTTGTCAGTGACGGACCGGTGTGATTTGCGCTGCACATACTGCATGGCGGAGGAAATGACGTTTCTTCCCAAACGTGAAGTGCTGAGCCTCGAAGAATTGGAGTTCCTCTCCGGCGCCTTTATTGATCGCGGTGTTAAAAAAATTCGGGTGACGGGCGGCGAGCCGTTAACCCGAAAAGACATAATGACACTGATGGCGCGCTTAGGAAGGCTCCTTGATAAAGGTGACTTTGACGAACTAACCCTCACGACGAATGCGACACAACTCTATCACCATGCGGATGTTTTGAGATCGGTGGGGGTAAAACGAATAAATGTTTCGCTTGATACGCTCGACGATAAGAAATTCGAGAAATTAACTCGGCGAAACGTGTTATCACAGGTGCTGCGCGGGTTGGATGCGGCCCAAAATGCGGGCCTCGAAGTTAAGATCAATACAGTCGCCCTAAAAAATATCAACGATCAGGAAATTCCCATGATGATTGAGTGGGCGCATGGGCGCGGGATGGAATTGACGTTGATCGAAGTTATGCCGCTTGGCGAGATTGACGAAGACCGCGTAGATCAATATTTGCCTTTGAGTGTTGTCCGGGACAGTCTTGAAGAAGGTTGGACGCTTACACCAATAGAAAAAAGAACTGGCGGACCTGCGCGCTATGTTAATGTTGAGCAAACGGGCGGGACGCTAGGTTTTATCACGCCGCTTACAAATAACTTTTGTGCGGGATGCAATCGTGTGCGAGTTACATGTACAGGCCAGATATATATGTGTTTAGGCCATTCTGACCGCATTGATTTGCGTGCTGCTATGCGTGGCGATAACCCTCAGCAGGCATTAGACGCAGCGTTGGATCGCGCAATGTTAAGGAAGCCAGAGCGCCATGCGTTTGACATATCAAAACGTGGTGAACAGCCATCGGTATCAAGACATATGTCAGTGACCGGAGGTTAGAGTGGCCCGCCTTTTGTTTTTTGGAAAACTTGGAGATCTAGCAGGCGGACGAGAGCGCAAGATACCGCTTCCGGCCGGCGTGAATACACTTAACGACTTGATCAAAGCGATTGAAAAAGATGATCACGTCTTGGGTAACGCGATCGGCGAAATTTCTGTGCGCTACGTTATCAACGAAAATATAGTGGATAGATTTCAGACCATAAACGAGTGTGATGAAATTGGATTTTTACCTCCTGTGAGCGGAGGGTAATGCCGTGATCGAGATTGCTAAAGAACCATTCGATCCAGCAGATAAGTTGTCAATTTTTCAGAACGGCTCGTCGGATGACGGCGCAATTGTTAGTTTTGTTGGTAAGGTTCGCGGTCAGGCCGAACATGAAGCGGTGACGACACTCAAACTGGAACATTTTCCGGGGATGACTGAGCGTTCAATCCAAGAATTTATGAAAACCGTATTTGAACGATGGTCGATTAATCGTGTGTCGATTGTTCATCGCGTGGGTGATTTATCACCCGGAGAGCCTATTGTTATGGTTTGTGTTAGCGCCGCACATCGACGTCAAGCTTTTGAAGCCGCAGATTTCCTGATGGATTTTTTAAAGACGAAAGCGATGTTCTGGAAAAAAGAGATACGGTCGGGCAGCGAAGCGTGGATTGAACCGCGTACAGAAGATTACGATGACGTAAAACGTTGGGATAAGGGCTAAAAAGAATGCATGGCATAAATGAAGCATTGGATTTCAAATCAGTACGCGTCGCTGTACTGACGGTCTCTGATACGCGAACAGCGGAAAATGACACATCAGGCGATGTTTTGGCTCAGCGGATTGAAGCGGCCGGGCATGTCCTCGCTGAGCGTTCGATTGTGCGTGATGATAAAGACGCTATTCAAAATCAGGTCTCTATGTGGATAGACAATCCAGAAGTTGATGTAGTTATTTCAACTGGCGGCACCGGGCTTACGGGGCGGGACGTAACACCAGATGCCGTAAAACCGTTGTTCGAAAAAGAGATCGAAGGATTTTCTGTGATCTTTCATCAAGTGAGTTTCGAAAGCGTCGGTTTGTCGACGTTGCAATCGCGCGCGACTGCGGGCTTAGCGCGTGGAACCTTCATTTTCTGCTTGCCGGGGTCAAATGGTGCCGTGAAAGATGGATGGGATAAGGTTATTTCTTATCAGCTAGATTTGCGGTACCGGCCATGTAATTTAGTGGAATTAATGCCGCGCCTGATGGAGAAGTAATGACCGATCAGCTTACGCATTTCGATAAAGACGGTCGTGTACGGATGGTAGATGTCTCCGACAAAGGTGACACAATGCGAAGCGCAAAAGCGACGGGCCGTGTTGTATTCTCCCAAGTCAGCTATGATATTATTCGTCGCGAGGGCGTCAAAAAGGGAGATATCGGTAGTATCGCCGAGCTTGCAGGTGTTATGGGCGCCAAGCGAACGAGCGACCTAATTCCGCTCTGTCACCCGTTGCCTATTACGGGCGTGAATTTAACTGTGCTGCCACACGATGATGATCACGCTTTCGTTGTGACGGCGGAAGTTAAGACCACCGGTAAAACAGGGGTTGAGATGGAGGCGCTAACATCGGTTATGACTGCTTGTCTTACGATTTACGATATGGCTAAGGCAGTTGATAAATCGATGGTGATCGAAGACGTCAAATTGATGGAAAAATCGGGCGGTAAATCTGGTGAATTTAAGCGGGCGGTAAAATGATCAGCGTTGATGAGGCCATTGATCATATTCTAAGTGGCGTAACGTCTATTGGCGCAGAGTTCGTTTCTCTTTCCGCTTTGCCCGGGCGTATTGCAGCTAGCGATGTCATTGCTCATATGACCCAGCCGCCATTTTCTGCTTCGGCGATGGATGGTTATGCGGTTCAATTTTCTAGTGCTGGTCAAGGCGCGGTTTTATCGATTATTGGCGAGGCACCGGCGGGCGTGCCATTCGATGGTTGCGTAGGGCCGAATGAAGCAGTGCGGATTTTTACTGGCGGCGTTGTTCCTGAAGGTGCGAACCATGTGATCATTCAAGAAGATGTTGTTCGTGAATGCGATGTTATTCGGGTGAATAGCGAGCAACAATCACCGGCGCATATCCGTCCAGCGGGTGTAGATTTTCAAAGTGGCGATGTGATTGTCGGCGAAGGGACTCGATTTCATGAAATTCATGGCGCAATTTGTGCTGCTGCGAATATTGGGAAAGTTTCAGTGCGACGCAGACCGAAAGTTGCGCTTTTTTCCAATGGCGACGAATTGGTCGAGCCGGGATCGGAATTAACGTCTGGCCAGATAGTGAACGCTAATCATTTTGCGTTGAGCGCAATGATAAAACGTTGGGGCGGAGAACCAATTTATTTAGGCTGCGCCCCCGATGACGAAGCGGCCTTGTGTCGTTTTTTTGAACGTGGTCAGGATGCAGACATTATTGTCCCAATTGGTGGGGCATCAGTTGGTGACTATGATTTCGTTAAGTCGGCTTTCGCGGCGGTTGGCGGCACCATTGTCTTTTCAAAAATTGCGGTTAGGCCGGGAAAACCAACCTGGTTTGGCAATATCGACAAAACGCGCGTAATCGGTCTTCCTGGGAATCCGGCTTCGGCTATTGTTACAGCGGCGCTTTTTCTTCAACCATTGGTGCGAAAACTAGCGGGTGAGGATTTCAAGTCGGCTCGGGAAATTGCATCATTAAAAGAAGCCATTGCAGCGAATGGCGCGCGGGAGTCATACCTCCGTGCTCAAATGTTTGAAACAGATAATAAATTAGAAGTAGTTGCATCACCTAATCAAGATAGCTCGCTACTTTTGCCGTTCGATCTCGCAGATGCTCTGATACGATGCCCAGCGAATGCGTCGGCATTAAGTGCCGGGCATGAAGTCGAGATCATTCGACTGCGTTAAAAAACTAAATTAACCCAACGCAAAATAAGTCGAATACTGACATATAAAATCAGAATGGCTGTTAGGTGTTTTATAGTTGCATTTTTTAATCGGTAATTGGCGAACCGAGATCCTATTTGCCCCCCAATTAATACTGCCGGAAAAAGTGCCCAATATTGCGATACAAGTGTCAGCGTCCCCAGATCGTTTAGTTTAGTGACCTGTCCAGTTAGTCCGGAAATTGAATTCACAAGTATAAAAAGACTACACGCGCCGGCGATTTCTTTTGGCCGTCCCCAGCGAAGAAAGTATAGGACCGGCGCAAGAAAAATTCCGCCACCGATACCAACCAAACCGGATAGAAATCCAATGCTGCCGCCGACCAATGCACCAATGTAGGGCGATGATGGTTTTGTGGCTTCGATAGGACTATTTTTTTGACCAAAGCTGAGATGAAGGCCCGCCGCTAAGAGAGAAAAGCCAAGCGCGCCAATAAAAATTGTTTCGGAAATTGGAATTCGCCCGCCCAACCACGCAAGCGGAATAGATGTCGCCACAAAGGGCAAAAGCTTTTTAAAATTGAGATGGCCAGCACTTGCGAAACGCCACGATCCACCCGCGACCACAAGGATGTTGCACACCAATGCAATAGTCGGGAGGACACGGTAGTCTACGCCGTATAGAACGAGTAACGCATTATAGGTCGATCCGCCGCCAAAGCCGACGGATGCATAAAGCGCGGCCGTGATGAAAAATAAAGTGGCTAGCAGGACCGACATGAACGTGCTCGCAAAAAGCTCAATCTAGTCACCGATCCTGCGATAGGCCAGCGCCAAATTTTAGAGAAAACGAGCGACGACCTCTTTGTAAGAACGTGAGAGTTTTAATTCGGCCCCATTTTCGAGGATGATGAAGTACTCACCATTAGAATGGGGGTGTAGCTCTTTTACTTTGCTGATATTGACGATGGCTGAACGGTGAATGCGTTGGAAGCGGGCAGGGTCAAGTCGGGATTGAAGCGCTTTCATTGTTTCACGAATAATATGTGTCTTTCCGCTCGCGTGGATGCACATATAATCACCAGCGGCATCAATCCACTCAATTTCTTCGGCCATGAGCACGACAACTTTTGAGCCATCTTTGAATGAAAGCCGTTCAGAATAGCGCTGTTTTTCGGTCCATGCTGGATCACTGATCAATTCTTTTATGCGATCGCGGTCATCGTCCGAAAGCGATGCTAACATTTCAATCAATTTTGACTCCCTTTTTGATGCCACTTTGTTTTTAATCGCTTCGCGTGCGCGGTGTAGCGCATCACTTAAACGTTCTTCTTCAACGGGCTTTACGATGTAATCGAGCGCATTCGCCTCAAAAGCTTCGATCGCATATTTGTCGTAGGCTGTGACGAATATGAACAAAGGAGCGGGCGCACCAATCATCGCCCGTACGACGCCGAAACCATCAAGCCCCGGCATTTGAATATCGAGGAACACGAGGTCCGGTGATAGCGCCTTGATATCTCTTACGGCCTCTCGGCCATTCGTGGACTGACCGATGATTTCAACCTCAGGAAAGGTCTCTAGCCGGAGCTTTAAGCCGCGAAGGGCCAATGGTTCATCGTCGACTAAAAGGACGCGAATTTTTTCGTCTGTCATTTTTATCCCCGTGTTTCGTACGGTAACCGCAAATTGACGCAAAGCCCTTGCGGATCGATTTTTTCAAGTTGGAATTCACTTCGTTTTTGATACATAAACAAAAGCCGGTCCCGCATATTGACGAGTCCCACGCCATTTTTTACGTCTGACAACAGTGCATGCGGGTCTTCAGGCGCGTTTGGTCCGTTGTCACACACCCGCAATACAAGGGTGTCGCGCTCACGCTTTGCTTCGATTAGAATTTCGCCACCGCTTTCCATTTGGGCGATGGCATATTTAATCGCATTTTCGATAGCAGGTTGAAGAATGAGTGAGGGTACGTAGGCACGCATTGTATCTTCGTCGATGTCAAACTTTACATTTAGTCGGTCCGCAAACCGAGTTTTTTCAATATCAAGATAGAGTTGCAGTGCGCGCACTTCGTCAGCTAGCGTTGTTTTTTGCAATGGATCGCTATCGAGCGAGTATCGCAAAAAGGCAGATAGCTGTGTAAGCATAGCGTTGGCTTGTTTGCCATCTTGCTCCATCACGAGTGTAGAAATGGCGTTCAACGTATTAAACAAAAAATGAGGATTTAATTGATATCGCAGCATTTTTAACTGTGCCTGGTCTGCGAGCCGTGCCGATTGTAATGCCCGGTCCATTTCGCTGCGGAATTTTAAGTAATAATTGATACCAAAATAAAACCCGGCCCATGACCCAAGTAAAAAGATGTTCACGGGAAGATCGGGAACGATCAGCAACAAATAGTTTGTTGTACCGAGGCTCGCACCGCGTAAATCCATCCATGCATTGCCAAAAAGAAAGCCGAAGGTCTGCGCTTTCATCGCTGACATTGCGATTGCCATCAAAATGGTCGAAGTGAGCACGATAACAAGCAAGACGACGGGGCCTTGGCGTCGAGCGAACCAATATATTGGTCGCGCGAGGATGCTTGTTGTCATAAACCCGATAAGCGATGACGCGACGGAATAGAGAAGAGAGTCTGGTGATCGCCCTGCAACGAATGTTGAAACACTGAGAATGTGAAGGGCGAAGAACCCAAGCCAACCGGCGATCTGAAGGATCCAAAACATCCGGCCCTTATCGGCAAAGAACCAATTCATCCATGCCCGGGATCGCCCCTGGGTTGGAATGAATGGCCCGGCCTGTTGGGCTGCAATATCGACGGAACTCATATGGATGTACTCAGAAGGTTGTAATTGCTTGTGTTTACTCATTGAAACCAAACCTGTCCGGGTTGAAATGCAAGCGCGCTGCGGCGAACGGCCCCTACGATGCGATGAATGTCGCAGGTGGCCGTCCGTTTCGCGCTGTATTTTAGCTTATTCGCCTAAGGACAACAAACGAACGTCGCCGCCAGCGGCAGTCGTATTGATCGTGAGCGTGCGTTCGGTCATGAAACGCCAAGGGGCGTCGAGCGTTGAAACAAGAGGTATGATCGAACTTTTACGGTCGGCCAGTCGGTGTTCGACTTCAACACGCGCAGACGCGCCACCATCAAAAACAATAACGCGCAAACGTTCGTCTTTAAGAATGCCGCTTGAAACACTTTCCTTGATAATCGAGATCACGCCAGCGGGAACACCTGCTTGTTCGGCGGCATTGCGGACCTTTTGTGCTGCTTCTCCATCGACGGTTACGACCGTATTCCCACAGGCGAGGGCCATTAGAATTTGTTTCAGATGATTGTCACCACCCAAACAAAGCGCAACGCCACGGCCACGATTTTTTAGTGTATTTGACTCGCCGGTCGGTCCAGGAAGTTCCACATTCAACTCAAGCTGATCAATCATTTTACTGATAGAGGCTGCCTCAGGATCCTTTAGCTTGTGAATGATTGCTTTTACGAAACTTGCTCGGTCGGCAGTATTCCACGCGCGGTAGCTAAGAGATGCAGCCGTAAGAGCAATATCTTCTTGGGCGTTCGTCTCTCCTTCGCTGATCGGTGCCCGGGCAGTGCCTTCTGGGCGGGGTCGTTTGACAAGCGCCGGAAGGTAGTGTGGTCCGCCAGCTTTTGGTCCTGTCCCGGAAAGACCTTCGCCACCAAAAGGTTGAACGCCAACAACCGCACCAATCTGGTTTCTGTTGACATAAAGATTACCGACACGAGCACGACGAGAAATTTCTTCCATCGTTTCGTCGATACGCGTGTGAATCCCCATTGTTAAACCAAAGCCAAGCCCGTTGATATCGTCGATGAGTTTATCCAATTCGTCAGCACGGTAACGGACCACGTGAAGTACTGGGCCAAAAACCTCTTGTGTTACATCACTGATGGACTTTAGCTCATATGCAACGGGGCCAATAAATGTTCCACCTTCAGTGTGGTTGCTGATTTCCGCGACTTTCTTGCCGATTTGATCTAGCCGCTGAATATGCGTGGCGATGTTCGCTTTTGCTTCTTCGTCAATGACTGGCCCTACATCAGTTGATAACGATGCTGGGAGTCCGAGATGTAGCTCAATCATTGAACCTTCAAGCATTTCAATGAAACGCTCGGCGATATCGTCTTGAACGCAAACCACGCGGCATGCAGAGCAACGTTGCCCCGCACTTTGGAATGCTGACGACACTGTGTCGTGTACAGCCTGTTCAAGAAGTGCCGTTGAATCAACAATCATTGCGTTGATCCCGCCGGTTTCGGCAATAAGAGCGGCATCATGTTTTTTCGCCGCGTTCATGCTGCGCTTAATGAGTTGGGCGACTTCGGTTGAACCTGTGAAAATAACGCCGTTGATCACCTGATGAGCGACAAGTGGACCGCCGACACTGGGGCCGTCACCGGGGAGATAATGAAGAGCACCTCCGGGTACACCCGCCTCGTGCAACAGTTTGATGGCTTCAAATGCGATTAAGGGCGTTTGTTCAGCTGGCTTTGCAATAACGCAGTTCCCCGCCGCCAGTGCCGCGCTGACTTGTCCGAGGAAAATCGCAAGTGGGAAATTCCAAGGGGATATGCAGGCAACGACACCAAGAGGTGATCCGGTTAGCTTTTCAGCCTCGTCGGCATAGTAACGCAAGAAATCCACGGCCTCACGTATTTCGGCGATTGCGTCCGGCCAGCTTTTTCCTGCTTCGAAAACAGCAAGCGCCATAAGCTTATAATCACGGGTTTCTAATAGATCCGCAGCATGACGAAGGATATTGGCGCGGTCGGCGACTGGTGTGTTTGCCCAGTTCGGTGCAAAGTCAGACGCAGCAACACAGGCAGCGGCAACATCTGTCTCTGACGCATTCTCGACGCATCCGATTACATCGCTGTGGTCAGCGGGATTGACGACATTGTTGCTTTTCCCGTTTCGTGGTTCACCATTGATGATCGGCTTTGCAACCAGATCGCCGATTACATTACGCGCATCGGGCGAAAAACCTTGAGCCGTGGGCGGATGGGTTTCATCATGCCCCCGCGCGGAAAGCCGCTCACCATTGAGGCAATCGCGGGGCGCGGGGATGCTGGGGTTTGCGTATTGCGTAAGCTCGGCAACTTCTTCGAGAGGGTCAGCGACCACATCATCAACGGATAGGTCCGGGTCGATCAACTGATTGACGAATGATGAATTCGCACCATTCTCAAGCAACCGACGAACAAGATAGGGCAGCAATTCTTTGTGTCCGCCAACAGGGGCATAAATACGCGAACGTGCACCGCTTTCAATGAGACTGTCATGGAGGGCCTCGCCCATGCCATGCAGGCGTTGAAGCTCAAAATCTTTGAAGTCGCCAGCCATCGCCTGAACCATGGTTGCCGTGAGCGCATTGTGGGTCGCGAATTGCGGATAGAACACATCGCTATTGTTAAATAGCTTTCGAGCACAGGCAATATAACTAAGGTCTGTCAATACCTTACGCGTGAATACTGGGTATGTTTCGAGGCCCATGACTTGCGCGCGTTTAATTTCTGAATCCCAGTACGCGCCCTTAACGAGGCGCACCATGATACGTCGCTCTGTCTCGCGCGAGAGCGCCGCTAGCCAATCTAGGACGTCAGTGGCGCGTCGTTGATAGGCCTGAACAACCACGCCAAACCCGGTCCAATTCGCGAGTTCCGGATCGCGCATTAAAAGCTCAACGATATCGAGCGATAGGTCGAGGCGGTCTGCTTCTTCGGCGTCAATATTAAAGCCCATATTTGCAGCTTTTGCCTGAAGCGCGAGCGTGCGGACACGTTCGCCCAACTCTTTCAGGACGCGCTCTTTTTTGACGTATTCATACCTTGGATGCAGTGCAGAGAGCTTGACGGAAATACCGGGATTTTCGGCGGCGCGTTCGCGGGTTGAATGTTTTGCGATCGCCGCAATCGCGTTTTCGTAGTCGCGAAAATATTTGTCAGCGTCTTTGGCTGTATGTGCCGCTTCGCCGAGCATATCGAAAGAAAAAACATAGCCCTTTTCGGCGAACCGTTTTGCGCGCTTCATGGCGCTATCGATGGTCTCACCCAAAACAAAATGTTCACCCATGATACGCATTGCCTGAGCAACGGAGGCGCGGATCACCGGCTCGCCTAAACGATCAAGTGCGGCCTTCGTGGCTGCAGCCATTTTTCGCAATGGGTCTTTGGCTTCGATGTCGTCGAGCCATGCAGCAGTTAGCATCAACGCACGGGTTGAAAAATTGACCAATGGGAACGGGCTTTTCCCTTTATGGGCCGCCCAATTTCCCGCTTCAATTTTGTCTTCGATAAGGGCGTCGGCAGTTGCAGCGTCGGGTGTACGCAATAAAGCTTCCGCGAGGCGCATCAGCGTTACGCCTTCGGCGGTCGAGAGTCCGTATTCTTGAAGGAACTTGTCGATAAGACCCGAACGAACAGCACCAGCCCGAGCGGCATGGACGAATTTAGCGGCTTGAGTCTGAGCAAGGTCTCTGGTCGCATCGTCAAGTTCAACTGCGTCGATCAATCTCGGGGTCAGTGTTTCCTCGGGCAATAGGTAGTGGTCGCGGATCCGTTGGCGGATTGTGCTGAGGGTCGATGATGCTTCCATTGCGTTTCCAATCTACGAATTCAATTTTGAGCGAACTTCTATTGGTTCATATTGGCTCCATGCCTGAAACCCACAGGTTGCGCCACTTTTATTGGGCCGAAAGTTCCACATTTTTGGTCGCTGCATAGCAGCATTGCAACGGCATGGTCCGGCGCTTAATTAGGTAAAAGTAGGTTGTGGCTGGGTAATCGCCATGCGCCGCAAGAATCTATCAAAGACGACACTGATTTCGGTCGAAAGGACGCGATAATGACAGAAGCCTATATTTATGACGCCGTGCGCACACCACGCGGAAAAGGCAAATCGGATGGCTCTTTGCACGAGGTCACACCGGTGCAATTAGCGACGCAGGTGCTCGAATCGATTCGGGACAGAAATGGCTTGTCTGCCGATGCGGTTGAAGATGTGGCCATGGGTTGCGTTTCCCCAGTGGGCGAGCAGGGTGCGGTTGTGACCCGTACCGCGGTTCTTAACGCCGGCTATGCAGAGACGACATCGGGCATTCAGGTCAACCGCTTTTGCGCCAGTGGGCTTGAGGCGATTAATATCGCGGCGGCAAAGGTCAAAGCCGGAGAGGCCGACGTCACGATTGGTGGTGGTGTTGAGTCAATGAGCCGAGTTCCTATGGGTTCTGATGGCGGTGCCTGGCCGACCGATCCGGAAACGGCCTTTAAAACCTATTTCGTACCGCAAGGCATCTCGGCGGATTTGATCGCCACTAAATATGGTCTTTCGCGCGATGATGTCGATGCATACGCGGTCGAAAGTCAGAAACGCGCGTCACAGTCTTGGAAAGAGAAACGTTTCGAAAAATCAATTATGCCGGTGCATGATGTGATGGGCGGAACGCTGCTTGATCATGATGAAACTGTACGTGCAGAAACCAACATGCAGTCGCTTGGAGCGTTGAACCCTTCATTTGCGATGCTTGGTGAGAATTTTGGTTTTGATGCGGTTGCGCTTCAAAAATACGCAGAACTTGAGAAAATCAACCACGTGCACCATGCGGGTAATTCCTCGGGTATTGTTGATGGTGCTGCGGGCGTCTTGATTGGTAATGAAGAAGCCGGCAAAAAGCTCGGTCTTAAGGCGCGTGCACGTATCGTTTCAATGGCGTCGATTGGGTCGGAGCCAACGATTATGTTGACCGGTCCGGAATTTGCCGCGCAAAAAGCGCTGAAGCGTGCAGGGATGGATAAAAAAGATATCGATCTGTGGGAATTGAACGAGGCATTTGCATCTGTCGTTCTGCGCTTTATGCAGGCGCTCGATATCGATCACTCAGACATAAACGTAAATGGTGGCGCAATTGCCATGGGTCATCCACTTGGTGCTACGGGCGCGATGATTATGGGCACTATGGTCGATGAATTGGAGCGATCCGGAAAATCCACGGCCCTTGTAACGCTTTGTATTGGTGCTGGCATGGGTACGGCCACAATCATCGAACGCGTTTAATCCATAGAATTAGGACGGACACAGAACAATGAGCTATAAAACATTAAACATCGAAGTTGACGGCGATGGTATTGCCCTTGTGACCATTGATCTACCGGGAAAATCCATGAATGTCTGGGACGCAGACTTGATGGAAGAGTTCGCGAAATGGGTTGATGAATTCGTAGCTGATGACAACGTCAAAGGCGCAGTGATTACATCAGGCAAGGCTTCTGGGTTTTTGGCCGGTGCTGACCTCAATATGCTCGGTAGCGGTTCAGTTGGTAAGGGCGGTAAGGCGACCAAAGAGGATCAGTTCAACTCAGCATTCGCACTCAATAGCGTTCTGCGAAAACTTGAAACTGGCGGTCATACGGCGAAAGCGCTAACCAAAGGCGAGGCGGCAGCAAAGCCTGTAGCAGCGGCAGTAAACGGCCTTGCGCTTGGCGGCGGTCTTGAATTGGTTCTCGCCTGTCATCACCGTGTTGTTGCCGATAATCCGAAAATTCAACTCGGCGTACCTGAGGTTCAGGTTGGATTGCTTCCGGGTGCAGGTGGCACGCAACGTCTGCCGCGCCTAGCGGGGCTACAAAACGCTGCGATGCTAGCCACGCAAGGAAAGCCGATTGATCCAAATACGGCCAAAGGCCAGGGCATTATCCAAGAGGTGGTGCCAGCCGATCAAGTCGTCGCAAAAGCAAAAGAATGGGTAAAGGCTAACCCAAAAGTCGCTCAACCATGGGACAAAAAAGGATTTAAGTTTCCCGGTGGGGGCGGCGCAATGGACCCACGCGCGGCGCAATTCTTTATGGCCGCGAATGCTATGGCGCAGCGCGAGACAAATCATAATTATCCTGCGGTTCGCTATATTCTTTCGTGCCTTTACGAAGGCTCGATTGTGCCTATGGACACAGCGATCCGGATCGAAACGAAATATTTTGTCAAGCTTTTGTCTAGTCCACAATCGCGCAACATGATTCGTACGCTGTTTATTAACAAGCAAGCCGCCGAAAAAGGTGAGCAACGGCCAAAAGATGTGCCGCCGTCCGCGCTTAAAAAAGTGGGTGTTCTTGGTGCCGGAATGATGGGCGCAGGTATCGCTTATGTGACAGCGAAAGGCGGTATGGATGTAGTCCTCCTTGATCGCGATCTTGAATATGCGAAAAAGGGCAAAGGCTATTCCGAGAAAATCGTCGAGAAAGGCATTTCGCGCGGGAAGGTCACAAAAGATAAGGGTGAAGCCCTATTGGCGCGGATTACGCCAACCACCGATTATAATGACTTGAAAGATGTTGATCTAATCATCGAGGCCGTTTTCGAAGATCCAGAAGTCAAAGCCGACGTGATTAAAAAAACAGAAGCTGTTATTGGAAAAGATATTGTCTTTGCATCCAACACTTCGACCTTACCAATTTCTGGTTTAGCAAAAAATTCGGAACGTCCAGACCAATTTATCGGTATCCACTTCTTCTCGCCAGTTGATAAAATGCCATTGGTTGAGATCATTCCTGGCGACAAGTCTGGTGATCGCTCTCTTGCGACGGCGCTTGATTATGTTCGCATGATTAAGAAAACACCGATTGTTGTGAAGGATACACGTGGTTTCTATACAAACCGTGTTGTTCCGCCATATCTCGGTGAGGCGATGATCATGGTGCAGGAGGGTATTAAACCGGCGCTTATTGAAAACGCTGCTAAAACACTGGGTATGCCGGTTGGACCGCTTGCGTTGACTGATGAAACGTCGCTTTCGCTTGGTCACATGCTGATGACCTCGACCAAAAAAGAGCTTGGTAAAGACTATAAACCGTCAGGCAACGAAGAACTTTTAGAAAAAATGGTTGTGGGCCTTGGACGCCACGGTCGGAAATCTGGTGGCGGCTTTTACGAATATCCTGAAGGCGGCAAAAAACATCTTTGGCAAGGTCTGTCAGAGCACTTCCCGGTTGCAGACGAACAGCCAAGCCTTGAGGAGACCAAAGAGCGGCTTCTTTATGCTCAGCTTATCCCTGCGGCTCAGTGTTATGCTGAAGGTATTGTCTTTGACCCGCAATCGGCCGATCTCGGCGCGATTTTTGGCTGGGGCTTTGCGCCATGGACCGGCGGTCCCATGAGTCATATCGACACGATTGGGCTGGAAAATTTCGTCCGTAAGGCAGAAAGCCTCGCGCAGAAATATGGCGCGCGGTTTAGCCCGCCAGAGAAATTCCGCGAGATGGCGAAATCGGGCGAGACCCTTTACGGACGTAAAGCGGCCTAAGCTACGATTTTTACAAACAAAAAAAGCCCGACCGGTTCGCTCGGCCGGGCTTTTTTATGCTTGTTGAATATGGCCGGTGGGCTGGGGTCTTGCCGCAGTGCAAAAGCGTTGATAGGAAGCGCTACAGAATCATTATTTTCCACAATTCAAGGACTTCAGACATGGCGCTTGAACGCACCTTTTCGATCATCAAACCCGATGCGACCCGTCGCAACATCACTGGCAAAGTGATTAACAAACTAGAAGAGGGTGGCCTTCGGGTTGTTGCTTCTAAGCGTATCCGCATGAGCCGCGAACAGGCGGAAGGCTTTTATGGCGTACACAAAGAGCGTCCGTTTTTTGGCGAGCTCGTAGAATTCATGATGTCAGAACCTGTCATTGTTCAGGTTCTTGAAGGTGAAAACGCGATTGCGCGTAACCGCGAAATCATGGGCGCTACAAACCCTGCCGAAGCTGACGCTGGCACGATCCGGGCTGAATATGCTGAATCTATCGGCGAGAACTCAGTTCACGGTTCAGATGGCCCTGATACTGCGGCACAAGAAATCGAATTCTTCTTCTCAAAAGACGAACTCGTCGGATAAACGCCAGAATTTCTGCCCTGCTCGTCGCTATTGGCGGAGCAGGGCAAATCCGCTTTAATTGCGCTCTGAAATTAGAGTGAAAGCGGGCCCATGACGGGCAATCTTTTTATAGATTCATCGATATCACTTCTAGCCATCGGTTCGATGGTCCTTTTGGCGTGGCTGATGTTTCGCGGCCCCGTGCCGCCGATCACCATGAAAGAGGCTGCGGGGCGGCTGGCATTTGATGAGCCAGATTTTCAGCCTTTAAACTGGTTTATTGATTGCGATGGGCGATCTGCTTTGGTGGAGGGCGCGGGCGGAGAGTACGCATTGGTGTCGCGCCTTGGCGTTGATTTGGTGACGCGGCGGTTTCCGCCGGGAATCGCGCTGAAAACCCATCTAGACGGTGACGGGCTTACAGTTTTTGCCACGGACATTACCACAAGATCCGTGCGCCTTTGTGGGCCTGACGCCGCGCAATGGGCCAGCAAGTTAGCACCAATCAGCGATAAGTAGGGTTTTTATGGAATTCCCGGATATCATTGCTCTCGCGGTTCCTGTTTTCTTGATACTCGTTATCACAGAGATAGTCGCGGTACGGATCATGAAACGGGGCCGCTATGAAGCGCGTGACTCGGCGGCAAGCCTCTTGATGGGCTTCGGCAGCGAGCTTGCGCCGTTATTGGGTGGCGGTGCGATTGTGGTTGCGGCCTTTGCGGGCGCATATGAACTTCGGTTCTTTGATATTCCGAATACCTTGTGGGCGGTTGCGCTTTGTTTTGTAATCGATGATCTGCGATATTATTGGTGGCATCGTATTAGTCATGAGCGTCGCTGGTTCTGGGCTAGCCATGTGGTACATCATTCGTCTCAGCATTATAATCTTACTACGGCCTTGCGGCAGACATGGACCGGGCAGATCCTAACGCAGATATTGTTTCGCGCGCCTTTGGTGCTTATCGGGTTTCATCCGGCAATGGTGGTTTTTGTTGGCGCGCTCAATCTTCTTTATCAATTCTGGATCCATACAGAAATTATAGGACGGCTAGGCCCGATAGAATGGGTGTTTAACACCCCGAGCCATCATCGAGTTCATCACGCCACGAACCCAAAATATTTAGATGCAAACTACGCCGGTACACTGATTGTTTGGGATCGATTATTTGGCACTTTTGTTCGTGAAGATGAATCGGAGAAACCGCGCTATGGCATCATCAAAAATTTGGGAACGTTCAATCCGATAATCATCTCATTTCATGAATGGGTTGGTATTCTAAAGGACGTAAGGTCCGCAAAATCGTTTCGTGACGTTCTGGGTTATACTTTTGGTCCGCCGGGATGGTCACCCGATGGTTCGCGGCAGACATCGGTGATGATCAAAGAGCGCTGGCAGCGTATAAATGGCCCTGACCGCAAGGAAGCGGACGCTCGAAAATTGGCACAGCAGCCCGCTGAATAGTGGATTGGCGAGCCATCTCCACAAACTGCACGTTACAGTTGAAAACGGCCAATTTTCGCCCCAATCGCCCCAGTTTTGCCGCTTCCGCCCCCATTAAATCATGATTAACCCGAACTTCGGCCTCGCTCAGGCGTTTACCTAGAGCTTGAGAGAGAAGGAGCGTTTTTATGCCCACAACAACATTATTTATGAACTCAGTCGTAGGTGCGGTCGCTGCTGCTAGTGTCGCTATTACGTCGTTGGTTGGTGTAAATACTGGCCCTGCATATGATAGTGATGAGTTGACCCGTCTCTCGCGCACAGAAGCCTCTGTGCATGCAGATCAAGTTTTCTTGCGAGCTGATCGAGACGGTGACAGTGCGCTCAACGTCGACGAATTCGCGGCCCTAAACATTGTGACGGCTGAACTCGCCAATTTAAATGGTTTTATCTCTGTCGAAAAGCTAGGTGCGATTGAAACCATCGCACTACCAAATCGTACGGCATCCGCACTCTCAGCATCTGAGCATGCGCGTATTGATGCTGTTTCACGCCATACGTTCTACGCCTTTGCTGGCGAGGACGGAAAAATGCAGCAGGGGGAGTATAAGGGTCTGCAAGAGGCAATCTTTTTGTCTTCAGACCTGAATGCTAATGGCGCTTTAACCCGCGCCGAGCTTGCATTGTTCGCGCAGCGTCAGGCCTTTCTACGCCCCGAGGCATGATGCTGTGCGGACAGAATTATCGGCTAAATTGACATTGGCCATCCCGCCGACTGCTTCATCGTAGACAGTACAAAGTTTGATGAGGAGTCTTTGACGCCCGGAAGTCGTGCGAGTTTTTTTAGTGCGACTTCCGCAAAGCCATTCATATCTTTGGCGACGACTTGCAAAATATAATCACCCCCACCGGAAATCGCCGAACATGAAACGACCTCTTCAATAAGATTCACGCCATTCTCGAATGCGGTGATGTTATCCTCTGTGTGGAAATCGAGTTTTACAAATACATATGCATGTAAATTAAGACCGATCGCGGAGCGATTTATCCGTGCGGAATATCCCTCAATCACGCCAGCTTGTTCCAGCTGTTTGACCCGACGGTGGCAGGCCGATTGGGATAGCCCAACTTTTTCGGCAATTTCGGCATTGGTGAGTCGTCCATCGGCCTGAAGAAGGTCAAGAATTTGACTGTCAGCCTTATCGATCATGCGAAAAAATCCCATTCAAATGGTAAAATCTGGAAAATATTCGAAAAAATGTCAACACACCGCTAAAATTGGCAAAATGTCCCACCATTTTTTGCTATATTTGAGGTATGGACCAAGAACAGATCACGACACCGAAAAATCCGTTTGAAGCGAACACAAACCACGCATTACGTGGTGACTATGAGCACATGCGTGAGGATTATACGGTCGAGCAGCCTTATGACCGTTATACGGACGCAGAACAGGCGCGTTGGCGATTTTTGTATGACCGTCAAAAAAAACTACTCGAGGGATATGCCGCTCAGGAGTATATTGACGGCTTAGAGGCGCTCAACGCTGGCGAGGCTATACCGCGTGTTGAAGACGCCAATAAGGTTTTGGGCGACGCTACCGGGTGGCAGCTTGTGGCTGTTCCGGGGCTAATTCCGGATGATGTGTTTTTTGATCACCTTGCGAATTGTCGCTTTCCCGTGAGTTGGTGGATACGCGGTGAACACGAGTTGGATTACCTCGTGGAGCCAGATTACTTCCATGATTTTTTTGGTCATGTGCCGCTTTTGTCTAATCCTGTGTTTGCAGAATATATGCGCAAATACGGAAAGGGTGGACCAAAGGCGATAGAATTCGGCGCACAAAAAATGTTGGCGCGGCTTTATTGGTACATTGTCGAGTTTGGTCTGATTTACACAAAGGATGGTCTGCGGGCTTTCGGCGCCGGGATGTTGTCATCCAAGAACGAAACGATCTATTCCGTTGAAAGTCCAAAACCAAATCGTATAGGATTTGACCTAGAACGTGTACTGAATACTGCGTATATGGTGGATGATTTTCAGAAAACATATTTCGTCGTAGATAGCTTCGAAAGCCTTTTTGAAATTAGTGACTGTGACTTTACGGAATTCTATAAGCGTGGTGCGGGAAGTCCCCCCATCAGCCCAGATCGGGTATTACCGACAGATCGAGTGATCAACAAAGGCGAGTTTTAACCCGACAAATTGTGCTTTTTTACTAATCCACGGATTTGATCATACGAAAGCGATAACGCTATTCCTGCGCGTTTTTGATTTCCGCCGTGTTGTCTGAGTGCTCGTTCGACGAGCGACTTCTCCACTTCATTTAGGTGCGCGCGCAAATCACTTTGTGTTTCGTCGTTCGTGGCAAGCGGCGTTATATTTGTGGTCGATGCCTGTTTTATTTTGCCGGAAATAGGGCCGAACGCTTTTTCAAAAGGATCTAGTTCTATTTCTGAAACTGGACCATCAAGTTCGGCTGCGGCCCAATGGAAGACGGCTCGCTCCGCTGCGTTTTTTAACTCGCGGACGTTGCCTGGCCAGTCATGAGATTTCAGCTTTGCCATCGCTTCGGGGGCGAAGCCGGGAAATGTAACACCTAATTCTGTTGCCGCGCTCGCGCCAAAATGAGCAGAAAGTAAGGGGATATCTTCGGGGCGCTCGCGCAGGGGTGGGGTCGCAACGACATCAAAGGCGAGCCTATCGAGAAGGTCCGCGCGGAAATTCCCATCTCGTGCCTGTACACGTAAATCCAAATTTGCGGCAGCGATTATTCTCACATCGGCATGTCGAGTTTCTTCACCGCCTATTCGTTCGTACTCGCCATATTCGATAACACGCAGTAGCTTTTCCTGAACACGTAAAGAGGCTGAGGCGATTTCATCCAGAAACAGCGTGCCACCCTCGGCCCGTTCAAATCGGCCTTGGTGCCGCTTGGATGCGCCCGTAAACGCACCGGCTTCGTGGCCGAATAGCTCGCTTTCCAACAGCGCCTCGTTCATCGCGGCGCAATTGACCTTGATCAGCGGACCATCCCAACGGGTTGAAAGAAAGTGAATGCGCGCTGCAATGAGTTCCTTACCTGACCCGCGTTCGCCCATTACCAAAACGGGCCGATCAATGGCCGCAACTCTTGATGCATGATCCAACGCATCAAGGAAGGCTTGTGATTGGCCAATTAAGTCTGGTGGAGAGGGGGTGTTGATCATAGGTAATAAATACCATGTGGTATCGGTAAATAATACGATAATATTGGTGAAAAATACCAATTAATGTGATGCAGAATTTTCCAAGAATTTTAAAATGTTCAATAATAACAGATATTTATCGGAATTGTTCAAACTTGGCACGGTTCTGGCAATGGAAGGAACCGACGGGGTTAACCAACCCAAGTGACCAAGGAGAATTCAGATGAGCCGATACGATTACGACAGAGACTGGGATAGCCGAATGCACAGCGCCTTTCGTGGCCGCGCCGGCTTTGCCTGGGGCGCGTTTTTCCTCGGTTTCATCCTCGGCGGCATTATATTTTAGGAGTACTAAAGATGGGAATGTTTTCGCGACTAAGCGACATTGTGAATTCCAACCTCAATTCCATGCTGGATAAAGCAGAAGATCCTGAAAAGGTTGTCCGCCTGATCATTCAGGAAATGGAGGACACGCTAGTAGAGGTACGGACAAATGCTGCGCGAGCGCTAGCGGACCGTAAGGAAGTAAACCGCAAAAAAGCAGAGTTTGGAATTCGCGCAAACGAGTGGGAATCCAAAGCGGAGCTTGCGATTGCAAAAGGTCGTGAAGATCTTGCTCGCGGTGCCGTTGCGGCAAAACGAAAAGCCGAAGAAATGATTGGCCTTCTGGATAAAGAGCTAGGGGCGATTGATGAAACGGTCGATAAAACCAATGGTGACCTAGAACGGTTACAGGTGAAGTTAAAAGAAGCGCGCACAAAACAGCGCTCTTTGGAAATTCGCCGTAATGCAGCTTCAGACAGCGTGCGCGTTAGCCGCCAGGTAAATGATGGCCGCATCGAAGAAGCCTTAGCGCGGTTTGACCGTTACGAGCGTCGCATTGATGAATTGGAAGCCGAGGCGGAAACTTGGTCGATGGGCCGTCCACGGACGCTCGAAGACGAGTTCAAGGATCTCGAGTCTGAAGATGCAGTCAATGCTGAGCTGGAAGACTTGAAAAGGCGTGTCGCCAACCGCACTTCTGGTGCTGGGCAAAGCTAGTAAAAAAGGGGCTAAATGATGGGCGAAGCGCAAATGGCAGTCGCAATCGTTGCGTTGATTTTTGTGGCCTGTCCGGCGGTGTTTTTGCACTACCGAACTGAGCTGCGGAAGACAAAAACGATCTCGGCAGATGATGAACGGCTGGTTGATGACTTATGGAAAACAGCACAACGTCTCGAGCGACGTGTGGATGCACTAGAGACAATTCTTGATAAGGAAGCGCCGGAATGGCGCCGTGATTATCCGGAGCGTCCTCATGCGTGATCATCACCACCAATGGCGCGATCGCGATAGTTATGCTTATCGTGCTGGTCAGCCGGGACCAGGACCGAACTACCACCACTTCCGACGGAATATGCATCGCGGAAAAGTGGCTGGAGTGTGCGCAGGGATTTCGGATTATTTCGGCTGGAGTCTGAAATGGGTGCGGATTTGCACGGTCCTTTTAACGCTATTCTTCTTCCCGCTACCAGCGATTATCTATCTGGCAATGGCCGTCATGATCAAAACTGACGATCAACCGCGATCAGCAGAGAGTGCCCGTTTTCATGATCCGGAGGCGGAGCGGTTTTGGCGGACATTTAACACTCGTCCAAAGGCGACATTCTCGGAATTAAAACACCGATTCCGTGCGCTTGATACGCGTATATCTGACTTGGAATATGCGGTGACTTCAGACGAGTACGGACTAAGAAAAGCTTTTCGCGATCTCGAACGCGGAAACTGATTGTCTGAATTATTTGAGTTGTTTGGAAGCCCTTTTCGAGGGTGGAGACGGGGAATCTGTGTCTTAGCGCAGGCGAGGAGAGAGAAAATGAGTATAATTATAGCGGCAGTAAAGGCCATTTTGCTGGCAGTTTTTGCGTTAATGGCCTTTTCTGCACTGATGATGGTCATGGGATATGAGCCCGCGGCTGCGCGAGAGGCGGCGCTTTGCACCGCCCAGCCAGTACCAAGCTGTCTATTTACTATTCTTTGAGACGCTTGCGGGCGGACCCGCTCCCGCCTAAGCTAAACATCACATCCGGGCCGCTTGGCGGCCCCAGCGAGGACGCAAGTGATGACAGGGACCAAGCGCACCACCAGTGCAGGCGGCGGTAATGCCCCTAAAAATGCAAAAGCTTCAAAAAAATCGACAAAAAATGGCCCGCGCTCCGGCAGTCGAGACAGAAGACATCTCCGATTTGCGGCCATCGATCTTGGTACCAATAATTGTCGGTTGCTGATCGCCGCCCCGCGTGGGCGTAACTTCAGAATTGTTGATGCGTTTTCTCGGATCGTTCGTTTAGGCGAGGGATTGGGGAAGACAGGTGTTCTGTCCGATGGTGCAATGGAGCGGACAATTTCTGCGCTTAAAATTTGTGCGCAAAAAATCGAAAAACGTGGTGTCACCCATATCCGTTGTATCGCCACCCAGGCATGTAGAGGGGCAGACAATGGTGAAGCCTTTCTTACTCGGGTTGCAGAGGAAACAGGGCTCAAGTTTGAAATCATTCCAACAGAAGAAGAGGCTCGACTTGCGGTTGTAGGGTGTGCCGAACTTCTTGACGAAAATACCGCCGCGGGTTTGATTTTTGATATTGGCGGCGGATCAACTGAATTATCTTGGGTGAAGATAACAAAACAAGGAAGCAGTAATCCGCCCACGGTAGATGTTGTGGCTTGGACATCACTGCCGTTTGGCGTTGTTAGCCTCGCGGAAAAGTGGGACGGGCGAGAAATAACTACTGAAAAATATGCTGCCATGATTGACGATATTCGTGCGCAACTATCAGCGGTTGGCGATCCAGCCGGGGTGAAAGCGTTGTTTGATAGTGATGACGCGCATCTTCTAGGCACATCAGGTACCGTTACGTCTATTGCGGGGGTTCATCTTGGGCTTAAACGTTATCGTCGTGATGAGATTGATGGCGTTTGGCTTACGGCAAATGATGCTCGCGAGGTAACGGAACGTTTGCGCGCCATGTCGCTTGATGACCGGGCAAATGAACCTTGCATTGGCCCTGATCGGGCGGACCTTGTCGTGTGTGGTTGCGCAATTCTTGATGCTTTGCAACGCGAGTGGCCCGCTAGCCGTATTCGTGTGGCTGATCGCGGTCTGCGAGAGGGTATCCTTGCGGATCTTACGCAGCAGGCGCGCCGCGAAAATCAGCGCTCGCGAAAAAAACGATCAAGGACGAAGGCAAGTTAAGAAGAAGCTACCGGCTTTTTTTGGTTAATGCAGATCATTTTGTGATAGTATAACAATAGGCTTTTTGTTTCAGTGTCCGTCGCGGGCAAAGAAATTGAACCATTAGCCGTTGCGATGGTTTGGCCCCGCTCGGGGACGTATGACAGTTTCGGAAGGTTCAAGGGTAAGACGACATATGGCGCATATATGTGCCATAATTGTTTATGCTTTGGCTCAGGTTATTTCTGTGGCCCATGCGGAAAGTGGTCACGACGCACAATCCTCATCAGAACATTGTGCGATATGCTCCCATGCATCTTTAGACGATGATCTCGTTACACCGCCAACCTTTCATGTAATCCGAAATTTCAGATTGTTTGATCGAGTTGTTTTTGTTCCTGAACTTTGGGTTTGTATTCAAAAAACCTATTCAAGTTTTAAAGTGCGTGGCCCTCCACGACGCTGATCTTCTGCAAATTTATAGCTTTTGTACTCGTTAGAAATTGCGTGGAAACATCGCAATGACGAGATCAGTCGATAATCTTTGGAACAAAGTTCATGCGAATAAAAGAATCACTGGGCGCAGCGCACGCGTTGGCTTTTGCTGGCTTGCTGGTGGCATTCCCTGCACAGGCCGAAATTACAGAAAATTCTACTGACGAAGACACTATTGTTGTAACCGCGACACGTACGGAAAAGCTTCTGTTGGAGACGCCGGCGTCGGTCAGCGTTCAAAATATGGAATTACTCCGTGAGCGTGGATTTACCTATGGAACAGATGAGTTTCGTGGTGTTCCGGGCGTCTTTTTTCGACGCGGGGAAGGCGACGGAGATGAATTTCCATTTATTACAATTCGGGGAGTCACGGGTAACCATGGGAATGATACATTCCTCGCACTGATTGATGGTATCCCTTTTGTTGGCCCTGATGAAGAAGTCCTATTGACAGAGGTTCCTTATGGATCTGTGGAGAACGTAGAAATTGTTCGTGGTCCAGTCTCAGCACTTTATGGTCGAGGAGCGATTGCGGGGGCCGTAAACTATTTAACCCGTACCCCATCGAAAAATGGCGCGCGCCTCGAATTCACCGGTGGAAGTGATGATTATTATCGTGTGGCCGGAGGAGTCGAAGGTGTTTTTGGCGATGTCTCTATTCTGGCTGATGCCGCCTATGAAAACTATGAAGGGTGGCGGGAGAATAGTGCGCGTGAAACGTTAAACCTGTTCCTCAAAGGCGTTTGGGCTCCTACTGATCAAACTGCGGTGACGGGATATCTTAGCTACATTAATCGAGAAGCTGAGGTTCCGAGTACTATTCCCACTTTGGCTGACGGTACTATTGTAGATGTTATTGGTGGTCGAGAATCATTTCTAGGAATGCCCCCTACAAATAATGATGTTGAAGGGTTTATCGGTGCGCTACGTTTGAATCATGAATTCAATGATCAACTTAGTGTTCAATTAACCGGTCACGCACGTCATTTCGACAGTGATGTACGTCTTAATTTTTATGATGCCTACGGATTTGATCCATCACGAAATGTGATGGCAATCAATGGTTTTGCATCGCAGACTGAATCTACTGTTTTTGTTGGTGAAGCATTGGTGAATTGGAATACTGGTCGCCATAATATCGTAGCTGGCTTATCGGCGGAAAGAGCGACCCTGGATGAAGTTGATCGCTGGTCTGGGCAATTTGGATTTACGTTTGACTGCGGGTTTGCGTTTTATCTCGTTGAAATTGACTACGCCACAGGCGCGTTACTAAACCAAAACAACGCCTGTTTCGTCAATGATCAACTTCGTACCAACGCAGAAACAACAAACACATTCTGGAGCGCGTTTGTTCAAGACGAAATTTCGTTGACATCAAACCTCACATTAACCGTGGGGGCGCGTTATGACGCTTTCCGGCGGAATGTGGATTTTAACGTACTCGGAGCAATTCCGACGGATGAAACGGCTGAGGGCGACGAAGGTGCCTTTGCTCCAAAGGCGTCACTTGCCTATGATTATGGCCCGGGCATTTTCTATGCTTCGTACGGACGTGGCTTCAATTCCAATTTCGGGCCAATCTTCCAGTGGGATACATCCCAATATGCACGTGTCGAACGCCCTACGACCATAGATAGTTTTGAACTTGGTTGGAAAGGTGCTGCGCTTGATGGTCAAATAGAATGGGAAACGGCGGTCTTTTATCTTACGCAGCGAAATCGGCGTTTGTTTGTGTCAAATCCAGACCCAATGGGCCCATCTACCTTGGCAACAACGGGGCAAAAGTTTTCAAGCCGTGGATTAGAGGCTTCATTTCGTGCGTATCCGACAGATCGAACCAAGGTCACATTGAATTACACTTATCTTGACCCCGAGTGGGACGAGTTGATTCTATCATCCTTTGGTGGAGACATTGACCTAACAGGAACTGACCCGACTGGCGTTGCTGATCATATTGTTTATGCCGAAATCAATCAGGAAATAACCGATTGGTTATCCGCAACTGCGACCTATGAATATTATAGTGACTATCAAATTACGCAGGAAAATAATGTTCAAAAGGCCGGGGCTTATGATTTGGTAAACCTATCGGCCACTGCGCGGCTTCCGGGGAGGGATGATTTTTCGCTGTCGGTGTCAGTTCTAAATCTATTTGACAATGAATATTACTATTTCTTTGGCGGTCTTCGTGATTCCGCTACGAACGTCACGCCCGGTGCTCCTCGCCAGTTCAGAGCAACCTTGAAAAAGACATTCTAAAATGTCTGCTCAACACCAATATACCACCCTGGCGGAGAGGGTATTTTCGAAACGATCAATGGGCGGACTAAATACGGCCTCATTCGATTACGCTGCCGTTGGTGTGTCTTGCCTTTGCGTGATGCATTGCCTTGCACTTCCGTTGATTGGTTCTGCGTTGCCTATTGTCGGAAGCCTGAGTGATGTGGAATGGATTCATAAAGCACTCGTTTTAATTGCAATACCAATTTCAGGTTTTGCAATCCTAACAAATAGCAACCGAATACGAGACTTAGGTTTAGTTATGATTGTTATCCTGAGCGTCATTTGCTTGATCGGCGGTGCGTTCGTAGAGAGCCTGCATTTCATTGAACAACCATTGACAAGTATGGGCGCATTTATGCTCTCCGCTACCCATTTCGTTTGGTGGTGGCGGCATCATCGAAGCTTAACTTGAAATCTATGCTCAAGCTGCGCGAGCAAAATATACATATGAGGCAAGTATGCTGGAAGCTAAACAACTAACGAAGACATTTGACAACGTAACGGCGCTTGATCGCTTAGATTTAAGAGTGGAAGCCGGAGAAATTATATGTCTTCTCGGCGCTAACGGTGCCGGAAAGACTACGACAATCAATCTCTTTCTTGGTTTTCTAGAACCAACCGCGGGAAATGCCTTCGTCAATGGTCTTAATGTTCGTAATGCAGCATTAGAAACGAAAAAATACCTTGCTTATATCCCGGAACAAGTCGCGCTTTACCCGCAACTGTCAGGCATTGAAAATTTGAATTATTTTCTGCGTCTCGCTGGTATTCGAAAATCACGTTCTGACCTTATCGCCGTACTGATAGAGGCGGGCCTTGATGAAACAAGCGCTACTCGTCGTGCATCATCATATTCAAAAGGAATGCGTCAAAAAATTGGGATTGCAATCGCATTGGCGAAAAATGCGAAAGCTTTGTTGCTCGACGAACCACTTTCTGGTCTAGACCCATCCGCCGCGAACACTTTGTGTAAATCTTTACTTCAACTCAGAGATGATGGCCACGCGATCTTGATGGCGACGCATGATGTGTTCAGGGCCAAAGAAATTGGTACACGTATTGGAATTATGAAGGCTGGAAAGCTTGTTGACGATCTCGATGCATCATTGCTGGATGCGCGTGAGATCGAGCAAATCTACCTTGCGCATATGCATGATAGCAATGTCACGGATATAAGAAGTGGAGCGGCGGCATGATCGGTGCCATCGCTCAACGAGAAATTGTATCATTTCTACGAAGTAGCGTTTTCGTTTCGATTGCTGCCGCCTTTGTGGTGTTACTAACAGCGGCGGCATTTCTTTCGGTTGAACGTGTTAAAACGTTTGAGCGTGAACGAACTGCCGCGGAACAGGTTGACCGATATGTTTGGGATTCCCAAGGTGAAAGAAACCCGCATTCGGCGGCACACTTTGCCCGATATGCGTTTAAGCCCATTCCAAAATTTGTTGCTTTCGATCCAGGTATAACTGATTACGCCGGGATCGCGTTATGGATGGAAGCGCATTATCAGAATCCCGCCGTATTTCGGCGGGCGGAAGATCTAGGGGATGCGGGACATATCGCTAATTTGTCACCTGCCTGGGTATTGCAGGTAATCGCACCATTGTTTGTATTTCTTGTGTTGTTTGGCGCTTTAGCCGGGGAGCGGGAAAGCGGTACGTTGCGGCAATTATCTGCGATGGGCGTTACTGCACGGACATTATTTTCGGGAAAACTACTTGGCGCGGGTGTTGGTCTTGGCGCAATTATTATACCGGCCCTCGTGTTTGTTCTCTTTTTTGCTGGGCACACTGGCGGAGATGATATTCTACCCGATAAATCAATTCGGCTAATTGGTTTGGTTCTCTCTTATGTATTGTACTTCGTAAGCGTTAGTGCGATTGCGATTGGTGTGTCTGCGCTTATGGCTGAAAAGCGAGCTGCGCTGATTGCCCTTGTTGCACTTTGGGCAGGAAGTTTTGTCGTTACCCCAAGAATTACCGCAGATATCGCATCGACTGTGTATGCGGGGCCGGATTCCGCGACGATCTCACGCGCATTAGATGGTGCATCAAATGCATTTTATCAGGATAGTGAATATCGCGCTGAAATAGACAGGGTCATTCTTAAAGAATATGGCGTTGAATCGAAAGATGAATTGCCCATTGAATACGGAGCGTATTCTCTTCAAAAATCCGAAGAGCACGCGCACCCACTTTTCGAAAAAATCTATGCTAACCTAAACGCCGTTCATAAAAAGCAAGAAGGTGTTTTGCGTGCGGCGTCTCTTATTTCACCGACTATAGCGCTCAACGCATTATCGGCTGGGCTTGCTGGCTCTGATCGGGTTCATCATCAAAAGTTTGTCGAGGGGGCCGAAGTTCATCGACGAAAAATAGTTAAACAGCTCAATGAAGACTATATGTATAACGCTGGTGAGGCTGGCTACGGTTATGCAGCAGGCGAAGCATTCTGGAAAACTATCGAAGACTTTTCCTATATCCCACCAACATTTCTCTCTCTGTTTAGCAGTTATGCATTCGGTATCATCGTTCTCTTCGCATACGCAGTCTTTGGAATATTCTTTGCGATGTGGGCAGTTAGACGTGCACAGAAAAGGATCGCCAAATGATAAATTCTACGACCTTCATTTTGGAACGCCGGATTTTTATTTTTGCCTTGCCCGGAATATTGATATTTAGCTGCTTAACGCTGTTGGGTGCATACGCAGCAATCAGTGGAAAATCATATGTTGAGCGGGAACTTGTTGGACAACAGGCATTTTTAACTGAAGCCAATCAGGCAGTTGATGAATGGCGCGAAGAGCTTGTTGAAATCGAAGCGTCAGGAGTATCGCAGTCGCCTTATTCTGCTCGTCCTATGAATCTGCGTCTACCTGCCGTTTTAAATCCTGCGCCACTTGCAGACTTTGCGACCGGTGCTGGCGGATTGTTTCCGACGACGACAAAACTCACGGGTTGGGCTAATCCTGCGGATTTGTTTATCGAGTATGAGTTTGCAAACCCCACAATTCTTGGTTCTGGCCGTTTCGATCTAACTTTTCTTGTCGTTGTCCTAATGCCGCTTGTCATGATTGCTGCTTCATTCGATATTTTTTCGGCTGATCGTGAGCGTGGGCGGTCGCGAATTACCGCAATGCAGGCCGGACATATACACTCGTCGATTTGGAAACGGTTAGTATTGCGAAATACAGTCCTGTGGCTTGTTTTTTCTCTGATCGCTCTATTTGCGGCACTCATCACACCGTTTGCACAAATATCTTCTGCGCGCATCCTGAGTTTTGGTGTTTGGATTGGAGTCTCATGGGTATACGGTCTATTTTGGTTTTCCGTCATTAGCCTTGCAGTTTCTGTTTTGAAACGAAGTGAAGCGGTAGCAGCGGCATTGTTTTCTATATGGGCAGTGTTCGTGTTTGCGGTTCCAGCAATAGGCGGTGCGGTCGCCGAGGCGGCATATCCGCCGCCCTCTCGGCTAGTTTTTCTTTCGGAAATGCGTGAAGGTGAAGTTGAAGGGGTAAGGGATGCTGAAAATCTAACGAACGCATTGCTCGCTGAGCATCCGGAAATGGTTCCGAGTGTGGAAGATGTGCCTGGGTATTTTCGGGGCGCATTCCTTTCGAACCGAGAGGCGAACGAGCGGACAACACCAGTTCTTGAAGCCTTCACAGAAACACGGCACAAACGCAAAAACCTAGTAGGACGAATGCAGTTTCTTTCTCCTGCACTTATTGCCAATAATGCCCTCGTGACGGTTGCAGGCGGGGACGTTAATCGGAATATGGAGTACCAAGCACAGGCGCGTGAAAGTTTGAGTAACCTTTACACCCGTATCAGTCCCGCCGTCGTTGCAAAACAACGCATCTCAATCGAAGAATTTGACTCAATCCCTGAGTTTTCCTTCTCTGATCGGACAAGTATGGACGTACTTGGTGATTATTTAGCTGTCTTCGGATTTATGATCATCGTTTCCATTTTTCTTATTGTTATAGCGATGAGACGATTGCGATCGCCACTTGATAAATTGCTATAGAAACAGTGTCGTTTTTCTCTGTGCTGCGCGCATGACTCATAGATGCGCGAAGTTAGATGAATGAGTTGCTGGACGTTCGGGTGACGGATTTCTGCTATAATATTTGTTCGCTCAGGTTCGGTACCGATCTTTAGTTGGATTTTGCTTTCCTGATTGGTCGGATGTGATATCATACGCGCATGGCAGGGTCTTACATAACTGTGTTGAAACAATCCGGCATTTTTGCCCGACTGGTTCGTACAGTTTTGTTGTGTGCAACTCTGTTAATGCTGGCTGGGGCGGCGCATGCCGCGGCCCATGATCATGATCAACGTCCTGATCTAGATGGCGAATGCATAATCTGCACTGCTACAGCGATTAATGTCGTTAAAGCGTTACCAATAGAGCCGTCAATCAGTGAACCTGAAACGCTGTTCAATGGGATTCGATGGGACGAAAACGAATTCGTTGTTGGCGGCTTTAATTCAGCGTCACGATATGCGCGGGGACCGCCGCTCTTACTCATTCATTCAAATTAAGACATGTGCCCGTCGGGCACGAATGAATTGGAGAGTGAAATGGGTGTCCGAGTTGAAGCCCCGGCTGCGGCCGCAGGGCAAACGAGTCACGTTTCGTCGTATGATGATTTCATCGGCGGAACGCTCAAACCAAATGAACATTTTGTATATGACGCTTTGCGTCGGTCAGATACACCTCTGAAAGCCTATGAACTTTTGGAAGAGTTGCATGACAAAGGGTTACGTGCACCCATGACGATTTACCGGGCATTGGCCGTGCTAATCGATAAAGGATGCGTAAAGAAAATTTCTAGTTTGAATGCATACGTGGCTATTGCGCCTGAGCGTGCTTCCGAAGCTCGGGCATTTTTGATTTGCCAAAAATGTAAGCATGTAAAAGAGGTTATTCTTGATGCGGCACGACTATCGGAGTTGTTTTCTCCATTGGAAATAACATCGGATAACCTCACTATTGAGGTGTATGCTGAATGTCATCAGGTATGTCGAGATCCAAAATTGGATGGATAAAGTATTATGTGATTATGTATCTTTGGTGCGGTATTACTCGCCGTACCAAAGGGAATGTGCGGCTGAAGTGAGGAAGTGTTCGCAATAGGCTGCAGAAACGCAAAAGAATCTACAAGGTCATTTGCTTCCAGTCGAATTTGATAATTGGCATTTGTTGCGAAATCGATTGCAAGTTATTGAAAAAATTGGGTGCGGGGAGAGGATTTGAACCTCTGACCTTCAGGTTATGTGCAAAGCACAAAAATTGATTAAAGTGAGAAATCTGTACTTGTTTTCTGTCCCCTGGCTCACCTTTGTCATTCAGTTATAGCATTAATATTGATAGGTACTTTTTACAGAAATGAGTGTTAAGCTGACAGAACGCACCAACAGTTTTATTCAGCATGTTGAGGGAAGTCTCGTGAGGCAATGTTTTAGATTTCTCGGGTTTATAACGAGTGTAGTAGGGTTAGTTTCACTTATTCACGGTGCGCTTGGTAACTCCATTTCTTCTCAGTTCGATGGTCTGGTTATTGGTACGATCGAGGTTTATCGTATTTTACGAGATATTATTATTAGTGGTATCGCAACTGGGCTCGCGGCGTTAATCAATTTCTCTAGAAGCAGGTTTGATTTGCCGGCTCCTCTACCGTGGATCGAATGGCGCGCGTATTATGGTGATGTAGTTATTCTATTTTCACTATCTATAGCTGCCGTTTGGCGAACTTTTCAGGACAAGCAAGGTATAAAGTTTTTAATTTTTCAAACGATGAAATCCTTAAAAAGGGAGGGAAATGATTTTCCGATATTGCCGCTTTTGAAGGGAGGCATCGTGTTAATTTCGTTGTATCTATTGCATTTTCTGTCCATTTTTATAGGCGCAGTTATTTTTCTTCTTGTTTCCTACGCTGAAAACAAACTTGGTCTTTAGTAGGTATTGAACATGTATAAGGTGCTCATGTAAATAGAATAACGGCGGCAAGAAAACTATCCACAGAACGTCAATTTTTCCAATCATCGGAATAGATTTTCTCTTTCATCTATCCGAATTCTTTATTCATTGTACAGATAAACTGATTGATCAAACCATCTATTCGGGCAGAAGCTATAAAAATCAATGTTGAAGTTGGGAACTGGGAGCAGACTTCGATTAATAGAGGCGTCACAGAGTTGATTGCAAAACTCAAAATGCGAGTATTGGTAATTTAGCACGCTTAGTAATTTTGAGTGAAGCACGGGGTCGTTGTCACTTATTGATCGGCGTGAAGTCCTTGAGTTGGTTTCTCGGCAATGCGAATAACTTACTTCATTTCATAATGGACTAGTGTGATTGTGTAGAGAAACACGTCGGCACCGACTCAAACCGACGACTAAAGATCCAGCTTTTTGCGTTTAGCTTCATAGGTACGTCTTTCCTACTTAGTTCGGCACCAATTTAATTCGTGGGCCATGCACCGCACCCCTGATAAATAAATTGACTTTGAGTATAAGGTGCAATCAATTTCCATATCAATATAGATCAGATTCATTTATTTGGTCTTCTTTAATGCTCCAAATTTTCTTCGGTATCGAAAAATTTAGAAAATACCTGAAGAACTCATTATAGTACGATGAAAAAATTGGGTGCGGGGAGAGGATTTGAACCTCTGACCTTCAGGTTATGAGCCTGACGAGCTACCGGGCTGCTCCACCCCGCGCCAACTTTACCCATCTCATGGAGTGCGCAAATGGCGCGTCCGCCGATGGGAGAGCGGGGTATAGCGAAGCCAGCGAGCAGTCGCAAGGCCTTATACGGGTTTATTTTCCCTATATTACAAATGCTGTAAGCGAGCTTAACTTTGGCAAAGATGATGAGCCTATTGATCGGTTAAACGTCAATGATATCAACGCGGCCATGGTCAAGTTTTAATGCGATTTCACCGCGTTTGAGGCGCAAGGCCGTTTCGCCAAATAATTCACGCCGCCAACCGGATAGCGCAGGGACATCGGCCTGATCATTGCGGGCAATCGCTTCGATGTCGGCGCTTGAGGCAATCAGTTTTGGTGCAACGTGATGCGTTTCGCACTGACGCTTTAGAAGAACCTTTAATAGTTCAAGCACATCCGCCGGCGCTTTATCGCGGTCAGGCTTGTCGATAACGGGTAATTGTTCTTTGGGAATCGACAAACCGTCTTTGATCACTTGAACGAGCGCCGCACCGGTGCGCGACCGCTCAAAACCTGAAGGGATCGACCGTGCACGCGCTAATGCGGCACCGTCTTTTGGCTGAAGTCGTGCGAGTTCGAAAATCGCTTCGTCTTTCAGGATGCGATTGCGCGGTGTATCTTTAGCTTGTGCTTCTTGCTCGCGCCATTCTGCAAGTTTCATGACGGCACCCATTTCTTTCGGGCGGACACCTTTTAGCTTGAGGCGCTTCCAGGCTTTTTCGGGGTGCACATAATAGAGGTCACCATCATAGAGCGCCTCCATTTCCTCTTCGACCCAATGCTTTCGCTCTTGTTTTTCCAAGGTATCGAGAAGAATAGGGTATGCCTCACGAAGATAGGTTACATCCGATAACGCATAGGATAATTGTGCGTCGGTTAGGGGGCGGCGGGACCAATCCGTGAAGCGGGAGCCTTTATCAATTTTGGCTTTTAGAAGCGTTCGCATTAGCGGCTCATAGCCAATTTGGTCGCCGAAACCACAGGCCATCGCAGCGATCTGGGTGTCAAAAAGCGGGGCCGGCACATCACCGATAAGTTTGTGAAAGATTTCAAGGTCCTGCCGGGCAGCGTGGAAAACCTTCACGACTTTTTTGTCGGTCAAAAGCTCCAGAAATGGTGAAAGATCTATACCTTCAGCGAGGGGGTCAATCGCGGCTTCTTCGCCTTCGCCAGCGGCCTGAATGAGGCAAAGGATCGGCCAATAGGTCTTCTCGCGCATGAATTCGGTATCAACAGCCACATAGGGCTGTTCGCGCAGCGCTTTCGAGAATCGGGACAGTTCGTCGGTGGTGGTAATGACTTGCATGACGGGCGCTTCTATCGGCGCATTGAGCCGCGCACAAGGCGGTTTCGGAGCCGCAAATGAATTGCCGCGCTGGATATTGCGAAAATGCGAGGGTTTATGCGGGTTTTTTTGTTTGAAAAACCCGATTGAAGGCTGCCGGACTAGACATCCTAAACGCCACAGTAGAAATAGCAGCGTAAACCGGATCAAAGGCTACACAATGCGGCCTTGACTTTGCATTGCGGCATTGCCACTCCGGCTCGAACAGGAATTACAGGGGAATTGCATGCACGCCTATCGGACGCATCATTGTGAAAAACTACGCAAAACAGAGGTTGGCGAAACTGTTCGCCTATCAGGTTGGGTGCATCGCAAGCGTGATCACGGGGGTCTCCTCTTTATCGATTTGCGCGATCACTATGGTCTGACCCAGTTGGTTGTTGAGCCAGAAGCGCCGTTTTTCTCGGAAATCGAACGGGTACGCCAAGAAAGCGTAATCCGAGTCGAGGGCCGGGTCGTTGCCCGTGCGGACGAGGTTGTTAATCCTAACCTGCCGACCGGCGAGATTGAGATCCGGATTGACGATTTCGAGCTTTTGTCCGCTGCGGATGAATTGCCATTGCCGGTTTTTGGTGAGCCAGATTACCCGGAAGATATTCGGATGAAGCACCGTTATCTCGATCTTCGGCGGGAAACCTTGCACAAAAATATCATGACCCGTGCCAAGGTTATTCGCGAAATTCGCAACGGGATGGAAGAGTCTGGTTTTACAGATTTCCAGACACCAATTCTGACGGCGTCTAGCCCAGAAGGCGCACGAGACTTTTTGGTGCCATCGCGTTTGCACCCCGGCAAGTTTTACGCGTTGCCGCAAGCACCACAAGTTTTCAAACAGCTTATCATGGTTTCCGGCTTTGATCGCTATTACCAGATCGCGCCATGCTTCCGTGATGAAGATGCGCGGGCGGATCGTTCAGCGGGTGAGTTCTATCAGCTCGATTTAGAAATGAGCTTTGTCGAGCGTCAGGATGTATTTGACGCTGTCGGACCGGTGATCGCAAATACGTTTAAAAAATTCGCGGGCGAACGCGAAGTGACGAACTATCCTTTCCCGTTAATTCCGTATGACGAGGCGATGCTAAAATACGGCTCTGACAAGCCTGACCTTCGGTGTCCGATTGAGATGCAAATCGTATCAGATCACTTCCGTGGTTCTGGTTTTAAAATCTTCGCACAAATTCTTGACGCTGATCCCAAAACCGAAATTCGCGCAATTCCAGCGCCGGGTGGGGGCAGTCGTGCATTCTGTGATCGGATGAATTCCTTTGCGCAACGCGAAGGTCTGCCGGGCATGGGCTACATGATTTTTGACGAAAACGAAATCAAAGGCCCGCTCGCAAAGAATATTGGTCCTGAACGCTCTGAGGCAGTTCGCGCGCAACTCGGCCTTAAAGCGGGTGATGCGGCGTTTTTCCTTGCTGGTAAACCAGAAGACTTTTTGGCTGTCGCAGCTAAAGCCCGTGTTGTTATTGGCAACGAGTTAGAACTTAGCGATGCTGACAGTTTCCGCATGGCTTGGATCGTCGATTTTCCAATGTATGAGTGGGACGAGGAAAACAAAAAAGTTGAGTTCGGCCATAACCCGTTCTCAATGCCGCAAGGAGGCCTTGAAGCGCTCGAAGCGGCTTCGACGGACGAAGATAAACTCGCGATCAAAGCCTATCAATATGATTTGGTATGTAATGGATACGAGCTTGGTTCCGGCGCAATTCGTAACCATCGGCCAGATGTTATGTACAAAGCTTTCGATATTGCTGGGTATGGTAAGCAGGTTGTCGAAGACAAATTCGGCGGTATGCTGAATGCATTCAAATTTGGTGCCCCGCCGCACGGGGGGTGTGCCATGGGTATTGAGCGTATTGTGATGCTGCTTTGCGATGAAGAAAACATCCGTGAAGTCACGATGTTCCCAATGAACCAACAGGCTGAGGATTTGTTGCTTGATGCACCGGCTGATGCCTCTGACGCGCAACTAAAAGATGTTCATATTCGCGTTGCGATGCCGATCACAGAGAAAAAAGACTGATTGAAGGACCAACTATGATTACGATTTCAAGTGATTTCGATGGCGGAAACATTCAAGTGGTTGATGCCGGTGACCCATCGAACATTCAACTCGAAATCAAATCGGACAGTAAGGCCAAATTCTTTCAGTGGTTCTATTATAAAGTGGATGGTGCAGCGCACCGTCCACTCGTAATGCGACTTTTGAATGCGCATGACGCATCGTATGTAGGCGGCTGGAAAGACTATCGCGCTGTTGCGTCTTATGATGGCGACACTTGGTTTCGAGTGGAAACGTCTTTTGATGGCCGCGAATTGAACATTAAACATCAGCCAGAACAGGATGTCGTATATTACGCATATTTTGCGCCTTATCCGACATCGCGGTATCACGATTACGTTGCGGCAAAAAAATCTTCTCCTGTTCTGACACATCAGACGTTAGGTCAAACGCTAGACGGTCAAGACATCGCCTATTTCCGCGCGGGCAACGGACCACGTCAGATGTGGGTTATTGCGAGACAACACCCCGGCGAGACCATGGGGTCCTGGTGGATGGAAGGTTTCCTCGACAAGCTAACTGATGAAAATGATGCTGTATCGCGTGATCTTTTAGAGAAAGTGACGCTTCATATCGTGCCATGCATGAACCTTGATGGATCGCGTCGCGGGCATTTACGCACTAATGCGGCCGGAAAAGATCTGAACCGCGCGTGGCAGAATGCGACGATGGAGGAAAGCCCCGAGGTTTATCTAGTGCGCGAACGAATGCGCGAAACGGGTGTCGATTTCTTTTTGGACGTTCATGGCGACGAAGCTATTCCGAATAACTTCCTTGATAGCGCCAAGGGTATCCCTTCGTGGGATGACCAGCACGAGACACGATTTGATCGTTTTTCATCTCTGCTGCTCGAAAAGAGTAGTGATTTCCAAACCAAAGACGGATACCCCACAGCGGCACCCGGCAAGGCCAATCTTGATGTCGCCAATTCTTATGTGGCTGAAACGTGGAATTGCCTGTCCATGACGTTAGAAATGCCGTTCAAAGATGCCAATGTGAACCCCGATCCGGTTTATGGGTGGTCGCCCGCACGCTGCCGTACATTTGCGCAGGAACACATGGCGGTCATGGCCGAAATCGCAGATATCCTTCGATAGTCAGGTTCTTCGCTGCCTAGCGCCGATATATCGCGGAAAGAGGGGTCGAGATTTGATCAAATCAGCTATATTTGTCATTTGAGTATTTCTTCTGACAAAGTGCAGGTTTGAATGACCCCGGAAATCGGACATTTCGCTCTAATTCTGGCTTTTGCCATCGCAATCGCACAGTCGCTAGCGCTATTGGGTGGTGCTGTGACGGGCAACGCTGATGAACGGTTCACATCGTTTGGACGCCGGGCATCGCTAATTGTATTTGGCCTCACGCTGGTTTCATTCTTGTCGTTGATGAACGCATTTGGGCATTCCGATTTCTCGGTGATCAACGTTTATGAAAATTCGCATTCTGCGAAGCCATTCATATACAAACTCACGGGTACGTGGGGCAATCACGAAGGATCTATGCTGTTATGGGTATTGATCCTTACATTATTCAGTGGCGTTTTGGCGGCGCAGGGGCGCGCGGCACCGCGCGAACTATTGAATCTGACGTTGGGTATTCAGTCTCTTATCATTGTTGCGTTCATCGCATTTATTCTGTTTACGTCTAATCCGTTTGAACGCCTTTTCCCGACGCCTACCGACGGCACGGGGTTAAACCCGCTTTTGCAAGACCCGGGGCTCGCTATTCATCCGCCGTTTCTTTATCTCGGCTATGTTGGCTTTTCTGTACCGTTTTCTTTTGCCGTTGCGGCACTCATCCGCGGCAAAGCCGATACTGTATGGGCACGGTTGATGCGCCCTTGGGCACTCATCGCTTGGACGTTCCTTACGATCGGTATCATGCTTGGTTCGTGGTGGGCGTATTACGAATTGGGTTGGGGCGGTTGGTGGGCATGGGACCCCGTTGAAAATGCATCGTTCATGCCTTGGCTCGCTGGAACCGCGTTGATCCATTCAATCAGAGTTGTTGAACGGCGTGATGCGATGAAAGGCTGGGCGGTTCTCTTGGCAATTACCGCGTTCTCTTTAAGCCTTGTCGGTACATTTCTTGTTCGTTCAGGCGTTATTACTTCGGTACACGCGTTCGCTGTCGATCCGGCGCGCGGCGTGTTCATTCTTGCGATTCTTGTCGCGGCAGTTGGTGGGGCGCTTACGGTTTTTGCGGCCCGTGCAAATTCACTAACACCGACAGGTGCGTTTGCTCCCGTCAGCCGCGAAGGGGCGCTTGTCGTTAATAATGCGCTGGTGTTGACGGCGTGTACGACCGTATTCGTCGGGACATTCTACCCGCTCTTCATTGATGTCCTTTCGGGTGAGAAAATTTCGGTTGGTGCGCCATATTTCAATCTCGTATTCACAAAAATTGCAGGCATCACGCTTGCGCTTGCCGGTGCGGGAACGTTGCTCGCGTGGAAACGGGCCAACCTTTCGGCCACGATCCGCAGACTTGCGCCCGCAGCGTTAGCGGCGGTTGTCACTGGTGTTATTGTCTTGGTGATCGCTGATCGCGAACGGGTAACTGGTGCGATTGGTATTGCGCTTGTTGCATGGTTGGCCGTAGGGGCAATCAGCGAAATCGCATTTCGCATAAAGCTTTTTCGTGCACCGGTTAGCGATAGCGTAAAACGGGCCAAGGGATTGCCCGGTGCGGCTTGGGGGGCGGCGCTGTCGCATTTTGGTCTTGCTATTTTTGCGTTAGGTGCGATCGGGATCAGTCTCTGGAAAACCGAAACGGTAGCCTTGATGACAGAGGGCGATGTCGCAGAAGTTGCAGGCTATTCAGTGACGCTAACATCTGTTGAACGTTTGCGCGGCCCTAATTACGAAGCCGAGCGTGCAACCTTCAGTGCACAGAAAAAAGGTGAGAAATTCTCGTTATCTGGTGAGCGTCGGTATTATCCGATCCGAGGGATGGAAACAAGCGAGGCGGCCATTCGCGCCCAAGGGCTGAGCGACCTCTATATTTCTTTCGGGGAAAATACGTCTGGACGCGGTTGGCCTGTGCGGTTGTTCTTTAATCCGTTCGTCGCGTTTTTGTGGTGGGGCGCTGCGGTAACGGCGCTCGGCGGCTTTGTGGCTTTTGCAGACCGTGGACGAAAGCCCGCGAAACTTCGTAAAAAGAATCCTGCCGCCAAACCGATAGAGGTAGCAACCGCATGAAACGATTATTCCTACTTGTGCCGTTGGCACTATTTGTAGTTGTCGGTGCGTTTCTAGCCAATGGACTTACGCGAGATCCGTCGAATATGCCGTCACAACTCATTGACCGTCCGTTACCCGAATTCGACCTATCGGCGATTGAGGGAATGGAAGTCGGCCTTTCGAGTGATGACATTAAAGGTCAGGTTGCGCTTCTTAACGTATTCGCCTCTTGGTGCGTTAGCTGCCATATTGAGCACCCAACACTAATGGCGCTTGCGGCGCGGAATGAAATTCCAATTTATGGATTGAACTGGAAAGAAAAACCCGGCGATGGAATCGCGTGGCTGAACCGGCTGGGCAATCCCTACACGTTGATTGGTGATGATCAAAATGGTCGTGTTGCGATTGATTTAGGTGTGACGGGCGCACCAGAAACGTTTGTTATTGATAAACAAGGACGTGTGCGGTTTCGTGTTGCCGGTCCGATTACAGACCAATATTGGACGGACGTGTTGGCCCCGATGATCGAAGATCTGAGACGATCATGAAAGTATTGCTCGGTTTCGTTTGTTTTTTGATGTTTGCGACGGGAAGCATTGCAGCAGAACCCGACGAAATTCTTGACGATCCTGTTTTAGAAGAGCGTGCGAAAAGCATCGACGCGCAACTGCGTTGTGTAGTTTGTCAAAGCCAATCTATCGCGGAATCAAATGCACCTCTGGCCAAAGATTTGCGTATTTTGGTGCGTGAGCGAATTTCTATCGGCGAGAGTGATGAAGCTGTCATCGACTATATTGTCGAGCGGTATGGAAACTATGTTTTGTTAAAACCGCCCGTGCAGGGAAATACGATTTTTCTTTGGGTGTTTCCGGCATTGGCATTGGTATTGGGTGCAATCGGAACAGTTTTTTATCTGCGTGGAATAACACCGGTAACGACTGCGTCATTGTCCGACGAAGACGAAGCCGAACTTGAACGTATTATAAGTGAGCGCGGCTGATGGTTTGGGTTTTTATCGTCGTTTTATGCACTCTTGTGCTTGGGTTTTTGGTTGAACCATTTTTTCGAAAGTCGAAATCGCCGAATAACCTGGATGAACAGGATTATCTGGCGGCACAGATTGACGACATAGCACGGGATCGGGAAGCCGGATTAATCAGCGCAGAAGAAGCAGATTTCGCCAGCAATGATGCGCGGCGGCGCTTGCTGGCGGCAGCGAGGGCGGGAACGAAAGAAATTACCAAGGGTGCAAACAGCGGTTTTCGCCAAATTAGCACCATGGTTATATCGGCAGCCCCGATTGCGGCGGTTGCGATATATTTAGCATTGGGCAACCCCGGCAAAGAAACGACGGACGAAGCAACGTTGATTGCATCGCGCAGTCAAAACCCACCGTCAACGCAAAATGCGAAACCACTTGCTGAATCGATCACAGCCCTAGAGGAAAAAGTAGCTGCATCCCCTGACAATTTAGATGATTGGATTTTGCTCGCGGAATCCTATGCGGGGATGGATCGCTTTGATGCCGCCGCAAGGGCATTTGGTAAAGCACGGGAACTCGCGCCGGAACGTGCCTTCCTCCATGCTGCGGAGGGTGAAGCCATTGCTATGGCAGCGGGCGGGAATGTAACGCCTGTAGCTGATGAAGCATTTGATAGGGCGCTTGAAATTGACCCCGTTGAACCGCGTGCGCGATTTTATAAGGCGTTGAGTGCCTATCAACAGGGTGATCCGGATGATGCACTCAATCGTTTGGTTACACTGGCAAACGAAGCACCACCATCCGCGCCATGGCTCACGGTTGTTCGTTCACAGATCGAAATAATAGCGGGCGAATTAGGGAAACCGTTAGATGGCCTTGGTCTTCGCGTGCCAACTTTATCAACGGCACAGTCAGAAACTCCATCGGAAGATGCGCCATTTGAAGATTGGGTTGCTGCGATTGAGGCCCAGGCCAAGAAGGGGGATATCGCTGGCGCAAAACGAGTTCTGGAAAGCGCCCGGGGGCGGTATGCGCAAGCGCCATTCGTCATGCAACAGCTGGCGCAGATCGAAGCGCAACTAGAGCAACCCGACACGCCGCGCGGGCCTTCCGTAGAAGAAATGAAGGCCGCGCAAAATCTGTCGCCAGAAGATCGCAATGCGATGATCGAAGGCATGGTTGAGGGGCTTGCGGCGCGGCTTGAAACGGAACCTGATGATATTGAAGGTTGGACTATGCTTGCGCGTTCTTATTCAGTTTTGGGTGAATTCCAAAAAAGCGCGAATGCGTACTCCCAAGCGATCGAGCTTGCCCCCGATGAATTTCCTTTGCATTTAGGCAGAGCAGAGGCGTTGCTAACGGTTTTGCGTAGCGAGGGGAAACCGATTGATATCGAAACCAAAGCGGCGATTGATTCTGTTTCTAAGTTAAACCCAGAACATCCGTTTGCGCTCTATTTTCAGGGGTTAGCCGCTAGCCAAACCGGAGATGCCGCACGGGCGCGGTCCTATTGGGAGAGATTGTTAGCTTCGATGCCTGAGGGAACGCCAGAGGCGGAGAGCGTTCGACAGATGATCGACGAGCTTTGATCAATCATCCCGGCTCAAGGCTCCGCGTCATTCGATACGAAATATGGCTTGCCATTTTTGTCGAGGAATAGCCGTTCCATCTCTTCGCGGGTAAAGGGGCGTGAACCAAGTCTTCCGAATACGGCCATTTGGTGGCCCGTTTCGTCAACGGCTCTGTCTCGATCTATTCCCTTAGAAAGGCCGAGCGCAGGCTTGGAGGTTTTACGCCAAGCAATTAGTTCCGGTTTTGGTTCAGGCGAGAAGCCATAGAAATTGCGCTGTGACTCTGGGCTGGTGAGCTGTAGAACCTTTAGCCCGTTCCGACCGTCGGCAACATAGGCGAAAAGCGAGGCATTGGTTGTCGCAACGATAACATCTTCGGCATCGTTGAGAGCACCATTCGCTGTGAATTTCTGGTAGACCTTTGGAGCTGTTGGATTCTCAATATCTACGATGACAAGCCCTTCGGTCTTTGCTGCTACGTAAGCATATGTCCGAGCAAGATATAATTTTTGCGCATCTTTTATGGCGATCGTTGCATCGTGGACGAGCTTTGGTTTGTTGAGATTTGTGGTGTCAAACACCTTGAGACCATCTGCATCTGTGGCAAATAGATAGCGGAACTGTAACGCGCTTGCCCGCATATTATTCATTGGTGTTACAGACGTTGTTCGAGGATTGAGAGGATCGTCAAGGTCAACAACAACCAACCCGGCATCGGCAGCGATATAGGCGTAATGTCCCGCCAATGTTACGTGGCGGGCACCCGTCAAAACACCTTCGCCATTCCAAGTGATCGCACGTTCAAAGAAGTTGTTGCGGGGTTCGCCATCTGCAAGGGTGTTTACGTCAACAAGGATCAACCCTTCTTCAGCATCAGTAATCACCGCGTAGTTATAGATGGGATGGAATGCCTGTTCGCGGTTTAATTTCCGCATTTCTTCGGTGTTTCGGGCGGGATCAATTGGTTGATTGGTCGCGAGCGCCATACAGGTCGCATTCTTAGACTTGATGTGGGTGTCATGGCCAAGGGGTGAAAATGGTGCCTTTACGATCCGTTCAGAGAATGATTTGTTTGCAATGTTCGCGACGTCATAGGCGCGGAAGCCGCCTTTACCCTCGGCCGTGAACAGGTATTCACCCCGCAGTTGAAGACATCGAACAGCACCACTTGCGTCTTGGGTCACGTTGGCAATTTCTTCTAGCGCGCCAGTCTCACCCGTAATACCGTCACCAAATGTTTTACCGCGAGTCCAATTCACAAGCTCGCGGTTATTACGCTCGACATGTGCTTTGAAATAGTCCGGATAGGCATATTTTTGTAGGTATGATCCAAATACCGCTTGTGGTTCGTCCCACTCGGTTACTCTCACGGCTTCAATACCGCCGTCTAGACCGGTCCAAGCGTGTAGTCCGACGAAGTTGACGAAGTTCGTACCCAACAACATGAGCTGAGACATGATCGCGTTGTTATCATTGTCGGATGAGAGATGACAGTCCGTACACATCTTTGTTTCAGTTTTGCGGACAGTGTGCGGGAAGTGCGGTGCAAAGGCTTGGCTTGAAAAGCCGATTGCAGAGATAGGCGGCTGTTGGACATAAATCCGTTCGCGATTTACGTTTGTCGATGATAAAACCAAGGCCGAGGATGAGCGAACCGGCGCGATAGTGTTGTTTTTGGTGTCTTGGTGCTTGCCAAGTTGGAACATTTGATCGCGGGCGACTTGTGGATTGTAGGTAGCAAAGTTGCGGGTGGTTTCTCCCTCAAAGTGGTTTACCGAGGTTTTCCAGTTTGCTTCGATTGGCAGATGGCATCCGCCGCATGACGTTGTCCATGATAAGTGGCATGTATAACATTCCATCTCGTCGTCTTTGTGGGCAAGGTCGGATTTGTTGGCATCCTTCCCCCAACGCATTTCACCAGCGTCATCAAGCGATACGGTTTTTGCACGCGCTGATTTCGCATTGTAATCGGGAGAGATCGGATTGACGGAGTCCTTTACGAGCGAAACTTCCCACTCAAGTTCTGGGTCAATGATGGACCGTTGAACGAGTGTTTTTCGCCCCTCGCGTGTCATCCATTCAAAGCGATAACGCCCATCGGGGTTTCGTAAAACACTTAGATCACGGCCATTTGGTCCCGCTGCAGGGCCAGTCGTTTTCAAGTTCGGATAGTTGTTCGCGGTACCGTGGCAATCTTTACAGCCGATTTCTACGGCGCTAGCGACCTCGCCATGAATATAACCATTTCCGTGGCTGTCTTGGGCATAATGGCAATCAGCGCATTGCATACCGACTTCGGCATGGATCGACATCATGTGAACTGTTTTACCGGGGTTTTTTCCAATCTCGACAAATTTTCCTTCGTCGTCTTTGCGCCACTTTTCGGGATCATCAGGGTCGATAATATTCCCGTCCGCATCAAGCAAATTGCCCTTGCGGTCACGTTTCAATACCGCGCGAAAGTTCCAGCCATGTCCATGGTAGTCGGCAAACTGAGTGTCTTTCAGCTCCGGGTTAAGGTCATAGACGTCCCGCAGAAAATCGAGATCGGCCCAATTACCGCGCACTGACGCAGCCTCTGGGTTGCGTTCTAGAACCTCACGTTGCTCTTCGATAGTGGGATATTTTTGTTGCTTGGGCCACATAGATGGCGCATCAGATTCATAGTCCCACATGGTGTATCCAAGATATGTGTTCATAAACATATTTGGTTGATGCATGTGACAGCTCATGCATTGAGATGTTGGAATCGCGCGCGTAAAGGCATGTTTTAAGGGGTGACCCGGTTCATTCTTGTTTATTGTCGGGTCGATCGTTGTCGTCGCACCGTCGCGCCCAAATTGAGTGTAGGTGAGGGCATGTCGCGGCTCGCGGTCATTGGCGTATACAACATGACACGCGGCACAACCTGACGAGCGATAATCACCCGGTTGGTCGTTGGTGCCCAGAAACCACGTGAACGGATCATTAAGCCGGGTTTTATGAATATTCAGAACAGGAATTGCGACACGCAAACCCGTACCGGGCCCACGGTTGGATTGGCGAATGTCAGGCCGACCCGGTTCTTCCAGGCGTTGAATTTGGCCAGTTGCATTGGGCAAGCCAATTTCGGCAAACTGGGTCAGAATATTGCGCCCTCCACGTTCAAAAACCCGGAAGACATCCGCAGGCGGCACCACATGCCACGTCGGAAGGGGCGCGAGAAATGGGAGCGCCCCACGCGCGATGGCTGCGGCGGACGGTTTTGTAGGACAGCCCAGCGGGTTTTCTTCACCGTCCGCAATGGGGTCGCCTGGCGAACATACAGCGGCGGCTTCGCCGTCGCGGGTGTAAGCCTCGCCCAGGATATAGTTTTTGAACGGTAGAATGCCATTATTGTAGGCAGCGCCGCCTAACAACATTGCCCCTGTTGCCATCATCGAGCGTTCAGCCGCAAGAATTTCGCGCATATGACATGAGCCACATGACTCGCGTGCAACGCGATAATCGGATGGGTTTATGAAGCGGATGAATTCGGGCGATTCCCGGTTCAGAAGTGAATAGCTGTGTTTTGGGTTGGCCGAGCTGGGGTAATGCCAGCTATCTGGATATGTAGGTAGGACATGGGCCTTATCGCGAGCCGCGATATAGGCAGCACTGTCTACTACGAGGCCTGTCGCATTGATACTGGTGTCGCCTCCATGGCAATCGGCGCATCCGAGGCGGATGTCGGCGATCGGGTTATGCATGGTGGGTGCATCGGTGGCAGTGTGGCACGTCAGGCAACCGGCGCTCTTAGCATCCGCGTCGGATTGGTCCTGATAAACTGGGGCTGGTGCGGCTGTGACGTGGGTATAATCGCGCTTGACGGGTTTTTCGCCTTCGGCAGCGTTTGCGAAACCGCAGATTACGGCTAAGGCGAAAAATATGCTCAGTAAACCGCGCATCAGTAACTAAGCACCACATTAAAGAGAACCGAATAATAGAGGTCTCGGTTCTCGTTGTTATCATAAAGCGCTTTGAATCCATCACCGGGTTTTAGAGCAGCACCGGAAAGCCGCAGGACAACATTTTGAACGAATGTCGGTCGATAAATTGCCGCGCTAGAGATATCCCATCCAATCGAATTGTCGATATCATCTTGCATTCTGAGGGCTTCTAGCGTGTCAGTTTTTTGGAACCAAAGCCTGTTGGCATTAAAAGAAAGCCGAAGTTCAGGAAGGATATCAAAATCAGCCCCCGCACCTGCGAGTATTAAACCAGGGTTGTTGAAGTTTGATTGGCCTTGTTCCTTCGTTGAGCGAAGGTCCGGTAACAATCCATTGCGCCCATTGACCCCAATAACCCGGCCACCCCCAATAAACGGGATACCTTGTCTGATCCAATAGCTGGTATCAGCACCGGCGAATTGTGGGTTTTCAAAGATAGCATCGAAGCCATGTTCTGTATCGTCATAGGGATCACCATCTCCGCTTGCGATGAGTCCCGAAAGTCGGAAGCGCGCCCAATCGCGATCATAGGAAGGTTCAATCGCGGCAAAGTAGGAGTTGATGGTCGCACTTTGATCTGTGAAAATTGAGTTTCGATCCTTGCCCAGTGCATAATAGGCCGACGCCGTCAGGTTGATGCGTCCAATCCGGCCATCGGCGTTGTAACCAAGATAAGCGACATCATAATTGCGTCCACGAAGGTTGCCGAGAAGCGCAGGGCGCACGGGGAAGCCGTTTTTATCAACTTCAATATCGTTCCGCTCACGGTTCATATTATAAACCAAAGTGACCTGACTGGTCATGCCGGGGAACGGAAGGTCCTGTCGGTACAGGTTGGCAAAAAAGACGTAGTCTTCACGTGGCGCAACAGAAACATCATTGAGGCCAGAATTCGTATCTTTTTCGAGGCGCATGAAGGCCGCGAGGTTATATTGAAAGCGGTTATTATCGCGGTTGCCAAAAAAGCGAACGCCGAGTTGGTTATCTTGAAACAAGAAGCCGCGAAAGTCGCTTGAAAATGGTTGAATACCCACGCGGACCGAGTCGAAGTCATATCGTTCGGAGACATTACGAAGGTGATAATCAACGAAGGCTTCCTGTAAGCCAATAAACCCATCATGACGGTCTAGGTCTTCACTGGGTTCTACATAAAGAATTCGTTTTTCGGCGACCCGCGCGTAATTATAGTTGAAAACGGGGGTAAGCCTGAACTCAAGGTCTTGTGGTTTAAACGCGGTCGATCCTTTGATTAGCGAAAAGCTAGTGATCAGATTTTGATTAAAGGCAAAACTATCGCTATCGCCGAATACATCCAGATCTCCGGGGTCGGTAGTCGTCTGTACACCAACGGGTATTGGAAAAGATCGAGGTTCAGCGATGGTGTCTGAAACGATTGAAGCAACGAAAAACCAATCCTTACCAAATACTGGCCGATCACCCTTGATGGTGTTCTGGTTGTATGGGTCCCACCAACGCGTTTTTAATATGCCTAAATTTTCTGCGAGCCGCCAGCGGTCGGGGACGGCTGGTGCGCATTCGACAAATTCTCGCCCTTGATCGCGACAATCAGCATATTGGTCGATGCGCGGCGGCGCGACAGCACCCGGGTTAAGCGGCTCTTCTTGGGCGTTGACCATTACGGTCATCGCTAGCCAGAGCATCGGTGTATATCTAAGGGGCATTTCCTATTTCCCCTGACAGACATTTTGCTCGTCGGAATCGACAAAGGGCGCAAACGGACAATTTACATATCGAAGACGGACTGGCGCGCCGTTAACGCTAATTGTGATTTGATCCGCGCGGATTGCCTCGGGTGCATTGGCAATTGCACCGTTAAGCCGAGCGCCAGCGCGATCAATGGCCAGAAAAGAAATCATATCGTCTTGGTCGATGCCATCGCCCGAAACGCCGATACCGCCGACGAGTGTAGATCCGCGATAAATGGGCACGCTTCCGGGGAATATTTGCATACCGTTTTGTAAACGGTTTTGAACACCAGCAAGGCTCGGTATGTCGGGAAGGAATGTGCACCCCGTCGCGGTGTCTGGGCCGCCGCCTAAAACATGCACCACATGCTCTAGAATGTTCTCTACGATCAACGATGATTGCAACCCGGTTGCAAAAACACTCCACTGAGAGATGGGAAGAGAAAACGGGCCATTCGCCGTGCCTATTTCGCCATCGGGAAAATAAGGTCGAGACAAGTTCCCGCCCGCCCGATCAGAGAACGCAAATTCGCCGGTCAGCGCACTGGGGTCTGGGATGAACGACCTTATATCGGGAACATAGGATGCAACCGATTTTGTGGTGTTGAAGCCGGGAATGACGGGCGGGGTGGTTGATGTTAAATCAGAGCTTGCGATAGCGTTGGAAAAGAACGCGGCGGTTCGTGCTTTTTGCAACGAAACGTCTGTACCAAAAATTGGCGCGTCGGGACCACGCACAATCCCTAACACTTGTCCGTTTGTATCAACAACGGAGATTGAAACTTGGGCGCGGCTATTAAGCGGTTGTCGAATCTGCGCGCGCGCAGCCGTCATAATGGTGAAGGCCTCTTCCAAAATTGCGGTCACCTCGGTTGCCGCAAGCGGCATGGCGACACTGGCCGCATCTGTTCCCGCGCGTGGGGGGTAGCGGTTTGTGCCGGTGCCATCGCTCAAAACGAAAATATCATTATTGGTATATTCGGACGTTGAAGCCGCGCGAATGCCGGAGACCTCTGTGCCATAGGCGGCTCCGGCATAAACACCGCCGCCAGTTGCACCATCGAAATAAGCCGTCACGTCAATTAGAGCGCCTTGAACGCCATTGATGGCGGCAAAGCTGGGCGCGCTAGTCGGAGCGCTAACCGTGTCCGTGGTGTCAGTGAAACGTAGAAATGTGCCATCAACCGCAATTCGATTTGCACGAATGTCCGTGGGCGCTTCGAAGCCAAATGACGCTGCCCATGCGATTGCTTCTTCGTCGCTACTGTCGATGTCGAGAGTATTTTGATCGAATCCGTAATCATCGTCAGCTATAATGCCGACACCACCAACAACGAAACCATCCTTATAGAGAGGAAAGCCACCAGGATCAGCCGCCAGACCTAATGGGGCGCGATGTGGCCCAATGGTTGGGCCGCCGGGCAACGCGCGCGTATTAAGATCGGAGCAAGGAAGCTGGCTGAACTGTACTCCAAACAAAGGTCCACTTTCGAGGCCAACTGTGGAGGGTGCGGGCGGAAAATGTTCCTGTACGATCTGGCTCGCAGTTCGGGTCGAAAACGCATTGCCGCCCGATGAAAGATAGGCACCGGTAATTGCTTTTGAAATTGCCGCGAGACTGGCCGGCACATCGACGCCTTGTAGGGAGGTGTTGGTCCCCCCCGTGGAAGCGCGCACTTTTGTGGTGCTGCGAGCGCCGGTCATTTCAAAAACGGCGAGAACATTTCCCAACCGATCCACCACAGCAATGGTGGCGGGCACCGAACGCATTCGCGCTTCTTCGACGGCTTGCGCGATGATCGTTTCGACGTTAGCGGCCGAAAGGCTGCGAGTCTCGGGTTTGAACAATGGCGAGACCGTTGGTGCAGGTGGGGGCGGTGATGTCGGAGGGGGCAGGACGGATGTGTCTTCGCCGCCGCCACACGCGGTCAGCGCGAGCGTGGAAATGCCCACGATAAAAAAGTGTCGCCAGCACGACTGCCCGCCGATCATTCTCTCTCCCTCTGAACGCACCACCCCACGCGGCGCGTTCCCCTAAAGCCCAACCAGCTAAATACGAGTCGGCTTACAAATAGCCGTAACCAACCATCGAATCAGCCACACGTGCGAAACTGGCAATGTTCGCCCCAGCTTGATAGTCCACAACGCCATTTTTCACGGGCGCATAAGAAACGCATTGTTCGTGAATAGAGCGCATAATCCGTTCGAGTTCCTGTTCGACCTGTTCGCGATTCCAAATCAAGCGTTGAGCGTTTTGCGCTTGCTCTAGGCCGGAACACCCAACCCCACCGGCATTTGCGGCTTTGGCAGGGCCGAAAATAACCCCTGCATCTTTCAATACATGAATGGCTTGTGCGGTAAGCGGCATATTTGCACCTTCCGCGAGACATTCGATACCGTTTTTGACCATTAAAGAAGCCATGGTCTCATCGACTTCGTTCTGGGTGGCGCAGGGCAAGCCGACAACGCAAGGTACACTCCATGGGCTTTTCCCCGCGTGATAGGTAACGCCGCGGGCTTCCTTGGCAAATTCTGAAAGCGACGCGCGCCGGTTTTCTTTGACGTCTTGAAGAATTGCAAACGAGTCGTCATTGATACCATCAGGAATATGCGCAAAGCCCCGGCTGTCAGAAACTGTGACGACCTTTGCGCCCATTCGCATCGCGCGTTGCACCGCATAGATCGCGACATTGCCCGATCCAGAAATGGCAACAGTTTTGCCCTTCATCGATTTACCGTGCTTGTTGAGCATGTCTTCGGCGAATACGACGACGCCATAGCCTGTTGCCTCTTTGCGGATTTCACTGCCGCCGAAGGAAAGCCCTTTGCCGGTTAGAACGCCGCCAGTGTAGTGATTGGCAAGCTGTTTATACTTGCCGAACAGAAAACCGATTTCCCGTGCGCCAACACCAATGTCACCGGCGGGGACATCAACACTTTCGCCAATATGCCGGAACAGCTCGCTCATCATCGCATGGCAAAACCGCATTATCTCTGCGTCGGAACGACCTTTGGGGTTAAAGTTCGCACCGCCTTTACCGCCGCCCATTGGAAGGCGCGTCAGTGCGTTTTTAAAGGTCTGTTCAAAACCAAGAAACTTTAAGATGCTGGCATTGACGCTAGGGTCAAACCGCAATCCGCCCTTATAGGGGCCCATCGATGAGTTAAATTGAACTCGATAACCTCTGTTCGCATGGGGCACACCTTGGTCATCTTCCCAGACGATGCGAAAGCTGACGATCCGGTCGGGTTCTGTCATGCGCTCCAAGATACGTGCGGAACGATATTTTTGATGGTCCATGTAAAACGGCATGACCGTTTCAGCAAACTCGAAAACCGCTTGATGAAATTCCGGTTCATGTGGATTGCGTCGGATCAAGCCATCCATGAAATTATCAATCTCACGAACAACATTTGGGCCGCTACCGCCACCGACCGCGAAACTCAGATTGCTACCGGGCGACAGCGGCGAAGTGGATAGGCTTGATGCCATATTTTGTTGTGCTTTTTCGGTAGGCACTGTTGGTGAAGTCGCCGCAGACACATCAGGTTTTTTACGCCAAAACATTTTCGTTCCCCCTCGGCCCCCAAAATTTGGACCTTAAGTCTATTATATCGTTGGCAACATTCCTATTGCCGGATTTGAATTTATCGACCGATTTGCCTGGAAATATCGTTAAGCGCCGCTTTGAATGCATTTTGATTATAGGCATAAGGGCTTTGAGCGGCACGGCTGGCCTTTTCTATGGAATTTGTAAGGCGAGGGCCTTGGAGTTGTAAAGCGGCACTTAGGCGCTGCACAGCAAAAAGGGCCTGCTCAGCAGCAGCATAGTTCGTGTACCGACTGGACTGTTCAGTGCTGACAATTTCAAGAAGAAGAGCGCGGATAACCGCGGCATCTGCAAGATCTGCTGTCATTATGCTATTGGCGGCATCGGTCGCGATAGAACGAAGTGTCTCCGCCGATGTACGAAATTGCGAACCGCCATGTAGTGACGCCATATGCAAGGACCGACCTTCGCTTTCAAGGCGTTCCGCTAACCCCGGATCAATAACGCGCATCGCGGCTTGTAACATGATCAAATTGGCATCGTTTAGGATTGGCATTCCGGGGCCAATAGAACGACCGGGGTTTGGTCGCCAATCGAGATCCGCAACGCCATTTGAAATTGGTTGATGGCAGGAGTGACAATCGAAGAATACTAGCTCCGGGAATACGCCGGAACGCCCGGTTTCATCATCGAGCAATAGCTCTAATGTTCGCTCTAACCCCAATGCCTGACCAACGGCCCAAACCTGTGCTCCCGGAGCGACGGTTTTGCGTTGGCGGTAATCATCATCGACACGGTGATGTTGTTGAACCGTCGTATAAAGATCAAGCTCAAATTTTAATCTCGGGTGGCCAGCGCCCATAATGCGGTGATTGACAAACTGGTTTTCAAAACTCGATCCTAAATGACAGCCAAAACATAAGCGCGCACGAGCAACTGGATCTTCAGTGGGATAAAGCCCGGCTTCTATATTTTTCTCATGACCGGCACCAATGCGGTGAAAAGCCAGCCAGTTTTGTGCGCCACCATGACAAGCTTCACACCCAACACCGTCACTGATCTGAAAACGCTGAGAACGTTGTTCGGGCGTAACATTGTCGGCATGGCAATCGAGACATTCGGCGGCTTTCTGAGCGGCACCAATACCTAAGTTATTGGCTATGCGCTTGGCGTGTGGCGTTAAAAGAACTTCATAAGCTCTGGAATGTGCGCCCTTTTCCGTTGGGGAGCGCCACTGAAAATATTCGTTTTGACCCACAATGGGTCCGGCACCATCGCCAGTGACTTGATCGCCGTGACACCCGGCGGTCGCACAACTGGGGACGCCTGTGTGGGCAAGTCCATCCATTAATGGGATTGGGTGTGGTTGTGCCGTGGCTATGGTCGCGAATGACACCGCGACCAACATTGAGATCAATAGAACAATATCTGTACGAACAAGTTTCATCGTGGCCACCGGGTCATAGCTGCGCGCGTTTTACGAGGTTGCATTGGTGGTGCATCTTTGTTGTCATTATGGAAGCCGTGACATGTTAAACAATCTGACGCGATGGTTGGGCGTGTTGTGCTATCGTCGTGGCAATCCCGGCATGCCGTAATGGATGGCATCAGAATATCTTCTGCTGCGCTTGACGTTTCTGCTTGATGACAAGTTGTGCACTCTAAATCACCCGTTTCGTGCGATTTATGACTGAACTTTGCCATCGGAAAATAGTTTGTGGAAAGATGTACCGGGCGAATTTCCGGCAAACTGTTACTGCCGGGATCTTGGTTGGTATGGCACTTTTGACAAACACCGTCCTCTGAAAAGACACGCTCGATTTTGTCTTCAGTGTTTCTGCGTGCGTTCTCTAAAGCTTGTTCGCGCAGTCGTGCGCGTCTGGCCCGGGCCTCTGCGCTTAGCTGTTGACCCAGGATGCCGGTGCTGGAATCGCCGAGCAATAATGTTGTTGCCTGCGCAAGATAGAAATCAGCCAAAACCCGACGCACCTCCGCAGGTTGACCATGTGGCAGGTTGCGCACTGATGTTTCGCCGGTGGCAAAGGCGAGGGAATGACAATCCGCGCAATGGGTTTCCATTTCGATAGGTTTTATCAATGCACCGGCCGCATCGGGTTCATGACAATTGGCGCATTCCATCACGTCGCCATATTTTTTCCGAATAGGTGTCGGCAACGTTGCAATCTTACGGATGACTTCCTCATCTTTAAGGTGGAAATCATGGGGAAATTTTAGGCCGTTATTTTCTTTGGGGTGCTTAACGAGCGAAATGCGTTCAAATTTTACTGGTGTGGATTGCGGATTGCGCACCAATGTTGGGCTAAACTCTGGGTGTCGCTTGGAAAAATTAGATACATTCACAAGTTTTGTGTCTTCTATCCGTTGGTCAAGATCAGTATGGCAATCAACGCAGAAGCTCGTTTCTTTGGGTATGACACCCTCTGGTCCGTTATGTTCGAAATGACATGATCCGCAACGCCCCTCAGGGATATCTAACCCGGCACGCAGCGTTCCTAACCATTGATCGCCTTCGCCATGACCGGTCGTGGCTAATGTCATTTTATCCTGATGCGCGTGGTCGCCCAATTCTTCGTGACAAGACAGGCAAGTCTCATCCATCACTCGGGTAAACGGCTTTACATGACAAGACCGGCAATCATTGGTGAGGTTTGCATGGGACGAAGACATGGCCCCAGCCATCCAATGTTGATTTGTCGCGAGCGCTAGTTTTTCCGGCACGGAATGAGGTGCGTTTTTCTGGCTATTGACGCTTTCCGGCATTTTCGCCCTGAAATGCAAACTGATCGGTAGCGCGAGAAAGACAGCGAGGATGGTTGCCATCAAAAGCCACGCCGTTGCGCGTTTGCTCGGTGCATAACCGCGCATCCCGAACACAGTTTTTTCGTCTCTGTTATCGCCGACTGGGGTGGGCGGCTCGACCAGTTCAATAGTGATTAATAGTTCGCCGGCCTTTTCTGTCGCCGCGAGCGTTAGCTGATAAGGTCCGATGCGAATGACGGATTGTTCGTTCAGGGTGATATCGCGCCGGCGAATTTGTGAACCATCAACACGCACTCGGTGGTCATCATTCGCCTCGATCCGCGCTTTCGTCGGAGAGACTTGGGTCAAGTTCGCATGGTGTAGTCCGACACGTAGATCGGCCAAATGAACGTCGCAATCAGTTGCGCGGCCGAGCGAAATTTCTCGTTTGTCATAGATTGTTGGGCGTACCGTGATACGGCCACCGGGTCGTCGTTTTATAAATTCAATTCTAATGGTCATTTCAAATCACCAATAGAAAAATACGCTGACGATATGCGCCATAAGCGCAGCCAGCAGAGCAAAAGACATGGGAACGTGAAAGTACAACCAGAGCTGTAAAAGTGTTTTATTGCGAATATGTTTTCGTGTCCGCATTAATAGCGCGGCTTTTCGTTCAAGAATAGATACCACGTGTTCTAGCGGTTGGCGCATACCGTCATCTGCATTTGCGATGGCTTTTCGTAAACGTTTTGATGCCCGTGTTGTTGCGCATCGTTTTTGAATATCATGAATTGACGTGAAAAGGCCTGGCTTAATTTTTGTTTTTCTGATCGCCGTTTTTACATCGCCAAGATATTTTTGGTCGAGCGGTTGAGCGGCTTCGTTCAGTTCACGATTTAATGCGCGAATAGCCTCCAACATATCGCTTTGCGTACGATGTGCGCGGTTGTCGCTCATTTTTCGGGGGACGGTCGCATAGTAATAAATGCCGACAAAGCCCGAAAGAATGACAAACACCATCAACCCATAGGCGAGCGTGTGAACATTCAGTCCAAATTGAAATCCTGTGTGTAGTGTTGCGAGGACCAACAGCGACGACCCGAGATACACATGAGCCGAGGTCCAACCTTTAAGGCTCCAATTCCCCGCCGTAATCGCGCGCTTGCGCATGCCAAGCATCATCAACCAAACAATCAACAACGCCGAGATTGTACCAAGCGTATAGCCGAGCCACGTTCCACCATTTGGCCGCGAATTTACGTCGGCAAGGGCATAAACAATGATTGCAAATATGCTCAGGCCAATAGCAAGTTTCAGATAGCGATATCCTTTGTGTCCCAAAAACCCTTCGTGGGAGATGGGCATGTCTGATCCGCGCCGTTGAGATGATTTTGACATGGCGTTATTCCGACCCCTCGCCAGCGAGAGAAAGGTAATCATCCGGCGATATTCGCATGGCGGCACCGGTTGGGCACGCCCGGACACAGGCTGGGCCGCCCTTAATGCCGGAACACATGTCACATTTCACAGCTTGTTTGGGCGGTTTCTCGTTGCCTTTTCTGTGATCATCGATCCAGTCTTTATCTGGTTGGCCGGGGCCGGGGCCAATACCGAATGCTAGCCAAGATAGGAGGCTCGGTTTTTTGGGCGGGACGGCTTCCATCTGGATAACGCCATAGGGGCAATAACGCTGACAGTTTCCGCAACCGATGCATTTGTCGTCAATAAACACTTCGCCATCTGGACCACGATGGATGGCATCGGGCGGACAGTCGGTCATGCAATGTGGGTGTTCGCAATGGCGGCATGATGTGGGCACGTGAATAAACGCGTAGGAATTTCCGGCTTCGCGATCAAGCCGAGAGATTCCTTCATGCACATCGGCACAGGCCTTTTCACAATTATCACAACCCACACAAAGCGTTTCATCAATCACGAGCGCGTCGGTTGCTTCTGATAGACCCTGTTCTTCCAATAGGAAACGCGCCACAGATGTGTGCATGTCCACAACAGAAGAAAAGCCCTCTCGCTTTGCTTCGATGTAATCGTTCAGCTTACGCCGGTCTGCAACCAACCCCTCAACAGATTTATATAGGTCAGGATTTTCCGATAGCAGTCGTTCGAATATTGCACCGGGCAGACGGACCACATCTGATTTAATCGCGGCACGGACGGTAGCCGTCCTTAGACCCTCATAAAAGAGTGCCATCTCGCCGACATAATTACCGGCGAGCACGTAGGATAAAAACACGTCTTTGCCACCGATGTGTTTTTCGACCACAACACTTCCCGATCGAATGATATATATATCGGTTGAGCGTTCGCCTTCGTTGATGAGCGCTTCGCCAGCTTTGAAATGCAACAGTTCCGCACCGTCAAGAATTTCATCAATGGCTTTTCGCGGCAAAAGTTGGCCAAAAATTTGTCCAACTTGGCGTTCAGTCGAAATCCGTTCCATGCGCCGTTTAACGCCGGGCACAGATGCCATCAATTTCAGCGTCGCATTGCGCGGAATTTCAAGTAGCATTGTCGGTTCAGCCGCGCGGACCGTTGCTGTACGGCGGCGTCCGGAAATCAGACCAAGCTCGCCGAAAATATTGCCGCCCGCGATTGGCACCGTTTTACGTTTGTCTTTTGCGTCAACTTCGACTGCGACGCTGCCATCGACAATTGCAAAAACGGATGAGCCGATATCATTACGTTTAACGACCAAATCGCCTGATTTTTTGTAGTGGATTGTTGACGCCAATAGAAATTCACGCATTTGAAGCGGCGAAACATCGGTCAGTACATCGACGCGCGAGCGAATATGTTCCAGCCATTCTTCGACGCTGCGTTTCTGCGGTGCAGCTTTAAACAGCTCTTCGAGTAGCGGCGTATCGGGCGGTTGTAGGTCAGTATTGCCGGAAATAAACTCGACCACATCATGACCTTGGTTCATGCAGTGCTTAATCAAAGGGAAGCCTGCGAGCGCACCAATAATATATAGGCCGGGCACAGTACTTTCGTAGCGCGGTGTTAGCACCGGAAATGCTTCTCGGTCAGGGCCGGTAAATTCCACGCCTGCGGCCTCGACAAATTTGCGAGGTGGTGCAGCACCCAGACGCGCGATGATGCGATCACAAGGGAGCCGAGCTTCGCCGTCTTTCGTGTCAACGACCGCAACCCAAAGACTTTCACCAGATCCGCCTTGCTCAATTCTAATAAGCGAGGCTTCGGTGATGAAATCGAGTTGTCCGGCATCGCGCGCCGCATAAAGCGCTTGTACGTTGGCTTCTTTAGAGCGCGGAAACCCATCAGATCTCTGTAGCAATGTAACGACGTTGCCTTGTTCGGGATTGGCAAGTCCAAGTGCATTTTCGATGCCGGCGTCGCCGCCGCCAATAACAATTACATTCTCGTCGTAATATTCTTTGGGATCATCGAGCTGATATTGGACCCATGGTTGGTCTGTACCGGGATTTTTTAACTTATTCGGATTTCCCTGAACGCCGACGGCAAGGATCACATATTCGGCAGCGATTATCTCGCCCGATGCCAACGTTAGGGTAAACTCACCTTCGTGACCTTCGATTGCGATGACGTCTGAATTTAGCTTTACATTGGTTTTCAAGTCAGCGGCATCAACATCCCATCGATCGATGATGCTTTCACGTGATCCTGCTTCGAAAGCAATATCAGACCGCAAGGGTAATTGATCCGGCGTCGACATAATATATTTGCCGCGCTGATATTTGAATATCGTGTCAGAGAGGTGTGATGTTTTTTCTAGCAGCACATGCGAAAGCCCGCGCGCCGCAGCGCGCCCAGCCGCGCTCAAGCCTGCGGGGCCCGAGCCGACAATGGCTATTTTGACCTTTTCCAACAGTTTCCCCACTCAACCCTTGATTAACCATACTATATTTCAGTGTGCGATCCAGCACCGGCGACCGCGAGAAACCCGTTTGGCGGTGCGTTCAATATGATTAAGCTTCTGCTGTCTAACCTCATTCGGATGCGTTGCAACACAGCGTAACCAAGTATCGTTAATGGCTTCTTGCATTTGCCGCGATGATGGGCGTAACCTTTTGATTTGTTTCTCGTGTATTGATTTACGATCCAGTTTACTGTTGTGATCGGCGTTCGATTAAACTTCTTCAGCGCGCAATTCTTCAGGCGTTTTGCGTTGCGGCATAAATAATACAGGCTGATAAATGGTTGATAAGAATCGCGGGGGAGCGATAAACCCATGGAAATGAGCGACATTCAGTTCGTTTTTGTGTTGTTGGTGATCTTTCAGATCAAACAGCTAATTGGCGACTATATTTTACAAACTGGATGGATGGTTCGTGGAAAATCAGAGTCAGGTCTTGGTTTTATCTTTCCTTTAAGTGTTCACGTTAGCGTTCATGCGGTGATGACGCTGGCTATTCTGGTCGTTTTTACGCCAACGTTATGGTTTCTTGCGATATTTGATTTTCTTGTCCATTTTTCGATGGACCGCATTAAAGCCAGCCCTAGGTTTTTCGGGCGGTATACGGATGTAAACAAACAGTCCTTTTGGGTACCATTCGGCGTAGATCAGATGGTTCACCATCTGACGCACTATTTTATCATCTGGAATTTGGTGATGAGCCGATAGCTAGCTCAGCATTCCCGCAAATTCGTGTGGCACGCAGCGGCAATTAGAAAAGAGTTGCGACACAAGGGACGTCGGCGCATAGTTAATTAGAGATTCACGACGAATTGTTGCGGTGCAGTATCCTGAATGTTAATGCGGGCGTGCAGAAAGCATTAACCTTTATACGCACATATAGCGGTCGGGTGTTCCTGCTGATTATTCAAATGATTAGCGGTTGAGCGGCCACCAAAATCGGGTAGGGGGAATACCAAGAATGTCAGCATTACGCGTTAATGTATCCGCATTTCTATTAATGTTCACGGGAACGGCATTGATAGCGCCAATTTCTGCGTATGCGCAGGAACCTGAAGAGTCCGCGCGCGAAGCCGCCGATAGAAACCTTACTGAAACGCGTGAGCGAGAAGACGCCAGGCAGAATTATCGTGAGGGGACAATTTCATTCGAACAAATCCTCGCGGCACCGCATGATATTCGGTTGAACATTGCTTATGCACGCGAACAGATCGCGGCAGGCGACCTAAAAGAAGGCGGCGCAACGCTAGAGCGGATTTTGCTTATGGAGCCACAGCTCCATGATGTTCGGGTGCTCTATGGTTTTGTTCTTTATCGCCTCGGTCTTTTTGATCGGGCGCGCTATGAACTTGAGTTAGCAATTGCCAGCGGAAAATTACCGGCGACATTGCGCGCTGAGGCGGAAACCTATCTCAACCGTATTAAATATGAACAACGCACCACACGTGGCGCGATTACGGTGACTACCGGGATTGAATGGGATCAAAACCGCAATCAGTCACCGTCGAGCGGCATCATCCTTTTTCAAGACATACCGTTCCCAGCTAGCCCACGCGTAAGTGACGCAGCGCATGTTTTATCCGTGCAAGGCAGGCTTGCTCATGATCTCGGTTCGCAAGAAGGTCATACACTCCACGCAGACGCCGGATATTATCGCTCCGACAAGTTTGAATTTGATAGCCTCGATCTTGATGCACTTTCAGTTGCTCTTGGCGGGACTTGGTATTCAGGGAAATGGTCTGTTACCCCGCGCGTACGTGCTGGGTTGTTCTGGCTTGATGGCGATGACTATTTGCGCACGTTCGGTGGCGAGGTCGAAGTCGCCTATCGGTTTAATCCGCGGTTAAAATCTTTCACATCGGTTCGGGTTGAAGACGAAGATTTCCGTGCGACGCCGGGCTTTACATCAGCGGTTGAACGCTCGGGCACGCGATGGACGGCCAGAGGCGGTCTTTCATGGCGGCTTAGTCCAACCCAGACAGTTACGGTTGGCGGATTATACAGCAATAAAGATGCGATGCGCGACTATGAGGCGTATGACCGATACGGCGTAAACGCACAACATAGCTGGCTATTGGGACGTGGCGCGTTTTCCCAAATCGGTGCGTGGGCGGAGCGTTCAAATTATGACGCTAATGATCCATTTGTATCGGCGAATGTCAGGGAGGAATGGCTCTATCGCGGCCGTGCAACGGTCGGTGCGCCGCTGTCGTTTTTCCTTCCGGGCGCGCCAGAAGGCGTGAAGGATATCAATCTGATAGCGCAGTACGAATATGAGAATGTCGATTCAAATATCGCGAATTACGACTACAAGACCCATAAAGTTTCGGTCTTGCTGTCCAAACGTTTTGCATTTTAAGGGGCGTGATGATGAAGAAAATTATTTCAAGATCCGCTTTTCTTACAGCGAGTTCGGTTGCTGCGCTTTTGATTGCACCGATGTCAGTTCATGCGGCTGAGTGTTTCGATAAAAACACCAATGACCCAAAAGCGGGGAACGCAACGGCGGTCGTCGGGCCAGCCGTTGATGTGCGAAGCGAAAGTGCAAGCGATTTTAGCCGTCCAGAAAATGGCGATGATTTGTTCTCTGGCGATCATGTGCGGACTGGTTCTGACTCGCACCTCCAACTAAAACTTTGCGATTGGAGTACCTATACGTTCTCGCCAGACTCGGAATCGACAATCAGCGAGTTTTATGACGGGAGTGGTGCAGGTCGCCGTCGCGCAGTGAACTTTTTACGGGGCGGATTCCGATTTGCGTCGGGTCGCGATACGGAACCAGGCTCTACCGAAGTAGAAATTCAAGACACCGGCGTCACGATGGGCGTGCGCGGAACAAATGTAATTTTGGTCGAACTCGATGGTGCGATTTATGCACTGCTCGAAGGGCCAGTACGTGACAATAGCGGGCTTAGCCCACGTGGTCTCGTTGATTTCTGGACTGGCGATAATCAAGCCGCAATTTCGGCATCGTTGAAACGGCCAGGTTTCGCGGTTCGTATCGACGAGAATGGTGTTTCTGCGCCGTTCCGTGCGGATGTTGAATTGCTCCGCCGAATTTATCAGGCTTTTGTCCCGGCTGTCCCAGAGGGTGATGGATTTGCAACAGAATATGCGGGCAACCCAGTCGATCAATCAGGGCAAGGGGCGCAAGAGGGCGAGCCGACCAGCAATACCTCGCAAGATCTAGCCAACATTGAGGATGACGGCACTGATCAATACCCGACGGAAACACCGGGTGAATCTGAGGGGCCAACCGATCCGCCGCCGGTGGTGATTGAAGTCGGCGATATATTGCCGCTTGACGCGCTCGAAGACTTTGCGGCGGCGCAAACAGGCATCGACGGCCATGTTTTCGCGATCGCGAGCGCTGAGTTGTTTGTCGATAGCGGTGCGGGTTCTGTATTGGAGGACGAGGGTGTTGCCCTAATTCAACTTACAATCGACTGGGCGTCGCGGACGATCGCGCCGGAGGCGATTGCGTCGTTTATTCGGTTGGATTTTTCTGTCACCGATCCGACGTCATTGACGCGGGATGATGATACTTTTGTGCCGCAAGAGATCGAGAATGCTTTCCTTGATGCAATGCTTGCAAGCGGGAACATACCGTTTGAGATCGGCGAAAACGATGTCGCCGTGTATCCGGGGCAATTTTTTACCTTCACCATTCGCCAGGGTGCTAATGACACCGCGACGGTGGACGTGGCTATTGACGGAAGTGCAACAGATCAACAGTCGGTTGTATATAATGCTGTTGCAACAATAGGTGACCTTGAAATCATGCCGGGCACCGGCGATCTCGCCTATTTTGATTTTCCACTTTCTTCGGTGCAAACGATTGCAGAACTCGACGCATTGGGCGGGCAACGTGGCAGCTCCGCAATTTTACGCGGCAGTGTCGCCAATTTGATGTCAACTGTCGGTGTGCCAACTATTGTTGATGGCATTATGGCGGGTCAGATAGAATTAGATTTTGGGAATCGTACTGTCGGTGGGGGTGCATCTTATATTGCCATGACTACTCCGGCGGGCGGTTCTGGTATTTCCACCAATTACATCGCACTCGATCAAGCCGTATCATACGATACTGGTTTGTTTAATTTAGCATTTTTTGCACTGGGTGGATTTTCTAGCGACCCTGACGTTCTTCAGGGCCAAGTGCTGATTGGCGCAGGCGATGGATTAGTTGCTGATCTTGCAGCGATCCTGAGTGATGGGAATGGAAATCACTTTTATCGGGAACTAGAGCTATACGAGGATTTTGGAATATTTGGTGACAATGCGGTGTCGACGATTGCGGGTCTAGATGCGCAGTCGGGTACGATAGAAACCTTTTTCAATGTCGCGCCGGGTTCATCCTTCCGTTACGAAGCCAGCCAATTCAATAACAGTGCTGGTTCAGCATTTGTCACGACTGTGGGCGGCGTCGATTATTTTGGATCGGCCGAAGCATCAATCGATATCAACTTTGCAAACCGTACCATTGGTGGCGGCGGTTCGTATGTTTATGTCGATATTCAAGATTCATTCGCCAATTATTCCCTGACGATCAGCGAGGGTGTAAACACGATTAGTTTTGATGATGCGACCGACAGCGTTGGCGTTTTCGGTTTAGATACGGATGATTTCACCGGCAGTGATATAAATTCAATGTTGCTCTTGCTCCACGATGGTCAATCGGTTGGTGCGGGTGAAAATGCAGATATCTATATCGACTTTTCAGATGGCGCAGGTGGCAGCGGTGAAGGAGCAATGGAGAATGTTCCGATTCAGCCGGGCGAAACGCCGGCTGGTTAAATATGGCAGACTGGCAGAAAAAAATACTTGGTCCACGGCTCGCCGGATTTATTGGTGCCTTGTTAGCGCTCGGCTTGATACTTCAACAGCCGACCTTGATAAATGTTGCGCGTGATCGTGTTTTTGATCAGTTCCAGAGGTTTTCGCCACGGGACTATAATCAAAGCCCTGTGCGTGTGGTGGAGATTGATGACGCTGCATTGGAGCGTTACGGCCAATGGCCTTGGCCGCGCCACCGGTTCGCAACAATCGTTGATAAGCTCAATGAGGCCGGTGCAGCGGCAATTGTTTTTGATGTCATCTTTGCTGAACCTGACCGGACGAGCCCCAGTAATGTTGCGACGAGTTGGCTAAACGCGCCGGAATTATCACCTATCGTTAGTGAACTGGGTGCAACTAATCTTTCTCAGGTTGATCATGATCGACGTTTTGCGGCGGCGCTGGAGGCAGCACCAACAGTGCTTCATCTCACGGCACGTTCAGGCGCGTCTGACGCTGACTGCCCACCAGCACTTGCGAAAGTGCAAGGGATGTCAGCAAATGACCTAGCGCGAGTCGCACCAAGCTTTCGCAATGTTGTGCCGCCATTACCCATTTTCCGCGAAGCCGCGAGCGGTGAGGGGTTTGCGCGTGCGGCACTAGCAGATGATGCCATTGTACGCTCGGTTCCGTTGATTGCGCTCGCTTGTGACGGTGCCGAGGTTTTTCCCAGTTTAGCATTAGAGGCATTACGTGTGGCGGCACCGCGTCTCGATCCTAAATTCGCGCCAAGTGCTTTTGTTAAAGCCGCAGAAAAGGGACCATGCCGGATTCATGTAACCGGCGTCGCACAAGAGTCTGTCTCTGAAGTTATCCTCTGTCGCTTACGCTTTCCGACTACGGATGATGGTCAGCTATGGATCCATTATTCGCCGGTTGATAGTTTGTTGAAGCGGCGGCTTTCGGTGGTTGATATTATTGATGGCTCGCCAGATGAAATTGCTGATGCGGTCAAAGGGCGCATCGTTATGATCGGCGCATCGGCAGAGGGTTTACGAGATGTTCTCGTGACGCCATTGGGTGATGACAGGCCCGGTGTGCATATTCACGCCGAAGTTATCGAACAGGCGCTTGCCGGGGAAACTTTATTCCGTGCATGGGGGCTAATGCGGCCTCTTGAAATTATTCTGGCCGTATTCGTGTCTTTTCTTTTGTTGGCGTTTTTACCGCGTATTCCGGCGGCGACTGGTTTTGTTATTTGGCTGGTTCTGAGCGTCGGAATTTTTGGCGGTGCGTATCTCGCATTTTCTGCGTCGGGGCTCTTGATTGATCCGGTTACGCCGGGCCTCGTTTTGGGAACCTCATTTCTTGCGGCCTTTGTTGTTATGTTCCAACAAGAACAAATCGCGCGGAAATTTATCCGTGGTGCATTTGGTAAGTTTTTGTCGCCCCTCATTCTTGAGCGATTAGAGCGAGATCCGACTCTTTTGAAATTGGAAGGCGAGCAGCGCGAGATAACGGCATTCTTCTCGGATATTCGCGGCTTCACGACGATTTCGGAGTCACTGACCCCGCCACAAGTGACCGCTATGCTCAACCAATATTTCACACCGATGACGCGAATTGTGGTGGAGCATAGAGGGCTGGTCGATAAATATATGGGTGATGGGTTAGCGGCAATGTGGAATGCGCCCATTGATGTGGATGACCACCCGGCCCAAGCCGCGCGTGCTGCGCTTCAAATGTTAAAGTCGCTAGAGAATTTGAACGCTGGCTGGCGCAAGGACAAAGATTTACCGTTGCCCGAAATTAAGATTGGAATTGGTTTGCACACGGCGGAAGCCAGAGTGGGTAATTTTGGATCTGAAGATCATCTCGAATATTCAATGCTCGGTGACATGGTCAATCTGACATCACGGCTCGAAGCCCTCACAAAAGAATATGGCGTGCCGATTATTATGTCTGAAGAGACTAAAAACCGAATTCCCGAATTTGCATCGGTTCCACTAGGCACATTTACCGTTAAAGGCCGATCAGACCCAACAGTAATCTTTGCGTTGGTTGGTGATGAAGCTGTGGCGGATAAGCCGAGTTTTCATGCTTTCAAGCAATCGTTTGAAACGGCAGTGATTGCCCTAGACGAAGGTGAACTTTCCTTGGCGCTAGAGCAATTTGCGGATTGTCGGTCTGGTGAGACATTTGGCATTGATCAGGCGATCGAGAGCTTCTGTGCACGGGCCAATGCCATGCGCGAAGAAAAATAACCCGCTCGCTAACCCTTCAAGTTATTGAAAAACAAATAAAAAATCTGGTTTGCGGGTGCATTCCGGCTTTTTTGTTAACGAAATCGCTCTGCCTGTGATGCCCGTCACAGCTGAATAGCGGGGTGTCTCCTATGGTTTGTTCATCGGCGGTCGGGAGAGACCGGAACAAGGATACGGGAGAGAAGATCATGGGCGTAATTGAAATCATCATCATCGGTTTCATCGGCATCAATGCCGCGCTGGGTCTTTCAAGTCTGGTTCCGGCTAGCCGCTGATACCGCGCCAGACATGGGCTGGTCGTGCGCCGAACAGCAGGGGGAGACCGGCGCGTCCCTTGGGGGGAGAGGGACGCGCCGCGCTTCTGCAACAAAAACAAGAACTTAGATGAGTTTTGAGAATAGAACCAAAGCTGTGACGTGGATCACAGCGCAAAATCAGGAGCCAGCGTAAATTCTAATCATCGGCGGTCGGGAGAGACCGGAACAAAGACACGGGAGAGAAGATCATGGGCGTAATCGAAATCATCATCATCGGATTTATCGCAATCAACGCGGCTCTTGGTCTTTCTAGCTTGGTCACGCTGAACCGCTAATAGAACGCCCCAAAGAAGTCATAGCCTGCCCCGTTATGGCTTCTTTACTTGGAACGGCGCGTCCTTCGGGGGAGGGGCGCGCCGTCTCTTTTTATGGTGGCACCGATTTGGGGTAGCGCGACAAGGGCTAATAACTCTACTAAGCTGGTGAAACGCTAAGGGGAGTTACGTTTTCGGTGTCGGACAATGCCAGCCTCGTTTGGGAGCTTAAACGCCACCCATTTTTTGAAGCCCTGACAGATGACAAGTTAAGCGGATTGCTGGATGCAGCCCAGACGGTGGTGTTTCCGGCGCGCAAACAGATATTTTCGCAAGGCGACGATAGTGATTGTCTTTACATCATTCTTTCAGGCCGGGTGAAAATTAGCGTCTTTTCTGATGGCGGCAAGGAAACTGTTCTCGCGTTCATGGGCGAGAATGAAATCCTCGGCGAAATGGGTGTGTTCGATGGCGGGCCAAGATCAGCTTCGGCGAGTGCATTAGAAAAGACACGAGCGCTTCGGCTTTATCGTCGTGACGTGCTTGATTTTTTAGAACGCAATCACGGTGTATCGCTTCAGATTATATCTGCACTTTGCAAACGCCTGCGTCATACAAACTTTTTGCTTGAAGATATTGCGACCCTTCCGGCAGCCCCGAGACTGGCGCGAGCGCTATTACGTATTGGCGAAGTTTATGGGCACACGGATGATGAAGGTGCGCTACACATTGATATGAAGTTGTCGCAAGGCAATCTTGGCGCGCATGCAGGGCTGATGCGTGAGAACGTAAACCGACAGTTAAAGATGTGGGAATCGGAAGGGCTAGTCCGGCAAGAGGCAGGGATAATTACTCTGACAAAACCAGAAGCTCTCCGCCACATTGGCGAGGAGTAACCGCATATGATGAACATCAGGCGCGATGACAGGCATGGTTATTTGGAAATTGAGTTGTTCGGTGCGTACCAACTTGATCGGATGTCAGAGGTCGTCGACAATATGCGTGAGTTAGCTGCGGACCATCAATATATCGGCTGGCTAGAGGTCCATTATGGTAAGCCGCAAAATCTGTTCACAGCGATGATGAAAACTGCGACCGCTAGTAACAAACCTGAAGACTATGCATTTTTTAAATCCATGCGGAGGTTTGCGTTGGTCAGTGATAATCCCGGTATCATGTTTCGAATTTTTCAACTGTTCGCCCGCGGGTCACACTTCAGGATGAAAATATTTCCGATGCATGAGCGTGACCACGCACGGCTTTGGCTGGAAGAACCTTATACGCCTAGCCAGTCGTAAGCGCGCGTTGATCTTCACGGCCCATTGCCAAAACGAACGGGTCTTCTTTTTGACGTGCCGAAAAATCTGCCTTTGAAGTAAGTCCTCTCCAACCATGGCTGATCAATTCTTGTGCAATTGGCGCGCCCAGGGTTGAGCCGGGCCCCGCGAGGATTACGCAATCGGGCGCAAATTCTTTGATCGCAACCTCGATCGATTTTGAAAAATCATAGGTTTCAACAATTTGTTCACCGAGTGTGTACTGATAAAGTGCGTCTATATCGCTTGCGTTTGGCGACCATATTTTACCGCGCCCATCAATCATGGGAAGCGTTGGGGATTGAAAAAGATCGCGGCCCAATGTTTCAAATGCAGATTTTGAAACGTGCTCAAGCAAAGGCGTATGAAATGCGGAATGCCGCGCAAGCCGGAAGGGATAGCGGCTTTCTGCTTGGGGTAGAGATTTTTCCATCGCGGCCATGCCCGCTTCATCACCGGCCAGAACCGCCATGCCGCCGAGACGAATAGAAAGGAAAGCTTGCCCATCGGTACGCCCCGCATGAAGCGCTTCACCGATTGCTTTTTCCCGCGCTTTACTGGGTTTCCAATTTTCATCCACAAATGGATAAATCAACTGGCCGCCGACGCCGTCAGTTTCCATGAGTGCACCCATGGTATCAATCAGTCGGATCGCATTTTCTGGCGCTAAGGCATTTGCCGCCGCAAGTGTCAGGTACCAACCAAGCGAATTGCCGCAGACCGCCGTGATGTCGAATTTTTCCGTGTCGATACTTGTAAAGTCCGCCAGCGCACAGGTGTAAATCAGCGCCGATGCGTTCACGCTCGATGCATGTTTTGACGCTGCATATGATTTCGCATTGTCCAATTCTGAAATCGGAACACGGCCCGCTTCGCGGCGCCATTGATCGACGCCACCTATGAATGGCAGCTTGTCGCTACGGTGGCGGCCAAGATAATTTAGCTCATCCTTGCCATATGTACCGCGACCCGGAAAAACTACGACAGCGGATTTTTTCATTTCTTTGCGGCTCGCTTATTGTCTGCGTTCGTTAACTGGGTGGCGGCCTCAATAATATCCTCAACGCTGATCAAAACTTCATCCGCCGCCGGGCCAAGTGGAATGAACGTATCATCGCCGTTGATACGCGAAAGGTTATAGCTCAGCCCACGATCAGCAAATTGCGCAATAATTTCTTCGCTTGGGGATCCGGACTTTCTGCACTCATCGACGATAAGAACGTTTTTACATTTTCCTATTGCCGTTATCGCGCTTTCCATGGGTAATGGTGTCAACCAACGTAAATCAATGATCCGTGTTTTTATGCCGTTTGCAGTAAGCAAATGGGCCGCCCGTTGCGATAGGAATGTACCGTTACCATAAGTCAAAATTGCGAGATCAGCGCCATCGCCGATGACGTTTACAGCGCCAAATTCAGCACTATCCTCGATGTCATTGAACGTGGCGGTCATCAAGCCGTCGCCGTCGGCAATGAGGTCTTTGGTCCCATATAGGGCGATGGGCTCAAGAAAGACCACAACGCGGCCTTCCTCACGCGCGAGGCGAAATGCTTCGCGTATCATTTTAACGGCTTCTCTTCCGCTCGATGGCACCGCAAGAATAATACCCGGGATATCGCGGAATACCGCGACAGAATTATCATTGTGGAAATGACCGCCAAATCCTTTTTGGTAGGCAAGTCCCGCAATGCGAACGACCATAGGATTAGTGTACTGACCATTTGAAAAGAATGATAACGAAGCGGCCTCGCCACGTAATTGATCTTCTGCGTTGTGCACATAGGCAAGGAATTGAATTTCCGGCACCGGTAGATAACCATTTTGCGCAAGGCCAATAGCCATGCCAAAAATTGATTGCTCGTCTAAAATACTATCAAAAACGCGGGTGGGGCCAAACTTTTGTTGAAGCCGTGTGGTTGCGCCATAAACACCGCCTTTTTTCGCGACGTCCTCACCAAAGACGACAACATTGGCGTCGCGTTCCATTTGTTCAGCCAGCGTAAGCGAGACGAGACGCGACAAATGTTGCGGTTCGCCCTTGGCGCGGCTGTCGTCAGGCGCTTTTGCAACCATCGTTCCTTTGCGTAATGCGCGGCGAGGGCGTTTTGGTGGGGTGAGTGATTCACATACACTTTTTCTGCTGGTGAGTTTGGGTCGGCTTGTCGCCTCTTCCATCGCGCGAATGGCACGTCCACCAATATCTGTGTACAAACTGAGTATGTCCTCTCGTGACATGATGTTATCTTCAATGAGGCGCCTTGCTGTGTGGAGCAACGGATCCTGATCGGCTTGGGTTTCAATTTCCGCCTTATCGCGATAGGTACTTTCGATGTCAGAGCCTGCATGACCCATTAAACGAACGGTGCGCAAATGTAGAAATACTGGTTTGCGTGCCCCGCGTGCACAACGCTCGGCTTCGCGTGCGGCGCGCATTGCGTCCACCACATCGCGACCATCACCGGCCACATAGCGCAAGCCGGGGCGCGCACCATAACTGGCCGCGATCCAGCCATCAGGCGTTTTAACCGAAATACCAATGCCGTTGTCTTCGCAGACAAAAACCAATGGAAGTGGTAATCCGCGATAACCCGTATGCGCGGCTGCGTTAATCGCGCCAACTGCGGTTGAATGGTTTGCGGAAGCGTCGCCGAAAGAACATAGAACAACGCTATCATTTGGCATTTGCGCATCGGGCTTTTTGTGGGTGCGTGCAAGGGCAACCGCAAACGCCGCGCCCATTGCTTTGGGTAAGTGTGATGCGATGGTCGATGTTTGTGGTGGAATAAAAAGTGACTTTGAACCGATGACTTTATGACGACCACCGGAGATCGGATCCTCGGCGGACGCTACAAACGACAGGGCCATATTCCAGATTGGCGTTTCGCCCGGCAATTTACTTGCGCGTTCAATATAAAATGCGCCGCTGCGATAATGTAGGAATGCCATGTCACTCACGCGAAAGGTGCGGGCGACCGCGGCGTTTCCTTCGTGTCCGGAACTGCCAATCGAATAAAATCCGCGCTTTTCAGCGCCAAGGCGACGCGCTTGAAGGTCAAGACACCGGCTTGTGAGCTGACTTTCAAAAAGAGCAACGAGATCAATTTTTGAAAGCCCGGCATCCACAAGCGTAGTCACGCTCAGGGCATCGGGCAGGCGGCCAGCCTCTAGCCGTGCCAGGAATCCGTCACCTGATGCTGCAATAGCCCCCGCCATGTCATATTTCCTATCGTAAAAAAGATATCCGATATGCGAATTTGAATTTCATCGCAACTATCCTATCTCCTACCAAACCAATATGGTTTGCCAAGTGGCATACGAGTGATAGCGATAGGAGAAAACTGTTGAATTATCCCGAATTAGGCGAGGATCTGCCAGCAGCGCATAAGAGTGTGGAAACCTTGGAATTGCTCCGTCGGCGGCGGTCGACAACAGCAGATTGCCTGGGTGGCCCCGGACCTGATCGCGCAACCCTAGATGACATTTTAAAGATCGCTGCGCGGGTGCCCGATCATCGCCGTGTCGCGCCATTTCGATTTATTGTCTTCGAAGGCGAAGCGAGAGCGAGTTTCGGCAAAACACTAAGAGATGTGTTTGTTGCCGATAATCCTGATGCGAGTGAAGAAAAAATCGCTTATGAGCAAAACCGGTTTCAACGTGCACCGATTATTGTGGGGCTGATTTCTAATGTGGATAAAACCCACCGCACGCCTGAATGGGAACAAATTTTAAGCGCCGGCGCGGCAGGTCAAAACCTTCTTTTGGCCGCCTGTGCATTCGGTTTTGCTGCGCAGTGGCTAACTGAATGGTATGCTTTTGACGAGCGAATCGCGAATGCACTTTCGTTGGGCAAAGATGAAAGAATTGCTGGTTTCATTTATATCGGGACGGCAACTCAACAACCCAAAGAGCGGGGCAGACCCGATATGAGTGCGCTTATTTCTCGTTATGGTGCTTAATCACTTCGAGGTGAGGGGAATAGAAATTACTTGAAAACAGTTTGCCTACTACCTTGATCATGCGAAATTGCTTTTGAATTGGAAGGACGAACCATATGAATTTTCTGACAGTAAAGAATACCGCAATTTCTGCGGCTGCCATATTGGCGATCGCCGCGTGTGGTGAAGCAACGACGACAGCAAAGGCCGAAACGCCGGCCGCTGAAACGAACAATGCAGAAGCGCCAACATTTGATGCGAAGTCAGGGACATATGTCTCAGATGCGACGCACCGTTACATTACTTTTTCATACCTTCATCAGGGACTTTCGCGGCCAATGTTGCGTTGGCGGAACTGGGAAGGCACGCTTGATTGGAACGCTGAAAACCCAACAGAATCTTCTATCAATGTCACGATTGATGCGACATCAATTGACTCAGGTGTTGACGTTTTTGATGGCCATTTGAACGGTGACAAGTTTTTCAACACAGCCGAAAATCCGGAAATTACGTTTGTCAGCACAGCCGTCGAAAGCACTGGCGCGACGACAGGCAAAGTAACCGGCGATTTGACAATGATGGGCATCACGAAACCAGTGACCCTCGACGTTACTTATAACACAAGTTCATTCGACGAACGTAATAGCGTTTACAAGATTGGTTTTTCCGGCACGACTCAAATCAATCGCTCTGATTTTGATCTTGGGCTTTATGTCCCCTATGTCGGTGACGAAGTAGATATTCAGATCGAAGCTGAATTCCAAATGGCAGCTGAATAATAGATATGACAAGCACAAAGCGATACAGCGCCGTCGCGGTTGCCCTTCATTGGGCAATCGCGGTTTTGATACTCGGCCAAATCGCCGGTGGCTTGTTTATGCATAATCTGCCGAATAGTTCGGTGATTAAGTTTGATCTTTATCAACTCCATAAATCTTTTGGGCTTTCGATCCTTGCACTGACGTTTTTCCGCCTGGCGTGGCGTTTATCCCATCGCGCGCCGACATTGCCGAGTAAAATGCCCCAATGGGAAAAACTGGTCGCCCGCGCAACTCATTGGGCGTTTTATGGTTTGATGCTACTGACGCCATTGGCCGGTTGGGCAATGGTGAGTGTTTCACCTACGGATATTCCGACCAAGTTCTTTGGCATTATTCCCGTGCCGCATTTGCCGTTTTTCGGCGGAGTGGTGGACCGTGAAAGCGCCGAACATCTTTGGGCCGAAGTTCATGAATACCTTGCGTTCACAATTTTGTTCTTATTGGTACTTCATGTTGGTGCTGCGCTAAAACACCATTTTTTCAATAAAGACGATGTGTTGCGATCAATGTTACCATCCAACGCCAAGCCTTGGATTGGGATCGCAGCAATTTTTACAGCGCTGGGTTTAGGCTCGCTGGTATATCTCTTGGTTCCCGCAACGAACAGCAACACCGGTGAAATCGCGCATTCAGAAGCCGGTAACTGGGCCGTTGACTACGATCAAAGCAAGATTGTTTTCATCGGCGAGGAAAAAGGCAAAAGCTTCACGGGTGCTTTTAACCAGTTTAGTGCAGAAATAGAGTTCGACCCGGCGGCGCTGGAACAATCAAAAATTGAGATCGTTGTAGCGACCAGTTCTGCGACCACAGGCGATAGCTTGCGCGATTCAAACATTCCCGGAACCGAATGGTTTGACACAAAAAATTATGACGAGGCGCGCTTTAGATCGACGGAAATCCGTTTGACTGAGGGGAGCCGCTATGAGGCAGACGGTATCTTGCAGGTAAAGTCTTATGAGCAGCCAATTATGCTTTCATTTGATCTCAATATCGACGGGGATGACGCGATTGCGAATGGCGGCGTTGATTTAATCCGAACCAATTACGGGTTGGGCGAGAACACAGCGTGGTTGGACGACGAAGAAATCGCACTGAATGTCCGCGTCAACTTTGAAATTCATGCGACGCGCCGCAATTAAGCGGCGCGACCGCTACGTGGCCTAGTACCCACAGGTTTTTCATCAAAAAGCTCTGCGAGTTTATCAATCATTGCACCTCCTAGCTGATCGACGTCAACAATCGTCAGTGCACGCTCGTAATATCGCGTAACGTCATGGCCGATACCAATCGCGAGGAGTTCGACCGGTGAGCGGGTTTCTATAAATTGAATAACCTCTCGTAGATGGCGCTCAAGATACGCGCCGCCATTAGCCGAAGATGTGGTGTCATCTACCGGCGCACCATCAGAGATAACCATCATGATGCGGCGCGATTCTGACCGTCCCAACAAGCGGTTGTGCGCCCATTGAAGGGCCTCGCCATCGATGTTCTCTTTCAAAAGGCCTTCTTTCATCATCAAGCCCAGTGAAGTGCGCGAACGACGCCACGGCGCATCGGCCGGTTTGTAAACAACATGACGAAGGTCGTTCAGGCGGCCCGGATCTTTGGGGCGGCCATCCGCCATCCATTTTTCGCGGGCTTGGCCGCCTTTCCAAGCGCGGGTTGTAAAGCCAAGAATTTCGACTTTGACGCCACACCGTTCAAGTGTGCGGGCTAAGATGTCGGCGCAGATGGCCGCGATTGTAATTGGCCGCCCGCGCATCGAACCCGAATTGTCGATCAGCAATGTTACCACCGTATCGCGGAAGTCCTGTTCCTGCTCCATCTTGTATGAAAGCGCCTGCATCGGATCGACGATGACCCGCGCAAGGCGCGCCGCATCAAGAACACCTTCATCAAGATCGAACGACCAGCTTCGGTTTTGTTGCGCCATTAATTTACGCTGAAGCTTATTAGCAAGACGTGCGACGACGGCATGAAGGTTTTCAAGTTGACGGTCTAATGACTTGCGAAGACGTGTTAGTTCTTCTGGGTCACAAAGGTCTACAGCCTCTGCGATTTCGTCGTACTCGGTCGTGTAGGCATGATAAACAGCGCCGCTATCGCCATCGAACTGGGACTTGAGCGACGAAATTTTCGCGTTCTCACTCGCGCCGTCATCGTCCTCCATGCTGGTGTCCATTTCTTGCTCGGACATCTCGGTATCACCAGCATCGGCATCACCCGTTCCGGGATCTTCCGGCATCTCATCGGGGCCCGTTTCGTCATCGCCGTCGGCGCTGTCATCGTCTTTATCGTCGTCGTCCTGACTATCTTCGGCACTTTGTTGACTGCTTTGGTCGCCTTGATCATCGTCATCAAGGTCAAGATCGTGGAGAAAATTCCGAACGAGCGATGCAAAAGCTTCTTGGTCATCAAGATTGTCGGTGTTCGCCAGCGCATCGAGCGAGGCACCCGCGCGTGCTTCTAGGTCGGCGCGCCAAGTATCCATGATTGTCGAGGCGATTTCCGGGGCTGGACGCCCGGTGATCCGCTCGCGCAAAAGAAGTGCTGCGACGTCAGGAATGGGCGCGGTGTCTGAGGGGCCGAGGCGTTCAAAGCCTTTGTCGCTGATGGACTTCGCGAGGGATGCCGCAAGATTGTCGCCAACCCCTTTTAACGCAAGATCGCCAATCGCTTCACAGCGGGCATTCTCAAGTGCGGTGAATACCGCGCGGGCTTCGGCACCATTTGGTGCGAGGCGCATATGTGCGTCCGGGTCGTGGTGGGCAAGCCGAAGCGCAGCGGCATCACCTTCGCCACGGGCGATGGCGGCGCTTTCCTTGTCAATAATGCGGGACGGAAGCGGAATCCGAGCCGACTTTCCCTGCACCTGAACATGGTCACCGCCAAAGGCGACCTCAGCTTCATGTTGGGCTGATAAGGCACGTGCCGTATGCAGTAAGGCCCGTTTGAAAGATTCGCGTATTTGTTCTTTGTCGTTCATGACGGCGATCATAGGCGCGGGCGAGCAAAACCCCAAGAGGACGTTTCACCTCAGCTTGCGCCAAGAAGTGACAATAACAAAGGCCCCGCGAATGGGGCCTTTAGGGTCAATATAATTACCAGATTTGAACGCGTTCTTCTGGTGGAAGGTAAAGCGCGTCATCTTCGCCAATATCAAATGCGTCATACCACGCGTCCATGTTCCGAACGACACCATTGACCCGATACCGGGCAGGCGAATGAGGGTCGCTGGCAATTTGGTTTTTCAAGGCTTCCTCGCGAACGATGCGTTTCCAGACCTGAGCCCATGCCATAAAAAAGCGTTGATCGCCGCTATAGCCACCGATCTCTGGTGCCTCTTGTCCGTTCAACGAAAGCTTATAGGCGTGATAGGCCATAGCGAGTCCGCCAACATCGCCAATATTCTCACCCATTGTTAGTTCGGGGTTTACGAAAAACCCCTCAACAGGTTCGTAGCTAGAATATTGCTCACCAAGCTTTTCAGTTAGTTTACTGAAGTTTTTAGCATCTTCTGATGACCACCAATCCCGCAACATCCCGTCGCCATCCGACTTGCGGCCTTGATCGTCAAAGCCGTGGCCGATTTCGTGGCCGATCACCGCGCCAATACCGCCATAATTTACAGCTGGATCGGCATACGGATCAAAAAACGGTTCCTGTAGAATCGCCGCAGGAAACACAATTTCATTTCGCGGGGGTGAGTAATACGCATTGACCGTCTGGGGTGTCATGCCCCATTCGGTTTTATCAACGGGACCGCCGAGGCGAGAGATTGAATAATTCCAATCAAACGCAACCGCGTTTCGCGCATTCTCATAGGCTTTACCTTCGGTCACGATTAGGTCTGAATAATCGCGCCATTTATCAGGATAACCAATTTTGGGCGTAAATTTTTTGAGCTTGGCATGGGCTTCTGTTTTTGTGGCTTCGCTCATCCATGGCAAGTCTGTTATACGCTCATCCAGTGCAACGCGCAGATTTGATACGAGATCCTCCATTTGCGCTTTGGATTCGGCGGGAAAAAATTGCTCCACATAAACTTTGCCGACGGCTTCGCCCATTGCGTTATTGACGGCGCTAACACCACGCTTCCAACGTTCACGTTGTTTCGGCGTGCCACGAAGTTCTGTACCAAAGAATGCGAAATTCGCGTCGTCTAATGCACTCGGAAGGACAGCCGCATTTTCATTGAGCAGATGGAATTTCAAATAGGCTTTCCAAGTTTCTACCGGGGTGTTCGCAAAAATCGTCGCGAGATTTGCGATCGCGTCGTCTTCACGCACTACAAACGAAGTCTCGTTTCCTAGTCCTGCAGAATCGAGCAGGGCATCCCATGGTATGCCGGGCGCGAATGATTTTAGCTCATCTAAGGACTTAAGATTATAAGTAAGGTCGCGATTACGTCGCTTTGCTGGCTCCCAATGAACTTCCGCAATGCGGGTTTCTAGGTCCATGATTGATTTAGCCTTGGCGGCCGCATCATCAACACCAGCGAGACTGAGTGTCTTTTCTATATAGGCGATATATTTGGGGCGCTTGTCTGAAAACTTTGCATCGAGATAGTAATCACGGTTCGGAAGGCCGAGACCGTATTGCGTGATATAGGTGATGTATTGGTCAGTCTTTTTTGAATCGACGCTGACATAAGCGCCAACTGGTGACATGGCTCCAATACGCGGATCACCCATCGCGCGGGCAACATCTTCATGCGAAGTAAGCGCATCAATTTTGGCAAAGTCGTCTGCGACGACTTCGAATCCATTCGCATTGATTGCGTCGACATCCGTAAAGGCTGCGTAGAAATTACCGATTTTGTCTTCGAGTGAACCAGCAGGAGGATTCCCTGATGCCGCCGTTTCAATAATCTTTTTCACGCGGTCTTCCGAACGTTCAAACAAGACCGTAAAAGATCCATAGTTTGAGAATTCGTCCGGGATCTCAAAAGTATCGAGCCATTTGCCATTGACGAATTGATAGAAATCATCGCCCGGATCGATTTCGGAATTGATGTCCGAAGGCTCGACACCCCAATCGCCGAGAGCTGCACTATTAGATTCTACTGTTGTTTTGTCTGATTTTTCTTGCGCGGTGCCAGTGGGATCGCTCTGCTGGCTGCAAGCGGCAAGCGCAAAGGCGGCTACGCTACAAAATAGAAATTTTTTCACGGTGTTCTCCTCGCGTGATTCCGGTCGTCGAAGCTTGACGTATTCCCCTATCGCGACTTTGTTTATTTTGTTCCAAAGCGCAAGCCGAGTGGGGTGAAGCGTTGCAGATAAGCGCTAAGGTGCCCGCGCCCAAGAGGAGCGTGCTAATTTGTCTAATATCGGCATTTTGCGGCGCACAATCTGACTTGCCGCCTGGAGACGATTCAGCCATGGTGCGCGGGATTTTTAGTAAAGCCGTAAAGAGGACAAAGACATGGACCTGAAATCCGTAATCCGAACCATTCCGGATTATCCAAAACCAGGGATCATGTTCCGGGATATTACGACGCTTTTGACCGATGCACGGGGCTTTCGCCGGGCGGTAGATGAATTGGTTCAACCGCTTGCCGGCGCAAAGATCGACAAAGTCGCGGGCATTGAAGCGCGAGGGTTTATTCTCGGTGGTGCGATCGCGCACCAGCTTTCCGTTGGATTTGTACCCATTCGGAAAAAAGGCAAGCTTCCCTTTGAGACAATCGGCGAGACCTATGATCTGGAATACGGCACCGACGAAGTTGAAATTCATACGGATGCAATAGAAAAAGGCGAACGAATTTTGCTTGTCGATGACCTTATTGCGACCGGCGGTACTGCGGGAGCTGCGATTAAGCTAATCGAACGCGCTGGGGGCGTCGTTGCCTTGTGTTCATTCGTTGTCGATCTTCCAGACCTTGGCGGCGCTGAAAAACTCCGTGCGCAAGGGATGAACGTGACGGCATTGGTGGAGTATGAAGGCGAGTAACCACGTGGTGGCGCAGTTTGAGGGTGTCCGATCCAGTCGACCCATGCCATAAAGGCTATTGGCTCAGGAGGGCGTTGCGCATGAAAAACCTAGTTTACTCAATTTTGTTTGGCTTCACCTTGGCTGGTAGCGCTATTGCTGCGGATCTCGAAGAAATAAAATCGCGTGGTACATTACGTGTTGCCGTGGCCAGCCTTTCGCCCTTTGTTATTAGTGACGATGAAGGCCATCTGCGTGGATTCGAAATCGATTCAACGACCGGCTTAGGCGAACATTTGGGCGTCGATATTGAATATATTGAAAAGCCGTTTTGCGAATTGGCTGACGCAGTGCTGGAAGGCGAAGCGGACATGATCGCTTCAGGCTATTCCAACATGTCTTGGCGCCGTCGTCTTTTAGATTTTTCATTACCGTACCATGACACCGAATATTTTGTGGTCGTAAGTAAAAAAGCGGCCAAACGCGGAAAAACCGTCCGCGGCCTCAATCGCAAAGATATCACTATTGCATATCAGGAAGGCGGCGTTTCAGGTGAGGTGGCAAAGGGCGAATTTTCTGGCGCAGAGCTTAAACCCTTTAGTTCTTTTACTCAGATCGTTGACGCGCTTGAAGATGGCTCGGTCGATGGTGCCGTAATGTTCGAGCCCTATTTGTCTGTCGCGAAAGATATCAAATCTACGAAATATGTTATTCCACACAAATATGCGTTGACCCGGACGATTGAGGCGTTTGCCGTTGATCAGAATAGCGAAGATCTGCGTGAAGCGTTAAATGAATGGGTGATCCTCCGCGACCTCGAAGGGTATTGGGACGACCTTGAAAAGACGTGGTTTAATCCCGAAAACATGGTTGTTAGTGCGCTGCCACCATATCGGTGCCCGAGTATGATTGCTGTTCAGTAGTCGCAAGCGCATTACGGGCCTTTCTTTCCAAACTGCAATTATTGTTCTTGGAACAATTTTACATTTGCCTTGTTGGCGGTGGCGTAGTTTGGAAAGGACGGACTATTATGAATAAGTTACTGATTACTGCCGCCGCGTCAGCACTATTGTTGCCGCTGAGCGCAAATGCAGAACAAAACAAAAAAACTGAAATGAACGCCGAAGCCCATGCTGAGATGAAGCAAGGCGACATGAAGGCGGGCAAAGCCAATCACGACAAAACCAAAAAAATGTCGACGAAATACGAAGCCAATGGCACTGTATGGATGAGCCCAACATCGCTTAGTGTTAAAGAATTATTGGGTGAGGGTATTCGCGGCGCGAATGGCGACCGTATCGCGCGCATCGACGACCTTGAAATCGATGCACAAGGCAATGCTAGCAAAGCCGTCTTTCTATCCGGCGGCATTTTTGGTTTAGGCGGTACGCGAGGTGCGCTTGATTACAAGCAAATGGACATCGCTATAGACAATGATCATGAGCCTATTGTTTCGGTTTCGCTAAGCGAGGAAGCTGTTCAATCCGTTGCGGAATATAAAACCGAAAAAATGAATGATTATAGTCTCGCGTCTGAGATTATTGGTGCGAAGGTCGATCTTCAGACTGCCAATGAAAACGCCGATGATGACGCTGTGATCAATGACCTAATTCTTTCATCGGACGGTCGAATTGAGCATGTTCTGGTGCAGAAAAGCGCAATTGGCAGCATCGGAATGGGCGAGCGTTATGCGGTTGCCTACTCTAAACTTGCGGTCGAGCAGGGTGATGGCGGCCTCGTTCTAGACCTTTCCGAAGCCGAATTGACGGCAGCACCGCGCTTTAGCGATAGCCGGAATGCGATGCAAAACACCTGGGATAAAACCCGCGATGGTGTGAAGGACGCAGCCGACAATGTTGGTGACGCCGCTGACGATGTTATCGATCAATAGTCGATAAATTTGACTGGAAAAGGCCGGCTTTTGCCGGCCTTTTTTGTGCGCTCTATGTGTATCCCGAGATAGATTGCGGGTCGGAGCCCGCAATGACGGTGGCGGTTCGGGCGCACACTTCTCCACCGTCATCCCGCCTTGATCCGGGATCCACTGTCTATGCTGCGCGTTTGCGTTTCGTTGTCTTCTTTTTGGCGGGTGCCTTTTTTTTGGGACCGAGCAGTGGTTTCAAGAATTTTCCTGTATAGCTTTCAGATACGGTCGCAACATCTTCGGGCGTTCCGGCGGCCACAATCGTCCCGCCACCATCACCGCCCTCGGGGCCTATGTCGATAATCCAGTCGGCCTGTTTGATCACGTCAAGGTTATGTTCGATAACGACAACTGTATTACCGCCCTCGGTTAGCTCTTGAATGACTTCCATCAGCTTACGGACGTCTTCGAAATGAAGGCCCGTTGTCGGTTCATCAAGAATATAAAGTGTGCGGCCTGTCGCGCGCTTTGATAACTCCTTAGAGAGTTTTACCCGTTGCGCTTCGCCACCCGAAAGGGTTGTCGCTTGTTGACCGATCTTTACATAGGAAAGCCCAACACGATTGAGGGTCGCCAATTTATCGCGGATCGACGGAACAGCTTTGAAAAACTCTGCGCCTTCTTCGACAGTCATATCGAGAATATCGGCAATCGATTTGCCCTTGAATTTAACCTCAAGGGTTTCGCGGTTATAGCGTTGGCCCTTGCAGACATCGCAGGTCACATAAACATCGGGTAGAAAATGCATCTCGATTTTGATCACGCCATCGCCCTGACAAGCTTCACATCGCCCGCCTTTGACGTTGAAGGAAAAGCGCCCCGGTTTGTATCCGCGCGCTTTTGCTTCCGGCAGACCCGCAAACCATTCGCGCATCGGCGTAAATGCGCCTGTGTATGTGGCGGGGTTGGAGCGCGGTGTACGGCCAATCGGGGATTGGTCAATATCAATAACTTTGTCGAATTTCTCTAAACCCGCAATTTTATCATGCTCTGCGGGCGCGTCTTTACTATTATAAAGACGGCGCGCCGCGGCTTTATATAAAGTCTCGATCACCAAGGTCGATTTACCGCCGCCGGAAACACCAGTGACACATGTTAATAGTCCGATGGGCACCTCTGCGGTCACGTTTTTAAGGTTGTTCGCACGCGCGCCGGTAATTTTGATGGTCTTGCGTTTATCATACACTCGGCGATCCGTAGGAACGGGTACTTCGCGGCGTCCAGCAAGATAATCACCAGTCAGCGAACCTTTGGTGTTCATAATGTCTTTGACCGCGCCTTGCGCCACGATCTCGCCACCATGAATACCCGCACCCGGACCAATATCGACAACATGGTCTGCTGTACGGATGGCATCTTCGTCATGCTCAACAACAATGACCGAATTACCGAGGTCGCGCAGATGGCGTAAAGTTTCCAACAATCGTTCATTGTCGCGCTGATGAAGACCGATTGACGGCTCATCAAGAACATAAAGAACGCCGGTCAAACCGGACCCAATTTGTGAGGCAAGACGGATGCGCTGGCTTTCACCGCCGGAAAGCGTGCCGGATGCGCGTGACAAAGTCAGATAATCAAGGCCGACATTATTGAGAAAAGAAAGCCGTTCGCGGATTTCTTTTAGAACGCGTGATGCGATCGCGAGTTCTTTTTTCGAGAGCTTTGTTTCTAATTCATCGAACCATTTTCCAGCGGATTGGATAGAAAAGGCCGTTGCCTCGGAAATCGAGTGTTTATTAATTTTGACCGCCAACGCTTCTGGCTTCAGGCGCATGCCGTTGCAAGCTTCGCAATCGGTTATGGATTGAAAGCGCGACATGTCTTCGCGAACCCAGTTACTATCGGTTTCGCGCCAACGCCGTTCAAGGTTGGGGATGACACCTTCAAAGGGTTTGATTGTTTCAAATTTTCGTGCGCCATCGGCGTAGATGAATTTTACTTCCTCATCGCCGGTACCGTAAAGAACGACAGAACGCGCATCATTATCAAGTTCATCCCATGGAACGGTGATTTTGAACTTATAATGCCGGGCTAAGGCCTGAAGCGTTTGTGCATAATAAGGTGAGGTACCTTTTGACCAAGGTGCGATTGCACCGCCATTTAGTGGTTTCGTGCCATCAGGCACCACTAATTCTTCGTCGAAGATCATCTCTGTACCTAGACCATCGCAAGAAGGGCAGGCACCGGCGGGCGCATTGAAGGAGAATAAGCGCGGCTCAATTTCATCAATAGTGAAACCTGAAACGGGGCAGGCGAACTTTGCAGAAAAAATGGTGCGTTGCGGCGCGCCTTCGTCACCTTTTTTGTCAGCGCTTTCAGCAATGGAGATACCATCTGCAAGCTCAAGCGCGGTTTCAAATGACTCAGCTAAGCGGGATTGTACGCCATCGCGTATAACGACGCGGTCAACGACGACCTCGATATCGTGTTTGATCTTTTTATTGAGTTTAGGCACGTCGGCGATTTCATAATATTCGCCATCAACTTTGACGCGCTGAAAACCTTTTTTCATTAACTCGGTAAATTCTTTTTTATATTCACCTTTTCGACCACGGATGATGGGGGCCAATAGATAAAAGCGCGCGCCGTCATCTTCTTTCATCAACCGATCGACCATTTCCGTCACAGTTTGCGACGTAATGGGAAGCCCCGTTGCGGGCGAATACGGCACACCAATGCGTGCCCATAAAAGGCGCATATAGTCATAAATTTCTGTGACCGTGCCGACAGTCGAGCGTGGGTTGCGCGATGTTGTCTTTTGTTCGATCGAAATCGCCGGAGACAGGCCATCAATTTGGTCCACATCCGGTTTTTGCATTAGCTCAAGAAACTGACGTGCATATGCCGATAAACTTTCGACATAGCGGCGTTGGCCTTCGGCGTAGATTGTATCAAATGCGAGCGACGATTTGCCGGATCCGGACAATCCGGTCATGACAATCAACTTGTCGCGCGGCACTTCCAACGTCACGTTTTTTAGATTGTGTTCACGTGCGCCGGCGACGCGGATTGATTTCAAACTCATATGGGCTTCTTTATTTCATCGAGTGACTGCAGTCGTGACCAGGCGCGGCATATAGGGATAGAGCCGAAAAATGCCAATGAATGTCCTATATATCGACGTTGACAGAAAGAACAAGGTGTGAACATTTGTCAGCCTGTCGAGTGCAGAAGATGTGATGGTGGGGAGAACCAATCATTGAGCTTGATGGAAAATCGAGCGATTAGCACAGGCAAGAAAGAATTCGGGTAGTTCAGGAGAGTCTCATGGCAGGCAGCGTCAACAAAGTCATTTTGGTAGGAAATCTGGGTGCCGACCCAGAAGTACGTAAGTTTCAGAATGGTGGATCTGTTTGCAATCTGCGTATTGCGACGTCTGAAAACTGGAAAGATAAAAACACGGGTGAGCGTCGTGAAAAAACAGAATGGCATTCTGTTGCGATCTTTTCCGAAGGTCTTTCACGCGTTGCCGACCAATATTTGAAAAAAGGTTCCAAGGTTTATATCGAAGGCCAACTCGAAACACGCAAATGGCAAGATCAAAACGGTAATGATCGTTATTCAACCGAAGTTGTGTTGCGTAATTTCAATTCAACGCTCGTAATGCTCGACGGAAGAAGTGGCGGCGGTGGCGGTGATCGTTTTTCAGATCGCAACGCAGGCGGAATGTCCGATCAAGGTCCATCTTCGGGCGGACAAAGTTACGATATGGACGACGACATTCCGTTCTAAACGCAAAAACGAATCAAAAATTGCAAAAAAATGCAAATGCGCGCGCTTAGCGTTGCGCATATACAATACTTTTTTAGGAAATTAAGTTACAGTTTCTCTTTCAACGCATGATTCGGAGGTGAACCATGGCGGTAAAGAGAAAAACTACGAAGCGTAAAGCGGCTAAGAAAAAAACCGCGAAGAAAACTGTAAAGCGTAAAACAACAGCTAAAAAAGCGACTAAGCGTAAAGCTGTGAAGCGGAAAGCACCCGCTAAAAAAACGACGAAGCGCAAAACGGCTAAGAAAAAAACCGTAAAGCGGAAGACAGCTAAGAAGGCTGTAAAACGCAAAGCGCCGGCCAAGCGGAAAACAGCTAAGAAAAAAACCGCAAAGAAAAAGACGGCCAAAAAAACAACAAAGCGCAAAACAGCGAAAAAAGCTGTAAAACGTAAAGCTCCTGCGAAGCGTAAAGCTCCGGCAAAACGCAAGGCACCAGCCAAACGCAAGACTGCGAAGCGCAAAACAGCAAAACGTAAGACGACTAGACGCTAATTTGGCGTGATTTTCGGCGCATTCCGCGCTGAGAGTTCGTTTTTGCTAATTACCACTCGCATTTCCGGTGTTTTGAAGCATCGCAAAATGCAGCAGAGGGTTTTTTCATCGGGCCGAGTAAATGTTTTACGGGCCGGTGACATGCGGGGGCAGTCCGCAACGAGATAAATCGAGCACTTAAACGCTCGCCAACACCGGAATTCTTTTAGGATTCAACAAAAGCCCCGGCGCGATTACCGCCGGGGCTTTATTTTTAGCTGTTCGTTTGAATTCCGTATTTGTTTAATGAGAGATGTGGCGATCTGATATTGAAAACCCTGCCGGCCTTTTATTTGCCATGCTTTGAGTGTTTGATCGGTGATACGCAAACATCCGGGGAGGGATCAATGAAATACATCACGGAATGTTTCAAAAAACGCATGTCAAAAATTCAAAACGTGCAAGTAAAATTTCGCATTGCACCATTGTTCGCGACAATGTTTTTGATTTCTGCATGCGTGACACCTTCAGATGCTACGCAATGGGCTGCACAGGGATTTTTAACCCCGGGTCCGACAGGTGAGCCGGAACTAATCGGCCTTTATGAAAGTGAGAATGAATGCCGCGATGCTGGCGAAGCATGGATGAGTCAACAAGTTGTTGGCAATCCAGTTTTTGCGAATTGCCTACCGGTTGATCACAATTAAAAAATTAAATCTCAAACCGATCTAATGCTGCGCTCGTGCCGACGCCGCTTGGGCTGGATGCTCCGCCCAGCACATAAATTGCATTGCTCAGCGTCACTGCGCCTAATCCATGGCGAGGACGTGGCATAGCGGCCACCGCACGCCACGCATCTTGATCGGGATCATATTCCCATGCTTCCGCAAATACGCCGCCATCACCCGGTTTGAAATACTCACCGCCAAAGACGTAGATTTTTCCGTTCAACACCGATGCCGCTAAGCCAGCTTGTGCTTTAGGCATTGGTTTTGCGGCTTCCCAGCGATCCGCGAGTGGATCGTAGACATCGACAGCACTCGTGTTGCCGTCGCTAACTGTGCGGCCGCCAATTACATAAAGAACGCCGTTCACCACTGCGCCTGCCGATGAATTTCGCGCGCGTGGAAGCGGCGCAAGGCTGTGCCACCGATTTGATGCTGCGTCAAAATACCAATGTTCGTCCGTGTCGATATGGTCAGCCCATTGGGCGTTGGAACTTCCCGCAGGTGCGCGACCGCCCACCACATGGATATAACCATTCAGTGAGAGACAAATGCTTTCTGCTTGTGGATGCGGGAGGGGGGACATCTGATCCCAACGACCGTTCAGGTCGCGAAGACGCAAACATTCGGATTGCATCTGCCAACCGCTGCGTTGATTCCGCGCAAAACCACCAATGCCGTAAAGGATGCCATTATTGTTCACCAATGCGAGGTGATGACGCGGCGCGGGGAGCGGTGTGCCAAAGCCCCACGCATCATAAGCTGGATCATAAAATGTCACGGCGTCCGTGACATTGAATTCGACGTCATTGGGTATGAGTCCGCCCGCATTCACGAGAATATCAAGTGGTTTAGGTTTTAGGGATGGACCGGGATCGGATGATTTACGAAATGCGGCGGGGTAAATTTCCTGAACAGGAAAGGGCATATCCCGCAATGGCGTCCAAGCACCGGTTAATCCGTTTGCCTGGACATTCCCAACCATGCCAAGCGACATGGCTGCGCCGCTTCCCAGTACGAAACCTCTTCGGTTTATAATTGTCATTTTACGCACCCCCTTTACGCGCACTGAGCATCCCCGGCTCAGGCAAATTCCACCATATCACATAAACCACTGCTGTGCGGATAATAGAATACCCGCTGAAAAGCGCCAGCCGGAGTATATTGCACGCGCGAGCGAAACTAAAATCGGATGGTTTAGTTTGCCGGTTTTATAGCAGCACAGGCAACACGCGCGCCGGCACCGCCGATCGGTTGTGTCATGTGATCGTCAGCGTTTGTATGAATGATCATCGCAAAACCATCTTCATCCATAAGCGGATACGGACCCGCTTCTGCGGCTGCGGCTTCGCTGGGATAAAGCGCAATGGTCGTGTTGAAAATTTCGGCGGTCGCGCGGCCATCTGGACCGGCATAAATATTCGGTATGTCTGCCCGTTCGGGACCATCCGGGTTCAAAAGTCCATGGGCGCGATCATCGGGATCGATATGGCCACCGGATGCCTTAAAGCCCTCGGCACCATCACTGCAGTCCGCGACCTGATGAAGGTGGATGCCGTGCCACCCTTCGCTGAGACCTGCGACGTCAACACGAATAAGAACACCTGCGCGGGGCGCATTTTTGAAAACGGCATAGCCAATTTGATTACCCTCAGGGTCAATAAAGGTGGATGCAGCGTCAGCCCAATCCGAGGGGGCGAGGGTAGTCAATAAAGAATCCCCGTTTGATGTCACTGAAGCGGTGCTCGAGCCAGTATCATCAGTTTTTCCACAGCCTAAGAGAAAGATTGTCGAAGCGACGGAAATACTGAGGATTTTGGTCTTTGAGATCATGCTTTTTCCTGACAAATTTGCTGGTTAATGCTACCCTATATGTTAGCGCGAATAAACTGCGCAATAAACAGGGCAAATGCTTGGCTTTATTGGGGGGCAATGCTAGGCAGAGCAGTTCATTTTTAACTGATTCCAAAAGGTTCTTTCGTGGCCGAAGACAACGGCGATTTTCCCGATAATTCAGACGAAAACACCCCGCCACAATTAGGCGACGGCATATCGACCATCCACATCGAAGAAGAGATGCGAAAATCGTATCTCGACTATGCGATGAGTGTGATCGTGAGCCGTGCGATTCCTGATGCGCGCGATGGGTTGAAGCCAGTTCACCGCCGTATTTTATGGTCGATGCATGAAAATGGCTATGCGTATAACAAGCCATACCGCAAATCTGCGCGTGTTGTTGGTGATGTCATCGGTAAATATCACCCGCATGGCGACCAATCGATTTATGATGCGTTGGCGCGCATGGCGCAGGACTTTTCACTGCGACTGCCATTACTTGACGGACAGGGTAACTTTGGTTCGATCGATGGCGATCCACCGGCTGCGATGCGTTATACCGAAGTCCGCATGGGTAAACCGGCACATGCGCTGCTCGAAGACATCGAAAAAGACACGGTCGCATTTCAGACAAACTATGATGGCTCGGAGAATGAGCCGATGGTTTTGCCGGCTCGTTATCCGAACCTGTTAGTCAATGGCGCGGGCGGTATCGCCGTCGGTATGGCGACGAATATTCCGCCGCATAATTTGGGCGAGGTTTGCGACGCAACGCTCGCCATGATCGACAACCCTGCAATCACCGATGAAGAACTGATCGAGATTGTGCCGGGTCCCGATTTCCCGACAGGCGGCGTCATTCTTGGCCGCGCAGGTTCTAAATCTGCGTTGTTGACGGGGCGTGGGTCTGTTGTGATGCGCGGGCGCGCAACCATCGAAGAGCTGCGCAAAGATCGCTACGGCATCGTCATTACCGAAATTCCGTTCCAGGTGAATAAATCGGTGATGGTCGAACGTATCGCGGGGCTTGTGCGCGAGAAGAAAATCGAAGGCATTGCGGATATACGCGACGAGTCAAACCGCCTCGGCATTCGTGTGGTGATTGAACTTCGCCGTGACGCCAGCCCGGATGTGGTCCTCAACCAGCTTTATCGTCACTCTCAGCTTCAAACGAGTTTTGGCGTAAACTTGCTTGCACTAAATAGCGGCAAGCCACAGCAAATGGCGTTGCGCGATGTCTTGATGTCGTTCATCGACTTCCGCGAAGAAGTCATTACGCGCCGGACCAAATTTGAACTTAATAAAGCACGCGACCGCGCCCATATTTTGGTTGGTCTTGCGATTGCTGTGGCCAACATCGACGAAATTGTTGCGCTGATCCGCGCGGCCCCCGATCCAGCAACCGCGAAAGCGCAGTTGATGGAACGCGAATGGCCCGCAAAGGATCTTGCACCGCTCGTTCTTTTGGTTGCTGACCCACGCCATATGATGGCCGATGGCAACAAACTGACATTGTCAGAGGAGCAAGCAAAAGCCATTCTTGATCTTCGCCTACAGCGCCTTACTGCGCTGGGCCGTGACGAGATTGGCGACGAGCTAAAAGGGCTGGCCGAAAAGATTGAAGACTATCTTGAAATTCTGCGTAATCGTGACCGCGTTTTGACAATTATCAAAACCGAATTGACCGCCGCGCGCGACGAATTCGCAACCCCGCGACGGACGGAAATTGTTGAGGCCGATGGGGAGGTCGAAGACGAAGACCTTATTCCGCGTGACGAAATGGTCGTGACGGTGACCCATGCGGGTTATGTGAAGCGTACGGCGCTTTCGACTTACCGTGCGCAGAAACGTGGTGGCAAAGGTCGCGCGGGCATGAAGTTCAAAGACGAAGATTTCGTCGCGCAACTTTTCGTCGGCAACACGCACACGCCGTTACTGTTCTTTACGTCAACGGGCATGGTCTACAAACTCAAGCTTTGGCGGATACCTGAGGGCGCACCAAACTCGCGGGGCAAAGCCTTTATCAATCTGTTGCCGCTTGGCCCAGATGAACGCGTGACAAATATTCTGCCGCTCCCAGAGGACGAAGAGTCTTGGGAGCAAATGCAAATTACGTTTGCGACCCGTTCGGGTAATGTTCGTCGCAACAAGTTGTCCGACTTCCAGCGGATCAATCGTAATGGCAAAATTGCCATGAAGCTTGATGACGGTGATCGGCTTGTTGGTGTGCAGCTTTGTCGCGAAAACGAAGATGTATTGCTGACGACTGCGGCGGGTAATTGCATCCGTTTCCCCGTAGATGCGGTGCGCGTGTTTGCGGGACGGACCTCCACTGGCGTTCGAGGAATTCGCCTTGATGAAGGCAATGTCGTTATTTCAATGGCTGTCTTGCACCATATGGATACCAACTCAGAGGAATCGAAAGCCTATCTCAAACATGCGGCGGCTATGCGCCGTGCTGCAGGTGAGAGTGATGCAGAGGATCCGGAAGATAACGAAACGCCAGACGTTGCGATTAGTCCAGAACGATTGGCCGAAATGGGTGCATCCGAGCAGTTCATTCTGACGATCACCGAGAATGGCTACGGTAAGCGAACGTCCTCTTTCGAATATCGTACGTCGGGTCGTGGCGGTAAAGGGATCATCGCTATTCAAACGACCGATCGAAATGGGCCTGTGGTCGCGTCATTCCCAGTCGAGGAAACCGACCAGATCATGCTGGTGACTGATGGCGGGCAACTTATCCGTACACCAGTCAATGATATTCGTCTCGCCGGTCGAAACACTCAGGGCGTAACGATCTTTAGAACGCGTGAAGACGAGAAAGTCGTTTCCGTCGGTCGTGTCGAAGACGTCGATGGTGACGAAGAAGATGGCGAGGAAGAGGGCGAAAGCGAATGACGAAATTGACTGGCCTTTACCCTGGCACGTTCGATCCGGTGACCCTTGGGCATGTGGATCTGATGCAGCGGGCGGTAAAGCTGGTCGATGAGTTGATCATTGGCGTTGCTATTAATCGGGACAAATCGCCTTTATTTACGCTCGAAGAGCGGGTGGCGATGGTTGAACAACAAGTGGCCGAGATCGCGAAAACTAACGATACAACCATTCGGGTTGTTCCGTTTGAGACGCTTTTGATGAAATTTGCCGAGGAGTTGAACGCAAATATCATCATTCGCGGCTTACGCGCAGTTTCTGATTTTGAATATGAGTTTCAGATGGTTGGCATGAATCAGGTACTGAATGACGATATCGAGACCGTTTTCTTAATGGCTGACGCGCGTTATCAATCGATTGCGTCGCGTCTGGTCAAGGAAATTTGCCGACTGAATGGTGACGTTTCATCTTTCGTGCCTGCGGGCGTCGAAAAAATGCTGAAAGCCAAGTTCGCCAAGCCGTAATTTCATTTTTGTCGATTGTGCCCTATATGAAGGGTGGCTGTCGTATTGGGGCGAAGGGCCAGAGGAGTTTCTATATGCGTTTACGGCCATATTTCGGGATATTAGCAGCGCTTGCCATGTCCAGCGGCGCGCTTGCTGATGATGAAGTGAAACAACCCACTTCGCGCGAAATCATTGAAGCGACATCACCAAATGACTGGCGGCCACTTGATCCGGAAAATACGCTTTACCTCGACCTACCGGCGGGCAAGATCGTCATCGAGTTACGCCCGGATTTTGCGCCGAAACATGTTCAGCGTATCAAAGAGCTAACCCGTGAAAAATTCTATGACGGCATAGTTTTTCACCGCGTTATCGAAGGATTTATGGCTCAGGGCGGCGATCCGACAGGCACAGGTACCGGGTCTTCAGAAAAGCCCAATCTTGAGGCGGAATTTACGCGCGATGCGGGCGAAGTCGAAGGGCTCAATGTAATCGGTCGTGACCGGATTGCGCCGCGTATCGGTTATGTCGACGGTATGCCCGTTGCGGCACAGCCCGAAGCACTGCGGACTTTTATCAAAGATAGCCGTGTGGATCTTTGGCCGGTTCATTGCCCCGGTGTCATGTCTATGGCCCGCGCGACAGACCCCAATAGTGCCAATAGTCAGTTCTTTTTGATGATTGGTGACTCGCGATTGAATTTGGACAAACGATACACCGGTTGGGGGTGGATCGTTGATGGCTTCGAAGCGTCGCGACGGATTGTTCGTGGTGAACCACCTGTACGGCCCACGCCAATCATTCGTGCACGGATTGCTGCAGATGTTCCAGAATCAGAACGCGATAACATTAAAGTTCTAAAAACCGGCAACCCTGTATTCCTTCAATACCTAAAGGCCGCTGGCCAGGTTAATGATACAGGTCTCGTGAAAGATATTTGCGAGATACGCGTGCCAATCAAGAAAGACGGAAAGATTGAATTATGACGGACAAGCTTATTCTGACGCTCGAAACGGGTGATGTAACGATTGAAACATATCCCGAAAAAGCGCCAAACCATGTGGCGCGTATAAAAGAGCTTGCCGACGAAGGCTTTTATGACGGGCTATCGCTTCATCGCGTGATTTCTGGCTTCATGGCGCAGATGGGTTGCCCGATTGGCAATGGCACTGGTGGTTCGGGCAACAAAATTGATGCAGAATTTAACGACGTTGGCCATCAGCGCGGTGTGTGTTCAATGGCGCGTGCCCAAGACCCGAACAGTGCCGACAGCCAATTCTTTATCTGTTTTGACGATGCGTCGTTCCTTGATGGTCAGTACACCGCGTGGGGTAAGGTTGTTGACGGCATGGAACATGTTGATGAGGCCAATGTTGGCGAACCACCGGCCACGCCGACCAAAATCGTCAAATTCCGCACTGCTGCCTAAACACCAGTTAATTATTTCTGGTGACAAAATCTAAACGGATGGGCCGCATGAGTTGAGCGGCGCAAACAGGAATACAATTTGTGAACGTCGCCTATTTGATGAACACCTATCCGTTAACCTCGACCACGTTTATCCGGCGTGAAATCGAGGCATTGGAACGACAGGGCATGACGGTTAGCCGTTTTGCCCTGCGCCGATGGGATGACCAATTGGTTGATCCGCTTGATATCGCTGAAATTGACCGTACCCATTATATTTTATCAGGCAATAAGGCGCGGTTACTCAAAGCCTTGGGCCGCGAGGTTATTTCTAATCCGGGCGGCATCTTAAAGGCACTTGGTCCTTGGTTGTCGCTATTGCGGTCGGCCCGTGGCGGCATTGTTCGTCATGTCGCTTACCTGCTAGAGGCAATCTATTTCCGTCAGGTAGCGGCAAAAGAAAATATTGATCATGTCCATGTTCATTTTCTGACAAATTCAACTGCGGTTGCCATGCTTTCTCGCATTATGGGCGGGCCTAGCTATAGCGCGACGGTGCATGGCCCCGATGAATTGACCGATGCGCCGCTATTGGATTTTCCAGCAAAAATTCAGCATGCATCATTTATTGCGGCGATCACAAATTTTTGCCGCTCGCAATTAATTCGGTTCTCGACTATCCGCGCGGGCGACAAGATTAAGATCGTTCATTGCGGCTTGAACCTTGATGATTTCGATGCGACGCCTCCACCGAATAATCGGACCTTTGTCTGTGTTGGGCGTTTGTGTCCGCAAAAGGGGCAGGCGCAGTTGCCGTCTGTGGTGGCTAAACTTCGGGCGGAATACCCGGACGTAAAAGTAATTCTGATTGGTGATGGCCCATCACGAGGCGAAATTGAATCAGAAATTGCCCGACTTAGTGTGGGTGAAAATATAGAAATCACAGGTTGGATGGAGAATGCCAAAGTGCGCGCGGCCATTGGTGAAGCCCGCGCCTTTTTGTTGCCGACCTTTGCTGAAGGACTGCCTGTTGTGATTATGGAGGCGTTGGCGCTCGGTCGGCCCGTGATCTCAACCTATATCGCGGGAATTCCCGAGTTAGTTGATGAAGAATGCGGCTGGATTTTGCCAGCTGGTGATGAAAGCGCATTGATTAATGCGATGCGAGGTGCGCTTGAGGCTTCACCAGAAACGCTGGCGGCGATGGGCGGCGAAGGCCGGAGCCGAATTGAAGCCGCGCACGACGTCAACATCGAGGCCGCGAAGCTCGCTGAGTATTTTGCCGAGAGCACAAACGCCGAGTAGCGTGGCATTCGCGCCACCAGCACGCGAATGTGGCCTGTGCTACATCTCTTAAAACGCGAAAATTGATCTCAATTCCGCATTTGGTGCGTAGTTATCCCCACTTGTCCTGAATAAGCTAATCTGCATCCCGAAGAATAAAGGGAAAAGTAGTGAACGGAATATCTTTGCGGGCGAATAAAGACGGCTTAATTTTCAAGCCCGCCGAAAAGCCCATACTTAATGTTGAGATAATCTTCGAGGCCATATTTGGAGCCCTCGCGGCCAACGCCCGATTCCTTGACGCCACCAAAAGGCGCGACCGGCGTCGAAAGAATACCTTCGTTGATCGCGACCATACCATATTCAAGCGCTTCCATAACACGCCAGGCCCGCCCAAGGTCTTTGGTGTAAAAATAAGACGCAAGGCCATATTCGGTATCATTGGCCATGGTGATCGCTTCTTCTTCGGTATCAAATTTAAACAACGGTGCAACGGGGCCGAATGTTTCGTCATCGGAAATCAACATATCAGCCGTAACATCGCGCAACAAAGTAGGCTCAAAATATGTGCCGCCCAGTTCATGGCGCTTTCCACCTGTCACAATTTTTGCGCCTTTACTGGTCGCGTCTTCGATATGCTCTTCAACTTTCTTGACGGCTTTTTGGTCAATCAACGGTCCTTGATCAACATTGTCTTCAAGGCCATTTCCGACTTTCATGTTATTAATACGTGCAGAGAACTTTTGGGAAAACTCGTCATAAATCCCCGATTGAACCAATATTCGATTGGCACAAACGCAAGTTTGTCCGGCGTTACGAAATTTGCAGGCAATCGCCCCTTCGACAGCGCGATCAATATCAGCGTCGTCAAAAATAATCAGCGGGGCATTCCCGCCGAGTTCCATCGAAACCCGTTTCATATGTTTCATGGCGTTCGCCGCGAGCTGCTTGCCGATAGCCGTCGAACCCGTAAAGGTGATTTTTTTGACGTTGGGGTTTTCGCAAAATTCGTCGGCGATGGGTGCGGGCGCGCCCGTTATTACGTTCAAAACCCCGTGGGGCAGGCCGATATCCTCGGCGATGACACCGTAAGCAAGGGCAGAAAAAGGCGTTTGGCTGGCAGGTTTGCAAACAATCGGACAGCCAGCGGCAAGAGCAGCGGCCGCCTTGCGCGCGATCATCGCGGTCGGAAAGTTCCACGGTGTGATCGAAGTGACAACGCCCACAGGCTCTTTGATAACAACGATGCGCTTGTCGGCCCAAGGCGAGGGGATGACATCGCCATAAACCCGAGATGCTTCTTCGGCGAACCATTTGAAAAACGCGGCCCCATAGGCGATTTCGCCTTTTGCCTCAGCCAGTGGCTTGCCCATTTCCAGGGTCAGGATCTCGGCCAGCGCGTCTTGATTATCCATCAGCGCATCATGAATGGCGCTGCAGAATTTGCCGCGCTCTGCCGCAGTTTTGGCGGCCCATTCCGGAAACACAGTATGGGCCGCCGTGATCGCGTTCTTGGCTTCATCGCGCCCGAGGTCCGGTACGGTGCCTAATTGCTTACCTGTTGCGGGATTATTGACCGTGACGACAGCGTTTTCGTGACTGCTGATCCATTTACCAGCGATGAAACATTCTTGCCGAAAGAAACGACTATCGACCATAATGTGCCTCCGAATTTGGTTTTCTTACAGGATTATCACTGCGCCCGCGTTTTGCAATCAGTCTGAACACAAGCGATGATAGTGAAACGCCCACCCTTTCAGAACGTTCCAGAAAGCAAGGTTATGACAGTTAAATATGAAACCCCGCATGACGGCGTTGCCGTTATCACCCTTGATCGTCCAGATAAGCTTAATTCCTTTAACGGGCAGATGCGCGCCGATTTAACGGATGCCATGAAGACTGCGTCAGCGGACGATGCCATTCGCGCGGTTGTTCTAACTGGGGCGGGTCGTGCATTCTGCGCCGGCGCTGATGTAACTGCGGTGAATGACAAGTTTAATGTCGAAGATGTGTTGAATACGGAGTATGCCGCTTTTCTAAGCACAATCGCGACCATGCCAAAACCGGTCATTGCAGCGATCAATGGTCCGGCGGCAGGTATTGGTATGACCACTGCGCTGACATGTGATTTGCGGGTGATGAGCGAAGATACTTATCTTATGAGTGCCTTTGCGAATATTGGATTGGTGCCCGATGGTGGGCTTTCCTATTTGCTAACGCGCGAAATTGGGTATGCGCGGGCGTATCAATTAGCAATCGAGGCCGAGAAGCTGGGCGCCGATCACGCGCTTGAGTGGGGCCTTGTCAACCGAACAGTTCCGATGACTGATGTTCTGACGAACGCGGTTGAATGGGCAAAAACCCTGACTGAACGCGCGCCGCTCGCATTGTCGTTGACAAAGCGCGTGTTCAGGGCCGCGTCTCAGGGCGGGCTACATAATGCGATGACTTTTGAAGCGCAGAACCAACGTGTTGCGATTGCCACGGACGATTGTCGCGAAGGCGTGACGGCCCTGATGGAAAAACGCAAACCCACTTTCAAAGGGAAATAAGCCCGCTCGCTATCATCATAATTGCAGCGGCACCGGCTAATGCGGGGCCGAAAGCAATCGCCATATCACCGGATACTGCCTGGCCCTTTAGGCGCATAATACCGACTGCCACTAAACCTAAAATCGCGGCGATAAATACGGTCGGCGCCAACGCAACCCACCCTAGCCAAGCGCCGATGGCGGCCAAAAGCTTTGCATCGCCCTGACCCAGACCCTCGACGCCTCGCAATTTAAGGAACGCAAAATCTATCGCGCGAAAAACGAGATAGCCCACAAATGCGCCGATTATGGCGTCCGCAAACGGAACGAAAAGCTCAAACCCGTTGGCAGCGATACCGATCATGATAAGGGGCAGTGTTAATGCGTCCGGCAGATAGCCAGTTTCATAATCAATCGCGGCAAGGGCGATTAGAAACAAAAAGAACAGTGCCGCCAATCCGGCAGGTAGTGTCGACCCAAATAGAACCACGGCAACGAGCACAGCCAGTCCGCCGAGAAGCTCGACCACGGGATAGCGAAAGGAAATGGGATCTTTACAGGCTCCGCAGCGGCCACGAAGCCAGAGGAACCCCGCAACAGGAACAAGATGAAGAGGGTTGATGATCGCCCCGCAGGACGGGCATGAGGATCTAGGAAAGACAAGATTACCCCGATCATGCCCGTCGATGAGGTTCCACATCTGTGGGCCACGATAAATAACCACATTCAAAAAGCTTCCCGCGAGAAGCCCAACCAGAAAAGCTGTGATGAAAATAGCCCATTCGAGATTCATTCAAAAAAGTTTCCGTGGTTGGAAAAAGCGCAATCGCTGCGCAAAAATGGCTGATCTCACTGGTTTCCGCAACCGCACAAGATATGCGGATTTATGATCAAGAATGCCCAATTCCGCCTTGCCTAATTGCGCACACGGTGCGTCATTATATTGATGCACGAGGTGCGCATACGGATGATCATTTTGGCCGTCTGTCATAGATCTGAAACAAACATGTCATGCTACTGTAAAAAGCCTCTTCTAACGGAGCGAAAGGGCTGATGCGTGGGGCAAATGCTCGACTTGCGTTTTCGGTGATAGGAAGTTGTTTTGCTTCAAAATTGCGTTGAAGGGTTTCCGATGGGTGTGAGCTTTCGCCGTTATTGTGCAGGCGGGGTAGGTATCCGAGAGGTTTATCCGAAAATTCTGAATGAATTCAGCTCTTTCGAGTAAAAAGAGGAACGAAAAATGCAAGTAGGGCCTCAATGAAATCGGTGGCCGGATATCGTTTTGCTAAGGGTTTTTCGGTATCAATTCGAAGTAACAATTTAATGTCGTTTATGAGTAAATGCGACGCGGGTGAGTAATTTGGTCGGTTTCGACATAAATGGGTTAAACAGGGGCTTCGCCGTCTTTAAAAACGGCGGACCCGCGATATTGCCACGTGTCATCGAATTGCTGCTGGTTGGGCTTTTAGGCCTAGCACTCGCCAAGATTGCGATAGCGATTTTTGCGCCTTTGCCGACACCAAAGGGCGATGTTGTCGGGGCTGCGATGTCCACCCAGTCAAGCGCCCGTGAGCGTGCACCTGCGGACGCAAAAAACCCGTTCCATTCAGCCGCAGTTTCTGCCGGACCCATTGAGGATATCCCCGATGTTGCCGAAACTTCGCTTGACTTAACGCTTACAGGTGTGTGGCCAAAAGGGGATGAAGGCTCAGCAATTATTCGGCGTTCGGACGGAAAAGAAAAACGCCATGCAGTGGGCGAGACAATAACGACCGGTGTTCGTTTGGTTGCGGTCTATGAAGATCAGGTGATTATCGAGCAAAATGGCGTACGTGAATCCCTACGCTTTGAATCAAAAACACCGGTAAAAAAGCGAATAGAAGCTGCGCCTCAACCAGAGCGTAGTTTCGTTACGGCCCAAGAACTATCTGACGCCATAAAAATGTCCGTGACGAAAGACGCAAATGGCGCGACGGCGATCGCATTGAATGCTGGCCGCAATGCCGCGGTCTTTGAGAGAATTGGTTTTCAATCGGGCGACATTTTACGTTCCGTAAACGGAACGCCAGCACCGGCAGACCCATCGGGGCTTTTAACAATGATGAACAAGATATCGCGGGCTGAACAAACCGCTATTGTAATTGAGCGTAACGGACAAAGAATGCCGATTACGTTGTCCGTAAAAGGAAATGAGTAATGCTGAAGTTTCGTAATGCCATTCCGGCGGTGCTTGCGGCGACGGTGGGTTTTTTAACGCCCATCAACGCATGGGCACAGGAAAATTGCGGCGCGGCACTCAACTATGAAGGCGCAGATATTCGCGCCGTTGTTGATGAAATTGCCATACGTACTGGCCGAACGTTTCTTCTCGATCCCGCTGTCCAAGGTCGCGTTACAGTTAAGTCACCACCAAACGGAAGCCTGTGTGCCGACGAAGCATGGGAGTTGTTTCAGGCGGTCTTACGGGTGAATGATTTTGCCGCCACACCTGCGGGTGACGGAAAATATCGCATTGTTCCCTTGCAAGAGGCTGCTCGTGCCGCCGGACCGGTCGGTGAAGGGCGGGGTTCTGACCTCACGACGCAGATTATTCGTTTGAGCTATGTGGACGCACGTGAAGCAGCGGCGAACCTTGCGCAGATTATCGGTAATAATGGTGTGGTCAGCCCCGTTCGTACAGGGAATTCGATCATCGTTGTCGATACTGCCGACAATGTTGCGCGCATCACCAAAGTATTAAAACAGCTCGACCGTGATTCCACAATCTATCGAACAATAGCTCTACAACATTCATCCGCTGGGGAATTATCGCGACTCGTCAGCGAGCTTGCGTCTGAAATGTCCGAGGAATCTGGTGGACGCGCGGCGTTTTCAATCGTGCCCGTAGAGGCAAGCAATTCCCTCTTGATCCGTGCAGAACCATCATTGATGCGCAGGTTGGAATTGGTCGTGAGCGAACTCGATCAATATGGCGGGACTTCGTCAAATTTGGCGGTCGTTTTTCTAAAACATGCTGATGCCGAAGAAATGGCACCGCTTTTGACCGAAGTCGTCAACAGCACGATCGCTGGGGGGCTTGACGGTACCGTTGGTCGTAATCGCGCTAGTGTTTCATTTCACAAACCCACAAATTCACTAATCATAAATGGCGATACCGAAATTCAGCGCACGATCCAAAATGTAATTGCACAACTGGATGTTCGGCGCGCGCAGGTCTTGGTCGAGGCTATCATCGTCGATGTCTCCGACACGACAGTTCGGGACCTCGGGCTTCAATATTTCTTGACGGGCGCAGAAGGGTCGAGTGTTCCGTTTTCAACGACGAATTTTTCCAGTGCACAACCCAATATGTTGGCGGCTGCTGGTGCTGCGCTTTTGGAATCGAATGTTGTAAGTGGTGATCTTAGCGATCAGCAAAGTGCGTTGACCGAAGCGGCGGTGAATTCGCTTCTAGGGTTTAACGGATTTGCGCTTGGTGGTGCTGGTCGGCTGGGCAAAAACTCGTTCTTTGGCGCGATCCTGACAGCGATTCAAAAGGATACTTTTTCAAATGTTCTTTCAACGCCATCGATTATGACGCTTGATAACGAAACAGCGCGTTTACAAGTCGGGCAGGAAATTCCAGTGACCACTGGCGAGGCAGTGGGTGATAATTTGACCAATGCCTTTCGCACGGTCAGCCGCCAAGAGATCGGCGTGATCCTTGAGGTAACTCCACAAATTAATGATGGCGGCACTGTCACGCTGCAAATCGTACAGGAAATTTCCAGCATCGAAGGGCCGATACTTTCAAGCTCAACCGATTTGATTACAAACAAACGGGAAATTTCAACGACGGCGTTGGTGGACGACGGCGATATCCTGGTGATTGGTGGTCTGATTGATGACACGCGCGAAGACACGGAGTCAAAAGTGCCATATCTTGGTGATATTCCCGCTGTTGGAAATCTTTTTAAGACCACGTCACGTGAACGGCGACGCCAAAATTTGATGGTGTTCATCCGCCCGACGATAGTGCGTGATCAGTCTACGGCAAAAGTAGCGACCGATCGAAAGATGGACTATATGCGCGCGCGTGAATTGTTGCGCGATGGCACGCCGACATCTGAGATGGAACGCTTGATTGATGAAGTGACGGGCACAGCGACACCGCAATAGGCCATTAAAGCACCATGAGTGAACAAAATTTATTGATGCCGGTGCGTTTCTCCTATGCTTTCGCAAAGGAGCGCGGCCTCATTGTGCTTGATGATACGGCAAACCCTGTGGTTTTGGGAGCGCGCGGAGAAAAGCCGGACCCATGGGCGGTGATTGAAGCACGGCGCACGGTTGGCGCGCCAATCGAGATTGATGTTCTACCGCCCGAGATGTTTGAACGCCGGCTTTCTGAGATTTATTCTGTTGAAGGAATTTCGACCGCCGATCTCGACCTAGCAAATGATGACAATGACCTTGCGTCACTAGCGGAAGGATTGCCGAAGACGGCGGACTTGCTTGATAGCGAGAATGACGCCCCGGTCATTCGCCTAATTAATGCGATGATTGCGGAGGCTGTAAAAGTAAAAGCCTCTGACATCCACATTGAACCTTATGAAAAAACGCTTTCAATTCGTCTAAGAATTGACGGCGTTCTGCGAGAGGTTCTTTCTCTGCCTGCTCGGATGACACCAGTTCTGACGTCTCGGGTCAAAGTGATGGCGCGTCTTGATATTGCGGAGCGCCGCGTCCCTCAAGATGGCCGAATATCCCTTGCGCTTGGTGGGCGGACAGTTGATGTGCGTGTGTCTACGTTACCCGCGCGTTTCGGTGAGCGTGTGGTGATGCGTATTCTTGATAAAGACGAAGCGCGGCTTGATCTAGATGGATTGGGTATGCCGCAATCAATTCTTGATCGTTTCAAACAAGTGTTGACGCGCCCCAACGGAATTATACTCGTAACTGGGCCAACGGGTTCGGGTAAGACCACAACACTTTATGGTGCCCTTAGCCTGTTGAATGAGCCAAGTCGAAACATTCTTACTGTAGAAGACCCGGTTGAATACGCAGTTGACGGCGTGGGTCAAACACAAATCAACCCGAAGGTTGGAATGACCTTTGCCACAGGGCTTCGCGCTATACTTCGTCAAGACCCTGATATTGTCATGGTTGGTGAGATTCGCGATGTCGAAACCGCTGAGATTGCAGTGCAAGCGTCGTTGACGGGGCATTTGGTTTTATCAACCGTTCACACAAATTCAGCAGCAGGTGCCATCACACGACTGCGCGATATGGGCGTTGAACCATTTTTGCTGTCCACTACGGCTGCGGCAGTTTTGGCGCAAAGGCTCGTTCGCCGGTTATGTCCTTCCTGTAAGGCACCCTATGAGGCCGATGCAGCAACGCGCAAAATGTTGGGCACGGACGAGCCAGTTCAATTAATGAAACCCGTTGGTTGTGGCCGTTGTAATCAAACCGGATATGAAGGCCGCATTGGTGTCTATGAAATCATCATTGTTGATGAAAAACTAAAACGGCTAATCCACGATAATGCCAGCGAACAAGAGATAGAGGCTTACGCTTTTAGCAATGCGGAAACCCTCGCTCAATCCGGCTTCCGGCATGTTCGCGATGGCGTAACTGCACTCGAAGAAGTCATGCGTGTTGTCCGCAAGGAGGATGACCATGCCGGCCTTTGAATATGAGGCGCTGGATTTCGGCGGGAAAACCCGCCGAGGTGTAGTTTCGGCTGAAAGCCAACGCCAGGCGCGCAGTGAATTACGCCGCATGAAACTAACACCACTCAAACTTTCAGCGCCGCGTAGCGAAGAGGCGAGTGTCGAACGTAAAAATCGTCCGGCGCGTATTCGCCCTAGCGAGCTGGTTTCTGTTACGCGCCAAATGGCGGCGCTCATCGGTGCGGGAACACCACTTGAAGAGGCGTTAAACGCTGTTGCGCTTCAATCCGATACGGGCGGAACGCGCACGCGACTGATTGCGGTGCGCGAGCGCGTTATGGAGGGGTGGCGTTTTGCGGATGCGCTGGCCGAGGACAAAAAATCATTTCCCGCGCTTTATCGCGGGGTGATTGCGGCCGGGGAAACGTCGGGTGATTTGCCGGGTGTTTTAACGCGCCTTGCTTTGATGCTAGAAAAGAACCGAGCGCTAAAGAATAAAGCGGTCGCATCTTTGATTTACCCGGCGGCGCTTGCGGTTATTGCGAGCCTAGTTGTTACGGCACTGATGATTTTTGTCGTGCCGAAAATAGTATCGCAATTCAACAATTTTGGCGCAGAGTTACCATTTCTAACACGGCTGGTTGTCGGAATCTCGGATTGGATCGTTAATTACGGTTTGATTGCACTTCTCGTAATGTCGCTGATGGGGTTGGGGGTGTGGCGTGCATTGAAAGAGCCAAGAATTCGGCTTTGGGTTGATGAACGCGTTTTGAAAATTCCGGTTTTTGGTCGTTTAGCACAGGCCGTTGATGGCGCACGATTTGCGCGAACACTCGCGACATTGTTTGCGGGTGGTGCGCCGTTGATTGATAGTCTTGTTGGCGCACAACGAACTGTAAACAATAGCTACATCCGGTCGCGCCTCGATAAAACGGTCACGATGGTGGGAGAGGGTGCATCGCTTGCCGCCGCACTAAAGCGCGCCAATGCGCTACCGCCGATGCTGGTTCATATGGTTGCCGCCGGGGAACGTTCTGGCGCATTGGCGGATCTATTGGATAAGGCGGCAGTGCAGCTAGAGGAAGAATTTGATACGGCATCCACTGTCGCGCTACGCCTTTTGGAGCCGGCAATCATTGTTGCTATGGGCGGCGCTGTGTTGGTGATTGTGTTGTCGATCCTGTTACCCATCCTCCGGTTTAATACGTTAGCCGCAGGATAAAAATGGAGTTGAAAATGAAAGTTCGTAGTTCAGCGATTAAACGACGCAAGCAGCGCGGTATTACACTGGTTGAACTATTGGTCGTGCTGGCGATTCTAGCGCTGATTTCGGCTGTCGTTGTTATCAATGTTCTGCCTGCGGCAGATAAAGCATCCGTCGACACGACGCGTCTTCAAATTGATGCGATAGAAACTGCGCTTGATCAATATCGCCTCGACATGCGCGGCTATCCGACCATGCAACAAGGGTTGGACGCGTTGGTAACGGTGCCAAGCGACGCGCGAAACAACGCTAATTATCGGCCCGGCGGATATTTGCGCGGGGAGGTTCCGGTAGATTCATGGGGAAACGAGTTTCAATACAGAATTCCTGGCGAGCATGGTGGTGCATATGATCTATATTCCTTCGGGGCGGATGGCGAACCCGGGGGCGAAGGGCTGGACGCGGACATTGGCAACTGGACAGCGAAATAACGGTTGGCTGAGAGAGCGTCGCCAACAACGCGGCGTTACATTAGTCGAATTGCTTGTGGTTATGATGATCATGGCGATGGTGGCTGGCGTTGTCATTATTTCCGCGCCGCCACCGATCGGTGATTTGCGCAAAACCGCAGACCGTTTTGCTGCACGACTTGATCACGCAGTTGGATATTCGATTACATCGAATTTTCCCATTGCGTTGGAGGTCGATGCGAATGGTTATCTATTTACCCAGTATACGGATGGAGCGTGGGAAAAATCAAGCGATAAAAAGTTACAACCTGTGATGTTGTCACCGGATTATTGGCTGGAAATGTCAAAGCCTGATAACGACAAAAAGATACCAGATACACAACTATCGGAACCTAAGACACACATTTATACTTTTAGCCCGACGGGTGAAACAGATGCCTTTAACGTTAGATTCCATCATGACCGGAAATATATTGACGTCGTAATGAATGATCAGGGCAATGTTGAGGTGATCGCTAATGACGCGCGCTAATCAACAACGCGGCGTCTCGCTCGTGGAAACGCTGGTGGCGCTCAGCATCATGGGGTTTGTGGTCGCATCACTTTTGGCGCTGATCGGCCAAAACACTCGGTTTATTTCCTCTTTGGAGGACCGAAACCGGGGAATGATTGCCGCTGACAATCTGATGGTTGAAGCGCTGATCTTGCCGGAGGCAATTCAACTCGGGACGAAAGAGGGCGAAACAATTGTCGGTGGTGAGGCGTTGCGATATTTCCGGACAACGACAGAAACCGGTGTAGATGATGTAGTTCGTATTGATATCAATATTTCACCGATGGACAGTGATCAAATCATTGCTCGCGCAACCTCAATGCGGAGGGTTCAATGATAATCCGCAAACTACAATCAGGTATGACACTGCCCGAAGTCATGGTTGCGCTGCTTATTTTTGCGGCGATTGCGACCACGAGCGTTTATGCATTGCGGCTGGGGGTCGATAGTCGCGATCAGTTATCTGAAGCAGACGATGAATTGAAAAAGTTTCAAATCGCGCGCAGTCTAATGAAAGGTGACTTCATCCAAATTAGCCCCCGCCAAATTCGCGATGAGTTTGGCATTGAGCGTAGTACAGAGTTTGTTGGCAATATAACTCGGTTTGGCTCTCGAACAGAAGACGACGAGGTTGTTCTCGCCGCTTTTGTGCGCGATGGGTCGATCAACATTCAATCGGCCGAGCCGCGTAGTTCTTTGCAATATGTCGAATATGTATTTCGCGACCGAGCGCTAATTCGGCGCACGAGAAATTACCTCGATGCTGCGCCCAATTCAGTGACGAATGAACGTATATTATTTGATGGGTTAGAAACCGCAACAGCCGCATATCTCATTGGTGAATTTCGCGGTGAGTTGACGTGGGCGGAACTTTGGCCGACGAGCGGAATTGGTGGCCCGCCGCGTGCGGTTTCGTTTACCCTTGAATGGCCGGATAAACCGATATTGGAACAACGGTTTTGGATTGGTGCTTTTGGCAATGGCGCAAGGGCCGGCTCATGAATAAGAGGAACCAACAAAAAGGTGCGGCACTCTTAATCGTATTGTTATTGGCGGCGACACTTTCTTTCATTGCGCTTGCCTCCATGGAAAAAATTTCACTTTCTGCGGCCCGTGCTGGAAATGTGAATGAGCGAAGCGAAGCGATATGGCAGGCGCTAGCGATTGAAACATTAGCGACCTCTGCCATCGAGACTGCGTATGATGCCAATGACAGTAAGATGTCACGAGAGGATCCGTGGGCCAATGAACAGATAGAGTTACCTCTGGACGATGGCATGGCGCGAGTTGTTTTTGATGATGCAACGACCTGCTTTAACATCAATAGCTTCGCGCAATCATCCGAGGATGATGCACAAAATCTTGCCATTGCGGAATTTGTGAGACTTTCAAAACATCTCGGCCTTGGTGAATTCGAAGCTGAGGCGATTGCACAGTCTATGGCCGATTGGGTTGATGGTGATAATCAACGCCGCCCCCAAGGCGCTGAAGACGAATACTATACAACTCTGTCATCACCTTATCGCACCGCCAACAAATTGGCCGCATCGGTAACTGAAATCAGGGCGATAAAAAACGTTACGAAAGACGTTTATCTGGCCCTCGTTCCAGCTCTTTGCGCGATGGATCGACAAGGGCCATCACCCATTAATGTAAATATGCTCGAACGCGGTGATGCCGCCGTTCTGGCGGCTGTTCTGGGCGACGACGTTTCCCTGCGGGGGGCGGCAGATATTATTGCTGGGCGGCCACCGGGCGGATATAGCGACATTACCGCGTTTCTGGCTGAGCCATCAGTCAAGAAACTAGGGTTGAAAAATGAGGTTACCCGCCGTTTTGAGATAACCTCACGTTACCTAAAGGCCCGTGCAGAGATTATTTATGATCGCAAGGTACTTACTATGACATCGGAAATCGCCATGGATGGAAACCGCGCGCGCGTGGTTTCGCGGCGTATCGGAGCGGAGATGTGAACGAGACGTTAATACTCATCGCTGGACGTAGTCCGAATGAGCCAATTAAATGGGCCTTTTGGGCTGACGGGCGTGTTCAACTCGCGGACACCGCAGAGAGTGTTGATGCGTTAGGTGATGTTGCGCATAGAGCCGCGTCGGCAAAGCGCGTCGCGTTGGTGCTGGCGGGTGAGGATGTTGTCATGCGCATCATGCCGACGCCACCAAAAGCGAATGCGCAATATAAATCAGCAGCCAAGTTCCTTTTAGAAGACGAGCTGGCTGAGAGTTTAGATAACATTCATTTTGCAACTGCGCGTCATTCTGATGGGGCCGGTTTGGTTTTGGCCGTCAAAAAATCGGTCATAGACTTGTGGGCCCACGCGTTTACATCCATCGGGATCAAACCGGATGTGGTGACTGCGGATTATGTTTTGTTGCCGAGTTACGCGGACAGGGCAACCGTTTTTGCGACTAAAGACAGATTGTTCGGAAGCGTCGGCCTTCAAGGATTCGCATTAGAACGTCCGTTAGCCGATGAAATATTGCCTACACTTTTAGAAAAAGCGGAGATAGAGAACGCCATATGTTATGGCGAGGCTACCCTGCCGTTGACCGACACCGTACACACTGAATGGCGACATCCCTTAGAGGGGGCGGCGCTGATTTCAACTTTTGCGGACGGGCTAGAGCAAAGCGGGTACATAAACTTTCTTCAAGGTGCTTATCGCAAAAGCGGTAACTGGAAGGAGACAATAAAGCCATGGCGCAGAGCGGCGATGCTCGCTGCGGGATTGGTCGTTTCGTTTCTTGTTGTGGATGTCGCAGACAGTATCAGATCGCTTCGTATCGCCGAGGCCTATAGACAAGAAACGAACGATATACACGTCGCTACATTTCCGGAATTTTCAAATGTCGATCCGAAAACGCACGCGCGACAAGTTTTAGCGGCGGGTGGCGGTGCGCCAATGTTTATGCGGCTAACCAATGCCGTTTCAGATAGCTTGGGCGAGAGCGATAACATTCAACTTGATCGAATTCGCTATAATGCTCAACGGGGCGAATATGCGATCAATCTTCGGTTTTCGGATATCAATGATTTAGAAGTGCTGAAACAAAACCTAGAGGCGCGGGGAATAATCGCGAATGAAGCGGGCGGCGTGAGAAGATCTGGCGGTATTTATCTCGGTGAGCTGAAAGTGAGTTTATCATGACAACGTGGTGGCATGAGCTTTCTGTACGGGAACGGGTATTGATATTAGTCGCAGCTTGTCTTGCGGCTCTGGTGATAGTGTCACTGGGCGTGCTGCGCCCATTGGATAATTGGCATGATGCGGCACTACGTAAAGAACAATCAGCACGGGATGGATATGAACTTACACTCGCCGCAGCCGCTTTGGGTGGAAACGGCGATGGATCCAGTGCTGCTGGTCGGATGCAACTACGACAGGCTGTGATCACCACCGCGAGTAACTGGGGCGTGGACTTAACGCGTATCGGATCGGAAAATGCGCAAGGTCAAGTGGAGGTTCAAGCTGCACCGATGAACGGTGAAGCACTTTTTTCGTGGATTGCGCAGTTAGAAAAACAATATGGTGTAACGGTCGCATTCGCGGATATCGCCAACGGACAATCTGGCCTGATAACGGCTCATATCATTGTCTTTGAGCAAAAGTCATGAAAGCTCGAAAAATATCAAAATCGCCGCGTCGACTGATGATGAGCGTTTTTGCTATTGTGTTTTTTGTTAGCATGGCCGCGTTGTTACCGGCGAGTGTAGTGGCGCTTTTTATCAATTTTGATAGCCAGAACATATCGTACAGCGGAACAAAAGGAACAGTCTGGGCGGGCACTCTTGAAGGACTAAACACTTCCGGCGCTTCACTTGGGGATGTGTCCTATAAACTGTCGCCCTTATCGATTTTGGGACTTTCACCCAAGTTCGATATCACTGCACGAAATGGGACGATTGTCGGTGAGGGCAAAGTTGCTTTCAGCATAAGCCAAACGATTACGGTCACTGACCTTATCGCAGATTTTGATTTAGGTGCATTAGCACCACAAGGGGTGCTTGGTGCCCCGACCCAAGGCATTGCTAGGATAGAGGCAACGAAGATTTCACTTGCACCAAAGCGCGGGTGCATCGCGGCCAATGGTACGATCTGGACCAATGTTTTGAACGCTCCAGCTCGGAGATATAACATGCCTGCATTGCCAATGAGTGGCGATGTGAAGTGTGACGGCGAAATACTCGTGGTCACGCTTATGGGCGAAAATCCGCGAGCGGGTGCAAATATGGAACTGCGGGTAGACCGAAGCCTTTCCTATGAACTATCAGCGACGGCATCTTCGAGTGAAAACGATATAAATACAGCGCTTCGCGTCTTGGGATTTGAAGATGCGAATGGTGAATTGGTCTACGGTTCAGCCGGAATTTTTAGGAGTGCAGGGTCATGATGAAAACTGTTTCAATCGCTCTTTCAATGATGGTGTTAGCTGGTTGCGCTACGACGACATCAGATGCCAACCGTCAAACAAAAGTCTCTGACCAACGTAAGGCGGTGCCACTCAGTCTTGCAGATGACGACGCAGCCTCAGACGGCTTTGGCGCTTTGGCGGATGCTTCGCTACCTGCAAAAGAATGCGGTATGGTGCTTTGGACGCTAGAAGGTAACCGCCCTGCGGCGGTGTTCCGCTATGTTACGGGAAAAGACGCCATGATGAATCTAGGCGGCGCGGACGTGACGTTAAAACGTATCGATTATAATGGTGCTAGTGGCTATGGCATTTATGAACGCCAGAAATTTCAGAATACGGATGGAATTGTAGTTGAAGTGAGCGCAAAATTCGGGCTCGGCTTTAGTGGTGGTTCTTATCTTGAACAGGGTGTTGTTAAAGTTACCGATAACAGCGGGTGGAGTATGGTATCGCCGACGGCTGGGATTGCCGGTTGTCGCAACTAGCCAGGCTTAATGATGGCCACCGCCCAGTTGTTGTAAGACAATGGCGATCGTGCCCATAAGCACACCAAGCATGGCGAGGTCATAGCCGCGTCGACCCGGTGTTTTAGCGGCGTCAGGACCGAGATGAACAATCAATACATAGATCAACGCACCTGCTGCGATACCGAGCATTGCCGCAATCGGGAGTTGATTGGTTAAGCCGATCAGAAACAACGATACGATTGTCCCGCCGACAGTTGTCAGCGCTGAGGCAATGAGAGCCAAGAGAATGGCGCGGCTACGTTTTAGGCCCCCTTGTGCAAGAAGCGCATAAGCAATTACGCCTTCGGGGAATTCGTGAAATAGCAATCCGCCAGTCGCGATCCAGCCTGTAAACGCTTCTTCCTGAAAGGACGCCGCATAAATCGCGCCATCAAGAAATGAATGCGCGGCGAGCGCGATGATCGAGGCATAACCAAAGGTGAGGGCAGCACCCTCTGGGCCGTGGCGCACCGTGCTTTGCACCGCGATTCCGATCAGGACCATCGAAGCAAACCCAACAGCGACCCACAGTAAAGCTAATCCAGAAAGGCTGGCGGCTTCGGGGATGAGGTGAAACAAAACACCAACGGTCAAAAGGCCGACGGCGAATGACGAGGAATAAGCACTATTTCGCTTTGCCCAGTCGCCGAAAGACGCCATTGCAAAAATGCCAAATGTGCTCATGCCCGCAGCAATCAAGCTCGCGAGCAGGCCGTAAATATAATTCGTTTCCCCTATCAAACTCGCAGGGCCCCTTCCTGCCACTTAGTGCGCTACCCGGACACTAAATCGACCAAGGTACGGAGGATAGCAATAGAAATGTTATCATATAACTATATTTTGCGTTTGGGTGTGGCGAATATACCGGCAAGATTATGGTGAATTTACCGTGAAACCGAGCAATAGCGCCTTGCTCTGACTTGCGCGAACAGACTAATGTTCGGCCAACCTCGTAATGTATTAAAGTTTTGAAAAGAACTGAAATTGGCGAACGCATGAGCAATTGCGGTCATCATGACCATCACGTTTCATCCGACAAGGTAACCGGGCGGCTGCTCGCGGCCTTGGCTGTGATCGTGACTTTTATGATTGTCGAGGTTGTTGGCGGCATCATTTCGGGGTCTCTCGCATTGCTCGCGGATGCGGCCCATATGTTGACGGATGCGTTGGCGTTAGCACTTGCTATTGCGGCCCAGTTTTTTGCCGCGCGCCCTGCGGATAAACGTCTGCATTTTGGATATCGACGCGCACAAGTTCTGGCTGCGTTTGTAAATGGTCTTTTGCTTGCGGTCCTTTTGGTCTGGATCATCTTTGAGGCTGTTCAACGATTTATGGAGCCTGTGCAGGTCGCATCAGGTTTAATGCTTTGGGTGGCCGTTGGTGGACTCGTCGCAAACGTCATCGCATTTTTGATTCTTCACCGGCCAGGCGAACAGAACTTAAATATGCGCGGCGCGATTTTGCATGTCATGGGTGATATGCTTGGCTCGGTGGCCGCTATAATAGCGGCAATCGTTATTGGCATTTCCGGTTGGATGGCTATTGACCCGATCCTTTCAATTGCAGTTTCAGTTTTAATTGGAATTTCCGCATACCGGCTTGTGCGTGAAACAGGTTTCATTTTGCTCGAAGGTGCACCAGTCAATATTGATGTAACGGAGTTAGGTGAGGGCTTGGTAGATGCGTCACCAGAAATTATTGGTGTTCACCACGTTCAAATTTCTCAGATCACACCGGAACAACCACGATTGACTATGCATGTTTGTGTTGCAAATGCTGAGGCGAGTTCCTCGGCATTAGAAACCGCGAAGACCTATCTCGAATGCCGTTACGATATTCACGATTCAACGATCCAAATAGAGGTCGGAACGAGCTGTCCCGACTCGGTTGCAAAAGTTGAAGGTGCAAAACACTCAACAAAGCACGAAAGCCAGACGGATCATACGACCGGTCGCGGGTCAGGTAGCGCCGCTGCCTTTGCCACACCAGATAATTTTCATTTATAGTTCAGTCGTCGAAATATTTGCGTTCGGGGCTTGCCACGATTGCGCTCTTAATTTTGCAAGGGCGTAACCCGATTTTTTACCCTCCATCGTTGTCAACTTCGTCAATGCTGCGATCAACGCAATGACAACGAGATAGCCATCCCACATTTCCATCGAGGTAGAGGCTCCGCCGATACCAAAAACAACCATTGATATCTGGGCGTAATAGCCAAACCGCCCTTTCCATGGAGGAATGTTTTTGTCTTTTCTTTTTGCACTGATGCGCCAAGCCGAAAAGAATGCCGTAGCCAAGAGCGATAAATAGATAGCAAGGCCCATAAAGCCCGCACCGCCGAGCACCTCAAAGTAAATTGAATGAGCGGCTTTTGCCCGCTCAGCGCGTTCGGGGTCTACGGCTGCGGCGATCTCTTTTTCATATGAATTGCGTAGGCCCGCACCAGTTAGCGGATTTTGTTTGGCGAGTTTGTAGTTGATTACCCAGGCATCGACACGGCCCATAAACGATGCGTCCTCGGTAGCCTCGCCGATAGTCGCCATTCGGTCTGTCCATTTCGCTGGCATGAATGCGATGGTGGGTATCATCAACAGACACAGGCCCGCCAAAATCGACAATTTGTGTTTAGAGCGTAGCCAAAAGAAACCGCCGAAAACGACCAGCGATATAAACGCACCTCGCGATTGGGTGCCGATAATAGCAACCACAGACAGGGCGAAAAGCACGAGCAAACCTTGCCGGATAATCGGGCGGGCAGCTTCCTCTCGGAGATAAAAAATTAATGGCAAAATAGTCGCCACCGCTATGCCGAAATGATTGTTATCCTCAAGAACAGTATTGGTCAGTCCTTGTACGCGATATTGCCCCAGCGTTAGCACGGTGAAGGCGGCACCTTTGGCAGCAAGGAACCCGATCGAGACAACGGTTGTCCAAACCAATGCGTTAAACCGTAGTTTATCCGTGGTCATTTGTGCGCATAAAACAATGAACAACAGCGTTTTTATAAAGCGATCATAATAGGGGGCCGAGCTGACCGGATCGAGTGAGAACTGCTGTGAGACCGTTAGCCACCCTGCGAACAAGATGATGAGTGAAGTAATCGGGTCGAAACGGAATTTCGTAAACTCGCGAGAGACAATATAGGACGCAATCGTCACTCCCGCGATAATGACATTCAACGGAACGCCATAAACGCCGTAGGCGGCTTGGTGCGGGGTCATTAGGGTAAACCACGCCCATGTCAAAAGCCCGACAAACGGATGACGTATCGCTGCGCTTAGGCAAAGCGCAGTGAAGATCAATAGTATGATGTCGCGCATGACCTCGGTCGCCGGTTCATCGCGGGAAAATCCCGCCCAATAATAGTTTTATATACAAGGAACAGGCCGCATACATCGTTAACAACCGGATGAGCGACAACTTGGTTAACGTTGGGCCTCAAAAACCCCACGTGCGATGGCGCGCGCAAGGCAGTCACTGGCAGCGCTACCGATGCGCGTGATTTCATAATGTCGCGCCGCCGGAGAAGTATCTTCAAGCGAGATGTCTCCGGTCGCGATCGTAAATACCGTGTCGCCGTCAAATGGTGTGTGCGCTGGCCGTATTGCCCGGGCGATCCCATCATGCGCCATGATGGCTACGCGTTTCGCTTCAACATTTGAAAGGTCTGCGTTTGTGGCAATGATTGCAATGACGGTATTGGAATTTTCAGGTGTCGATTTATTCAATCGTGAATGCTCAGGAAATGGATCTGCATTGTCACGCTGTTTGGGTGGGGCATGTCCGCCAAATTCATTCTCGATTTCCCAAGGCCACGCATAAAATGTTTTGCCGTCGGGCATATAAACTGATCCCACAGGGTTAACGGCCACGAGCGCCCCCAGCGTCGTGCCGTTTTCAAGCGTGATAGATGAAGATCCGAGCCCGCCTTTTTTTGTACCCGCCATAGCACCGAAACCAGCGCCGCTATTCCCAAGATCGAAAGACACGCCAGCGTTATTCAGCGCTTGTGCGCCCAATTCGCGATAGGGTGGGTTTGCACCCCAATTTTTGTCGCCATCATTTGTAAGATCATGAAGGATCGCGGCCGGTACGATCGGGATGGCGGGGCCTTTCTCGCCCAAACGCAAGCCAATATTTTCATGCGACAACGCGCTAGCAACGCCATCGGCAGCAGCAAGCCCAAATACCGAACCACCAGACAGGACAATTGCATCACAGCGACCTATCAAGCTTTCGGACGAAAGCGCATCGGTCTCGCGCGTGCCGGGGCCACCGCCACGAATATCAACGGCAGTAATAAATGAACGAGCGCAACGCAAAACCGTAGCGCCGGTTTTTGCGCCTTCATCGACCGCGTTCCCAACCAGAATCGAAGAGACATCCGTGATAAGATTGAACGGCCCAGGCGTTGTGTTCTTTGACATTGACCGATCCTTTTGCCGAGTGTGCAGGTCTAGTTTATGGCCATTTTGCTTCTGGGGGCAGGGAGGAAAGAATTGAGTTTACATTGCCGCCAGTCTTTAAGCCAAACGTCGTTCCGCGATCATAAAGCAAATTGAATTCCGCATAACGCCCGCGTTGAATTAATTGTTTTTCGCGATCTTCGTCTGTCCACGGCTGGTCCATTCTGTTCTGAACAAGGGCCGGATAGGATTGAAGAAACGCTTTTCCGACATCTTTGGTAAAGGCAAAGTCAGCGTCCCAATTACCGCTATCATGCCGGTCAAAAAAAATTCCACCGACACCGCGTGGCTCATCGCGGTGCGGCAAATAGAAATAATCGTCGCACCATTTTTTGAACTTAGGAAAATAGTCTTTGTCGTGGGCGTCGCAAGCAGATTTCATCGCCCCGTGAAACGCTATCGTGTCCTCGTGGTCGTCAATGCGGTAATCGGGATGCATGGGATTTAAATCGCCACCGCCCCCGAACCAGCATTTCGTTGTGACAATCATACGTGTGTTCATGTGCGCTGCGGGTGCATGGGGGTTGCGCGGATGGGCAATTAGCGAAATTCCAGACGCCCAAAACCGTGGGTCATCGCTGGCACCAGGAATTTGTTTCCGAAATTCTTCGGAAAATTCGCCATATACTGTTGAGATATGAATGCCGGCTTTTTCGAACACACGGCCGTGCAGCATGCCCATAGTGCCGCCGCCTTGATCTTCGGTTCCATCACCGCGTAGCCACGGTGACTTTTCAAAGCGCCCCACAGGCATATCACTATAAAGGGACCCAGCTTGATCTTCGATCCGCTCAAAGGACTCGCATAGTTCATCCCTAAGGTGGGCAAACCACACAGAGGCCGCATTTTTTTTTGTCTCAATGGTCGTCACGTCTGATCCCATCCGATTTGCCGTCTGGCTTCCGCCAGCGCTATCGCTGCGGCAACGGCGACATTTAGCGAGCGTGTGCCCGGTGCCAAGGGTATAAATATGCGTGAATGGGCCGCATCATGCACCTCATCGGGCGCGCCAGCGCTTTCTCGCCCCATTAAAAGCACATCGTCCGGCTTGAATTTATAGTCCCAAATGCTCTCAGCAGCTTTGGTCGTCATGAGTATTAGGCGAGAATCACCCACGCTTTCTCGGAAACTAGTCCAGCCATTATGCGCCACAGGAGCCGTCACAGCCCCATAATCCATGGCTACGCGGCGAACCTCGCGCGAATCAAGCGGGAAGCCACATGGCTCGATAACATCGAGCCCGGCACCGAAACAGGCCGCAGTTCTTATGGCTGCGCCCACATTTTGGGGGATGTCGGGTTGATATAGGGCAAGTCTCATGATCCTGTTTTTACACAGATTTCATTCCTTGTCGCGACCACTCGCGACGCTAGGCCGCAGCGCGTTCGCGCCTAGACTTTGTACATAGGACATGCCAAACACCCCGGCGATTCTTCTTGTTTTTAAGGGCGTGACTTATCCTTGGTGAAGCGGGCCCAAAGGCGAATAGACAATGACGACATCTGACGAGACTGAAAGCGGCGAAACAACACGTCGCGATTTTATTCATATTTTCGGCGCAGCGACTGCTGCAGTCGGGGCGGGCGCGGTTTTATGGCCGCTGGTTCATCAAATGAACCCTGATGCTTCGGTTCTGGCGCTGTCCACGAAAGAGGTAGACCTTTCCGCTGTGCCCGTTGGCCAGGCGATCAAGGTAATGTGGCAGGGGAAACCAGTTTTCATCCGTCACCGTACGCCCGAAGAGATTTCTGAGGCAGAAGCCACGCCGATTGCAAACCTAAAAGATGCGATTGCGCGCAATGACAACGTATCTGCCAAGGACGAAGCGACTGATACTGCGCGGGTCACTGACTCACTCGGCGTTGCGCGTCCTGAATGGTTAGTATTGGTTGGGGTCTGTACGCACCTTGGCTGTATTCCGCTTGGTACGAGTGCTGGCGAAAATCGCGGCGATTATAATGGCTGGTTCTGTCCTTGCCATGGATCGCACTACGATGTTTCTGGCCGAATTCGTAAAGGCCCAGCGCCTGAAAACCTTATCGTGCCACCCTATCAATTTGTTTCCGACTCTGTCGTGAAGATCGGCTAGGAGAGCCAAAAAGCCCATGAGCCACGCTTCCACATACAAGCCCGGAACCGGGATCGAAAAATGGCTAGATAAGCGTTTGCCGCTTGTCCGCCTTGCACATGACAGCTTTGTCGATTTCCCAACTCCGAAGAACCTCAATTATTGGTGGACCTTTGGCGGAATTCTCGCTGTCTGCCTGATCATTCAGATTTTGACTGGCGTCATCCTTGCGATGCACTACACGCCGCATGTTGATATGGCGTTTGATAGCGTCGAACATATCATGCGTGACGTGAACTATGGCTGGTTGATGCGCTACGTGCATGCAAACGGCGCGTCGATGTTCTTCCTTGCGGTCTATATCCATATGTTCCGTGGACTTTACTACGGTTCATACAAGGAACCTCGTGAAGTTCTTTGGATGCTCGGCGTCGTTATCTATCTTCTTATGATGGCCACTGCATTCATGGGTTACGTACTTCCATGGGGACAGATGTCCTATTGGGGTGCGACGGTTATCTCGAACCTTTTCTCAGCAATTCCGGTTATCGGCGACGATATCCGCACATTGTTGTGGGGCGGCTTCTCGGTAGATAATCCAACACTGAATCGCTTCTTCTCGCTGCACTTCTTGCTGCCATTTGCGATCTTTGGTGTTGTTATTCTTCACGTCTGGGCATTGCATATTCCCGGAAACAACAACCCGACCGGTGTTGAGGTAAAAGACGTCAAGAAAGACACGCTGCCAATGCACCCTTATTATACGGTCAAAGATGGCTTCGCGATTGTTGTCTTCCTTGTGCTTTTTGCGGCGTTTGTCTTCTTTAATCCGAACGGCCTAGGTCACCCGGATAATTACATCGAAGCAAACCCACTTTCGACTCCAGCGTCGATTGTTCCTGAGTGGTATTACCTTCCGTTTTACGCGATCCTTCGTGCGATCACATTCGACATCGGCCCAATTTCGTCGAAACTTGGCGGCGTTATGGCAATGTTTGGGTCTATTTTGATCCTGTTTGTGTTGCCGTGGCTCGATACATCGAAGGTGCGTTCAATGCGTTACCGTCCGATCGCGCGGATGTGGTTTGTCATCTTTGTGATCGCATGTATCGCGCTTGGTTGGCTTGGCGGCAAACCAGCGGAAGGTGCCTATACGTTGTTCGCACAAATCGCGACAGCATATTACTTCGGTTTTTTCCTGATAATTCTGCCGTTGCTGGGTCTTCTGGAAACACCTAAACCACTGCCACGATCGATATCGGAAGCAGTCCTGCATAAATCATCTAAAGCCGAAACATCCGCCGCGCCGGGCGTTAAATCGGCTGCGGAATAGGGGACGAGGGATGAAATTGATCAACATCGCCCGCACACTTACCATTGCTTTGGCAGCTAGCGTAGCAGGTCAAACTGCTGCTTTAGCGGCTGGCGGCGCAGTGAAACATTACGAACATCAACATTGGCACTTTAACGGGCCGTTCGGTACATTTGATAAAGACGCGTTGCAGCGTGGTTATCAGGTTTACGAAACTGTTTGTTCTAACTGCCATGGTTTGGAACAGCTATCCTTCCGTAATCTCGGTCAGAAGGGTGGACCATTCTTTTTGGATGCTTGCCCAGCCGGTATCCCGGATACCGTCGATTGCTCGAATCCAAATGAAAACCCTGTCGTAAAAGCATTGGCAGCGAAATATAAGTATCAGGTCGTTGACGGACCGGACGATACTGGTGAAATGTTCAATCGCGCACCATTACCGTCTGACCATTTCCCTGGACCATACGCCAACGAACAAATCGCACGTATGGCGAACAACAACGCGATGCCGCCTGATCTTTCTTTGATCACGAAGGCCCGTCATGGCGGTCCTGATTACGTATACAGCCTGATCACGGGATATGAAGAGGTACCGTCAACTGTCGAAGTATCTCCAGGGCAGCATTACAATCCATATTTCCATGGTGATCTGTCACAGGCATTAAAACCTGAATATCTCGATGCGGAAGGCCATCCAGTTGAGGGCGTTCACGTACCGCTCGGTGGGGTTCTTGCAATGGCACCACCTCTCGCAGATGGCATCATCGAATATGGTGACGGTTCACCTCAGACGGTTGAGCAATATGCAAAAGATGTCACTGAGTTTCTCATGTGGGCAGCTGAGCCAAAGCTCGAAGCCCGCAAGAAACTTGGTGTAATGACGATCATCTATTTGTTGATACTTTCTGTCATTCTTTATTGGTCTTATCGAAAGATTTGGTCGAAGGTTGAACACTAATACCTGATTAGATCGAAACATTTAACGCCCCGGAATTTGTCCGGGGCGTTTTTTTATGCATATGCGGTAACGAGATTGCGTGTTGCCGTGAACTACATCCGGGGTAGTATTCTAGCACTGTGAATGATCGGAAATTAAACATGACTGACCAAAAACGCGTACTCGGATTTATCGGCGGATCAGGGGTGTATTCTGTTGATGCCCTCGAAGATCCAAAGAAAATCGTTGTTACGACGCCTTGGGGCGAACCGTCTGATGCGCTAGTGCGAGGAAAACTGGCAGGGGTCGAGGTCGTATTTCTGGCCCGGCACGGAAATGGCCACCGAATCCCGCCGAGTGATGTGAACTACCGCGCCAACATAGACGCGATGAAGCGTCTTGGGGTCACCGACATCGTTTCCATTTCATCCTGTGGTTCTTTCAGAGAAGATTTGGTGCCGGGAAGTTTTGTGATTGTCGATCAATTCGTTGACAGAACAACGATGCGCGAGAAGAGTTTTTTCGGCTCCGGATTTGTTGCGCATGTTTCGATGGCAGATCCTGTTTGCCCGGCGCTTGCCACAGCGTTGGTGGAGTCCTGTACAGCGTTAGATATTGATCATGCGACTGTAGGAACATATCTCGCTATTGACGGCCCACAATTTTCCTCTCGAGCGGAATCGCACATGTATCGGTCATGGGGCTGTGACGTAATCGGGATGACAAATATGCCCGAAGCAAAGCTCGCTCGTGAGGCGGAAATTCCGTATGCGACCCTTGCAATGGTCACTGACTATGATTGCTGGCGAGAAAACACAGGTCCAGTCGAAGTCGGTCACATACTTGAAACAATGACAAAAAATACCGCGAACGCAGCGCGCCTGGTTTCCGATTTAATCCCGCGGCTTGGTGCTATAAGAAAGCCTTCGCCTTTGGGCATAGAAACAGCTTTAGATATGGCAGTAATAACGCCCCCGAACGCGCGCGACCAATCAATGATCCGAAAGCTGAATGTGATTGCGGGAAGGTATCTCAACCGTTAGCGACGAGTTGTTCGGGCATAAATTGTGCGATGTGCTCAGCGATCGGATCCGCGGCAATTTTGATTATTTGTTCGCTCAGATCATCTTTGATGATGCTGACACAAAGTCCGTATACGGCACCCATATGTAGCTGCCAGTCGTTCAAATTCATTACGGCAATGCCACGATTTCCGCGACTATGGAAACGCAATGCCTGTGCTGTCCAGCGTGTTTCGCTAGCCGCTAGCCAAATCGTGTTGATGCCGCTTACGGCGGCTGGGTCTGACGTGACAAGTGTCAAAAGATGACGATGTGCGTTGTTACTATGAATAGTGCTAGTCGTTAACTGCACACGGGTTGGGGTTGCCGATTCCGCGCGAATGAAAGGGCTGCTTAAATTTTTTGATTTGTCACGAAGGTCGGCATCGTCAATTTTGGTTGTCGATACTTGATTTTCGCCCGTGGCCATCAATTTTAGTGATGCTGCATCTAGAGTTGCAGCGAATCCTTCGGGAAAAATACGAACGATCTCGCCGGAAATCACTGGCAGGCCACCGAGGCGCACGGCGACGGAGTCGCCTTTGGCAACTTCGCATTCGCTTCTTATTGCCAAGCTTCGTGTCGTAAAATTAAGGGTGCTAGAGATTTCTTCTGGACCACCATTGACCGAAAAACGTACTTCAAGCGCCGCATGAAAGCGGGGCGATTGCCGCAAATTTGTTTCCTGACCAGAGTTCATACACGCAAACTAAGCGATTTAGTTTAATCATGCGTAAAAACTGTGTGCCCCCAAATGATTATAGGGTTTACGGTTATTAATAAATTTAACGTGCAAATTAATGCCAAGTATTGCCCAAGCAGGCTTAAGTATTAAACCGGAAATGCATCACATCTCCGTCCTTTACGATGTACTCTTTGCCCTCGAGGCGCATTTTTCCAGCTTCTTTTGAAGGTTGTTCGCCGCCAAGAGTAACAAAATCAGAAAATGAGATCGTCTCGGCGCGAATAAACCCCTTTTCGAAATCAGTGTGGATAACGCCCGCAGCTTGCGGTGCTGTGGCTCCGCGTTTGACTGTCCAAGCGCGCGCTTCTTTTGGGCCAACGGTGAAATAGGTTTGTAGATCGAGGAGATCAAAACCAGTGCGGATCATCCGATTGAGGCCCGGCTCATCCAATCCGAGGGTTTCAAGATATTCAGCTTGTTCGTCATCGTCGAGTTGCGCAAGTTCAGACTCGATTTTCGCCGAAATGGTAACTGCGGCGGCTCCTTCGACCGAGGCCCGATCCGCGACGACTTTCGAATATGCGTTACCGTCGGCGGCGGCCTCTTCGTCAACATTTGCGACAAACAAAACTGGTTTTGCGGTTAGTAATTGCAATCCCGCCCAAGCTTTTTTCTCATCTTCGGCAATCTCTGCACTTCGTGCTGGGCGACCTTCGTTTAATTCCACAAGAGCCCGTTCAACCAGTACCAACGTCTCTTTTGCATCTTTGTCGCCGCCTCTGGCTTTTTTCTCAAGATTTGTGCGGCGCTTATCGAGGCTTTCCAAATCGGCCAGCATTAATTCTGTTTCGACCACTTCAAAATCAGCGATCGGATCAATTTTATTGGCAACATGGGTAATGTCGTCGTCGTCAAAACAGCGAAGAACATAGGCCACCGCATCAACTTCACGAATATTCGCGAGGAACTGGTTTCCCAAACCTTCGCCCTTTGATGCACCCTTTACCAAACCCGCAATATCGACAAATTGCATCCGCGCTGGCAAAATCTCCTTGGAAGACGCTATTTCTGCCAACTGTTTTAGACGGGGTTCAGGCACGGCAACGTCGCCAACATTCGGCTCAATCGTACAAAACGGATAGTTAGCGGCTTGCGCGGCAGCGGTCTTCGTCAATGCGTTGAACAATGTTGATTTTCCAACATTCGGTAGCCCAACAATTCCGCATTTAAAGCCCATGATGAGTTCTCTCTATTTCTTTCCGCCGAGTAATTTTTGAAATGCTGATGCAAACGCATTGGTTTCTGGCTTTGAGGTCTCTGATTTTGCCGCCTCAGTGGAAGGTTGCTCGGCAGCGCGCGATTTCGGCGCGGTATTTTGTTTGTTTAGTTTCGGGGCAGGTTTTGTGGGGGCCAGCTTTTGTGCAACAGCTGTTGCGAACCTATTGTTATCATTGCCTATCAGCATTGGGGCGGACGCAGCAATTGCGTTCAACATTTCAGGCAACCAGTCTTGGTCATTTTTGGAAAAATCACCAAGCACGTGACTCGTGACCTTCGCTTTATGGCCTGGATGGCCTATCCCAATTCGAATTCGGCGAAATTCATTGCCTATATGGGAATCGATTGAACGAATGCCATTGTGGCCCGCAGCACCACCACCGATTTTCATCCGCAATTTGCCGGGTGCCAGGTCTAATTCGTCGTAAAATACGATGATGTTTTCTGGCGGTATTTTATAAAATCGTGCGGCTTCACCAACGGAGCGACCTGATTCGTTCATATAGGTGAGGGGTTTGAGAATGAGGGCTTTGGTCCGGCCTGTGGGGCCATTCAAAATGCCTTCGCGGACCTCACCTTGGAATTTAGATTTCGATGTAGTGAAGCCGTGAGCTTCGGCGATTTCATCAACCGCCATGAAGCCCACATTATGCCGTTGACGGGCATGTTTTTCGCCAGGATTACCGAGGCCCACAAGAAGCAGCATCATGCGCTCCATAAATTACGGGGCTGCGAGAAATCAAAGAAGAGCGTAACCAACTACTCTTCTTTAGCTTCTTCCCCTTCGGCAACTTCTTCTGTTTCCTCTTCAGAAGAAGCATCATCCGATGAACGAAGTGCAGAAGGTGCGGCGATCGTCGCGATTGTGAAGTCGCGGTCCGTAATAACATGAGTAACGCCTTCAGGAAGTTTGATCGCTGATGCGTGAATGCTATCGCCAACTTCAAGGCCGGTTACGTCGATCTCGAAGATTTCAGGGATAGAAGTCGCAGGGGCATAAACCTCAACGGCGTGACGAACAACGTTCAAAACGCCACCTTTTTTCAGGCCGGGTGATTCTTCTTCGTTGATAAAGCGCACAGGAACGGCAACGTCGATGCGCGTTTTTTCGTTTACCCGCATCAAATCGACATGCATTGGCAACCCTTTGACGGGATGAATTTGAACTGCACGAGCGATCACTGGCTGTTGGCCGTCTTCACCAGGTACATCAATATTAGCGAGGTGAGAGATCAACCGGCCCGTTTTAAAGGCCTTGGTGATTTCATTGCTGCGCAAATTCACAGCAACCGGATCTTGATCACCGCCATAAAGAACGCCAGGGACCCAACCTTCGCGTCGCGCTGCGCGCGCGCCACCGGTGCCTGTTTTGTTGCGAGCTTCACAGTAAAAAACTTCGGTCGTTGCCATGATTGTTCGGCGTCCTTAGCGCAAAAACCACCGCTACGGAGAGCTCGTCGTAGCCCCCGCTGCGGTGCGGAAATCCATAATGAGGGCCGGTCTATAAATCAAAGCCCCCAAGACTGCAAGCGCAGAAAACCAGCTTTTGCACGGCTGTCGGGGTGTTTTTCTCTTTCTTTTCAATAGTCCATTTAAGGAGCCTTGCCGAGCTAGCTGCGGGGCATCAAACGGGGCGGATTCCTCGGTCAAAGGTGCGGAATTACAGGAGGGTGCATGGGAAAACCGCCTTTTTGCTTAGGCACTGCGTGATTCCTGCATGGATGCACAAGAATATATCAAAGAAGGCTGTCGTTAACCAAACGAAGCTATGCTGGGCGAAAGGGGAGCACAAAACTATATTTGGGACGGGCAATGAAGCTTCAAAAAGTGGCAGGAAACGACGGGGTTGGGCCGTCGGGTACTCGGCTTATGGTGTCAGCCTTGGCGGCAGGAACACTTACGGTCCTTTTTATCTTTGGGCTGTTTGCCTCGTACCATGATTTTTCCGAACATGATCTACGCCGTAAGGAACTGGAAAAATATCTGGAGACAGTTGGGTCAACAACAGCTTGGGGCGGCGGCAACTGGCTAACCCATCGGATAGAGCTGACTGAGAATATTACCAACTCGCTCGCGGAATCTTTTGACGGAGAAAATGCCGTCGAGATTGTGAGGAACCCAGTTTACGAACAGAGCTTTATTTGGACCTATTTCGGCGAAGTAGATGGCACCTACCATATTTGGCCAGCCGATGATGAATTGCCTGCAGATTATGATCCGCGCTCGCGGCCTTGGTATTCTGCGGCGCTTATGGCGAAAAAAGCGACGCTGACCGAGCCTTATTTCGATATAACTACTAAAGTTGAGACCATAACGGTTGCGTCACCGGTCTATCGCGACAAAAAACTGCTCGGCGTTGTGGGAGCTGACTTTTCAACTGCGACGCTATCTGAGGTGTTGGCCGAAACCAATCTAGGCGGGTTGGGCTTTGCTTTTTTAGTCTCGGGCGACGGAAAAATTCTTGCACATCCCGATCGTGACCTTGTTTCTAAAGACATCGCTTTTGCCTATCCAGGACAACGGCCGCAGGTTGATGATACGATTCAATATCTCGACACGATGAAAAAACCGCAAATTGTGAGTTTCTATCGTATTCCCAGCCTAGGTTCAGTGGATTGGTACCTTGGCCTTTCTATTGATAAACGAGCAGCCTTTCAAAGCTTACACGAGTTCCGCGCATCAGCAGTCGTGGCAACGCTTGTTGCGTGCCTTTTCATGATTATTGTTCTCGGTTTCGTGCTTCATCGCGTTCTGGTTCGTCCACTGATGAATGCTCGGGCCGCAGCAGATTCTGCCAATATAGCAAAGTCAGATTTTCTGGCGTCTATGAGCCATGAAATTAGAACTCCAATGAATGGCGTTCTCGGCATGGCTGAAATTCTTTCGTCCACCGATCTAGATCAGCGGCAACACGAGCTAGCGTCGATTATTATTTCTTCTGGTAATGCCTTAATGGCCGTTATCAACGATATCCTAGATTTCGCTAAACTCGAAGCCGGGAAACTAAAACTTTCGCCGCGACCGTTTAATTTACGCCAGACTGTTTATGATGTCACAACGATGATGCAGGCTCGCGCACATGAACAGGATATCGAGCTTATTGTTCGGTATGCGCCAGGTATTCCAGAGGGCGTTATCGCTGATGACTCGCGGCTACGCCAAGTACTTGGGAACCTTATTGGCAATGCGGTAAAATTTACAGAACACGGTTATGTTTTGGTTGAAGTTGCCGGCGAACAAAACGGCCCACATATCGACCTTACATTCAATGTTAAAGACACCGGCGTTGGCATCGCCGAAGATCAAATACCGCGCATGTTTGAAAAATTCGAACAAGCGGATGGATCCCATACGCGTAAATTTGGCGGCACTGGACTTGGTCTAGCGATCTGTCGTGATATCGTTGAATTGATGGGCGGCGAGATTGGCGCAGAAAGTGAAATTGGTGTTGGCTCTCGGTTCTGGCTTAAATTGAAATTCCCAGTTGATGAGAGCATTCGCTCGTTGCCTGTTGTTAAGCAAGACACTTTTGATGGCGTGCGAATCTTGGGCGTTGACGATAATTCTGTAAACCGACGGATTTTGAAGGAATTTCTTGATGGCTGGGGATTTCGGTCAACAATTGTTGGCGACCCGATGCGGGCTATGGCTGAACTAGAAAAATCCAATATCGAAAATGATCAGTATCATGCGCTGGTTCTTGATTTTCAAATGCCTGGCGAGAATGGGGTTTCGCTCGCAAAACGGATTCAATCCGATCCAAAATTTGCGAGTATTCCGACTATTATTCTGACTTCGATTGATGAGGCTGTGACCAGCACAACAGATCACGGCGTTAGAATTGATAGCTTGTTGTCGAAACCAATACGCCCATCGCGTTTGATGGACGCAATCGCCGCTATCCTTTCTGATAGTGCGCCGAGATTGCTCCGCCGTTCTGCACAAATTCGGCAAGAGGGGATTGCTAGAGAAAAGGGAATAGTTCCGTCTCAACGCAAAACTGTTTTGGTGGCAGAAGATAACGCGGTCAATCAACTAGTGATTAAACGTTTCATCGACGAAGCGGAGTACAATATTATTATTGCGGAAAACGGTGAAGAGGCGATAAGCCAATACAAAGAACACTCACCATCTATTGTGTTTATGGATCTTTCCATGCCAGTGATGGATGGTATCGCTGCTTCAACAAAAATCCGCGAGTATGAAACGCAAAACGGTATGGAAGCCGTACCGATTATTGCCGCAACCGCACACGTCCTAGATGACGATAGAAACCGGTGTCGGGCTGCAGGTATGGATGACTTTCTTAGCAAACCCATGAAAAAGAACGCAGTGGATGATGTTCTTGAGCGTTGGCTTACAAACGATTTGACCAGAGACACTGCGTAAATCAATACACAAAAACCCATATTATTTCGGCATGTGACATTGACAACGTGTTTTTCGGCTGTATCACCGTATTAACACAGAGCAACACTCCTTTCGTCGTTTCAAGGGGAGAGTGATCAGAGAAGTTCAATGCGCGGGCCGGTCAAAAAATCAGACACAAATACCCGTGCGCGGGACCAAAAAGCGCTATTTGATGCGCTTTCAAAGCTTGAGAGCGGAAAGGAAACTGCCCGTTTTCTTCGTGATCTTGCGACACCCGCTGAACTAGAGGCATTTGCCGAGCGTTGGCGCATCGCGCGGATGCTTGACGAAGGGCGTTATTCATACCGAGAAATTTCTGCGGCGACTGGCGCATCAACGACAACAGTCGGGCGCGTTGCGCGATTCCTCCGCGATGAGGCCCACCAAGGTTATCGATTAGTTCTTGATCGAAATAAAAACACAAGTGGAGAGTAAAATGAGCGACGAACGATTACGCCTTGCTATACAAAAATCGGGTCGTCTGTCCGACGGGTCTTTTGAGTTATTAAAAAGCTGTGGTCTGACTATTTCCAGAGGGCGCGATAAGCTTTATGGGCGCGTTCAGGAAATGCCCATCGACGTTATGTTGCTTCGCGATGATGACATTCCTGCCTTTGTGGCTGATAATGCTTGCGATATTGGCATTGTTGGACAGAACGTTTTCGAAGAAGAATTATTGAGCGGAATTCATGACACGCCGGCCAATGAAGTCATGGAATTGGGCTTCGCACGTTGCCGGTTGATGTTGGCAGCCCCCAAGGAATGGTCATTCGATGGCGCAACGATGCTTGCTGGCAAGCGGATTGCCACCTCATATCCGGCGCTTACAAAGGCGTGGCTAGAGGCTGAATCTGTAGATTCAAAAGTGGTTATGATGAAAGGCTCGGTCGAAGTCGCACCAAGGCTTAAGATTGCTGATGCGGTTTGCGATATTGTTTCAACGGGTGCGACCCTTGATGCAAACGGATTAAAGCCCGTGGCGACCGTGTTTGAGTCCCAAGCCATTTTAATTCGCAATGCACTAAAATTCTCACCCGAGAAACAGGCCATCTTTGATGCGTTGCTAAAGCGGATTAATGGTGTGTTGCGTTCGCGCGATGCAAAATACATCATGATGAACGCACCGCGCAGTGCCGTTGCAGCCATCACAGAGTTTCTTCCCGGTGCTGATGCACCAACCGTCTTAGAACTGGCTGGGAACCCCGAAAAGGTAGCTATTCATGCAGTGTGCGGGGAAAGCGTATTTTGGGATACGCTAGAAGAGCTTAAAAAACTGGGTGCGAGTGCGATTTTGGTCCTTCCAATCGAAAAAATGATGCCCTGAAAAGCCGACGCATTTCATCAACATTGATGCGCAAAAAGTGCATGCGGAAATTCATCCGTGTGCACTTTTTGCGTATGGCGTTGCGTTTTCGCGTGTGGCGGGGAACGAATGTCGTCTAATTGACTCTAGAATGTCATAGATTTGATAAGCAACAACGCTATTGAACGATTGTTGCGTAACCAACCGTACCCTGATCAATATTCAAGCCATGATCCTGGCGGCATATACGCCAGATCGTGCCCCTTATCCGGGAGGAAAGGATTTTCAATGCCATACGATCAACCATCCCTTCGTAATTTAAGCCGTCGCGACGTTATGAAGACCGGTGCCGCCCTTGCCAGTACCGCGTTAATTACGACGCCGCTACGCGGACTTGCTGCATTTCAAGCTGCGGTACCATCTTACGCTTCGCCAGTCGCTAGTCCCTATGGCCCGATCACACCTAAAGCGGATTTGGCCACTGGGTTAAATCTTTTGCAATTACCTGAGGGGTTTTCTTATCGGTCAATGGGGTGGTCAGGTGAATTGATGAACAACGGCCAGCCAACGCCGCCACGACATGACGGGATGGCCGTTGTCGAAGAGCGTGGCCCGCTTACGATGCTTATTCGAAACCATGAAAACGGCGTTGTAAATGACCTTAATGGAAATCCGCTTGGCCTAATTGATGCGCGGGCTGTTTATGACGAAGCGGTAAGTGCCGATTTAGGAGCGCCAAAAGGTGTGTCCGGAGGGACGACCACATTGGTTTTGCGTAACGGTGAATATTATAAAACAATTCCATCTCTGGGCGGCACCCTGACGAACTGCGCTGGTGGTGTCACGCCATGGGGGACGTGGTTGAGTTGTGAGGAAACGACAACAGATCTCACACAGCTAGGCGGCAAAAAACACGGCTATGTTTTTGAAGTCACATGGAATGGTAATAAACGGTCAGCAGAACCCATTGTTGAAATGGGCCGTTTTGCCCACGAGGCCGTCGCAATCAATCCAATGTCAGGTACAGTTTATTTAACAGAAGATCGCCGGAATATGGCTGGCTTCTATAAATATGTTCCTGACTTCCCACAGTTCCGTTTCGGTGCCTTGGTCAAAGGCGGATCACTCTATGCTGCGAAAGTTGTGGGCGAAGAGAATATCGACATTAATGCGCCCGTTATCGGAGATAGCTATCACCTAGAATGGGTCAGGATCGAAGAACCTGATGCCGATCCAGGTGAATATTCGGATCAAATCGTTTCAGGCGAAGCAAGCGGCCCGTTTCTTCAAGCACGCGGGAAAGGCGCTTTACGGATGAGCCGCGGCGAGGGGTGTTGGTATTCCGCCAAGGATGGATTGATTTATTTCGTTGATACGGGCGCCGGTTATGATAGCCAAGGTCGTTCTGGACGTGGCGACGGTGCTGTATGGGCGCTTGATCCCAATCGCGATGTAATCACTTGTATTTATATTTCTTCCAATCCATCGGCGGGTAATAACGCCGATAATATTACGGTCAGCCCAAGGGGCGGCATCGTCTTGTGCGAAGATGGCGGCGGTGTCGAAGATGACTTTGGCTTTGGTGAACGTCTATTAGGCCTAACACCAGCCGGCGCACCATTCATCTTTGCCAAGAACAATATTCAGTTGGAAAGTTCGGATATCGCCAAATCCGGACTGCCCACCTCATTTATTTCGGAGGGTGATTACCGGAACAAAGAATGGTGCGGTGCCTGCTTCAACTCTTCCGGCGATACGCTTTTCGTAAACGTCCAAACCCCGGGCGTAACCTTTGCCATCTATGGCCCATGGGGCGTAGGTCCGATCTAGGCTTGTTGAGTAATTGCCTTCGGGCCTCGTCTCGGTGCCCGCCGTTTATATGTCACTAGCGGCGGGCACTACTCATTTTCGGTCATTAAAAATCACATCAATGAATGTAGAAGGTGGGCGGAGGAAAATTAGGCGTAAGCTCTAAATATCTATCCTCGCGTCTTTGCGTGACTTCATCTTTCACCTCATCGCCGCTATTTGGTTTCGCTCAATAACTAATGTTACTATGCGAAAAACATAAATAGGGGGTACGAGGGGATGAGGCTGGTCTTAATTTTTGTTTTTTGGGGAATTGCAACTGGACTGCTGGCCAGCACGCCTAAGCTATTGGTCAATGAGTTCGTGGACGTAGAAATGGCAGCTTCCGGAGCGCCGGGGCTGGCTTATACCATTTTTGAAAACGGAGAAATCTACTCAGAGGCTCGGGGCGAGATTCTTGTCGGAAGTGGTCGAAAAGTCACCACCGAAACACCCTTTCTCTTAGGGTCTATTTCCAAGAGCTTCACAGCGATGGCTGTTATGCAGTTGGTGGAGGCTGGTAAAGTCGAGTTAGATGCGGAGATATCCCAATATCTTGAAGTGTTTTCTACTCCCGCCGTTCGCGGCATTACGATCCGGCAACTCCTAAGTCATACGAGCGGATATTCGACCTTCCAAGGAAACATTCCCCATAAGGATAAAAGCAAGAGTAAAGATGAGCACTTAAGCCAAATTCAACAGATTGCAAAATGGACCCCGGCCTATACGCCCGGTTCTAAGTGGGAATATTCTAATGCAAACTATGTTATTCTTGGATTTCTCATCGAAGCGCTTAGTGGTCAGGACTACGCAAATTACATTAAAGCTAATATTTTAGAACCGATTGGCATGGAGCATAGCTTCGTCGGCGATCAAAAGAGCCATGACATGATCGCGGTAGGTCATCGGCCATGGTTTGGCACAAAGCGCCCGTATAAAACGATTGAAACAGAACGGGATGGCGGCATAGCAAGCGCTGGAGGCATCATCGCTAGCGCGAGCGATATGGGCCTTTACTTAGCCATTATGTTGAATGATCAAGATGATATTATCAGTGCAGAAAGTAAATCAATGATGATGCGTCCGGCTAGTGACGCATCGCCATATTATGGCTTTGGCTGGTCTATTGATACTGAAGATGACGCGGTGTTTCACACAGGTATCAGTCCCGGCGTTGAAACGCTCGCAATTTTAGTACCCGCTGAACAAAAGGGTGCAGTTGTCCTTGTTAATGCGGGCAGTGGGATGGGCTTTGGAGAAACCACCAATCTCCGGTTTGGGACCAGTGCTAAGGCTTTAGGTCTCGATTACATAGGCAATAGCGGGCAGTGGGGCCGAAAGATATTGTTTCTAAGTTTCGTTGCGCTACCCATTTTTTTCGTGATTGCTATGATCAATTTAGGGCTTAATCGAACTGGATTATATGCAAAATCCGGCCCGTTCGGAGCGTTTAGCTTGTGGTTTCCGCTGCTCATGACCATCGGGCTTGCTTGGACCTGCCTTTACCTTATTCCGCAACTCTTTGGTGTTTCTATCGGAGGGTTGATCGTTTTCCTACCGGATATGGCAATGGCTATGGTTGCCACCGCGATGACTGGTGTCGCGTGGGCGCTATTACGCCTTGGCTTGTTCTATGGCGGTAGACCGTCCGCTGGCTAAATTTGGATCAAACCTCGGCATGACAACATTGAGGGAGTTTTTAACTTGTGCTGCCGGCCGGCGGAAAATCAGAACTGGTCAGTGTGACGCAAAGGGACCCGACCCCATAAATGCTTGTGATATAGGTCTGAGTGCCGCTTTATCGCTGCCAGTGGACATTCGGAGGACAACAGCTAATCAGTTCGCTCCCCCAATGAGGCTTGTAGTTGTTGTACAACCCTACAGTGTAATTATGCAGTATAGCTTGCATTTCATTGTTTTTCTCTTTGATTGGGATATAATTCGTTCAAAGGAATACTTGGGGGGATTATCGTGAAGACAGGCATTTATGCTATTTGTTTATTCTTAGTATCGTGTTTCGCTTCGTCGCAGGCTGCGGTGCTTACTGTGACGGGTCGAGATGTTGGAAACGATGTGGTGTTTACCGTCAGCGGTAATTTTGACACTACAGGTCTGTCTCCTACGGCTGGACCCGGAGTGCGCCTTACCGGCGTAACAGGTGCGGTCGATCCCAATCAAATCGGTCATTTTGATACAACCATTGAGTATGGGGCATTATATTTTGCCGTAACCGAATCTTCTCCCGGTTTTTCCAGTGTTGATACATATTACGACACGACTGCGACGCTTCCGAGCCTTGGGCCCCTGAGTGTCTTTAGTTTTGCAGATATTTTTTCCGGCGACGCGTTCGGTATTGGTCGTACCGAAGGAACGGACAACGGCAATCCTTACAGCGAGCCGGGGATTAGCGTCCCAGTTGGATATGTTTCGCTGGATGCTATTTTTGCTGAAATGATATTTTTGAGCACCACGCTTGCAGCCATGGGATTTGAGGAAGGCTATTACAGTTTTATATTTGGAAACAATGTTATTAACATCGACCTGACCAACACCACAGTGCCATTGCCTGCTGCCGCGCCGTTATTTTTGATTGGATTAATGGGCGTTGGGGCTATGAGGCGAAAGAAAAAAGTCGCTTTTTAGGAGAAGCGGTGACTCAATTTAACTGGCGAAGACTGTGCAGTGTTTAGATGCTTTATCATCTGTAATTCCAGTTCGCGCAGATTAGATGGGCTTGTTATCTTGAAAAACAGTTCTCATTAAATTCCGAAAATAAGATGTCCTGAAAACTGGTGCTGCCGGAGAGATTCGAACTCTCGGCCTCTCCCTTACCAAGGGAGTGCTCTACCCCTGAGCTACGGCAGCGATTCTGAACGGTGACATCCAGAAAGAGGCGGCGGTATAGCGCGTGGCGTTCGGCTTGGGAAGCACCTCACGGAAAAAACCGGGCGTTATCCCGGCACCCCAAAAAGCGATAGAATTTTGGGGCCGACGCGCCGAGGTTTGCGGGTTTTTGCATCGATAAGGCACCAATCGGTGAGGACTTTTGCGGAAAACCGTGAATTGCCCGGTTTGCGTATATCCACGTGCCGTTGAAATCGCGGTCCCGCAGCGCGCCCAAGCCAGGTCCTGATTTCGACGGCCTCACCGGCCAATACTTGCTCGCGATAGTCAATTTCGTGGCGAAGCGCGACCCAAACCATTTGGTCACGTAGGGCGACTTCGGTCACAGTGCTCCAATGGGCGACTGCGATGTCTTGCGCCCAAACGAGATAAACAGCGTTATTTACATGGCCTAGCTCATCAATGTCGCTGTCTTTGGCGACACGGGTCATGAGAGGCGCCGTTTCAAAGGACTGTGCGCCGGTTAAATTTCCGCTCAGAATGTGGTCTTTCGTCATTCTATTGGGTTTACGGCATCGCGCTGGTACGGGAAAGCAGTGATATCATCGCAGATTGAATATCCCGTCAGTGCTTGACGGCAGGCGCGGCAGGGCTTTTAGTCCGCCGCCAAACCCGAACAGGTCAGAACATGCAACAAAGAGTTGTTTCAATTGGATAAGAAGCAGGAAAATCTCCAAGATAGTCAGGAGTCCGTCAAGAAAAAGCCGGCTTCGGTCAACAAAGACAAGCATGAAAAGCGCGAGGCCCGTCTGGCCGCTGCGCTGCGAGCAAATCTGCGCCGACGCAAAGCGGGTCCTGGCGACACCGACAAAAAGGAAGATTAATGGATAAGCTGGCGATCATCGGTGGCCGACCGCTCTATGGGGATATTCCCATCAGTGGCGCTAAAAATTCTGCGCTCAAAGTTATGGCGGCAGCGCTTTTGAGCGACGAACCGCTAACACTTTACAATGTTCCGCGCCTTGCGGATGTTGATATGTTGCTGCGGCTACTAGAACAGCACGGAACGGCGAGCAGTTTTGAAGGCTCAACACTCCGGCTGCATGCCAAAGATATTACCTCTACCGAAGCGCCTTACGACCTCGTCCGCAAAATGCGCGCAAGCTTTAATGTGCTCGGTCCACTGCTGGCCCGCGAGCGTAAAGCAAAAGTCTCCTTGCCGGGCGGATGCGCAATCGGCGCGCGCCCAGTTGACCTTCATCTAAAAGCGCTCACGGCAATGGGAGCAAAAATCGAACTTGATGAAGGTTATGTCTTCGCCGAAGCCCCTGAGGGGTTAAAGGGCGCAGATATTGCCTTTCCGTTTGTCTCCGTTGGCGCAACCGAACATGCGATGCTGGCGGCTGTACGGGCGACTGGCACGACCACGATCGAAAACGCCGCGCGAGAGCCGGAGATTACGGACCTTGCTGAATGCCTCAATGCGATGGGCGGCAAGGTCATGGGCTCAGGGACATCTACGATAACAGTTGAGGGCGTTGCGCATCTTCATGCTGCGGAACATCAAGTCTTGCCGGATCGGATTGAAACCGGCGCTTACATTATGGCAGTCGCTGCAACGGGTGGTGAGCTAGAACTTAAAGGTGCACGGGCTGATCTATTAGGTGCAGCTTGGGCCGTATTGGAAGAGGTTGGAATTAACCTCGAAGAAATCGATGGCGGATTGCGGGTGAAACGGCTCGGTGACCGTTGCACGGCCACTGATATTGTGACGCAGCCATTCCCGGGTTTTCCTACTGACCTGCAAGCCCAGTTTATGGCGTTGATGACAATGGCTGACGGTGTTTCAACGATAAAAGAAACTATTTTTGAAAACCGCTTCATGCACGCGCCGGAATTGGGGCGCATGGGCGCAAAAATAGCGGTAGACGGACAAACAGCGACTGTTCGCGGCGTGGCTCGGTTAAAAGGTGCACCAGTAATGGCGACCGACCTTCGTGCTTCGATGTCGCTTGTCATTGCCGGGCTTGCGGCTGAAGGACAAACGATGGTCAATCGTGTTTACCATCTCGATCGCGGCTTTGAACGATTAGAAGAAAAACTTCAGGCCTGCGGTGCGCTCATCGAGCGCGTAAAAGAATAGGAGAGGGCATTGGCCTCGCTGAAAGACTATAAACCGTTACGGCTTATGGCTGCTGATTCCAAAGATTTGGAAGTGGTCTCCGCCTGTTTGCAAGATGCCGTGGCAAAGCTTGGTGACTTTAGCTACCAGCCAGAACATCGTCGGTTTGCCTTTGTGGCCAACCGTTTTCTTTGGGAATGCTTCGGAAAAAGCAAGATCGGTCCGTTCGCACGGGTGCGGGCTGGGATCCATTTTGAAGACGTCATTTCAGCGCAATTCTCGCGTCTTCGTACCGATGCCAAAGATGCTGTTGTTGAGCTTTTGTCTATCCGGTTCGAGGAAAAAGAAGACGGCACGGGAACCGTGACTTTCGATTTTTCTGGTGGTGGGGCATTGCGGTTAGAGGTCGAAAGCATCAATTGCTTTATGTCCGATATTTCTGACCCTTGGCGAACCCGCGCCAAACCAACGCATAAAGAGTAGTTAAAATGGTTTTGCGTCTCGATAGTCATTCAGCCGATTTTTATATGGCTTTCGATCAGTTCATTATGAAAGACCGCGATGGCGGCGCAGACATTAGCGCTGTCGTTGAGGGGGTCATTCGAGAAATACGCGAAAATGGCATGAGTGCTTTGGCATCATTCACGCAAAAATTCGATGGGTTCATGCTCACTGAACAAAACCTTTGTGTTACAAATGATGAAATCGACGAAGCTGAAAAACAATGCGCAAAGAGAGATCTTGAGGCATTGGACTTTTCCGCCAACCGTATCCGCAACTATCATGTCAGACAGCTGCCTAAAGACGAGCGGTACACTGATGATCAGGGCGTAACTCTTGGTTGGCGATGGAACGCCGTCGATGCAGCTGGGCTTTATGCCCCCGGCGGACGAGCGGCGTATCCATCGAGTGTATTGATGAATGCCATCCCTGCGCAGGTCGCCGGCGTAAAGCGTTTAGCGCTCGTCACACCAGCACCGAATGGTGAGATGAATCCGCTCGTATTGGCCGCTGCAAAACGTGCGGGAGTAACCGAAGTCTATCGTGTTGGCGGAGCACAGGCTGTTGCTGCGCTTGCTTATGGCGCAGGTCCGATTTTGCCGGTTGATGTCATCGTTGGGCCGGGCAATGCCTATGTTGCCGAGGCAAAACGTCAGGTTTTCGGGAAAGTGGGTATTGATAGCATTGCGGGGCCATCAGAAATTCTGGTCGTTGCTGACGCTAAAAACGACCCTGACTGGATCGCCGCCGATTTGCTTTCCCAAGCAGAACACGACCCGTCATCACAGAGTATACTGATTACAGATGACGCGTCATTCGCCGAAGAAGTCGAGCGGGCGGTAAACACTCAGATAAACGAAAGCAGCCGTAAAGAAATTACTGCGTCCGCATGGAATGACAATTCAGCGATCATTATCGTGCAATCACTATCTGATGCGCCCGCCATTATTGATCGCATTGCGCCAGAGCACCTGGAGCTTGCCGTTGAAGATCCTGAATCAATGCTCACGAAGATCCGTCACGCTGGCGCTATATTTTTAGGCCGCTACACGCCCGAAGCGGTAGGCGACTATGTGGCCGGCCCTGACCATGTTCTGCCTACGGTTCATTCAGCAAGATATGCATCAGGGTTGTCGGTTCTAGATTTCATGAAACGGACATCACTTATCGGATGTGACGCGACGGCTCTTGCGAATATCGGTCCAGCGGCGGCCACTTTAGCCGACGCTGAGGGGCTTCCAAGCCACGCTAAATCGGTACGCATACGACTTAAATAACCTCAAGCGGGGAAGGCAAATTCTTCTCCGCTTTCTTTCCACGTTGGGTATTTTTTCATCACCGATAGAAAAATATCCGATTCCATAAGTCTTTTTAGCCAAACTTGCACTTTTGGAATATCGCTTTGATCGAACCATTCCATATCGGCAATACGGAACTGACGCACAAACGGAAAGATCGCCATGTCGGCAAGCCCACGTGATTGTCCTGCTAAGTATGGACTGGCGGCTAAACGTTTCTCAAGCTTGTGCAAAAATTCCATGCCCTTGGAACGATGTTCTTCCGCATCAGCATCCTCGTAGCGCGTAGAATATTTATAACGGTCTAAGTGATGTTTGAATGGGCCGTCATTTTCCTCGATCAGGGAAAGGTCCGCATTTTGTAGCCACGCCTCGGGATCGTTGCGCCCCAAGGCCCAACGCATAACGGCTAGGCTCTCATCCACGATCTCGTCACCATTAACCAAAACCGGTACTGTGGCCTTTGGGGAGGCTTCGATCATTTCATCTGGTTTGTCGCGCAAGACAATCTCGCGAAGCTGAACGTGCTCGCCGCTTATGGCTATGGCCATGCGGGCGCGCATCGCATAAGGACAACGGCGGAACGAATATAAGATCGGTGAAGACATTATCCCTCCGATTTTGCTTTAGGCATTCCTATATGGGTTTCACCACGGGCTTTTGCCAGTTCAACCTGCTTTTGGCGCTCAGCAAAGTTACGTTTTTGCTCTTCGGTCAGCCTGTCGTGGCAATTAGGGCAGGAGATTCCGGCCCGATAATGCACTGATTTTTTGTCGTCCTCGGTGATTGGCTGACGGCAGGCATGACACATATCATACGTGCCGGGTGCCAAGTCATGGCCAACAGATACGCGATTATCGAAAACAAAACACTCACCATTCCAGCGGCTTTTCTCTTCGGGTATCGTTTCCAGATATTTCAGTATGCCGCCCTTTAGGTGGACCACATCTTCAACGCCTTCGGATCGGAGAAACGCCGTTGATTTTTCGCAACGTATGCCGCCAGTACAAAACATAGCAACTTTTTTGAATTCGTTTTCTTTGCGAAATTTTCGAAACCATTCTGGAAAATCACGGAACGATTTTGTCTCCGGATTTATCGCACCGTCAAAGGTACCGATACTGACCTCGTAGTCATTGCGCGTGTCAATAACAATGGTGTCAGGATCAGAAATGACATTATTCCAATCATGCGGTTCGACATAAAGTTCGTGACTTTTTTCAGGTGCGATATCACCAACCCCTAGGGTTACGATTTCTTTTTTGAGCCGAACCTTCATCCGCAGAAATGGGTTTTCGTCTGTATAAGACTCTTTCCAATCAAGTCCTGCACAGCCCGGCAGGGTTTTGATGTGGGCAAGCACACGGTCAATTCCAGCGCGAGAACCAGCGATTGTTCCGTTTACGCCCTCAGATGCGAGCAAGATCGTCCCACGGACATCGGCATCAACGGCCACGTCATGCAACGGGGCTTGATGTGCCTTGAAGTCAGGCAGGGCGGCAAATTTGTAAAAAGCGGCAACAACTATATTCGACATGGGTGGCGTCATACGCGAGCAATCGATTAGGCTCAACTAGAACCCGTAAATCAGTGATGCTTTTGCGATGGTGTCCGTGTTTTTGCGGCCCAATGGCGGGTCTGTCTCATAGCGATATTCAAATGATAAACCTGTCGAAATGTCGCCCCATAGCTGGGTTGTCAGTGACGACACTGATTGGAGGGTGGTGGTGGGCGATGTCCACGTGACGGTAACATCTTGTTCGAATTTAACACCTTCTCGGATCAGCCATTCAATTTCGTTTGAGGCATAAACGGCAAAGGATTCGTCAACTTCGCTGGTTTCGTCGATTGGCGAATACCGATAACCGGGGCCGCCTTCGGCTTTCCAGCTAAATGCTTCAGATTTGGCAAAATAATGTCCAATACCAAGGCCGGTAAAAAGACGGTAGTCAAACCCGGAGAACTCATCTTCATCGAATGAAACGCGACCAAAGGCATAACTCCGGTCACTAAAGTTGTAATCTAGCTGATAGGCAGCGCCCCAACGCTTTTGGTTGGTCACACCATTGGATTCACCGAGATCGAAATATCCTTTGAGATTGTGTGTCAGTTTTTTGGTGCCGCGTTCCGCCTCTATTGCGATACCGACAGCGGCATTTTCGGAATTCCCGGTGGAGAGCAGGCCCGATGCCTGAATTTTACCATCCCACGGCGAAACGGCGAATAATCCACGTGCAGGCACTGTCTTTGGAGATGCATTTTTGGTGTCTTTTGGCGGAGGTGGCGGTGCTAGAGCAGCGACCTTTTCGCCCGATTGTGCCTCTATCTGGTTCGCATAGTCGGGAAAAACTGCTTTTACTGCCTTGGTAACGGCCAAAATTTCGTCGGAAGACTGGGTCTTATAGGCTTCATCCAGCAGGGCCTGTGCGATGTCCGGTATCGTCTGGACTTCTTGTGATAAAACAGGCGTAGCGGTCATCAAAAGTGGGGCAGCTAGAAATGCAGGCAAAAGCTTTGGCATCAGAACGGTCTCGTTACTTGGGGATTACGGCAATAAAGATGGCGCGAATCGCATGCTTCTTTATTTAACGCAAGTTGATGATTGTCCACGTGACTGTACCGCCGCAGCCCGCTAAGAAAGATAAATAACCGAGTCGGAGCGGGGATGACTGTCGACGAGAATAATTCTGCACGTTTTCACATCGTCAAGATTGAACTTGACGAGCGCTCACTCGCGCCAGCAACCGCTGATATCGAGCATGAGCGTAAGGTGGCTGTGTATGATTTGCTTGAAGAAAACTATTTTCATCCAATCGGCGCGGAAGATGGCCCGTTCGAGCTTTATTTATCGAATGTAGAGCGTCGTCTGGTTTTTGATGTACGTCTGGCTGGGGGGGACGCGTTAGGGCAGGTTCATCTGTCCATGACTCCGTTCCGTCGTATCATTAAAGACTATTTTATGTTGTGCGAAAGTTATTACGATGCGATCCGCACGGCAGCGCCATCACAGATCGAAACCATCGATATGGCGCGTCGCGGAATGCATAATGAGGGGTCGGACATTCTCCAAGAACGCCTCAAAGATAAAATTGAATTAGATGAAAATACTGCACGGCGATTATTTACGCTAATATGCAGTTTCCATATGCGGTGAGACAAAAATGACAAAAAATGTGCTCTTTGCATGCAATATGAATTCTGTGCGCTCGCCGATGGCCGCCGCATTATTACGACTTAACACCAAAGACGGTGTCAAAGTTGATTCTGCCGGGATTTATGAGGGCGGGCTTGATCCGTTTGTCGAAATCGTAATGAACGAACTTGGCGTAGCAATGCATGGCCACGAACCTAAAACACTTGATGACGTTGATTTAACAAGTTTTGATGTTGTGATCGCATTGACGCCAGAAGCAGCCGTTGAGGCCCGCAAAAAACTACCGCGTGCATCAATCGAGTTCTGGGACATTGAAAACCCTTCCGAAGAACGTGGTGGCCGCGACGCAATCGTCGCATCTTATAAAAGGGTGCGGGACACCCTTAAGGCAAAAATCGCTCGCCGGTTTTCTTCCGACACCGAAAAGTCTTGATTTTCGCTTTTTCAGGAACCAAAGTTCGGCCCAAATTTAACGCAGCAGGGCTGCGGGTTAGGGGACTATCAAGGTCGATACATCCATGGCAAAGGAAGAATTGCTAGAGTTCGAAGGGGTGGTAGAGGAACTCCTTCCTAATGCGACTTTTCGTGTGAAGCTCGAAAATGACCATACAATCATCGCGCATACTGCCGGGAAAATGCGCAAGAACCGAATACGTGTTCTCGTGGGTGATAAAGTTCTAGTCGAAATGACGCCGTACGACCTAAACAAAGGCCGTATTTCTTACCGTTTTAAATAGACAGAAAATATAATGCCGCATACGCCACTTATCCTCGCCAGTTCCAGTCCGAGGCGCAAGGCACTTTTAGCGCAGATCGGAATTATTCCTGATCGGATTATTCCTGCCGATATTGACGAAACGGAACAACACGGTGAGCTTGCGCATCATTATGTTGAACGCCTCGCAAAAGAAAAGGCATTGAAAGTAGCCGAGGCAAACAGCGGGGTGTTTGTACTTGGATCTGATACGGCTGTTGCATGTGGTCGCCGAATTTTACCTAAGTCCGAGGACGAACAAACTGCGCGAGATTGTTTAAATCTTATTTCCGGCCGTTCACACCGCGTTTATTCCGGTGTCGCTTTAGTGAAACCCGACGGAACAGTACAAAGCCGGATTGTTGAAACGCGGGTGAAGGTTCGGGTGTTAGATTCTCACGCGATCGATGAGTATATTCAGAGCAAAGAGTGGGATGGCAAAGCCGGCGGCTATGCTATTCAGGGATTATTCTCAAAGCATATTGTTATGATCACCGGATCACATTCGAACGTAGTCGGGTTACCTTTATTTGAAACGGCCAACCTGCTCGACGGCGTAGGGGCAGGAAAGTGAATAGACGATTGATCATTGAGTGTGGCGTTGCCGAAACGCGCGCGGCGCTAATCATTAATGGTCAACTGTTCAAGCTTTGGTTCGGCCCGGCACGCGGGGACGAACACCGCTATACTGAGCCACGAGAAAGCCACCGCTTTGTTGGTAAGGTTACGCGCATTGATGTCGGGTTGAATGCAGTATTTGTAAACCTCGGTAATAATGTTTCGGGGTTCTTGCCCCTAAAGCCACGCTATCAAAAAGAGTGTAATGAAGGCGCAAGCATCATAGTTGATGTAAAGGCTCCGTCACGCCAGGGAAAAGGCGCTGAACTACGTTTTGTTCAGACCGATACAGATAAATCACAGCTTGGCCGAATTGCACCATTTGATGATCCACTTTTAGAAGTGGTCACAGCGATAGGCGATGTTGATAACATCGTTGTAAATGATGGCCGTGCAGCGCAGGCACTCGATTCTGCGGGTTATAAAAATGTTCAACATCATAGCGGGACAGAAAACCTGTTCGATACCGAGCATGTTTCCGCTGGACTGGACGGTATTTTTGACCGTTTTGTTTCACTGCCGCAGGGCGGGGTAGTTATAATTGATGAAACACAAGCGCTGACCGCCATTGACGTAGATACAGGTTCATTAGTGGCGTCATCTTCATCTCGGCTGAAAGAGCGCACTGCATTTGCTGCGGCAGATGTAATTTTCCAACAGATCAGTATTAGGAATATTAGTGGGCATGTGGTGATCGACTTTCCGTCATTAAGTAGCGATGTCGTTCGGTCGAAGTTTCTGAAGCACCTCAAATCCCAAACGGATTGGTTACCCGGCCTGAAACAGGCGAGCTTTTCAAAATCGGGACTTTATAGTTTTACTCTACCGAGGCGCGGCCTTTCGTTGCTGGAGCAATTCACCGAAGCATCCCCGGCATCCCCGATTGCGGGGCGACCTTTTGCCATTGAATATGCGACAAAAATTGCAATCCGCACTTTAGAGAACACGCTTCGGTCTAACCCAAGTCAGACTATTACGCTGGATGTTGGGCGGTTGATTTTTGACTATCTCACAGGTTACCCCGAATGGGCTTCCCGATTACGCGACCGTTATGGTCCGCGCTTTGAAATCACCACGAGCGGGAAATGCGAGGAGCGAAGTTTTGAGTGCAGCGAGCAACGATAATTCAGTTAAATGCCCAATTTGTCAGGCCGCCAGAGTGCCGGAATACGCACCATTTTGCTCAAAACGGTGCGCGGATGTCGATTTGCATCGCTGGTTAACCGGCAGTTATGCGATTCCCGCCCAAGAAGATGACACTGAGGGCGTAGGAGATGACGAGGCTTTTTGACGTCCTGTAGACAATTTTAGGCACTTGTGAAATTGTAACATTTGTGGATATACCCTAGGTTTGCACCAAATAACCCGCTTGCAGGAAGCGATATGTCGGATAATGGATCGACATTCTGGAAAACACGATGGACGGCGCTGCTAATTGCAGTTGTCACCGCATTCGTATTTTCACAGATCCTGACAGCGGTACACGCATCAAAATATGGCGATGATCCTCACAAACACGACGGCCAAGTTTGTGTACTTTCGTTAGCTACGCACAGCGCTGATAAAGTTATACCGACATCCGCTTTTGTTTTCGTAATTGCACTTACGATTTGGCGCGCAGCCGATCAAATTACCCAAACCGAACGTGCATTAGTCGCCATTCGTGCGGCCAGACCACGCGGCCCACCTGCCCAATAACAATCCAATTCTCTTTTTGATTGTTACGCCAACGCTATGAAGCGTGTTTGGCTTTTTGGGAGCTATCTCTGTGAAACGTAATCTACTTGCGACGACAGCATGCTTAACGGCATGTACTACTTTTTTGTTCAACACTAACGCATTTGCACAAACTAATGGGGGCGAGAATAGCCGCGATGACGATGAAATCATTGTCACCGGAACGCCGATTGCGCACCCAGAACATGAGTCAATTATCGCTGCATCCGTTCTGACCGAGGCAGATCTGGCCTCACGAGGGGAAGCGTCTATCGGCGAACTCATTCGCCGCGAGCCGGGTGTATCATCGAGTTTCTTTGGACCCGCAGCTAGTCGACCAATTATCCGCGGCCTCGGGGGGGACCGTGTCAGCGTTCTTGACGCTGGTATTGGATCAATAGATGCATCATCGGTGAGTGATGATCACGCCGTTGCTGTTGAGCCTGCAACCGCAGAAAGAATTGAAATTGTTCGCGGTGCCGCTGCTTTATTCTTTGGAAGCTCCGCCGCTGGTGGCGTGGTCAATGTTTTCGATGGCCGTATACCGAGTGAAGTACCTGAAGACGGGATCGATGGCGCTCTTCGCACCAGCTATGGAACCGTAGATGACTCTATCGAAGCTGCTGGCGGCTTTGACGTCTTACTCGGAAAGTTTGGCGATACCGCGCTGGTGTTCCATGGTGACGGTTTTTATCGAAAAACTGAAGATTATAGCATTCCGGGCTTTGCAGAATCCGAGGCATTTCGCGCATTGGAAGAAGCAGAACACGACGATCATGACGATGAACATGATCATGAAGACGAGGCGCATCACGATCACGATGAACATGAAGAAGAAGAGGCATTCGGCGTCGTCGATAATTCGTCCATTGTAACAAAAGGTGGGTCCGTTGGTGCATCTTTGATTTTCGACGATGGCTTTTTCGGAATTTCGGGCAAAACCACAAAGTCCAATTATGGTATTCCAGGTGGTGGCCATCATCATGAGGAAGAGCATGAAGACGACGACCATGATGATGATCATGGCGATGAAGAGCACGAACATGAACACGCGCATGGCGAAGAAGATGTGCGTATCGCACTCGAGCAACAACGCTTTGATGTTCGGGGTGAGCTAAACAAACCGTTCTTTATCGTCGATACAACAAAAGTCCGTTTCGGATATGCCGACTATGTTCACCGTGAACTCGAGGGCGACGAAATCGGAACAGAGTTCAACAATACGGGGTATCAAGCCCGTGTTGAGTTTTTGGAAAAAGAGTTTGGCAATTTCCGGGGCGCAACTGGCTTTCAGTACAAGCACCGTAATTTTGACGCCGTTGGTGCTGAAGCGTTTACGCCACCAAACATTACCAATCAATTTGGGATCTTTACTGTACGTGAATACGAAACTGGCCCGCTTCATCTGCAGGTCGCTGGACGGTATGAACACACTTCCACAAAAGCCGAGACCGTCGGTCTTGACCGTACGTTCGATGCATTGAGTGTTTCTGCTGGGATCGGGTTTGAACCAAATGACAATTTGTTCTTTGGTATAAATGGGCTTCGTACGGAACGGGCACCAGCACCAGAGGAGCTTTTCTCAGATGGTGCACACCTTGCGACAAACGCCTATGAGGTTGGTAATTCTGATCTAGGTATTGAAACTGCCACGGGCGTGGAGTCTACAGTACACGGTGAATTGGGCAGAGTTTCCGTCACGATAAACGGGTTCTACACGAGTTATGATGATTTCGTTGCTCTCATCGCAACTGGAGCCGAAGAAGATGAATTACCTGTCTTTGAATTCACAGCACGTGATGCAGTCTTCAAAGGGTTCGAATCTCAGATCGAAGCGGATCTTTTCACAATCGGCGGTTTTGATGTCTCATCATCAGCGCAGGTAGATTATGTACGTGCTAAGTTCAAAAATGATGGCGGCGACGTTCCGCGTATCCCGCCATTGCGTTCAATTTTAGGTCTGGAAGCAAATTCTGATTATGTAGACCTTCGGGGCGAAGTCGAACTCGCGGCAAAGCAAAATCGTATTTCTGCGGCAGAACTGCCGACCGACGGGTACTCGCTTGTGAATTTTGCGATGACATGGCGACCAGGTGGGGAAGGACACGGACTATCGGTTCAGCTTCGCGCCGATAACGTAACCAACGAAGAGGCGCGTCTACACACGTCGTTTCTTAAAGACGTTGCAACGCTACCGGGCCGGAACTTTAAAATTTCGCTGCGCGGTGCATTCTAGTAACGGCTAGCATTCAGATAAAAAGTGCCCGCCATTTTGTGGCGGGCACTTTTCGTCGGTGCAATATATTAAAGTGCGTCCGTTGCTGGTGGTTTGGTCAGGCTGGCGAATTGCTGACGTTCACTCTCGTTAAGTTTTTCGTCCTTGTCAGCGTCAGCTTCGTCAAATTGTGCGATACGGGTTTCAACCATTTCGGTTTCCGAAATCACCTCATCACCTTTACTGATTTCAGCGAATGCCTGATCGGCCGTAACCTCAGCTTTCGGTGCTTTGGCAACTTCTCCAGCCTCAGCCATCTCGTCAGTTGGTGTCAGGGCTGGGTCGTTTATCGGTGTGTGAACCGACGCATAAGCAAGGAATTCGGATTTATCAATTTTGCCGTCAGCATTAAGGTCAGCTTGAATAAATTCTGACTCTGCGAAAAGCTTTGCCTCATCACGTGTCTGGACTTGTGAAGCGTCAACAATGCTTGCTTCGGTCGTGGTTTGCGCCTCGGTTGTGGGTGTTTCTTGGGCGCAAGCGCTCGCAGAAAGTACGGCAATCGCGGAAGCGCCGATCAGTGTTGAACGTAACATGGGTGTGCTCCTTGTTTCTTACTTCATCACAAAGCGCTAATGCGCCGTGCAATGATTAAGTTAGGTGCTGTTCGTCGAAATGGTAGTTAAGCCTGTGTCATGACTTATGAGTCATGACACAAAATTTACTTTTCCAAAGTGGAACTTTTTACACTCAAAGGTCTGTTCGGCGATACTGACCTTCACGAGCAAACATCTCGCGCAAATTAACCGATGAAGATTTCCCGATCTGATCAAAGTTCTCGGAGAGCCAAGCATCCGCAATGGCACGACCTTTTTCTTTCAGGCCAGAAAGAAATGTCCAGTCTGTTCGAAATTTTGTGGAAATATCATATTCCATTAGCGCTTGATCAGAACGAATTGAATGAACGCGAATGTTACGTAGGCGATCGCGATATTCATCTTTGATCCAACCATCGTCCAGAAGCTTTTGAACAAAATTAATGGCGCGAAGCTCGCGGAGTAATGATGAGTTAAAGCTGATCTCATTGACCCGGTTGGTGATTTCTGTGGGCGTCGTGGGAACGTCCTCTCTCTCGATCGGATTGACATGAACGATGACGATGTCCGAAGTTCCGGCTTCATAAAAGAATGGGAAAAGAACTGGGTTTCCCATATAACCGCCATCCCAATAATGCTCGCCTTCGATTTCAACAGCCTTAAATAGGAAAGGCAGACACGTCGATGCGCTAACGACATCAATCGACATATCACCGGTTTCAAATACATGAACTCGGCCACTGCGCACGTTGGTGGCGGCGACAAAAAGCTTTGTTCTGACGCAATTACGCAAGCTTTCGAAATCGATACAGGACGATAGAATGTCCCTAAGCGGATTAATATCAAACGGATTGAATTGATACGGCGATAGTGCGCGGGTCACGGTCTCAAACATTTGATATGAAAATGCATTGACGAGATCTGTCGCGCCCATTGCGAGCGGAAACGGATTGGCCTTGACGGGGCTATAGCATTCCCCAGCGTCGCTTATTCGTTTCCAAAGGTTGTCCAATGTCTCGCGTGCGCCTTCGCAACCGCCCTGATGGAGACCATAGGCGAGCGCTGTAGCATTCACCGCGCCGGCACTAGAGCCAGAAATCGAGTCTATCTCAATCCTGTCATCTTCGAGCAACCGATCCGCAACGCCCCAAGTGACGGCACCGTGAGAACCGCCACCTTGAAACGCTAGGTTTATTTTTTTGGGTTTCGGCATCAATGCGCAACCCAACCGCCGTCGATTTGGTGCGCAGCGCCCGTGATTTGCGCGGCATTATCGGAACAGAGAAATACAGCGAGTGCGCCGACTTGTTCTGTAGTGACAAATTGTTTCGTGGGTTGGGCTTCCAATATAACTTTTTGAACTACCTCTTCTTCAGTCATATTACGAGCTTTTGCAGTGTCGGGGATCTGCTTTTCTACCAATGGCGTTTTCACATAGCCGGGGCATATTGCATTGCAGGTCACACCAAATTCGGCACCCTCGAGCGCAACAGTCTTTGTTAATCCAACAATTCCGTGTTTTGCGGCAACATATGCGCTCTTAAAGGGGGAGGCGACTAATCCGTGTGCGGATGCCACATTGATAATTCGACCAAACCCACGCTTTTTCATACCGGCAAACACAGCTTTGGTGGTATGGAAAGCTGAGGAAAGGTTGATCGCAATAATGGCGTCCCATTTTTCGGCGGGGAATTCTTCGATTGGCGACACGAACTGAATGCCCGCATTGTTCACAAGAACATCAATTTGACCAAAAGCCACCTCGGCCTCTTTGATTAGGTCATCAATTTGGTCCGGCTTGGTCATATCCGCGCCGTTATACCGAACATCTACATTGTACTTTTCGGCAAGGCCCGTGCGTGTCTTTTCGATTTCATCAGCATCACCAAATCCATTGAGCATGACGTTCCAGCCCTCAGCGGCAAAGGCGTTCGCAATCCCGAGGCCAATACCCGATGTGGAGCCAGTGATGACGGCATTCAGAGAAGTTGTCATTTTATCGTCCTTCTGAGTTGATTGAGCTTACACCTAGCATATTTGTTGCGGCGCAATAATTTCAACTCATAATCTCGAGATTGGTTTCAAGGTATTATGAAATTGCCATAAGATACGCCCCACAGCCAACATAGGAGGGCGCTATGCCCAATCTCCGACAGGTTTTCTGTTCCGTGGCGTTACTCATGTTGTTTCCCAATACTTCTATGGCGCAATTATCGGTTACAACTATTGGCGCTACCGAAGCTTCAGCCTGCTATCAAGATGCCAGCAGCAGCCTGACCCACGACACAGGAAATTGCGATACAGCGCTCCGTGGCGGCGACCTGATGCGCGGTGATCAGAAAAAGACGTTGGTCAATCGCGGCGTGATTCTAAATCGGGCCGGCGCTTTTGAGGATGCACGTGCGGATTTTGATGCCGCTATAGCGATTGATGACAATTTGGCGGAGGCTTATCTCAATCGCGGGAATAGCTTTTACCTCGCTCAACAATTCGACGCAGCGCTCGCTGATTACGACCGCGCACTGGCACTTGCGATCACTAAACCGTGGGCAGCGTGGTATAATATTGGGCTGGTCTATGAAGCCATCAAAAAACCGGATATGGCTCGAAAAGCCTTTCAAAATGCCTTGAACGCCAATCCCGAATTTACGCAGGCACAACAAAAATTGGAGAAATTACGTTGAGTTACCTTACGCATCTTGAGTGTTCCTATACCGGCAAAGAATACGAAGCTGGAAAGCCGCATAATTTATCAGAAGCGGGAAAACCGCTTTTAGCGCGCTATGACCTAGATGCAATTAAGGGATCCATCACCAAAGGCGAGTTGGCAAAACGCGACGAGGGTTTTTGGCGCTACCGCGAATTCTTGCCCGTGGCGAAATCGGTAAACCGAGTGTCGTTGGGCGAGGTCGTAACGCCCATGATCCCGCTCAAAAAGATGGCTCGCAAAGAGGGCCATACGGGCGAATTGATCGTCAAGGATGAAGGCCGCCTGCCAACGGGATCATTCAAAGCGCGGGGATTATGTTTAGCGGTTTCGATGGCTAAAGAATTCGGTCTTAAACACCTTGCGATGCCGACCAATGGCAATGCGGGTGCGGCATTGGCGGCCTATGCATCGGCCGCCGATATGCGCACAACGGTTTTTTGCCCTGATGACACGCCGCGCGTGAATATCGAAGAGATCGCCTTTCAAGGCGCAGATGTTTACACTGTAAACGGATTAATTACCGACTGCGGAAAAATCGTCGGCGAAGGCAAAGAAAAGGTCGGTTGGTTCGATGTTTCAACCCTCAAAGAGCCTTACCGGATCGAAGGCAAAAAAACCATGGGCCTAGAGCTAGCCGAACAATTTGGTTGGGAGCTGCCCGACGCGATTTTCTATCCGACCGGCGGCGGCACGGGCCTTATCGGCATGGCCAAGGCCTTCGACGAGCTAGAAGCCATCGGCTGGATCGGATCAAAGCGGCCAAAGCTAATCGTTGTGCAGGCATCGGGTTGCGCGCCTATCGTCAAGGCGTGGGAAGAGGGCGTCGAGCACGCTCCGCTATGGGAGAACGCAACGACTGCTGCTGCCGGAATACGCGTTCCCGCAGCGGTTGGTGATTTTCTAATATTGCGCGCCGTACGAGAAACAAATGGGTTCGCGATTGCAGTCGATGAAAAAGATATATTCGATAGCTGGCGCGAAGTCGCGCGTGATGAAGGGTTCTTACTATGCCCCGAAGGCGCGGCAACCTATGCGGCCTATCGACAGGCGGTAAAAACCGGGCAGATTGAAAAAACGGACAAAGTTGTTTTGTTTAACTGCGCAACCGGCCTTAAATATCCCATGGCGAGCGATAGCAAAACAATCGACCGTACAAAGACCATAGATTACGATCAGTTTTAAGCAATTACCTTAGGGGAGAGGCGCATGACGGGCATTCAAGCGATATTGATTGTAATCATGCGCCTATGGGCGGCGGCGGCGTTTGCTGGAAACCTCCCATCGACATTATTTTATTTGCCACCACTTTTAACTTCGTCGTGGGAAGAGATTTCGCACGATGGTTATTTTTCCCTTGTTGCGAATATGGGATTACAGTTAGCCCTTGCCATATTTATTTGGTTTGCCGCTCCCGTTTTGGCAAGGCGAACGATCAAATCTGACGTTGGTCTAAATTTGAATGTCGATGCACGAATGTTAGTCTCTGTTGGGAGTTTCTTGATCGGTTTCTGGCTGATTATCGTTAAGCTTCCCATCATTGGTTATGACTTAATAAGATTTTTCAACGAGCCCTCACGTCAATCAAATGGAGAGCTTAATCATGCGGTTCTTTCATTCCAATTTTGGCCGAATCTAGCCGTTGTTGGTGTCGGTCTTTGGATCATGCTCCAGCCGTTTCGATTAGCCGACATGTTTATGTATCTTCGCAATGTCGGGTCGCATCAGAAAGAAGAATAAAATTTTTGCTTGACCGCTGAGCGAAAATCGAAACATTAGAAGCCTACAAAGAAGGTACTCAGACCAGTGAACAATTAAAGTCAGATCCGTTTTTCAGGTGCAGCGATGCGCACTCTGCCGGCTTATCTTCCGGTGGCGGATTTTATAGATTTCCTGAAATTTCTGAATTTGAGGTTCAAATATGTCTGATACCAAACGGGGGCCTAACCCCGAACAAGCCCATCCAATGCAAGGCGTTAATCAAGTCGCGTTTCTGAAACCGATTGTCGATCACCCAATGGTCGAAATTGGCGAATACACCTATTACGATGACCCGGCAGGCCCTGAAAAATTTCTCGCTAATTGTGTGCGTTACCATTTTGAGCATATGAGAGACCGGCTAAAGATTGGGCGGTTCTGCGCCATTGCGGCCCGTGCAGAATTTATCATGAACGGTGCGAACCACGCGCTTGATGGTTTCTCGACCTATCCCTTCGCGATCTTTGGTGAGGGATGGGAGGACCCGGATGCGGATTGGGCCCGTGGCTCGCGCGGAGATACGACCATCGGTAATGATGTTTGGATCGGCACTGAGGCTGTCATCATGCCCGGCGTGACAATCGGTGATGGCGCAATCATCGGTTCCTACTCAGTGGTGGCGAGTGATGTTCCTGCCTATGGCGTCGCCGTTGGCAATCCAGCACGCACCATCAAACGGCGTTTTGATGAGACGACCGTCGCGCGGCTTTTGGAAATCGCATGGTGGAATTGGCCCGCCGATAAGATCACGCGCAATCTATCCGCCATCCGCGCCCAAGACCTCAGCGCGCTCGAAGTGGCTGAGTAGTCTTTCTATTAACCCCTCTGTCCCAGCGGAGGGTTAACAAGGCACGATCAATGCATGACTGCCCTTATGGAAAAAGGGCGGGTCATCATCGCTGGTGTTTGTTTCTCGATTGCGGGTTTGGGCGCGATGGGCCAACCCGTGATCGTGCGTCCCGGTGCCTGCGCCGCGCAGGATAGCTATTTACTGGCCCGAAATAGCGGCGCGATCATCAATATCAATATAACTGACCCGCAACAGGGCGAGAATGAAGTCATCGTTTTTCGCCAGCGGAGCCTCGACGGTTGGGCCAGTCAACGGCTCTTAAAACGGTTTGACCTCCGGCTCGAGGATAATGGGCCAACCATCAGAAATTCAGGTGTATTTTGTAGGGGGACGCAATGAAAATGGGCGTTTTTATCGTGGCCTTGACTGTCCTCTATTGGGGCGTTTCGAGCATTGCCCAATCTATGTTGGCCGCGGCTGAGCCATGCGAGGTAAGCCAGCCAATGTGGGCCGAAGCAGCACCAAAGAGCGAACTTCAAATGGCACAAGCAGGCGTTGTCACGCCCAGCGGCCTAGGCTGCGCCGAATAGATACCGCGCCGAATTGCGCTAAGACACGCAAAGGGTTTCCACTTCCGATGAAAACGCTCTAGAAGGCACACCGAAGCAGCAGCAGTTTTGGTAACCTTTATGCGTCTAAGCCGATATTACTTACCCGTACTCAAAGAAACGCCTTCAGAGGCGCAGATTGCATCGCATCGTTTGATGCTGCGCGCCGGCATGATCCGCCAGGAAGGCGCGGGTATTTATGCGTGGTTGCCGCTCGGATTTCGGGTTCTCAAGAAAATTGAACAGATCGTCCGCGAGGAACAAGACCGCGCCGGTGCTGCTGAAATGTTGATGCCCACCATCCAGCAGGCTGATCTTTGGCGCGAAAGTGGCCGTTATGATGCCTATGGCAAGGAAATGTTGCGGATCACTGATCGCGCTGATCGCGAGATGCTGTTTGGACCAACAAACGAAGAAATGATCACAGAAATTTTTCGCGCGGGTGTTCGTTCGTATAAAGACCTACCGAAAATACTTTACCATATCCAATGGAAATTCCGCGACGAAATTCGCCCCCGGTTCGGTGTTATGCGCGGTCGTGAATTCCTGATGAAGGATTCTTATTCTTTTGATATTGACGAAGAGTCAGCGCGCAAAAGCTATTACAAAATGTTTGTGGCCTATCTGCGGACATTCGCACGGCTTGGCGTTAAAGCGATTCCGATGCGCGCAGATACGGGGCCCATTGGTGGTGATCTAAGCCATGAATTTATCGTACTTGCCGAGACGGGCGAGAGCGCTGTTTTTTGTGACAAACGCCTTGTCGAAATGGACACACCTAAAAAAGATGTGGATTTCGATGGCGACCTGAAACCAATTTTTGATCAGTTCACATCGCTTTATGCGGCAACTGACGAAATGCACGACAAATCAGAGTTTGATAGCGTAGATCAAAAGCATCAAGTCTCTGCACGCGGCATTGAGGTCGGCCATATATTCTTTTTTGGTGAGAAATATTCAAAACCAATGAAGGCCGTTGTGGCTGGTTCTGACGGCAGTGAAATTCCCGTTCAAATGGGATCATATGGCGTCGGTGTTTCGCGCCTTATGGGGGCCATTATTGAGGCCTATCACGATGAAAACGGGTGCAAATGGCCAATGCCGGTTGCGCCTTATCATGTTGGGTTAGTCAATTTACGTAGTGGCGACGAAGACTGCGATGCGGCGTGTGACAAAATTTACAAAGAACTCACGTCTAAGGGCGTTGAAGTTCTTTATGATGATACTGGCGGACGCCCTGGCGAGAAATTTGCGCGGATGGACCTTATCGGGCTGCCATACCAACTCGTAATCGGGCCGCGCGGCATTAAAAGTGGCGAAGCCGAGGTCAAGAACCGCACCACAGACGAACGCGAGACCATTGCGATCGACAAGGTAACTGAGATCATTTCGGGCCGGGTCGCTGATGCGCTCGATTATGCCTAAATAAAGCGAGCGAGAGATGGCCAACCAGCAACAAACTTCGCCGGGTAAAACTAAGCCATTTTCATTTTTCGAATGGATGGTCGCTCGGCGTTATCTTGGTGCGACCCGAACCGGTAAGGGCGTTTCGCTGATTACTCGAATTGCGTTCGGCGGTATCATGTTGGCCGTTGCCGCACTGATCAGCGTAATGTCGATCATGCAAGGATTTCGACTGACGCTTTTGGATCAACTACTGGGGGTGAATGGCCACGCCCACGTTCAAGCAGAACAACCCATTTCCGACTATGATTCTATGGCCAAAGCATTGGGAATTACGCCCGGCGTGAGAGAAGCAACGCCGTTGATCGAACTTCCCGTGTTCGTTAGCGCCACGGGCGAGACCGGCATGGTTGTTCGCGGTGTCCGCCGTGAAGACCTTTTAAAGAACAATTATGTCACCGGCAAAGAACATGTGGTTGACGGATCATTTGAAAATTTTGGCGTTGGGGACAAGGGCGGCAAGGAAATTGCGCTGGGGAGTCGCATCGCTAGTCAGCTTGGTGTGCGCGCTGGTGACCCCGTGACCCTAATATCAGGGCAGGGACCAGAGACAGCATTCGGCCGAACGCTACGCCGAAAGACATATATTGTGGGCGCAATATTCCACGTCGGGAACGCTGAATATGATGCGATTTATGGGTTTATGCCGCTTGAACAGGCGCAACTGTTTTTCGGGTTTGCTGATACGGTTCAACAAATCGAAGTGATGGTGGATGAACCGGAAAAGATAAAATCCTATCGGGACGCATTGATGGCTGTAGGTCCGGGCTTGCGGGTTACGGATTGGCAACAGCGGTTTCAGAGTTATTTCAACGCGCTTCAGATCGAACGTTTTGCCATGCGGCTCGTCCTCTTTCTTATTATCATTGTGGCAACGCTCAACATTGTCACTGGGCTGATTATGCTGGTGAAAGACAAGACCGGTGACATCGCCGTATTGCGAACAATGGGCGCAACGCAAGGGTCTGTCCTTCGTATCTTTTTGATCTCCGGCACCATGATCGGAACATTGGGAACGCTCGCAGGAATTTTCCTCGGATCAATGTTTGTCTTGAATATTGATCCAATAGAAAATGGTTTGTCCGCGCTTTTCCAAACTGATTTGTTCCCGGCAGAGGTTTATTATCTCGATGGCGTACCGGCAAAACTTGAAATCTCAGAGGTTATTTTAATCACCGGGTTTTCGTTGTTTATGTCTTTCCTCTCGACCTTATACCCCGCGTGGCGTGCGGCGAGGCTCGATCCGGTGGAGGCCCTTCGTTATGAATAAGAATAACGTTGTACCAGTCCTGCGGCTTGAGAATGTTGCGCGGCATTATGGCGAATTGGTTATCGTTGAAGAGATAGATTTCACGCTCAAGGCAGGGGAAACAGTTGCGCTTTTAGGGCCGTCTGGATCGGGTAAGTCATCACTGCTTCACATCGCTGGTTTGCTAGAGACGGCGTCAGTGGGCGAGGTGCATATTCTTGGTCGCCCAACGTCTAAACTAAATGATGCCGAACGCACGCATATCCGCCGCAATACGCTCGGTTTTGTCTATCAATTCCATCATCTACTGCCTGAATTTACGGCCCTCGGTAATGTCGCCCTGCCGCAATTAATTGCCGGGGAAAAACGCAAGACTGCCGAAGCCGAAGCCCGGCGGTTGTTGACGCTCATGGGTTTAGGTGAGCGGGTTGAACACCAACCGGGTCAACTATCAGGCGGTGAGCAACAAAGGACCGCCATTGCACGAGCGTTGGCGAATAATCCAAACATTCTTCTGGCAGATGAACCAACGGGCAACCTTGATCCAAAAACATCGGATGTGGTGTTTGATGCGCTTCTTAAGTTGGTACGGAACGAAGGATTATCTGCGTTAATTGCCACGCATGACCAGCGTCTTGCGAACCGAATGGATCGAATTTTGGTTATTCGTGATCAGCGCCTTGTACCCGCCGAAAAAACAGAAATTTAGTTTCGCGCAAGCGTGAATTGGCTGACATTTGTTGTTCCGGCTTTAAAGCCCGCCTCGCAATAGGCCAGATAAAACTGCCACAGGGATTTAAAACGATCGTCAAACCCCAACGATTGAATGTTATCCCATTTCTTTAGAAACTGCTTATGCCATTCATTCAGTGTTCGGGCATAATCTAAACCAAATGGATTGGCTTTTCGTAGTGTCAAATCTGATTGCGAAATCAATTTTTGAAGGATGGACTCGCTCGGAAGGGCTCCACCAGGGAAAACATAGCGCTGGATAAAATCGGTTGATTTTGAGTATTGGTCGAAGAACCGATCCGCAATGGTAATGATCTGAAGTCCGGCAATGCCGCCGGGTTTAAGGGCATTGCGGACCTTTTCAAAATAGGTTTCCCAATATTCTTTACCGACGGCTTCGAACATTTCAATCGATGCAATTTTGTCAAAGGTATCACGGCTATCCCGATAGTCTTGTAATTTGAAATCGACCTTTTCTGTGAGTCCAGCCTCAAAAATTCGCCTCTTTGCGAAGTCATATTGTGCTGGGGATACCGTCAGCCCTGTAATGCGCGCGCCGTAGTTTTTTGCAGCATATTCAGCAAACCCACCCCAACCCGAACCGATTTCAAGGACATGATCGGAATCGTTGAGGTCGATAGAGCGCGCCAGGTTTTCATATTTGTTGAGTTGCGCCGCGTTTAAATCCGCATCAGGCGATGGAAACAGCGCTGACGAATACGTCATGGTTGGATCTAACCATTCTTGATAGAAACTATTTCCGAGATCATAATGAGCCATTATATTTCGGCGCGACCCGGATTTCGTATTTTTATTCCATGCGTGTCTTAGATTATTTACCAAGTCTAACAAAGGCGAGCCATTAAACGCCCCTTGGATATGGTCTGCATTGCGCGCAAATATATAGAGACAGTCGGCTAGGTTTGGTGTCGACCAGTCTCCATCGGCGTAGCTTTCATAAAACCCAATATCGCCGCCCACCAATACCCGTCGTGCAAATCGATAATCATTAACCTGAATAATTCCGACAGAGTCGGTTTCTTCTTCGCCGGAAAAGTGCAGTTTTTCGCCATCAGGAAGGACAAAAATCAATTGTCCGAAGTGTATCCGTTTGGCAAAACGCAAAACCTGCCGAAACGCAAACGGGAATTTGTTATTAGGTTGTTCTTTTGTCGTCATGTCTCGCTCCTGCACAAAACTTAATCGCAGCCCTAGCAAGATCGAACACTTTTACCGGCCTTTAATCTCACTATAACCGGCAAGTGCGCGATTTCGAGCATGGGCGTGGTCGACGATAGGGTTATTATAATTATTTCCGAGAGTTACGCCAGCCTTGGCTAAAACGGCTTCTGGGGCCTTCCACGGCGCATGGATGAATTTATCAGGCAAATTTTTGAGTTCGGGCACGAATTTTCTGACATAATCTCCCTTAGGATCAAATTTCTCGCCTTGGGTAATCGGGTTAAAAATACGAAAATACGGAGACGCATCAGCACCGGAACCAGCCACCCATTGCCAACTTGCTGAGTTGTTAGCGACATCCGCATCGACCAATGTATCCCAAAACCAAGCGGCGCCATGTTGCCAAGGTATCAACAGGTCTTTGATCAAAAAACTCGCAACAATCATCCGTACCCGGTTGTGCATCCATCCGGTCCGCCATAATTGGCGCATACCTGCATCAACGATAGGATAGCCCGTTTGTCCACGTTGCCATAAACCAAGGCCATTTGGGTCATCGCGCCATGGATAGCCCGCGAATTCCGGACGCAACGGTTTTTCGGAAATGGATGGATTGTAGTACAATAGGGAATATGAAAATTCGCGCCACGCGATTTCGGACAAGAACTTATATCCGGCCGCTTCGGAAAAATTTCCCGCGTTCATGCCATGTTGTACTGATTGCCATATTTGGTTTGGGCTGATTTCACCAAAGTGGAGGTGAGGTGATAATCGGGATGTCAGCTCTTTGTCTGGTCGGTCACGTCCATCACCATACGCATCAATGGCATTTTCCAAAAAATTGTCGAGCGTGTTGATGGCGGTAAATTCACCTGGACTCCAATGAGCAGAAATCTTTTTGGCCCAGTTCGGATTGTCAGGTTGCAAATTCCAGCTGGTTAAATCTTCGCTCTCAATCAATTTTTCGGATTGCAATTTTTTTGGCGCGGGTAAAGGGGACACACGATTGGGACCAAACTCTTTTAGTTTTTTCCAAAATGGTGTGAAAACCCGATAGGGCGTTCCCGAACCAGTTTCGATTTCCCATGGCTCGCGCAATAACGAAGCGTTGAAGGTTTTTACCGATACATCGCCATTTGATAATTCGTTCTTCAAGTTTTTGTCGATTTCCACCTGCGGCGCTGAATATCGTCGGTTCCAAAATACTGCTGCCGCTTCGGTCTCTTGGACAATTGCCCTGACGATTTTTGCTTCGCCACCTCGGCGTAATATCAAGGTCATGCCCAGTTTGGCCATTGCCGACTGCAAAGCCTTTAGACTCTCGTGTAACCACCAACACGAGGCCGCCCCTGGCGCATAAGCAGCATTTTCGTCGTAAATATAAACGGCGATTACAGGCGCGCCAGTTTTTACCGCTGCTGTAAGGGCGGGATTATCTGCCAAACGTAGGTCGTTCCGGAACCAGACGACGACAGGTCTTTGTTTCATCTTTTAAAAATCCATAGTGCAGTAGCGGGTAGACCGAACCGGTCAGATTCGGTAAAGGTTAACGCTCTTGATCTTGGCGCACTTTGGGGGTGCCGCCTGTAAACGTGTGAGTGGGGGTTTTGGATGGGTGTTTCGACAATTATGTCCGTTTCTGGCGTGGCTGAGTTCCTTTCTATTGATGTAACAACTTTGCAAGGCGGAATGTTCTTCGGAACATTACTATTTTTTCTGGGGTCATTATTGATCGGTTTTATCGCGCTGCGTGCATCATCAAACGCGCGTGTTGCCCAGTCTGAGGCACAAGGCTTGGTTGCAGAACTAAATTCACAAGTCGCCGAAATGCGTGACCTTACAGCCCAAGTCGAACGTGCGTGGCAAGATGTTGCTGACGGACAGTCGGAATTGTCTGCGCAACTCAAATCTTTTGAACAGATCAAAAGCGCGCCACAGGGGGAATTGGATCAAGCCTCTAGTTTTAGCGAAGAAGAGCAATCAAACCTCGACGCAGCGCCATCAGTTGTCGAAGCTGATAGCAGCGAAGATAAAGACCTCTCAGCGGCACGAAGTGCGGCAACTGAACCGCGGTCGCTTTTGCGCGGTTTACTTCGCCGAGGTTAAATAACACCAACCGATAAGCAGTCGTGAACATGAACAATGCCAATTGGTTTATTGTCCTTGATCACGAATAGCGCCGTGATTTTGGTCTCGCTCATAAAACCAAGAATATCGCCAGCGAGTGTATTTGCCTCTGCTGTGCGCGGGTTTTTGGTCATAATTTCTGCGGCAGTTTTATTTTCAATAGCATTTGAAACATGACGCCGAATATCGCCGTCGGTAATGATGCCTTGCAACAAACCAGTATCGTCGACAATACCAACGCAACCAAACCCACCTTTTGATATCGCATCAATAACATCCGTCACCGAAGCATTAGGACCGCAAAGGGGAAGGCGGTCCTCGCCGTGCATCAAATCACTCGCCCGACGTAATGCTGCGCCCAGTTTTCCGCCGGGGTGGAACCCTTGAAAGTCACCAGCGGTAAAACCGCGCTGCCTTAATTGCGCAACGGCCAACGCATCACCAAGGGCCAACATCATAGTTGTCGATGTTGTCGGTGCAAAAGTCTGACCGCACGCTTCGTCAGCATCAGGAAGGATAAGCGCAACGTTGGCACTTTTCGCCAGTGCAGACCCTGCATCGGCCGTAATCGCTGTTATCGGAATTGAGAACCGCGCAGCATAAGCAAGGATATCACCGAGTTCCGCAGTCTCGCCCGATTTGGACAATGCTAAAATCACATCATCTTTTGAGATCATGCCTAAATCGCCATGGCTTGCCTCTGCCGGATGGACAAAAATAGCGGGCGCACCGGTCGATGAAAAAGTTGCCGCAATTTTGCGCGCTACATGCCCTGACTTGCCCATGCCCGTCACAATAATTCGGCCATTTACAGCGCTCAACAGGTCTATGGCTGCCTCAAAGTCAGCGCCGAGAGATACCTTTAGGGCTTCAAGTCCGGCGATTTCTTGTACAATCACCTCACGGGCGATATTCAAAGGATCGTTCATCTGACTATTTTACCGTTCGAAAACTTGCCCATCTGTGTTGGGCGGACCATGAACACTCATCACCGGAATCGCCCGGGGAATACAAGTTAACGGAGCTTCACCATGCCCGAAAATGGCAAGATTGTCGAAATATCAGCGGCTGCAGGCAATGTCTCGATCGGCAACCACCTACCGTTGACGGTCTTTGCTGGCCCCTGCGCAATGGAGAGTCGTGATCATGCACTTGAATGTGCAACCGCGCTTAAAGAAATTGCTGCGCGTCTCGGGGTCGGACTTGTTTACAAATCATCTTTTGACAAAGCCAATCGGACTAGTGCTGGCTCCGCGCGGGGCATTGGACTAGCGAACGCACTCGACATCTTTGCCGAGATCAAAGAGACCACTGGCCTTCCGGTCGTGACGGATGTTCACGAACCGGGCCAATGCGCCGAAATGGGCAAGGTCGTTGATGTGCTTCAGATCCCGGCGTTTTTATGTCGCCAGACAGATCTTCTGGTGGCAGCCGCTAAAACCGGCAAGGTCATCAAGATCAAAAAAGGACAGTTCCTTGCGCCGTGGGACATGAAAAATGTTGTAGCAAAGGTTCGCGAAGCCGATAACGACCGTATCGTAGTTACAGACCGCGGCACGAGTTTTGGCTATAATACTTTGGTCAGTGATTATCGGGGCCTGCCTATCATGGCGAATGAAACCGAATGCCCAGTCGTTTTTGACATAACCCATTCGGTACAAACGCCGGGCGGAGCAGGGACGACATCGGGTGGTCAGCGTGAGTTTGCTCCGACCATGGGCCGTGCTGCCGTTGCGGTTGGCGTTGCCGCCATATTCGCGGAAACCCATCCGGACCCAGACAAAGCACCATCCGATGGGCCAAACATGATCCCATTGTCACAGTTCGAGGCATTTTTGAAAGATTTGCTGGAAATTGACAAACTCGCGAAAAATCGCACGTCTCTTCATGGGTATGTCTAAGCGCCATAATAACGCCAAAAATAGAAGCCAATCCATCCACATGGTTTCAATGAATAGCAGTGCGATGAAGAAGGTAATCTGTTTTCTAATCGGGGTGGCTTTGAGCGCATGTGCCAGCAGCGCAGGCGCACCTGTTGACGTGGCGGATGTTCAGCCATTTTCCGTGGGCAGTTTTCGCGACAACGATGTTGAAACCGATTACATTGTCTATACCCGCGATGGCCGACCGTGGCGCGTAATCGAACATCATGATTTTGGCGATAGGGGCCAAGGGTGGACCGTATACGAATTTAACGGCACTGATCTACATCGTTATCACGCATGGTCGCGGATATTCGCCAAGAACGACGCTCGATCCGATGGCTGGTACGAACAGAGTTATGATTTTGAATTTCACGGTAAAGAGATTGTACACGCGCGAAAGACACTCAACGGCAAACCAACCGAGCCGGATGAGCATGAGCTAAGAGCCGCTTTCTCATCCGGCCAACGATTGTTTGAACGACTTAGTGAAGAGTAGTTACTGGGCTACGGGAATATCCGTAATCTCAGCGATCATCTGATCACCACAGAGCACCATGATAGAGCGATATTGCTGCGCAATGACGGGGCCAGAATAAGTGACTGTTTCTGGAGTAACGACCTGAGTGACCATGCCCGATGGCGGGGTGGCCTTTAAGATAATCCGTTGAGTCGGGATCGCGCTTCGGTCCGCAGCTCCCGCGATTACCTCGATTTCATACCCGGGTGTCGGTAGGTCAATTTCGCCCGTGACATTCAATGATCGGACGGCATCAGGGCCGGGCATTGCGTTGATCCAAGCTTGCCAGTCGCGACTCGCAATTACCGGACAGTCATTTGGCTGGCTCATTTCTCTGGCCCCCTCAGTAACCTCGGATGTGTCCGCCACATCGGTTTCTACCGTTTCCGCCGCGACGGATTCGTCAGTTGTGCCAGTTTCGCTCTGGTTCCCGCAGGCCTGCAATACAAATAGTGACATAACTCCAATAAGATAATTCTGCTTTCGCATGTTACACCTCATCCTTGGTTTTGCTCCGCGTTAATGCGACCAATCGTTATTAGCATATTCGCCGCCGGGGCATAGTCCGTAGAAAACGGCGAAACATGAGAAACCATAAAGATTCCAGATGGTTATACGAATCTATCCTCATGCTTTTATAGTGTCGTATGATGTTTGGTGTTGAGTTTGATGAATGAAGGGCAGATTTGACCGTAAACGCCGCCAAAATTGGGCTTTTGACTTGCGTCAAAACCAAAGAAAGCGTATAGCGCGCGCCATCTCACACGCGGCGTGATCCTCAGTGATCCGGCGGGCTTTTGGGCTTTGTCGGTAATTCCACGCGCCGCGGCGGTCAAAACTGAAGGAGTCATAGGAAAATGGCATTGCCAGAATATTCCATGCGTCAGCTATTAGAAGCTGGTGTACATTTCGGCCACCAAACACACCGGTGGAACCCAAAGATGAAAAACTACATCTTTGGCGAACGTAACGGCATTCACATCCTCGATCTATCACAGAGCGTCCCATTGCTTCATCAATCACTCGTAAAAGTGCGTGATGTTGTTGCTGGTGGCGGTCGCGTGTTGTTCGTTGGCACGAAGCGCCAGGCCCAAGGCCCAGTCGCAGAAGCCGCTCGCCGCTGCGCACAATACTATATGAATGTGCGTTGGCTCGGTGGTACACTGACCAACTGGGAAACAATTTCAAACTCAATCCGTCGCCTAAAAGAGATGGAAGAACGCCTCGCAGGTGGTGGTTCTGGTCTCAACAAGAAAGAGACACTTCAGCTCAACCGTGAGCGGGAACGTCTTGAGGCGTCACTAGGCGGTATTCGTGAGATGGGCGGTCTGCCTGATCTTATGTTCGTCATCGACGTGAAAAAAGAAGCAATCGCTATTCAAGAAGCGCGCAAACTTGGCATTCCTGTCATTGCGATCGTCGACACAAATTGTGACCCAGACAATATTGATTACGTCATTCCGGGTAACGACGACGCATCACGCGCGATTTCGCTTTACTGCAACCTGATTGCAGATGCGGTTATCGACGGCATTGGTGAAAGCCACGCAGCTCTCGGTGTTGATATTGGCGATTTCGAAGATGCGCCCGTTGAAACAGCTCTTACTGAAGAAGCAGCTGACGAAGCGCCTAAAGCGGAATCAGCTTCCGCTTAAAATATGCGCTCTGCGTAACTAAATAAGGGCGGGACGTGGTTTTGACCGTGCCCCGCCTTTCGCAAAATGCGATTAAAACTGTGATAAAACGCGCCGATATAAAGGCGTCGATATAATCAAATAAAGGAGCAAACCAATGTCTGGCATTACCGCAGCAACAGTGAAGCAATTGCGCGAAATGACTGGCGCCGGCATGATGGACTGCAAAACCGCTTTGCAGGAATCCAATGGCGACGTAGACGCCGCAGTTGATTGGCTGCGTAAAAAAGGCCTTTCAAAAGCCGCTAAAAAAGCTGGCCGCACCGCATCAGAGGGTCTTGTTGCTGTTGCTGTCGAAGCGAACGCATCTGGCGCAACAGGCGTTGTCGTTGAGCTGAACTCAGAAACAGATTTCGTTGCACGTAACGAAATTTTCCAGGCTATGGTTCGCGATGTCGCGCAGATAGCATTGTCTGTGGATGGCGACCTCGAAAAACTTCGCAATGAAAAGTTTGCTGGCGGCGATAAAACCGTTGACGAGCATATTGCCGGAATGGTTGGCCAAATTGGCGAGAACCTGAACCTGCGCCGCGCGCAGGGCATCGTCGTCGAAGAGGGCGTTGTCGCCAACTACATCCACGGCCAAGCCGCAGACGGCTTGGGCAAAATTGGTGTTCTGGTTGGTCTTAAATCTTCTGGCGACAAAGCCAAGCTCGAAGCCGTCGGCAAACAGATCGCAATGCACGTTGCTGCGGCTCGCCCGTTGGCCGCAAATGTTGCGGAACTCGACCAAACAGTTGTTGAGCGCGAGAAAAGCGTTCTTGCTGATCAGGCTCGTGCATCTGGAAAACCGGAAAACATCATTGAGAAAATGGTCGAAGGACGTCTTCGTAAATTCTACGAAGAATCAGTGCTTCTCGAGCAAATTTTCGTCATCGACGGCGAATCTAAAGTATCTGCCGTACTCGAAAAAGCCGCAAAAGATGTCGGTGCCCCGATCGAACTTGTTGGCTTCGCCCGTCTAGAACTGGGTGATGGCGTCGAGAAAAGCGACGACGACGATTAAAAATGCCGCTGCTGGCGTTTGACGTCAGCGGCCAAACGCTTCAAAAGCGCCGCGTGGGGCAGTCCTTCGCGGCGCTTTTACATATGTATAGTAAGCGCTAGGGCTGCCAATTCCATCGTCAAGGCAGTAGTGTAACCGGCGCGACTCAGAAGGCTGACACCATGACCCAATCGTCCCAAGAAAATAGCTCTTCACCCCTTAAATACCGTCGAATATTGCTGAAAATCAGTGGTGAAGCGCTGATGGGGCCGGGACAATATGGCATTGATAACGACACCGTTAGCCGGATCGCTAACGAAGTAAAAGACGCCCAAGCGCTTGGTGCAGAAATCTGCCTTGTGATTGGCGGCGGTAATATTTTCCGCGGCGTTTCTCCGGCAGCCGAGGGAATGGAACGGGCCAGCGCAGATTATATGGGCATGCTCGCGACTGTTATGAACGCACTTGCAGTTCAAAACGCGCTAGAGCGTATCGGCCTTTATACGCGGGTTCTTTCGGCGATAGAGATGACAGCGATCTGCGAGCCCTATATTCGTCGTCGCGCCCTGCGCCATATGGAAAAAGGCCGGATTGTAATTTTTGCGGCGGGTACCGGTAATCCGTTCTTCACGACAGACACGGCGGCGGCATTGCGAGCGGCCGAGATGGGTTGTGATGCGTTGTTAAAAGGCACGCAGGTTGATGGTGTTTATTCAGCCGATCCCAAAACTGACCCCAAAGCTGAGCGTTTTGAGCACCTTTCCTATCACGAGGTCCTAATGCGCGATCTTAAAGTTATGGACCAGGCGGCAATCTCGCTCACCCGAGAGAGCGATATTCCAATCGTCGTATTTCCGATTGGCGTCAGTGGTGGTGTTGTCGGGGCGTTGACCGGCGAGGGTGCGTCCACCGTGATTAGCGACCAAAAGCCATAATCTGAACAAGACAGACGCCGATTTTCACCTTAAAATCAGGCGATAAGAAACGTAGGAGAATGAACGGCATGAGCGGTTTTGATATCAAAGAACTTCGCAAACGCATGGACGGTGCCATCACCACCTTGAAAAACGAGTTTTTGGGTTTGCGGACTGGCCGTGCCAGCGCCAGCCTAGTCGAGCCAATTGACGTGGATGCATATGGCTCAAAGATGCCGATGGTGCAGGTCGGGACCGTCAGCGTGCCTGAGCCGCGCATGATCTCGATCAGTGTGTGGGACAAGGGCCTTGTGGGCGCAGTGGAAAAGGCGATCCGCGAATCTGGTCTTGGGGTGAACCCCGTTGTGGATGGTCAAAGCGTCCGCGTGCCGATCCCGGCATTGACCGAAGAACGCCGGGTCGAACTGACCAAGGTTGCCGCAAAATATGCCGAGCAAACAAAAGTCGCGATCCGTAATGTTCGGCGCGAAGGCATGGAAGCCGTCAAAACGACAGATGGCGGCGAAGATGAGCAGAAAAAGCTTTCGGACGACGTTCAGAAGCTTACGGATGAAATGGTCAAAAAAGTTGACGAGACGCTTGCCACCAAAGAAGCCGAAATCATGCAAGTATAAGATAGGATCAGAATTTTGCCTCAGGAATGCGATAGTCAGTTGATAGGGTGCCGAAAGGCACTGGATCGCGTATGACCGCAGCACCCGCACATTCTCCATCTAACCGCCCTGAAAAAAGTGACCTGCGGGCACCCAAGCATGTTGCCATCATTATGGACGGCAATGGACGCTGGGCGAAAGCACGCGGACTGACACGGACCGAAGGCCATAAAGAAGGCGTAGAAGCGGCAAGACGTAGTGTTGAAGCCGCGAGGGAGCTAGGGCTAACCCATCTAACGCTCTATTCATTCTCGACTGAAAATTGGCGTCGCCCCGCAGGCGAAATTCGTGACCTGATGGGTTTATTACGCGAGTTTATCGTTGGCGACCTGCCGCGTTTAAAAGAAGAAAACTGCCGTGTTCGGATTATTGGCGACCGAGAAAACCTGTCGTTGGATTTGAGGGCACTGGTAAACCGCGCAGAGCAAGAAACACGCGATAACACAGCATTTGTGCTACAGATTGCCTTTAACTATGGCGGCCGTGACGAGATCACTCGCGCTTCACGGGCTATGGCTAAAGATATCAAATCCGGCACACTTAAATCTGAGGATATCAACGAGGCAACGATCGCTGGTTATTTGGATACAGCGGGCCTCCCGGATCCTGATATTGTTATTCGTACAAGTGGCGAGAAACGGGTTTCAAACTACCTGTTATGGCAGGCCGCATATGCCGAATATGTTTTCCTTGATGTTCTGTGGCCGGACTTTTCGAAAAAGGAATTTGCCGAAGCCATTGAGGAATATTACAGCCGCGAGCGCCGCTATGGTGGCGTCGGCTCCAGTTAGGGACAAAAATTGTCACCCATAATCAATAATAAAGAAACCGGAAAACCGGCAACAATAGGCGCGCTTGGTCGTCGTATTCTGTCCGCGCTCGTCATGATTCCATTAGTGATCAGTGCCATTTTCCTAGGCGGTTCCGCGTTTGCGGCCATGATCGCCTTTGCTTGCATCGTAATGTTGTTTGAATGGTCGCGTATGGTCGAGCGCAAAGCGTTTTCCCATGCGTTTTATGCGCTGGCGTTCGGCGGCGCAGTGTCGATGTTTTTCGCCGCTAGTGGAATTTATTCGATGTCATTTGTGGCCGCAGGTAGCAGCAGTTTGATCGCCGCGTTCCTTGCGCGGCAAAACTCCGGTAGCGGCGTGTGGTCCGCCTTTGCCGCGATTTACATTATGATGCCGTGTATTGCTTTAATCTGGCTCAGATTGGATTTGCCGCAGGGGCTGGCGCTTACGGTCGTGCTTTTCACTGTCGTATGGGCAGCAGATACCGGTGCGTTTGTTTTTGGCAAATTTATTGGCGGACCAAAGATCAGCCACGCATTATCACCGACAAAAACATGGGCTGGTATTTGCGGCGGGATCATATTTGGCAGCGTCATTGGGACCATTGCGGGGATCGTTATGTTCGATAAAAGCGCAGCGTTGTCATATTTCCTTGTTGGTGGTGGGTTAGGGGCTGCATCCGTAATCGGTGATTTGGTGGAGTCCGGCTTTAAGCGGAACTTTTCGCTCAAGGACATTTCCGGGTTTATTCCGGGGCATGGCGGTGCTCTTGACCGGCTTGACGGGATGATCTTCGCGACTGCAGCAATGACGGGAACGATTCTCCTCTATATGCTGATAGAAAAACTCCAGGGGTAGTTATGGGGACGAAACTCACATCAGCGACGAAACAAAAGCGCCGTATCGCGATTCTGGGGTCAACCGGCTCTATTGGTGAATCGACGCTTAGCGTTCTGGATCATGCCGGCGATTTGGGTGAGGCGAATTTTGAAATCGCGGCACTGACAGCGAACACCAATGTTGAGAAACTTGCTGAGCAGGCCCTCAAATATAAGCCGGAATTTGTCGCCGTCGCGGATGAGAGCAAAGGCGACGACCTTCGCGCCGCGCTCGCGGGTAGCGGCATTAAATGTGGTGCCGGCGCATCAGCGGTTGAAGACGCTGCTGAGCTAGACACTGATTGGGTTATGGCCGCAATCGTTGGTGCGGCTGGATTGCGGCCAACGCTGAAAGCAGCGTTGCGCGGCGCTGATATCGCGCTTGCGAACAAAGAATGTTTGGTGTGTGCCGGTGACGTGTTAACGGCGGCCATTGCCAAGACTGGCGGTGCATTATTGCCCGTAGACAGCGAACATAATGCGATCTTCCAGGTTTTTGATTTCGACCAGTCAGAACGAATTTCGCGCCTTATTCTAACGGCTTCAGGCGGGCCATTCCGCGATTGGAGCAGGGATGAAATGGTGTCGGCGACACCGGCGCAGGCCGTTGCTCATCCAAATTGGTCTATGGGTGCCAAGATTTCCGTTGATTCGGCCACGATGATGAACAAGGGGCTCGAACTCATTGAAGCCGCACACATTTTCCCGGTTCCCCATGAGCGGATTGAGATTTTGGTCCATCCACAATCAGTAATCCATTCAATGGTGGAATACGTAGACGGGTCTGTGCTTGCGCAATTAGGGACTCCCGATATGCGCACGCCTATCGCGACCACATTAGCGTGGCCAACCCGAACGCCGAGCCCAAGTGCCAAAATAGACTTTGCGCAGGTTGCCAAATTAACCTTTGAAGCTCCTGATTTAATTAGATTTCCTGCGCTTCGCCTCGCACGTGAGGCGATCATGGCAGGTGGCATTATGCCGGCCGCACTCAACGCGGCGAACGAAGTGGCCGTAGCATCTTTCCTCGCTGGAGGGATCAAATTCCTTGAAATTGCTGCCATTTCCGAGCAAGTTTTGGATAGGTCTGTAAAGCTTAATGGTCCGGCGACTCTGAGTACGTTGGAAGAAGCCATGGACGCAGATTCACAAGCGCGCCGTATGGCGGAAGAATGCGTTGCAGCTAAAGCTGCGGCCTAACTAGGACGGAATGTTTTGATGTCGCTCGCAGGGATCCCACTCGAGGCCGTTCTCGTATTGCCCATTTCTCTTATTGCATTCATGCTCTTGCTAATGATCATCGTGTTTTTTCACGAATATGGTCATTTTTCAGTTGCCCGCTTGTTGGGCGTCCGCGTTGATGTGTTCTCTATCGGCTTTGGAAAACCCATCCTGAAGTGGATGGATAAGAAAGGCACGGAGTGGCGCATTTCAGTCTTGCCCCTCGGCGGGTATGTAAAATTTTTCGGCGATTTAAATGCAGCGTCGCAAGCACCGGCCGATGCGGCGCAAAAACCCGTCACAACACAATTTCCCGGCCCCGATGAAGCAAAAGAAATCGCTGGTGGGATGACGGCCGAAGAACGCAAAGTTTGTTTTCATTTCAAACCCGTCTGGCGACGCGCTGCGATCGTTGCTGCGGGACCATTAGCCAACTTCGTTCTAGCGATTGCAATTTTTGCACTCTTATTCATGACATTGGGGCGCGGCTCGTTAGAACCCGTCGTAGGCGGCGTTTCTGAAGATAGCCCTGCGGCCCTTGCGGGTTTTGTTGCGGGTGACCGAATCGTCTCCGCTAATGGTCGCAAGATTACAAAGTTCGGTGATCTATATGACACTGTGCTTGTAAGCGGCGGAAACGACATTCGTTTTGAGGTTGACCGGGCGGGTGAGATGAGTTCGATCGTTGTCGCACCACGCCGAATTGAAGATGTGGACCGCTACGGTAACAAGATTAGCCGCTGGCAGTTGGGAATCGCGCCGCCGGGCGAGGAGTTTTACACCTATCAAAAATACGGGCCGATCAAGGCCGTTGGTGTCGGGTTCGAAGAGCTGGGGCGCATTCTACAATTGACGATTCAGTTCCTGGGCAAGGTGATTCTCGGCAAAGAAGACGTAAGTCAGCTCGGTGGTCCGGTTAAAATGGCACAATATGCCGGACAATCTGTCATGTCCGGGTTTGATGATTCGTCGTATCGCGAACCCCCGTCTTTTCTCGTGAAATTGCGGGCTAGTCTCGTTGATTTCATCTTTTTAGCAGCCGTTGTTTCAGTTTCTATCGGATTCCTTAATCTTCTTCCGGTTCCGGTTCTCGACGGCGGGCATCTATTGTATTACGCATACGAGGCTGTCGCTGGTCGTCCGCTCGGGGTTCGGGCACAAGCGATCGGTTTTAAGATGGGCATCGTCATGTTGGCGTCGCTCATGATTTTTGTAACGTGGAACGACATCAACAACCTGCTTTCAACAATTAGCTAAGGCGGCGGCATGAGTTTGTATAAGTCGGGGGGCGGGGTAATGCGCACTATTATTGGATTTGTCGCGGCGATAGCTGTGACTGTCACATCGGGCTGGGCGCAACAGCCTGACGCAACTCCAGGACCATCCCTGAGTGATAACTTGTTCTCTGATGAGCCAGCGCCGATCATCCAAGGCATTGCGGTTCGCGGTAATCAACGCATCGAAGCAGAGACCGTTGGGTCCTACCTTCCGGTTCAGCCTGGCATGCCTGCTGATGAAGAGCTTCTCGATCTCTCACTAAAGACGCTATTCCGCACTGGCCTGTTCTCTGACGTAAAACTAGAGATGCAGCCAAACCATGTTCTGTTAATCGAAGTCGCAGAAAATCCGATTGTTAACCGAGTTATCTTTGAAGGTAATCGGCGGCTCAAAGACGACAAAATAACTGACGAAATCCAGCTTGCACCGCGAACGGTTTATACCCGCGCCAAGGTGCAGTCGGACGTTCAAAGAATTATCGAGCTATACCGCGCTAAAGGCCGTTTTGCGACCACAGTGACGCCAAAAGTTACGCCGCTAGAGCAGAACCGTATCGATGTGATTTACGAAGTCGATGAGGGGCCTAAAACCGGGATCGCCAAGGTAAACTTCCTTGGCAACGAAGTCTTCACCGACAACGAACTGCGCGGCGAAATTCTTACCAAGGAAAGTCGTTGGTGGCGCTTCTTTACGAACTTCGATAATTACGATCCTGACCGTCTCGAATACGAACGTCAGTTACTTCGCGAATTTTACGGTAAAAATGGCTATGCTGATTTCTCCGTTGTCTCGGCCGTTGCCGAGCTAACGCCTGACCGCAAAGACTTCTTCGTGACCTTTACGATCGACGAGGGGCCACAATACGAGATTGGTGAAGTGCGGGTTAAAACCACACTTGCCAAACTTGATGGCGATGTTCTCGCCAATTTCGTGCCGATCCGCGAGGGTCAGGTTTATGACTCCGAACGTGTCGAAAAAGCCGTTGAATCCCTGACATTCGCAACTGGGTCTGCCGGTTATGCATTCGTGGATGTGAATCCGCGCCTGAATCGCCATGCTGATACGAATACGATTGATATTACATTCGAGGTCAATGAAGGCCCGCGTGTCTATGTGGACCGCATCAACATTAAGGGTAACACCCGAACGCTCGATAAAATTATTCGTCGCGAAGTACGCCTCGCAGAAGGCGACGCCTTTAACCGTGTCTTGGTTGACCGCTCAAAAGCGCGCATCCGGTCTCTTGGCTATTTTAAAGACGTCAACATCGAAGAAAAGCCAGGCTCCGCACCAGACCGTACCGAATTGGACGTTACTGTAGATGAACAATCAACCGGTTCATTCAGTGTCGGCGTCGGTATTTCATCGACAGAGAACTTCATTGTCGATTTATCCGTCGAAGAACGAAACTTGATGGGCCGTGGCCAGTTCTTGCGCTTCCGGGTACAGGCGAGTTCGCGAACACGGCAGGTCGATCTTCGCTTTACACAACCATATTTCCTCGACCGAAACTTGGCTGCGGGCGGTTCGATCTTCAATCAGCGTACTGACTATAAGGAATCTGGCTTTGTTCGTGACCGGATTGGTTTTGGTCTTAACGCTGGTTTCCAGGTTTCTGAATATGGGCGTGGCGGCGTTAATTACATGCTCACCCGCGATAGCGTAATTATTGATAGTGTGTTGTCGCAAAACATCGCCTTTAACGCTGACCCAGCAACCATTCTGTCCACTGGGGTTGCTCCATCAGAATACACCGTGACACCCGCGACGACGTTTGATTCCTCCGGCCAAATTGTTCCCTTGGTGGATAGTGCCGGCAATCAGTTACAAACCGTGCAAACGAACCTTTGTAATTTCATCGTACAGTCACTTACGCCAACATGTGAATCGCGTGGTAACTTCTTAACGTCATTGGTCGGGGCTAGCTTATCATTCGACCATCGTGATGATCCGATCACGCCAAGAAAAGGGTGGCGTGCCGGTGGTTCTGTCGGCATTGCGGGCCTCGGCGGCGACGTAAATTACTATCAAACTGAACTCACTGGCGCTTTCTATCACCCAATCATCGGTAACTTCATCGGCGCTCTAAAAGGCCGTGCAGGTTACATCGACGGTTATGGTGGTGACGGTGTTCGCTTGTCAGACCGCTTCTTCGAAGGCGCATCGACCTTCCGCGGATTTGAAGTTGCTGGTGTTGGGCCGCGTTTCTTGACAACCATCCAAAATGCTCAGCCGGTGGGTCAGTCGATTGGTGCCAAAATGTATGCTATTGGTTCGGCAGAGATTTTACTTCCTTTGCCACTACCGAGCGAATATGGCATTCGCGCAGCACTATTTAGTGACTTTGGTACGGTGGGTGGCGTGGATCCAGCGACTAAGGCATTGAATGCAAACCCAGATTTTTATCTTGACGTCGATGGTGACGGCATAGCGGAACTTGCGCCTATTCAAGATGATCTTTCATTACGTGTAACGGCAGGGGTAACGGTAAGCTGGGATTCTCCCTTCGGACCGGTTAGATTTGATTTTGCTGAAATCCTGATCAAGGAAGAGTACGACCGGACTGAGGGCTTCCGATTCAGCGCGGGGACGAGCTTCTAGGGTAAAAGGGCATAAAAGGTAGAGGTATAGAGAAATGAAGAAACAATTGATTGCGATGACCGGCGCTGCGGCGCTCGTTCTAACTGCGTTTGCCGGTGGCGCATTCGTTAACAACGCGGAAGCCCAAAGTGCTCAAAAGGCACCGGTTATTCTGATTGTTGACCGTGCAATGCTGATTAGTCAGTCGAAAGCAGGAAAAACAATTCCATCACAGGCTGAGTCACTAAAGGTAAATGTTGAGAAGGAACTCGAATCCGAAGCTGGTAAATTGAAAAAGGAAATCGAGTCGTTTCAAAAGAATGCGTCTTTGATGTCTGATGAAGTTCGTCAGAAAACGGAACAAGATCTGGCTGTTCGCTCACAATATGGTATGCCGCAACGTGTACAAATCATGGAGCAGGCATTTTCTGCGGCAGTTCAACAAGCGCAAACCAAAATTCTTGTTGAAAGCCAGCCTATTCTTAAAGATATCGTCGACAAACGTGGTGCTACAATCCTTCTGGACCGTTCCGCTGTAATGTACGCAGCACCAGAAACGGATATCACCCAAGAGGTTATGTCTGCGCTCGATAAGAAGTTTCCAAAAGTTGACGTTGAGAAAGTTTCACTTGCGGAAATCGAAAAGCAAATCAAAGAAGCACAATCAAAAGCGCAAAACGCGAAAAAGAACTAAGCGAGCCAGCTTCTTCAATTCTATTGACGGCCGGCGCATCACGCCGGCCGTTTTTATTTTAAAAAATAGGTTTCGAACGATTGAAAAGTGGGATTTGATGCTAGATCAAAGATTTTTTGAAACCTTATCACCGATTTCCATAAAAGATGCCGTCACATTAATCCGTGCAACGCGGGTTTTTGGCGACCAAAGTAATGAATGCTCACGTGCTGAACGACTTAATGGCCCCGAGGATCAAGACACATTGCTGTTTTGTGAAAAACCAGCAGCGCAAAACTTCCCCCGAAAGTTTGGCTTACTAATTTTACCTGACGCATATGATGGCGAAATACCTACCGGTGGAGCCGTCGCTTTAGCACAATCACCAAAACTAGCTTTTGCAATCCTCGCATCGAAACTTCACCGTTCCAAAACTTTTACAGAACGCCGGACCCAGTTCGACAAGGCGATCAGTATCGATGAAACGACTTATGTATCTGCCGACACCGTTATAGGAAACGATGTCACGCTCGGGCCGAATGTCACCATTGGCCCCGGCGTTGAAATCGGATCGGGTTCAATTATTGAAGCTGGCGTTGTCATCACACACACAATTATTGGTGAAAATGTACACATCCTTCCCGGTGCGAGCATCGGCCAGCCTGGCTTCGGCTTCGTTCCTGGCGATGAAGGATTGGTTAAAGTCCCGCAACTCGGGCGCGTCTTAATCGAAGATGACGTGGAAATTGGCGCGAATGTCACCATTGATCGCGGCGCTTTAGAAGACACCCACATTGGGCGCGGATCTAAGATCGACAATTTAGTCCAAATCGGCCACAACGTACAAATTGGACAGCACAGTATTATCGCCGGCCAATCAGGAATTTCAGGTAGTTGCATTATCGGTAACGGGGTTTTGATTGGCGGACAGGTCGGAATGACTAATCACCTTCGCATCGGTGATGGCGCGCAGATTGCGGCTGGGTCCGGATTGATGCATGACGTCCCAAGCGGTGAAAAATGGGGCGGTAGACCGGCCAAGCCGGTAAAAGAATGGTTGCGAGAAGTCGCGGCTCTGACACGACTGACAAAAAGAAGGAATGGTTGAAACCATGTCAAAAATTGAGCCCGGAAAAAGCGTCCTCGAAGTCGAGGAACTGATGCAACTTCTTCCGCACAGATATCCAATGCTTCTTGTTGATCGGCTGGTCGATATTAAACCCGGCGAGGGGGCAGTTGGTATTAAAAATGTTTCCTATGGAGAGCAGTTTTTTCAAGGCCATTTTCCGCAAAAGCCCGTAATGCCTGGCGTTCTAATCATCGAAGCCATGGCGCAGTCAGCCGCCGCGTATACGTCTTATACTGAAAACCTCGAAGTCGAAGGAAAGGTCGTACTTTTCATGGGGGTTGATAAGGCCCGCTTTAGAAAACCTGTTATTCCGGGTGACCAATTACGTATAGCCGTTCGTACCGTTCAGCGCCGCGCACCAGTTTGGCGTTTTGAGGGTATCGCGACCGTCGATGGAAAGCGTGCAGCGGAAGCACAATTTTCTGCAATGCTAGCTCAGCCATTTTGACCCTAAAAGTATGAGTATTCACGCCACTGCAATTATCGAAGAGGGCGCGCAGATCGGAAACGTGTCTGTTGGCCCCTTTTGTTATATTGGTGCGGATGCTGTTTTGCATGATGGCGTTGTCTTGCAAAACAACGTCGTCATTAAAGGTGCCACCGAAGTTGGTGCGCGGACAATTGTGCACCCTTACGCAGTTTTGGGTGGGCCGCCGCAACATTTAGCGTGCACCGGTGACAATACCGCTTTGAAAATTGGCGAAGACAATATTATTCGCGAACATGTCACAATGAACCGAGGAACTGCCCCCGGCGGCGGCGTCACCAAAATTGGTGACGGCGGTTTCTTTATGGCAGGCGCACATGTGGCACATGATTGTACGATCGGTGATAAAGTAATTTTTGCGAATAATGCGACACTTGGCGGGCATGTAAAAATTGGAGACTTTGCATTTCTGGGTGGGCTTTGCGCGATCCATCAGTTTTGCCGAATAGGCGATTATGCGTTTGTGGGCGGGTGCGCTGCCGTTGCCGGCGATATTATTCCTTTTGGCTCGGCTGTTGGTAATCATGCCCATCTTGTTGGCTTGAATATTATCGGACTAAAACGCCGTGGATTTTCCCGCCAAACAATATTTAATCTGCGTGCGGCTTACCGAATGCTTTTTGATAGCGACTTAACGTTCAAAGAGAGAACCGCCGCTGTTCAAGAAAAATATGGTTCCTGCCCAGAAGTTTTACGGGTTCTCGAATTCATCCTACAAGGTGAGTCCCGCCCGTTGATGACACCTGATCGTCACTAATGTCTCGGTGGCAAAAACTTGGTATTATCGCTGGCGGCAGCGCGCTGCCGTTTACCATAGCTGCTGCTGCGAAAGCACGTGGCGAAGATATTTTCTTTATCCGCTTAAAGGGAATGGCTGACCCATCCTTAAATGATTTCCCGGGTGTCGATTGCGCGTTAGGCGAAGCCGGAAAAATAATCCGGTCATTAAAAGAAGCGAAATGCGATGCCGTAATTCTAGCCGGCATGGTCCAGCGCCCAGAGTTCAAAAGTCTAAAAGTCGATTGGCGCGGTGCCGCTATTCTACCAAGGCTGGCTTCGGCAGCTGCAAAAGGTGATGGGGCGTTGCTGGATCTCCTGGTCAAGACTTTCGAGGCTGAAGGGTTTATTGTTATTGGCGTAGATGAAGCCGTACAGGGACTAACAGCACCACATGGCGCAATCGGAAAAAATGTTCCGACATCAGAAAACCTGAGTGATGTTAAAAAAGCAGCATCTATCATTAACGCGCTCGGACCATATGATGTGGGACAGGGGGCTGTTGTCGCAAATGGACTTGTTCTCGCGATTGAAGCCGCTGAGGGTACTGATGCTATGCTTGATCGCTGCATACAGTTACCCAACGGTATTCAATCAGGTGGTGTTTTGGTGAAGCGACCAAAACCGGGCCAAGAGCTGCGCGTTGATCTTCCAGTGATTGGTATTGAAACCATCAAGCGCGCCGCCGCCGCCGGGCTTTCCGGGATCGCAATAGAGGCATCAGTCGCTTTGATTATAGATAGGAACGAAGTTGTAACCTTAGCGGATCAATCTGGAATTTTTGTTTACGGGTTTGATCCACGGGATCTCCAAGAAGCGTGAGTAAAAACCGGCACCTCACCATAATGGTTTGCGCTGTTGAGCCTTCAGCAGATGATCTTGGTGCCTCATTAATGAAAGCCCTCAAAGCCAAACACAATGAAATTGACTTTGTCGGGTCTGGCGGGCCATCGATGATAGGTGAGGGCTTGAAAAGCCTTTTTCCTATAGAACCATTTTCCGTCATCGGACCGATTGATGCATTACGTGCCTTGCCGGCAGCGGTAAGCGCTTCACGCATATTGGCCAATAATGCAGCAAAGAGTCATGCTGATGCCTGTATTCTGATCGATAGCTGGGCCTTTGCTCATTTAGCCGCTAAAACAATTCGCAAACAGTCACCGACAACAAAGCTAATAAAATATGTTGCACCCCAAGTTTGGGCATCACGGCCAAATCGCGCAAAAACAGCTTCTGAACTCTTCGACGCAATGCTTTGCCTCTTTGAATTCGAACCGGAGTATTTTGAAAAATATGGATTGTCCTCAACTTGGGTCGGGCATTCGGGTTTTCAGGACATGCGAAACCGCCCCGGTGAAGGGGTAGCGTTCAGAAGTAAGTATGGGATATCGAACCAAACACCGCTCCTTGCTGTGTTACCAGGAAGCCGTAAGAGCGAAGTGCAACGTCTCCAAGAACCATTCCGGCAATCACTTCAGCTGATTTCCCAGAGATTTCCAAATATGCGCACTGTCATTGTCGCGGCACCCAATGTAGCACAAATGCTGGAACCCATGGGTGAGACATGGCCAGGCACCCCCATCATAGTTGAGAAGGCTGAGCGGCATGATGCGTTCGCAGCGGCTAATGCCGCGCTTGCCGCATCAGGAACGGTGGTTACCGAACTCGCTATCCAAAGCACCCCAACTGTAGTCGCATACCGTGTCGGCCGCCTAACAGCCACATGGGCGCGGCGTGTGATAACGACTAAATATGCCTCGTTAATCAACATTGCCGCTCAACGCGAGGTTGTACCCGAATTTATCCAAGAAAATTGTGAACCACAGAAAATAGCCGCTGCCGTGATCAATTTGCTGTCGGACGGCAATGCTCGGGCGGCTCAGATTGGTGCATTTCCAGCGCTGGTGACCGCTTTGACTGGTTCTGGGGACAATACCCAAAGCATTGCCGCAAATGCGGTTTTAGACGAGATTTGGCCAAAATAACGTAAATCGCTATTGAAAGCTTTGCCCGGGCAGCTTAATGCATGGAGCTGGCCTAGGGGTGTAGCTCAGTTGGTAGAGCATCGGTCTCCAAAACCGAGGGCCGTGGGTTCGAGTCCCTCCGCCCCTGCCATTTTTAACGGAAATTTTTGTTGATTTTCAAAAGCGCCTATCGCGTCGACTTGGAAGCTCGCACTTTATTCCAAAGCGCGAACTTCCAATAATTCGGAGTTAGGCAAATCAGGCTAAGGGCGATTTTTAACTCGCTTTTTGCCATTCAAATTTTTGGAATGGTTTGTCAATTGGCGTATTTGCAAGGTGGTTTGTGTAATTTGACATTATCTTTTGAGAATAACCGAGAATAACCTCAAGAATATGGCGTTTAGTAAAACCAGCATTTAGAAAAGCCTGCACCTTCGTATCATCAACATTACCGCGGTCGCGCACGACACTCAGTGTGAAATCACGAAGAGCTTCGAGGCGCGCATTTGGCAAAGGCGTCTCGTTGCGCAGGGCTTCAGAAATTACGCTATCAACACCCATGCTGTTCGCAATCGCTGTGTGTGCCGGCACACAATAGTGACACTCGTTTTCAACGTTGATGGTCTGCCAAACAACGGTTTGTTCATCGTTGTCGAAACTTGATTTTGAAAACAGATCGTGCACGACCTGGTAGGCTTCCAAAAGTCTTGGTGCCTCAGCCATAACTGCGTGCAGACCGGGGATCATCCCAAATGCTGCAATTGAGTTTTGTAAAAGGGGTTTGCTTTCTTCGGGGGCATTGTTTTCGTCATAGAGCGTAAATTCGGTCATGGGTTCTCTCCATTCTTTTCTGTGGCGCGGTTCAATCCGCGTTGAGACAAATAGGAGTAATGAGCGTTCGCTCAAGCCATAAATTGAGCGATCACTCAAACGTGAGTATTGGTGAGGATCACAATACAAGTCATCTTCGACCAGCACGTTGAGTTAACGACTAAATGTTACTTGGTTGCCTCGCTAAATAGTAGTTCCGAGATTGAATCTGAAACCGCGGTGAGTGGACTTGAATATTCAAGGGGGCAACAATAGCGTTTAGGTAGAACACAAAAGAGGGTATGGCAGGAATGGTCAAAGTAATCGGGGGAGGTCTAGCAGCAGCACTAATTGCTGGCGCATCTGCATTTTTGTATCTTGCGGGCACACCAGTAGAAGCTGTCTCGCCAAAAGCAAGTAAGCCGCCTTTGTCACAAATCGGCCCTTGGTACCCAGCAACATTCAATATCGAAGAACCCTATATAAATATCATACATGCCAGCCCGATGGAGTGGTCCGGTGACGATAAAAACACTCAGGAGCTATTAGACGCTGGAATTATTAATCCAAAAACTGGTTTGCCCAGCGAGTTGCCAAATGGGAAAACCTTGACGACGGGCGTTTATTTTACAGGTCCATCCGACATGCAAAAAGAGCATTGGGACGGAGAGTGGGTATTGGAATGGGAAGGGAATGCAGACCTTTCCCTTCTTTATTTACCTAAAGAGCTACAGTGGCGTGTGGCGTCTAACAGGATAGAGTTCACCCGGGATCGGGCGGGAGGACGAACTCCGTATCATGCGGCAATCCAAATAAAAAGAATGAAAGAACCAATTACAATCTTACGTATGTACCGCAAAGAAAACGAAAAAGCGCTCCGTGCAGGGAATGTATATTCTCAAGCATTTATCAATGAAATTTCTAAGTATGACGTTGTGCGGACGATGGACCTTCAAGAGACAAATCGGGCCGCAGTGAGGTCGATAGATGACCTTCCTGGGGAAGGAGCACCATTCTGGGGTAATATTGCTTACACGAATAACCCAACAGTACGACAGCCTTATCGTTCTGCGCCGCTTGAGCCAATGTTCAAGATTGCAGTTGAAGCGGATAATATGCTCTGGACACATGTTCCGATCACGTTGGGTGCTCCGCGCGATTTGTATGATCCTGAAATTATAGTTCCGGATTTCGCTCAATGGGCAGGAGCATATCGAAGAATGGTTCGAGAAGACCCGGAGCAGGTACTTTCAAGCCCAGAATGGGATCGCTATGCGGATCATTTTGTTCAAGCCCTAATAGCGAGTGGTTATCCGGAAGGGAGGACGCTCTACGTTACCATCTCCAATGAGGTATGGAATTTTGCGGGACAGTACTTTTTAACAACCCAATATGCTTGGGGACTTGGCGAAGGAATGGGCCCCAAACTTGGAATTTCCGGTGGATATAATCGTACTGGTTACGGTGTTGCATCCGCAAAATGGAAACTAACCTTGGATAAAGCCCTTGAGAAAGCCGGACGCAAACAGAGCGTTGTTTATGTCTTGGAAGGTCAAGCAGTGAACCGGGCGACTACCTTGGATGCTCTGATCGCCGCTAAAGCATATATGCAAAGCGTTGGAGAAAACTGGGAAGACCACTCTGACGCTTTTGGGGTATCTGTTGCCTCCTATTGGGGGTCTCATGATTTTACGAAGTTCAAAATCGATGCAAATGATCTTCAATCTATCGAAGAATGGTTGATTAATGGGCCGGCTTCTCATCTCGCAACATTAAAAGCAGTCCTGAAGTATTTCAGGGAACACGCTGAACAAGCAGAAAAATTTGGCGTGCGCTTCATTGGTGCCTATGAGGGTGGTTCACACTTCAATCGCCCTAAAGAAATGTCCAAAGAGCGCTATACCGAGTTCATGTGGGGTGAGGACGGCTATGCCGGACGCGTAAACACAGCCGTAAACGACGCCTTGGCGACCGAGTTCCCGGGAGTGATTCTTTCGAATTACGTGCTCGCAGGCGCTGAGAGCGACGCCTATTTCGAGGGTCCAATTGGCGCTGAAAATGCATATGCTAAGAGCTGGGAGCCATATTTACGTCGCCGGAATGAAGCCGAATGACCCAGAACACCGCAAAAGCATAGAAACTGGCTTGACGATCCCCAGAAAAGGTTTACCTAGTTCGCATCTTCCGAAATCCTCTGGAGATTAGCGAGCGTCGGACGGCGCCAGCGAAACTGTGTCTTCTAACACGAGGGCTGCTTTGAATGGCAAAAAAGAAGAAATCTGGCGGTGACGCCCCGGTACTTGAAGGCAAGGCCGCGGAAGTCAAAAAGAAAAAGCGGACCAGCCCGTTTGAATTCATTCAACAGGTTCGGAATGAAGCGGCTAAAGTTACCTGGACAACACGTAATGAGACTTTGGTCTCGACGATCATGGTGTTGATTATGGTCGCGATTATGTCGTTGTTTTTCTTTGGCGTAGATCAAGGCTTGCGTTACGCGGTTTGTACGATCCTACCCATCGACTGTGTCGCTGCAGGTAACTAACCCAAAGAAACGGACAAAAGTCATGGCGAGCAATTGGTACATCGTTCACGCATACTCGAATTTTGAGAAAAAAGTTGCAGAATCCATTCTTCTATCTGCGAAGGACAAGGGGCTCGCGCATTTCATCGAAGAGTTGTTTGTTCCAACTGAAGACGTAACTGAAGTTCGCCGTGGGCGTAAGATCAATACTGAACGTCGGTTCTTCCCGGGTTATGTGCTCGTGAAAATGGTGATGAATGACGACACTTATCACCTGATCAAAGACACTCCAAAAGTTACTGGGTTTTTGGGCTCCGGCAATAAACCGATGCCGGTACCGCAAAAAGAAGTTGATCGTATTCGCGGCGTAATCGAAGAGGGCGAAGCTCGGCCTCGTTCAACAATTACATTCGATGTTGGCGAAAATGTCCGTGTTACGGATGGGCCGTTTGCATCATTCTCTGGCATCGTCGAAGAAGTTGATGAAGATGCAGAACGCGTAAAAGTCGCTGTCTCAATCTTCGGGCGTGCGACACCGGTAGAACTTGAGTTTACTCAAGTCGAAAAAACCACTTAGGTTTCGACGCTCGATTGTGATCCACTTTGCAGACGTCGCAAAGTTAGTAGGTCAAACCAAAAATTTACTGGCTCAAGGCGCGGGCGCAAATTCGCGATTGCGCTGGCCGTGTAGATTTCACTGATATTTTCGGGCATAGCACTAAGCCCTCGTTTTTTGAGAATCCGATACAATATCTGCTTTTGGAAATGGCGCTCAGAATATCGCCGACGGCGTCGGCGATAAATCGAAAGATCTCGGACATTCAGATTTAGAGACTCAAACTCGAAAGTCGCGCCTTTGGCTGTCGTAATTCGATATGCGTGTGAATCGTCTTCACCGGCCTCTAGGTCAGTAAGCAACAAATACGACAACAATCCATCTTCACCCTTAGCGCCAAAGGGTAGACGTAAATTCATTGACCGGAAACGTTCAATTGCGGTCTTAGACATCGCATAAAGATTACCGCTTAGGTAATTGTGGACGAGCAATGTTCGAGCCCAACTTTTCCGACTTCGGCCACTAGCGGGTAGGGCAGCGGCAGCAAAAAGTTCGGGGTTTTTTGTCAACTCATTAGCCAGAGCAGTAATAGAGCCCACACTAGGCATGATGTCGCCGTCTAGAAACACATGAACATTCGACCCAGCACTTGCAATTCGATGGGTATATTCGTTCCAAGCATTTGCTTTATCGCCTACCGGAAGTTCATGAACCGCAATTTGGCTGTTTGCCGCCGCGAGAGCCCGTGCGACGGTAGCCGTGTTATCGGAGCACCCATTTACCAAGATGTGAATTTCATCATCCGGGCGCAATCCGGCCGGCGCTAATGCACCTATACAGTACGGCAAAAGCCGCTCTTCATTTCTCGCGAAAATGCAGACTGAGATGCTCATTTGAAGCGTTACTATCTATTCTCGAATACCGTTCTAGCAAGGTGAAAGGACAGAAAAGCACTCTTGTCCATTCGAAGCCAGTTCTAATGCAAAATTACAGCCAAAGTGACATCTGCATAAACTTCTTGAGCTCAAAGGCTTTGCATTCGTATCCTTTTAGAAGGTAACCCGCGAGAAAGTTTCAAATGACAGAGCACCACGAAAAACCAGGCAAGAGAGCGAAATTTCGCGCGATGACCGAGGGGACACAGGAAGATTGGGGCATTATCGCCGAGCACTTCATGCCATTCGCTGTGAATGGCGGTAAGCGCATTCTCGATCACCTCAGGATTCTCAAGGGGGATTATGGTGGTTTTCCAGTCGATCGGCTGGAGCATAGTCTACAGACGGCCACGCGCGCTCACAAAGATGGCCGCGATGAAGAATATGTAGTTTGTGCGTTATTGCATGATATTGGCGACACATTAGGCGCTTTCAATCATCCCGATATCGCCGCTGCCATTTTAAAACCATTCGTCTCAGAGGAAAATCGCTGGATGGTCGAGAAACACGGGATTTTTCAAGGCTACTATTTTTTCCATCACCTAGGAATGGATCGCGACATGCGTGATCAATTTCGTGACCATAAATATTTTCACCATACGTATGAGTTCTGTGAAAAATATGATCAGACTGCTTTTGATCCAGACTATGAATCAATGCCGCTAGAAGCATTCGAGCCAATGGTCATGAAACTATTTCAAGCACCAAAAAATTCAGTCTATTCTATTGATTAAACCTGCAACCGACGTTCATAGAAATAGCAATAATCATCCATAGATGCTTTGGCTATCGCGTCTAATTCACCGGAAAGAGCAATTCCCTTTTCCGTATACGGTAAAAAACCCGTTGAATTGACGACCGCATCATACCAATGCGCGGCCCATATCCCATCTGTATTTCTTACCCCCGTGGGCCAAGAAAGCATGTGTTTTGAAAACTCCAAACCTAACACATCACATAATTTCTCAAGCATTTCAGCAGGGTTTCTCAGTATATCAGCCGCATCGACAATGGGAGCGGGGGCGCGTTGGTAGATTTCGCGCTGAATTTCATAGCTATGACTAATGGGGGCAACATCATCGAGTTTATTCTTATACGACGCGACCATTGCAGCAGGATGTCGGATCAGGTGAAACATTTTTTGTTTGTTCAGCCATCTAAAATCGGGCGCGAACGTCAAATGAAATGCAATGTGCTTTTCAAAAACATATGAATGTCCCGAAAGAGCTGGCGCTCGTAAATTCTCAATTGCGGTTTCCCAATCGGATGGCTGTGAAGAAATAATTTCTTCACGCATAGGATGATTTGCACCACTACTTTTTAAGTATGATGCATAAAAGGGTTCGTCGATAACTGTGGTGTCGGGGCGACTCTCAAAGCTACGCATCATTGTCGTTGAAATGTTACGCGGGCCAGAAAGCATAATAATCCGGGTAGGGGTTGAAGTCATAACCTACCGACCTGACGCTGCATCTTCAGCTACATATTTTTTATAGAGCTCCTGCAGTCGAGCAACCATTGGTCCGCGTCCATCAGATATATGTCTACCGTCGACCTCTTTAACCGGTGAAACACCCGCGAAAGTACCCGTAATAAATGCTTCTTCAGCACCATAAACATCATGCAATGAGAAATTTTTCTCCCGTGCACCTATGCCGTTCTGACGTGCTATTTCTAAAATGGCGCTTCGCGTGATACCACCGAGACAATAATCGCCAGTCGATGTCCAAAGCTCCCCATCACGTACGATGAAAAAATGGGTCGAATTACATGTCGCTACAAAGCCATGTGGATCAAGCATCAACGCTTCGTCTGCATTAGCTTTGGCCGCCTGAATACAGGCAGTAATGCAGTTTAACTTTGAATGGGAATTTAGTTTTTGATCTTGCCCATCCGGATAACCACGACGGACATGGACTGTAAACAATCGAGCACCATCAGTTGCTGTTGCGGCAACGGGTCTTTTAAATTCTGGGATAATAACGATCGTTGGCGGTGTAATCGTTGCTCGCGGATCTTGGTAGGGAGTAGCCTTGATCCCACGCGTAACCATAAGCCTAATATGCGCGCCGTCATGAGCGTTGTTTGCGTCCAAACAATTATACAAGCGTTTTTTAAGTTCAGGTTTTGTAATATCCATTTGAAAATCGAGCGTTTTCGCGCCGTCAAACAAACGTTTTAAATGCTTATCGAGAAACGCAATCACGCCTTTTCCGTCTGCTCGCGGATGAACGCGTAAACCCTCCCAAACGCCATCTCCGAGTATAAACCCAGAATCAAATACAGAAATTTTTGCCTCAGCGCGAGGCGTTAAAACGCCATTTATATCAATCAGAATTGAATCGTTTCTCTGATCTTGTTCAAATGCGTGAGTGGAATGGGTCATGTTTAGTTTCTCATTCTCTAAAGGAGGTGCGCATCAACGAAATGGCTCCAAAGAAAGCTAAATTTCCCAGCATCAGAAAGCCAGCGCTTTGTTCGTAGATAACATCCACGCTCGACTGAACTTTATGCCAGGCTATCGAAATGCCGCCATAACTTCTGGGATATAAGGGTGGTTGTGTAGCTTTAGACCGGATGGAATGTTATTCGCACAATTTATATTGTCGAAAATATTATTATACTTAATACAAACGGGAACGCGTGTGAAATCGTCTTGCGATAGATTCCCAACGCGTTCCCGCAGGTCTCCCAAAGGTTTTCCCCCGCTGGTCTCTCCTCCAGCAAAACCTCTTGGGCCGGTATTCTCCCGGCTCCAAATCTAGAATGCGAAAAGATCAAGCTATAGGAAATTTTGGCCAATTTTTGTTAAAAACTAGCGAGCGGAATTTGGAACATACTGCGCTGCCGGGTCTGTTGTATTTGAGAGATCAACGGTGCTTGATTACTGATAAATTGCTTCGGCGTAACACCGATGAAGGTTTTGAACTCTTTGATAAAATGCGACTGGTCATAATAATCGGCACCAGCGGCGTTCATCCATTGAGTTTCACCAGAACGAATACGATCTGCTGATCGCAGTGCCCGGTATTTGCGCTGTAGATACTTTGGTGAAGCGCCAAAATATAATTTTGCAAGCCGGTCCGTTTGTCGCCGTGAAACATCCATGGCACTTATTAAATCATCCAGTGCCAAATCATTTGGATTTAGCAGCCAGTCAGCAAGTGCGGCTGGGTATCGTTGGCTGATCCGTTTAATTCGCTTGGTAAGTAAGTCGATAAAGAAACAATCTGCCGCAGCGCTCATTTCTGCCAAATTGCGAGCATTTCGAATTTGATCAATCGTCGAGCGAAGAATTCCTCCACCAAAAGCTGTAAGGTCCACTGCTCTATCCGATAATTCATCCGCACCCACACCAAATAATGCGTTCCATCCTTTTGGACGTATACCAATGCCGAAAACCTGTGTATTTGGCTCTACGAGCATATTGTAAGAACCTAATGTCGGCCCTAACAAAAATGCTGACATTCCTCGTTCTATCTCTCCACCGGGCAATTGTAGCATTCCGCCACCACGCAATAGAACGCGAATATTTCCGAGCTCTGCACACAATGGCTCCGATGAAGGAATATCCGTTGAATAGTAATAATATGCACGCACATAGTCGCGAAGATCCGTACGAGGTATATGATAACGGAGTTCAACCACGACCTAAACAATCAACCCAATGCTGCTCAACAATATCCCAAAAATCCCGCGAATTTATAAATATAGCTGTAATGAAAAAGAGAAACTATGACAATTACTTCCGGCCACGCTGGAAAGAGTTAAATCATGGTTTTCACCACCAAAACAATGCACTAAGTGTGTAATTAAAGATTTCCACTTAGTATCATTCCATCATATGCGGGTACGACCTCATCCGGAAGTTCATCGCATAGTGACGCGTAGTCCATTGTCACGTGCAGATTAGTCAGAACACCCAAATCTGGCGCAATCCGTCGAAGCCATTCTAATGACATCTCTAAATGAGCATGGGTAGAATGTGGTTTGCGTTGCAGAGCGTCCACAATCCAGCAATTAACCCCATCAAGGGTCTTAAAACTCTCATCTGGCAAACCAACGACATCACTTGAATAAGCGACATTCCCGATACGAAACCCAAGTGAATTTACGCTGCCATGAAATTGTAAGAATGGGACGATCGGAATTTCCCCGCTCGGTCCATTGACCGCAAAGGCTTCTCCACAGACAGGCATTTCGCGTTTATCTAAAATCGGTCGATACGGACTTCCCGGCGCTTGTTCAAAACAATAACGGAAACGATCAAGCAAATGCCCCGACGTTTCTCCGTCTATGTAGACTGGTATTCTTTTTTGCATTTGAAGCGCAAAGACACGGAGATCATCAATACCGTGCGACTGATCAGCGTGATCATGGGTGAACAACACAGCGTCAAGCCGCGAGCATTGCGCGGCCAATAGCTGCGCACGCATATCCGGCGACGTATCGACTAACACAGACGTGACTTTGTCGTGTTGATAGCCAAATTTTGGGTGTTCGCGTTGAATTAAAATTGAACACCGTGTGCGTCTATTTTTGGGCTCTGATGGATCGCAGGCACCCCAGTCACCACTACCGTCTTTGCCGCCGAACCTTGGAACCCCTCCAGACGAACCTGACCCAAGGATAATGACTCTGAAATTTCCGCTCATTGTTCCGCCATAGGATTATGTGCTTGGCTAAAACATCGGAAAAAATTATCGGTAGTGGCTCGTTCAACTTCCGCCAAAGATATGCCTTTGATCTCTGCCAGCCTTTCCGCAACATGAACGACATATGCCGGTTCATTTCGCCGTCCACGCATTGGAACCGGCGCTAAATAAGGGCAATCAGTCTCAATGATGATCCGATCAAGTGGCGTTGATTCAGCGATCGCCCGAATATCAGCAGCATTTTTAAATGTTACGATACCGGAAAATGAAATAAACCCGTTCATCCTCAGAACCGCGCCGGCTAACTCCGGCCCGCCAGTATAACAATGGAGAAGTGGGGTGAATGCTCCTTTTGATTGCTCAATTTCTAGCAATTTTTGCGTTTCAGAATCTGCATCGCGCGTATGAATAATAAGCGGTAGCTGTGTTTCACGCGAAGCATCAATATGAGCTTGGAAGACCCTCTCCTGCACGGATCGGTCAGAATATTCGTAATAAAAATCGAGCCCACACTCACCAATGCCGACAACTTTCTCATCCCGCGCCAAGTCTACTAAAGTCTGCGCCGAGAGCTCTGGATCGTCCTTTGCATAATGCGGGTGAACACCAACACTTCGCCAAATCAGCGGATCAGCCATAGCGATTTTCTTGATGGCTTCTGTAGACGATAACTGATCGGAAATCGTCAGCATGGCAGAAACGCCTGCTTCACGCGCTCGGATTAAAACATCCTCTAGGTCGTCTTCGAATTTATCCGAATGAAGATTAACATGACTGTCGACAAACACTAAACCCTACTCCCACGCATCGCCAAACGAAGGTCATGCGCCATTGCAATTATGAGTTGGCCACGATCTAAATTGACGGCCTCGCCTCGACCGACCAGCCGCGAAAGCGTTTCCCAGCCGACTAACAAGGCCCCTGCTCCCGCATCCGTTGGAAATGTGCTATGTGGCACCCCTATTGCAGCCGCACGGGCACCATCACTCAAAGTCGACAGCACCGTGTCACGAAAAACTGGCCAACGGCCATCGCCGGCTTTTCCGGTCACACCCGCAATGACTTTAGATATATCGCCGTTGGATTGACTAGCTTTAAAAAAAGTATCAACGAGCCCAATCGCGTCTATGCCATCACCCTCAGTAAGGGTTAAGGCATACCCCGGACGACCATGAGAAAATGCTGCTACCTTTTTTGATGTCCCAGCATCTATGCCTTCGCTTATCAAAAACTGTTCAATTTCCGCATCGCCTAATGGCGGTAGATCTATCCGCCGACACCGAGACCTGATTGTCGGCAATAATCGACCGGGTGCAGACGACAACAATAACAAAAGGGCACCACGTGGCGGTTCTTCAAGCGCCTTTAAAAGTGCATTGGCCGCATTGCGGTTCAGGTTATCGGCGGTGTCGACGATCGCGACGCGCGCGCCAGATCCTGATGCGGTTCGATTGAGGAACGACGTTAGCTTTCTAACGGTTTCAACAGTAATTTCCGCTTGGAACTTCGATTTTTTCTCATCCCAAAGGCGTGCTGCCACGAACAAATCTGGATGTGCATTTGCGCTGATCTGACGAAATGTCCGATTGTTTTCCGACATGCCTAAACTGTCAGCATCAGACAAAGCACTTGGATCGAGGACCGCACGGGCAATACGGTAAGCAAGCGTCGCTTTTCCTGCTCCTTGTGGTCCAGAAACAATCCACCCGTGGCTCAATACGCCCTCGCGCATTGTCGCACGCAATGAACGCTCTAGCGCATCACGACCAAACAGAGTTGCGCGCATATTGGGAGGAAGTAACTCGTCATCCATGCTACTTATCTATTCACTTTACCGCAGGAATGGAAGGACGCTCTAAATATCAATAACAGGTAGCCGATTTTTCGTTTCTGCCAGGATACGCTGGGTCACGCTATCCATGTCACCACTCGCATCGACAACAACGCAGCGTTTAGGATTGCGTTTGGCAATTTCTAAAAAAGCCCCCCGGACCCGTTTCTGAAAATCCGTTCCTTTTGATTCAAAGCGTTGCTCTTTGCCTGACCTCGCACCCGCGCGGTTTAAGCCAACCTCAATAGGCAAATCGAGGATGATTGTTAGGTCAGGTTCATTCCCCTTAACAACCAAGTCATGAAGGCTATTCACACGTGCTTCACCAAGCGCGCCCGCAAGCCCCTGATATGCCATCGTTGAATCTGCGAAACGATCTGAAATCACGACTGCGCCGCGCTCAAGCGCTGGGGTTATTGTGCGCTCCAAATGATCGGCGCGAGCAGCATACATCATCAGTGCTTCAGTGATTGGAGACCAACGATCTGCGTCTCCTTCGAGAAGCAACCCCCGAATCGCCTCAGCACCTTCAGACCCGCCCGGTTCGCGGGTTAATACGACTTCGCGCCCTGCGGTTCGAACGGCATCCGCGAGGCGTTGAATTTGCGTTGTTTTACCCGACCCATCTCCGCCTTCAAAGCTAATAAAGATACCGCGTAGAGGTTTGCCGACCGACATTTATTGGCCGGCTTCGAGAGAAGGTTCACTTGACGTCGGTTTCGCCAAAATCTTTTTAGCAGCCAACCCGATCTTGCCCCAGACGCTGGCCTCCTTAACGGATTGCCCAGCGTAAAGTGCATATTCACGCGCAGGACCATTCGCAGCCTCGACTCGTAGCGTTCCGATCTGCTGTTTTTCCGAAATCGGCGCAGAAACAGGTCCGTCATATATTATCGTTGCTTTCACGCTGTCGAGCATAGAGCGGTGCAACATGAGTTTGACGGGTTCATGGGTGATCAACGGAACGCTTTTCGCTTTACCTTTAAAAACTTCGGCATCCCCGACGATTGCACCGGAATCAAAAATCATTTTGGTTGAAAAATCATTGAAGGCTATACGGATCAAACGTGCAGACTCTGTCGCGCGCTGGCGTTCAGACGTTAGGCCATTCACAACAACGATCCGGCGCTCGTCATTTTGAACAGCAGATCCAACGAGACCATATCCCGATTCCTCAGTATGCCCCGTTTTAAGACCATCTGCGCCATCAACAATGCCTAGTAGTGGGTTGCGATTGGCCTGACGAATCTTCTCCCATGTAAATTCACGCTCAGAAAACAGCGCATAATATTCGCCATACTCAGAAATGATTTTACGCGTCAAAACGCCTAAATCACGCATACTCATTTTCTGTTTCGGATCAGGCATTCCATGCGGATTAGCAAAAGTAGAATCCGTTAAACCCCATTCATGTGCTTTACGGTTCATCAACTCGGCGAAAGCTTCTTCAGATCCAGAAATATTTTCGGCGACAACAATGCATGCATCATTGCCGGACTGAACGATAATTCCGCGCAAAAGATCGAGTACAGGAATGCTCGTATTTACCCGAACCCACATCGAGGAGCCTTCGCGCTCACGCCACGCTTTTTCGGACACCTCAAATTCGTCCGTCAACTGTAATGAGCCGTCTTTAAGGCGATCAAAAACAATCGCGACAGTCATCAATTTTGACATCGACGCCGGGGCGGTCGGTGTCCGTGCATTCTTTTCGAACAGGACCTCGCCGGTTCGATAATCCATGATGAACGCATATTCAGCGGGCGTGGTTATCGCATCTTGCGCGAGCGCTGTCTGTGACGCTCCTGTGATTGCCGCTAAAACTATCGCAACGCCAATACGGAATTTAGAAAATTGCAAAGCTCGACTCCTTGGAAATTCACTCATCGCCACTAAAAAGCGATTCAAACCGTTGTTTTTCAGGCACATCTAAGGCGTTAACGTGACCAATGCTGCATCACTATAACCCGCAGCGCGAACGCGCGCCAACTTTTCTGCCGCTGTATCGATTGACGCATAAGGCCCAAGATTGACGCGATAGAACACCGAACCGGTTTCGGTCTCAATGCGCGAGAGCCGCAACGGCCCAACATCACCAAGCTGAGCCCGTAATCCATCAATATTATCGAGGCGCGATAACGCCGCCACACGAATAATATACAAAGCTTCGGTCGCCGATTCGGCGCTAACATTAGGATGCACGAATTTAGCGTCATCTGGGTCCGCAGTGCTTAAATCCGCCGCCGGAATTTCAACTGAACGATCATGTCTAACTTCGCCCAGCGCGACGTCCTCAGCGCCTGGTGTCAGCGCAGGAGCATTTTCTATGCTGGTGAGCAAAGAAGAAATCTCCTCGCCCTTTACCGCTGGCGTTTCTACGGCTTTTGGTTCTTTCAAAGAAATTGCGCTGGCTACACGGTTATTCCGGCGCGGTGCAGCGGCCGTTAATGGTGCCCTGCCCACATAGCGGACCCTAACCTTTGCAGTCCCCTGCTCCTCAAAACCGAGCATACGAGCGGCCTCGCGCGACATATCGATTATGCGGTCACCCACAAAAGGCCCACGATCGTTTAGACGCACAGTCACAGAGCGGCCATTTTCAAGATTGGTCACCTCAACAATCGACGGCAGTGGTAGTGTTGTGTGCGCCGCCGAAAGCAAATTCATATCGAAAATCTCGCCATTTGCGGTGAGTCGACCCTGAAACTGCTGTCCATACCAAGACGCCGTGCCCACACGATTATAATTTGGATCTTCTTTCGGATGATACCAACGCCCAGCGACCTTGTAGGGGTTACCAACCTTGTAATGGGGTGACCCACCTACGCTAGAGCCCCTTTGTGGCGCGGTGGTACACGCACCCAAGAGCACAAAAACACAGAGAATGAGCCAATTTCGAGATTTGGTCATACGCGCAAAAACGCCTCACATTTGATGGCCGGTTGGCCTCACTCATCGCTTAAGCGACTCGGCTCATCCCCGCAATATGGCACTCACCATGATTAGGTTAACTATGTTCGGGAAAAAACTATCATTCTAGTGCTTGTCATTTTCGCCGAGCACGTTATCTCTCCCTCCGCGCATTTAGCGCGCCAGGGAAATCTAGGTCCTAGCGCGCGCCCGGAGGGGTGGCAGAGTTGGTCGAATGCGGCGGTCTTGAAAACCGTTGAGCGTGTGAGCGTTCCGTGGGTTCGAATCCCACCCCCTCCGCCATTTGTGCCGTCAATGCAGCATTATGTTTTCACCGTAATATTCTATCCGCGTGATTGCGTGCCGGAAAAACACCCAGACATCTTTCGTTAGGCTTTCGATTTCCTTTCTCAGATGGCCCTGAGACATCAGAAATCATTCAGCCGATGCCGAGAGGCAAAACCAAATGCTAAACGTACGATTTTGCGAATGATTGTCATTGGCAAATGTCGCCCCATATGTGCAAAATGGAAAAAAGACCAGAACCCAATTCTTAGAACTGTTATCCTCTGAGTAAATCACCCCCAACATGCACCGTGTGCGGACATGTCTTCGGGAGGAGCAAGCTTAGGAACTGATCAGTTGTATATATCTCAAGCTAATGGAAATTCGGCCGGATCAAGGATTAAGAAGCAGCGCTTTTTTTCGACTATGCGCCAACCCACGACTTCAGCAACGCCCCAACGCCATAGGCTACGCCTGCCGCGATCATCCCAATAAAGAAAGTTTCAAGGCCCGACACCCACCAGCGCGCGGTAGACCATTGGGATTTAAACGTCCCGATACCGAAAAATACTGCACCGGTCATAATCGTAGCGATAATCATACCTTGGTTTACCGAAATGGCGACCATGTCGGTGAATAGGAACGGCAATAGCGGAACAGCGCCACAAACAAAGAATGCGATAAATGTTACTACCCCAGCGGTTTTGGGTGAGCGTTCGACCTTTGGTGCGCCGTGTTCCTCTTCGAGCATAACCTTGACCCAGCGTTCATGGCTTGCGGTAATAATATCAACAGCACGTTCAAGATCTTCGCCTTCAAAACCCTTTGCTGCAAAAATCTGACGAACCTCTTCTCGTTCACCCTCTGGGGCCAAGGCTATATGGCGGTGTTCCATTTCACGTAGACGTTTGTAATCATCTTGTTCGGCTTTCACGCCAGAATAGTTCCCGGCGGCCATAGAAAAGCCGTCTGCCAACAGGTTCGCCGCACCGAGAATAAGAATGACATTCGTCGATAGTGATGCGCCAGCAACCCCTGCCACAATCGCAAAGGTCGTAACCGCACCATCAATTCCGCCAAAAACCCAATCGCGCAGATAGTTCGCCTGCGGCCCATCTTCAAGGCGCTTGGCGATATCATCGGGGGCGTGGCTATGTTCAATTTCCTCATGCATCGAGCGAGTATGGGGGCGGCCGAAAAAGCACGTCAATCATTGCATGCGCTAACAATATTCAATCGCAAAGAAATCGGCCTTGTGGCGCTCTTGGTTGTGGGGATCCCCATGTTACATTGGGCCTATCGTGGGCCGAGTTTACGATAGACCATTGCCTCTGTAGCATCGGAGGATTAAACCCCTCCTCCCCGCAGGAAGTCACGCTAAAGAGCCGATTATGAAATATACCCGCGTTCCCGAACTTAGCCTTAAAGCCTATACCGATGGCGACGCTACCGACCGGCGGGCATTTGAAGCGGCGCTTTATGATGGGTTTAAATATTTCGGATTTATCATCTTAAAAGACCACAAGGTTGGCCACGACCTTTTACGTCGCGCGTATAACAAAAGCGCCGAATATTTTGCTTTACCTGAAGATGATAAAATGCCGTTTTTCCGGGCTGACGGCCAACGCGGATACACCCCATTTGGGCGCGAACACGCCAAAGATTCAAAATACCCCGACCTCAAAGAGTTCTGGCATGTTGGCCGAGAGTTTCCCGAAGGGTCACCATTGGGCGAAATTTATCCATCAAATGTCTGGCCCGACAAACCAGAAAGTTTTCGCGATACCTTCCTTGAGCTTTATGACGCCCTTGAGGAAGCGGGCATGGTCATGCTCGAAGCGCTAGCGCCATCACTTGATGTGCCGCGCGATTTTTTCCGGAACATGGCTACCGATGGTAATTCAATTTTGCGGCTTTTGCATTATCCGCCAGTACCCGAAGGCATAAACCCAAATGCTATCAGAGCGGCAGCACATGAAGACATCAACCTAATCACAATTTTGGTCGCCGCTAACGGTGGTGGACTTGAACTGCTTGATCGCGAAGGGAACTGGCTGCCAGTTGAGACGGACCCTGATAATTTGATCGTTGACGCAGGCGATATGCTGGCGCGGGTTTGTAATGACAAAATTCCCGCAACGACACACCGTGTTGTGAACCCACAGGACGGCAAGAATGAGTCGCGTTATTCAATGCCATTTTTTATGCACCCACATTCCAAAGCAATGTTGTCGTGCATCGAAAGCTGTAAGGGTGACGGCGCTAAGTATGAAGACATCACTGCAGATGCCTTTCTCAAACAACGCCTTCGTGAAATTGGCTTAGCCTAGCCCTCAATCGCAATGCCAACATGTCTCCATAAACCCGCCACCGATAGGGCTGCCGGGCGGCGTATCTGGTGATGTGACGACCGGCATACGCGCTGGTGCGGGACGTTCAAAATGGCGATCAATATTCGCCATCAACCATTCGCGATGGGCACGCTCGGTTGTCTGCCCTTCGAGTAATCCTGGCGAAATTCGAGTGCGCAAACCTTTAAGATACAGATCAATGATTGCCTGAACGTCAGGTGTTGCGACCTGCCCACCCCCTGACGACAGCCCCACTGCGGCCGCTTGCGCTTCACCAACCGCAGCATTTCCGCCACTCATGTTAATCAGTGTCGATACAAATCGCGTCTGAACGCGGTGAGCGATCGCTCGGTTCCTTGATGATTGTTGTTCCGCAAAAATCGTGCGCTCCAAGGATTGCAATACCTCTAATAGACCAAGGCGTGATTGATCACGGCTTTTGAAATCAACTAAACGCGCGGCACGATCGGGATGAAGAACCGCAGCTAGGCTTAACGTTGCCGCGCTGTCCGCTGCTGCCAACAAATCAAACACTGGCCCTGTATTACCTTCAAACGCCTCGGTAATGTTGTTTGATCCAAAGCCACCGAGTGAAGGTGAAATCAGATTGACGGTTTCATCCGAAAGCGAGAGAGCCGCAGGGTCCACAGTTTCGGCAATGGCTGCCAGTGCAGCACGCTGAACATCATCAGGCACGGGGTTTGCCGGATTCAATTCATCGCCATTTTCTTTATAGGTGAAATCATACCCGCCAACGAGTTTCGCGGCCGCTGCAATTTGATAACGATGATATAGATAGATCGGAACGATCACAGCCTGCAACGCTGCCATCGGACGGCCTTTTTTGATTGCGCCTTCACCAAAGTTATCTAAAGCAACCCGCCGGACGGCCATCGTATCCCGCAAGGCTTTTACTGCGTCGCCGCCATTATCCCAGACGCTACCATAGGGGTTGGCCGTTGCGACGCTACGCCCTTCGCTGTCTCCAACGAAACGTAATCCGCTCGCATAAGTCTCATCAATGATTTTATTCACCTCACGTTGCTGGTCTGTACCTTCCGGGAACTGTGTATAAAGCCACTTCGCCGCAGCCTTGTCCCAATCTCCGATGCCCACATCATAGGCATTAGAAAGGTCTAAACTGCCCGCCCCATCCACTGTTACAAATGGTGCCGGATAGTCCATCACCGATGCCCGATCGTTTGTGGACGCCGCAAAATTATGCGCAAACCCGAGTGAGTGTCCGACCTCATGCGCTGATAATTGTCGGATCCGTTTTAGGGCAATGTTGACCGGATCATTTTCGCCGCCCGCCCCTGAATTCGCAGCACCCGCAAGACCTTCGAAAATCATACGGTCTTGACGAACACGTTGACTGCCCAAGATGACACTTCCCTTGATCATTTCTCCGGTGCGCGGATCTGCAATCCCGCCACCATATGACCAGCCACGCGTCTGTCGATGTGTCCAAGAAATGACGTTATAGCGCGCATCGCGCGGATGTGCGCCCTGTGGCAACGGTTCAACCCGGAATGCATCTTCAAAGCCCGCCGCTTCAAATGCATCTGCCCACCAAGACGCACCCTCGATCAGGGCATCACGAATTTCAGGTGGCGCGCCAGAATCTACATAGAACACAATTGGGTTTTTCGCGGGACTTTTTTCAGCATTCGGATCTTCTTTTTCGAGGCGATAGCGCCGCGCATAGGTCTTGATAATTTGCTCATCTAACGGTGCAGAAAAATCATAATGCGGAACATCAATTGCGCCGGATCGCGGGTCAAATTCGCGAGGCTCATATCCGGCATCAGGCAATCGGACCAATGAATGGTGTACGACCAACGTCACCGCGCGGCCATCAGCAGCCGTAGCTCGAACTTCGCGCCCTGGTTTATCACTAACCAACGTCATGAAGCTGTCAAATTCGACATTGTCCGGAAAAGCCAAAATATTTTTTGTATCAGGAAAAGTTCGATCTTTTGCGATGGAGAACGATCCGCCTTGGGGATGCGACTTTAGTGCCGCCTGCACCCCTAAACCATCGCGCGTCAAGAAGCTTGATATATCAACGAGCAGCTCACCCGCTGGCCCTGTTTCGGTTACCTCACCTGCCCAGATGAATGACCGGGCAAATGATTCCCTCACGGCTTTTCGCTCCAGTGGATTTTCTGAACTCGCGCGGTATTTCCAATTTTCCTGCTCGGCGATCAATTTTGATCCGGCTCGTCTAAAAGCGATCACGGCCCCATTTTCAAATAGACCACGATCAAGCCCAACGGGGTTTGAGCCTAACCCCGACGTTAGGCCGGACGCATAAATCGCCCGAAGAGAGACACCATCGTCATCGCTGGCCGGGAATTGCGCGAACACCTGTCCTTCTTTTTCATCAACAAAAAGCGTCAGGAACCCGTCTTTGCGTTCCAATTTTTTAACCGCATCGGGAGTCCATTGGTCAGCGGTTTTTTCCGGTGATGATTTCTCAGCTGGCTCTATTGTCGCCGCTTGGGATACTTCATCGCTCTCTTTCGGCCCACATGCCACGAGAAGCGTCGCGACAGATAGAAGGATCAAAAACCGACACATTATCTTATATCTCCCAGCTAAGAATTTTGCCCAAGCTGCCGGATTTCTTCGCAAAAATCAAAATACTTCTTGGCGGTGCGACTGCCATCAACAATTGCGTCACACGGTCTGGGCCTATATTTGGTCGATACGTCAGATAGATGAGAGAGTTTTAAAAGTGAAGTTTACCGGTACCAAGAATTATATCGCCACCGAAGACCTCAAAGTCGCAGTGAACGCTGCCGTAACCCTAGAGCGCCCCTTGTTGATTAAGGGTGAGCCGGGAACGGGAAAAACTGTTCTTGCTGTGGAAGTCGCGAAAGCATTGGGCGTGCCGCTTTTGGAATGGCACATCAAATCAACGACCAAGGCGCATCAGGGTCTCTACGAATATGATGCAGTCGCGCGGCTTCGAGACGGTCAGCTGGGCGAAGAGCGTGCACGGGACGTAAAGAACTACATCAAGCGCGGAAAATTGTGGGAAGCCTTTACCGCTGATGAGCGCCCGGTTTTGCTTATCGATGAAATCGACAAAGCGGACATCGAATTTCCAAATGACCTTTTACAAGAACTCGACCGCATGGAATTCTATGTTTACGAGACCAATGAAACAATCACTGCAAAACAACGTCCGATTGTCATCATTACCTCGAACAATGAAAAAGAACTTCCCGACGCATTTTTACGCCGTTGCTTTTTCCATTACATCAAGTTTCCCGATGCTGACACGATGGCAGAAATTGTTGATGTCCACTTCCCCGGTATCAAAAAGCGCCTCGTCGCCGACGCGATGAAAGTGTTCTATGAAATGCGCGAAGTCCCGGGCCTAAAGAAAAAACCGTCCACGTCAGAATTGCTCGATTGGCTAAAACTGTTGATGGCCGAAGACCTGCCCGAAGATATTTTGCGCGACCGTGACACAAGAAAAGCCATCCCGCCACTTCATGGTGCGCTTTTGAAAAACGAACAGGACGTTCATCTGTTTGAACGTCTTGCGTTTCTTGCGCGGCGCGAAGGCGCATAGTTTTGAGAGAGGTCACGCATAAAATCGATGCGAATGGCCTCTCCCACTTTGTCCGCGATAGCGGCGATGATGATGCGCCTGTCGCCATACTTCTTCATGGGTTCCCGGACTCGTCGGCCGTCTGGGGTAAAGTAACGCCGCTTTTAGTTGCTGCCGGATTCCGGGTGATCGCTCCAGACCTTCGCGGATTTGGCCATACCGACATGGCACATAAAGTCTCCGACTATGACATCGCGACGGGTTCCGTCCCCGACATATTGGCTTTAATGGACGCCCTCGAAATTTCAAACGCCCATATTGTCGGTCATGACTTTGGCGCACCGGTCGCATGGACATTGGCTGCTCAACACCCCACCCGATACAAAACACTCACCGCTATTTCTGTTGGCCATATGCGCGCTTTTCTTGATGCGGGTGCCGAACAAAAGTGGCGGAGCCTATATATGGTCTTTCATCAACTCCTCGGTTTGTGCGAAGCTGCGTATCGTTTCAATAACTGGGCATTACTGCGCAAGCATTGGTCGGCACACGGAGATATCAACGAGGCTATAGACTTGTTAGGGCGGCCTGGCCGATTAACGGCTGGACTAAATTGGTATCGCGCTAATGCATCGCTCAAACGAATGATATTCACGCCTCCCGTTGGTAGTTTAGGTGAAGAAATCGTATCAATCCCAACCCTTGGAATTTGGAGCGCTGGTGAGAAATATCTCACTGAACAACAAATGATCGCATCCGCAAAATATGTTGATGCGCCATGGCGCTACGAAAAAATTGAAAACGCCAGTCATTGGATTTCCTACGATGCCCCAGAGGCGCTCGCGCAAATAATGATGCAGCACTGGCGATTACACGCTTAGGTAAAGCCCCCTTCCCACACCTTCAAAAAGGCCCTAAAGTTTTAAGGCTGTTTGCGTGGAGGGGTCCCGGGGCATGGAAGCTTTTTTTGGCGCGCTGCCTATATTGTTGATTTTGTTGTTTATTTTGTCCCGTAATTGGAGCAATCAGCAACGCCATACCGAGCTTGTAGCGAAGTTCACAAAAATCCAAAAAAAGCGAAAAAGTCGCGTCATTGCGATTGTCCATCGCCAAGAACCGATGGGGATGCTCGGCATTCCCATGTTGCGTTACATCGATTTGAACGACGCCGAAGATGTCTTGGATGCAATTCGAAAAACGCCACCCAACAAACCATTGGAATTCATTTTACATACGCCGGGCGGTTTAGTCTTACCTGCGGTGCAGATTGCCCGCGCAATTAAGGCCCATCCGGGCAAGAAGACTGTGTTTGTTCCGCATTATGCGATGTCGGGCGGAACGCTTATCGCACTCGCGGCCGATGAAATTGTGTTGAGTGAGCATGCTGTGCTCGGCCCCATTGATCCACAAATCGGCGGTTTGCCGGCGGCATCTGTAGTTCGGGTCGCCGCAGAGAAACCAATTCAGAATACGGATGATTACACATTGGTACTGGCCGATGTCGGAGCCATGGCAATAAACCAATTAGAAAAAATTGCGCGTGAACTGCTAACAGGTACAGTTTCCGAAAATGCTGCGGTCAGCATTTCACAACAGCTTTCATCAGGGCGCTGGACCCACGATTACCCCATTGCTTATGGCGAAGCAAAAGAGATCGGACTTAACGTTTCGCGCGACATGCCAAAAGAAATCATGGAGATGATGGCCCTCTTCCCTGACAGCCTGAAGCGAAACAAAAGCGTTAAATATATCGAAGACGAACCAAACGCCGCAATCGAAGGGCCAAACCGTGTCACGCTTACGGGCTTACAGCCACAGCCGGGCGCGCGCAGTTTCAGTTATGGCCCGTGGAATCCAAAAGAGCTTAAATCAAAACCCGAAGAGAAGCGTTCTCCTTTTTGGCGTCGCGACTAGAAATTTCATTCGAAACCTCAAAGGATTATCCATGAAACGGATTAAAGTCGCCGCTGTTATCGGCCTGCTTGCATGCGCGGCATGTGCGAGCGCGCCTGTGAGTAATACCGAGCAATTAACAAGCGACCCGGCCTATACAGACGCGATTTCCAACCTTTCGAGAATTGAAATCACAGAACGTTTCAACATCGCATCATATAAATCTGAACTTGACGGTACCGCGATCAAGATTGGCTGGACACCGTCAGCGCACGAAAGTCAATTTGAACAATCAGCCGTGCCGGAAAAACGAACAGGTAAACAGATCGACAATAATAACGATCAGTCTATCGGTGAAGTATTTGAAATTCAAAATAGCATGTCACCGCCCGGATGGCGCGTGGAACCAAACGCCATGCTGCACTTAGAAAGCGGCCTACGTTGTCCGAATGACATCAATATAGTTTCTCAAGACTTGAAATATGATCTTTCGAAAATCTTCCATTTTGACGACACCAAGCGCAATGTCGCCTGCCTTTACACCGCGAATGTCACTGGCACGAGCTTCTCGATCTATGCCAGCCATTGGCCGGATATAACTCAAGAAGAACATGCCTATGGTGCGGTTTCGGCAATTTTTGAGGCATACGAAGTCATTGAAGAAATGACCGTTCAAGTCGCAACCGTTAAACGTGAAGATGATGCCACGGGTTCAAACGAAATCCTTGATGATCTAGAAATTCCGCATGCAATCGGGTTCAAGATTAACAATCAAAATGCCGAGCAAGTTAAAACCGCTCTATGGGTCGTAAAAATATTTGATTGGCACGTTAAGGTGCGTGCGACCTATGAGCTTGAGGATCAAGTTTCAGAATTGATTGCAGCGCTATATTTTGCGACATCGCATTTAGATGTTCGAGCGAAAAACCTGAAATATCCAACGGTGCCAGGCGTGGATGTTTAAAATCCCCACCTGACACAGCGTTTTTTTATTATAGCCCGCGACCAGCAATCTCGATCCGCGCGGCTGCGCCATAAAGCGTTGATGCTGAACCTTCGGTTTTTTCGACTGTGAGGCTTTCAAACGAGGATAACGCCAAGTCAATTTGCTCTTGGGCCAGATTAACAGCTTCGGTTGCGTTGATATCCGTCGTCCGAACACCAGAAAGAATCTCGCGCGAAGCAATCAAAAATCCGTATGCATCTTGATATTCATGAGCATTCGAAATCATGCCGTCGTCTTCAACGCCTATATCAAATTCGTCAGCCGCAGTTCTTACAATTTCAGAAACAGCCAAAAGAATATTGCTAACACTTGTATCCGGCGTATGTGCATTTAGCCCGCGCACGACCGCAGCATACGGCTCTTCAACATCAGCGCCCGCATTGGAGGCGTCCACAAGATTCGAAAGCTCATCAGCTAACCCAGGTTTTTTACGCGCGCTAAATGCTGGTGCCAAAGAAGTATAAAGCTCGCTCTTGGGGTGTTTTACGTGCATCAGCGCCATTTCGATGGCTCCTGAATTATAAAGCTCGTGAAACGCAATCAAATGACCGCGGGTCAAACCAAGCAGATGGAGATAGGCCACATCATCTGTCGCTGGATCAGCGGAAACTGAACCACCTTCACTTTCTCCGCCGGCGCTTTCACCAACGTCACTAACAGCGATGTCCCCGCCTTCTGTTTCGCCTTCGCCGGCCGCCGCAGGCATATCATGACCCTGCTCGCCATCAACTTCACCTTCGCCCTCGCCGCCACAACCCGCAAGGGTTAGCGCGCTAACTGCCGCCAACGTTGAAAGCCCTGTCATTAATTTTAGACGTCTTGTCATCTTGCCACTCCAAATTCTTCGCGTGCATGGTATAGAAACGCTACCTAGATGCAAATGATTATTAATAGGAATTGGACTAATGTTGCATATCGACAGCGTTTTAAGCGCAGATGACTGCCGCGCGATGCGCGAAGCCCTCTCTAATTCCGATACGTGGCGAGATGGACGTGAAACCGCCAAAGGGCATGCCCGCGCGGTAAAGCATAACTTACAGGGTGATTCGTCGACCGCGACCGTCCGGGGCATCATCGCAAAAATCGAAATCGCCCTGAAAAACAATGCCGTTTTTGAAGCGGCCGCAGTGCCCGAAAAAATCGCTCGGCTTTCGCTCAATCAATATGGCCCCGGTATGTCTTACGGCGATCATGTTGATGCAGCATATATTCACGGTTCGCGCACCGACCTTTCCTTCACGCTTTTTCTTAGCGATCCAGACGCGTACGAAGGGGGGGATTTGGTGATCGACAATGCCGGTCATGAAGATGTCATCAAAGGACCTGCCGGCAGCGTCGTCCTTTATCCGTCAACCGCAGTACATCGGGTCGAAGAAGTAAAAAACGGTACCCGCCTCGCCTGCATCGGCTGGGTCAAAAGTCGCATCCGGTCGGTGGAGCAAAGAAATATGCTGTTTGAATTGGAAATGGCACTGGCGGATTTACGTGCAGTAAAAACGCCCGCGCCGGTTTATAATAGATTGCTGAACTTACGGAATAACCTGTTCCGACATTTCGGCGATTAGGAAAGCGCCAGCCCGAAAGCCAACGCTTTCATTCTTGATCTTAGAACCAATAGCTTTTTCGAAGTCGCTGAACAAAGAGCGGTGTCGAAGATGGCTGCATATCAATCGTCCAATCCGCTACGTTCCGTGTTGTCGCTTCATAGGATTCAAGTTCAATCGAATAACCTGCGGCTTCGACCCGAACCCAAAGTCGGCCGGATTCCGACCGTGCCGGAACACCGCAATGAATTACGATACTATTCCCACGCTTACGGACTGTTGCCCCGGATGTGCGAAACAAATTCCATGTTTCTTTAGTGTCTTCATTATGCAGACGGCCGCGCAAAGTTCCCTGGCGGATCATCGTATCGATATCTGCTGGTAAACCGTTTGGAAAGTTCACAGTAAGGTGGACATCATATTTCGCTGCCCCGCGACGATCCTGAATCTGCGTGATGGTCGCTTGCGAATAGCTCGCCTTATAGATACGACCGCCGTTTGACGCTTCGCGGCTGACGGATGCCGGCTCAAGCCCCGGCAGATCGTCATTGATGCCCTGCAATCCGCCTGCGAGATTGGACGGAATAGCCGTCATCAAAACGGCTAATAAGCCAAATCCTTGGGCAAATGCGCCCTGTCTTGTGATCGGCTGAAAATAAAATACTGAACCTGCACCCACAGCCGTTAGACCAACAACGACCATCCACAACGGAATGGAGCCGAAACCAAACGCGCTGCCTAATTGCACAATCCATTGATTGATTGTGTAGAGCGCTGATGCTTCACCGGATTGTTGAAAGTCTGTGACAAGCGCAGCGATAATCCCCGCAGAGCCGGACAATGCCAGCCCCATAATATCAGCAAACTTATAATCCCCCGGCGATTTTACGCCCTGCTTTACTCCATACGGCATCAAAGTTCTCCCTCACGATATCCCCTTCCGAGAGTTAACCACAAAATTACGAAAGGTTTAAGGCAATTTGTGAAAGAGCGTTGGTGAAGTTTCGATCAAATTTCCGAGGTTGGTCGGGCTGGTCGCAATCCGCCGAAATCAACACCGAAAAGATGTTCGATGCTCGTTCGAGAAAGCTCATTCTTTACAAAGTCATAGGCCGTAACGTTCAGCGCCTTGATAGACATCCGTTCGATTTGAAGGCCGTCACCATTTTCGGTTGGCGTGACATCGACATCGAGCAAATTTATACAAGCGAGATCCTGCTCAAAAGCACTGATCGTCGCTAGACCGCCGCCACAGGCCCACCCTAGCGCAATCCGGTTAACACCCTCATGGGCCACAATAAGCGCCGTTTTCCAATCCCGCTTCAAAACCAGGTCTTCAAATGCAGCGGTGATCCGCTTTTCCGCGTCAGCGAATGTTTCACCGTCCGGCAAGAACGAAGCGTCCTTTGCCTCTGCATTGTCGAAACCATAGGCCAATCGTGCCGCCAGTTCATCGCGAGATTTCGCACGAATCCAACCGCTTTTGACTTCCTCTAGCCCTTCATGAGCAATCAAGTCAGGCGCGGCCTCAAACCCCGACAAAACAATCTCAGCCGTTTGTTTTGTGCGCGGTAATCCAGAATAAACCGCGATATCAAAATGCGCATGTTTAAGGGCATCGCGTGCTGCCGTGGCTTGGCGGCGGCCTTCATCTGTCAGATCCACCATGCGCGGATCAGTCAAATCCGGGTCGAAATAATCTACGTGACCGTGTCGCATCAAATAAATGCGTCTTCTGCCGGCACCCTTCATTGAACATCCTTGCGATAAATGATTGCTGTTCCTTGCGGCATAGCGAAAACTCTCCGCAAGGGCCAGCCTGAGGTGCGGTTGCAAGAGAGTTTGGGGAAATTCACGCCAAAGGCTCGCCAGTTGGCCGAACGAGTGATAAAGTTACTTATCTGTGAGGTTTGGGGAACTTAAGGGGACGATAGTGGCGATGGGGTTTCGTTCGCCTGTTTATCTAGCTGGTGCATTTTTACTGCTGGCGATTGGCTTTTCCATCTACTTCAACGTTGCTGTCCGGGTGGACGCCAGCGCGGCTAAATTTCGTTTTGAATCCTTGATGAGCAATGGGGCGGAGGCTCGTGCAGCGAAACATGGCATTCGCGCACTGACCCTGTTGCGTAAAGAAGGTAACACGCTCGAAGAACTTGCGCCCTTTATGCTCGACGTTGCGGATGCGCAAACCGCGCGTCGCCGATACGAACATGCGGCGTCTCTCTACCGTGAAGCCTTAGGCACCAAAAGTGCTAAGGCGCTAACAGCACGCGAACGTTTGGGGTATGAAGACAAACTCGCGCGCGCCGCATTATGGTCAGATGACATTGAGACATCTGTAGCGATTTACGCTTCGTTTCTTGAGCTTGCGGGCGATGATGCTGCGCGTGGCGGCGGCGATGATAATGCAAAGGCAATCAGCGCTCTTTATGCCGAAACCGTTGGTTCCGCTGCGGATCTATTTACGGCGGCGCTCAATCACGCCCATCCATACCAACCGACCTCCGGCAATCGCGAAACACAACTCGCCGCCGCAAATAACATGGCATCGTTAGGTGCGTTTTTCGCAATGCGCGACGACGGAGAATACGCATCGGCCGGGCTTCTTTCGTCGGCTTTTTTTATTCGCTCAAAACTCCAAGGCATAGAACATCAGGATACGGTACAACTCACGCTCATGCTGGGTCCGGTTTATGCGAAAATGGGCCGGCTTGATGATGCGGAGAAATTATACCTCAAAGCTTTTCATGCGCAGGAGCAAATCAAGGGTGCGAACAGCCCTGATCTTAGTCTCTATATACGTTTGCTTAGTGGCATATACGAACAACAAGGCCGCCTGACTGAGGCCCAAGCCCTTCAAGAACATATGCGCAACCTATTTCGCGACGCTTTCGGTGCCCAGCGGTATGCCATTAATCGCGAACGTGATCGCCGCGAAGACATGAACCGGCCCGTTTCTCAAAACTTTCTTCTTGATGCGGAGTATGCCCCGACCGATTTGATTTCGGCATCGGAGTATTCTGTACCAACAGCTAAGTCTCCAAATATTGACGAGATGAAATTACGACTGGCCGCGGACCCTGATGCAGACCCACGCGAGGCTAATTTGCCAGTGCGTCTGGCACAGCTTATCTCGCTATGCCGTTCGGAATCTGGTGAGCGTTTATCTCTGCGTTCCGGTTATCGTTCCTATAACACCCAACATGGTCTTTATCAGCGCATTGGTTCGTTGGGGACAGTAACCCCACCGGGTATGTCCGAACATCAAACCGGACTCGCCGCTGATATAAATGTAAGCGGTCGTTTTATGCGCCAAAGCGATCGCAGCTATCAGTGTTTTGAGGAAAATGCCTATCGCTTTGGGTTTATCCTCTCCTACCCGCCCGCCAATGACTATCTTCCCGGCGAAGACAGTTATGAACCATGGCATTGGCGCTATGTTGGCGTAAGCACCGCACAGCTCTACCGCGAGGCTGGCCCCCATCATAAACCACAAGAATTTCTCGCTGCCCTTCCTTGCTACCAAGAACGTGCCGCCAATGGTGTTTTCCCCAATGTCGGGGAAGAAGATATTTGTCTTTCGAAAAAGCCAACAATAACGGCGTTGGCGACCGAAAATGACGCTGCACAACCGGGCGCTGAATTGTCCGTAGAGGATGACAAGTCGGCCCGTATCTTGAATAAACTCCCGGCAGCGCAATCGCCGCGCTGAAGTTTGTAAGTGTGGCCATCAGCGCCACAAGCCGGATGGGTACATGCAAGACGAAATCAGCGCATTTTCAATAGCGCGCATTGCGTATGTTGGGGGCAACGACGAAGCATTCGGAGCGTTAACCACAGCTTTCGCGGACGCAGGCTATTCGCTTGTTTCACATGAAGACGCTTTGAAAGCCGACATTGGATTAATCGACCTTCGCGGGAAACAACTTTCCAGCAAAAAGGCGCAAGCCGTTGCGGGACAGTTGCGAAAATCCTCGCCAGATTCGTCAATCCTCATATTGATCGATCCCTATATCGACGCGACCGCGCGCAAAGCGTTGCGCCGACATGGTGAATTAGTCGCCATGTTGACAAAGCCTGAGGGCCTGATCGAACGATGCAGACAGGTTTTACGCCTTAGAAATGTCGCCGAGGAAACCGGCGAACGGTTAAAATCACTCGCAACGATCAGTCGTCTAAACGAATTTCCGCCCATTGCTGCACCAGCCACACCATTAAAAATTTTAATCGCCGGCGAGGCAGGACCAACAGCCCTTGCCGCCATTAACGCGCTGAACCCAATTTCCGAACAATGCGTATGCGTCTTTTCTGCGGGTCAAGCATTGCGCGCTGTTGAAAATACAAAATTCGATTGCGCAATTTTTCTGCCTACTCGCGATAATGACCCGCTCATGAGCCTTGCTCGGGCACTACGGCGTCACCCTAAACATGCCAGTATGCCCATTATATTTCCGCTCGCCGATCCCGATGATATGGCGAACTTCGCACCACGCGGCGCATCCGACTTCATTCTTACCGATCATGTGGCCACCGACCTCGCGGCGAAAGTTCAGCTATCGGCACGGCGTACGCGACTATTAAAAACGATGCGCCGGTTTTTGGGCGCTTGTGTTGGCGATGGTGTTCGCGATGCTGGCTCTGGCGCATTTACCGCAAACTTCCTTGCAGAACATGGCGCACGAATTTGCGCGCGGGCCGATCAGACTGATCACCATTTGTCGATGATTGTCTTGAAATTGGAAAGCACCGCTCGGGACAATGGCGAACCCGAACCCGGAAGACGCGCCCTTCACCAAGCGGCGCGGTTGATCAATCGCGTAACTCGCGCGGAAGATTTGGTCGCCCGCATTTCGACGGACACATTTCTAGTGATGGCCCCTGCAACAACCGAAGCTGACGCGACAAAAGCAGCATTGCGCATTCAAGGCGTTATAGAAAACACTGTATTCCGCAGCAGCGACGATGAATTACTTTACGGTATCGAAGTTGACATCGCGGCGTGTACCCGACCCGTGGGATTGTGCATCGAAGAAACCGTTGCTTTTGCACTGACTGTTTTGCGCGACTATTCCGATGGAACCATAGCAGCGAAATAGTCAGGCTTTTTCGGCAATCTCGGCGATCATACCCGCAATTTTGCGTGCCCCGCGCAGGCGGGACTTGTCGTCAGCCCACTGTTGACGGAATACAAATTTCTGATCTGGCCGCAATTTCACATCTAACGGTGATGTCGAGACGAACTCGATCAAGCCACCGACATTCGCAAATTGATCGTTGCGGAAACTGATAAGCGCGCCTTTTGGACCCGCGTCGATTTTCGCGATTCCGGCCCGGCGACAAATACCTTTGATTGCTACGATTTCCAGCAACTGCTCGACCTCGCGCGGTAATGACCCAAAGCGATCAACCAACTCCGCCGCGAAACTGTCAATCTCGCCTTGCTCTGTCATATCGCCAAGACGCCGATATAGCGCCATCCGAACATCTAGGTCTGTTACATAGGTCTCGGGAATCAAGACAGAAGTACCAAGATTAATCTGTGGTGACCACGCCTCTTCGCCAACCGAACCGCCCTCGCGTAGTTCTGCCACGGCTTCTTCGAGCATATGTTGATATAGCTCTACGCCTACCTCTTTGACATGGCCCGATTGCTCTTCGCCCAAAAGGTTTCCTGCGCCGCGAATATCAAGATCGTGACTCGCGAGGGTAAAGCCTGCACCAAGCGTATCAAGCGATTGCATAACTTTTAGGCGGCGCTCAGCAGCCGGCGTTAGTTTTCCGCGCGCAGGTGTCGTTATATAGGCATAAGCCCGTTGTTTAGACCGCCCGACCCGACCACGAAGCTGATACAGCTGACCAAGGCCAAACATATCAGCGCGATGAATTAAGATCGTATTCGCCGTCGGAATATCAAGACCGGATTCAATGATCGTAGTTGACACCAGAACATCGAATTTTCCTTCGTAAAAGGCGGTCATGATATCTTCTAATTCGCCCGCGCCCATTTGTCCGTGTGCGACTTTATATTTAAGCTCCGGTAGCTGGCTGTTCAAAAACTCTGTGACATCATCAAGATCTTTGATCCGAGGTGCCACATAGAAACTCTGTCCACCACGGTAATGTTCGCGTAACAATGTCTCACGCGCAACGACCTGATCAAACGGACCAACGGTTGTTCGCACTGCCAAGCGATCCACTGGCGGCGTTGCGATCAGGGAAAGGTCGCGAATACCGCTCATGGCGAGTTGCAATGTTCGCGGAATAGGTGTCGCAGACAGTGTCAAAACATGTGTATCCGCGCGGAATTCTTTCAGGCGTTCTTTATGTTTTACGCCAAAGTGCTGTTCTTCATCGACAATCACCAACCCGACATCGCGGAACTTGATCGTTTTTTGTAACAGCGCATGCGTGCCAATGATGATATCGACACGCCCATCGGTAATCCCTTCTTTCGCCGCTTTGGCATCCGCAGAAGAAACCATGCGCGAAAGCTGGGCGACATTGACCGGAAAACCTTTGAACCGTTCAGCAAAATTGCGGTAATGCTGCCGCGCCAAAAGCGTTGTCGGCGCGATCACTGCGACCTGGCGACCTGTCATGGCCATCACAAACGCCGCGCGTAATGCAACTTCGGTTTTCCCAAAGCCAACATCCCCGCAGACCAACCGGTCCATTGGCTGACCTTTGGCGAAATCTTCGATCACATCAGCGATCGCATTTTCCTGGTCTTCGGTTTCCGAATATGGGAACCGCGCGCAAAATTCGTCATAACTGCCAGTAATTGGCGTGACCACTTCCGCATGGCGCATGGTTCGTTTCGCTGCAATCGCAATCAATTGCTCTGCCAGCATTTTGATGCGTTCACGCATCTTCGCTTTGCGGCCCTGCCAAGCAACCCCGCCAAGCTTGTCGAGCTGTACGCCCGCATCATCAGACCCAAACCGCGACAAGAGATCGATATTCTCAACCGGCAGGAATAATTTACCGCTGGCATATTCAAGATGAAGGCAATCATGGGGCGCGCCCTGCACCTCTAAGGTTTTAAGCCCTTGATACCGACCGATACCATGCTCAACATGGACAACCAGATCGCCAAGATTGAGGCTCGACGCTTCGGAGAGGAAATTTTCCGCACGTTTTTTACGGCCGCGGCGCACCAGCCGATCACCTAGAATATCCTGCTCTGAGATAAACGCCGCATCAGGCGTTTCAAAACCGGTTTCAAGTCCTAAAACTGCCGTCATGAAAGACGTTTTCGCCGCGTTCACGTCATTCCAATTATCCGCATGGGGCATATCGGTCGCGCTTTTCACCGCACCATGGTCGCTCAGCACCGTGCGCATTCGATCGGCTGAACCTTCAGACCAGCAAGAAATAATCACTTTCTTTCTGTCATCGGTCAGTGATTTCGCGTGATTACTGACCGCATCAAAAACATTGATGGTTTCGGCGGCGCGCTCGGCGGCGAAACTGCGCCCTACTTTTGCGCCGAAATTATAACCGCGTGTATTCTCAGGTGGTGCAAATGGCGATAATGGTCGCAAATTGACGTTAAACATCCACCCTTTCCAATCAGCATCGGAAAGATAAAGGGCAGCTGGCTTTAGTGGACGATAGGCAGGTGCAGCGAAATCACTATTGCGCGGTTTCGCCGTGTTGGCGTCTTCGGCGCGGGCTTCAAAATGGTCGTTCACTGACGCAAGGCGTTCATCGATCGCTTCCTCAGCGAGATGATCAATGAACACCAGCGCATCGCCGATGAAATCGAAAAGCGTATCCATACGCTCATAAAAAAGCGGCAACCAATGTTCGGCCCCTGCATGGTTTCGTCCGGCGCTGATGGCCTCATAAAGCGGATCATCCCCCGCTGGACCAAAAGTCGCCACATAGCCTTTGCGAAAGCGAGAAATCGTCTCGTCTGACAAAAGAATCTCACTTGCCGCCGCAAGCGAGAACCCCGAAAGCTGACGGGTCGTTCGTTGTGTTTCAGCGTCAAAAGCGCGAACGCTCTCAAGGCTGTCACCAAAGAAATCAAGACGTACTGGCTCCTCGGCACCGGGCGGGAAAATATCCACCAACCCTCCGCGTACCGCGTATTCGCCCGGCTCGCGCACGGTTGACGACCGCGCATAGCCATTGCTGCTAAGATATAAGGTCAAATTGTCGAGCGGCATCACCGCACCCGGTGCCAGCGATAACGCAGCGTTTTCGATTATTTCTTTTGGCGGCGTTCTCTGAACGGCCGCATTCACTGAGGCAACGACGATAAATGCGCCTTCACCTCTGGTCGAGATCGCAGCAAGGCTCGCCATACGACGTGATGCCACCGTCGGAGATGGAGACACACGATCATATGGCAAACAGTCCCATGCAGGATATTCGATGACGGGAATGTCCGGCGCAAAAAATTTGAGACTTTGCACCATCGCCGCCGCGCGAGAACCGTCGCGCGCAATATGTAGAACCAGGTTTTTACTGCCCCGCGCGGCCTCTGCGATCACGAGAGCATCCGCACCTTCGGGCGCGCCGAATACGTCTAGACGACCTTCTGTCCGCCAAGCGGCCTCCGTATTCACGAGCGCCACACCGGAAGTCATTGTTTTTGCTGGCTCAGCCATAGTTAGACGCACCTAGATCACAACACAAAATGCGCGGCCGCCAGAATTGACGGTCGCGTCGAGCGGCAACATTTAGGGATTACCGTGCGACAGCGCAACTAAATGGAGCGCGCCCTAACGGTGTTTATTTAAACGGAGAGATATCAAATTGCCGAAGCTGATCGAGCACAGATCCCTGAAGCTCTGGCGGAGCAGCAACGTCATCAGTCGCCCACGCATAAAGCGCGCGGTCATTTTGTTCTAAAAGCGCTTCGAATTGATCAAGTTCATCTACGCTCATCGTCGGGATTTTTGCTTTTGCGAAACCGCCGATCAGCAAATCAGCTTCTTTAAAACCGCGATAGGTCGCGATGTATAAAAGTCGTTTGCGGCGAATATCTATTTGTTCTGTCATGGTCTAATTCAACGTTCGGAAATTGCATTTATAATAGTGATTATCTTGGCTGTTTCCGCATGGTGTAGCGCATGACCGGTATTTGGCAACACGGTCAATTGCGCCCCCGGAATATCATTTGCTAATTGCTTCGAATGTAGCTCTGGGCTGACGGTCGTATCAGCATCGCCAGTGACGATGGCAACCGGCAGGTCAATTTCACTATAACGGGCCTGTTGGGCGATGATTTGTTGTTTAAGGTTGGCAATGTCTGCGGCATTAGCCTTGAAATCAGATGCACGAAACAATAGCGGTAACGCGGATCGTTCGAAATAATCTGGCGGGGCTTTATTGGGCGCAAAGGACGCTTCAATTCCTTCCTTCGCCGATAGCTGACCATATGCAGGGATCACCAATCGCCGCAACGCTAGCCCCAAAATTGGCCACTGCGACACGCTATTGTACCATGCAATACCGCCTGGCCATTCATGGCTAACTGCGGCTAACAGAACTAGTCCCTGCATTTCATCTTGATACTGAAGGGCGTAAGAAAGCGCGACCGCGCCGCCAAAACTCTGCCCTACGACGACAGGTTTCTTCAGCGCTAAATCATCCACAACAGCTTTGATTGATGCCGCTTGGGTCGCCAGCGCATAACCATCATCTGGCCGCGATGAATACCCCCTGCCCGGACGGTCGATCATAACGACGCGCCGGGTTTTGGCTAATTCGTCGCCCAGCGCTATTTTCATGTCACGCAAATTAACGCTAGCGCCGTGGATCAACACCAATGGCGGCAACCCGCTATCGCGCGGGCCCATATCGACAACATGCATTCGTGCAGGGCCGGTTTCAACAAACTCACCAATGGGCGGGAATTTTTTCTCAGCGTTCCAAGTGGCGCAGCCCGACGCGCCCAACAAAACCAACAACAATGTAAATACAACGAGGAGGCTCACGCGCATGAATTCTCCTCTTTCAAGGTCATCACATCTCGCCAGGTGCAGCTGAGATGATCGGGAAGAAATCTTCGGCCTTCAAACTCGCGCCGCCGACCAAAGCGCCATTCACGTTCGAAATTCCAAGGATCTCCTTGGCGTTGCCGGGCTTGACCGACCCGCCATAAAGAAGCCGCGTCCCCTCGGGGGTTTTAGAACGGATAAAGTCATGCATTTCTGAAATATCTTCAAGGGTTGGTGTCAGCCCGGTGCCGATTGCCCAAACCGGTTCATAAGCGACCACAAAAACACCCATCGCATCAGGAAGCGACCCTTCGAGTTGCGTACCGACCACCGATTGCGCAATCCCTGTTTCGCGCTGTTCACGGGTTTCGCCCACACAAATAATCGGTGTCAGACCAGCCCGAAGTGCGGCTTCGGCCTTTTCTTTGACGGTCTGGTCATTTTCCGCATGATCTGCCCGACGTTCCGAATGGCCGACAATCACATGAGAAGCGCCTGTGTCGGCAATCATCTCAGCGCTTATGTCACCCGTATGGGCACCGCTGGTTTTAGCGTGACAATCTTGGCCACCGAACAGGATCCCCTCATCGCTATAGGAACCGGCAAAAGCCGCAAGCAAAGTCACCGGCGGGCAAATCAAAATATCCCGATCACCGGGCATGGAACCGCCAAATCGCTCAATCAGTGATTCGACCTCTGATCGCGCTCGGGCAATGCCGTTCATCTTCCAGTTACCAGCGATCAGGGACTTCATGGGCCAAAACCTTGTTTGTTATGCCAGAGCTAACGCTAGGCGGGATAAGCGCGAGGTAAGCGATGGTGCCTGTTATGTCTAGTATTTACGCCCAACACCTGACCTTTCAGGTTGTATCCCGCCCACAAAGCAATATCCGGCCATTCGCGGTCTTGTCGAACCGGAGCACCATGTCTAGGTTACGCGCCAATTCAGCAATGACGGCCCGCTGATAGGCCGATAAATCGAGGCGATATAAATGCTTAGTAAGGTTCGCGACGCGCTAAAAGGTGTGGTCGCCTATACTATTGTCGGGCTTCTTATCGTGGCTTTTGCCGCCTTTGGCGTACCTGAAATCGCCAATTTTACCGGCGGTTCGACCGTAAAGGTCGGAAGCCAGTCGTTCTCTCAGCAATATATCGTCAACGAGTTCGACAAGATGTATCAGCGGCGAGCCCGCGAATCTGGTGGTGAATTGACCCGCGAGGCAGCAATCGCCAGCGGTCTGCCGAACCAAGTCATCGACATGGTCACCACGCAGTCGGCCATTGCGCAATATGCAGAAAAGATGAACCTTGCGATCCCGCGTGAGGCCGTACGGAATTACCTTCAGAATAACGAGTCGTTTCAGAACCCGGCGACCGGCCAGTTCGACCGCCTGATGCTTGATACGATCCTGCAAAATAATGCGCTGACTGTTGCCGGTTTTGAACAGATCATCAAAGAAGATTTGACCCGCAGCCAGTTGGTTGAATCCGTCGCGACCTCCGGCCCCGCGCCAGAACGCTTTACCGAGGCGATGCTCCTGCGTGAAACCGAACGCCGCAATATCGCCTATCTTACAGTCACCGATGAAATGTCGGGTGTCGCCGCTGAGCCAACGCCCACAGACGTTGAGCAGTTTTATAACGAGAACCAAGCCCTGTTTACTGCGCCGGAATACCGAACATTCGACATGTTGGTTCTTCGCAATGAAGATTTCCAAGAGGGCTTGGACGTTCCCGAAGAAGAAATGCGCCGGCTTTATGATCTGGGTAAGGAGCGCCTTTATGATAAACCCGAAAAGCGCTCGCTCTACCAACTAACCTACCAAGACGAAGCCGAAGCAAACGCCGCTGTGGCATCCCTCCGTCAGGGCAAACCATTTGAAAATTTGGCGCAAGAACGCGGCATGACGCTTGATGCCGTTACACTCAACGATGCCAGTGCAATTGTTGACCCGTCTGTTTCAAAAGCCGCCACGGCCGAAGATCTGGGCGAAGGCGACGTACCTGATCCCGTGCGCAGTCTTTTCGGCTGGACCGTCATTCAGATTGCCGAGATTATTCCGGCGGAAACCACAAGCTTTGAAGAAGTGCGCGATCAACTTGCCGCCGATTATCTGGAACAAGATGTCCGCCGCCGAATGCAAGACGCTATCGACGAGATCGAAGAGGTTCGCGACACTGGGGCCGAATTAGAAGAGGCCGCTGACGCAGTCGGAATGACCGTCGTCAAAGTTGGTCCCATAGATCGCCTTAGCTTCGCGCCCGGCGGTGCCATCATTAAGGACATTCCGGGCGATGTTTTGGCCGAAGCTTTTGTTCTTGATGAAGGCGAACAGAGCGAAGCCCTGCGCCTTCCAGAAAACGAAGGTTATTTCTTTGTGGCATTGCGTGAGATTACACCGCCTGCCCTTAAACCACTCGATTATGTTCGTGACGACGCGGAATTGCGCTGGCGTGATCGCGAACGCCGTCAACGGATTTCCCAAACGGTTTCGCTAATTCGCTCTGAGGTTGAAAGCGGCAAAACATTCGAAGAAGTCGCAGATCAATTCTCTCGCGCGCCAATCGTTACGACCATTGATCGTCGCTTCCAAAACGAAATGATTTCTCCGAGCTTTAACGAGCAGATTTTCTTTGCTGAACTTGATGATCTCGTCTCTGCGCCTGCGGGTACGAACGGTACACAGGTCGTGGCGCAAATCCGCGAGATTGGTTATGGCCGCAACCAAATATCACCCCAGGAAGTCGAACAAATCCGGGAAATGATCGGCTTCCAACTCGATCAGGAATTGCTTGAAGCTTTCGTTTTAAGTATTCGCGATGATATGGGCGTCAAAATCAACAGCGAGCAAATCGATGCGCTATTCCGGGATGGCTATTAATTCCCAATGAGCGTCAGTCCCGATTACTCAAGTTTTGAAGAGATATATAAAACAGGAGAGACACAACTCGTCGGTCGCCGACTAGTCAATGATCTCGAAACGCCTGTCTCAGCCTATTTGAAACTCGCCGGAAATAAGAAAAACGCCTTCTTGCTCGAGTCCGTTGAGGGCGGCGAAAATCTTGGCCGCTTTTCAATAATCGGTATGAAGCCAGATTTGATCTGGCGGTGTTTTGGCGAGCGTTCAGAAATCAACGAAAACGCTGCGGCTGATCTTCATGCGTTCCAACCTCAAGGTGGCGCACCGCTTGAAAACCTAAAACGTCTGCTTGCTGAATCTGAGCTGACACCGCCTCTTGATGCACCGCCTATGGCCGCTGGCGTGTTTGGCTATTTTGGCTATGACATGGTTCGCCAGATGGAAAAGCTCGGCACCCGCCCCCAAGGCGGCGTAGAGACGCCAGATGCCATTTTTATTCGTCCCACCATCGTGGCTGTTTTTGACAATATCCGACAAGAAATTCAGGTGTTTTCGCCGGTGCGCCCCGAGCAAGGCCTTTCGCCGCGCGCCGCATATTCGCGCGCTTGCGAACGGTTGGCTGACGCAGTGAGTGATCTCGAAGCGCCACTTGCGCTAACACCTAGCGCAAACCATGACGCGGACAATCTAGCTGAGGCAACATCGAATACGACGCAGACAGAATATCAAGAAATGGTCCGCCGCGCCAAAGACTATATCAGCGCTGGCGATATTTTTCAGGTTGTTCTTAGTCAGCGTTTTTCGCGGCCATTTTCTGCGCCGCCATTTGAGCTATATCGCGCGCTTCGCCGATCGAACCCGTCGCCATTTTTGTTTTACTTTAATCTCGATGGGTTTTCGATTGTTGGGTCAAGTCCCGAAATTTTGGTGCGTGTACGCGATGGTGAAATTACCATTCGTCCCATCGCCGGAACGCGCCCGCGCGGCGCGACGCCTCAAGAAGATAAACAGCACGCACTCGATTTGATGGCCGACCCCAAAGAGCGTGCCGAACATTTGATGTTGCTCGATCTTGGTCGCAATGATGTCGGTCGATCTGCGGCTATCGGCAGCGTTCGTGTCACTGACCAATTCACTATCGAACGCTATAGCCATGTGATGCACATCGTTTCAAACGTAGTTGGTCAGCTGCGCGAAGGCGAACATCCGGTTGATGCGATGGCAAGTGGCTTTCCCGCCGGTACCGTATCCGGCGCGCCAAAAATTCGCGCTATGCAAATTATTGACGAGCTGGAAAAATCAGCACGCGGCATATATGCGGGCGCGATTGGGTATTTCTCGGCTGATGGCAATGTCGATACCTGTATTGCGCTTCGAACGGCGGTCGTAAAAGATGGCGTGATGCATGTTCAAGCTGGTGCCGGCATTGTCGCCGATTCTGACCCAGCCTCAGAACAGCGCGAATGCGAGAACAAAGCCAAAGCGCTTTTGGCCGCTGCAGAAGCCGCCCTCGCTCGCCAAGGCAATTAACGCACACACCGCCGATACATCAAAATCGGTTAAAATCGAATTGTTGGGCCACCCGCGATTTTCATTGATATTGGCTCATTGATTGTTTCGAGCGCACTCACATAAGCAAGCTCAAACCCGCGTGCCTCAGCCGTGGTCAACCAAGGCCCCAACACATCAAGGGTTTCTTTTCGTGGATGCCCAATCGCAACCACATAACCGGTTTCCCGCGCGATCCGTTCAGCCAATACCAACTGCTTTTTGACTTCTGTTCGATCACCGACTGTATCGTCGAGAAATACATCTCGCGAAAATACGTCTACGCCAATCTCGCGCGCCGCTTTTCGGACCGCCGTGTCGCTATCAGTCACCGAGTCAACGAAGAAGACGTCTTTATGATTAAGGTAAGACAAAAGCGTTTTCATAGCCGCAATATCTGCGGTCAGCTTTGACCCCATGTGGTTGTTGACACCCACATATCCGTCAAAACGCGATAAATTCCATTCAAGATTCTTCAAAAATTCTGCCCCCGTCATACCGGTCAACAATGCATGCGGTCCAGGATCGGCAGCGCCCTTTGGCTCCATCGGCAAATGAAGCATGATTTCCGCCCCGCGGCGATGCGCAGCATCCGTAAGGTCAGCAATATGTTTTCCATACGGAAGGAATGAGAATGTAATCGGACCGGGAAGTTCAATCGCGCGTTCGGTTGCGCGGCGGTCAATACCCATATCATCAATGATGATGATGATCTTGGGCATGGGTTGGGCTGACGCACGCCGCTTTTCGAGTTTCGGCGGCGTTAACCGTTCTGGCGGAGCCTCGCCCGCTAAAATTCGCGCGATCAGTTTTTCGCGATCAATCTGCGCACGGTCATCAACTTTTTTTGCAGTACGCACGGGATTAGCGGCCATCGTCGCCGTCGCCGTCGCGCCCTTTTGTCCGAGATAGGCCGAGAACGAACCCACAAAAATCCCCGCAAACGCAATAGCGATCGTGGCTATAAAGCCGGCATTGCCAGCATAATCCGGTGATTTTCCCCGTTTTTTATATTTGCGCTTTCGCGTCATTCTTATCTATGCGCCGCCATCATCTTCATTTTTTGACTGACACCATTTCCATTCCGCGCTTGCACATGCGAATGGTGGCGTTAAACCATTATTCTTTGGTCACTATCACTGATTCTTGGCTCTAATGATCCTATTGATCGACAACTATGACAGCTTCACCTTTAACCTAGTTCACCTCATAGGCGAATTGGGCGAAGATACAAAGGTCGTTCGCAATGACGCCCTAACCGCACACGAAGCCCTTGCGCTTGGTGCGGAGGCGATTGTGCTGTCGCCGGGCCCCTGCACGCCCAATGAGGCCGGAATATGCCTTGATTTGGTAGACGCCGCAAAAGAAACCGGCACACCGATTTTTGGGGTTTGCTTAGGGATGCAATCCATCGCCCAAAGCTTCGGCGGAGTCATCAAACGCGCTGGCAAGCTGATGCATGGTAAAACATGCGATATTGCCCACCAAGGTGACGGGGTGTTCGCTGGCTTACCCTCGCCTTTTACGGCTGTGCGGTATCATTCACTGGTCGCCGAACGAACCAGCCTTTCAAACGAGCTAACGATCACCGCGCGCGCAGGCGACGACGACGAGATCATGGCGGTTGCTCATAGATCATTGCCGATCGCCGGTGTTCAGTTTCATCCTGAGAGTATTGCGACCGAACATGGCGCGCGGATGTTTTCTAATTTTCTGACGGAAGTAAGAGCAAAATGAGCAGCTTTACCCCGCACCTTGCGCGAGCAACCTCAGGGACCCCGCTCACGCAAAGCGAAATGCGCGATGCGATGAATGCCTTATTCTCCGGTGAAGCAAATGACATTGAAATCGCCGGATTTCTTTGTGCGCTGCGCGCCCGGGGCGAGACAATCGAAGAGATCGCAACAGCGGCCCTGACCATGCGCGAACACGCCCTAAAGGTCGATGCGCCTGATGACGTCGTTGATACCTGCGGCACCGGCGGTGATGGCGCAGGCACTTATAACATCTCAACTGCCGCCGCACTCATTGTCGCTGGCGCGGGCGTGCGCGTTGCCAAACATGGCAATAAGTCCGCTTCTTCTAAATCTGGGTCGTCCGAAGTTTTAGAAGCAATGGGCGTAAAGCTCGATATTCCGCCTGCGCAAATTACGCGCTGCATTACCGACGCCAATGTCGGCTTTATGTTCGCGGCGCTCCACCACAAAGCCGTCGGCCATGTGGTGACCGCGCGCAAGACATTAGGTGTAAGAACAATGTTCAACGTTCTGGGCCCCTTATCGAACCCGGCTAGTGCAAAACGCCAAGTCATGGGTGTGTTTGCGCGGGATCTTGTAAGACCAATAGCAGAGGTCATGCCCTTATTAGGTGTAACCGACGCATGGGTCGTCCATGGCGAAGACGGCCTCGACGAATTGACGACAACAGGCATGACCTATGTGGCCGCGGTCAAAGATGGCGTCGTAAGTGAGTTTGAAGTCACACCCGAAAACGCCGGTCTTTCTCGCGCAACACCAGCCGATTTAACTGGCGGCGACCCAACCGAAAACGCAGCGGCTTTGCGGGCGCTTCTTGAAGGCGAAAAATCGGCTTATCGTGATATCTCCGTTCTCAATGCTGCTGCTGCGCTGATCGTTTCCGGGAAGGCAGACAACCTCAACGACGCTGCGCGTTTAGCCGAGAAATCTATCGACAGCGGCGCAGCAAAGACCGCGCTAGACAATTTAATTAGGTTATCAAACGAAAAATCATGACCATTCTCGACGACATCGTTGCGTACAAAAAAGATGAAGTTGCCGCCGCAAAAGCCAATGTGCCGAGCGCGGCGATCGAGGCGCTAGCGCGCGACATGGGCCCTGCGCGCGGTTTCAAAAATGCCCTTGAGCGAAAAGCGTCTCTAGGTTTCGCATTGATCGCAGAGATCAAAAAGGCAAGCCCATCAAAGGGTCTCATCCGGCCTGATTTCAACCCAACAGAGATTGCCAACGCATATTCTGCGGGTGGCGCTGCGTGCCTTTCCGTCTTGACCGACACGCCGAGCTTTCAAGGGGCACCTGATTTTCTGCGTGACGCGCGCGACGCCGTATCGCTCCCGATCTTGCGCAAAGATTTTATGATCGACCCCTATCAGGTGGCTGAGGCCAAAGCCTGGGGTGCCGATTGCATTTTGTTGATCATGGCATGTTTGCCGGATGGCCAAGCTAGCGAACTCATGGCGGCCGCCCACGAATGGGATTTGGACGTTTTGGTTGAAACCCATGACGCCGACGAGATGGCACGGGCAAGTAACCTCAACGCCGAGCTTATTGGCATAAACAACCGAAATCTCGCGACTTTTGTGACTTCGCTCGACACAACCGCAGAACTCGCGCGTCTTGCGCCGCCGACTGCGCTGCTTGTCAGCGAAAGCGGTATTTCCGGTCATGCTGATCTTGTGACGCTTGCCGGTCACGGCGCAAAAGCCTTCCTCGTTGGTGAAAGCCTGATGCGCCATGACGACGTCGAAGCGGCAACGCGCGCCCTCTTGAACCCGATAAAACCCGCATAATCACTTAATCGGTTGACGGGCCAAAAGAACAACCATAGAACATCGTTGTTGTTTTGTTCTTTTGTCGTTTCGGCTACGCAAACAGCCTTGCGTTGAAAGATCAGACACTTATTCGCCATTGCTGCCTGAACCGTGGAGGTTTTCCGCGTTCATGGCGCGAGGGCTAGGAAAGATTGCGAGGCCGTTCATGCTCACAAAAAAACAACACGAGCTGTTGCTGTTCATTAATAAACGGATTTCAGAAAGCGGGGTTTCGCCCTCCTTTGATGAAATGAAAGAAGCGCTTGAGCTTCGGTCAAAATCGGGAATTCACCGTCTGATAACAGCGCTCGAAGAACGCGGCTTTATTCGGCGACTGCCGCACCGGGCCCGGGCACTCGAAGTCTTGAAATTGCCGGATGACATGACAGCGGCCGCACCGCCCGCGCCTGCACAACGCGGGTTCAAACCTGCAATCGTCAATTCAAATTTCAAACCGATGCGGCAAATACCGCAACCCACGACGCGGCCAGCTCGGCAATCGCAACCAGCGGCGGGCAGTGTCGATCTTCCGGTTCTGGGGCGAATCGCAGCCGGTACGCCTATTGATGCAATTCAACATGAGGTTGACCGGTTTTCTGCGCCCGAAGCATTTCTTGGCGGCGGCGAGCATTACATTCTCGAAGTCGACGGCGAGTCGATGATTAATGCCGGGATCAATGACGGTGATTTCGCGATCATCAAACGTTGCAGCGATGCAGAAAATGGCGCGATTGTAGTGGCCCTTGTCGATGACCAAGAAGCGACCTTGAAACGGCTGCGCCGCAAAGGCGCATCAATCGCGTTGGAAGCCGCGAACCCCGCCTTTGAAACGCGGATTTATGGCCCCGATCGGGTTGCCGTTCAGGGCAAACTCGTCGGCATCATGCGCCGCTATCACTGAGGCGTCATGACTAGGGTGCGCCCGTCCACGGTCGGTCGCCGCGAATTTCATTTGCGGTCTGCACCCTTATGCCACCCTCGGTAACATAAACCGCATGTGCGCCCCCGTGCCAAACGGCGCGCCGGTCTATAAGCTGCGCATTACATCCGGCACTGTCGTTTCTGTGCACAGGATAAAAAGCGATGACAATTTGCGCACGTCCGCAATCTTCGGCCAGTGACGTCTTGTCGGTGACAAAAGCGACTTTAGTGTTGGCGGAAAGCGGCGCAACACATCCCCATTCATCACATGGGTAGAACGCCTTTAAGGGCTTTGTCGCGGCCAATAATGGGTCGATGCCCGCCGCTTCCTTCCAGCGTCCAATCGCGAACCGGTCTTTGCGCAGATTGTAAACAGCAAACTCACCCTCAACGACGATACCGGCGTTCAAGCCGGACGGCGCAACATATAAAATTGGTTTCTCGCCCCCGCCCGCCATCAACGCCGCCAATGGAATTGCCGCAAGCCCTGCCAACCGCCACGGCACCCGCGAAAAGCACAACCAAAGCCCGCCAAACGTTAGTGAAAGCATTGCCCCAAGGGGCCATTGCGGCGTCAGAGAAACCGCCCCGCGCCACGACGAAACCTCACTGGCAATCGCAAGAACTACCTCCATGCCAAATGCCGACATTCGCCACGCCCAACCATCAATCCCCAGCGGCGCGAGTAACAACGCAATCAATGCGGTCGGCACAATCCAAAAGCCCATAAGCGGCATGGCCGCCATGTTCGCGGGCAAAGAATATAGCGCGACCCGATTAAAATGAAAAAGCGCATAGGGCGCAGTCGCTATTGCGGCGATCACATCTGTTGCGGCAAGCGCGATTGCATAGCGCCGGAACCGCTCTTGCCAAGAGAACAGGCGGTCTGTTTTTGCACGCGTGCCGAGCCATTCATACGTCGCAATCAAACCGGCAACAGCCGCAAACGACATTTGGAAACCGGGATGAAACAACGCCTCGGGTGTCAGCAAAAGAATAATCACAGCGGCGATCGAAACGTTACGCAACGACAGCGCCCGACGATCCACAAGTATAGCAACAAACATGATAGCGGCCATGATAAACGCCCGTCGCGCAGACCATCCGCCCCCGGATAGAATAAGATAGAATGCACCCGAACAAAGCGCCGTCGCCGCTGCCCATTTTTTGATCGGAAAGCGAAGCGACACCGGCTCGATTGCCGCAAGCAAACTCCGCACGACAAAAAATACAAGCCCCGTCGCAAGCCCCATATGAAGCCCGGAAATCGCGAGCAAATGCGCAAGACCCGCATCACGCAACGCGGCCTCTGCCCGCTCGGTAATCGCATCACGCTTACCGGTCACAATAGCGGCAATAATCGCCCCGCCCTCGCCCGGTGCTTTCGCGACAATGCGCGAGAATAAATTGACACGCATCGTCTCGACCGAGGCGGCAAAACGCTGACGCAAATTCCGTTCGGCAGATTGATCAACGACGGGCGGTGATACCGCAAAACCAACGGCACCGATCTGATAGAAATAAAGCTGGCGTGCAAAATCAAAACCGCCGGGCGTTACCGGCGGCGGTGGCGGGCTAAGCCCTGCGCGCAATGAGATGTGATCACCAGGGTGGGCGTCAAATTCCTTCCCGCGCCAAGTGATCCGCGCTTTCGCCGGGCGGTTTTCAGGTGAGAGTCCTTCGATATGATCAAGCGCGATTACATATCGCCGCCCTTTATCACCAACCTCTAGGGTTTCTAACCGGCCTGAGATTTCGACAATACCAAGATCACGCGAGAGTTGAGGCGCTTCTACGCTGGCGGCGCGCCAATCGGCAGCGACAAAACCAAGCGCCACAAACATCAAGGCAAAAGCGGGTATTTTAAGCGCACCGAATCGCGTTGCCGAGAATTTGGTGGTTACCCAAACCGCTAAACAGCAAACCCCGAGGGCCAACATTCCATGATGCGAAGCCGGTTCTTGCTTAAGACCAAAATAGCCCCCCGCACCGATACCAAGTGCAACCGGAGACCAAATCGACGCCCGTGCAAGATCGGCCTGTGCCCACGCCAAAAGACGCTCGCCCATGAGAAAACGCCAGCGCGCCGCCGATATTTTAGCGGCTTTTTGTGTTTCTGGCCGCAATACGCGCGGATTGGCGGTTTTTACCGTCATTCACCGTCATCATTTTGGGCGGTTCTGGCCCCAAGCTAACAAACATGGCATAGGCACTGGTAAAATTCCTGTGCTATCCCCCTTACGCAATTACCATCGATATAGGAGTCGGCCCGTAAGTCATGCCGCAAGCTAACGAACCCCAACCCGTCATTACGCGCTTCGCCCCCTCGCCGACTGGCTACCTACATATTGGCGGCGCAAGAACTGCGCTTTTTAATTGGCTTTATGCCCGAGGTCATGGCGGTAAATTCCTGCTGCGAATCGAAGACACTGATCGCGCGCGCCACACCGAAGCGGCGGTCGATGCGATCCTTGATGGTTTGAAATGGCTTGGCCTTGATTGGGACGAAGAACCAGTCTCGCAATTCTCGCGCACAGAACGCCACGCGGAAATCGCCAATCAACTATTGAACGAGGGTAAAGCCTATCGGTGTTATTTAACGCAAGCCGAGCTGGAAGCAGCCCGCGAGAAAGCAAAAAGCGAGAACATCCGCTTTGAAAGCCCGTGGCGAGAAGCCGACCCGGCGACCGCGCCTGACGGCGCGGCTTTTGCCATTCGGTTCAAGGCCCCACGCGATGGCGAAACGGTGGTGGATGACGCGGTTCAAGGGCGCGTTACGTTTCCGAATGCCGCGCTAGACGATTTGATCATACTACGGAGTGATGGCGTTCCGACCTATAATCTTGCGGTGGTGGTTGATGATCATGATATGGGCATTACCCATGTTGTACGCGGGGACGACCACCTGAATAACGCTGCGCGCCAGTCACAAATCTATAGCGCATTGGGCTGGAAAATTCCTGTTTTTGCTCATGTGCCGCTTATTCACGGGCAAGATGGCGCTAAACTTTCAAAGCGTCACGGCGCGCTTGGCGTCGAGGCTTATCGCGATTTGGGCTATTTGCCCGAAGGTTTGGCCAATTACCTGTTACGTCTTGGCTGGAGCCATGGTGATGAAGAGATTATCTCTTACGAACGCGCAAAAAAGCTGTTTGATTTATCCGGGGTCGGAAAATCACCGTCACGCCTTGACCTCGACAAACTAAGCCATGTGAATAGCCATTATGTAGCAGCGTTAAGCGACGAAGAATTCATCGCGCGCGCAACGCCGTTTCTAACAAAAGACGGTATTACTCTTGGTGCAGATGAAGAAAGCCGTTTGAACCGGTCTGCTTCGTTTTTGAAATCACGCTGCGCGACCCTTGCGGATATCACTAAAGCCGCCGGGTTTTTGCTCCTCAAGCGGCCATTACAGATCGAGGGAAAATCGGCGAAACCTCTAAAAAAAGAAGGCGCGCGGCAAATGCTGGCAGATATCTGCGCTCTTTTAGATGATCCAGCCATTTGGACCTCTGCAGAAGCACTCGATGAAAGGCTGCAAACATTTGTCGCAGACCGCAATGTCGGATTTGGCGCAGTTGGCCAGCCTGCGCGTGCTGCATTAACCGCCGGACACCCTTCGCCCGGATTAGGTGAGGTGCTATACGGACTTGGGCGCGAGGAATCGCTCGCCCGGCTTTCGGATCAGGCCCAGTAATCCGTACTAGAAACAATGTCATAAACTGGCTAGTGTGCGCCGCAACAAGCGATGACGCGCCGCAAACGAAGAGGTCTAATTAATGAAAAGTGATTTAAATCAAGCAGATACAGCAAGCTTTACTCTATCCGGAAAAACAACAGAACTTCCCGTCTTCACGGCAACCCACGGCCCAAACGTGGTGGATATCAGAGCGCTTTATAAACATACGGGCGCTTTTACTTTCGATCCTGGTTTCACGTCTACGGCATCATGCGAATCGAAAATCACCTATATTGATGGCGACGAAGGCGTTCTTCTCTATCGCGGTTACCCAATCGACCAGCTAGCCGAAAATTCAAACTTCATCGAAGTCGCCTATCTTCTTCTAAAAGGCGAACTGCCTAGCGATCAGGAACTCGTCGATTTTGATCGTTCCATCACCATGCACACCATGGTCCATGAACAACTCAAAAATTTCTACAACGGCTTCCGTCGTGACGCGCATCCAATGGCGATCATGGTTGGTGTTGTTGGTGCACTCTCCGCATTTTATCACGACTCAACGGATATCAACGATCCAAAACAGCGCTTGATCGCCAGCCATCGCATGATTGCGAAGATGCCGACGATTGCGGCTATGGCTTATAAATATTCTATCGGTCAGGCATTTGTGTTCCCAAGCAATGACCTCGATTACACATCAAACTTCATGCGGATGTGTTTTGCGGTCCAAGCTGAAGAATATGAAGTCAACCCAGTGCTCTCTAGCGCGCTCGACAAGATCTTCATTCTTCACATGGATCACGAACAAAACGCATCGACATCGACGGTGCGTCTTGCTGGATCATCTGGCGCAAATCCATTTGCGTGTATTGCGGCGGGTATTGCTTCGCTTTGGGGTCCTGCCCATGGCGGTGCTAACGAAGCTGCGCTCAACATGCTCGAAGAAATCGGCCATGTTGATAACATTCCTGAATATATCGCGCGTGCAAAAGATAAATCAGATCCATTCCGTCTGATGGGCTTTGGTCACCGGGTTTACAAAAATTACGACCCACGTGCCAAAGTGATGCGTAAAGCATGTCACGAAGTTCTTGATGCACTTGGCGTTCGCGAAGATCCGCTTTTGGAAGTTGCGATGGAACTTGAACGGATTGCCCTCGAAGACCCTTATTTCGTAGAGAAAAAACTCTATCCGAATATCGATTTCTATTCCGGCATTACGCTTCGGGCGCTTGGCTTCCCGACTGAAATGTTCACCGTTCTGTTCGCGCTTGCGCGTACTGTTGGGTGGATTGCTCAGTGGTCAGAAATGGTCGAAGATCCAAATCAGAAAATCGGCCGTCCGCGCCAAATTTACACTGGCGCAGCACAGCGTGATTATACGGATATCAAAGGGCGCTAAAATAGCGCTGCTTTAAACCACGGAAGGGACTTTGATGCTTTGGCTGGCAGTTCATATGTGGTTTCTATTATTCACCGCCTTTGCCATTGGACTTGGCATTGGCTGGTGGATTTGGGGGACGCGTACAAATGCGCGTCCGCCCGCCCCGCCTCAAAAACGTGACGCCCCTATGGGCACTCTCAATATTGATTATGACATAAGCGCAGAGACACCATCTGTGCACGAACGGAGCCGCTAAATGATACCTCGTTATACGCGTCCTGAAATGGCCGCGATCTGGTCCGACGCATCCAAATACCGGATCTGGTTTGAAATCGAGGCCCATGCGGCTGATCGAATGGCTGAGCTAGGTGTTATCCCAAAAGAGGCCGCAAAGGTCATCTGGGAAAAAGCCGAAAAAGCCGAATTTGATGTTGCGCGCATCGACGAAATTGAACGCGAAGTGAAGCATGACGTCATCGCGTTTCTGACGCATCTCGCAGAAATCGTCGGTGATGAAGCCCGCTTCGTTCACCAAGGAATGACATCGTCGGATGTTCTCGATACTTGCCTGTCGGTTCAGATGACCCGCGCGGCAGATCTTTTGATCACTGGCATGGACCGGGTTCTCGCGGCGCTAAAGAAACGCGCACTCGAACATAAAGATACGGTTTGCGTGGGCCGGTCACACGGTATCCACGCCGAACCAACAACCTTTGGCGTCAAGCTCGCAACCTTCTATGCGGAATTCGCCCGTGGCAAACGCCGGCTTGAGATGGCCCGCGAAGAAATTGCGGTTTGCGCGATCTCCGGTGCGGTTGGCACCTTTGCCAATATTGACCCGTCGGTTGAAACACACGTCGCAGAAAAAATGGGCCTACAGGTTGAGCCAGTATCAACTCAGGTTATTCCGCGCGACCGCCACGCGGCTTATTTCGCAGCACTTGGCGTCATAGCCTCGTCTATTGAACGACTCGCAACAGAGGTTCGTCATCTTCAGCGTAGTGAAGTTCTCGAAGCTGAAGAGTTCTTCTCCAAGGGCCAAAAAGGCTCGTCAGCGATGCCACATAAGCGCAACCCAATTCTAACCGAAAACCTGACCGGCCTTGCGCGCCTCGTTCGTATGGCGGTTGTTCCAGCGATGGAAAATGTCGCCCTTTGGCATGAGCGCGATATCTCGCACTCATCGGTGGAGCGCGGTATTGGCCCTGATTCGACTGTGCATCTCGACTTTGCCCTACACCGGCTTGCGAATGTGGTTGAAAACCTCGTTGTCTATCCCGAACGGATGCAGGAAAATATGGACCGTCTTGGCGGCCTTATTTTCTCTCAGCGGGTCTTGCTGGCACTAACCCAAGCCGGAGCTTCGCGCGAAGAGGCTTATCGTTTGGTTCAGCGTAACGCCATGCCGGCATGGCGCGGCGAAGGGGCATTTCTTGATAATCTAAAGGGCGATAGCGACGTCACCGCAAAGCTCTCTGCTAAAGAAATCGAAGTGCTATTTGATCTTGGTTATCACACCAAGAATATCGACGTGATCTTTGATCGCGTCTTCAAAGACTAACCCCCTTCACGAACCGGTTAACTTACAAGTGATAAACTGCCCCTTTGAGGGCAGTTTATGCTGTGGCATCTTGCCCTTGTGCGCTTTGGGCATATTGAGGCGCAGAACACACATGCCCATAACCACGCAACGCATAAATAAGGTTAGCTATGACAAATGCAGTAAATACCTTTGGCGGCATTGACCGCGAACAGCGCCCCGTCTGGGACGCCATGAAGCGCGGCATGATGGGCAAATGCCCACAGTGCGGCGAAGGCAAGCTGTTCAAGAGCTATGTTAAGAACAATGATGAATGTGCGGTTTGCGGTCAGGATTTCTCAGGCCACCGGGCCGACGATGCCCCGCCCTACCTCACGATCATGCTGGTGGGCCACATCATCATTCCGATCGCACTTTGGGTAGAAGCAGAATTCGACCCGGCAATGTGGGTCCAGTTCTTGGTCTGGCTTCCGATTCTGTTGATCTCGTCCTGGTTCACCCTGCCCATCGCCAAAGGTGCCATGATCGGACTGCAATGGGCCAACCGGATGCATGGGTTCGGCGGTCCAAACGCGGACCCGAATTCAGACGCATAATCATTTCGGGCGATTTTCGCCCTATAGATAAGCAAAAGCGCCACAGCTGACTTGACACCAAAAGGTCTCGCTGTATGTTCCGCGCTCGTTTTAAGAGAATTTCGGCGCTGAGGAGCGATTCATGGCTAAGCCAACCACAGTTAAAATTCGGCTCAACTCTTCTGCCGGCACAGGCTTTTTCTATGTTACGAAAAAGAACACTCGCACAATGACCGAGAAGCTCGTCTTGAAAAAGTACGATCCGGTTGCGCGTAAGCATGTTGAATTCAAGGAAGGCAAGATCAAGTAAGATCGCCCTTCTCTTTTTCGGATATACGAAAGCCGCCTCTTGAGGCGGCTTTTTTTGTTGGCAGAATTTATTCGATTTCCGTCAATTCTGCCTTTCAGGCAGCACTTTTGATCACCCGGTTTCGACCACCGTTTTTGGCTTCATAAAGCGCCTCGTCGGCTCGTTTAATCAGCTTCTGGGCTGTGTCTTCCTCTGAGCTATCTTCAGTGGATGCAAGACCGATACTCACCGTTACGCCCAGCTCATCGCGCCCGCTATTGAGCTTGAACTTCGAGCTGGCCACTTCTTGGCGCAGGCGCTCCGCCACGACTGACGCGAAAGCAAGGTCCGTGTCAGGCATCGCAATCAGGAATTCTTCGCCGCCATAACGACAGGCCAGATCAATCCCACGAATCGAATTCGTAATCCGATCAGCAAATTCCTGTAACACTCGATCACCGGTGTCATGTCCGTGTACGTCATTGACCGATTTGAAGTGATCAATGTCGATAACCATCACCGCCAATGGACGACCAGTCCAAAATGCGCGATCAAACATCGCCGAAAGATGGCTCGCCAAATAACGACGGTTATAAAGCCCCGTTAGCTGATCGGTAACCGCCATTTCAAGTGATACCTGGAATGACGACCGAAGCTGGTCCACATAGCGCTTACGGCGTAACTGCGTCGCGATGCGCGCAGATAGCTCGTTGCGGTCAACCGGACGCGTCACATAATCATTGACGCCAATATCAAGTGCGCGAACAAGTTTGCGCGTATCACCAACCCGCACGACCCCAAGAATCGGTGTGAGGCGTGTCTCTTCGAATGAACGGATCGAAGAACAAAGGCGCAATGGATCCATCGCTTCAATCGATAGATTGATAATGATCAGGTCAAAATCACCAAGCCGCGCACGACCTAATGCAACTTCGGGGTCAATTTCATGAATAACCTGATGATTGCCGTCACCAATCGACGTCATCAAACGAGATGCCTGATCTTCGTTGTCATCAATCAGGAAAATCCGCGCTTCGCTTGCGTCAGAATCCGGATCAATACTGCCAACAACGCCGAGGTCTTTGCCCGTCGCATGGCGCGCACGCAATTCGTCGGTCATCATTTTGAGGCGTGTCAGGCTCCGCACCCTTGCAAATAGCGCAAGATCCTCAACGGGCTTGGTCAAAAAATCATCCGCACCAGCCTCAAGCCCCGCAACGCGATCGGCCTGTTGGTCGAGTGCCGTCACCATCACCACAGGAATGTGCATGGTTTCAGGATCGTTCTTTAGAATTCGACAAGCCTCAAACCCATCCATGCCAGGCATCATGACGTCCAGCAAAATGATGTCGGGCTTCTCCCGCATCGCAAGGTCGATTGCCTCTTGACCGGAATAAGCGCCGATGACGTCAAAATACTCAGCTCGCAGTTTTGCTTCGAGCAGTTTCACGTTCGGTTCAAGATCGTCGACGACTAATACGCGCGCCGTCATGCAGCCCCCGTTAACTTAAGGGTTTCGGATAGAAGGAAGTCTAATCCAAATACCTTTTCACTTTCTCAAGAAACGAGACGACTGAGATAGGTTTTGCGATATAATCTTCGCATCCCCCCTGACGAATGCGCTCTTCATCGCCTTTCATGGCGAAAGCAGTGACCGCAATGACCGGAATATCAGCCAAATCATTATTACTTTTAATTTTTTTGGTAACTTCGAGGCCCGAAAACTCAGGCAGTTGAATATCCATTAAAATAAGATCGGGACGATGTTCCCCAAGGCGTTCTAATGCCTCTGGGCCGGTACGGGCCTCAAGAGTATTGTAACCGTGGGCTTCCAACAGGTCTCTGAACAGCTTCATGTTCAGTTCATTGTCTTCAACAATGAGTACCGTCTTGGGGAGCGCCGAGTAATCGAGCTTTTCCATGGCCGACATAGTACGCCTTTATGTCTTAACTTCAGAGGCTACATCACGAATCAATGCGGCCAATAGAAAGTTTTGCGCAAAAGGTCTTAATTGAATGTTTATCTTGCGCCTAAGGCAGCACTTTTTTTGCCCCCATAGCCAATTAGATTTTGAGTTAAATGTCTGATTTTACCGGATTTACTGGATTCTGCCGCGATTGTTACGCTCCGGCCCAAAATGGGTCACGGCTGTGCGATTCCTGTAAATCTGGGCGAATCATTCACCATAACGAGCTGTTTGCCCTTTCAATCGCCCATCTCGATTGCGATGCTTTTTATGCCTCAATCGAAAAACGCGACGACCCAAGCCTAGAGGATAAGCCCGTGATCATCGGTGGCGGTGTGCGCGGCGTGGTGGCGACGGCGTGTTACGTGGCGCGTACCTATGGCGTAAAATCGGCGATGCCGATGTTCAAGGCAAAGGCCGCCTGCCCCAACGCCGTGATCATCAAACCCAACATGGAAAAATACGCCAAGGTTGGCCGCGAGATCCGCCAAATGATGCGCGACCTGACGCCGATGGTCGAACCGCTTTCGATTGACGAAGCTTTTATGGACCTTTCGGGCACGACCCGGCTTCATGGCACACCGCCAGCCGTGACCCTCGCAAAACTTCAGGCGCGTGTGCAACGGGAAATGGGCGTCACCGCGTCTATCGGGCTTTCACACAATAAATTCCTCGCCAAGATGGCGTCCGACCTCGACAAGCCGCGCGGGTTTTCGGTGATCGGCGCGGCGGAGGCAAAAAGCTTCCTCGCGAAACAGCCCGTCACGATGATCTGGGGTGTTGGTGCCGCCATGGCCCGCAAGCTAGAGCAAGACGGCATCAAAATGATCGGCCAACTCCAGACCATGGACGCTGGCTCGCTGGGCAAACGCTATGGCGAGATGGGCTTGCGCCTTGCGCGACTATCGCGCGGTGATGACACCCGCAAAATCAAACCAGAGCGCGAGACAAAAAGCGTATCATCAGAAACCACGTTCAATAGCGACATTCGCGATGTGGCATGGCTCGAAGATGTTTTGTGGGAGCTATGCGATAAGGTCTCTGCACGGATGAAGGCCAGCGGGTTCGAGGGCCGCACAGTGACCCTCAAACTGAAATCTGCGGATTTCAAAACCATCACCCGCGCTAAAACCCTTGGCTCCCCATCGAACTTAGCACGCACGGCATTTGCGGCAGCAAAACCCCTATTGCATGACGCCGCCCAAGGGCGCGCCTATCGCCTGATCGGGGTTGGCTTTTCGGGGTTGTCTGACGCGGGCGAGCATTTTGAAACCGACCTGTTCGGCGAAGACAATGCGCGCATCGCCAAACAGGAAAAAGCCATCGACGCCATCCGCGAGAAATTCGGCAAAGACGCGGTTAAAGCCGGGCGTGTCTTGCGGCGAAAGCCCTAATCATTGTCTTTTCGGTTTTTTGCATCGTGATAATCCGTACACGCTGGCTTTTCTTTCTCGTCATCATCAATATGCATATCTTCGGCGGGGTTCACATCGCCATCGGGCTTTTCTGAGCGTCCGCCGTAATTGTTCTTCTGATCGGCCTCTTCGTGTTCATTCTGATCAATATTCGGCTTCGGGTTTTCATGTGTCGGCGTAGTTCTTTCCGTTGTTGGCATCTCGGGCCTCCCTGTTTGTGAAATACAAACATCCCGACGGCCAACCTTGTTCCCGCGCGCGCCAGCAAACCCGCATGAACTCTTGTTCACCGGCGCGCGTAAATTCCAAATTGTCAAAGAGCCGTACCGGCAACCGGTCACGGCGTCTCATGGGCCAAAAAGGGTTCTGCGCGGCGTATCAACGCCCGCGCCAATGGCTCAGCCACAAGAGACACGACCGAGACCCTAGGCCCAAAACAAAACCCGTGGATATCTATCCACGGGTTTCAAAGCGGTGGTATGATGGGAGGGGAAGTATACATTGTCGAAATATGAAGTAATAATCTCAATATTAAAATTCTAAAACGGGAATTTCCATGACTGCGACCAATTTAGTTTCAAAAGTAATAGTGGAGTTTTTACGAACAAAAACGCCCGAGGTTCTTTGTATTTCAGGAAACTGGGGAGTTGGAAAAACATATCTCTGGAACAAAATACTCACTGAACAATTGAAGGACGGAAACAGTGGGTACAATGATCATGCATACGTTTCACTTTTTGGCTGCAATTCCTTAGAGAAATTGAAACTAGCCATTTTTGAAAATTCCGAATTTTTGAATGGATCCGACGCAAACCCAGTTGTGAATGTAATTTCAGATGGAAGTAAGTCCTTTTTATCATCTATTCAAAAGTCTCGCAACGCAGCTGCGGAGGCTCCAATTATCGGTGCATGGATAAAGGCAGGTTCAGGCCTATTCTTTGCGTCGGTACGCAATAGGATAGTTTGCATCGATGACTTCGAAAGACGTGGAGAAAACCTTCGGATTATCGATGTCTTGGGACTAGCGTCATTTTTAAAAGAACAAAGAAACTGTAAGGTCGTTTTAATTTTAAACGACGAGCGGCTTTCACCGGACGATAAAAAGAATTTCGAAAAACACTTAGAAAAAGTTGTAGACAAAAAAATTAGCTTCGATCCATCATTAGACGACTGCCACAAAATTGTTTTTGATAACGATGGTTACTTAGAAAAAACCCTCAGTGAACTATCAAAAAAGTTAGGCATTAAAAACATCCGAGTTCTCAAAAAAATAAAGCACTTCGGATCAATGCTCGATAATTCAGTTTGTGCAACTCATGAAGAAATTAGATACGCTGCTTTGCATTCACTTTGCCTCTTCTCTTGGATCGAACTTCAGCCGAGTATTGCCCCGCCAATCGAATTGGTATTCAAAAATCGGCACCCTGACCATATAGAAATAATGGAAACTCTATCTTCCGAGGAACCAAGTGAAAAACCAGACTCAAATAAATTGTATGATGAAATTTTGCGAGATTATGGCCTCACTTACATTGACGAGTTAGACGAGGAAATTTTAGCCGGCGTCAAAAATGGTTATTTTAATCACGAAAAAATTTGTAAAATAGTAGAACGGGATCACAGCATTCTGAAATCTAAGAAATTGAAAGACGAGTTTGCGAATGCGTGGCGACTATTCCATGATAGCTATAAAAACAACTTAGATGAAATCGTTTCCCGCCTCACTGAAACGACATTAAATATACTTGACAACATATCATTCCGCGACCTCGATTCATCGATAATATTATTGAAATCCCTTAAAGCTGAAGATGAAGTCAAACAGATTATAACACGTTTCAAAGCAAATAGAGTCGGCTCATATGATTATTGGTACAATGCAAACAACGAGGGATATAATGTTAAAGATAGTGATCTGAAGGCACTTATGATCACAAATGCTAATGAATCTGATAACAAACCCACCCCATTAGACATCCTGCTTGGACAAAACGAAGAATATATATCCGAGATATCTGCTAAAGCACTAAACGAATTATCAGTAGACAAACTTAAGTCCCTGCTAATTCAACTCGAAGGCGATAAGCTTCGGACCGCAAAACAACGGTTGTTATTTGCAAGCACAATTAGTAACCCCAAACCTCACGAGAAAAAGCTAACAGAAACCACCATTCAAGCGCTGAAAGAAATTGGTCAAGAAAACCTTATCAATAAGGTTAGAATAAAATATCATCACGGAATTGACGTAGATATAAAAACTTAACTCAACGCACTCACCTATTTCTCGGGCGGTTATTACGCCGCCCGATCAATATTCGCGCGCAAAGGTCAGTGATTAAATATGGATGACCTTGCCATAGGCGTCGAGCACGGATTCGTGCATCATCTCCGAAAGGGTTGGATGCGGGAAGATCGCGTGCATCAGGTCTTCTTCGACCGCCTCCATTGACCGCGCGAGGCCGAAGCCCTGAATAAGCTCGGTGACTTCCGCGCCAATCATATGTGCGCCCAATAGCTCGCCGGTTTTTTCGTCAAACACGGTTTTGACCATGCCTTCTGGCTCACCCAGCGCAACCGCTTTGCCGTTGCCGTTGAACGGAAAGCGGCCAACCTTGACCTTGTGGCCCTGCTCTTTCGCCTTGGCTTCGGTCAGGCCCACCGACGCGATTTGTGGGTTGGAATAGGTACAACCGGGAATGAGGCTGACCTTTAGCGGGTGAACGCCTTTTTGACCGGCGATCTTCTCAACACAGATTGTCCCCTCGTGGGAGGCTTTGTGCGCGAGCCACGGCGCGCCGACAATGTCACCAATCGCGTAAAGACCCTTAACGCCGGTCTCTAGCCATTCATTGACAACCACATGGCCGCGATCAATTTTCGCGCCCACAGCCTCTAGCCCTAAATTCTCCGTATTGCCCGTAATCCCAATCGCGAGGACAACCCGGTCGGCTTCTACGGTTTCGGTCTTGCCGTCTTTTAGTTTAATCGTGGCTTTGACGCTGTCTTTGCCTTTGTCCAGCTTTTCGACGGACGCGCTGGTGAGGATTTTCATCCCTTGTTTTTTGAATTGCTTTTCAGCGAATTTGGAAATCTCTGCGTCTTCGGCGGGCAGAATTCGGTCAACCATTTCGACCACGGTCGTCTCTGCGCCCAGCGCGTTATAAAAGCTCGCGAACTCGATACCGATTGCGCCGGAGCCAATGACCAGCAGTTTCTTTGGCATCACATCGGGGACCATGGCTTCTTTTGCGGTCCAGATGAATTTACCGTCCGGCTCTAGCCCGGCCTGTGGAATCGTCCGTGCGCGCGCGCCCGTAGCGACAATCACATGTTTTGCTTTGACCGTGGTCTCGCCGTCTTTGGTTTTGACCTTAACCGTTGGGGCATTGGTGCCCTTTTCCAGACGAGCGGTGCCGTTGATGACCTCGACCTTGTTTTTCTTCATGAGGTAGCCAATGCCCTTTTCCATCTGAGCAGAGACACCGCGCGAGCGTTTGACGACCGCATCAAGGTCAAAGCCGATACCCTCAGCTTTTAGGCCAAAGCTCTCAGCGTGTTTCATGTTGGTATAGACTTCGGCAGTACGCAAAAGCGCCTTGGTGGGAATACAACCCCAGTTCAAGCAGACACCGCCCAGTGCATCGCGCTCAATAATTACCGTTTTCATCCCGAGCTGGCTGGCGCGGATCGCCGCCACATAGCCGCCAGGACCTGAACCGATCACTACGAGATCACAATTTACTTCTGCCATTTATCACATCGCCTTTTTGTTATTGGTCTAGCTGCTGTTGAGCCTTGGGTCTTGCGCCTATTTGCGGGACTATAAAGACCAGAGACGTCAAGATTTCAACCGGAAGGAAAATATATGGCAATCAAGGCATTAAGAACCCCCGATGAGCGATTTAATACTCTTGACGCTTGGCCCTATGCGCCAAAATACGTTGAAGACCTCAAGGGGTATGACGGCTTGCGCATGCATTATGTGGACGAAGGGCCCAAAGACGCCGATGTGACGTTCCTTTGTATCCATGGCGAGCCATCATGGGCCTATCTGTTCCGCAAGATGATCCCGGTATTTACTGGCGCGGGCCATCGCGCCATTGCGGTCGATATGTTTGGCTTTGGCCGTTCCGATAAGCCGGTGGATGACGACGTCTATCGCTATCATTTCCATCGCGACTCGCTGCTTGAATTTGTCGAACGGTTGGACCTTAAGAATGTGTGTCTGGTGGTGCAGGATTGGGGCGGCGTTTTGGGTCTGACCCTGCCTATGGAAGCGCCGGATCGGTATTCGCGGCTTTTGGTAATGAATACCGGCCTGCCGACCGGCGAAAATGCGGGCGAAGGTTTTGCGGCGTGGCGCGCGTTTAACCGCGCGAACCCTGATCTTAATGTGGGCGGCCTGATGAAGCGCGCGACGCCGATCCTTACTGACGCTGAGGTCGATGCCTATAACGCGCCCTTCCCCGATCAATCTTATAAAGGGGGCGTACGGCGTTTTCCTGAGCTTGTGATGTTAAAAGAAGGTCCTGACGATGACCTAACCAAAATCGCCAGCGAAGGTGTTGAAACCTCTCGCAAGGCGCGGGAATTTTGGTCCGAGCAATGGTCGGGCGACAGTTTCATGGCCGTAGGAATGCAAGACCCTGTGCTTGGCCCACCAGCAATGGCGTTCTTGCGCTCGATCATCAAGAACTGCCCGGAACCAATGGAAGTCGCCGAGGCTGGGCATTTCGTGCAGGAATGGGGCGAGCCTATCGCCAAGGCTGCGCTCGAAAAATTCGGTATCGCCTAAGGTGTCTGTCCGGGGCGATAGTCCGCTGTTGCCTCGGACAACAATTCTTCAAGCTCCATTGGCGGTGATTTCCAGTTTTCATCTGCAAATAATGGGGCCTGATCCGCATAATGCGGCGATGTTTCATCAAGTGTCGCTGCACCATATTGATGAATGGTTTTGATCGATACATCGCGTGGTCCAGACCAATCCGCATAAAGAATATAGCTATCGCCGCCAACAGCCTTTAGCGGTCCTTGGGTCAGGTCACCATCGGGATAGATCGCGCGCAAGGTGTCTGGCCCACCATTCACCGGCAATGATTGCGCGCCGCGTTTGAGCCGCACAACTTCACCCCATGTCGGGTCAACACGCCCAAAACCTGCCCGCAAATCTGCGGCGGTTTCGCGGAATGCTGTTAGATAGTCTGGCGTCTCAACATTTTCGTCGTTGAGTAGGCTCCCCCGCGCCCGTTGCGCCGTAAGAACCGCCAATGGCGCGCCGCGACTATCGGTCGTGACAGCACCGTCCCAGCCGCGCAGTACGGATATTTCCTCAGCTTTGCTATCGCTATCGGCATTTGTGAGGACCGAATTGACGACCTCCATCAAACGCGAACCCTCTGCGTAACGATTATCGAATTTATACGCGACAAATTCCTCCGGGGTAATAGACGGGTCGGTGCCGTAAAGTGCCTGAATGCGAATTCCGCGATTGGTGGTTCGCTGATCAACACCGTAATGGGGCGGGAAATTTTCTGATTGGGGGTTATCCTCTGGGCCAGAAGCGGCGAATGGCGGATGATTGGCATTCACCACATAGCCGGAGTGCGGCATGACCACTTGCGGCACCTCGTTCAGCTTGCGTGTACCGCGCCACAACAATGCAGGGTCGTCGCCGGGCTGGACCTTTGACCAATTAACGCCCGCCTCGCGAATGGGCAAAGCGGCGTTGTAGTAATAGGCGATGATACCGTCACCGTCGGCGTAAACCACATTAAAACTAGGGATCGCGAGCATCGACAATGCGTCACGCCATTCGGTGTAATCGCTTGCCCGGTTCATTCGATACCATTGCTCTAGGGTTCGGATGTCGTTCGCGCCCGCATAAGAAACCGCAAACACGCCATTGTCCGTTACGAACACTGGTCCGTGAACAGATTTTATGGCCTTCCGAGTTACTGGGAGGCTTAATGGACCGAACAGTTTTACGCGAAATTTTACTTTGCGAATATCAAGATCGCGCCATTCGCCATCAAACATATATCGTTTAGGGTTTTTGGCGTTATCGACCTCGAGCGCATAAACATCGACAAGGTCGGGTTTATTGACGGTAAAGGCCCACCCTAAATCCGGCCCCGCCCCATGCAGGATTAGTGGCGCGCCCGGAAACAATCCGCCAATCATGTCCCAGCCCTCGTCCGATTTGACCCGCGCTTCATACCAAGCCACCGGCCCCTCAAAAGGTTGATGTGAATTGACCATCAGGCGCGTATGGCCATCCGCCGAGCGAGACGGCGCGACGGCCATTGCGTTCGATCCGGTTTCAAATCCGCGCGGCACCTGCAAAAAGGCTTCGCGGGTTTGTTTCGCAGCCTCGGCCAGCTCGACGTCGCCCTCGAATATTTTCGTGAGTTGTTGATCAAGCCCATAGAAAAACGGCGTACGCGATGTGAAGCCCGCAACAATATCTTTGCCGGTCACCGGGGCAGCGCCATGCGCGCATCGGCGCTTTTCCTCGGCGCAATAAAGATTGATCCCGGCGGCATAAGCTTCGGCGATTGTGCGCGATTTGGCCGAAAGATCCGTTTCATACTTCGTTTCGATGGATTCTTTGATGCCTAATGCTGCGATAAGATAATCAGGGATCGCAGCTGCCTTGCCATTGCGTAGCGCTAGCTGGCCCCGCGAAAAGAAAATCACTTCCTCAATCGTTGCCCAGTCGTCCTCTGCGTGGGCGTAAGCAAGACCAAAGGCCACATCAGCGTCTCGTGCGCCGTAAATATGTGGCACCCCAAACCGGTCGCGAATAACCCGTGCGTCATAGGCACTCGCGGCCTGGAGCGCAGCATCTGTGTCAAACGCTTGGAATTTGGGCGTTTTCAGATAGGAGAATGCGGCAACTAATCCCGCGAAAATCAATGCTCCGATCCAACGTATCCAAATCCCCATTGATGTATTTCCCTATTCATAACGCCCGAGCGTAGCCCGCGCCGATTATCATGATATTGTCATGGTTTTGTAATCCGAAACCAATTTATAAAGCAGCTAAATAGAAGCCGTAAGGAAATGCGCTAATGCTTAGATATGCCGCCCTACTTTTGTGCACGGCCAGCCTAGGGGCTTGCACGCAATCAACCATTCTTAGCTCAAACACCAATAATCCAGCGCCCAAGACCGGCGATTATTGGTATGATGGCGCTCAGGATACACTTGCGCAACGCAAAACGGTAAAGCCCAATAAATCACGGGCAAAGAACGTCATCCTGTTTATAGCCGACGGCATGGACCCAACTACCGTTGCCGCCGCACGCATATATGACGGGCAATCGCGCGGCGAAGAAGGCGAAGAAAACCTGCTATCATTTGAACGGTTTCCCAATCTAGCCATGTCGAAAACCTACAACACTGATCTCCAAACGCCGGATTCAGCGGGAACCATGTCAGCGATGGCCACCGGGTACAAAACCAAGGGCGGCATCATCTCTCTCGATAATACCGCCGAACGCAGTGATTGCGCATCCAGCCTGAACGCGCACGCGCCAACATTAGTTGAGCTTGCAGAACGCGCCGGCATGGCAACTGGCGTCGTATCGACGGCGCGCCTGACCCACGCGACACCGGCAGCGACCTATGCACATTCACCAGATCGTAATTGGGAAAGTGACGCCAATTTGCCTGAAGGCGCATTTGAAATGGGATGCCGTGATATTGCGAGCCAACTCATCGATTTCGAATATGGTGACGGCGTAGACATCGCACTTGGTGGCGGACGGTCAAACTTTCTGCCGACCGATTTCAAAGACCCCGAGGACGAAGGCAAATTCGGCATGCGCAAAGATGGCCGTAACTTAGCGGCCGAGTGGATGACCAAGTCAAACTCCCATGTTTTCATATGGAACGAAAAACAATTCGACAATATTGATCCGTCTACTGATCCTAAAATCCTGGGCCTGTTTGAACGCTCTCACATGGAATATGAATTAGACCGCCCCGAAGATGACAATGGCGAGCCATCACTCGAAAAAATGACGCGCAAAGCTATCGATATTCTATCGCGCAAAGAAAATGGTTATGTGCTCGTGATTGAGGCTGGCCGTGTGGACCATGCCCATCATGGCGGCAATGCCGCGCGCGCCCTTCGCGATGCGCAAGAGTTTTCACAAGCGATTGCTGCGGCGCGCGCCATGACCAACAAAGACGATACGTTGATCATCGCAACCGCAGACCACGGTCACACACTTAGCTTCGCTGGCTACCCTGCTAAGGGGAACGACATTCTTGGCCTCGCGGCACAACGGAACGATGATGGCGATCTCGAACCGCTGAAAGGGTTAGACGGTAAGCCATACACAACCCTCGCCTATGCCAACGGCCCCGGATCTGTGTTCAGCAAAAATCCCGACCTCACCGATGGTCGTCCAGAGCTAAGCGCCGAAGAAGTCGCCGACCATGATTTTCTACAGCCCGCTTTAGTGCCGAGCTATAGCGAGTCCCATGGTGGACAGGATGTAACAATCTACGCGTCTGGTCCTGGCGCCTATCTATTTAGCGGCGTCGTCGAACAGAATTATATCTTTCATGTGATTGATGATACGCTAAAACTGCGCAAGCGCGCTGGCGAATAAGCCTCGCGAGAAACACAAAAAAAGCGGGTCAATCGGACCCGCTTTTTTATTGATATGATTATATTTTATGCGACCGGGTCGAGCCAGCCCCATTCGTCTTTGGTCTCGCCTGTAAACAAACCAAAGAACATTTCCTGAAGTTTTGACGTAACCGGACGATCACCGCTGCCGACGGTCAATTTATCTACCGAACGCACTGGCGTGATCTCTGCGGCTGTCCCCGTAAGAAACATCTCGTCTGCCGCATACATACTCTCGCGTGCGATTGTCTGTTCGATAACTTCATAGCCAGCTTTTTTCGCAAGCGTCATAACAGTTTCCCGCGTGATGCCCGAAAGGATGGAGGCCGAAGCTGGCGGCGTGATGATTTTGTTCTTCATGACAAGGAACAAGTTCTCGCCTGCGCCTTCGCTGACAGTACCATCATGGGCAAGACCTATGCCTTCGGCAAAACCACGGTCTTTGGCTTCCATAGAAACCAAACGGCTCGACAAGTAATTGCCGCCCGCTTTAACACCCGCCGGCACCGTACCCGGCGCAAAACGACGCCAGCTCGATACCGCAACGTCGATACCCTCCTTTAGGCCTTCTTCGCCGAGATAAGCACCCCAAGGGAATGCAGCCACCGCTATATCAGATGGTGCTGCCTTTGATGCTGGACCCATCTCGCCATAGCCGAGATATGCCACCGGACGAATATAAGCGCTGTCGAGGCCGTTCTCGCGCACAACGTCGCGGCAAACCTGCATCAGCTCTTCGACGGAATATTTCATGCCGATCTGATATACACGCGCAGAGAAATGAAAACGCTCGATGTGTTCCCGGTTACGGAACACGCACACACCTTTATCTTTGGTGTTATAGGCACGCATGCCCTCGAACACTGATGTTCCGTAATGCAGACCGTGGGTCAATACATGGGTGGTCGCTTCCGCCCAAGGGATCATCTTGCCGTTTCGCCAGATCAGCTTAGCTTCCTGAATAGGCATTTCTCTCGTTCCTTCTCGATGCGCCAATTTATAAGGCTTATGGTCGGTTGAATGGCGGAGAGCGACAGCAAAATCAAGCGGCAAGCCAAAACAACGCCCCAAATAGTAGCCTCTGGGGGGAATACCTATTATGCCAGCCTCAAACAGCAGATTTGACCACGCCATCGCATATCTCCCGCAAATTGAGGATCTTCATGTCCAAATCCGATGCCGACGCAAAAAAAATAGAGGGCTTGCTAAATGTGATGACCGCCCTGCGCGACCCCAAAAATGGCTGTCCATGGGATATCGAACAGGATTTTGAAACGATCGCACCCTATACCATCGAAGAAGCCTATGAGGTCGCGGACGCCATTGCGCGCGATGATATGGCCGGCCTCAAAGAAGAGCTGGGTGACTTGTTGTTCCAATCGGTGTTCCACGCCCAGATGGCGCGTGAAAAAGGTCTTTTCACCTTTGGCGATGTCGCCGACGCAATCACCCAAAAAATGATCCGCCGACACCCACATGTCTTCGGCGACGAGACCATGCGCACGGCAGAAGAACAGACCGACGCATGGGAAAAACAAAAGGCCAAGGAACGTGCCGTCAAAGGCAAAGATGGTCTTCTCGCTGATGTTCCTGCCGGTCTTCCGGGCCTCACCCGCGCGGTTAAACTACAAAAGCGCGCAGCGCGTGTGGGGTTTGATTGGGACAATGCCCGCGACGTTCTCGACAAAATTGCCGAAGAAACCGAAGAATTAAACGAGGCGATGCAATCGGACGATAAATCCCACATCGAAGAAGAATTTGGTGACCTACTTTTCGTGCTCGCGAACCTTTCACGACATCTTGATATCGACCCCGAAGCAGCGTTGCGCGGTGCCAATCAAAAATTCATCAGACGTTTCAGCCATATCGAAGCGCGCATGAATGAAGACGGCAAAAACCTCAATGATGCCAGTCTCGACGCCATGGAAACGCTTTGGAACGAAGCCAAAGAAATAGACAAATCCAAGGGATAATTCCTCTCTGCACGGAGGAGCGTGCCCCAAAATAAACCCGCAACCGCATGATATCTCTATGCGTTGTTAGAATTTTTGAATTCAATCCCTGACCAGATGCGGGCATGGTGCCGTTTTTTTGCTATGATGGCCAAATTGGCCGCAATCCTGTCCGGAGACGCGTAACATGACCACCAGCCAGTCCCTCATTGACCTAATCGGCGGAACGCCGCTGATCCGTCTAAAACGCGCATCAGAAGAAACCGGCTGTGAGATTTACGGCAAAGCCGAATTTCTAAATCCCGGCCAATCGGTCAAAGACCGCGCGGCCTTGGGCATTATACGCGACGCCGAAAAATCCGGTGCATTGAAACCCGGCGGCGTCATTGTCGAAGGCACTGCGGGCAATACCGGCATAGGCCTTGCCATGGTGGGGGCGGCCCTCGGCTATCGCACCCAAATCGTGATCCCCCGCACCCAGAGCGAAGAAAAGAAAATCGCCCTGCGGCTTCATGGTGCCGAGCTGGTTGAAGTTGATGCTGTCCCCTACGACAACCCCAATAACTATGTCCATTATTCCCGCCGTTTGGCTGAGAAACTCGCCGCCGCAGAACCGCATGGTGCAATCTGGGCGAACCAGTTCGATAATGTCGCCAATCGCGATTTCCATATTGCAACCACCGGCCCAGAGATTTGGGAGCAAACCGGCGGCAAGGTCGATGGCTTTACCTGCGCGGTTGGCACTGGCGGAACCTTGGCCGGCGTGGCCACGGCGCTCAAAGATCGCAACAAAGACATCAAAATTGCCGTGAGTGATCCCGGTGGTTCAAAAATCCATGATTGGTACAAATCGGGTGCCTTAACGAGCGAGGGCGGATCGATCACCGAGGGCATTGGGCAGGGCCGCGTCACCGCCAATCTCGAAGGCGCGCCAATCGACGATGCATTCCGCATCCACGATTCCGAAATGCTAGAAACGTTGTTCCGCCTTGTGACCGAAGAAGGTCTCTGCCTTGGCGGCTCTTCGGGCATCAACATTGCTGGCGCAAAACAACTGGCCCGCGAACTCGGGCCCGGCCATACCATTGTGACTATTCTATGCGATTATGGCCACCGATATGCGTCAAAGCTTTACAACCCCGAATTCCTGCGAGAAAAAGACCTTCCCGCGCCACCATGGCTTAGCTAACCTTCGAGGATACACATGACCGATTTTGGACCGCTGATCTCAACTGACGACTTAGCGGCCAACCGGGATCGGTTCAAAATCATCGACGGGTCTTGGCGCATGCCCGGTAATGGTGATGCCATTGAACACTACCACCAGGAACATATTCCGGGTGCAGTGTTTTTTGATATTGACAAAATCGCCTACCAAGAAACTTCGCTAACCCATATGCTGCCGCCGCCCGGCCAATTCGCCGAGCAAGTTGGCGCACTTGGCCTAAGCGAAACCGACCACATTGTCGTCTATGACGAGGCAGGTATGTTTTCAGCCGCACGCGTGTGGTGGAGCCTTCGGGCCATGGGCCATAAAAACGTTGCGGTGCTTGATGGCGGCCTGCCAAAGTGGAAGCGCGAGAATAATCCGGTAACGGATGATGTAACCATTGTTTCGCCAGCGGAATACAAACCGTCGGCCACCCCGTCGCGCTATGCCTTTGCCCATGATGTCCGCGACGCGCTGGCGGCCAAGATGTCCGTGGTTGATGCCCGCCCCGCCGATCGTTTCGCGGCACGCGCGCCAGAACCGCGCCCCGGCCTTCGTTCAGGCCACATGCCCGGCGCAGTGAATTTGCCATCGTCGAGTGTGGTCGATGGGGCCTCCGGCCAGATGAAATCGCCAGCCGAATTGCGCGACCTCTTTTTAGATCTGGGCGTAGACCCCAGCGCCCGCGTCATTACAAGCTGTGGATCAGGCGTCGCGGCTGCTATATTGTCTCTTGCATTAGAAATTATCGGTGCGAATAACCATGCGGTCTATGACGGATCATGGGCCGAATGGGGAGACGAAAAGAATGACGAGCAATTATTCCCAGTTGTCGATTAACCCGCTGAGCAGCAATCAGATTGCGGTGACGATCACCTATCTGGAACAGACCGAACGCCCTTCGCTAAATATGCCCCCGGCACCGAGCTTTGGCCCGCGCCGCAAGACTGCGTTGATGCGCGTTGAAAAGACCCCAGTTCATTTCTATCGCTATCTTTATGACCTCGTAGGTGCGCCATTTAACTGGGTCAGCCGTGTCACCATGAGCGACGAAGACCTCACGACGATCCTTCACGATGATGATGTCTATTTTTACGTCCTTTATGTGGGTGGCGCACCGGCCGGTCTCGCAGAGATTGATGCGCGCGATCAAAAATCACACGAGTTGAAATTCTTTGGCCTCGCGCCTGATTTCACCGGTATGGGGCTTGGGCGATATTTCATCACCAATATTCTCGATCTAGCGTGGTCACGCGGGCCAGAGCGCCTAAAGCTTGAAACCTGCACGCTCGATCACCCGGCGGCGCTACCGCTTTATCAAAAGTTCGGCTTTCACGTTATCGACCGCCGCAAAGGCTTCGTCGAACGCCTCGCGCCCAAAACAAACTAAGTCCCTTCACAAACAAAAGCGCAGAATTATTCTTATGAAAGACAAGACAAAACTGACCATCGCGGGCCGCCCGCACCATCGGCCCGCACACCCCGTCAATATGCCGGTGGAGCGCGCTTCGACATATCTCTTTCCAACCTATGATGATTATCTTGAGGGCGCAAAAAACATCACCTATGGCCGGCTTGGCACGTCCTCACACCGCGCCTTTGAGGAGGCCGTCAATACGCTGGAAGGCGGATTTGAGACGCGCCTCGCACCATCGGGCCTTCAGGCCTGTATCGCGTCGATCCTCGCTTTTGTTAGCGCAGGCGATCATGTGTTGATGACTGACTCTGCCTACGACCCGACGCGCAAATTCTGTGATAACTTCCTTAAGCGCTTTGGGGTCGAAACCACCTATTACGATCCGATTGCAGATGAAGCGACCATGAAGTCGTTGATGCGCCCAAACACCAAAGTCGTTTTCGCTGAATCGCCCGGCTCTTTGACATTCGAGGTTCAAGACCTACCCATGCTTGCGGCTGTGGCCCATGCGGGCGGAGCAAAGTTGGTTGTCGATAACACATGGGGCGCGGGCTATTTTTATAAGCCTATTGCGCTCGGTGCTGATGTATCGGTTCAAGCGGCCACGAAATATCTGGTGGGCCATGCTGATTGTCTGGTGGGCACGTTATGTTCCGCAGACGAACAAACTGCACGAAAAATTTATTTTGCGCTGCTTCAGATTGGTTCCAACGTCTCTGCCGATGATGCCTATCTCGCGCTTCGCGGATTGCGCACGCTATCCGCGCGGATGGAGCGCCACCAGGAAAACGCAGCCGAGTTGATCAAATATCTGAAAAAGCGCCCGGAGGTCGAACGCATCGTCTATCCGACCCAGAAATCATGCCCAGGTCATGCAGTCTGGAAACGCGATTTCACTGGCGCTTCCGGCCTGTTTGCGGTGGTGCTTAAGCCAACGCCACTCCCCGCGATCAAAGCATTCTTTAACGCGCTCAAGCTGATTGGCATTGGTTTTTCATGGGGCGGCTTTGAAAGCCTTGCGATTCACTCTGACCCACGGCCCAATCGCACGGCGACCACATGGGACGAAGAAGGCCCACTGTTCCGTTTTCATGCGGGGCTTGAAGATGTGGACGATCTGAAGGACGATCTGGAACGGGCCTTTATCGCGATGACCGGTGCAAATAAATAGGGGTGAGATATGCGTGTTTTGGTAAGTACCATTGCGGTTCTAACGCTTAGCGGCTGTCAGACCATTGACCTTGGCAATCTGACCGGCCCCGGTGAAACGCTGACCATCAACTCCGCCCCCCAAGGGGCGCTGTTGACGCTTTATGATTACGGCGAATGCGAAACCCCCTGCACCATCAAGATCAACGAACAACGCAAAGCGCGCATCGCAAAAGCTGGGTTCAAAACCCTGGAGCTAACCCTTCAACCCAGCCGTAAAGCGGTCACCATCCCGCTCGAACTCGCCGCCGCCAGCGAAGGCGTCGATGAAGTTGCGTTGCCGGAATTGGATTAGATGTGCGCCAGCGCATCATAATTTTTCGATGTTTTGTGCACTCTGCTTAAAAAAAATTGAAAATACACAGCTCCATGCGAAAGCTCCTAAAAGCAAGGAACATGTGATCCCTTTTGCATGGTATCCAGATTCAACGCCTGAAACGGTTCAGCGCTGGACCGTTCCAAGCCACGAAGATTGCAATGGTTCATTTTCTGGAGATGAAGAGTATGTCTTTCGAAAACTCGCTTGTATTTGCGATCCCAATGATGAAGCAGCAACAGGCATTTGGGATAGAGCTTTACGGGGAATGCAACCCGAAAAAGGACGTAACTTAAGAGACCAACGAAGTAGAGCGCGAGCTTTTGAAAAATTTATGAAGGATGTGAGACCTGCCTCGAAAGCATCCGAGCAAATGCTAAAAAATAGCCTACGCGGATTAACCAATACGACACTAGCTCAAAGCTTACTTACTATCGATAGCGATAAGCTAGAACGTGTAATGACTAAAATCGTAAAATGTATTTCCTATTGGATCAACAAAAAACCACCGGATAAAAGTGCCGTCATAAAACATAGGTGGTTGGGTTTGAGTCAATTAGTTGATGAAGGTTTTTCTTATTGTAGTAATGGCCAACTTCATGATCTCGGTCCAGGCATTAAAATAAAACATCGTGCAATAAAAGAATCAGGTGTTCATGCAGAAGAGATAGTTATTTTTCTTTGGCGATCAGTTATCATCCACGCAATCATCTATTGGGACCTTTCCCATAAATTCGTATACGCTGATCCAGTATTGCTTAATAATTTACAGAAATAAATTTCTAAAGCAGTACTTGTCAAACGTGAAAATAGCTTCTTCTGCCCAAAAGGCGCTTAAACGATCTATAGAAATGGCGACCCCGGTAGGATTCGAACCTACAACCCTCGGCTTCGAAGGCCGATGCTCTATCCAGTTGAGCTACGGAGCCATTATTTAATCTGATAGCGCCTTATTCGATAAATGGCGACCCCGGCAGGATTCGAACCTGCGACCATCGGCTTAGAAGGCCGGTGCTCTATCCAGCTGAGCTACGGGGCCAATTCTTGCCGTCCTTAATGGGTCCAAGGTTTGCGGCGTTGGAAGGCAAAATTGTCTGAATACGCTTTTGGATTAGGGATTTGTACGCGCGGCGCATCAATCCGGAACGGCAGTTTGTTTCGCTCAGCATAGGCAACAGCCTCTTCTTGGCTGTCGAATTTCAAACGAACCTGACCCGATGCCGTTTCGTCGGCGCTGGTCCACCCCATCAAAGGATCAATTCGGCGCGCGGTCGCGGCTTCGAATTCCAGAACCCATTGTGTGGTTTTCGCCCTGCCAGACTGCATGGCGGTTTTCGCCGGCTTAAAGATGCGTGCGAACATGACGCCTATCCCGCTTTATCTGGGGTCCGAAAGCCAAGCCCCCGGACGAGAAGTTCCAACTATCCCTCACGCTCTGCCTTTAATCCCTTAGCATGGCGCGAAACCAAGCACTTACACGGGCCCATGGCGCATATCAAGCGCAAACCACGCCAGAAAACTGAGACGAAAAAGCGTTTCACAGCGATGACACGCACGCTAATTGGGCGCGTGATTATGCCTGAAATTTCATGGAAACCGCTTTTCGCATGGTCGGGGCGGCAAGATTCGAACTTGCGACCCTCTGGTCCCAAACCAGATGCGCTACCAGGCTGCGCTACGCCCCGCATGCGATTGCGAGCGAGTGACATGGTTCATCTTGGCGCTCTTGTAAAGACCTAAATAGCTAATTGTTGAAAAGAGGATGTCGCACCGCGTCGCCAGCCTTAATTCCGAGCTTTTCAAAGGTCCCGCCATTTACCTCAAGAACCGACAGCACCGGCACCCCCGAAGAGACGCTTTCTAGCGAGCGCGGCGTTGTCATGGGGGCGATTCGGCGAATCACACCCTTCTCGTCGATAAAAGCCATATCGAGCGGAATGAGCGTGTTCTTCATCCACATTGAAATCGGTTGGACCTCTTCAAAATCAAACAGCATTCCCGCATCCGCCGGCATGTCGGTTCGGTACATCAAGCCGGTTCGGCGCTCTTCATTGTCATCGGCCAGTTCCACATAAAATTGGTGTTCACCCGCTGCGGTTTCGATCACAAGCTGATCGCGGCCACCGCCGGTCGCACCAACCCGATCACTACGTGCACAGCCCGTTGTGATGAACAACGCCAAAACAACATTGAGAATAATCAGATTACGGATGATACGCATGTTTGCCAACCCTCAAGACAAAAGCCGACAAATTCCCGTTCAGTTTTCGGGGTCCGGCTTTACTTCTATTGCAAGCAGCCCCTTGGAGCCGGCCGCGTAAGAAACCTGAACGCGCGCCCCTTGAACAAGCTCACCCATTCCATAACGCCGCAATGTTTCCATGTGAACAAATATATCTTCGGCGTCATCGCCACAGGTCAAAAACCCATATCCTTTTGCACGATTAAACCATTTTACCGTGGCACGTACAAAATCACCGGCTGGAGTTTGCGTTGGCATTGCTGCCATCACTGGCACCGCAGCGGCCGTTGATTCATCAATGGTGATGACTTTCGACGCCTGCAAACCCTTTGCGCGCCGCACAACTTCACATTCCACGGTGGAACCTTCGCGCGCGGTTGTCATGCCTGCTTCTTTTAAGCACGAGGAATGAATAAGAATATCGCTATCGGTTACATCGGTAATGATGAACCCATATCCTTTAGTCGGATCAAACCACTTCACCACGCCCTTAATGGTAAAGTGCTCTTCTGTGTCAGGCGTGTTTTCGTCATCACGCGATACGTCGAACCGCTCGTCCATGTGCTCTTGGTACCCCCGTCGCGCCCTAAGCCACTTTGTTATTATGGTTAACTATAGTGCAGTCTCAGAAAAAGGCTAAGCCCTTCACGCAAAAAATGCACTATTTTAGTATGTGATTACAGCTTTTTCCCGGTGCAGTTGTGGTGATTAGATAACATTACTGCAAAGATGGTCAAAATAGAGCGCACTCAGACGAATTGCCTACGCAATTACCTGCGACTCAAGATGATCCATGAAAGAATTGATGAGCATCAAAAACACATCGAAATCTGATTCGATGTTTTCTATTGATGCACCGCCCGCACCGTTTCGATCCATCTGCAATGTGACATCGCCATCTTGGTCGATATAAACGCGGCCAAATTTCACATCATTATTGAATTGGTTCAACACTTTATAGCTGACGTTTTTGCCATCTACTTCGAACAACCAAGCGCGGTAAGAGATGTCACCGTCCGGTCCCTGGATATCAATGCGCACATCATAATTTGCGACACGAACAAACAATGTGTTCGGCCCCATATCCTGCACTGCATAACCCTGCGTTGAGAGTTTTTGCTCGATTTCGTCTTTTGAAACCTTGGCGGCAAATGCCGATGATAGCGGCGCAAATGCCATTACGATGACAACTGCAACTGCGAGAAATCCCCTCATGGACCTTACCCCTCCGGTCTAACGCTATTAACTATGATTAATAGACGTCAAAATTGCACCAAAATCAACGATGGAGTGGGAAAAGCACACAATCAAAATATTAGGCAAAATATTAGGATTTCCGGCTAGCGGCTGTGTTTTTGATCGGAAATTTGGGAGATTTGGTAGGCTCTCGGGGTTCCGCCATTGATAACGGATTCAATGGCTTATTTGAGAAACACTACCGAAAGCACCCGCATATTCCCTAGCTGTCCGAGCTATAGCGGCAAAAAACGTCACACAGCACCACGCCACCTAAACGCAATATTGCAGCGTTTCTTCCGGCGGCCGCATCGAAAGAAAGACACCGTAAACTCTTACGATTCTAATTTTCTCATCCACCGACGTACATTTTTTATTGTACTTGAATTCAAATCCCTCCTCACCGAAATCGAAGCGCATCATTTGGTTTAAATGCGTGCTGACCGATATGTATTCTATCGGCCAATGAGCGCTTTCTATGGCGGGCTAAAAGGGCGACGCAACTCAAGTTAATTCATTGTACTCCAGACACTAAACGCCACCACAGTAATCATTGTAACAGCAAATAAAATCCTTAGTGGACGTCCAAATCTCGCACTCGAAAAGAACGGCGATAGAGCGCTTCCGGCAATCAACCAGAATGCATCAACAAACAGTGCGACAGCCAAAATAACACCGCCTGTTGTCACGAGTGCGAGACTGAGCGGCTCGATAGACAATGAAAACGAACTCAGGATCGCAGTAATTGCTGCGTAGGCCTTGGGATTCGTCAGATTCAGGATAAACCCATCTCGGACAGTCGGAATGCGAGTTTTTTCAGTGGTCGAATCAATCGGTGAGTTCGCGATTTTCCAAGCAACGTAGCCAAGGTATGAAATAGAAAAGATGAGAAGGATATTTGCTATGATTTCGCTTTTTGAAATCAACGCGGTGATCCCAGCAACTGAAGCTATGACGACAAAGGACAGCCCAAAAAGTATGCCGACCAGGAATGGAATTCCCTTGCGTACACCAAAACTAGCTCCTGCCCCAGCCAAGGCGATCGGTACAGGCCCTGGAGACCCGAGCAACGCAACAGAGATCATCGTTAAAGCAACCAAACTCTCCATATTTTACCCAATACAATCTTGACCAAATACGCTCTGAAATAAGGGAAACAGTTCTATATCAGTGTTGCGAAGCCTAATGTTTTTCTAAGGCGTTCGTTTAGCTCTCGAGTGATAATATTGAGTTTTGCTTGGGAATGAACTGATAATTCCGTTACCTCAAGAAAACTCCCTCGTCGTAAACAGTTCGTATTCTTATTTGATCAGCTGCATCGCTTGGATCGAATTTAAAAACAACAGCGAAACCCCGCGAACGGCATAAGCTCCGTTCGCAATTAATAAAATGATAGGCATGACGAGACAGCAGCCCAGAAGCTTTATTCATAATGAAAAAATACATTAAGACACGCGACTAAGAACATCTCGTCGACTTGACCGAACTTGTCTTTAAAAAGGGCGGAACAAAACCGGAAAGTGACAAACAGGCTGCTAAGGCATTGTTTTATATGGCTAGTGGTAGGCCCTAGGGGAATCGAACCCCTCTTTTCAGGTTGAAAACCTGACGTCCTAACCGATAGACGAAGGGCCCACACAAGCTGCCGCTGTGGCGACGGAAGCGCTGTATAGGAGGCAGCTTTGGTCCATGCAAGCCCATTTAGCCCTTAAGCGCGATTTTTTCGGAAATCTTCGCTTTAAACGCAAGACTACACCGCTGGCGCGGCGTCACTGATCTGAATTTGGCCCGAATCGCCCCCGCGCCAGTCGTCGGCGCGAATCTTACCGGCCACGTGAAACCGCTGACCAGAGGTCAGAATTGCCCCTAATGGCTCACCCTCAGCGCGAAAAGCGATACCACGCACTTGGTCGCCTGTCTCGCTTTCGAGCGTCACGGAAAGATGCCCCTTACCGACAACCTTGGTGAATTTCGCACGCATATTTGTCAGCGCAAATGTTGGCTCGGGATTACCGGGACCATAAGGACCAGCGGTCGCTGTCATATCGGCGAATGTTTTCGTAACGGCACTCGGCCCAATAACCGCATCAAGTGACAAGGTGCGATTGGCCCGCGCAAGCTCAACCGACGCTGAAAGCTTTTCAGTAAGATACCGCCGGAACGCGCCAATTTTTTCGCGATCAATGGTCAGCCCTGCGGCCATAGAATGGCCGCCACCAGCCACCAACAGCGCCCCCTCACGGGCGGCACCAATCGCCGCACCAAGATCGACACCGGTGATGGACCGGCCAGAGCCCTTACCCACATCACCATCAATTCCGATGACGATGACAGGCCGGTCGTAAATTTCCTTCAGTCGCCCCGCAACGATACCTATAACGCCGGGGTGCCATCCCTCACCCGCTGTAACGATAACATCGTCCGCATGGCGCTGATTGATTTCGATATCCCTCTGCGCCTGCGCCTGTACGTCAGCTTCAATTTCCTGACGTTCCGCATTCATAAGATGAAGGCGCTCTGCGAGCTGACCACGGCGCACCGGATCCGCCGTGGTCATTAACTCATAGGCCAATCGCGCATGGCCAATACGCCCTGCAGCATTGATCCGTGGTCCGATCAAGAACCCCATATGATAGGTGCTCGGCGGGCCTTTCATGCCTGCCTGTTTTCCCAATGCTAAAAGCCCCGGATTACCGTCACCGCCCAAAACCTTTAGCCCCTGCGCGACCAACACCCGCGTAAGCCCGGTGATTTCCATTACATCACAAACAAGCCCCAACGCCGTGAGATCGAGAAATCGCAACAGCTTCGGTTCTTGCCGGTCTTTGAAATAGCCGCCCTCACGCAATGCCCGGTTAAGTGCCACCACAGCCATGAACGCTACACCAGCAGCCGAAAGATTACCTAGACCCGAAATGTCGTCTGGGCGGTTGGGATTAACAACCGCGCTGGCACCATCGGGCGGCGGGCCATTCATCAAATGATGATCGAATACAACAATATCGACACCGTCATGGGCGGCTTGTTCGATTGGTTCATGTGCAGTCGCACCGCAATCAACGGTGACAATCAAATCGGCGCCATCCGTTTTTAATTGCTTGAATGCCTCAACCGACGGGCCATAACCCTCGCTAATACGGTCAGGAAGATAAACCAAAGAAGACGCACCGATTTCATCGAAATAAAGCCGCAAAATTGATGATGCTGTTGTTCCGTCTACATCGTAATCGCCGAATATACCAACCGTCTCACCTTTCGTGACCGCCGTCATCAATCGCTCGGTCGCGCGGTCCATGTCCTTTAGAACAAATGGGTCTGGCAATTCATTGCGCAGGCTCGGTGCAAGATATCGCTCTACCTGGTCCGCATTGACGCCGCGCGCCACAAGAATACGGGAGAGCACAGGATCAAGGCCGCATTGCTGGGCAATGGTCACCGCTGCGCGCATATCCGCCTCGCGCAGTTGCCATTTACGGCCAGACGCAGGCATGCCCATAGTCGGCAGCGCCATAATGGGCATTAATTCATCAATCGACTGGTGGTCTTGTGTGGAGCTCATACAAGCAGATGGCCCTGATTCGGTGAACTTGCGTTCTACCCCACGCGCCCGCTTCTTTCCACAGCCCCGAAAATTCAGTAGCCCTCACCGAAAGTTCGGTGAAATTCAATAATCCATCAGCCTTTGGCGGCTGATGTTTCTTTTTTGTATCCTGCATTGCAGGTTGCTTAACAATAGCTTGTCATTAACGTTAAGCAGTACCCGTATATGAAGAACGCGTGTACCAAACACCTCCCTTAGGATGAAATTTTTTCGCGTGGTTACCGTTTTCTTGCGTTTTTTGGAATTATAATCAACACACAGAATTGATAACTCAATCACCCCACCGTAACGTTGTGAGACTAGTTTGTATCTGGGGACACCATGAACATAAAAAGTCTATTCATTGCGTTGGCAATTGCTATCGGTTCATTTTCTAATGTGATGGCGGCAACACTCGACGGAGACGAAATTTGGGGCAAGGCTACTTCACCGGGCGCAACCTTCAATATATTCGATCCAACGTTTACGTCCCTTGATCCGGTTAGCGCGACCGTCGACGCGGGCACTGAGTTTTCTTTTAGTGGTGGCGCTCAAGAACCGATTGAAGTACTTGTAGATTTTACCAATGACTTTCTCACTATCAGCGTCGAAATTCTGGATGATTTCATCATCGGAATCGCCGATATTGAGTATAGCTTTGACGACCTCGACTTTGGTCCCGGCCTCCAAATCGTCGGGTTTGATGTGTTGTCAAACGGTTTTCCGAGCCCTCCGGTAATCATTACAACAGAGAATAGTATCGTCATTCGTTTCGATGAATATGACGTTGACGGCCCCGAGCTACGCTCCTTTACTGGTCAATTCATCGTATCGGAGGTCCCTCTCCCAGCAGCGCTGCCGCTATTTTTGGCAGGACTAGCAGGCGTTGGTTTAGTTGGTCGCAAGCGGCACAAAATAGCACCCCGAATTAATCGTTAGCGAGGTGCTCGGTTTCCATCCTGAAATCGAGCATGAAAACACAATTCGAAAATAGCACGTCTCGGTATTAGATGGCGTCGTGAAAGATAATACCGAGACAATATCGAGAACCGCTTCTGATTTCCGAAACGCCATGGCGCATCTTGACCTTATAGATTCCGCGCGCGCCCTCTACCGGGCGTTCATTGACCGCAAATGCAATCGCAAACCCCTTTTCTAGGGGCGCAACCATCGCGCGCGATTGCTTGCGCGGTGATTGTTCGGTCATGACGAATTCGCCACCGTCAAAATCCTTGCCCGGTTGCGATAGCAAGATCGCAATCTGAATCGGAAAAACCTCATCGCCGTAAAGGTCCTGATGCAGACGGTTATGATCACCTTTCCCATATTTCAGGATCAGCGGTGTTGATCGCGTCTGGCCGCGGGCCGCACATTGCTTTTGATAACCCGCATGGTCAGCCGGGTAATCGCGCGCCGTCCACGTACGAGCGATAGGAACCACCCGCGCATAAAGTTGGGTTCTTAGGTCTGCGATTAATGGCGGTAAAGGATAAGCGTAGTAACGATATTCGCCTTCGCCAAAACCGTGACGACGCATCGCGACCGTCGAGCGATAACGGTCGGGCGCGTCATAGCCTTTTATCAAAGCTGTGCATTCATCGTCCGAAAGAACGCGCCCCAGCGATGCCCAGCCATTGTCCCTAAGGTTGCCACCAACACGCGCCCAATCAATATCCGCAATCCGGCTCGGTAAATCACCACTCACATAGCGATCTGGTCGACATCGCTTACATGGACGGAAACCAGCGCGTTCTGCCTCAGCACGGCTTTGCGCAAAAATCACATTTTCTCGCTTGGGCCTGCCTGCACAGGACGGCAAACAATAAACCCCAGTGGTTTTTACGCATGACCAGAATTTACCATTAGCGCGCGTATCCCGCGCCAAAATAGCATTCCAATAGATTTCATCGAGCGTGGTGGACATACCGAGCCTCCTTTGAGGCTTCAGTATAGGTATGCGCCACCCAGATGACCGCCCGTTTCTTGCGGTTTAGTCCTTAAAGTACGGCTCGACCGTACCTTTAAGTTTGATCGTCAAAGGCTGGCCATGACGGTCGAGGCTTTTTCCTGCCGCGACTTTAATCCAGCCTTCAGAAACGCAATATTCTTCTACGTTGGTTTTCTCTGCGCCGTTGAATTTAATGCCAACTTCGCGCTCAAAAATGCTTTCGTCGTAGAATTTGCTGTTTGGATTTACACTCAAACGATCTGGCAACGTATCTGTCATCGTTATACTCTTATGATGGGCACGGATTAACGTGGCGAACGGGCGCGGATATACCGAACAGTGCCGGTTTTAGAACGCATGACAACTGTATGCGTGTTCACATAACCACGTTCCCATTTAACGCCATCGAGCATTGTGCCATTCGTCACGCCTGATGCTGCAAACATCACATCACCAGACGCAAGGTCACGAAGGCCATATTTGCGATTGAGATCCGTAATACCTATCCGCTCCGCGCGTCCGCGCTCGTCGTCATTGCGGAAATGCAGACGCCCCTGCATTTGCCCACCCACACAACGAAGTGCAGCGGCCGCAAGCACGCCCTCTGGTGCGCCGCCTTGACCAATATAAAGGTCAATCCCCGTTGCCTCTTCCGTCGTATGGAAAACACCGGCAACATCGCCATCTGGAATAAGGAAAACGCGCGAGCCCAAACGGCGTGCGCCATCGATCAGCGGTTGGTGCCGTTCACGGTCAAGAATACAAAGCGTAATTTCTTCTGTTGGTACGCCCTTGGCCTTTGCCATCGCCGTAATATTGTCCTCGACCGACGCATCAAGATCGATAACGCCTTCCGGGTAGCCCGGGCCACATGCGATCTTGTCCATGTAAACGTCAGGTGCATTCAACAACGTACCGCCCTGTGCCATTGCCACAACCGCAAGCGCGTTAGACATGGCTTTGGCGGTCAGGGTTGTACCCTCTAGCGGGTCAAGTGCGATATCGACCTTTGGTCCAGTGCCCATGCCGACTTTCTCGCCAATATACAACATTGGTGCTTCGTCGCGTTCGCCCTCGCCGATAACAACGGTGCCATCAATGTGGAGCTTGTTTAGCGCTGAGCGCAGCGCAGTAACAGCAGCCTGATCGGCACCTTCTTTGTCGCCGTGACCAATTTTGGTCGATGCAGCAACAGCGGCAGCTTCGGTACAGCGACCCAATTCGATGGTCAGGACGCGGTCTAGTAAATTTTCATCTGCGGACATTGTCGTTCTTTCCGTATGCTAATCAACAAGTGATGGGCACAAGGCCCCCCAATGAGTGGTTAATCTTGAATAGTTAATTTTGCTCGTCGTTCGGTGCCGGTGCTTTCAACTCTTCGCGGCGCTCACGCGCAGCGGCCTTATTGTCACGCTCAACGCGCTCGCGAAGGCTGTCGGCCTCGCCAGAAAGATTAGAAGCGGTTTCCTCAGCGGCTATGGCGCGTTCCTGCTCGACTTCCGCTTTTATTGCCTCAGCCTTTTGATCAAGTTCCTCGATCTGGGCCGCTACCGTCGCTGGGTCACGTTTCGCTGGGCGCTGCTCTTTTCCCGGCGTTTTGGAAAAGACCGGGAATTTCCCCGTGTTGGGTTGGCTGCGGCGCTCTTCAATTCGGGCAGCAATTTCTGGGCTTTGCGGTTTCTCACTGGCGATATCTTCGTATTTGACTATTCCCGGCGGCGCAAAGCGCGCAAGCTGCGAATCTGCACAGCCTTGCAGTGCAGCAATGCTGATTGCCGCAAAAAGCGCGCATTTACCAAGTCTTAGAACAGTTGACTGTTTTACAGCGGACACAATGCCATCCTATAAGGAGATCCTAGGCCCCTTTAACAACTATCCGGCGGTGTGACGCAAGTGAAAGACAAATCAGAAAAGAAATCGGCGCCTCCGAAACGCAAAAAGGCGACGAAAAAAGCTGAAACTGGCAAAAAGTCGAAATCTTCGGCCCAATCTACACAAAAACCGTCAAAATCCGGCAACGGCCAAGAAAAACCGGCGGCAAATGGAGGCAATGCCAGACCCAATGGCGCGAACCCAAACAATAGCGCTGGGCCCAAAAACGCGAAGCCTGAGGCAGATGCCGCAAAGTCCATGTTTCAGGACTTTGACACACTGTCTGAGTATCTGACCGAGGTTACAGGCACGAGCCAAGAAGTCTTACGCGATTACTTCTCTCGTCAGCAGGACATGCGCCGATATACCGGCGAATTGCCCAACGACCCCATGAATATCGGTGAAGCCTTTCAAGAGGTCATGAAGGGCCTATCGGCCGATCCCGGCACAGTAATGCAGCGACAGTTCAACCTATGGGGCGATTACGCCAAGCTGATGGCCAGTATGCAGCGGCGCATTGCCGGTGAGCAGACAAAACCCGCAATCACCGCATCCGAGGGCGATCGACGCTTCGCCCACCCCGCATGGGAAGAAAACCCCATGCTCGATTTTGTCAAACAGTCCTATTTGATCATGGCGCGCTGGCTCGAATTAACCATGTCGCAAGTCGAAGGCATGGACGAGCACGAAAAGAAGAAAGCCGAATTTTTTACAAAGCAATTCATTGACGCCTTTGCGCCATCGAATTTCGCCATGCTTAACCCAGAGGTGGTCGAAGAGACCATAAACAGCAAGGGCGAAAACCTGCTCAAAGGGATGAAGAACTATCTTGAAGATCTCGACCGTGGCCATGGCGAATTATCAATCCGGCAAGCGGATTTAAAATATTTCAAACTTGGCGAGAATGTTGCGACGACACCGGGCAAGGTTGTTTTTGAGAACGAGATTTTTCAACTCATCCAATATAATCCGACAACAGAGGATGTCGCTAAAACACCGATGTTGATCATCCCATCCTGGATCAACAAATTCTATATTCTTGACCTCCAGCCACAAAACTCGTTCATCAACTGGCTGGTTTCACAGGGTCGCACCGTTTTTGTGATGTCATGGGTCAATCCTGGGCCTGATCTTCGGGACAAGACCTTTGTGGATTACATCAAGGGTGGATTGTTCGAAGCGCTTGACGCTGTTGAAAAAGCTACCGGCGAACGCAAGGTTGACACGATCGGTTATTGCATCGGCGGCACCATGCTTTCGACGGCATTATCTTTGATGGCCAAAAAGGGCGATGATCGCGTCAACACCGCAACGTTTTTCACTGCACAGGCCGATTTTACCGAAGCCGGTGATCTGTTGCTATTTGTGGATGACGGACAACTCGACGCTATCGAAAAACAGATGGATGCGGCGGGCGGCGTTCTTGAGGGCCGCGCTATGGCGACGACATTTAACATGTTGCGATCAAATGACTTGATCTGGTCGTTCGTGATCGACAACTACCTTAAAGGCAAAGATCCTGCGAAATTCGATTTGCTGTTCTGGAACTCTGACGCAACGCGGATGCCGAAAAATGTTCACCTGTTTTATCTACGGGAGTTCTATCAAAAAAACCGCCTCGCAAAAGGCGAAATGGTCATCGACGGCGAGACCCTTGATCTAGGCGCGGTCAACATTCCTATCTTCATGCAAGCGGGTGAGACTGATCACATTGCGCCGCATAACTCCGTGTACAAAACAGCGAAACTCTATGCCTCCAGTGGAAACAATAAGGTTCAATATATGCTGGCGGGATCGGGCCATATTGCGGGCGTGGTCAACCACCCGGACAAACATAAATATCACCACTCAATCAATACGGCCCTGCCCGATACGCTGGATCAATGGAAAAGAGATGCCGCGCGTCATGGCGGCTCTTGGTGGCCATATTGGATTACGTGGCTCAACGAAGTGAGTAACGGCAAGGTGCCAGCTCGCCAACCCGGTGATGGTGCACTAACACCAATCGAAGACGCCCCTGGCCGTTATGTCAAAATTCCATCTTGATGAAGGTAGTGGCCGATAACCCACACCTGAAAGACCGTTGTTAACCTTTCGTTAACCATATCGAATCACCATTTGGAAAACAGAAATGCCGGGGGGCGATATGAGCCGGATGGATACAACAACGCAGGACTTGTTCCTGCGATTAGGTACGACTTCAATCTCGCGCAGCTCGCGTGCAGATGCATTGTTCCGTCGGCTGCGCGATCAGGAAGAGGCACAAGTCAACGAACAGCTCATGCGCGCGCCCGCCAAGATTTCTCTTAACGAGCAAACACCAAATCCATCTGAACAGAAATAAGGGTTAAGCCGCGAGGCCAATGCCTTTACCTTCGAGGAACGAGCGCAGCTCGCCTTGCTCGAACATTTCGCGGATGATGTCGCATCCGCCAACAAACTCGCCCTTAACATAAAGCTGCGGGATCGTCGGCCAATCCGAAAACGTCTTAATGCCGTCCCGAAGCTCGTCATTTTCGAGCACATTGGCCGTGTTGTAGTCCACGCCGAGATGATCAAGAATTTGAACAACAACTGACGAGAAGCCGCATTGTGGGAATTGCGGGGTTCCCTTCATGAACAACATGACGGTGTTCGTGTCGATTTTTGCTTTGATGTCGGAAGCGATGTCGCTCATTCTTAAAACTCCTGTGGGCTAACGCTTAGCTAGGTGGCCACCCGCCTTGCGTCAAGACTTAGCCCGTTCTGCGATCTTGCGAAACCCAAACGCGCCGGCCGGTTGCCAATGGCCCGAACGGCCTCGCGGCCCCTGATAGCGCCAGATCTGTAGTCCAGTGGCCCAACCTGAGCGCGGCGAAAACTCTTTGGACAAATGCGCGTGAAGTGCCATCGCTTCTTGGATGCTGACCTTATTCTGAATAGTAACGTGTGGGCGAAAGCCTTGTCTGTCTTGACCTGTCAGCCACGACCCGAACGATTTCACGAGTTTTGCCCGAAGCGGCAATAGCGGCGGCCCGGACACCCGATAAGCCACCCCACGACCGAGCCGCATCACCTCGGTCACTGAGATCGGAAAGCCATATTGAATCGCGGATGTTCGCCCGATAATTTGTAAAACTTCATCAAAATGTGCGCCCGGCAAATTGTGAAACAATGTCAAATGCGCGGGCACATTATTGATCGCAGTCGGATAATGTTTTTCACGCTGCGCCTCAAAAAATGCACTCGTCTCTTCGTCAAACTGCAAGCTTATGATGATGGGGGCATCCATCAAACAACCCTATCAATAGGCTCACCCGTTTCAAAGAAGACGTCGATATTCGCAAGAACGCGCGTCGCCATCGCAACCCGACTTTCCATCGTTGCGGACGCAATATGCGGTAGGCAAAAAACATTCGGCAACGAATAAAGCGCCTCTCTGATCGGCGCGGGTTCAGTTTCAAAGACATCAAGCCCCGCGCCAAAAATTCGCCCCGATTTTAGCGCATCAATTAGCGCAAGTTCATCCATCACCGGGCCGCGTGAAATATTCACGATCACCGCAGAAGGCTTCATCATTTCAATGGCCTCAGCATCAATCATGTGATGTGTTTTTTCAGTATGCGGACAGTGCAGTGAAATAATATCAGCCTGTTTGAATAGCGCCTCTAGCGTTACAGATTTGGCATTGTAAGTGCGGTCAAGTTCCGCTGACGGTCGCGGCGTGTGATAAATAATATTCAGGTCAAAACCTTGTGCCCGCTTGGCAACTTCACGACCAACATTACCCATCCCAACAATACCAAGCGTGCGCCCCGTAACCCGCTGCCCCCAACTCTCCGGCGTCAACATCCCGCGCCCCTCGCCGGTTTTCGCAATATCCAGCCCCTCACGAAATCGGCGACAGGCAGCAATGATAAGGCCCATGGTCGCGTCTGCCAGGCAGGCGGTTGTGACCTCTGGCGTATTGGAAACGGCAATCCCGCGCGCCTTGGCCGCTTCAAGGTCTATGTGATCAACACCAACCCCGATGGACGCAATCAGCTTCACGCTCTCCGGCATAGCCGCAATATATTGTGCATCGAGATCGTCAAACGCCGTTGAAAAAATCGCCTCAGCACCATCGGCTAACGCTACGAACTCTGCGCGTTCGGCCACAATCTCCGCCGGCTCCTGCACGTCATATTTCATACGCAGCATACCTGCGAGGGCGGCTGGCATCTGTCGCGGCGTTGCAATAATTCGTTTCGTCATAGCGTCCCTTTTCTTCGGCGGTATTTTGGTGTTTTTACAGTTGTAACCCACAAATGCTGTGCGACTAGCCTATACTCTGCCATTGGGGTAAGCTTCCAACCAGAGACACACGGTGAGAGCTGCCGTGTTTGGTGGGAGTTGGCGGGCGCATATGCGGTATTTTGTGATTGGCACCCTGGCCATAATCGGTATAGCGGTCGGATGGTCGTTGCTGCATATCATTCCTGCGTCCGGCGCAAACGCTGATTTGAAAACAAAATTAGTCGATCAATGCCGCCACGTAGACATCGCGCCCGGCACCGAAGATGTCACGATTGACCCCGACCTAAAGCTCGCTTTTATCTCCGCCGCCGATCGCCGCGCCTGGTTTAATCAAGACGAAACAAGCGCAACCAACCCACAAAACGGTATCTATGCGATGGCCCTAGACGGCAGCGACACAGTGCGCCGTGTTTCGCCGCCAATGGACGATTTCCTCCCCCACGGTATCAGTCTTTATCGCGGGCCGGACGGCACCAAACGTCTTTTTGTGGTCAACCACCCGACCACTGGCGAGGAAATTGTCGAACTTTTCGACATTGGCCCCAATGGCGACCTAACCCATCTCGAAAGTATTTCTTTTGACGCAATGTCATCGCCTAATGACGTAGTCGCGGTTGGCCCCCGACAATTTTATGTCACTAACGATACACGCTTTGACCACGGATTGTTCGCTCAGCTCGAATCCTATTTTGCGCTACCCCTTTCCAGCGTTGCTTATTTCGACGGCAAAGATGGGCGCATCGTAAAAAGCGGTATGACATACGCTAATGGCATTAATAAATCCGCAGACGGAACATCAATCTATGTTGCGGAGCTTTTAAAACGCCGGATCGTTGTTTTTGACCGCGATGCCGAAACCGGAAACCTTTCGAAAGTCAAAAACCTTCCCGTCAAAACCGCACCAGACAATATCGAAGTTTCGCGCGACGGTGCCTTATGGGTGGCCGGTCATTCAAAGATTTTTGACTTTGTCGAACACGCCAAAGACGCCAATGCGATCGCACCATCGCATGTGATCCGGCTAAACCCGCGCAGCGGCCTTACTTCTGATGTGTTGATGTCGGTCAACGGCGAAATCAATGGGTCTTCTGTTGGTGCCGTATGGGACAACACATTGATCGTTGGGGCCGTATTTGACGGCCACGTCATGGTCTGCCCCATGTTAGAGATTTTATTGCGCGGCCCGTCACACTCAAACGAGCCGCAATAACCGAATTTCTTACTCGGCAAAAATATCATCAATGCGCCGCTGTGCAATTGGATGATAACCCGGGCGCGCGCGCTCATAAACAGCTTCGGCCCAATCCCGGCGGTCGTTCTCGATCAACGCTGCATAAAGCCGGTAGATGAACTTCCCGCGGCCAACTCGCATCAAAAACCCGTCAAGCGGCTCAAAGGCCGGTTCGTAACCAACATTGATCGCTCGCATATACCACGCATTGGCGATCTCAGCATTTTGCGATGTCGATAAAGAGAACCGCTCATCAAGCGCTGCCATTTGATCTGTGGTTATACCTTCTGGTAATTGCGCAATAAAATAGAGCCACTCATGGGTCGTCCACGCACTGGTTTCGAGGCCGTCAATCTCGCCGCCACCCATCCAGGCATTGATCTGTCCATCAACCTTGTTAAAGGCACCTGACCGCGGTTTTTCAATCGAATCCGGAAATCCTGGCTGATAGATCCAAGCGTTGATTTCGCTTTCGGTGACTGCATCCGGTTGATCCGCCCAAAGACTATCTTCAAAATAAGTCAGAAAGTCTTCTGTAGTAATGCTTTTGAAAGCGAACTCGTCGAAATAAGCCCGCAGAAATGCGTCAAACCCCTCACGGCCAAAACGCTCTTCCAGAAATTTTAGAAAGAACATCCCGCCCACATAAGAAACTTGACTAAATGCATCATCAGGATGACCAAGATCCGCAGGCATTTTAAGCGCCGTTAACTCGGGTCGCGCGGCTGCTTCGACGTCGCGCATCAACGCTTGTTTATCGAGCAATCGTTCCATTACCGCGCGATCTTCGCCATAGAGCGCTTCCATGGTGCGGTTCTCAACGTAACTTGTGAACCCTTCGTTCAACCATGCATCGCGCCATGTGGCATTGGTCACAAGATTACCCGACCACGAGTGCGCCAATTCATGTGCAACAACATTGGTAAGGCTCTTGTCGCCAGCAATGAGCGTTGGCGTCATAAAAGACAACCGCGGGTTTTCCATACCGCCAAATGGAAAGCTCGGCGGCAGAACGATTAAATCATACCGCCCCCAGCGATAAGGGCCATAGAATTTGGCAATCGCCGTTTCCATTTTGGGCGTGTCTTCAAATTCTGCCGCCGAGGCATCAAGAATATAATCCTCTGCATAGACACCAATATGATTATTGATTTTTTTGAATTTAATATCGCCGACCGCAAGCGCGATCAGATATGACGGAATAGGCCGTGTCATTTTGAACGAATAATCGCCATCCAACTCGCCGCTAATATCCTGACGCGCGCTCATGATTGCCAAGAGGTCTGTCGGCGTCTTAATCCGCGCATCATACGTAATACGAACGGCAGGTGTATCTTGAACGGGCACCATGGTGCGCGCATTCAACGGCTGGAACTGGGTGAATAAGAACGGATGTTCCTTGCCCGCCGTTTGTTCTGGTGACAACCATTGAATACCACCTGCCTCCGGACTGGTGCTATAGGTCACACGCACTTTTCGAGCGCGATCCGGCAGCGCGATTTCAAACTTTGAACCCATTACCGGGTCATGGGCACCCATGGTAAAGTTTGTCTCTACCCAGCGGCCTTCCGTGAAAGCCTCAACTTTTGATACGTCGAGCATATTCGCATCGAGCACCAAAGATGACGTTCCGCGTGCGCGGCGACGGAAATTTATTTCCGCGGTGCCCGAAAGCGTTTTAGTCTCAAAATCAACGGCAAGATCGAGGTTTAGATGCGTAACCCGCACGTCATTATAGTTCGAATAGGTGAACTTATCCCGCGCTTCTTCCGGTGTTAGCGCATCCCAGATGACCTCACGCTCCTCACCGGGGACCATAAACTCCATTTCGTCCTGTTCGACATATTCCTCTTCTTCGAGGGGCACATCGGCTTCCTCTATTTTTGAGGGTTCCTCTTTTGGTGAACAAGCAGCAATCGCAAATATAGACGTAGCTAACAGCAGCGCGCGAACAGATGACATTTAATGGAATCCTTGAAAGACTAAGATGTACAGACCGTAACGTGAGAGCCAAAATGCAGCAAGCCAGTTGTTGGCTTATTGTGTTCTATTTCCTTTAATTGCCCTAAGCGGGCCCCGAAAAACAATCGGGCGCACCGGAAAATCCGGCACGCCCGACATAATCGCCAGAATGGATTATGGTTATTCTTTCGCTTCGGTCTCAAGCGCCAGCGCATGAAGCTCGCCGCCCATACGGCCTTTCAGTGATTTGTATACTAATTGATGTTGTTGCACACGATTGAGGCCATTGAATGCGGTTGAGACGATACGCGCGCGGTAATGGTCGCCATCGCCCGCTAGGTCTTCGATCTCAATTTCCGCATCTGGCAATGCCGCGAGAATGAATTTTTTAATGTCGTCAGCGGCCATAGGCATAGGTGAAATCTCCTTGGGCATTAGTGCGTTCATGTAATCCGGTAGCGCGTGGTCATATAGGTCAGACAAATCAAGCAATGAGAGTGCATCTTTGCCGTCGAGCAAAATATCCGGCCCGCCAAAACGGCCAAGCTTTGACGCCTGAACGCCGGCCATCGCCGCTTTCAAAAGCAATGTATCCGCAGCAGATGGTGATGCAGCCACAAGATATCGGCTTTGATCCTCGCCAAACCAAAAAGCGGCTTTACGCGCTTTCACCGGCGTTGTCAGATTCAGTCCGCGACCGGAGGCAAGCGCCATTTCAGCGGCCGCCACAATCAATCCCCCATCGGATACGTCATGACAGGCGGTAATAATACCTTCATCGATCAGCTTACGGACCAGCTCGCCTGTTTTACGCTCAATCGCCAAATCAACCGGCGGCGGGGCGCCCTCATCAATATCAAACAAATCTCGCATATAAAGCGACTGACCAAGATGGCCACGGGTGATGCCAATAGCGATCAGCTCCTCGCCGGCCTCAGCGCCGCCAATGCGAACGGCTTTGGTCACATCTTCGAGCACGCCGACACCGCCAATCGCCGGGGTTGGCGGAATAGCAGCACTATTGGTTTCGTTATAAAGCGAGACATTGCCCGAAATAACCGGATAGCTAAGCGCCTCACAGGCCTCTGCGATTCCTTCGATTGCACCCACGAACTGCGCCATAATTTCGGGCCGTTCAGGGTTACCGAAATTGAGGCAATTCGTAATCGCCAAGGGTGACGCCCCCACCGCGCAAATATTGCGATAGGTTTCCGCAACGGCTTGCTTGCCGCCTTCAAACGGATCAGCCTTGACGTAGCGCGGGGTTACATCCGTTGAAATCGCGAGCCCGCGATTAGTCCCATGCACACGAACCATTGCGGCATCACCGCCCGGTGCAACAACCGTTTCCCCCATAACTGTGTGGTCGTACTGTTCCCAAATCCAACGGCGCGAACATAAATCTGGCATCGCCACCATTCGAGCAAGCGCCGTTAGAATGGTGTCACCGCCCGGTGCTTCTGCGAGTGAAAGTGTCTCTTCACGTTGCTCGACTTCGGCAGTTTCAACGACACCGCTCGTCGCAAGGTTTTTCGCCGCCTCTTCAAAACCCGAAAAGCTGACGCCCTCTGGTTTCGACCGCGCATAGACTTTGGCTTCGCCATGACGAACGCTTAGGCCCACCACCTCAACCAACTCACCATCAGAAAGGCGGTCGGCGATCAACGCATCTGCGATTACGCGCATCTCGGCTTCGGTTTTACCGGGCGCACGCAAAACCGCCTCCGCCTCGCGGTAGGTCACGCTCGGGTCATTGAGGGGCGTGGGTTTTTCGAGTGTGGAATAAGGCCGGTCATAATTCGGTGCATCATCGGCCAACGGCGGTACCGGCATATCAGCCGCGACCTCGCCTTTGTGTTTGATGACTAATCGCCCGCTATCGGTCGTCACACCAATTACCGCAAAATCGACGCCCCATTTTTCAAAAATGGCGCGTGCCGCATCTTCCCGGCCCGGCTTTAACACCATCAACATGCGCTCTTGGCTTTCCGAGAGCAGCATTTCATAGGCAGTCATGTTTTCTTCGCGTTGCGGCACATGATCGAGATCCAGCTCAAACCCGCCGCCCCCTTTGGCCGCCATTTCGACCGATGAAGATGTCAGGCCTGCGGCACCCATATCCTGAATTGCGATGATCGCATCCGATGACATCAGTTCAAGACATGCTTCAAGAAGCAACTTTTCCGTGAACGGATCACCAACCTGAACAGTTGGGCGTTTTTCCTCTGACGCGTCATCGAACTCGGCGGACGCCATGGTCGCGCCATGAATTCCATCGCGACCCGTTTTAGCCCCCACATAGACAACCGGGTTGCCTGCGCCGCGCGCAGCCGAAAGGAACACTTTGTGCTTTTCGGCGACACCCACAGTCATGGCATTCACAAGGATATTGCCGTTATAGCCTCTGTCGAAATTGGTCTCGCCCCCGATTGTGGGCACGCCCATGCAATTACCATAGCCGCCAATGCCAGAGACCACACCACCCACGAGGTGACGCGTCTTGGGGTGGGCCCACTCGCCAAATCGTAGTGCATTCATATTAGCTACAGGGCGCGCACCCATGGTGAACACATCGCGCATGATCCCGCCGACACCCGTTGCGGCACCTTGAAAGGGTTCAATGAAGCTCGGGTGATTGTGGCTTTCCATCTTAAAGATCGCCACCAGCGGCACGCCATCATCATTGTTTCCAATATCGATCACGCCAGCATTTTCCCCAGGCCCCTCAACAACCCAAGGGGCCGACGTTGGCAATTTCTTTAAGTGCCGCCGCGAGGACTTATAAGAGCAATGCTCGGACCACATGACCGAGAATACGCCAAGCTCAACAAGGTTAGGCTCTCGGCCCATATGCGCTTTAACGCGCTCATATTCTTCGGGATTGAGGCCGTGCTCGGCGACAATTTCAGGGGTAATGGCGGTCATGTGAATCCGTGGGTCAAACTTCGCCGCTTCAATAGGCCGGTTGCGCCTTTGGTGCAAACGCTCATGCGATGAAAATGCCCCTATCGGCCCCGATAAAGATAATCATCGGCCAGACCCATCCGGCGGCAAGATTGGATTGCCGGGCCAGATCGCAATAACAACCGGTCGGCCCGGCGGGCCATACGCCGTACCAGCCGCCCTTCAACCGGCCGCAGGCCAAAGCGCTTATCCAGCCCTAAAATCTCCCGAACTTCAGATGGCACAATATCGATTGCCGCTCGAACCAAGGAATGTTGGGCTATCTGTGCGGGTTGTGGAAAGGCCTCTGCCCGCTTCATGATCCCAAGAAATTCGAAAATGATCTCCGACGGCTCGAGTTGCGGCAGCATCTCTTGGAAAAGCAGTCGCTGTCCCTCTAGCGATTGCGGCGTGTCTTTAGCGCCATAAAGCGCCGCAGCCTTGCGCCCTTCATAATAATAGCGATCACGCTCGGTGTCCGACAGCGGTGCGGCATAGGCCGAATAAGCTTCTAAAAATCCAAACGACGCCGTCGCATGAACCCAACGCAGCAACGCAGGGTCGCTCGCAGCATAGGGTGTTCCGTCGGGCGTCACCCCGGCCACATTATTATGCATCCGGTTGACCATTTGAATCATCCGCTCGCTCACGCTCTGGGCACCGTAAACCGTGACCATCGCCGCAAGCCCCGTCCGTTTTAACCGCCTCACTGGGTCGGTACGAAAACTCGTGTTATCCCACACACCACTCCGGACCCGCGGTTCAGCAAATTCCAGAATGACGGCAGTGACCCCGCCGATGAAAAGCGCAACGGGGTTTTTGAAAATCCGCCATGAAACTGAATTCGGATCGACTAATGCGGGCTCGCCAAAGGGTTCCGCAAAATTCACTTTCGCAAGCGAAGGGTCACCCAAATAACTTTGAGCAGCTTTATCGAGACGTTTCTCGATCCCGCTTTTTACCCGCAGTTTTAGTGCATCGATCGGCATGAAACACTCACGCAAAACACCCGGCACAATCCGGGCCGAACATCAAGTAGATCACAAATCAGGTGCTTTCACGACGACAATCGCGCAACAGCAAGGCGAAAAGAGTTTAATCGCGACACAATCCGTAACGGAAATTGCAACCTAAGCGTGAAGTGAATTGCTCACGCAAAAGCCGTGCAAATTCATGCACGGCTTTATAGGTCTACGGAATAAATGCGCCTAACGGACGGCCAATCGCTCAACATAAATAGCGCGGTCCATTACCAACCCGCCGCATGATTTCGCGTCGGTGAAGTCAGCCCAAATTGTTGCCTCTTTACCAACCAATGAACGCGAGCGCGCATCCGATGCGACCCGCCATTCCATTCCATCCTCTGCGCGCAGGGTAATGCACTCTTCATCCGCAAAACTAACAAACCCGCGCAAGGCGGTTTCTGTCGCAAAAGCTAATGGTGCGGAATGTGTAACGCTGCCGATCGCAGTCGCATCAGCACTAGTTAGTTGCATGCAGTGGCTAGGCGCATCACGCCCCTCAGGCAATGGCTTAAACTCACGGACCTGTCCGATTTTTCCGTTTGGTTGACGACGAAGAACAGAACACTCCATCAACGCAGAAAGCGGAACTTTGCTCACCGATGAAACAGTAACCGTTTCTGGCTTATTATAACTACGGACTGGCCGCATGGTTAGACCCGCATTGCGAATACGTGCGGCCGACTGTTGCTGATAACTTAAATGACTTGCCTCACGCACAGGCAACCGACCGGTGCTGGCTTCGAGATAAAACGCTCCGGTGCCGCTCGTTTCAGATGAATTAATTTCCGTACGCACCACTTTGTTTGGGCGCGCATCAGCGGTGGGCCAAGGGCTCGGCGTGTAGTTATAAACTGGATCAGGTTCAGCCACCTCGGTCACGACCGTTGGTACGTCACCAGGATAATCAGTTTCATCAGGAACCGCCAAATGCTCGCCAGGGCGAACATAATTTGGATCTACGCCCCGATTAGCTTCTTTAAGCGCCGCCAGCGAAACATTACACGCTCGTGCGACCTTTGAGAGCGTCGTCGGCGCATCCACAGGATAGGAATGACCGCAGCGACCAGCCACCGCCGGTGATGTCACCGCTACGCCAGCAATCAACACCGCAATCGCAGCGCCACGCCGCATAATGTGTAGTTCAGCCATACTCCCCCTCCGATAAAACCGTTTCGAATATGGTTAATAACACGTTTTGCGAGAAAATGTGCGACGCAAATTGGTGAAATATACTAAAGAATTAAGCCCATGCGGGGCTAAACTAGACCGGCCAGTTAATCAATTAACTGATTGTAATTACAGACAAATATTCTATTGCCTTAATTGTTTTTATAAACTGCGCCGTCTTTCATGACAAAATCCACCCGCTCCAGAACGGCGACATCATCTAGCGGATCTCCTGATACCGCGATGATATCAGCACGACATCCAACGGCTACGCAGCCCAGCTCGCCACTACGACCAAGGGCATCCGCCGCTGTCGTAGTCGCCGCTTGGATTGCCTGCATCGGGGTCATTCCAAATCTGACCATGCGCGTAAATTGTTTTGCGTTATCACCATGCGGGTAAACACCCGCGTCCGTTCCTAATACAACCTTTACGCCCGCCTTTACGGCTTTGGTGAAGCTTTCCCGCTGAACGCCACCGACTTGGCGCTCTTTATCTAGCGACTCTGCAAGAACCCCATTTTTCTCACCTTCACTGAGCGTATATTCAGTGTTGTAGATATCCATGGAGAAAAACGTGCCGTTCTTCTTTGCCATACGGATTGCTTCGTCATCCAGATAGCTGACATGTTCAACCGTATCGACACCGGCGCGGATGGCATTCTTAATTCCTGTTGTTCCATGGGCATGGGACGCTACTTTTAGTCCCCGCATGTGGGCCTCATCAACGATTGCGGTCAGCTCTTCGAGCGTACCCTGTGGTGCACCCAGCAATGTTCCCTTTGAAAACACACCGCCTGTAGAACAGGTTTTGATCAGATCCACACCGTATTTGATATTCTGGCGAACCTTGGCTCGCATTTCCCACGGGCCGGTCGCAACGCCCTCTCCCGTCGCATTAAAGGCTGGCGGAAGAAGGCTGTTATCGGAACAATGGCCACCGATTATGCCAACAGGTGGCCCAGAGACCAACATTCGCGGCCCCGGCACTTCGCCAGCGGCAATAGCGTCACGCAGTGACAACATTTCATACCCCTCAGAACCAACATTCCGAATGGTCGTAAAACCGGCATTCAATGTTTTTTCGGCATTCACAACAGCCCAGATCACGCCGCGCTCAGCGGGAATCCCTAACGAAGCATATCCCCACGCTTTTGTAGGGTCTCCCATCAAATGGGTATGCATGTCGATTAGCCCCGGCAGCAGAGTCTTTCCGCTCAGGTCAATATGGGTTGCGCCTTCCGGCGGATCTAACCTTGAGGCCACGCCCACAGAGACGATCTTGCCGTCTTCGACCACGAGAGCCACATTTTGAGTACTAGATCCACTTTCCGGATTTATCAGACTGTCCGCGGTAATATACTGAGTTTCGGCAAACACCGAAGTGAACGTAAACGCTGACACCCCAGCTATTATCGGCAACACTCGTTTATTCATAACGCCCCCAAATCAGTTTTATCCATCGTCACCTCATCTATGGCTCTCGTCAACTAGATTGCGCTGATGAAAAAAGATCCCGCTATGCCAAATTCTAAATGCTTTATTAATAGCGAAAATCACACCGGATTTTTTAGGATGCCTGCTGATCATCAATAATGGTGGTAAACTGACAGTTTGCGACAATTTTATACGTTTTCCTGTGATTAACCAGTTTTCCTTACGCACCTTTAACGACAAATCGCGCATGTTCTACGGGCAATAATGGAATTGCTGGGAGATCCCTATGCGGGTGAATACTTATAAAATGAGTTTCGCAAAGTCTTTGCGCCGAAATAAGGGGCGTAAAACCCTATTCGGCCGGTTCGCAAAAGATTCCGGCGGGAACATCATCTTTCTATTCGCCTTCATGTTGTCGGTGCTATTTCTTTTTGCCGGTGGCGCGGTCGATTACACCCGATGGAATGCCGTTCGTGCCGACATGATCGAATCCATGGACGCATCTAGTCTTGCCCTTGCCCAGCTCTCCGCAACTGACCCGGACCTCACAACGGATGAACTTAAAGCCTATGGGCGAAAGTTCTTTGAGGCCAACTTCAATTATGAAAACAACCTCCTTGCTGGGTGGGATATCGAATTTACGCTTGATGATGATGCCGTCGTTTTAACCTGCGTTACGGGCAAGCTTCGTACCTATTTACTGGGTGTAGCCGGCATCAAAAAACTTGATATCGACAAATGCGTTGAAATCACAAAGCGCGGCTCTGGTCGCGTGGAATTGGCGCTGGTGCTTGATGTTACCGGTTCAATGAACAACTCGATCGACGGCAAGAAGAAAATTGACAGCTTGAAAGACGCTGTCGAAAAATTGCTTGATGTTATGTATGGGACAAAGGCCGAAAGCGACAATATCAAAATCGGTGTTGTTCCGTTCAATGCATATGTAAACGTCGGTGAAGCATCAAGCTGGACTAATGACTGGGCAGATCAAAATGCCAACGCAACCTATCATGGTGCGCGCTTTATCCATGTCACAGAAAATGGCGACGTCGATTTAGATACCAAAGTGAACCACTTCACTTTGTTTAATTCGACCACCGGTGCATCCTGGGGCGGTTGTGTGGAAGCGCGCCCTTATCCCCTTGATGAATTAGATGTTCCACCAGCGGGTTCAATCACAAGCACTGATTTAAGCAGCGCAATGACGAACCCACCCGAGTATTCGGCCAGCACAAATCAGTATGAAACACGGATGTACGACGCGTTTGATGACGCGCCCTCATTCAAACTGAGTACCTCTCAATTAACAAATTCGGCGAATTTGAAATGGGTACCGATGTTCCATCCGGATGAACCGGATTGTAACGCAAACTGGCGTGGCCGTTGCCCGCTTTCAAATGGGTATTCCTATTGGACTGCCGCTGATACATTCACTATCGGCAGCCTGCCGCATGTTCAAACACGCTGGCGGAATTGGTTCGTAGACCCTTCATATGCAAGTTACAACGAAGGTGACTATTGGAATCGGCACTTCATCGACGATGAGACATATATTGGCCGATATAAGGGTGCCATCGCTGGGCGTTATGCCAAAATCGTCCAAGAATTTCGAATGTTAGGAATCACACCTTATTCTCTACTTTCGTCGGACCAGAAGGACTTCCACGATTATATGGAAGATCTAGGCGTCAACGATTTCTATGATATCGACATCACCTCGTCTGGCGATTCATCCTATGCTGACTCAGACGAGTTCATTCTTCGGAATGCTTATGTCGGTTGGTGGGATTCCGCGACAAACAAATACAAATACAAATATGACCAGTCACCTAGCATCACCAGTAGCCGTGGCCCGAATCTCGATTGCGCCCGACCAGTTTTGCCGCTTACCAATGTGCGTCAGACTATTGAGGACCATGTAAACTCTCTTGGTACGAATGGTAACACAAACTCCGCAAACGGTGCTTTATGGGGGTGGCGTATTCTATCTCCAGAGGCACCATTTACCGAAGGTATTGGCCCTGACGATGTCGACTACGGAAAATGGCAAAAAGCCGTCGTGATCATGACGGACGGAAACAATACGACCTCTAACCTGGATACCCATTGGGGATCGGATTTGACCGCATACGGTTTCGAACGCGAAAGCCGCATGGGTGCCAATATGGACGACGCCAACGACATGGAAGACGAGTTCGACAACAAGTTGTTGCGTGTCTGTTATAGAATGAGACAAGAAGGCTACCTCGTTTACACCATCATGTTTGGCCTAAACAGTTCCACTACCGAAAAGGTCTTCCGCGCCTGCGCGACCAAACCGAGCGAGCCATATTTCTATGATGCCGTTGATGGCGATGATCTCGAAGAAGCCTTCGGCCAGATCGCTGCTGATCTCGTCGATCTACATATTAGTAAATAGAAACTGCAATGACCGTAACAAATAAAAGAAAACGGAAACATCTACGCTTTGTGCGTGACAAACGCGGTTCGACAGCCGTCGAATTCGCGATTGTCGCTCCTATTTTCTTGATGATGATGTTTTCAATTTTCGAGGTTGGTTGGTTCTTTTACGCCAATTCTGTTGTTGACGCCGCTGTTGGTGATGCGAGCCGCCAAATTAAAACAGGTCAGCTTCAAAAGTCTGGCGGCACAGATGACGACAAATTCCAAAGCATCTACGCAGAAGTCTGCCGAATTCTCGACGCTTTTGGTGGCTGCGAAAATCGCCTGACCGTAGAAGTAAATACCTTTGCCAGTTTTACCGCATTAGCTGCGGACAACACCCCTCCAACATGTGCGGATGCGCCGCCCGACCAACTTGATGCTATTCCGTTCGTCCCCGGTGGTGAGTTAGAAATCGTACGCGTACGTATTTGCTATATTTATAATACTCTCAACCCTGCTATTGGCGTGAATTTGGCTGAAAGCGGCACCAATAAACGACGCCTTATCTCAAGTTTGATGTTTCGAAACGAGCCTTACGAAACCAACGCTAATAAACGCGATTAACGGACAGCAGATATGCGGTACACAAAACGAAATTTAAAGCTCTGCGATCTGATCGGCGCACTAAAACGCTCTGACTCAGGTATCGCGGCAACTGAATTCGCGATGCTACTTCCCGTTTTGGTTCTTTTGTTTTTCGGCCTCGTAGAATCATCAACGGCGATGACGGTGAACCGCAAAGTCGCAATCGCAGCAAATACACTCGGCGACCTCGTCGCGCAGTCAGAAGAAATTCAAGAATCAGAAGTAGATGACTTGTTCGAAGGTGTCATGGAAATCGTGCGCCCGCACGACCCGACCGGTATGGTTCTACGCCTTGTGAGTGTCGTGCTCGATGAAGATGGTGATCCTGTGGTCCATTGGAGCCGGGACAATAACGGCACAGAGCCCTATTCTGAAGATCAGGATTACACAAAGCTGTCCGACGATACAATCATCACAAGCGCAGCGTCCCTTGTGATCGTTGAAATGACCTATACTTACAGGCCGTCAATCACAAAACACATTCTCGACACGCCAATCGTCTTCAATCGTCAGACAGTGCGCTGGCCACGACTAACAACCCGTGTCCAGCTTTGTGACGCCGGCAATAACTGTACGGAATAAACTACCGGGTTAGTGGCTTATACTTAATCCGTGTCGGAACTTCAGCAGCGGCACCGAGGCGACGCTTTTTGTCTTCCATATAATCTTCGAAATTGCCTTCAAACCACTCCACATGGCTATCACCCTCAAAGGCAAGAATGTGTGTCGCGATGCGATCTAGGAACCATCGATCGTGGCTGATGATCACCGCACAACCGGCAAAATCCTCCAGCGCCCGTTCAAGTTCCCGCAACGTATCCACATCAAGGTCATTGGTCGGTTCGTCAAGGAGCAGCAAATTTGCCCCCTCAGTCAGCATCTTTGCCAATTGAACTCGATTGCGCTCACCACCAGAAAGGTTTTCAACCTTTTTTTGTTGATCGCCGCCCTTGAAATTAAACCAACCTACATAGGCCCTCGAAGAAATTTCGCGTTTTCCGAGCGGAATGATATCAAGGCCACCGGAAATTTCTTCCCAGACATTTTTCTTACCGTCCAGATCTTCGCGACTCTGGTCTACATATCCCATCTGTACGGTTTCACCGATACGCAGCGTCCCCTCGTCTGGGGTTTCCTCACCAGTAAGCATACGGAACAAAGTTGTTTTACCGGCACCGTTGGGACCGACCACACCGACAATACCGCCCGGTGGTAATTTGAACGTCAAATCTTCAAACAATAACTTGTCGCCGAATGCTTTTTTGAGGTTTTCCGCCTCGATCACGACACCGCCAAGACGCGGCCCCGGCGGGATTTGAATCTGCGCCAGATTGATCTCTTCTTTTGAGGCCTTGTTGAGCAACTCATCATAAGCATTGATACGCGCTTTAGATTTTGCCTGACGCGCTTTCGGGCTTGCTTTGATCCAGTCAACCTCACGGTCCAGCGTCTTCTTACGGTTGCTCTCTTCGCGTTGTTCTTGCTCCAGACGCGTTCGGCGCTGATCAACCCATGACGAGTAATTGCCCTCATAGGGAATGCCGCGCCCACGATCGAGTTCGAGAATCCAACCAGTTACGTTGTCGAGGAAGTAACGGTCATGCGTAACCAAAACGACCGCACCGGGATATTCACGCAAATGATGTTCGAGCCAAGCAACAGATTCCGCATCAAGGTGGTTGGTCGGTTCGTCAAGCAACAATAGATCAGGTTTCGACAACAGGAGCCGAGCCAAAGCCACCCGGCGTTTCTCACCACCTGAAAGACGGTCAACGGCCCAATCACCAGGCGGGCAACGGAGCGCTTCCATCGCCATTTCAATTTTAGAGTCGAGATCCCATGCGTCCGCTGCATCAATTTCCTCTTGCAGCTTTGACATCTTCTCCATCAGTTCGTCGGTGTAATTCTCACCGAGTTCAACCGAAACCGCGTTAAATTCATCAATCTTGTCTTTGATCTCGCCGGCGCCCTCTAAGACGTTTTCAAATACGTTTTTCGAGGCATTCAATTCAGGTTCTTGCGGCAAATAGCCGACTGTCGCCCCTTCGGCTGCATAGGCCTCACCGACAAAATCGGTATCGACGCCCGCCATAATCCTCAATAGCGTCGACTTACCCGCACCATTGACCCCAGCGACGCCAATTTTCGCGTCGGGATAGAACTGTAAGTGTATGTCTTCCAATATCTTTTTGCCGCCGGTGAATTGTTTCGACAGGCCCGACATGAAATAGATGAACTGGTGTTTCGACATATGGCCTACAGGGCTCCTTAAAGCTTTATTTCCGTTGCAAGTGGGGAACAGCGTCGCGTCTTATCCCGCCTTTCGGGTCAATTCAACGCAAAGCAGCGTTTTCGATCTGCCATTCTTCCCCTATATGGTAATAAGGGCAGATAATGCTCGGGGAAACAAAGCGGGGAAGATATTCAATGTCGGGTTATGTCGGTAAAACGCTAGCAGGTGGTGAGGAAATCATTCACCGCGCGAACTTCAACTGGACCTATAGCTTCTTTCCTATGCTTTGGTTCTCCGCCGGAATGGCCACGCTGGCATTTTTCTTCTTCATTCAGTTCGCTGCGGACGTTCCATTCGAGAAACTACAAGTGGGTTGGTGGTGTGCGATAATCGCCGCTGTTTGTGGCTCTCTAATCCTGATCGGCCACTTGATTGTGCTTATCACGACGGAAATCGTTGTCACGACCTATCGGTTTGTGTTCAAAACCGGACTGATCGCGCGCCACACCCAAGAAGTGAGCCTCAATAAGATTGAGGAAATCACCCTAGAGCAATCAATCTGGGGCCGGATTTTTGGTTACGGAAAGTTGGTACTACGCGGTACGGGTGTCGGCGTCATCACCCTGCCTAATCTCGACAACCCGATTAATCTGCGCCGTCTGATCGAAAATGCGAAATCCGCCCTTCGCGAAGATCAACGCGATCGTCGGCGCATCAATCAAGATGATGATGATCGGTAATTCGTTAAAAACTCGCTTTGATGATCGCTTCTAGCCCGTCCCGATCGACCTCGTCGAACATGGCGGGTTTATCGCTATCCACATCCAGCACCGCGATCAGTGCGCCGCTATTGTCAAGAACTGGGACCACGATCTCGGATTCGGAGCGCGCATCACACGCGATATGCCCCGGAAAAGCGTGAACATCTTCGATCACTTGCGTTGTCTTTGTTGATGCCGCCGTACCACAGACACCCCTGCCAAAGGGAATGCGCAAACAGCCGAGCGTTCCCTGATACGGACCAATCACCAATTCTTCAGGCTTATTCGGATCGACCACGTAAAAACCGGTCCAGAAATAATACTCAAAACCGTGATGTAAGATATTTGACACAGTCGCCATGCGCGCCGTCAGATTATCTTCACCATCGATCACCGCAGCGATTTCCTTGGCGATCATTTCGTATTGTTTGGCTTTTTCTTCTTTGGTCATTGAGTTTGCTCCTCTCGCTCTCAAATCACGTCGCGAGCGTGAAGTCGAGCCGAAGCTGATCGCCAATGGTCACATTCAATTGATCCCCGCGCTTTAACTCCCCGACGCCTTCGGGGGTTCCGGTGAAAATCAAATCGCCCGCTTTCAACGCAAACAATTTCGAAAGTGACATGATGATCTCTTCTGGCGACCATATCATCAGCGACAATGGCGCGCCTTGGCGCAATTCGCCATTGATGCGCGTTTCCAATCGCGCGTCAGAGAGGTCACCGACATCCGTTATGCGGTGGATGTCGCCCATCGGTGCAGAAAAATCGAACCCTTTTGACGTGTCCCACGGTCCGCGCGCGTCCTTGGCCCTGGCTTGAATATCCCGGCGGGTTAAATCACAGCCCGCGGCGTAACCAAAAATCAGATCGCGCGCAGCCTCGGGCGTTTCTATATTCTGTCCCCCCGTTTTAAGCGCCAATACCAACTCCCCTTCAAAGTGAAGATCATCCGTACTTTGGGGATAAGGAATAACCGAATTATTCGCCGCTACGGCATCGGCAGGTTTGGTAAAAAATACCGGCGATGATTTTTTCGGATCGCCCCCCATTTCACGAACATGATCCGCATAGTTCCGCCCGATACAAAAAATACGGCGTACGGGAAACGCTCCGCCACCATATACCGACACAACGGCTTGCGTAGGCGGGTCAATCACGAAATTCATTTTACTTCCTTCGTAAGGCGATCAATAGGGATATAGAATGGCCAAGCCAATACCGATTAGACCGACACCTAAAACAGCACCAACCAACGGGATGATAAACCAGAACGCCCGCGCCATCGCCACATAAGATGCACCCACCAGAACCACAACAATTCGGATGATGTAATCAGCAAAAAAGTCAGGACGCACTAATGCGCAATACCCCACAATGAATGCGTAAAATAAAACACCGACGCTATGGCTAAAGTGAAAACCCAACGAAGACAGCCAAAAGTTCTTGGCATCTTTTCGCATGCGGATTGTTGTATTCTGAAGCGCTACCAGTAATTCCGGTGTAGCGGGCACAAAGCGCTTTGGGTCTTTTACATCCAGAAAGCTATAGATCAGATGCAAGAACCCGAGCAGAAAAAAGATGCCTGCCCCAGCGAGGATCATGTAGCTGGCCATACCCTACTCCGTTTTTTTAGCACACGCTTCGTTGACGGCGGAAACCGACCTAGCAATGACAAAGGTCGGATTGGACGCGGGACGAAATTTCCACCGCAATTTGGGCAAACGCCCTTTAGGTCGGTCTCTGCGCATGCCACGCAAAATGTACATTCGAACGTACAAATCCGCGCATCGGCCTCTGGCGGCAGGTCCTTATCACAGCGCTCGCAGTTGGGCCTCAACTCAAGCATTGTTGTGATCACCATTGCCGCTTAATGCCGGTTTATCGCTAGACCGTTCAAAACCCTCGGGTACGGACTTGATATGAACATCGCGTTGTGGGAACGGAATTTCGATCCCGGCTTCTTTGAGTTTTTTGAATATTTCAAATCGTAACTCAGTACGAACGCCTAGCCCTTTGGATATATCGTTAAGGTAAGCCCTGATTTCAAAATCAAGCGACGATGCGCCAAAATCCATCCACGTCACATAAGGCTCAGGATAAGCGACAATTAACGGGTGCGATTTTGCACAGTCCAACAGGATGTCCCGCACTTTTTCAGGGTCAGCATCATAAGTGACGCCCACCGGCACGATCACACGGCCAATCTTGTTTTTATGAGTCCAGTTTGTGACGGTCGACGAGATCAACTCAGAATTCGGAATAATGATCGACGACCGATCAAATGTTTCGACTTCTGTTGAACGTACACTGATTTTTTTAACCGTGCCCTCACCCGAAGTTGTCACGATCCAGTCGCCAACTTTGATCGGGCGTTCAAATAACAGGATAAGCCCAGAGACAAAATTATTGACGATCGACTGAAGACCAAAACCGATACCAACGGACAGCGCACCAGCGATCAGTGCGAGATTACCGAGGTCAAACCCGAGCGCAGAAATCGACGCAAAAAGCGCGATGACCAGTCCGGCATAGCCAAGCAGCGTAATCAGTGAATTTTGAACGCCGATATCAGCGCGAGAATGCGCCAAAGGCCCGCGTTGGACGCCCGACTGAACGAGACGCGTGACCGCCATAACGGTCACAAAAACGACACCCGCCACAAGCAGTTTCGCGACCGAGGGAATGTGCACGCCGCCAATGTTAAATCCAAACAACGCTTGCCCTGCGATATCGCCAACCGCATCGCGCGGCACGCCAAACAGAACGGCAAAGACAGGGGCAAGTAGAAATACCAAGATGACATTAATGCTCAACCGCGACCAAAAATGGAAATTCTCAGAGACAGCTTCGTCATTTTTCTTTTCGCCAGGCAATAATCCTTTGCGCAAGCTCCATGTCGTTTCCGCCAGCATTGCCCGCAAAATCCAGGCAAGCCCAACAAAGAGCGCCACAAAGCAAATTCGGGTAGCAGCAAAATCAGCGAGGCTTACATAACCCACCAGCGCCGCGGCAATTATAACAATTGCAAACACGCGGCCGAACCGACGCACTAACCGCCAGCCACCGCCGCTAGCATCACCTTCCACTTGCCACAGCACGCTTCGACACAGCGCAAAAATCAGCGCGGCAATGGCGATCGCACCCGCCGCCCGAACCAAAAGGATCAACGCATCATCGGCCTTAGCCGCAATACCAATGGCCCCCAGCAATGTTTTAAGGGAAAGAACAACAGCAATGGAAATCGCGATGCGGCTAACCACCCGAGCCCTTTTTGCGTCAATGGGTGCGATGCGCCACTCAGGAGAACTGGGCGAGAAATAACCCGCTGTAAAACCAGAGACCACAAGAATAGAAAGAATACCGATCCAGAATGCACGCGCCGCCGCTACGCCATCCCCGTTCAACAGCCCCTGCGCCCGAAGCGTTTCAATGATGATCAGTCCACCAATAATACCCGGTGCCGCTCGCGCCGCCATTTTCATTCCGGCGACGATCACGCGGCGGGGTGGTGTTGGTTTTCGTTTTTCTATTCTAACGGCAAAGGTGCTCATGACCCAACGATTGACCGGACCAAACATCAATAACGACAGCACCAACGCGCCGATAATGATTGCGAGCGAGAAATTATACCCGCCGCTTTCACGTTTCCGATCGCCCCACGCTAAAAAATATCGTTGAATTCTAGATGAAACATCCGCGAACGACGCAAAGGCTTCGCTCCAGACCTTAGGCACCAACGGGCTAACACCACGCTCCAGTAAGGAGCGATAAAGCGTACCAACACGCGCACCCGATAACCGCGTTAGCAATTCTCCGGTTTCATAGATGTTGGCGGACACGCGCGTTCGTTCACCATTAAGGCCCGCGCGCTGCGTCTCAAGCGCGCTGCGTTCCGATGCGACGATCTCGCTTTCTGGCGGCTCGTTTTCTCCGGGGGCCGGACCGAGCAGGTCCGCCTGAACCCGAACCGCTTCCAATTCGCGCTCAATAGAAGATAACCGTTGCCGCGATCCATCGCGCAATTCACGAAGCGTAACTTCGAACTCATCCGCTTTTTCGAGATTGCCATCGTCTATTTCAGACCTGATAGACGCAATCGTCGAACTAGAGCGTTCTATCTCCTGGGTGCGGCTTTCTTGTGCGGTTGCATCTGAACCCGCAAATGATGCCGCAAAAACCGAGACCAAAACCAAAATCGCCAACAGCGATTGGCGCACGGCGGTTACAACCATTTTATCAACCTGAAAATAATCAATAATCCAATTCCGAGAACTCCGCAGCCAGCAACCACCAGCCAAAATGCAATCGGCGTTTCGACACCGGGCATACCACCGACATTTATACCAAACAGACCTGTTAAAAAACCGAGAGGCAGAAAAATCGCTGCAACAACCGAAAGCACCATCATGTTACGGTTCATTTCTTCGGCGCGTTGGTCAGTTAATTGATCTTGTAAAACCATAGCCCGCTCGCGCGCCGCATCGATATCCTCTGTCATGCGTGTGACCCGATCGGCAATTTCCCGAAGCTCTGTTCGCGTATGCGCATCAAACAAACTAGATTCGTCATTAGCCAACCGGTTGAGCGCGTCGCGTTGCGGAGCAACGAACCGGCGGAAATGCACGGCTGCTTGCCGCGTGTCTGCCAGCTTCGGACGAAGACCTTCGCTTCCCTCATCCAACATTGCTGCTTCGAGGTCGTCTACTTCTTCTTCGATTTCCTGAACATATGGCTCGGTTCGCATAGTCAGCTTTGCAGCCAAGCGCGCAAGCAATGCTCCCGACGTCTGAACCTCTACGCCGTCCATCAAACTTTTGCGCAAATCTTGTGCGGCCATAAGCCTGCGCCGACGGGTCGTGATAACGCGTGTTGGGGTTGCCCAGATTCGGATGGAAACCATGTCTTCGGGTTCGGCCCCTTCATTGAGGTTTACCCCGCGCAAATTAACAACAAGCCCGGTTTCAAAATTACTAACCCGAGGACGTGTCTCACCCGCCAATAAAGCGCTAGCAGCCGCAAAGGGAATATTGCTTTGCTCACGGATCCACCGTTTCGCCACTTCATTATTCATATTGAGGTGAAGCCAGACGAAATCATATTCGCCTGCATGGGCAGCAGCATCTTCCCAGCGCATCTCCGTTGCTCGACCATTGCTGAATCCAAAACCAAAAACAAATGGCGGTCCGGAATCAAAATCAGTGGGCATCGACGATGTCGCCGGGTCAGTCATATAAGCATCCTTATAGGGTGCGGACTAGATAATCTTTTGGCCAGTTTTCGCCCAGTCTTCCATAAATGCCTCTAGCCCTTTATCCGTAAGCGGATGTTTAGTGAGCGCTGTCAACACTTTTGGCGGGGCTGTAGCCACGTCCGCGCCTGCGATTGCTGAATCTTTAACGTGATTTGCAGAACGAATGGAAGCCGCAAGTATTTCCGTGCGGAAATCATAGTTATCGTAAATCATGCGAATTTCACGAATAAGATCCATGCCATCGATATTGATATCGTCAAGACGCCCAATAAAGGGTGAAATAAACGTCGCGCCCGCCTTTGCGGCCAACAACGCCTGATTGGCTGAAAAGCAAAGCGTCACATTGGTGTCGATCCCTTCACCAGAAAGCGCCTTACAGGCGATGAGCCCATCAACGGTCAATGGCAGCTTGACGGTCACATTATTCGCGATTTTCGCAAGTGATTTACCCTCGGCGATCATTTTGTCGGCCTCAAGCGCAGTAACTTCGGCGCTGACCGGCCCATCAACCAATTCGCAGATTTCCGCCACAACTTCGCGGAAATCACGGCCCGACTTCATAATCAGGCTTGGATTAGTCGTAACGCCATCCACGATGCCCATAGGCAACAATTCTCGGATTTCGTTGATTTCTGCGGTATCCACAAAGAATTTCATCTCTAGTCTTTCTTGTTCATCATCTAAAGCGGCAAAGGAAAGTCCCGTATTAACCCGGACGGGGCGCTCAAGATAGTCTATGCGCGCGCGACGGCTAACCTCGCTTAAGTACCTGAGTTTCGCAGTTTTTCTAATCAGCTAAAAAGCAAAAATCGGCCTATCCGCGACGAATTATCACCAAGTTGCGAGACCACCCCTTTGGGGGCTTGTTTTCTTCGCCGGAGGTTGAGATATCCAATTTCGAGTGTGCGGGCCTTGTTATATTTCGTGTTTGGCACGCGCTTGTTTTTATGGGCAGTTTTGCCATGCTAGCCGGCTAAACGGCGAATGGGTCTTATCCATGACGAAAATTAATCCAGAAAATCTATCGGTCGTAGTCCGGTTTGCGGGCGATTCTGGCGACGGTGTTCAGTTGTTAGGCTCGCAATTTGCGGAATCAACAGCACTCGCTGGCTCAGACTTTTCGACCTTCCCAGATTTTCCAGCCGAGATCAGAGCCCCTGTGGGGACGACCTTTGGGGTCTCTGCATTCCAGATCAATCTCGGGGCGCGCCGGATTTCGACAGCGGGTGACCAACCCGATGTTCTTGTAGCACTCAACCCCGCCGCACTTAAAGTGAATTTACCGCTCCTTCAAAAAGGCGCGTTGATTATTCTGAATACGGACGCTTTTAACGACCGCAACTTCTCAAAAGCCAACATCGCCGCCGATCCACGCAAAACTGGTGAACTCGATGACTATCAGGTCGTTGAGATTGATATTTCTACGCAGACCCTAGAGGCGGTTAAACCGCACGGTCTTTCCAAGAGCGACGCCGAGCAGTGCAAGAACTTTTGGGCACTCGGCACGGTGCTTTGGATGTTTGGTCGCGACCGTCAGCCCATCATCGACTGGGCACACAAAAAATTCGCAAAAAAAGCGCCCGATGTCCTAACGGGCAATCTTGCGGCGCTTGACGCGGGGCACGCCTTTGCAGAGACCGCTGAACTCTCAGCCGAATTGCCGCAATTCGTCATCGGCGAAGCGCCAATGCAAGCAGGCGACTATCGCTCGATTACCGGTGCAGAGGCCCTATCGCTTGGCCTCGCAGCCGCAGGTGAACTTGCGGATCGTGACATCATCTTTTGCTCCTATCCAATTACACCAGCCTCGCCGATCCTTCACCACCTTACCAAAATGGGTGAACTCGGCGTCGCAACGTTTCAGGCCGAAGACGAGATTGCAGCATGTTGCGCCGCTATTGGCGCATCTTACGGTGGCGCAATCGGTGTAACGTCTTCGTCTGGCCCGGGGATTGCGCTTAAGGGCGAAGCCATCGGCCTTGGCATGGTCGCTGAATTGCCGCTGGTGATTGTAAACTCACAGCGCGGTGGCCCCTCGACGGGCCTGCCAACAAAGACTGAGCAATCTGATCTATATCAAGCCGTTTACGGCCGAAATGCCGACGCGCCTCTTCCTGTGATTGCTACATCGTCACCGGGCGATTGTTTTGAAGCGGCTATCGAAGCCACGCGCACTGCCGTACGCCACATGACGCCTGTGTTCTTATTGACTGACGGTTATATTGCCAATGCGGCTGGCCCTTGGGCCTTGCCCGAAATGGCGGATTTCGCACCGATCGAAACAAACGCTGCGCCTGATGTACCGACGACGGATGACCCAGTAGATGTTAAAAGAGCAATCTGGAAGCGTGACGAAAAAAGCTTAGGCCGCCCTTGGGTGGCTCCGGGCATGAAAGGTCTTGCGCACCGTATCGGCGGGCTCGAAAAAGATATCGAAACCGGCGATATTTCTTATGACGCACAAAACCACCAAGTTATGGGCGACATGCGCGCGGCAAAAATTGACGCAATCGCAGAATACATCCCCGATCAAGCGGTTGAGCAAGGCCCCGAAAAAGGCCGACTTGCTGTCGTCGGCTGGGGGTCAACCCATGGTGCAATCTGGCGCGCGGTCAACCAAGCAAACGAAGACGGGCTTGATGTCGCGCAAATTCATTTGCGTTGGCTTAGCCCCCTGCCGAAAAACCTCCGAGAGCTTTTGGCTGGATATGACCGAATTTTGCTGCCCGAGATGAACTTTGGTCAGTGTGCGACGCTTCTTCGCGATAAACTTGGTATTGAAGTTGTGCAACTGAATAAAGTTTCAGGACAGCCATTCAAAATTGCTGAAATTTCTGATGCCATCCGCGCCAACCTGCCCGGCGAGATGCAGGCCGCGGAATAGGAACAAGACAATGAACAAGCCTCTTACAGCAAAAGATTTTGCAACCGACCAAGAAGTCCGCTGGTGCCCCGGCTGCGGCGACTATGCGATCTTGAAATGCGTCCAGAAAACGCTAGCCGATGTTCAGGCAGACCCTGATCAAACAGTGTTTGTTTCCGGGATCGGCTGTTCTTCGCGTTTTCCGTATTACATGAATGCCTATGGTTTTCATACGATCCACGGGCGCGCGCCGACTTTTGCGACCGGCCTTAAAATCGCCAACCCTGACCTCGATGTCTGGATTGTAACTGGCGACGGCGATGGCCTTTCGATTGGCGGCAATCATTTGCTTCATGTCCTGCGCCGGAATGTCGATGTGCAGGTATTGTTGTTCAACAACGAGATTTATGGCCTCACCAAGGGGCAATACTCCCCGACATCGCGTCCCGGTACGCGATCACCTTCTACGCCCAGCGGTTCAATCGACTCGCCTGTTTCACCGGGCGCATTTGCGCTTGGTGCTGGCGCGCGGTTCATTGCACGTGGCGTTGATACAGATACGAAAAACCTGTCGCCGGTTTTATCGGCTGCGCGCGAGTTTAAGGGCGCTGCCTTTGTTGAGATTTTCCAGAATTGCATCGTTTATAACAAGGATGTCTTTGAAGACTTCGTCAATAAAAAGCAGGCCAAAGAAACGCAGCTACACGTTCAACATGGCCAACCACTGCTTTTTGCCAGCGGCACAAAGGGTCTGAAACTCAATACCTCAACTCTTACGCTTGAAATTGTTGATGTCGGTGACAATCACACACCGGTTTCAGAAATTCTGGTTCACGACGAAACCAATCGCGGCATTGCACAGATGCTGTTGACGCTACCGAAAGAGGGTTTTCCGATGCCGTTGGGTGTTATCTATCGCGCACCAACGACATCATTTGATGACGCTTTTTGGAGCCACCATCCGACCCAAGGCAAGCGCACCGGAAAAGTTGCCGATGCACTGCGCAAGGGAAGTGTCTGGAAAAAAGACTAGTGGCGTTGCGGGTCAAGCCCGCAATGACGCCCTAGGATAGGGTCGAAACCCCGCCACCGTCATCCCGGCCTTGAGCCGGGATCCAGCAAAACCGCACTAAGCTTTCAGCGCTGCTTCGGTCGCATCGGCAAAGATATCAAGACCTTCGTCGAGCAATTCATCGGAAACAACCAACGGCACCAATGACCGCAAGCACTGCGCATATGCGCCAGCCGTTGTCATAATCAAACCGCGTGAACGCGCTTCCGTTAAAATTGCTGCCGCCACATCACCGTTTGGTTTCGATGGATCGCCATCTTTGACGAACTCCACAGCGCACATACCGCCAACGCGGCGAACATCGCCAATCACGCCCTTGGCCACACCATTTTGAAGCTCACGCCAGCGGCTTTCTGTTTTCTCACCAATTTCAATGGCGCGCTTTAGAAGCCCCTCTTCTTCGATGATCTCGAACACCGCGAGCGCCGCCGCACAAGCAACCGGGTTACCACCATAAGTCGAACCCATAGAACCGGGCACAACTTTGTCCATCAATTCAGCTTTGCCGGTTAGCGCCGATAGCGGCAATCCAGCAGCGATTGATTTAGCGATACATATAAAATCCGGCTCTACGCCAACATGTTCGAACGCGAAGTATTTCCCGGTGCGGCCCATACCTGACTGAATTTCATCCGCCACCAACAAAATTCCGTGCTCGTCACATTTTTTGCGCAAGCCTTCGAGGAATTCTTTCGGTGCCGGGTTAAACCCGCCCTCACCTTGTACTGGCTCTACGATCATCGCTGCTACTTCGTTGGCATTGATCATTGATTTGAAAATGTGATCGACGCTGGCGAGCGCATCCGCGACCGAAACGCCGTGATATTCGTCAGGATATTCCCCGTGAAAAATCGCAGGCACATAGGGGCCAAAGCCAACTTTATAGGGTTTCGATTTACCCGTCAGGGTCGTCGCCAACAGGGTCCGTCCGTGGAACGCACCTGAAAATGCGATAATGCCCGGGCGGCCGGTAATCTGACGAGCGAATTTAATCGCATTCTCGACGGCCTCTGCACCCGAATTAAAAAGAGCAGTTTTCTTCGGCGTGGCACCCGGCGTTAACCGGTTGAGTTTTTCGCAAACCTCAACATAGCTCTCATATTGGGCGATCCCGAAAGCGGTGTGTACAAAGCTGCTGGCCTGTTTGGAAATGGCCTCAACCACCTTGGGGTGGGAGTGCCCGACGTTCAAAACACCGATGCCGCCGATAAAGTCGATATAGCGCTTACCCTCAACGTCCCATAGCTCCGCGCCCTGAGCGCGCGCAGCATATATTCCCGACTTTGACGGCAACCCCACTGGGCAGGCGTCATCCCGGCGGGATTTGAGTGCTTCATTTGAGGCAAATTGGTTATTTCCGTGGTCCATTTTTCCGGCTCCGGTTAGATGCGCATTAAGTCGGCTGTAGCATGATCGGCCAATAAGTACAGGGGGCCTTCCTGCGGCTGAATGCCAGATGTATAGCGCTCTTTCCCTCAACGCGAGCGCCGCTACAATAGCCCCCATGTTCACAAAGTTTTTTCACGAATTGAAATCCGCTGGCTTGCCCGTTTCTTTAAGGGAATACCTGACCCTTATGGAGGCGATGGATGCTGATCTTGCCGGCCGCAAGGTCGAAGATTTTTATTATTTATCGCGCGCTTCCCTTGTAAAAGACGAGCGCAATCTCGACAAGTTTGATCAGGTTTTCTCTCATGTTTTCAAGGGACTTGAGAGTATCGGCGAAGAAATCTCGGCCGATGTACCTGACGACTGGCTCCGCATGATGACCGAGCGTTATTTCTCTGAAGAAGAAATGCGTGAAATCGAGGCCCTTGGCGGTTGGGATAAGCTGATGGAAACCCTCAAAGAGCGTCTTGAGGAGCAAAAGAAACGCCACGAAGGCGGCAATAAATGGATCGGCACCGGCGGCACATCGCCTTTTGGATCAGGCGGTTTCAACCCCGAAGGCGTGCGTATCGGCAATGAAGGCAAGCGCCAGGGCCGCGCCGTGAAAGTCTGGGAAAAGCGCGAGTACAAAAACCTCGACGACGACATTCAGCTCGGTACGCGCAACATCAAAATGGCATTGCGGCGTCTTCGCCGATTTGCGCGCCAAGGCGCACCCGACGAGTTCGATCTTGATAACACGGTCGATGCGACGGCGCGGGCGGGATATCTTGATATCAAAATGCGCCCCGAACGCCGCAATATGATCAAGGTATTGTTGTTTTTTGATGTTGGGGGGTCGATGGACCCTTATGTGAAAATTCTCGAAGAATTGTTCTCCGCCGCGCGCGCTGAGTTCAAACACATGGAATATTTCTACTTCCATAACTGCCTTTACGACTATGTCTGGAAGGACAACAAACGGCGCTGGACAGAAAAAATTCCCACCTGGGATATTCTTCATAAATACCCGCACGACTACAAAGTGATCTTCGTGGGAGATGCGTCAATGTCGCCCTACGAAATCACGGTGCCCGGCGGGTCGGTTGAATATTTCAACGAAGAAGCTGGCGCAATCTGGATGAAACGCCTTACTGACATTTATGAACGGGTCGTTTGGCTTAACCCCGTGCAAAAAGACAGTTGGGATTATGTTCCATCCACACAGATTTTACGCGAATTAGTTAGTGAACGAATGTTCCCGCTAACTTTGAACGGCATCGAAAAAGCGATGAGTGAACTTAAGCGATAACGGGTTCTTTTAGACGCTGACATTCTTCAATCGTGGCTGTCGCTAATTGCCGAAGCGATACCAGAAATGCCTCGCGCGCTTCTTCTTTTGCGCTGTCATCACCGATTATTTTTTCGGCCTGCTCACATAGATCGCCAATTTTCCACGCGCCCACACCGCGTGACGCACCCTTTAGGGTGTGTGCTGTATTTTTCCAGCTCTCATCATCTTGTTGCGCTTCAAACTGAGAAAGCAAAGCATGAATCTGCTCGACAAAAATCGCCAATATCTCATCACGGAGCGTGACATCATCCGAAACATATTTTTCGAGGTGGGCCAAATCAATCATTTGCTTCGTCACGGTATTTCCTAACGCAGTTGTAGCCTAAGCATGACAACAATTTAGGTTCGAAATCCTGCAAGTTCCTTAAATTTTTAAATATCACAGTAAACAAACGCTTAATGAAAAACACCGCCTTCCCCGTGGGAAAGGCGGTGTCTTTATTGACTTGGCGAACCCCTCGTCGAGGAGCATAGAACGCTTTACTGCGTTGGATCTTCGTCCGCAGCTTCATCCGTAGCTTCGTCGGCAGTGTCGCTAGCTGCATCAGCGGCCTCGTCCGCAGCTTCCTCTGCTTCGCCCATCATGTTGTCTGCTGCTTCACCGATATTTTCGGCAGCTTCATTCATGGCATCTCCAGCATCCTCGGCCATCTCACCAGCAGTTTCTTTTGCATCTGACGCCGCGTCACCGATTGCATCGCCAGCATCATCCGCCATCTCGCCAGCGCGATCCATCAAGCTGTCTGATTCTCCAGCCGCTTCGTCAGCAGCATCAGTTGCATCGTCCGCCATTTCTTCCATAGCGTCGCCAGCGTCATTTGCGGCCTCGCCCATGTCGTCTGCGGCTTCTTCCATTGCATCAACAGCATCTTCTGTTGCCTCTGACGCATTCTCTGCGGCGTCGTTCATGGAATCGCCAGCGTCTTCACGCGTGAGCGTCGTTAGTCCTAAAATAACCGCCAATGCGACGGCGATAACGAGAAGAATTCTGAGCATAATTGCCCCTTCCTTTGTTTACACTTTGCCCGATGTAATCTGTGTTACGCGGCCCCGAATTTCTGCAACCTGCATCAATAATTTCCATACGCAACACCGTCATTTTACCTTGTTTGCGTCATCGGGTAAATGGCATGACAAGTCATCTACTGTGGCTTGTCGATTACAGAAATATCAGTAATTACGGGCATTTGGCGGTTGTGATTTGGCTATGGCCCGCTAAAACCGGCGATTACGGTTCGTTTAGGCTAATTCCCAGCCTCAGGAGGGCAAATGTCGGATCAATCCATTTTTCTAGGAAAAAGCGAGAAAGCCGAGCGATTGAGCCTCAAATATGCGAATCGACATGGCTTGATTTCGGGCGCGACCGGCACAGGTAAAACCGTCACACTACAGATCATGGCCGAAGGCTTTTCCGACGCGGGCGTTCCCGTTTTTGTGGCCGACGTAAAGGGCGACTTATCCGGCCTCGGCCAGCCGATTGTGATGAAAGATTTCCTGCAAAAGCGCGCGGACACAATCGAACTTGATCCCTACACGCCGCGTGACTTCCCAGTGTGTTTTTGGGACCTTTTTGGCAAGAAAGGCCACCCCATTCGCGCGACCGTATCGGAAATGGGGCCGCTCTTGCTGTCGCGTCTTCTCGATCTCAACGATACCCAAGAGGGCGTTTTAACGCTCGCTTTCCGCCTTGCCGATGATGAAGGTTTGTTGCTGCTCGATCTCAAAGACTTGCGCGCGCTGTTAGTCGAGATTGCTGAGCGCGCAAAAGAGTTGTCTGCGGAATATGGCCATGTATCGCGCGCATCCGTGGGGGCCATCCAACGACGCCTCCTAGCGCTCGAAGAGCAAGGCGCAGAAAACTTTTTTGGCGAACCTGCCCTCGACCTCATGGATTTTCTACGAACCGATGACCAAGGTGCAGGCATCGTCAATATTCTGGCTGCGGATAAACTGATGCATACGCCTAAACTTTACGCGACGTTTTTGTTGTGGCTTTTGTCTGAATTGTTCGAAGAACTCCCCGAAATAGGCGACCCTGAAAAACCAAAACTCGTGTTCTTTTTTGACGAAGCACATTTGCTTTTTGATGACGCACCTAAGGCACTCCTTCAAAAAGTCGAACAAGTTGTACGGCTGATCCGCTCAAAAGGGGTAGGCGTATTCTTTGTTACTCAAAACCCGCTTGATGTACCTGACTCAGTTTCGAGCCAGCTTGGTAATCGCGTGCAACATGCTTTGCGTGCTTACACGCCGCGCGAACAACGGGTCGTCAAAGCCGCCGCAGAAACATTTCGTCCAAATCCAGCATTTAAAACCCTAGACGTCATCAAGCAGCTTGGTATCGGCGAGGCCTTAGTTTCAACATTAATGAGTAAAGGTGCACCGGGGATCGTTGAGCGCACGCTCATTCGTCCGCCCTCGTCGCGCATGGGGCCGCTCACCGCTGCCGAACGAAAAGACATCATGCGCTATTCGGATATGGCCGATAAATACGATACACCTGTTGACCGGCAGTCAGCTTATGAAGACCTAAAGACTCGCGCAGAGAAAAAAGCTAAGGCCGCTGAAAAGGCCGCAGAAAAAGCGAAAAAAACCTCTAGCAAAGCGCGTTCGACAAAAGCTAGATCGCGACGCTCCAACCGCCAAAGCGTGGGCGAAGCTGCTTTTAAAACGGCAGCGCGCACCCTCGCGCGTGAACTGGTGCGCGGCATTTTGGGAAGTTTGAAACGGCGGTAAGTAACAATGAACGAAGAACCAAATGGGACAACGACCCAACCGTTTCTTATCGTTGTTCTCGGCACTATTATGATGGGCGTTGTGGCGTTCGGGCTTAGCTTTGTTCTAAAGACCCCGCTTGCGCCACAATTCAAGCTTGAGGCCAATGATTTTTTGATTGGCGTTATCGCAACATTACCTTTGGTGACATTTCTTTGGTGGTTTTCCAACACCACACTAGAGAATCTGTCTTCGTTTCGGAATGCGCAAATCAAATTCTTTTCAGAGATCGGGTTTGAGTTCACACCCCCGCGCATCGCAATCATGGCACTCGCAGCAGGCATAAGCGAAGAATTGTTGTTCCGCGGCGTATTCCAAACATGGTTGGATGGCTTCTTCCCCGTGGCGTTCGCTATTCTTTTGACGAATATTTTATTTGGCCTTTTGCATATGCGTACATGGCTGTATGCGGTCATTGCCGGTTTGGTTGGTGTCTATCTTGGTGGTATTTATGCGTTTACGGATAATTTGATTACGCCAATCGTCGTTCATACGTTATATGACGCTGCTGCGCTGGAATATACCCGGCGTGCAATCGCCGCGATGAATCTTGATTAGCTTCGAAATGCAGTATCGAGAGATTCTTCGGTAACCGGGTAACCAAGGTCGTTTGGGATAGCGAGAAGTGTTTCACCGCCGCATTCTTGCAAAAATGGAACAACAGGTTCGATTTTCCGGTTGGCCGCAAAACTAAACACATCTTCAATCGTATGACTTACGCCCAATAGCTCGACGTTACGCGACGTCGGGTAAATCATTTTTCTCTCGCCTTTATCACGCGATGTTATTGCATCAGCTGGGGTGGTCCAAACTGTTTCCAGCGCCTCTCCACCATCAGCTTTTGCGACTTGCCCCTCCGGTACCCGCGCAGCAAAAAACCAAGTGTCATACCGCCGATGGGTTACATTTTCGGGTGGACGCCAACGCGAATAAAGGTGAAGCGCATCAACAGCGAGGCTTAGTCGTTCGCGACGTACCATCTCAAGAAATTGCGAATCGTCGTTTTCGATTACATCGCGCCACGCTGCCAACTCTGTGCTCACATCATTTCCGACCATCACGCCATCACGCCGCGCAAGCAAAATGCCGGTCTCTTCAAACGCCTCTCGAATTGCCGCAATCCGGGGTGCTTTTTGATCCTCCGGGACCACATCTAAACCGGTCGAATAATCCGCCCACGCCCTAAGCATATCACCAGGATCAATGCGACCACCCGGAAACACCAATGCGCCCCCGGCAAAAGGCGTATCCGCATGGCGTTCGACCATCAAAACTTCCAGTGATTTTTCCTCACGTAGCAATAAAATTGTCGCGGCAGGAATGTAGATGTCACTCATCGAAGAGGCTTTCGTCGGGCCGTAAGTTCGGATGGATATTCGACGCCTTTGTAAGCTTGATCGCCGCATAACCGCCTAAACCAGTTAATGCCGCGGCACATATCCACAGCAGCCACCCCAGCGGGTTCGAGAACATTGCGATCATAGCCGCGAGAAAGATCGCGCTCGCGGCCAGCCCCCCAAGCGGGGCCCAACGGTGACCAATCAATAACGCCAACAAAGCTGCCACAAATGCACCGATAAACCAGCTAAACGCTAATACGCCTTTATAGGCAACAGAGACCTCAAGTCCCGTATAGCCGACACCAATGCTTTCGACGAATTTCGCTGTGGCAAAGCCGACAATGACCGCAATAATGACAGCGGCAAGTAATCTGATCATGTATAAATCCTCCGGGATCTCTTTTATCCCGATCTCAGAATTGGAAAACCCTAAGAAACAGCGCTAACACAGCATCATGCGGCCATCTATTCTAAATCCCTTATTTGCAGACATTACAGTGCTTACGGGCGTAGGCCCTAAGATCGCAGCTCTTATTAGCCGTGCTGCGGGGCCACTTGTTGTAGACTTGGTTCTGACTGCCCCGGCTGGACTTGTGGACCGGTCATTCAGACCGACCATAGCCGAAGCGCCGCCCGGTCGAATCCTGACCCTCAGCGTTACCGTTGACCGTCATGATCCGCCGCCAAAGGGGCGTCGCTTACCGTATAAAGTGATCTGCTCCGACGAAACCGGATATATCACGCTGGTCTATTTTCATGCTCGCGCCGATTATCTGAAAACCCTTCTGCCCGAAGGTCAGACTCGTTTGATCTCCGGCAAGGTCGAAGAGTTTAACGGCGCGCGTCAAATGCCGCATCCCGATTACGTGGCTGACCCCGACAAACCTAGCGACATGCCGACCTTCGAGCCAATTTATCCGCTGACGGCAGGGCTAACGGCTGGCGTCATGCGCAAGGCTGTCACGCAAGCGATGATGCGCGTTCCCGCGCTCTCGGAATGGCAAGACGACAGTTGGTTAAAAGCACGCAACTGGCCCAGTTGGAAAAATTCCATCGAAGCGATGCACGCACCCGAAAGTCAGGCCGGGCTTTCAGCCATGGCCCCAACACGGCAGCGCCTTGCCTATGATGAACTCCTTGCAAACCAACTGGCCCTGCTTTTGATCCGTAAAGCGCGCATCAAATCACGCGGTCGATCCATCACTGGCCATGGGCGCTTATTGGCGAAAGCAAAAAAGGCGCTTCCCTTTTCCCTCACCAATGCCCAGGAACTTGCACTCGACGACATATATTCTGATATGCGCGCGCCCGATCGCATGGTTCGATTGCTTCAAGGCGATGTCGGGTCGGGAAAAACTATTGTCGCTTTTTTTGCGATGCTAACCGCTATCGAAAGCGGCGGACAATCGGCGTTGATGGCTCCGACCGAAATCCTAGCCCGGCAACATCTTGAATCCCTAGAGCCATTGGCCCTCGCGGCCGGTATTAAGCTGGGCATTCTAACCGGACGCGACAAAGGCACAGCGCGGCGCGAAACTCTGCGCCAATTAGCAAATGGTGATATCGATATATTACTCGGCACCCATGCGCTATTTCAAGATGACGTCGCCTTCCATGACCTAGCGCTCGTGGTAATTGATGAGCAACACCGTTTCGGCGTCCGTCAGCGTGTGGCGTTAACGCAAAAGGGTCCGAAGCCTGATCTTTTGGTCATGACCGCCACCCCCATTCCCAGAACGTTATCACTTACTGCCTATGGCGACATGGACCACAGCCGGATCACCGAAAAACCACCGGGGCGAAAACCCGTTGATACGCGCACGATTTCCATGAGCCGCATTGATGAAATAGTCAACGGGCTTAAACGCGCAACAACCAATGGCGAGCAAGCCTATTGGGTTTGTCCGTTGGTCGAAGAGTCAGAGTTTCTCGACCTTACCGCCGCCGAAGAGCGATTCGAGACTTTAAAAACGGCACTTGGCGATGGCGTCGGGTTAGTCCATGGAAAAATGTCGGGGCCGGAAAAAGACGCGATCATGGAGCGGTTCTATAACGGCGAAATTCAAGTTCTGATCGCCACGACCGTAATCGAAGTCGGGGTAAATGCCCCTAACGCTACGATTATGATCATCGAACATGCGGAGCGTTTTGGCCTTGCGCAGCTCCACCAGCTACGCGGGCGCGTTGGGCGCGGTGAGAAAAAATCGAGTTGTATTTTACTTTATAAAGCCCCGTTGGGCGAAACGGCGAAGGCCCGCTTAAATGTTTTACGCGATACAGAAGACGGTTTTTTAATCGCAGAAGAGGATCTACGCCTTCGCGGCGCTGGCGATGTTCTTGGTGCAGCCCAATCTGGATTCCCGCGTTTTCGACTAGCCGATATCGCGGTTCACGGGGAATTGCTTGCGGCCGCACGCGACGATGCAGAGTTGATCATGCGACGTGATGCAGATTTAAAATCAGCGCGCGGCGAAGCGTTAAGAACGCTTCTTTATTTGTTCAGCCGCGATGACGCTGTCAAATTATTGAGTGCTGGTTAGGTCTTCCAATTTTTGAACAGTCTTTTGCTCAATGGCGTTTTTTCCGCCTCGTTTGCCATTTCTTCAAGTCGCGCAACCGCCTCCGCGCCATCTGCGTAATCTGGCACAACAAGCCCAAGCGAGAACACAACCTTCGCCGCTTCTTCGACTGACATCTTCAGAATACGAAGGTCACTACGCGGAACAAATAGTAAGAATCCAGATGTTGGATTTGGCACTGTCGGTATAAAAACCGATGTCAACGCATCGCCTTGATCATCAAGCGTTGCCCTCACCTCACCTTTTGCCTCACCGACAACAAAAGCCATCACCCACGCGTTTTTGCGCGGATATTCGACCAGTGCCACCTCTTTGAAAGAGCGATCTGATTGTCGCAACGCCGTTTCAAATACATTTTTGAAAAACCCAAACACATTGCGCACAATCGGCACAGATTCGATCATTCGTTCTCCGGCGCGAATAAACGATCTACCGACAAAGTTCTTTGCCAGCGCACCTAGAATGACCAATACGATAAAGGCCAACAGCACGCCAACACCGGGCAAAACCTGCAAAATCTTTTCGAGCGTGGTGTCACCAACAGGCAGGGTTCGCTTTACGAATGCATCGAGTTTCGCCATTGGCCCCGTCAGCAAAAGGTAAAACAGCCAAACGGTGATTCCGACCGGCGCAACGACAACAACGCCCGCCATAAAACTCGACCAGAGGCTCGCAAAGAAACTCTGCTTATGCGGTTGTATTAAAGGCGTATCACCGCCGCGATTCCCGCGTCGATCATTGTGGTCGCTTTGATTTTCTTCGTTTTCGTCACTCATCAATCGCTCTTATTTTTCTACGCAGCAGCGGAATTATACCATATGCGCGCACTATGCTGGCTGTACAAGGTGCCCAACAATCAGGTCGTGATATCGTATTCAATCAATGGCCTTAGAAGGGCAAAAAATCGACAATTTATAAGAATTTAGCAAATTTCGCATGGTTTAAGCCAGTTCTATAGAGTTGATATTATCGCCGGGCGTGGGGATAAGTGCATGATCGTCGCACATCCAAGCGATATGAAAGCCAAAGATAACGAGAGTACGTATGAAATCGGTTCGTAAAGTCGTCATTCCCGTCGCGGGTCACGGAACACGCGTTCTTCCGGCGACGAAATCCACACCCAAAGAGCTGCTGCCGCTCGTTGATCGGCCGCTTATTGATTACGTGGTAAATGAAGCGTTTGAGGCCGGCATTGAGCATGTGGTTTTGGTCACCGGGCGCGGAAAAAGCGCTATCGAAGATTATTTCGATCACGCTTTCGAACTTGAGGCCGGACTGACGGCAAAGAAAAAAACAGAAATCCTCGATAGCGTTCTGGCGACGATCCCCAAAGCAGGTGCGCTTTCCTATACCCGACAACAAGCTCCGCTCGGTCTGGGCCATGCAGTCTGGTGCGCACGGGATATAATAGGGAACGAACCTTTTGCGGTATCATTGCCTGACGTTGTCATCACCAAAGCCATGGGCGGCACAAAGGGCTGCCTCGCACAAATGGTCGACGAATATAACAAGACTGGCGGAAATATCGTTGCTGTCGAAGAAGTTGCCCAAAAGGATACCAATAAATATGGCGTGGTCGCCCCGAAGGGTCAGCGCGATGGTCGAATGTTTGAAATGTCGGGTATGGTCGAAAAACCCGCACCAATAGATGCGCCATCAAATCTGGCTATTACCGGACGCTATATACTCCAACCTGAAGTTTTTGAACTCCTAGAAACGACGCCACGCGGCGCTGGCGGTGAGATTCAGCTTACCGACGCAATGGATGCGTTGATGAAATCCCAAAGCTTTTTTGCTTACGAATACGAAGGCGAAAGCCACGATTGTGGCGATAAACTTGGGTGGTTAAAAGCAAATATTGCGCTCGGTCTTCAACGGCCTGAATTCGCAGACAGTCTAAAATCTTACATCAAAGACAACATCTAAATCAGTTCAACATCCGTGACGCCCTCAAGACTTTTGAGCGCACCACGCATTGCCGGCGTGCAAGCCGCATAGCCCGGCAAGGCAAGATCAACTTCACGCCCCGTCTCTGGTAAGCGCATAACCACAACGACCGAGCCGCTTTCCCTCGCGCTTGCGGGGCGCACCGCATCTAACCGACGTTTCAACCCATCAAGCGCCGAAACCGAGGTCACGCTAACGCGCAGTTGTGAAACTGACGCCGCAGCTGCGTCATCCAAGCTGCGCATCCCTTCACAGGTGAAGCGCACATCGCCATCGCGATCCTCTACCGTAACAGTCGCAAGAACCATCGCGCCACTTTCCATTAAGTCTCGTGCGGAATTTAAGGTCTCGGAAAAGACCGTAACCTCAAATTCCCCACTCGCATCAGAAAGTTCAACCCAAGCAAACGGCTTTCCGGATTTTGACCGCCGCATACGGACCGTTCGAATGACACCTGCCATCTGTACGCCGACTTTGCCGGATTTCGCCCGTGCTAACGCTTCGTTGTAGGATATAACATTGAGCCGTCGCAGTTCCGTTTCATAATCATCAAGCGGATGGCCACTGAAATAAAACCCCACGGCCGCACGCTCCTCATCAAGACGAACTTGCTGCGTCCATTCTTCGGGATTGGGCACCTTGGGTTTCGCAAGCGACGGGGCGCTATCCATGGCAAATAACCCGCCTTGATCGCTATTGCGCTCTTCAAAAGTAGCCGCTGAATAGCGTATAATTAGCTCAGCCGCAGCAAAGCTTTGCGTGCGCGATTCACTTAATCCATCAAAAGCACCCGCGCGTGCAAGATTTTCAATAGCGCGTTTTCCGACTTGCTTTAGATCAACGCGTTCAGCGAAATCAAAAATATTTTTAAACGGTCCCTTTTTCTCTCGCTCATCGGCGATATGGGCCATGGCCCCTTCACCAACATTTTTTACCGCCGAAAGCGCATATACAATCGCACCGTCTTTTACAGAAAAATCCGCTTTAGAATGATTTACATGGGGCGGTAGAACCTCAACGTCAATTCGGCGGGCTTCTTTTATAAAGATCGCCAGTTTATCCGTGTTCGCACGATCGAGAGACATTGATGCTGCAAGGAATTCAGCAGGGTAATTAGCCTTTAACCAAGCCGTTTGGTACGCAATATATGCGTATGCCGCAGCGTGTGATTTATTAAAACCATAACCGGCGAATTTTTGCACCAAATCAAAAATTGAAGAAGAGTTTTTAGGATCAACATCGTTTTTCTTCGCACCATCAACAAACCGGATGCGTTGAAGGTCCATCTCCTCTTTTTTCTTCTTACCCATCGCACGACGCAATAAATCCGCTTCACCCAGCGAGTAACCGGACAGTATCTGTGCAATCTGCATCACCTGTTCTTGGTAGATGATGACGCCATAGGTTTCTTTGAGCACACCTTCAAGGAGTGGATGAAGGTAGTCCGGTTCCTGATTACCTTGTTTACGCTCGATATAGGTTGGAATATTTTCCATCGGGCCCGGGCGATAGAGTGAAACCAACGCGATAATGTCTTCAAGTGTATCAGGCTTCATGGCACGCAAAGTCGAGCGCATGCCGGTACTCTCTAACTGGAAAACACCGGTTGCAGCACCCTCGCCCAACATCTCAAAGGTCATCTTGTCATCGAGCGGAATTTTACTGATATCGATGTCGGCACCGCGTTCCGCCGCATAGCCCACAGCGCGCGCGATTACGGTTAACGTTTTAAGGCCAAGAAAATCGAACTTTACCAGCCCCGCCGGTTCAACCCATTTCATATTGAACTGCGTCGCAGGCATATCCGACCGAGGGTCGCGATAAAGCGGCACTAACTCATCAAGTGGCCTATCGCCAATAACAACCCCCGCAGCGTGGGTCGAGGCATGACGGTATAGACCTTCGAGCTTCAGTGCCTTTTCAATCAAGGCTGCCACGGCCTCTTCGCTATCGCGTTCTTCACGCAAGCGCGGTTCAGTCTCAATTGCCTCTTTAAGTGTGACAGGGTTGGCCGGGTTATTCGGCACCAGTTTACAGATACGATCAACCTGACCAAACGGCATCTGTAGAACGCGGCCAACATCGCGCAACACCGCCCGCGCTTGAAGTTTACCGAAGGTGATAATCTGGGCTACGCGGTCACGACCGTATTTTTCCTGAACATAACGTATAACCTCATCCCGACGGTCCTGACAGAAGTCGATATCGAAATCCGGCATGGAGACACGTTCAGGATTTAGAAACCGCTCGAATAGTAGCCCAAAGCGAAGCGGGTCTAGATCAGTAATTGTCAGTGACCAAGCGACCAGCGAACCAGCACCTGAGCCACGCCCTGGCCCCACTGGTACTTCTTCGTTTTTGGCCCATTTAATAAAATCAGAAACGATCAGGAAGTAACCGGGAAAACCCATTCGGTTGATAATATCTAACTCAACCTTCAACCGGTCCCAATAATCTTCCTCTGGAGCCGATGGTGGATTAGCGCGCAATCGGGCTTTCAACCCTTCGCGGGCCTGACGTTCTAGCTCTAGGGCTTCGGCAGTAACATCAGCGACCGCCCCTTCACTGGCAAAGCTAGGTAAAATTGGATCGCGAAAACGCGGGCGATATGCACATCGCCGTGCAATCTCAATCGTGTTTTCAATCGCTTCAGGCAAGTCCTGAAACAAGGCCACCATTTGCTCGGTGGTCTTAAAATAATGATCTTGGGTTACTTTGCGCCGGTCATCTTGGTGAACATAAGCCCCGTCCGCTACGCACAATAACGCGTCATGAGCTTCGTAATCATCCGGCAACGGATAAAATGGTTCATTGGTAGCGACCACCGGCAGATCAAGTTCATAGGCCAAGTCGATCAATGTCGGTTCAACACTTTCGTGATCACGCGCCTCATGACGCTGTAATTCAACATAAAGTCGGTCAGGAAATAATGCGCGCAGTCGTTCTAGAGCTTCTCGAGCCTCGGTTACGCGGTCTTCACGCAGCAATTTGTCGATTGGTCCGTCATAACCACCAGTCAAACAAATCAAACCTTCACTATGACCATCAAGCCACTGCAAAGATGCACAGGCACCATCATCAGAACAGGAGTTCAAAAAGGCTTCGCTGGTGACCTTTAATAAGTTCTCATACCCCGCTTCCGATTGAGCCAGCAAAACCAAAGGGGGATTTCGCGCTCCCCGGGCGAGCGGTAACCCGAATTCCTTTGCGTCAAAGGCCTGCTGCAGGCCAATAATCGGTTGAACACCAGCACCGGCCAACGTGGTCGAAACATCAAGCGCGCCGAAAAGATTGTTGGTATCCGTAACAGCAACAGCAGGCATGCCATCTTCGAGGCAAAGGTCTTTAATTCTACTGACAGGAATCGCCCCCTCAGCGAGGGAATAAGCAGAATGAAGGTGAAGATGGACAAAATGCTTTGTCATTCAGAACCTTAGCCGGCAGACTTCTGGCCGATTGAAAATTTACGGTTACGCCATCAAGCGCCGAGAAGTACACCCCAGAATTGCGCTGCACCAATGACCATAATCAATACGCCGAGTCCGACGACGTCACGCAAGCTTTCGTTTTCCATAGCCAACTCCTTTATGTTCTTCTTATGTTCTATATTCCCCCTTTGTTCTAATTGCAACCAATCGGCGATATAGTACTTTACGTACCCAAAATAGTGATTACATTAGGGTTATCAAAAGGATAACCGCCATGTCGATCTTAAGCGCAAAATACTTCCACGACGAAAAAGCAGCATATCGCTATGTTGAGGGCATCATTTGGCCGAATGGTCCAATCTGCCCCCATTGTGGCGGTGTTGAGCGCGTTGGAGCCCTAAAAGGCAAGTCCACTCGGATCGGCGTTTACAAGTGCTACCAGTGCCGCAAGCCCTTCACCGTTAAGGTCGGGACTATTTTTGAATCGTCGCACCTGCCGTTGCGCGTTTGGCTTCAGGCAATCTTTCTGATGGTCGGCAGCAAAAAAGGCATTAGCTCAAACCAGCTTCATCGCGCGCTTGGCGTGTCGCTCAAAACCGCATGGTTCTTGTCGCACCGTATTCGCGAAGCCATGCGCCTCGGTACTCTGGCACCGTTCGGCTCAATGGGTGGCGCGGTTGAGGTCGATGAAACCTTTATCGGCAATGACAAGCAAAACCCCGCACCAACCGGCAAGAAGCGCTCCGCGCATATGAATAAGGTTCTATCGTTGGTGGATCGCGAGAGCGGCCAAGTGCGCAGCTACGTTGTTGACGACCTCAGAGTAAAAACCATTGCACCAATCCTTGCAGAGAACATTTCTCGCGAGGCGCGGCTTATGACCGATGAAGCTGGCCATTACAAGGGCCTTGGGTGGCAGTTTGTCGAGCATGGCGTCGTTTCACACTCAAAAGATGAGTATGTGAAAAAAGATGACGTGACCGTTCACACCAACACTATCGAGGGGTATTTCTCGATCTTTAAGCGCGGGATGCGCGGCATTTATCAGCACTGCGATAAACGCCACCTACACCGTTACATGGCCGAGTTTGATTTCCGGTATTCAAATCGCGCAGCCCTCGGCGTGGATGATACCGAACGCGCCGAAAATGTGTTACGAGGGGCACAAGGAAAGCGCCTGACCTATCAAACAACTCGTAGCAAAGGCCCCGCTTTCTCATGGAAAGAAGGATATACATGGCCGAAAAGCGAAAGCCGAAACTGAGCAAGAACACGGACAAGGCGCAGTCGGAGCAGTTCAAAAAGGTCGCTCGCGAACTCGAGGCCGATGGCGAACTAAACCTCACCGACGCTGAGAAGAGGTTTGAGAAGGCTCTGGATAAACTGAAACCAAAGGCACCAACAAAACTATCCAAAGCAGAGCAAAAGTAAATCAGACAGGAATAACCGCAAGATCATTAAAACTTGCCGCCTGAGCAACAATCTCGTCTGCATTCCTCGGATGCCATGATTTCATTAGCCCTTGCTTAATCGCATGACGCAAGGGTGAGCGGAGCTTCGCGTTCATAATTTCCGCCTTTAATTCATACATTTCCAATCCAGTAGTTGGATCGGTGCGCACCGCATTCGCAAGAAGATCGGCATATTGTAACGGCACCGAGAGCCTCGCCTCTCCCGGCTGAGCGATGGTTAGCGCAAGGACAGTCTTTTGAGTCCTTTGTTCCCAGTTCTCAAAAACCGCAGTTGCAGACACCCTGCTTCCATAGTCGTTATCGATAGTGAGCGACACGGGGCCAGAGAGCGCATTCTCATCGAGCGCATCAGCAAGGGTAGATAAAGCGAAGTCCAAACAAGCGTGCTCACGACGCGGAAAAAGAGAACGGTACTTTGACGAAACATCAAGTTGTGACCATGCATCATTCTTGATGATGGCAGCTATCGCATAAAGGTTGGTTTCTGATAAGAGTTTTGCGTATTTTTCAACGCGCTCCTCCCAATCGAGAAACCTGTTTCGAAATTCGGCATAGTGGAAGTGCCGGTCCTCTTTGTGCTTGAAATCCAGCGCAAGCAAACCATTCCACCGCTCCTCAACTCGCGCAAATTCCTCTGCGGTTCCGCTATATCCAGCCACAACGGTCCAACGGTCACTTTTCGCGTGCTCGTCTTTTGATGCATCTAGATAAGCATGCAAAAAAACCATAGTACCGCTCTTCCAACGGGAGCCAAAAACACTCCTTGCCATACGCTCAGAATAATTCACAGCTTAGCTCCGATTCGCTCTGGGTACGCAAAGTAAAATATCGCCAAAGCATGGCCGGTCTTTTCCCAATGGTTGCGGCGCTCAAGCGCCCCTTCGGGATCGACTAGGATGTCAGCGATGTTTTGGACATCGCGCACCTCATTGCGGCCTTTGCGCACTTCCAGCAGAGGATTGTATTTGGCGCTGGCGGGATTAGTCGGATCAAATAGTAGGCAGTGAGAGAAGGTCGAGCGCCAGCCGGATGTGATCTCCCAGTTCTCACCCTTGATGTCGTGAATGACAGCGGAGTCTGTCCAGCTCAGCAAGGTCGGAACGACAAGCCCCACACCTTTGCCGGAGCGCGTTGGTGCAAAGGCCATCACATGCTCCGGACCGTCATGGCGTAAATAATTCTCATCGGTGCGGCCCAAAAAGACACCGCTTGGCTTAAACAGCCCGGCTCGCTTTAGATCACGCGTGTTTGACCAGCGCGATGATCCGTAAGTCGTGAGCCGTTTGGCCTGCCGCCCGCGCCAGATCGAGCCGATAACCGCGAAAGCACAACCAAGAAAACCGGAACCCGCCGCAATCTGTCCGCCCTTGGCAAAGATCTCTGGCGCATAAGCGTCAAACGCATACCACCACTCAAACAAACGCCACGGATAGTAAATCGGCTGATCACCTAGAAGGAACCAAGGCTGACCGAGATAGGCGTCATAGGCAAACTGCGCCGCTGTCCACTGCGTCGCAAACCAAACGCCAAAGATAATCGTCACAAAGACGATAATTACTTGGCCGATAAGAATGGATTGCGGAGACATCTAAAACCTCAAGAACTAACTTGAGGCCTAGGCTGCGGGATTAAGCCCTAACTGGTCTAGGTAGGAAAGCGGGTAGAAATTCGAGGCAAATATGCATATTCACAATCAACTACGATGCCCAGAGATTTGTTAGGTGCAAAATTGTCCTGCTCTGGGTGTATAAAGGCATTAATCCGCCTAAAGAATGTATTGCTTGATGCAATTATTGTTAGGACTCGAACATCAATCTTCGGACAGTCTTCCGTCTGGTTTTATTGAAACTCCGTCTCCTAGATAAACGTCGCTCTCGCCGTCACCATCCATAACTCCATACAAATCAAATGAGACATCCTGCTGGATACTTTGCCTGTCAACACCACGATCACCATCAAAATAGCGTCGAGAGGAATCGATATGGGTGACAGTGTTTTCAAGAAACCAAGGTAATATCTCGGCCTCACCCATGTTTCCACAGGCGCTACAGCGCAGTATATTTTTCAAGGCGAAGATATCACTGCACCGCTTACCCCGGCTCAGCTTGGGCGCTGTTGTTGTAACGGTATGACCACAGCGACACCGCACCTTTGCTATCAGTCCACCCTCCTCCCAATCGGATGGGTCTGCGATCTTACCCTCACGAACACGAAATTCAGAAATGAAACTAAGAACTTCCTTCTCGAAAGCTGTCTGGCTTTCCGCTGATCGCAATTCGATACTGGTTATGTCTTCATCGTGCCAAGTTTCCCGAAAGTCGAAACGCTCGTTTATGAGCTCTGGATAATTTTCATCCGCATACTCAACATGTTCAAAGGATCGCATGGAGCAAGTAAATGTAACCTTTAGCCTCCAAATTGCCTTCAAATTCGGACCAGAACCGGTTGCGCAAGTGTATTCCTTAATGATGACTCCTGCCCCGGACGCCGGGTCGCCAAGACGCTGGAGTTGAGTGGCACCGCCAAAAACAGTTCTGAAATTTGGGATTTCAAACTCCCCAAAGAAGGTGTGCCAACCGTCCATTCTCCGAAAGAAACGCAAAAGCTCGCGCGCCGTTATTCCAGACACGATATAATCATCGAGTTTGTAACTGCGTCGGTATTTAATTTTTGAAGGCATTCAAAGCTCTTGATTCCCCGGACTGAAGTGCTCCACAGAATGTGAACACCCTATCGTTTTGCGTAGTGTGCATGTGATTTTCTACTGCCATGTTTTCGAGGATAGCGCACGTGCAACCTCTTCAATTGTCGGCTCTGTTTCGGCAAAACAATCCGGAATAATTCCTGCTTCTCCATCTAGCGTGAAATATCGGTGTCCTTGTATTCCGTGCTTTGATACTTTGCGAAAACTGCTCTCAACGAACTCATCCACAATGTAGTAGCGAGCTTCTTCTTCGCCCAAATTGTAGTAACTTGATCCACGAACAATTCCCAAAATTCGATTGAGCTCGTGCTCTGTCGGTTGATGCAGATATCCTTGCCTCCACGATAACGGATGGTTTTCTAAGATCGAAACTTCGTTGCCGTCTATTCGAGCATTGACCACTGCCAAAACTTCACCAATCAGCGACACGCACTTGTCTTTGTAAACTCCCAGGTATTTGCAAAACACCTTCGAGCGCGTCGGTTGGTCATGATAAATATTGTGCAGCCGATTTTGCTCATATGAGGTCCCGCATGGGTTTATCAGAAGCTTGTTTTCGGTTTCTGGCACAAGGCCCCGCTCTTGGATGAACGCCCGATATTCTTCAAGCAGCGTATTCAATTCCAATCGGAACTCATCCGAAGAACTTTCGAGAATATCTGCTAACTCAGTAAACGTGGTTGAGAAAAACCTCACTCCATTTGCTCCACCAAGGCTTTGCAGTTCATCCAATTCGGTTTGGCCAATCTGCGTTCTAGTTAGCCCAAGCAGTATGCTTGATCCTTTGACCGTTTCGTTTTGCTTGATTGTCTCGAAGTGGGATGCGATTTGACTAACAGACAAATGGTCGCCCAATTTGGTTTCCACATAAATTTCAAATGGAGATTGTTGGATGAGTGCATCAGGAATCCCTTTCCCGCCCCGTATCTTCACCTGGTTTTGAAAAGTTGGCCCAACGGCAAACGCCTCATCCGTAATAGATGTCAGTAAATCAGAGAATATAGTCGGGGCCATTCTGTTGACGTGAGATAACAGCAAAAGGACAGCGTTGGTTACGACGTTTTCTTCCTGACTGTATGGTGGAAAATAGCTCACATTGCGCATAGAAAACCTCACTAGAATTTCGCGACCGTAAATGAGGCAAACGGCTAGAACAATGTAAAATGCTCAAATATCTAGGAACTCAACTGAAAGCTACGTCACTCCCCGTCCTCGCCCAAACGACCACGAAATCGTCTTTCCGCGAAGCAGCCCGCTGACTGACTTTCCGCTTTGACGCTCCAGCACGTCGCGCCAAGGGACAAGCGTAAAATCCTTCGCCCGCTCAATAACGGCATATTTGCCGCTCGGACGATCCACAGCTTTTGCATAGATTCCTCTAATTTGCCCGCTCGCAGGCGACGCCGCATAGGGCTTACCCAACTCACGCGCCAAGTCCTGCCCGGCATTTACCAAGTCCCTACGCTCCAATTCGATAAGATGAGCTTTGGTAAATTGCGTGCTTTTGTTTTTCAGGATTCCTGACTTGAACAGAAACGATCGGCGCACGACTTTCGCGCGTTCGACTTCACCGCCAAAGCCTCTCGCAAGCGTGTTGGCTTTGCCATCAACCAATGATTGATCCAACCACGTTGCGCCAATCGCTGTTTCCATCTGCTTGAGCGACAGCGACGAGTGAGGTGAAATACCTACAGGCTGCGATAGAGCCGAGGCGCGTTCATATTCTCCGGCCTGCGTTAGATAGTCTGACGGAATTGTCCAACTCCCATCCGAATTTCGCGTGACATGCCCTGCGCGTTTTAGCGCTTCCAACCGCCGAACATGCGCGGCGACAAACTCAGGACGCGCAGAGCCGTCGGCTTTCATATGCAACAGCTCGGAATAGCGCCCACCATTTTTCGCAGCGATCTTGTCGATTGTGCCGTCCGAAGATCGAGGTTCACGGCTTGCTGGTTCGACAGTGACAATCATATCCGGTTTGAATTCTGTCAGCCTGTCGCTCGACCCCAAATTTATATATCGGCTTTTGCCGTCCAAATCGTCGATGATGAGATAGGCGCGGTCAGCTACATCATCGCCGACGCCTTGCGAGAGGATTTTCCCGGTCACTGGCTTTGCGCCGTCAGCGCCAGGGTCATACAGACTCGTTCCATCGATCAGGCGCTGGTCGCGGCCTGCCATCGCGCGGTGCATCGTCTGAATGATGTCGCCGCGCTCACCCATGCGTTTCAGCGTTGGTTCGGCATTTTCCTGTATCCGCCATCGGCCTTTTCCAAGCGGCTCTGCAAGTCCCGTTTTCTCCAAAAACTTCAGACGGGCGCGGTCTAATTGCTTGCGCCAGACTTGTCCCTTTCGGACAGGGGCGGATACATCCACAATTCCATCCCGCGCGCTGCCAAACAATCTCCGGTCGATCTGTGTCAACCGCTGTCGCTGAACCATGCGCGCCATGCGCGTGCGTCCTTCGATCTCCCGCACGGGCCCAAGCTCAATGGTCACAAGCTCTTGTGCCCGCTTCCGAATGCCCTTCGATACATAGTCCTTGGGAATAATCAGATCAGTTCCATCATCGCGCTTGCCGCGAATGACCAAATGGGTATGAGGCTGGCCGGTGTCGTAATGATCGGCCGCGACCCAATCGAGCTTCGTGCCAAGGCGGTTGGGCGCTGGCCGCCCTGTGGCAGACCGGCCTGACGCCCACCCCGACTGCCGAGGGACATTCACAAAAATGCCGGCGCGCAGCGCCGTCCGTTGAACCTCTAAACACTACAAACCTGCCGCGTTAGCTGGCGAGGCCGACCCCTCTGCTCCGCAGTGGGAAGCGGCCTCGCGGCCAGGCGTCCGGCAACCCCGAAGGCGAAGCCCAGAGCGCGCCGGACAGCCCAGCAACCAAACAACGAGGCGGCATGGTCCCCGGGCCCGCGGAGCGGTCTCCGGTGGTTCTGCCGCCAATGTCACGTCAACATCCTCTAGCCAGCTGGGCGTTTAGCCCGCTTAGGGCGGGCGCCTGCCAAATCTGCACTGCGCAGCAGTTCCTGCCCCGCCGAAGGCGGCAAGCGCGAGGGATCAAAGCCCGGAGGGCCAAGACGGGCACCGGCTTGGTTCACGCGAACCCGGTTCGGCAACGCCGAACGCGCCCTGCACTACATCCAAAAATCGTAGAATCCCGTCACAAATCAGTTCCAAAATATTTCCAATTGTAGCTATAATGGCTCGAATCAATCGGTTGAGAACTGCAATGAAAACAATGTCTGCCCGAGAGGCCAAAAATAGTTTCGGCCTACTTCTGGATTCCGCACGCGCGGGCCCCGTCATCGTCGAAAAACACGGTCGCCCCGTCGTCGTCGTTCTTGCAATCGAAACATATGAAGCCCTTATGCGGGCTGCGGGAGGAAAGAAGCTCGATGGCAAGAAGATCAAATAGCGCCAAGCGCGCGTCGAAAAGTGACAAAATCTCAAAAAAGCCTCCAAATTTTGAAATTCGGGCGGTAGATCTTTTTTGTGGCGCGGGCGGCCTGACACTCGGGCTGGAAAACGCAGGAATCAATGTCGCTATGGGCATAGATATTGATCCTGCTTGCGAATACCCCTTCGAGGCCAACAATAAGGCGAAATTTCTAAAGAAGTCGGTTGAAGATGTCAGTGAGTCTGAACTTGCCGACGCCTATGGTGACGCCAAGATTACATTGCTGGCAGGCTGCGCGCCCTGCCAGCCATTCTCCACCTATAGTAAGGGCAAGTCTGATGAGTCCGACGAACGATGGAATTTGCTGCTTCAATTTGGCCGCATGGTAAATGAGTCTCGGCCTCATTTGGTGACAATGGAAAATGTTCCAATGCTTGCCCATCAAAAAGTCTTTGAGAAATTCGTCCAATCTCTGGAAGGGATCGGATATCACGTTAGCCATCAAGTGGTGAACTGTGCAGACTACGGAGTTCCTCAACAGCGCAATCGTTTGGTCTTATTGGCGTCACGGCTCGGACCAATTGATCTTATCGCTCCGACATCGCCATCCGGAAAGCACAAGACAGTTCGGAAAGCGATAGAAAAGCTACCCAAGCTAAGCGCGGGTGAATGCGACGAGAAAGATCCTTTGCATCAAGCCAGCGAACTTTCAGCCCTAAACTTGAAGCGTATCCGGGTTTCCAAACCGGGCGGCACATGGCGAGATTGGCCCGAGGAATTGGTTGCAGAATGCCATAAGAAGGCGTCTGGAAAAACCTATCCAAGTGTTTATGGCCGCATGGGCTGGGATGAACCGGCCCCGACAATGACTACTCAATTCTTCGGGTTTGGGAATGGTCGATTTGGGCACCCCGAACAGGACCGCGCAATTTCGCTTCGGGAAGGCGCGATCATTCAAAGTTTCCCGAAAAGCTATAAATTTGCTCCAAAGGGAGTCCCTATTCGTCGTAAGACCATCGGACGACTGATTGGAAATGCCGTTCCAGTTAAACTCGGCGAGGCGATCGGTAAGAGCTTCATTTCTCATCTTAATAATTTGGATGAAGCTCAGGCTATTCCTGCATGACGCTAGACATATTTGACCAAAATAAATCCGAAGACGGCATACTCGCGACGCCAGAATCTGGACAGCTCGTTGAAGCCCGGCGGCGCCAGTGGATTGTCGTAGAGGTGGATGCTTGTATTGGGCCACGCGAGACGACCCAGCCTCAACATCACATTACACTAGCTTCGATCGACGAAGACAGCCTCGGTGAACAGATTGAGGTTATCTGGGAAATAGAGCCTGGCGCGCACATTATTGAACATGCCGGATTGCCCAAACTTACAGGCAGAGACGATCCTGCCCACCTAGAAGCGTTTCTGGATGCTGTTCGCTGGGGCGCTGCAACGAACGCCGATCGCGGGTTCCTGCAAGCGCCCTTTAGGAGTGGTATCAGCATTGAAGATTTTCAGCTTGATCCGCTTGTGCGCGCGATTGGTATGGCCCGCGCCAATTTGCTGATTGCAGATGATGTCGGCTTAGGCAAAACCATTGAAGCTGGGTTGGTCATTCAGGAACTGTTATTGCGGCATCGAGCGCGAACCGTCTTCATCGTCTGCCCCGCGTCATTGCAGGAAAAATGGCGTCTTGAAATGCTCGAAAAATTCGGACTCGACTTCAAGATAGTCAATTCAGATTATGTTCGCCAATTACGACGTGATCGCGGTATTCATGCTAACCCGTGGACATCCTTTCCGCGCCTCATTGCTTCTGTCGATTGGATCAAAGCAGGTGAGCCCCTGCGTCTCCTAAAGGACGTGCTCCCGGTGGGGTCGGTCTATCCCCGCAAATTCGACTTGCTCGTCATAGATGAGGCTCACAATATCGCGCCCTCTGGAAGTGCCAACTACACGCTAGAAAGTCAGCGCACGCGTTTGGTTCGCACCATCGCGCCTCATTTCCAGCATAAGCTTTTTTTGACGGCGACCCCGCACAATGGATACACGCAGTCCTTTACGTCGCTATTGGAACTGCTCGACGACCAACGGTTTTCTCGAAACATTTTGCCAAGCGAACGTCAGCTGTCTCAAGTCATGGTGCGCCGACTAAAAACCGATCTGGTCGATGCCGACGGCAATCCGCTTTATCCAAAGCGAGTGCTCAAACCTTTGGCTATCCCCTATTCGGAGCCGGAACGCGAGATCCACGCCATGCTTCGGCAGTATTGCGAAAGCCGCAAACATACTTGCCGCGAAACGGGTGGGATGGCAGCTCACTTCGTCAATAAACTCCTACAGAAACGGCTCTTTTCGTCTCCGGCCGCATTTGCTGCGACCCTAGAAAAGCATCGCCAGAACTTGGCAACACCTGATCAGTCAAACCAAAAGACGGCATTTTCTGAGCGCATTCTCAAGCGAATGATTGAGCAGAGTGAAGAAGATTATGCAGACGACGCACAAGTCGAAGATATTCAGGACGAGGCCGTTGAAGAAGCCTCCCGACATCTCGCGCCCTTAACAGCGGAGGAACGCAAGCTCCTGTCCATGATGTCGGATTGGGCCGATAACAACCGCCATAAAACTGACAGCAAGGCCAAAGCGCTGATAGCGTGGTTGGAGAAAAATCTGAGGCCAAATGACGACTGGAACGATGCACGCGTCATTCTTTTTACCGAGTATCGAACCACGCTTGATTGGCTCAAAGAAATACTGACGGCCCAGGGCTATGGCGGAGACCGCTTGGCGATCATTCATGGCGGAATTGATCATGCTGACCGTGAGACAATCAAAGCGGCCTTCCAGACGCACCCCTCCAGTTCATCGGTCCGCATTCTTCTTGCAACTGATGCAGCGTCCGAAGGCATAGACCTTCAAAACCACTGTAACTCACTTATCCATATCGAGATTCCATACAATCCCAATGTCATGGAACAACGCAATGGCCGGATCGATCGTCATGGACAAAAAGCCAAAGAGGTTTTGATCTGGCATCCCGTTGATGGCGGAGATGTCGTTCCCGAGAAAGGCGTTGGTGGCCACAGCGAGGATATTATTCGTGCGTTGGTAAAGTTGGAATCGATGCGAGCTGACATGGGCAGCGTCAATCCCGTCATCGCGCCGCAAATGGCAGAACTCATCGAGGGCGCCCGCAAGGAACTGAATACGAAAGAAGCCGAATTGCGCGCGGCAAAGGCGAAGCGATTTATCAGAGCGGAACGAAACCTCACAGATAGAATTGCAAAGCTACATGATCGATTGCTTGAGACGCGGAAGGATTTCCATCTAACGCCGGAGCGGATTTGCCAAGCTGTGCATGTTGGCTTGGCGCTCGCGGACAAACCGCCCCTAAAGTCTGCAACGCTCAACGGCGCACCTGATGGAACGGTTTTTATCCTCCCCGAAATGGGTGGGTCATGGGGAAAATGCCTAGAAGGTCTCCGGCATCCGCACACTCAAGTCACACGTCCCATTACATTTGATCATGACGTTGCTAAAGGCCGCGACGATGTGGTGCTGGTTCACATGAACCATCGTTTGGTTCAAATGTGCCTGCGTCTCATGCGTGCTGAGGTTTGGGCGGGCGTGGATGTAAAGAAACTCCATCGTGTCGCCATTCGTGTCGTGCCCGATGCGCTTCTTGATGGCCCAGCCGTCGCCATCAATTCTCGGTTGGTGATAACGGGCGGCAATCATCATCGCTTGCACGAAGAGCTTACTGCCTCTGGCGGGTATTTGAGCGAAAGCGGATTTGCTCGTGAAACTGGCGTCACCAAAGTGACCGAGTGGTTTGCGCAAAGCCGTCCTGTGGACATCAATGACTCGCTTTTCCAACAGCTTGTCGATCGCTTTGAAACGGCTCAGTCATCAATTGACCGTGCCGTCACTGCGCGTTCAACCGATAGACTGCGCAATTTGAGCACCACGCTCGAAACTCGGAAAAAGCAGGAGCAGAATACGATTGAGACAGTTCTGACGGACTTGGAAAAATCCATTCAAACAGCATTGGCCGAATCCGCTGAACCTGAACAGTTGGTTCTATTTCAGGAAGACCAGCGCTTTTCCAATGAAGAAAAGGCGCAGTTTCGCCGTGACATTGAGGCCATCAAGATCCGGCTCGCAAAAATACCGCAAGAACGCGACAGAGAGATCAAAGACATTGAGCGGCGATATGATGGGTATGTACCTCGCACCTTCCCTGTCGCCGTAATTTTCTTCCTTCCAGAACGCTTAGCCAACCGGAGCGCGTTATGAGTCTACATTCCGAATGGCTCTCGCTTATTGATGTATCGGGTCCGTTTCTAGCGGAGCCCGTTCTGGACGCGGCATTTCCTCAAGGGCTTGCAGCGCTGGACGGCAAAAAAAGAAAAGGTGTTCGGCAGGCCTATTACGAACTTAGAGAAAGCCAAACGCAAGACGATCCTGATTACCCAAAACTTCACCGCGCCTGGATTCAATATATCCTGTCCGACGTGTTGGAGTGGGATGACGACAGGTCCGCTCAGAACTTAAAATCAGCGGCAGATTTTGGCGAGACTTATGCCCACGATGTTCCAGGTCATAGTGTGACGCTAAACCCAGAGCTCGCCTTCTTATCCTCTGCCGACGAACTTCCTAGTATTTTCGTCATCTCCCATCCGCCAGACACGCCGCTTGACGGTCCGATCAATACCGACGGCTGGATCGCTTCACCTGTAGAACGCATGGTCGAGTTGTGCCGCGCGAACACCGTGCGCCTTGGTCTCATTACCAATGGTGAGCACTGGATGCTGATTGACGCGCCGACTGGCGGCGTCACGACATTTGCGAGTTGGTATGGTGGTTTATGGGCCCAAGAGCCAAAAACGCTCCAAGCCTTCATCTCCTTATTTGACGTTGGCCGCTTTTTCTTGCCCGCCGAGGACCAACTCCCTGCGCTTTTGGATCGGTCTCTTGAGTTCCAAGATGACGTTACAGACGCGCTCGGTGAACAAGTCCGGCGCGCCGTCGAAGTCCTGATACAAGCATTCGACCGCGCTGACACCGACAGAAACCAAACACTTCTCACGGGCGTCAAACCCGCCGAGCTCTACGAGGCCGGCCTGACGATTATGATGCGGATCGTATTTCTCTTATCGGCAGAAGAACGTGACCTCTTGCTACTTGGCAATGAGCGCTATGAAGCCAATTACGCTATTACAACATTGCGCCGACAACTTCGCGAAACGTCTGAAGAAATACTGGAAAAGCGCTGGGATGCTTGGTCACGCCTGTTAGCGCTATTTCGGGCGGTTTACGGCGGCGTTGACCACCAAACCATGCGCCTACCTGCGCTTGGTGGTTCCTTGTTCGACCCAGATCGATTTCCGTTTTTGGAAGGCCGCGCAAAAGGAACGTCTTGGACAGAAACTGAAGCGCTGCCGCTGCCAATCGACAATAAAACTGTCTTGCTTTTGCTTGAGGCGGTTCAGCTTTTCCGAGGACGCACGCTGTCCTACCGCGCATTAGACGTTGAACAAATCGGCTATGTTTATGAGGGCCTGCTAGAACGCACGGCGGTTAAAGCCAAAGATGTTACCCTCGACCTCAATGCAACGAAGAATGCCAAGAACCCGTGGGTCAAGCTTACCGAACTCGAAGACGCCGCCGAAACCGATACGGTCGCGAAACTTCTGAAAGAACGAACCGGCAGTTCTGCAAGCCGCGTTACCAATGATTTGGCAAAAGAGGGTGACAAGGACGCGCTCGCGAAGCTTCTCGTCGTTTGCCAAAACAATGAGGCTCTTCGCGACAAGCTCGCGCCATATATTCATTTCATCCGCATAGATCCGTGGAACTACCCCCTAGTCTATCCCAAGGGCTCGTTCATGGTGGCAGCCGGGACAGATCGCCGTGAAAGCGGAACGCATTACACGCCGAAATCTCTCACAGAACAGATTGTCGAAACAACGCTCACGCCACTGGCATATTCAGGCCCGGCTGAAGGCAAACCAAAAGAGGAATGGACACTCAAATCGTCTGCTGAGCTTCTTGATCTTCGCATTTGCGACCCGGCTATGGGGTCCGGCGCATTTCTCGTTCAAGTTTGCCGATGGCTATCGGAAAAGTTGATTGAAGCGTGGCTGACAGCCGAGCGGAACGGCAACGCCATCACAATTGATGGCCGCGTCATTTCTCCCGACGAGGCTAATGAACTCGCACCGGACGACTTAGAAGAACGGCTCATTCTTGCCAAGCGTCTGGTCGCAGAACGCTGCCTTTACGGCGTGGATATGAACCCGCTCGCGGTCGAACTTGCCAAACTGTCAATCTGGCTCATCACCTTGTCCAAAGGTCGCCCCTTTGGCTTTCTCGATCACAATCTGAAAGCGGGCGACAGCCTAATCGGCATAACATCCATTGAGCAACTCACAACGCTCGATATGATTGCGCCTGAAAAGGCATCACCCAAACTATTCGCCCATGACGTCGATCAGGCCGTCTCATCCGCTTTAGAATTGCGCAAGCAAATCCGCTCTTCGCCGGTGAACGACATTCGCGATGTTGAAATCATGGCCAGTTTGGATCAGCAGGCTAAAATTGTTCTCAGAATTCCAACGGTTATTGCCGATGCTTTAGTTGGCGAAACGCTGGCCAGCAATGAGAAAAAGCCCGACACGACATCTTTGTCGATATTCGTCGGACAAGTTCTTGGCGGCGATGACCGCAGCATTTCGGAACTGACGCGGCGCGCCACTCAAAAGCTGAATGCGGGCCTACCCAAAGGCAAAAACAAACGACGTCCATTCCACTGGCCGCTCGAGTTTCCTGAAGTCTTCACAGAAGCAAAGCAAGGGTTTGACGGCATCGTCGGTAACCCTCCATTTATTGGAAACACCTATTGGAAGGAGCGCTTAGGTAGCGACTATCAACGCCTCGGCAGCATCATTCTTGGTGCGCCGCCAGGAAAAATTGACTTATGCATTCTATTTCTGCGACGAATGGCAGACCTGCTTTCTTCTTGCTCCGCCTACGGAATGCTCGCGACAAATAACGTAGCTGAAGGAAGCGCAATATCTGTTGGCTTGGGTGAATTGGTGAATAGCGGCGACGTATTCGCTTCTGTTAAAGGGCTACCGTGGCCTGGAAAGGCCGCGGTGGAAGTTTCCATTATTCATTACTGGAACGGCAAGTATCGTGGGGAAAAGATAGCCAATGGACAAAAATGCAAAAAAATTGGACCTCGGCTCAACGTAGCAGGCGATGATGATTGGCAACCGAAAAAAATTGATAGCGCAATGTTCAGTCTAAAAGGGGCTGACAACAGCAAAGGGCTGTGTTTCGTGATTACACCGGATCACCCTTGGTTCTTGAAGTTGAAGGAGGAGAAAAACTCCCTTCTAGTGCCTTACATAACCGGCAACGATCTGACGAGTTTCGCACTCAACGGAATTGATCGATGGGCGCTGGACGTTCTTGATCGAGAGTTGGAAGAGATACAGGCAAGCTGGCCGCTAGCTTACGAGTTTTTGACCGAAGTCGCACAACCAAATCGAAATGAAAAAGCTCTCAAAAGCTACAAGGGCCTAAAAGACCGTTGGTGGCAGTTCTGGAATCACAGAGCCAGCCAAATGCGAAGGCTCCGTGAGAAACGTGAGTTTATTGGTTTCTCTAGGGTGACCAAGTATCCAGTTTGTATGCTTTGTCCCTCCGATTGGATATACACAGACAAAGTTGTACTCATTGAGTTGCTTCGAGCAGATGAACTGGCCATTTGCCAAAGTTCATTCTTCAAATCGTGGGTGACAAGATACTCTGGGGGGCGAATGGAAGGCCGCTTGACCATATCAATTACAGAAGCCCTTGGAAAATTCCCCCCTCCTAGAAACTTGGTTTCCAAACGCGGAATTGAGGCAGCACAAGCCTTCAATACAAATATTGTATCATGGAGCGTTTCGGAAAGTTGCGGTTTAACGGACGCCATCAATGCCATCAACAACCCGAACATCACAACTCAAGCGATCGAAAACCTGCGCTCGACTATGATGGAAGTGGATGCGTGCGTAGCTGAGGCATATGGATGGCAGGACATCAATTTGGAACACTCATTTACGGAAAAAGAAGCAAAAGCTGAACGTGACAAAATTCAGTGGGGTTGCTCGCTGGAAGCACAAATAGAGATAATTCAAAAGTTGATTGAGCTGAACAAGAGCTACGCTCAATCCGCTAATGATCAGCTTACGTTGGACGTAAGTTAGCGTGATGGAGAGCTACTTGATTTTCGATCGCAATGTATCTTTAGAATCCCTCCGAACTTCGATGGCAGCGCGAGGCGAATTTGACTCGCGGCGCAACGGCAATATGAAATTGAGATTCCCAGAAGAATGCTTCATTGAAACCGATGCAATTGCGCTTCTGACGAGCTACCTGCTCTCGCAACAAGGTCTGGGAAACAAGATCGCGATTGAAGGCGAATCATCCGTTGAGGGCTATCTCGCCCGAATGAACTTCCATCGGGTCCTCGGCTTACCTGAACCGGACCATGGACGCCGTCCCGATGCGGGTCGTTTTATCCCGATCATGCTCGTTCGCGACAGCGACGATGTGTTCGAGACCGTCAACGCGATCTCAGACATTGTGCTTCAGCAGTTCGACAATGCACGCGAATTTTTGCCAGCTTTTGAATGGGCTATCAATGAGATTGTGGACAACATTTTCATCCACTCACAAACGAAAAGCCCTGGTGTTGTCTGCGCCCAGCTTTTCCCGCAACTCAACCGCCTGAACATCGCCATATGCGACAGCGGCATAGGGCTCAGGGGGTCATTGGGCAGCAGCTTTGATATAAGCAGCGACATCCAAGCAATCGAAAAAGCCTTAGAACGCGGCGTTACCCGCGACAGCAATATCGGCCAAGGCAATGGCATGGCCGGAAGCCTGGAGATTATCAGCAAAAACAATGGCTCAATCTGTGTAAGCTCTGGCGGTGCTGAATACCGGATGACGGACGGGCGGGATCAAGGCTTTTCAGAAACTGCCCAGCTTGACGGCACATGTGTTTCGCTTTCCTTCGATTTGAACAATCCGGTTGCCTTGGACAGCATATGGATAGGGTCAGCAGGCTGGTCATATATCGACGCAGAAGCCGAGCGCGTTGCGGAGTATGGCATCTCTATCAAGGACACCTGCAATCACACGGGCAGCCGTCCTCCCGCCACTCGACTGCGCCGTAAGATCATATCCCTTCTTCCTGATGTTGAAGGCGCGATAAAACTTGATTTCAAAGGCGTCACGTCTGTCAGCAGCAGCTTCCTGGATGAACTTCTTGGTCGCCTGAATGCCGAGCTTGGCAACGAGACTTTCAACGAACGGATTGTGGTCTCCGGCTTGTCACCGTTACACATGAACATGGCAAATAATGTAATCGACCAAAGACTGGCTTCGGAAACCCGAGATGAATCCAGCGCGATGTGCTGGATTGCGGCAGACCGCAATGACGGCAAGTATGAGTTCCGTTTCCCCAGCTGCGCGCTAGAGCTCAGCGGCGATCCGATGTTGTATTCCGCAATTCGAGAAGGTGATTGGTTTTTGATTGCCACGCCTAACGGAGTGATAACGCGGATCGGAAAAACCCTACGCGTCAGATCGTCCGAAACGCTTACGACCGTATATTTTGAAGAGCTATTGGCCTCAGACAAAGGTACAAAAGTCCATGACATTGGTTTTGCGTTACCGACGAGAGGACAGATTGCTCGCCTCCAATGGTCGGACTTTGTAAACGTCACGCCGGGACTTGTCGGCAAAACCGTTGATGGTTTTCCAAGATTGGCTAACCAACCCTACATTCGAGAGCTTTTACAGCTTGCGGTCAGTGATGATCTGCTTGGCCCAGCAAATGGCCCCCATGAGAAGATCGTCGATATGGGTGTGCGTGATCGCTACCTCGTCGGCAAGTTCGCTCCTACCGTGGCTGAACAAGGCGGTATTGAAGGTCTAGCAGGACCACTTGCCGAGGATAAGGCGAGCACGGAAGAAGAACCAACCGACCTTGAGATACACTCTGGTCGCCATGAGCCGGGTGCGGAGTTTGACGGCACTACTGGCCGCGTTACACCGGACGATAGCGATGGTGACGAAATTGACGCAGCAAGCAACCAATCCCTAGTCCCTTCCAGCTTTGGCATGACGTTTTGCGTCGATGGCGATGTGAAAGAGGTCGAAATTGAAGCGCGATGGGGACGGTATGAACGCGATTACGATACCGAAATATTCAAGATCCGGCGAAACCGTGAAACGGGCGAGAAAGAGCAAGGCCCGCGTGCGCGAATTTGGCAACGTATTCCTTGTGGAGGCAAGCTCACGCTACCCTTGCAGGAAGGCCCAATTTTCCATGTCGCCCCCGATGCAGACAATCCTGAAGTCCGAATTCAAGGAACAGTGCGAGCACTGAATGACAACGGGGATCGGCTGATAACAGTTTTCCTCGTGAATGCCCAAGAAGACCCACCACAGAACAAAGATACAGCGTGGATTTTCCAACCATCAATTATGGCGCGAAGCACCGATTCCGACAGAGTAGGAAACATCTTCCGGCGCAAAGCGCCTCCGGCATCCGGTGCCGTTGATCACGAACGCGATAGCCTAGAGATGATTTATCGGCATCATGTCGAATTTGCGGTTGGTCATGGTGTCGCCATTCACGCGGTAACATCTGAAGATAACCCAGAGCGGGCGATCGAGGTCCGCACTGTCATTATTCCCGAGTTTGAGGTTCCAGTGACTGAAACTCCGGGCCTCAACCCTGAAGATCGAGCAGCTATGCGCAAGCTGGTCAATGAGGGCTATCTCGACATGAAATCACTCGCTGAAATGGAGCGACCAGACCTTGTTAGCGCGCTGTCGATACTGGTGGACGACTACCAGTCTTGGATAGCCTATCAGGCATCGCGCATGGCAACAGATGCGGTTGGACATAATGTTTCATCTCAAGCCGCTGTGGATGCATGCCAGGAAATACATACTCGATTGCTGGAGGGAATTCAGGTTCTAGCCGACCCGACGCAAGATGACGCATTGAAGGCATTTCGGTTCGCAAATCTTGCAATGGCAAACCAACGTATTCGCAGTATTTACTCCTTGTCTCAACGGCGTGGTGAGAAGTTGACGCTGAGCGACATCGACATACGCAAGAACAGATCATGGAGACCCTTCCAGTTAGCCTTCCTACTTCTTTCTCTGCCGTCTTTAGCAAATCCCCTACATAAGGATCGCACGGTTCCGGTTGAAGCGTTCGCGGACTTGCTCTGGTTTCCAACAGGAGGCGGTAAAACTGAAGCCTACCTCGGAGTGGCAGCGTTCTCGATGGCTATTCGTCGGTTCCAGGGAAAGTTCGCAGGTTATGATGGCACACGCGGCTTGACGGTGATCATGCGTTATACGCTGCGATTGCTTACGCTTCAGCAATTTCAACGTGGAACAGCCCTTTTGTGCGCGATGGAATCGCTTAGAGCATCGGCGATTAAAAACGGCGATATGTCATTAGGCGAAAGCCCCTTCACGATCGGCCTATGGGTCGGGAATAAGGTTACACCGGGAAATACTGCCGATAGTCACCGCGCAATCGAAGATGTTCGCGACGAGAGCAAATACAATGCGGGTAGCGCGTCACCAGCCCAGCTTACGAGCTGCCCATGGTGCGGATCAGAAATCCAACCCGGTCGAGATATTGAAGTCGATAGACAAGCTAAACGGACCACAATTTACTGCGGGGATAAACGAGGAAGCTGCGAATTTTCACGAGGAAAATCGTCTAAGAATACACACCCTGGCTTGCCTGTTCTCGTGGTGGATGAAGAGATTTACCATCGCCCTCCTTCAATGCTCATCGCTACCGTGGATAAATTCGCAATGATGGCCTGGAGAGGCGAAGTGCGGACACTCTTTGGAAATGCTGACACTGAATGTGAAAGGCATGGGCTTATTTGGCCAGATGCTGACTGCTCGGGCAACCATACCGCAAGAAACGGTCTTGCTAAATCCACGGCAAAATCAATAACAAAGATTCGCCCCCCGGACCTGATTATCCAAGATGAGTTTCACCTCATAAGCGGACCACTCGGAACGATGGTTGGACTCTATGAATCGGCCATTGATGAACTGGCATCTTGGCAGCATGAATCAATAACGGTGAAGCCGAAGATTATTGCTTCCACAGCGACCGTTCGGAAAGCCAAAGAACAAGTCGCCAATGTCTTCATGCGCAACGTCTGCGTTTTTCCGCCGTCTGGTCTGGATATAGATGATAATTTTTTCTCTGTTCAGAGACCTATCAAGGGGAATCCGGGCCGTCGTTATTTGGGCATATGTTCACCGGGTAGCTCGCGCCCCGCTATGTTAATTCGTGTTTACACGGCTTTCCTGACCGGCGCACAGTTTCTGTTTGAGCGGTTTGGACAGGCCGCCGACCCTTATCTGACGACCGTTGGGTATTTCAATTCTCTGAGGGAATTGGGTGGTATGAAGCGCCTCTCAGAAGACGACGTCCAAACACGTTCGTATCGCGTTCAGATGAGTCTCGTTGACCGCCCCGGACTTGCACAGCGCAGTGTAAAGAACATTGCGGAACTCACGTCCCGAGTTTCAAGCAGTGACATCCCAAAAAATCTTGATCGTCTCGAGGTTAAGTTCAAGTCGAAATTCGATACCTCAAAGAGGCATTTCGCAACTGATTGGTCAGACGATGACCTTCGATCTGTGGACATCGTCTTAGCGACGAATATGCTATCAGTTGGCGTTGATGTGAATCGCCTCGGGCTTATGGTGGTAAATGGGCAACCCAAGGGCACAGCCGAGTATATTCAAGCAACCAGCCGCGTTGGCCGGTCATTTCCTGGCCTCGTTTGTACTGTGCTAACTTGGGCGCGCCCACGGGATCTTTCTCACTATGAGACTTTTGAGCATTATCACGCGACCTTCTATAAACACGTAGAGGCTCAGTCGGTTACACCGTTTTCTCCAAGAGCATTGGATCGCGGATTGACCGGCACGGCTATAAGTTTGCTAAGGCTCCGAGAGACAGAGTTTAATCCAAATACGGGCGCAGGCAGTCTAACAAATGCCAGTCAAACAAACGTAACAGACGTTGCGAAAGCTCTCCAAACCCGAGCCCTCACCGTAACCGAACTAGCCGCCTCGGAAAAACTCACTGAGGATATGCTGAAAGAGCGCATAGACCGCTGGGCATCGGAAGCCACCAAAGGGGGACGACAACTGGCCTATGAGAAAAAGGGGCCAAACAAAGATACCACTGTGGGACTGCTTGCGCGTCCAGGGGCTCAGTCATGGACAGAGTTCACGGTGCCAATGTCGATGCGGGAAGTTGAACCAGGCGTTAGATTGATGATGAACAGCGCGAAGAACACAGTCTCGCCGCCTGACTGGTCTGCACCTCCGATAGCTGAAGATGAAGACGGAGATAAAGAATGAGCAGTACAAAGTCTCCTGTTGGAGAGGTTAGGCCGAGCCAGCTTTTATGGACGTATGGGCCAGGTGCACTGGTAGATTTGCCGAACCTATCGGTAGTTACAATGGGCACCGATCGCTGGGAAAAAGACCGTTGCCAACCTATTGAGGAATCAAGGCTACTCGCAGCTGTTCGGACAGTATTAGGAGACCAAGTTGCAAGTTTAAGAATGCCGCCTTTTCAAACCTCTGAAATGGTCGATCCATTTTCAGCTGAAGCCCATATTGGTGTGCCGGTAGAACCGTTTCCAAGATGGTTGCGCTGCGTCAAATGCGGACTGCTATCAGAGTATGATCTAGGCTTATTTGACTTGAAAGAACATAAGTATCGTCCAGAACGCTCCCGCTTCGTGCATAAAGGTTGCAAGGGATCTAAGGGAGACCAACCCGCGAAGGATGCGGACGCAGTTCCTGCTCGTTTCCTTTTGGCTTGCCGAGAAGGTCATTTAGATGATTTTCCATGGCACTACTTTGTGCATAGTGGCCCTTCCTCCTGCAAAGGGTCACTTAGATTTTTCGAGAGCGGTGCGTCGCTTCAAACTGAAAACCTCTGGGTAAAATGTGACCAATGCTCTGTATCAAGAAGCCTAGCCCATGCGTTTGGAAGAGCAGGTCAAGATAACTTACCAGGGTGTCGTGGCCGACACCCACATTTGTCGCGTTTTGATGAAGGCTGCACGGAACAACCCCGCGCCGTCCTACTAGGTGCCACAAACAGTTGGTTTCCGGTGACGATTTCGGCATTGGCTATTCCGATGTTCAAAGAACCGATCAAGCAACTCGTGCAAGACGGTTGGACATATTTTGAAGACGCAGAGTCCGAAGCCGAGGTCAAAGTCATTGTCCGCACACTTGCAAAGAATGCGAGCCTGCCCGGCATTGACAAACATGAGCCGCATGCAGTTTGGGCGGCCATTCAAGCGATTAAGAGCAATGAGATAACCCAAGAAGTTAGCGAGAACGACATAAAGAGACCTGAATGGGACGTTCTCACTGATGCAAACCCTCCGAGCGATTGGCCTCACTTTATGAGCCGAACCGTTCAATCCCCAAACGGGTTCCACAACTCAATTCAAACAGTCCTGCTCTTAGAACGCCTGCGAGAAGTAAATGCTCTTCTGGGGTTCACCCGCGTTGAAGCTCCCGAGGAAAACGTAAGCTCAGATGAGAGGTCGGATATGGCAGACCTCACAACAAACGCTGCTGAATGGGTTCCTGCCAACCAAGTTCACGGCGAAGGCATCTTTCTTCGTTTTAGTGAAGATAGAGTAGCTAACTGGGAAGGACAATCAGCCGTACAAGGTCGCGAAGCGGACCTGCTAGCTGGCCACAGAGGATGGCGAAATGCACGAGGGTTAGACCCTGACCTAGGCTTTCCAGGTATTCGATATGCGATGCTGCATACTCTTTCACATTTGCTAATCCGAGAGCTGGCGCTTGAGTGCGGATACAATGCTGCAAGTATCCGAGAACGGATTTATGCCGACACGTCAGGGGATAATCCGCAAGCTGGCATCTTGATTTACACGGCGGCGGCTGATTCAGATGGCACTCTGGGTGGGCTAGTAGATCTCGGAAAACCGGAAAATCTGGAACGGCTACTCTCGCAAGCTATTGGCCGCGCAGAGATTTGCTCTTCTGATCCACTTTGTTCGGAACACCGAGCAGAGAAAGACCGCTCATTGCACGCCGCTGCTTGCCATGCTTGCTCTTTCGTCGCTGAAACATCTTGCGAGAAAGGAAATCGTTATATTGATCGAGCCCTAATCGTTCCGACTTTTGACGCTCCTGAAGCAAGTTTCTTTGGGTTTGAAAATGACTGAAGAATTAGAGGTCGCGATTTTGGAATTTGCTATGAATTCCACACGTGATCATGCTGATCATGTCGCAAATAAAATCGCTTCTTCTGAGCCTAGTTCACTATCAAGTGTAGCAGCGACAGCCAGAACCCCCATGGGAAGAGAGCGGCTGGAAGCACTGCTCAGAACCGTCAAGTTGGCCGAGGCGCCATTGCCCGAGGTAGCCGGCATTCTTAAAGGGGCTGCCCTCGCCAAAACTCGCTTGGTGGAAACAAGCCAAATTGATCTAATATGGACGGGACCATCGACAAACTTAGTTCCAACGAGGCGAACCGAACCTGCTCTCGTTCAAGTCATCGATGCCGCTGAGGCAAAACTCTTCCTCACAAGTTTCGTTGCTTATTCATTTCCAACCGTTTTGGAGGCTCTGTCGAACGCGCTTTCAAGAAATGTGGAAGTTTCAATGCTTCTGGAATCGAGTGCGGCTTTTGGTGGTGGCGTGTCGTTTGACGTGATTGGTAAAATGAAGACGGCCCTTCCCAACGCGCTCGTCTATTCATGGGATCGAAAGAGCGACGCTCATATTGGCGGAAAGGTACACGCGAAAGTTGCTGTCGCAGATGGAAAGCAATGCTTCATATCAAGCGCAAATCTGACCACACACGCCATGGAGCTCAATATGGAAGCAGGAGTCGTGATTTCTGGCGGCACAATTCCTGCCAAACTCCACCAACACCTGAATGCACTCGTGACGACACGGGTAATTAGCTTGGTTGAATGCTAAGCGATTTTTTGAACAGGTAACGTCAGTATATCGATGGGAAGGCGTTCGATAAACTCATCAGAAATAGGATGCACTATTTTCATCAATTCATCGCGCCGATAGGCCATTGAGCCACCATCCCCGTAGCTTGGCCGGGAGTTTTTGTGCCCCATGAGCAAACAACGCAATCCGTAATCCAATCCCGCTTCCAGCATTCGTTTCTCGAACGAATGTCGGAGGGAATAGAGGCGGTGGTCAGGTGTCGCCTGTAATCCTCGAACCCGCAATCCATCCATGATCGCTTTTGACAAGACGTTCCCCTTGTCGCGGTAGCGCGGAAAGCCATTCGGTGCTCGCCGCATCGCCTCCAAAGAACATCCGACCAGCGGAATATCTCTCGAAGAGGCCTTTGCTTTCAATTGCCGGTCTGAACGTGGCCTTATGCGAATGAACGGCACATCGGCATCCAGAACAATATTTTCAGGTAATAGGTTTGACAATTCGCTTGGCCTGCACCCTGTCTCAATCATGGCGTAAACCAATAGCGTCGCGTCGGCGTTCAGTCCGTTGAAGATTCCCGGCTTCAAAAACTTCGTGCGAACAAATTCATTGGTAAAGTGCGGCACGTCTTTTGGCGGCTGTTTCGCAAAGCTCAAATTGCGGAATGGGTTTTCCCGTCCTTCGTCGCCTTCGTATTCCCAAAACTGCCGATAGAGTTTGCGGATGTTCCCGATGTCGCGATTTGCACTGTTTGCTGTGAGTGGCTTTGACCCGTCCTTTGGGGCGAGACGCCCAGCCCACCAATTGTAGTATTTCCGGGCATGATCCCGTGTGATTTCGTGCATGGGCATATCGCCGTTTAATTTCACGAAGTTGTTGAGCGCCCGCATCTTCACCTTCCGCCAAGACTTCTTCTGCTCATCGGATTTTCCAAGCAGTTCGCTGACCGCAATTTCGGTGCAATAGAGGTTCATTGCCTCGCTGATCTTGAGCGATGGACGCTCTACCAGGCCAAGAACCGCCTCGGCTTCCTTCTTATCAGGAACAGGGTCGGTCGGGATGGCTTTTAACCGCTCAATTATCTCTTCAAGCGTTGCCACATCGGCGAGGTCTTGAACGGGCGTATAGACAAAGCCCTTGGCCATAGCGCGCCGCTGTGCGGCCTTATAGGACCGCATAGCTATATCCGTCGGCAAAGCGCCGCTGGCCATTACACTGAGCCAATATTGGTTATCTGCTTCGACAAGCGCATCACGCCGCGCTCTGGCAAGTTCTAAGCTCTCTGTCTTGAGAGATTTATAGACCGTGCCGCGTTCATCGAAGAACTCGTACTCTTTGGGCACGCGCCGCACATAATACCAACGCGTTCCGCGCCTCTTGAGATGCTGATTTAAGTCCCTCATCACGCCCATAGTGTAGGCCCCTTTGTAGGTCAGTTTGTAGGCCAAAAACCGTGAGAAATTGCAGGAACCTGCAGGTGAATACAGGAAATATAAGCAATTTCAGGGAGTTAGCCCTTTGACATCAAAGAAAAATGGTGCGGTCGAGAAGACTCGAACTTCCACGGGTTGCCCCACAGCGACCTCAACGCTGCGCGTCTACCAATTCCGCCACGACCGCACGCCCTAGCGAGGAGCGGCGGAGATAGCAAAAGCCTAAGGCTGTGTGAAGCCCAAAATGACAGGAATTCGAACGGATCTACCCGAGAACGTCAAATCCCCGAGATTAAGAGCCTATTTACAGCCAATAATGGGCACTTCTTATTGTTCAAACCGGTAAAGGACATTATTTCAGCCCTTTGCAATACCGGGAACCCAAAACCAGTGGCAAGATTACCGACAGATCTGGGGAATACGCTTACGCAATTACGGGCAGATTCACCCGTGGAATGGGCTATATCGCCTGAGCGCGTATCCTATGATCATGCGGTCGCGGTGATGGAAGCTCGCGCGGCGGCAATCCGCGCTGGTGAGGCGAATGAGTTGGTGTGGCTGCTCGAGCATCCGCCACTTTATACGGGTGGCACCGGGGCCAAACCCGAAGACCTTTTGAATGCAGATAAGTTCCCGGTTTTTAAGACCTCTCGTGGGGGCCAATACACATATCATGGTCCGGGTCAGCGCGTTGCCTATGTTATGCTCGACCTTGATCGACGCGGGAAAGACATTCGTTCGTTTGTATTTGGCCTAGAGCAATGGTTGATCGATGCTCTTGATCATTTCAACGTCAAAGGTGAACGCAGGGACGATCGCGTCGGCGTTTGGGTCGATCGCACAACGCCAGGTGGCCCGCCTCAAGAAGACAAAATTGCCGCGATCGGTGTTCGCATCCGCAAATGGGTTAGCTTTCACGGGATCGCAATCAATGTCGAGCCGGATCTCTCACACTTTGGCGGCATAACGCCTTGCGGTGTCAGCACACCCGGGTTTGGCGTCACGAGCCTCGTTGATTTAGGGTTGCCCGTGACCATGGATGAAACCGACGAGGCATTGAAACAGTCGTTTCAGGCATTGTTCGGCCCTCTCCTCGACGCCGCGCCACCCCAAAATACGTAATCGCTCCGTATCGGGATACTTTTTATCTCTCAGTTAGAAATGGTCGGCGCACGGTTGAACCTCACAACCATACTGACCTAATGTGAATTTAGGAGAGATCGTATGAATGAATTTGTTGTAAAAACCTATGATTGGGTGCCGGAAACGCCTCGTGGATATGTTCGCGACTTACGCGTCTGCTGGGCACTTGAAGAAGCCGGGCTTTCTTATCGCGTCGAGAGTGTACCGTTTCAGGATCGGGGGAAAGAGCATTTTGAGCATCATCCATTTGGCCAGGTGCCATGGCTTGAGGACGGTGATTTTTCGATATTCGAAAGTGGTGCGATTGTATTTTACATTGCAGAACGCAGCCAAAAATTGATGCCTAAAGATCCACAAGGACGCGCCAAAGTCACCCAGTGGATTTTTGCAGCTCTAAATTCTGTCGAGATGGCGGCTCTACCGTACTCCATATACAAATTCGTGAATGACCAAGAAGAAACGCCAGGACGGCAAGCGCTCGATGCTTTTCTAACGTCACGTCTCGAAAACATGGATCGCTATTTAGAAAATCGCGAATGGTTGGTTGGTGATTTTACGGCTGCAGACATTCTGATGGCAGATGTCTTACGATTGGTACACCGATTTGATGGTCTTGCCGATTATCCTTTGTGCCGCGCCTATGTTGACCGTGCGACTGCCCGCCCCGCTTTTATCGCCGTACACACCAATCAATTAGCGCATTTCGCGGCGGCCGATCACTAAACTATCTCCACATCAGAACGCATTAAGCTGATTTAATGTTGCTAAGCCCCTCAAATGACCTTTGATTTTAAAGACTTCTCACCACGTGTTATGGTATCGTTGAGACGGTAAGAGGAAGCAGTAATATGGCAGTAAAGCTTTGGAATCGCATACTTTTGAGCGTAGCGGGGTTAGTGCTAGCAACATCTGCATCGGCAAAAGATCCAGTGGCTGAGACCAAAGAACAGTCCAGCCTATCCGATAGCGATAAAACAACTGCAGAACAAAATCCGGATGAAATAGCGGACTCCCTAAACAGCAGCCAACAGTTACAACAGACAATAACCTTGAAACGCAGCTTGAACGGCGAGGTCATTGAGACCGACAAACGAACCGTTACTTACAGCCGCGATGAACCCTATCACGAAACCGAGGCTGGCCGCTCAACCGTTGAACGTCTCCGGACATCGTTTGACGGCGAAGCGCTAACGCGCACAGAAGCCTTTGAAGAGGCCAAACTCGATTTTGCTATCGCCGATATTGATCGGAATGGCGAATTATCGGCGCAAGAATTTGCGGATCTCGTGGATAGTTGGCGTAATAATGAAATTCGCCAATCGGGAGCACCGAACGACGAAATAGCCCGCCAACGCCAATATGATGCGTTTTTAGAAGAAATTGATCCGGATGCTGCACGAATTCAAACCGAAGCTTACGCGTTGTCAAAATTCTCATTCATGGCCGGTGCGGCTGAGACCTTAAGCCTGCAAGATTATATCCGTGAATACCTACTCGATTTTGATTCAATGGACGAAAACAACGACACGATTTTAACCGATGATGAGTTGATGCGCTTTCGCGCCATTAATCGCGGTGAAACTCTGGATATGTAATCAGAGCAACGAGAGAAATTTCGCGGTCGTCAAAAAATCTTTTTTCAGATGCTCTTCGCGCGCCTTGGCCTCATCATCAATGCCCCAACGCGTTTCTTGGAAATGCTCATCCACACGTGACGCATCAAAAATTTCCGTGGGTGCAACAAAGCCTCTCCATAAAGCGAGTGCGAGCACTGCTGATCCAGAAATAGCGGTCGCAATCTGTAGTGCAAATAACCGCTCAGATGTCTCAGCCTCTAATGCGCGACGTATCGATTGGATCGATGCATCGGGTTGACCGATAGCGACGATCCCCGTGGTGGTAACCAGCATCGCGCCAAATTCATTCCGTATAAAATCTATATAGGGGTCCCAGCATTCACTCTGAGCAGTATTCAATGCCTCGGGCACATCGGCACGATAACAAACCAAGTCCGACCCAAGGTAACTAACGATTTCATCTATCCATTCATGGCGCCCATCTTCATCGCCATCAATCGCCGCAGACAAAATGCCCGTAAGGCGCATCGTCTTGCGATCAATATGGCTTTCTTGCGTGTTCCATTCCTCAGCGACTTCATCTGCCAGCCCTTTTGTCGGGGCTGAGAGTATATTACCGCCGGCGGTTTTTGCACTTCGTCCGTCGAGCAAGATAGCAAACCGATCGTCAGCCGGTTCAACCGAAACCGCTTCATAAAATCGCTTGGGCAAAACAGGTTCTGACTTCACCGGATATCCTCTGGCCATTCGCATTTTGCATTGGCATCAAACGTAAAGAACTTCCACGTTTCTAACATATGCCCAGAAAGCGATGCGGTTAACGTCATCTTTCGGCGGTTTTTAGGATGCGGAAATGTCATTGTCCGACAAAAAAGGTGGAGGTTTGTCGAAACCCCTTCAAGACTTGCACGCGTGCCGCCATATTTTCCATCACCGATAATCGGTGAACCGATGGCCGCTGCGTGTACCCTTAGTTGATGGGTTCGCCCCGTAACCGGCCGCATCGCCAAAAAAGCAACATTGTAGCCCGCCTCATCAATCGTTTGATAATCGGTAATCGCTTTCTTTGCGCCCTCGCCATCTGCGGGAACAACCCGTTCTTCCTCGCCTTCGCCAATGCGGATCATTCGTTTTGCAATCGGCATATCAATCGTGCCTTGGCGCGGACGCGGGGCACCCGCAGCAAGCGCCCAATAGGTCTTTTCGATATCGTGCGCTTTGAATGCATCACCGAGGCGCTGGGCCGCTTGCCTGGTTTTAGCCAACAACATCAATCCGCCGGTGTCTTTGTCGAGACGGTGAACAAGGCGTGGCCGTTCACCATCCTTTTCAAGGGATGCAAGCATTCCGTCGAGATGTCGCTTCGTGTTGGTACCGCCTTGTACCGCCAAACCAAAAGGTTTGTTGATCGCCAGCATCGCATCATCTTCAAAAATGATCATGTCGCGGACTGCGCTTGCATCTTCTGGCCTAAACTGACTTGGCTTTGATGGACGCGGTTCGTTTTGTAGTGGCGGTACGCGAATTTCTTCGCCGATCTCTAAACGTCGGTTTGCTTTGACCCGGCCACCCGCCACGCGAATTTGCCCTTTACGGAGGCACTTTTCCAGATCACCGTGGCGCAGTTCCGGAAAATGCGTCTTGAACCAACGGTCGAGGCGCATGCCAACTTCGTCTTCCTTGACCGTCTTTATCTGTACACCACTCATGTAAGCTGTCTTCCTAACGCCAGTCCGGCAAGCAAACCCAATATGGAAAGCAACACCGAAGCGGTTAAATATATCCCCGCGATCATCAATGTGCGATCACGATAGAGCGTCACGACATCAAGTGAGAACGTTGAGAATGTTGTAAAGGCACCTAAAAGTCCGACTGTCAAAAACGCCCGAACAGCAGGACTCTGCGGTTCGCGGCTGCTAAGCCAAACAATAACAAGGCCCATGGCAAAAGAGCCAATAACATTAACGCTCAGCGTCCCCCAGGGGAAATTCGGCCCCAATAGGTGCAGCGATAGACGCGACACGCCATGACGTAGCATGGCACCGATTGCACCACCCGCGGCAACCGCCAGCCAGATATATCCGTTCATCGCTCTTTCCTCTGAAACGGCATGAGGATTAGCCTGAAAAACGGTTTGTCTTCAATGGATTCAAGACCAATTTTCATGTTCCGGTCCCGCATTGTGTCACTTTTTGAAGTAAACAGCCGGTCCCACAGGCTAAACACAGCCGCGAAATTAGAGTTGGTATCTGGCACGGTAGCATGATGATGCACCCAATGGATCGATGGCGTGACGATAAGTAACGCAAGCCCCCGCTCTAATTTCGGCGGCATTCTAAGATTTGAATGATGAAACAACGCTGTTGAGACCAATAGTGTTTCGTAAAAAATCACGGTCGCCAAAGACGGTGCTAAAATCACAATCATGATCAGCCGTAAAAATGCCGACAGAATGACCTCTCCCACATGAAACCGAAACGCGCTAGTGGAATCGAGGAACTCATCAAGATGATGCACACTATGTAACCGCCAAAACAGCGGGACACGATGATAAAGCCGGTGGACCCAATAAGTCCAAAGATCAAGCAGAACAATATCAATAGTAATAACAACGACTGCTAATGCGCCGGTCATCATCCAATCTGGCCGCGTCCACAAAAGATGATTGGCCCCGAAAGCAGTAATCGGTGTGATGATCAATGGCGATAGCAGCAAGATAACAAACATCAGCCCAAAATTCCGGACCAACCGTTCTCTTCCTATGGGGGGGCTTGCGGCAGCGGCAACGCGCTCAGCGATAAACAACAACACAAAGATCACAGCGATTATCAACACCTTTGTATTGCCTATCGTCGTGATAACCCCACTAACATCGACAGTCATTGCCGTAGCCGCTCAATCTTTATCACGACGTTTGCGCTCCCAATATTCCAGCCGCTTTGCAATTTCTTTGTCGAAACCGAATTGCGTCGGTTCATAGAATTTCTCTCGTGACATATCGGGCGGAAAATAATTCAGCCCTGCGAAACCATCTTCCGTGTTGTGATCGTAAACATAGCCCTCGGAATAGCCGAGCGACTTCATGAGCTTTGTGGGCGCATTCATGGCGTGCGGCGGAGGCGCTAAAGAGCCAGTTTCTCGCGCAACGGCTTTCGCTTGTTTAAATGCTATATGGGATCTGTTCGATTTTGGCGCGCTGCCCAAATACGCCACCAACTGTCCTATTGCGATCTCGCCCTCGGGCTGGCCTAAAAATTCAAACGAGTCTTTTGCGGCAATCGCTAATGGCAGCGCTTGCGGATCAGCATTGCCTATATCCTCCGACGCGATCACCACCAAACGCCGCAGGATAAAGCGCGGATCTTCACCGCCCACCAGCATTCTCGCAGCCCAATAAAGCGCCGCATCCACATCGGACCCGCGAATAGATTTTTGAAGTGCACTTGCGAGATTGTAATGGGACTCCTGCCCTTTGTCATAGATCGGTGCCCGCCGTTGAATAATCGACGCCAGTTCTTTGGGTTCAATCGGCGTGCGCCCGACAGGTTCGGCAAATACCTCTTCGGCAAGATTCAACGAAAACCGGCCATCACCATCAGCCATATTGCGCAAAACCTCACGCGCTTCATCCGTAAGCGGTAAATCTCGCCCTTCTTCGGCTTCGGCTCGTTTCAGTAATTTCTCTATCGCGTCATCATCAAGCCGCTTGAGCGTATAAACTTGAGCGCGTGATAACAACGCCGCGTTTAATTCAAACGATGGGTTTTCAGTTGTCGCACCAACTAGAGTGATCACCCCAGCTTCAACATGCGGGAGAAAACCATCTTGCTGCGCCTTATTAAAACGATGGATCTCATCCACAAAAAGCAAGGTCCCCTTACCTGCGGCACGGCGGGCCTTGGCACGTTCAAAAACCTTACGTAAATCGGCGACGCCAGAAAAAATCGCAGAAATCTGTTCAAACTCTAGCTTGGCATCAACTGCCAATAGCCGTGCAATGGTGGTTTTTCCAACACCCGGCGGGCCCCACAAAATCAATGAGGAAAGCCGACCACCATCGAGCATCCGCCGGAGGGGGGCACCCACTCCGAGCAAATGATCCTGCCCAACGACGTCACTCAACTTAGCCGGACGCAGCCGGTCCGCGAGCGGACGCGGTGCCTCTTTCTCAAGACCTGCACTGGCGAAAAGATCAGACATATAGATTCATAACCGCTTTTGGGCCGCCGCTAAAGAGCTGCGCTGGAAGTGTCTATTTTCTGGTGCGCAGCAACGACCGCGGCATTGATGTCCTTTTCATAGCATATAAGTGGAGGTTCAATTCCGTTCGCGATCAGATCATGTTCAACTTCTTGCGACGCTGCGCAGATATAGAACGCAACATTATTCCGCGCGGCCTTGCGCCCGAGGCTTTCAAGGGTCTTTGCACCTGTTGAATCAACCAATGGCACCTGAGCGAAATCAATAATCAGCGCTCGTTTTTTCTCTACTATATTGTCAAAGGCAGCTCCCAATGAAGCCGCAGCGCCAAAGAAAAATGCCCCGGAAATACGATAGACCGCTATGTCTGGTTCATGCGCGGTAACCGCATCAAAAGGTTCTTGATCTCGGTCGTCACTATCCGCACGATCTTCGATCACCAGCGGAACGTGGGCAGCAATTCGGGTCGCGCTAGACATACGATGGATGAACATCACTGACCCCAAAGCAAAACCGATGACTATGGCTTCGGTCAGATCGCGGAAAATGGTCAGCCCCAATGTCGTTAACAATACAACAGCATCGCCGCGTGATGCTTTCAACAATGACAAAAAAGCTTCCTTCTCGATCATGTTCCACGCGACCATGACTAGAACACCGGCAAGGCTGGCAAGCGGAATAAAAGAAGCGAGCGGCGCTGCAACAACAATGAACACCAATATGAAAAGCGCATGCATTATCCCGGCGATAGGGCTACGCGCACCGGCCCTAACATTCGTCGCTGTTCTTGCGATTGTGCCCGTCACACAGATGCCGCCAAAGATCGGTGCAACAAAGTTTGCGACACCTTGCGCCACCAATTCACAATTTGATCGATGCCGTCGCCCGGTCATTCCATCCGCCACAACCGCTGACAACAGTGATTCAATTGCACCCAATAATGCAAGTGTAAATGCGCTGGGTAAAATCTCTATGATTTTCGAGGCAGTCAGACTTGGAAACGACGGCACGGGTAGCGTCGAAGGAATTCCACCAAATTTGGACCCAATGGTTTCAATAGGTAGAGAAAGGAACGCCGCAGCACATGCCCCTCCTACCACTGCGATCAACATTCCTGGCCATGACGGCTTGAAGCGTTGAAGACCAGCGATCATACCTATTGTTGCCACAGAAACAAAAATTGCTGGAAAATTTGCGCTTTCGCGCACGGCCCAAAGCACAGGTATTTTTTCCATAAACTCTAGTGGCTCGGGGCCGATTAACGATAAGCCGAAAAGATCTTTGATTTGACTAGTCAAAATCAACGCCGCGATCCCCACGGTAAAGCCGACCGTCACTGGAAACGGAATAAACTTGATATAGGTCCCTAGCCGGAAGAAGCCGACTGTCATCAACATTAGACCGGCCATCATTGTCGCCAGAAAGAGACCATCCATCCCATGTTGATGGACTATCGAGGCGACCAAAACGATGAATGCACCAGCAGGACCGCCGATTTGAAATCGGCTTCCACCCAATAGCGAGACTATAAACCCGCCGATGACCGCGGTATAAAGCCCCTGGGCCGGTGACGCGCCTGACGCTATGGCAATCGCCATTGATAAGGGTAAGGCAACGATCGCGACCGTTAGACCAGCAACCAAATCCGCGCGCAACGCCTTGCCGTCGTACCCCTCCCGAAGAACGGTAACGAATTTGGGTGTAAACAGATCTTTAAAACTTGCCCTGACCTGTTTGTCGGTATCCTGCACAATTGTGGTCATATTCGCTTATTGCGCACCGCTAGCCAACGACGCAATAGGCTGCGAATAAATGTGATTGCCTGTGACGATCTCTCGCGCTTAACGCCCGACACGCCACGGTACAATCCGCCCGCCAGTATCGATTTCAAGCTCCCAGCGCGTTTCCGGCTTTTCGATCTCTCGTGCTAATTCAGCAGACGTGTTTACTGTTGTTCCGTTAACGGAAAGGATTTTATGCCCCGGACGCAAACCGCGACGCGCCGCAAATGACCGGGATTGAACTTCGGTAACAACAACACCCGTCGATAACGGGTCTAGGCCCAGCTCTTCGCTATATCTCGGCGACAGATTGTCGACAGTAACGCCACTCAACGGATGCTGACCTTCAAGAGTTCGTGTATCGCGAGCCGGCGTTTCTGGTGGCAGGCTAAGTTTTATGGTTGCATTTCGCATTTTGCCATTACGAACATAAACGACATCGGCCTTATCACCGTCATTAGTAACACCAATCCGGTATTGCAGCGTTTGAGCATCATAAACTGGTTGGCCGTCGACCTCCATGATCACATCACCGGGCTTGATCCCAGCCAGATCCGCAGGCCCGCGTTTCCATATATCATCGACGATTGCCCCCGCCGGGCGGTCAAGCTTGAGAGCCTTTGCAAGATCTGCGGTCACCGTACTACTTGATGCGCCAAGCCATGGCCGCACCAATGCATTTCCGCTAATTGCCGATTTGATGACCTGCTGAACAAGCCGCGATGGGATCGCAAAACCAATTCCGTTAGAGCCGCCGGAGCGAGAATAGATCGCTGTATTCACACCAACCAAGCGTCCATCAATATCAATCAGTGCACCACCGGAATTACCGGGATTAATCGCGGCATCGGTTTGAATAAAAAATTGATAATCTGAGACGGAAACCGCTGTCCGCGCCAACGCGGAAATAATGCCGTTGGTAACAGTCTGCCCTACCCCAAACGGATTGCCAATGGCGAGAACGACATCACCAACCTGAATAGAATCCGAGTTTGCAAAACTTAAATATGGTAATGGCGCATCAACATCGATTTGAAGAACGGCAAGGTCAGTCTGCGGATCAGCAAGGACCATTTCTGCTTTGTACTCACGCCGGTCATTCAACACGACCTTAATCTCGGTCATTCCCTCAATCACGTGGTTGTTGGTTACAACCACGCCATCCGGGCTAACGATAACACCCGAACCTAACGCATTCTGTACGCGCTCCCGAGGGGCATCCATATTGCCGCCAAAGAACCGCTCGAAAAACGGATCGCCGGCAAAAGCACTACGCTGTTTGACAACACGGCTTGAATATATGTTGACGACTGCCGGTGCGGCACGTTCTACCACTGGCGCAAACGACAATTTTACTTCCGCCATCGACTGCGGAACCGCGCGTGGCGATGATGTGATACTCGCACCGTCAAGATCTTCTGTTGTTGCTGCTTTGTCGGGATTCTCAGGCGCAGGCTGTGCGCAGGCCGATGAAAGAAACAACGCAAAACCAGCCAATGAAGCACTTAATATACGGATCATCGATCAGACCTCCACAAACAATGGGCATCCACAAACAAAAGAACGCGCAGAGTTTATCACCCTGCGCGTTCCAAATTCAATCAAGCATTCGCATCAGCGAACACCTCATTTCCTATTCGTCATCATCCTGATCAACCGCAATGACCGGACCTGAATCCAGACCTTTTGCGTCTTCATCACGATCAACAAATTCGATCACAGCAAGCGGCGCGTTATCACCATAACGGAAACCGGCTTTCATGATCCGAATATATCCGCCATCACGTTCGGAATAACGCGGACCAAGCGTATCGAACAGCTTTTTCGCCATATCCTTATCGCGGATACGTGCAATCGCCAGACGACGCAGATGAAGCGAACGATCGCTATCTTTGCCCGCGTGCTTCGCCATCGTCACCAGCTTTTCAACAATCGGACGAAGCTCTTTTGCTTTCGGCAGAGTTGTTGTGATTTGCTCGTGTTTGATGAGCGCGCAAGCCATGTTCGCGAACATCGCTTTGCGGTGCTCATGGGTGCGGTTTAGTTTTCTTTGCGCCAACCCGTGTCGCATGGCTTTTTCTCCTTACGCTGACGATCCGTCAGTCTTATTCATCAAATTTCTTCGCGAGTTCTTCAATGTTCTCTGGGGGCCAGTCAGGCACATCCATTCCAAGATGCAGACCCAGCCCAGCGAGAACTTCTTTAATCTCGTTCAGTGATTTACGGCCAAAATTCGGTGTACGAAGCATTTCGGCTTCGGTTTTTTGTATAAGATCGCCAATATAAACGATATTGTCGTTCTTCAAGCAATTCGCGGAACGCACAGAAAGCTCAAGCTCATCAACCTTGCGCAAAAGTGCAGGATTAAACGGAAGCTCTTCGCGTGCATCGGTACCAGTATCTTTTGTGGGTTCATCGAAATTGATGAAGACCTGAAGCTGGTCCTGAAGGATCCGCGCTGCGTACGCGACAGAATCGTCAGGCGAAAGCGACCCATCCGTTTCAACTTCCATGACGAGCTTGTCATAGTCGAGAACTTGGCCTTCACGTGTGTTTTCAACGCGATAAGAAACACGGTTCACAGGTGAATAAAGACTATCAATCGGAATGAGGCCAATCGGCGCGTCTTCCGGACGATTTTGCTCGGCCGGCGCATAGCCCTTACCGGTATTGACCGTCAGTTCCATACGCAAATTCGCACCTTGGTCGAGGTGACAAATCACGTGGTTTTTGTTCAAAATATCAACAGACGATGTTTCTTCGATATCAGCAGCAGTCACAACGCCCGGTGTATCCTTTTTAAGGATAAGGCGTTTTGGACCATCCGCATGCATACGAATCGCCAGCTGTTTCACGTTCAAGACAATGTCAGTGACGTCTTCGCGGACACCCGGAATTGATGAAAATTCGTGGACCACGCCATCAATTTGTAGTGACGTAACCGCAGCACCCTGAAGCGAAGACATCAGGATACGGCGCAGACCGTTACCGAGCGTAAGGCCAAAACCACGCTCAAGCGGTTGAGCCGTAATAGTCGCCTTACGATTAGCATCAACGCCCGGCGAAACTTCAAGTTTCGTTGGACGGATGAGTTCCAGCCAGTTCTTTTCGAGAATGTTTATAGAATCCATGTTTGGATCGCTCTCTATTCAGTAGGGTGATTAAACGCGGCGACGCTTACGCGGACGACAGCCATTGTGTGGGATCGGCGTAACATCGCGAATGATCGTAACCGTTAGACCAGCAGATTGAAGCGCGCGTAACGCACTCTCACGACCAGAACCCGGACCACGAACTTCGACGCTGACCGTTTGTAGCCCATGATCCATCGCTTTTTTCGCAGCATCTTCAGCAGCGAGCTGAGCGGCATAAGGTGTCGATTTACGCGACCCCTTAAATCCCATTCCGCCAGCAGAAGACCAAGAAATAGCATTTCCTTGTTCATCACTAATGGTAATCATGGTGTTGTTGAACGACGCATTCACATGAACGACACCAGTCGAAATGTTTTTTCGTTCACGACGTTTTACGCGCGTTTGAGCAGCTGCTTTCGCCATCTGGGTCTATCCTTACTTCTTCTTACCGGCGATCGGCTTTGCCGGGCCTTTGCGCGTACGGGCATTCGTATGCGTGCGCTGGCCGCGAACCGGCAAACCACGACGATGGCGCAGACCGCGATAGCAACCCTGATCCATCAAACGCTTGATGTTGACGGCAACTTCACGGCGGAGGTCACCCTCAACCATATAATCGCCATCGATTGTTTCACGGATCTGAAGAACTTCAGCGTCCGATAATTCGTTGACACGACGCTCTGAGGCGATGCCAACTTTTTCACAAATTTCGTTCGCCTTCGCCGGACCAATGCCGTGAATATAGCGGAGCGCGATAGATACGCGCTTGTTCGTCGGGATATTGACACCTGCAATACGGGCCACGGATGTAGTTCCTTTTCGTTCGTTCTCCGCCCTCATTCTCGGCCGGGCAGGCCGTAATCTTTATTGTTCGCCGCTTGTTTTCAGGCCGTTAACCGAACCTATAACCAAGCAACGAAGCCCGCGACGGCGCGCACAAAAAATGCCGCGCCGAGCGAGCTCAGTCTCCTTTAGGCGGAGAGCGCGTAGATATAGCCGCGTTCCCCTTCCCGTCAACCGTTTTCAGTACTTATTTCGCGGTACTGATAGGGTCGAGAATTGCTTCGATCTCAGCCGACACAGTTTTCACCGGTGCCATGCCGTCAATTGAGCGCAATTTGCCCTGATCCGCATAAAATGGGATCAGTGGAGCCGTCTCATCGCGATATACGCCAAGGCGCTTCGCAAATGTTTCTTCATTATCGTCAGCACGTGGTGTTTCGCCCCGCGCTTTTGTTTCTTCAATTCGTGTCCGCAACCGCTCTATCAGAGCACCCTCGTCCACCTGTAACTCGATCACCACATCAACCGTACGTTCTTTTTTGGTCAAAATGCTGTCGAGCATCTCTGCCTGGCGAATTGTGCGCGGGAAGCCATCAAGCAAAAAGCCCTTAGCGCAATCATCCGCCTCAATCCGTTCTTCAATGATCGCCGCTACAATCTCATCCGAAACAAGGTTCCCAGCATCCATCACGGCTTTCGCCTTGAGGCCAACCTCGGTCTCAGCCTTAACTGCTGAACGCAGCATGTCGCCGGTCGAAAGCTGCGGAACACCGTACCGCTCAACAATATGCTTTGCCTGCGTGCCTTTACCGGCACCGGGCGGCCCTAGAAAAATTACGATCACCGACGCCCCCCGCGAAGCTTGGATTTCTTAATCAGACTCTCATATTGCTGCGCGACCAGATGCCCCTGGATTTGCGAGACGGTATCGAGGGTCACAGAGACCACAATCAAGAGAGAGGTACCGCCTATATATACCGGGATCGACTGGCTATAGCTGGCTTTGAGGACTTCGGGCAGAATACACACAAAAGTCAGATAAAGCGCGCCAATTGCCGTCAATCGTGTCAGCACGAAGTCAAGATACTCAGCGGTACGCGCACCCGGACGGTACCCCTGAACAAAACCACCATACTTCTTTAGGTTATCGGCGACGTCTTCAACATTGAACACAACGGATGTGTAGATAAAGGTAAAGCCGATGATCAGCGCTGCATAGAGCGCAATATAACTAGGTCGACCCGGTGCAAAAAGGTATGTCAGGTTCTGTAACCAATCAGGAGAGCCTTCGCCGACAGCGCCAGCAGCAGTCGCCGGAAGAAGCAAAAGAGACGAGGCAAAAATTGGCGGAATAACACCAGAAACGTTGAGCTTAAGAGGCAGATGCGATTTCTCACCCTGCGTCATGCGCTGACCAACTTGCCGACGTGGGTATTGAACAAGAATTCGGCGCTGTGAACGCTCCATAAAGACCACAAAGGCGATAAGCCCAAGTGCCAAAGCCGCAATCACAAGAATAGCGCCACCACCGATGCCTGCACCCGTACGCCCCTGATCAAGAAGACCCGCGATAGCACGTGGCAACTCAGCTACGATACCCGCGAAAATGATAAGCGACACACCGTTACCAACGCCGCGTGCTGTAATTTGCTCACCAAGCCACAATAGGAACATTACACCGCCAACCAGCGTGATTGTTGTGGTCGCGAGAAAATAAGGACCCGGATTAGTGACAGTACCCGCCTGGCCCATGAGGCTAACCGCGATGAAATAGCCCTGCATTGTTGCCAGGAAGACCGTTAGATACCGTGTATATTGATTGATCTGCCGACGGCCCTGTTCGCCTTCTTTTTTGATGGCTTCAAGCGAAGGAATAACCGCAGACATAAGCTGCATAATGATAGACGCAGAGATGTAAGGCATAATGTTGAGGGCGAAAATCGCCATACGTTCAACAGCGCCACCAGCAAATATATTCAGCGTCCCCAGAAGGCCACCTTGCTGGCTTTGAAAACCAGAACTAAAAGCAACCGGGTCAATACCGGGAATCGGCACAAACGTGCCCAGGCGATAAACGATCAGGGCACCAAGCGTAAACAGCAAACGCTTCTTCAGCTCTTCTGCCTTGGCAAAAGAAGCAAGATTAATATTAGAGGCGAATTGTTCCGCTGCTGATGTCATTTCAGTCTATCACCCGCTCTTATATTCCCGTGGCGCACCAAACAGAGCACCTTGGCAATGGCAAAAGGAATTAAGGTTAAAGCCCAATCGCCATGTGGCGGCTGCGGACTGTGTCCGCAACCCCAAAAAAGACCGAAGTCTTATTCGCCAGCTTTTTCGCTAGCCTCAACCGTGACTGTACCGCCAGCTTTTTCAACAGCAGCCTTCGCACCAGCAGAAGCATGAGCAACGACAAGGTTGAGTTTCGCTTTAAGATCGCCAACGCCCAAAAGACGAACACCGTCTTTCGCACGGCGCAGAACACCGGCTTCGACCAATACTGCGGCATCAATTGATTTAGCAGCATCAAGCTTGCCCGCGTCTACCGCCTGCTGAAGGCGACCGATATTTACTTCCGCATAGGCCGCGCGATTGGGCTTATTAAAGCCACGCTTTGGCAAACGCATATAAAGTGGCATCTGACCACCTTCATATGCACGGATGCCAGAAACACCTGAGCGAGATTTTTGACCTTTAACGCCGCGTCCACCGGTCTTGCCCTTACCAGAGCCAATACCGCGACCAACCCGGATACGAGTTTTGCGCGCGCCTTTATTGTCGGAAAGTTCGTTTAGCTTCATGTTATGTCCTCGACTTGCGACGGCCAATTCAAACTAAAAGAATCGCCGCCTCGCCTATGAATGGCCTGCAATCAGGCCGGAAAAGTTGTCGATATACTATTCGCCAACAATTTCAACCAGATGGGCCACTTTTTTGATCATACCACGAACTGAGGGCGTATCCTCAAGCTCACGCTCGCGGCCGATTTTGTTCAGCCCAAGACCAACAAGCGTTGCACGCTGATCGGCTGGACGACGGATTGGGCTGCCGGTCTGGCGAACCTTCAATGTTTTCTTCTGCGCCATGATCTATTTCCTTAGGCAGCGTCAGCAGCGCCGGCGTCGGCATTGCGTCCGCGGGTACCAAGAATGTCTGAGACTTTCTTACCGCGTTTCGCCGCCATTGAACGTGGGCTGGTTTGGTTTTTCAGTGCGTCAACAGTCGCACGCACCATGTTATAGGGGTTCGACGAACCGAGTGATTTTGCAACAACGTCCTGAACGCCAAGGGTTTCGAAAATTGCGCGCATCGGGCCGCCCGCAATAATACCCGTTCCCGGAGGAGCGGAACGAAGGACAACTTTACCTGCGCCCCAACGACCAGAAGCGTCATGGTGAAGTGTCCGGCCTTCACGCAATGGAACACGGACAAGGTTACGTTTGGCTTCTTGCGTAGCTTTGCGGATCGCCTCAGGCACCTCGCGGGCTTTACCCTTACCAAAGCCAACGCGACCTTTTTGGTCACCAACAACTACCAATGCAGCAAAGCCGAAGTTTTTACCGCCCTTGACCACTTTCGCAACACGATTGATCGCAACGAGCCTATCGACGAATTCGTCGCGCTCTTCACGCTCATTTCTGCCGCGACCGCGACCGCGTCCTTCATCACGCGCCATGCCGTTCTACTCCCTAAAAATTGAGACCGGATTCGCGCGCGGCATCCGCAAGCGCTTTAATCCGACCGTGAAAAATATAACCGCCGCGATCAAACACGACATTCTTGACTCCAGCTTCGGTCGCACGTTCCGCCAAGACCTTGCCGATCTTTGCTGCTGCTTCCTTGTCAGAGCCTTTACCTAACTCTTTCCGCATATCCGGCTCAAGTGTCGATGCTGATGCAAGGGTTTTACCCGCAACATCGTCGATGATTTGCGCAGAGATATTTTTAGACGAGCGGAAGACTGAAAGACGTGGGCGATCCGTAGATACGCGTTTGATCTTTCCTCTTGTGCGGCTCGCCCGCGAATTTAGATTTATTCTTTTCTTATCGGCCATTGCCCGATTTCCTTGTCCGCCAAGCGTTACTTCTTCTTACCTTCTTTACGGAAGATATATTCATCAGCGTATTTCACGCCTTTGCCTTTGTAAGGCTCGGGCGGACGGAACGCGCGGATCTCCGCAGCGGCCTGTCCAACCTTTTGTTTATCGATACCCGTCAGGACAATCTCTGTCTGTTTTGGCACCGTAATCTTAACACCGTCCGGCGCCGGATAATCGATATCATGGCTATAACCAAGCGCAAGACTTAGGGCCGAACCCTTCATTTGTGCGCGGTAACCAACACCAACCAATTCCAGTGTCTTTGTGAACTCATTTGCCACGCCTTGGATCATATTAGAGATCTGTGTGCGGCTCATTCCCCACTGGGAACGGGCTGGCTTTGAGTCGTTCACTGGCTTGACCAGAACTTCGTTTTCTTCGAGCGCGACTGTGCATAGATCCGTTACGATGAACGAAAGTTCGCCCTTCGGACCTTTTGCCTTAACCGTCTGCCCATCAACGGTGACGGTTACGCCACCTGGGACCGGGATCGCTTTTTTACCGATGCGGGACATGGTTTTCTGCTCCCTGGCCTTAGTAAACTTCGCAGAGCACTTCGCCGCCAACATTGGCGTCGCGTGCGGCTGCGTCGGACATTACGCCCTTTGGCGTTGAGACAATTGAAATCCCAAGACCGTTACGAATAGAAGACAAATCACGAACTGACGAGTAAACTCGGCGGCCCGGCTTTGAAACGCGCTTGATCTTTTGGATCACAGGCGAACCTTCGTAATATTTCAATTCGACGTCAAAGCTTGGTTTTTCGCCGTCTTTCTCTACGCGAGAATAACCGCGAATGTAGCCCTCTGTCTCCAGAACATCGAGAACCCAACCACGCAATTTAGATGCTGGTACATTCATTGTAGAATGACGACGCATCTGAGCGTTGCGGATCCGTGTGATCAAATCGCCGACGGGATCATTAATAGACATTGTTCTCCGGCTCCCTTACCAGCTGGACTTCACAAGACCAGGAATTTTCCCAGCCGAACCAAGTTCACGAAGTGAAATCCGCGACATTTTGAGCTTACGATAGTAACCACGCGGACGCCCAGTCACGAGGCAGCGGTTGCGAATGCGGGTCTTCGACGAATTCCGTGGAAGCTCAGCAAGCTTAAGCGCTGCTACGAAACGATCCTCGCCCGGCTGCTCTTGATCACTAATGATCGCTTTCAACCGATTGCGTTTGGATTCAAACTTTTTCGCCATGCGGCGGCGCTTCAAATTGCGCTCCACCATTGCTTTTTTGGCCATTCTATCTCCTTCTCAAGCTGGTTTCCGCATTTTGCGGACCTTGCCTAATGCCTTTTCTATTTACGGAACGGGAAGTTTAATTCCCGAAGAAGTTCACGTGCCTCATCGTCATTTTGAGCCGTCGTACAAACAATGATGTCCATACCCCGGATTTTATCGACTTTGTCGTAATCGATTTCCGGGAAAACGATGTGCTCTTTCAAGCCCATAGCGTAGTTGCCACGGCCGTCAAAACTTTTCGCATTCAAACCACGGAAGTCACGTACACGCGGCAGCGCGATTGTGATCAAGCGGTCAAGAAATTCGAACATGCGGTCTTTGCGCAAAGTCACCTTGGCACCGACAGCCATGCCCTCGCGGAGTTTAAAACCAGCGATGGATTTCTTGGCTTTGGTAACAACAGGTTTTTGACCAGCAATTAGCGTTAGATCCTGAATTGCGGCATCAACTGCTTTACGATCGTTGACCGCGTCGCCCACACCCATGTTGATAACGATCTTCTCAAGAGAAGGTGTCATCATGGCGTTTGCGTAGCTAAACTTCTCGTTCAACTTGCCGCGGATTGTCTCATTATAAAGCGTCTTTAGACGCGGTTCATATGATTGTGCTTCAGCCATCGATGACCTCACCCGACGCTTTCGCGACGCGTACTTTCTTTCCGTCTTCTACTTGAAATCCAACGCGGGTTGCTTTGCCCGTTGATGGATCTTTCAGCGCTACATTAGAGATATGCATCGACGCTTCGCGCGAGATGATACCACCTTGTTCTGTCTGTGATTGGCGCTGGTGTTTTTTAATCATGTTAACACCACGAACGATCACTCGGTCTTCTTTAGGCAATACCTGGATCACTTCACCATCTGCGCCACGGTCTTTACCGGCAAGCACGATGACTTTGTCGCCCTTTTTAATTTTAGCCGCCATTACAACACCTCCGGCGCGAGCGACACGATCTTCATGTGCTTGGAAGCGCGTAGTTCGCGCGTCACTGGGCCAAAAATACGTGTGCCAACTGGTTCTTTGTTATTATTGATCAGAACAGCCGCGTTGTTATCAAAACGAATAACCGTGCCGTCCTTGCGTTTAATGTCTTTCGCCGTGCGAACAACAACAGCCTTCATGACTTGGCCTTTTTTAACACGTCCGCGCGGAATAGCTTCTTTCACGGAGACAACAATAATGTCGCCCACGCCCGCATATCTGCGTTTCGCGCCGCCAAGCACTTTGATGCACTGAACGCGCTTTGCGCCAGAATTATCGGCTACGTCCAAATTTGATTGCATCTGGATCATGGTGATCCTCCTGATGGGCCCTCGGCCCGGTGTTTAACTCTAAATTCGCTCTGGCATCTGCCCGATCGAACTAACCTATTCTTTCGAGCCGAGCCCGATCACTTCCCAACGCTTCAGTTTGGATTTCGGTGCACACTCTTGAATGCGCACGAGATCTCCCACCTTGAATTCGTTTTTCTCATCATGGGCGTGGAAGCGATTCGAACGACGAACAACCTTTTTGAACAATGGGTGCGTGAACATACGTTCAACGCTTACGACCACTGTCTGTTGGCCTTTGTCGCTGACTACAGCGCCTTGAAGGATGCGTTTGGGCATGTGTGCGTCTCTTTAATTAGCGTTTGCCCGGCTTTTTTCGCCGAGTATGGTTTTAATCCGCGCGATATCATGACGAACTTCGCCAATACGCGCTGTTTTCTCTAGCTGACCAGACGCTTTTTGAAAGCGCAGGTTAAACTGTTCTTTGCGGAGCTGAAGAAGACGGTCTTTCAGCTCATCCGTTGTCATATCGCGTGCTTCGCTGGCGTTCATCGAATTCGTCCTTTACTCGCCAATGCGCGTTACAATGCGCGTCTTGATCGGCAATTTCGCAGCGCCAAGAAGAAGAGCTTCACGAGCCACTTCGTCACTAACGCCATCGATCTCAAACATGATCCGGCCAGGCTTAACTTTCGCTGCCCAGAATTCGACAGAACCTTTACCTTTACCCATACGGACTTCGGTAGGCTTCTTCGTGACCGGAACGTCGGGGAAAATCCGGATCCATACCCGACCTTGACGTTTCATAGCACGGGTGATCGCACGACGTGTCGCTTCGATCTGGCGCGCCGTTACGCGTTCCGGCTGCACAGCTTTAAGGCCGTGTGAACCGAAGTTAAGGTCTGAGCCGCCTTTTGCGACACCCTTGATCCGCCCTTTAAACTGTTTGCGGTATTTTGTTTTTTTCGGCTGCAGCATTGCTCAGTCGCCTCCAAATCCCTTCTGTCGCGCGATTAGTTTTTGCGCGAATGATTGACACCGCCGGTTTGCGCCTCAATCAAACGTTTTTCCTGACCCAATGGGTCATGTTCCATAATCTCGCCCTTAAAGATCCAGACTTTTACTCCGATAGAGCCATAAGTCGTGCGGGCCGTTGCAACGCCGTAGTCAATATCAGCGCGAAGCGTGTGAAGCGGCACGCGACCTTCGCGATACCATTCCATACGCGCGATTTCAGCGCCGCCAAGACGGCCTGAAACGTTTACGCGAATACCAAGGCCACCCATACGTTGCGCAGTTTGCATCGCGCGCTTCATAGCGCGGCGGAAAGCAACCCGGCGCTCTAACTGTTGCGCAATATTTTCCGCAACAAGAGTAGCGTCAACTTCTGGCTTGCGGATCTCAACAATGTTGAGAACCGTTTCCGATGAAGACAACTTAGAAAGCTCTAAACGAAGCTTCTCGATGTCAGCACCTTTTTTACCAATCACAACGCCAGGACGCGCAGTGTAAATTGTTACGCGGCACTTCTTGTGTGGGCGCTCAATAATGATCCGTGAGACACCAGCCTGCTGAAGACGCTTTTCAAGATACTTACGAATAGCCAAATCTTCATGAAGAAGATCGCCATAAGCAGCTTTACCAGCGAACCAGCGGGAGTCCCATGTCCGGTTGATACCGAGACGAAGGCCAATCGGATTAACTTTCTGGCCCATTAAGCGGCCTCCTCGACTTCTTTCACGACGATCGTGATTTCTGAAAACGGCTTAAGAATTTTCCCGGTACGACCACGGGCGCGAGCACGCCAACGTTTCATCACCATATTCTTGCCGACAAAAGCCTGATCCACGATCAACGAATCAATATCGAGATCATGGTTGTTCTCAGCGTTAGCAATCGCGCTTTCAAGAACCTTCTTGACGTGCTGTGCGACGCGTTTGTGCGAGAAAGTCAATTCCGCAAGCGCTTTTTCCACTGGCATGCCGCGAATAAGCTGCGCCACCAGGTTTAGCTTCTGTGGCGACGTACGGATCAGACGGCCCTTAGCCATGGCCTGCTGTTCGCTAACGCGACGGGGATTTTTACTCTGCCCCATGACTACTTCCTCTTCGCTTTCTTGTCCGCACCGTGACCATAATAAGTCCGGGTCGGAGAAAACTCGCCGAATTTGTGGCCGACCATGTCTTCGGTGACATGAACCGGAATAAATTTCTGACCGTTATATACGTTGAATGTTAGCCCAACGAATTGCGGCAGGATGGTTGAACGGCGTGACCAGGTTTTGACCCCGCCTTTGTGTTTTCCGTCCTGGCTCTCTTCTGCTTTTTTCAGAAGATACCGATCGATGAACGGGCCTTTCCAGACTGAACGTGGCATGTCGTTTACTCCGGCCTATTATTTCTTCTTGCGCGCGTGACGCGAGCGCAGAATGAGTTTGTCAGAAGTCTTGTTCTTGCGGGTTTTTGCACCTTTGGTCGGCTTACCCCAAGGCGTAACCGGGTGACGGCCACCTGACGTACGACCTTCACCACCACCATGCGGGTGATCAACAGGGTTCATAACAACACCGCGAACGGATGGTCGTTTGCCCTTATGACGGTTACGTCCGGCTTTACCGATAGACTGGTTCATGTGGTCAGGGTTTGAAACCGCCCCAACCGTGGCAAGGCACTCACCTGGGATCAAGCGAACTTCGCCCGATTGAAGGCGAACCTGCGCCATACCGCTGTCACGACCCACAAGTTGAACATATGCACCAGCTGAACGAGCAATCTGACCGCCCTTGCCTGGCTTCATTTCAACATTGTGCACAATCGTCCCGACAGGGATCGATTTCAATGGCATCGCATTGCCAGGCTTCACGTCGACTTTAGCGCCGGCGATAATTTTATCGCCTTGCTTAAGACGCTGTGGAGCGAGAATGTATGACTGTTCGCCATCAAGATATTTAATCAACGCGATGAAAGCTGTACGGTTTGGATCGTATTCCAAACGTTCAACCTTCGCCTCGATATCAAACTTACGACGTTTGAAGTCGATGATGCGATACGTCTTTTTCGCGCCACCACCACGACGACGCATTGTGATGCGTCCTGTGTTGTTGCGCCCGGCGCTCTCCGATAGGCCTTCAGTCAGCGACTTGACGGGTTTACCCTTCCAAAGTTCGCTGCGATCCACCAGCACAAGCTGGCGGCGGCTCGGAGTCGTCGGATTGAATTTTTTCAATGCCATTGGTCTTACCCGCCTTAAAGTCCGGTCGTCACGTCGATCGAGTGACCTTCTTCGAGAGTCACGACCGCTTTTTTCACTGTAGAGCGCGTGTAACCACGCCCGCGGAACTGTTTGGTTTTGCCCTTAACGCGCAAAGTATTGACGGCTTTCACCTTTACTTTGAACAGAGCTTCAACCGCTTCTTTAATCTCTGGTTTTGTTGCCGTGATTGGCGTCTGAAATACAACCTGGTTGTGTTCAGCAGCAATCGTCGACTTCTCAGTGATCACAGGAGCAATCAGCGTATTGTAGTGGGCCTCAACGGCTCCAGTTTCTGGTTTCTTGCTCATTTGAGACGCGCCTCCAGGCCTTCTACTGCTGCCTTGGTCAGAACAAGCTTCTCTTTGCGCAAAATGTCGTAAACATTCGCACCAACAACAGGAAGCAGATCAACTCCGGGCAAGTTACGCGCTGCAAGGCCGAATTTTTCATCAATGCTTGAATCAAGGATCAACGCATTACCAATATTCAGCTTCTCAAATGCCGCCGCGATCGCCTTTGTCTTTGTATCGGTGAATTTCGCTTCATCGATAATAATCAAAGAACCGTCTGCGACTTTCGCGGAGAGAGCATGTTTAAGCGCAAGGCGACGAACCTTTTTAGGCAGGTCAACTGCATGGCTACGCGGGCGCGGGCCATGGGCCTTACCACCACCACGAAACTGTGGTGCTGCGCGGTTACCGTGACGAGCACCGCCGCCACCTTTTTGACGACCAAATTTCTTTGAAGTCGCGGCAACCTCATTACGCTCTTTCGCGTGATGTGTACCTTGCTGACGCTTTGCAAGTTGATAAACAACACAACGGTGCAAAATATCTTTGCGTGGCTCAAGACCGAAGATCGCATCATCTAGATCGATCGAACCAGCCTTACTGCTATCAATTTTGAGGACGTCGGTTTTCATTATTCGTCCCCTTCTTTCTTCGTTTCTTCTGGATTCTCTACCGGCGCACCCTCTGCAACCATTTCGGCTTCAGCAGACGCTGGTGTCGGGCTATCAACTTTTTCTTCGTCAACCTTCAGCTCTTTCAAACCAGCGGGCATCGGAACATCTGTTGGTAATGGGCGTTTAACGGCATCTTTGATCAGAACCCAACCGCCCTTTGGACCAGGTACCGCGCCACGGATTAGAATGAGGCCGCGATCTGCGTCTGTACGGACGATTTCAAGGTTCTGCGTAGTAACGCGAGTGGCACCCATTTGACCGGCCATCTTCTTACCTTTGAAGACTTTACCCGGATCCTGACACTGACCAGTCGAACCATGCGAACGGTGAGAGATTGAAACACCGTGCGTAGCGCGAAGACCACCGAAGTTATGCCGTTTCATCGCACCGGCAAAACCTTTACCGATAGATGTGCCAGTGACGTCCACTTTTTGACCAATCAGGAAGTGTTCCGCTGAAAGCTCAGCCCCCACCTCTACGAGGTTTTCCTGAGACACGCGGAACTCAGCGAGCTTCATTTTCGGTTCCACATTCGCTTTCGCGAAGTAGCCGCGCTCAGCTTTATTTACGCGCTTGGCTTTCTTAGCACCAGCACCCAGTTGCACCGCAGTGTAACCATTTGTTTCTTCAGTACGCTGGCTGACGACCTGACAGGCGTCGAGCTGCACCACTGTGACAGGCAGATGTTGACCTTCCGCATTAAATATGCGGGTCATGCCCATCTTTTTTGCAATTAATCCCGTGCGCATTTCAAATGTTCCTTAAGCGCCCAACTTGATTTCGACATCGACACCAGCCGAGAGGTCGAGTTTCATAAGCGCGTCAACCGTTTGCGGCGTCGGATCGACGATATCGAGCATACGTTTGTGTGTACGCATCTCGAATTGCTCGCGGCTCTTCTTATCAATGTGTGGAGACCGGTTAACGGTATAACGTTCGATACGTGTCGGCAGCGGAATTGGTCCGCGTACGTTCGCGCCGGTGCGTTTCGCCGTGTTGACGATTTCCAACGTCGAAGCGTCGAGCACGCGATGATCAAACGCCTTGAGCCTAATGCGGATATTCTGTTGCATGGTTCTACGCTTCGCTTTTCGTGAAATTCTGGTTCATTACTTTATGAGTCGAAAACGCGGGCCGTATTTTCGACGGCCCGCGCCGGTTATCTTACAGGTTACTCAACGATCTTCGCGACGATGCCTGCACCAACTGTGCGGCCACCTTCGCGGATCGCGAAGCGAAGTTTATCTTCCATAGCGATCGGAACGATAAGCTCAACATTCACTTCAACATTGTCGCCCGGCATAACCATTTCCGTGCCTTCTTTGAGCGTAACAACACCGGTCACGTCAGTCGTACGGAAATAGAATTGTGGACGGTAGTTTGTGAAGAATGGTGTGTGACGACCACCCTCTTCTTTTGTGAGAATGTATGCCTCAGCTACGAATTTAGTGTGCGGCGTTACTGAACCTGGCTTGCAGAGAACCTGACCACGCTCAACACCCTCACGCTCGATACCACGAAGAAGAACACCAACGTTGTCGCCAGCCTCTCCGCGATCAAGCAATTTGCGGAACATTTCAACACCAGTACAAGTTGTTTTCTTGGTGTCTTTGATGCCGATGATTTCGAGTTCGTCACCAACATTTACAACGCCGCGCTCAACCCGGCCCGTAACAACCGTACCACGACCAGAAATCGAGAACACGTCTTCGATTGGTAGAAGGAACGGAAGATCAACTGGACGCTCAGGCGTTGGGATATAATCATCAACAGCAGCCATAAGCGCTTTGATTGATTCTTCGCCAATTTCAGGGTCACGACCCTCGACAGCTGCAAGTGCAGAACCTTTTACGATCGGAATATCATCGCCTGGGAAGTCGTAAGAAGAAAGAAGTTCGCGAACTTCCATTTCAACGAGTTCCAACAGCTCTTCGTCATCAACTTGGTCAACCTTGTTGAGGTAAACAACGATGGCAGGAACACCAACCTGGCGAGCAAGAAGAATGTGCTCACGTGTCTGTGGCATTGGGCCGTCTGCTGCGTTCACCACAAGAATAGCGCCGTCCATTTGAGCAGCACCAGTGATCATGTTTTTGACGTAGTCAGCGTGACCTGGGCAGTCAACGTGGGCGTAGTGGCGGTTATCAGTTTCATACTCAACGTGTGCAGTTGAGATGGTGATACCACGTGCTTTTTCCTCTGGCGCAGCGTCGATTTGGTCATACGCTTTAAAGTCACCATAATATTTGGTGATCGCAGCCGTCAAAGTAGTTTTACCATGGTCAACGTGGCCAATAGTACCGACGTTGGCATGTGGTTTCGTACGTTCAAACTTTGCTTTCGACATTTCACTTCTCTCCGTCTTCTTTGACGTCTGTCGTTAAACTTTTCGCCCGGGAACGAGTTTCTGGCGGGCGCCTTAAAATTTCCGGCTAGCCGGCAAGCTTCGCTCTTACTTCTTCTTCAACCGCCTTCGGTACGCGCTCATAATGATCAAACAACATTGTGTACTGAGCACGACCCTGAGTAGCCGAACGAAGATTGTTGACGTAGCCAAACATATTCGCGAGTGGAACCATTGCGTGGACAACATTTGCGTTGCCGCGCATTTCCTGCTCTTGGATCTGACCACGACGTGAGTTCAGGTCACCGATGACTGTACCGGTATACTCTTCCGGGGTCACAACTTCGACCTTCATGACTGGCTCAAGAAGAGCCAACCCGAGTTCCGCTTTATTCTCACGGAACGCTGCCCGTGCCGCAATCTCGAAGGCGAGAACCGACGAGTCAACATCGTGGAACGCGCCGTCGTAAAGCTCAACTTTGAAGTCAAGAATTGGGAAGCCGACAAGCAGACCCGTTTCGCGAATTGAGTTGATGCCTTTTTCAACGCCAGGGATATATTCCTTCGGAATAGAACCGCCAACGATTTGACTTTCGAATGAGTAACCCTCACCCGGCTCCTGCGGCACAATGCGGAACTTAATCCGAGCAAACTGACCAGAACCACCTGACTGCTTCTTGTGCGTATAGTCGATATCAGATTCACGCGTAATCGTTTCGCGATACGCAACTTGCGGCGCACCAATATTCGCCTCGACTTTAAACTCACGCTTCATGCGATCAACGAGAATGTCGAGGTGAAGCTCGCCCATACCCTTAATGATCGTCTGACCAGACTCTTCGTCAGTTGAAACCCGGAATGATGGATCTTCAGCAGCCAAGCGTTGCAGGGCAAGACCCATCTTTTCTTGGTCAGCTTTTGTTTTCGGCTCAACCGCAAGCTCAATCACGGGATCTGGGAATTCCATACGCTCGAGAACGACTGGCTTGCCAGAATCGCAGAGCGTGTCGCCTGTCGTCGTATCTTTAAGGCCAACAACCGCGATGATATCACCAGCGTAAGCCTCTTTGATTTCCTCACGGCTATTCGAGTGCATCTGGAGCATGCGACCAGCACGCTCCTTTTTACCTTTAACCGTGTTGAGAAGATGAGAACCAGCCTCAAGCTTACCTGAATAGATACGGCAGAATGTCAAAGAACCAACGAACGGGTCATTCATCACCTTGAACGCCAACATCGCAAGCGGCTCATCATCAGACGATTTACGCGTTACTTCTTCATCTGAGTCCGGAAGGTGGCCTTTGATCGCAGGGACTTCGATTGGGCTCGGCAGGTAATCAACAACCGCGTCCAACATTGGTTGAACGCCTTTGTTTTTAAACGCTGAACCACAAAGAACCGGATGGAAATCAACCTGACATGTACCCTGACGGATGAGACGCTTAATTGTCTCGTTATCAGGCTCATTACCCTCAAGATACGCCTCAAGAACCTCTTCCTCGAGCTCGACAACCGTTTCGATCATCTTCTCGCGGTATTCTTTTGCCTTCTCGACCAGATCCTCAGGAATCTCTTCGTCGTGAAACGCAGCACCAAGGCTTTCCTCTTCCCAGACGACAGCCTTCATCCGGATCAAGTCAACAACGCCTTTAAATTCGTTCTCAGCACCAATAGGCAACTGAAGAATGACCGTTTTACACGCAAGACGATTATGGATCGTGTCTACAGAGTAATAGAAATCTGCACCGATCTTATCCATCTTGTTGATGAAGAACATGCGCGGGACGTTATACTTGTCGCCCTGACGCCAAACTGTTTCAGTCTGAGGCTCAACACCAGCGTTCGCATCAAGCAGCGCCACAGCGCCATCAAGCACACGCAACGAACGCTCAACTTCAATGGTGAAGTCAACGTGCCCAGGTGTGTCAATGATGTTCAGACGTTTGTCGTTCCAGAAACAAGTGGTCGCAGCCGAAGTAATCGTAATACCCCGCTCCTGCTCTTGCTCCATCCAATCCATTGTCGCAGCGCCGTCATGGACTTCGCCGATTTTATGGCTCTTACCTGTGTAATAAAGGACGCGTTCCGTTGTCGTCGTTTTCCCGGCGTCAATATGCGCCATGATCCCGAAATTCCGGTAGTCCTCAATTTTATGCGTGCGCGCCATGATGTGGCAGCCTTTACTGTTAGTTCCGATTACCAGCGATAGTGCGAGAATGCGCGGTTGGCCTCGGCCATCCGGTGCGTATCCTCACGTTTCTTTACGGCCGCACCCCGGTTTTGGGCTGCATCCATCAATTCATTTGAAAGCTTGTCGATCATCGTAGTTTCGTTGCGCGAGCGAGCTGCAGAAATAATCCAGCGCATCGCCAATGCGAGCTTACGGTCAGGACGAACCTCGACAGGCACCTGATAAGTTGCACCACCAACACGACGAGACCGAACCTCGATCGCGGGCGTTACGTTATCAATAGCTTCCTTGAAAAGCTCTACCGGCGGACGGCGAAGCTTATCTTCGATACGGCTAAACGCGCCATAAACGATTTTTTCAGCCGCTGGCTTCTTACCATCGACCATGACGTAATTCATAAATTTAGAAACTGTCTTGTCTCCGAATTTTGGATCCGGGTGAACAACTCGTTTCTCTGCGCGGTGACGACGAGACATATCGCTTTATCCTATTTCGGGCGTTTCGCGCCGTATTTCGAACGACGCTGCTTACGGTCTTTGACGCCCTGCGTATCCAGAACACCGCGAACGATGTGATAGCGAACGCCGGGAAGGTCTTTTACTCGACCGCCACGGATCAGGACCACAGAGTGCTCCTGGAGATTGTGACCCTCACCCGGAATATAGCCGATCACCTCAAAACCATTCGTCAGGCGGATCTTCGCAACCTTACGAAGCGCCGAGTTCGGCTTTTTTGGTGTCGTTGTATAAACGCGCGTACACACGCCCCGCTTTTGCGGATTTCCTTCGAGCGCCGGAACCTTGTTAATTCGGCGCTTGGGCTTCCGCGGTTTGCGGATGAGTTGTTGAATAGTAGGCATTGCGTCTCCAGGCTTTCGCTATCAGCGGGCGCCGACCCTCAAAAAAAATCCCCGCATCATGGACGCGTATCCATGACACGAACGAGAGGCGCCCCGCATTTGGAACGCCGCTCAGTGAACCTCAACTGTCATCATCTAAAAGCGGCTGCGTTTCAGTGTCGATCTCTCGAAAGACCTGACGGCCAGCCATTCAGCGGCGCGAGACATAACTGTCCCCATCACCGGGGTCAATACAATAACCGCAATCTGATTGCAGTTTTTGTGCTTTTTTCACGTCTGTGCCCCATATCGTTACCGTATATCATTTTCCAGGCCTTAGTTGGTCTATATTACGACCGACAAAACGGATATAGCGCCCTCTTTTCGCGTCACGCAGGAAAAACTAACAAAATTAATGAGTACCATAGCCAATTCCGGCTAAAAGCAAATAATTCGATTGATTCGAAATGAGATGAGAGACGAAAAATGACGAATCACCCGCGCAATCAGCGCACCCCACCCAAACGAGTGTTTTTTGCAGCCGGCGCAGGCGATGCCATCAAAGCTCACCACCACTGGCTAACTGGTGAGCAAGACCCCGAGCAAGTTTCGATTACTTTCTCTAGCCAAGTTGAACAATATTGCAACGATATTGGGGCTGACCTTTATATTGTAGGTTACAAATCAGACTTTGGCATTCTCCAAGATGGTTCGACCAAAATTGAATACATATCCAAGAAAATTCCGAATGCTAGTGGCGCGGCATACCACCTACGTGAAGCTTTTCATGGACTTAGACTACTTGTGCGTGCGGTACGTTACCGCCCAGATGTTGCTCTCATCGAGTCTGGGTGTACCCAATACTTCATGCAAGGTCTATTTTCCATATTTGGTATCCGTGTTGTGCCAATTCTCCACAATGCGCTTTGGCCATATGAAAAAAAACCAAGTAACATCTCGGCACGTCTTATCCAAACACTCGATGGTTTATTTTGGCGATACGGACCTGCAGAAAGTCTCTGCGTTTCCCCCGTTTCGGCTAATCAAATTCGTGAATTAGGTGGGCCTAACGCTCGACCGACGCGTCAGTTCAGAGCTCAATTCAACGCGGACTTTTTTGCTCCGATTAAGCCCCTGCCCCCCTACGAGCAAAGACCATTCCGAATTAATTATGTAGGACGTATTGTCGCCTCCAAAGGAGTATTTCACCTTCTTCAAATCGCCCGCGCTTTAGAAGATGAGCGGCCTGGTACTGTGAAATGGACAATTTGCGGCTCTGGCCCTGACCTTGAAAATCTTCGTAACGCTTCAACAACCGCGGGGCTAGACGAGGTTGTCACGATCAAAGGATGGACAGCACCCGCTGAACAGATCGCAATCTATTCATCTTCGCACTGCTCGATCGTGCCCAGCATCGAAACCGAAGGGTTACCGATGTCCGCAATCGAATCCCTCTTAGCAGGCCGGCCTATCCTAGCAAGCGACGCAGCTTTGACTCTAGACGCCCTATCGGCTGCGAGTGTGGTCTGTCAGCGAGGCGACGTCGCATCGTATATCAAGGGTATTAAACGGTTGTTAGATGACCCAAAATTCTACCACTCCCTCGCCCGTAATTGCCGTGACATCACAGAACCTTTTGTCGATTTACAATTTGGACTAACACAAGCACTCAAAGATTCGCTCGGCGACGGAACGCGATGATCGCTAGTAACACAAAAACGGCGACCCGAGGGTCGCCGTTTTCATTTCGTGTTCGGAAGCACTGATTATTCAGCGGCATCCTGATTTGCTGGGCTTTCCTCACCTTCAGATTCCATAACGCCCGCTTCCATCACCGCTTCAGGTGAGGCTTCGATTGCTGGAACATCAGATACCCCGGCGCGTTTTACGCGCTCTTCGATCAATTCACGGTCACGACGTTCTGCTTCGAGCTGGTGACGCGACATTGCGCCCCCCGTACCCGCAGGAATGAGACGACCAACGATGACGTTCTCTTTAAGGCCTTCAAGCATATCGATCTTGCCGTTAACGGCCGCATCCGTAAGAACCCGCGTGGTTTCTTGGAAAGATGCCGCAGAAATAAACGACCGTGTCTGCAAGCTGGCTTTTGTAATACCGAGGAGAACCGGCGTTGCTTTCGCAGGACGTTTTCCTTGGTCTTCTAGTTTTTCGTTCGTTTCTTCAAACTCAAAGCGATCGACCTGCTCTTCTTTCAAGAATAACGATTCACCTGGGTCAGTCACTTCAACCTTCTGAAGCATCTGACGGACAATCACTTCGATATGCTTGTCGTTAATTGGAACGCCCTGAAGACGGTACACTTCCTGAATCTCGTCAATAAGGAAGTCAGCTAGTGCTTCGATACCCATGATCGCCAAAATGTCGTGCGGCGCGGGGTTACCGTCCATCAGATATTCGCCCTTGGCGATAAAGTCCCCATCCTGAACCGCGATATGACGGCCTTTCGGAACGAGGTAATCTGAAGGTTCAAGGCTCTCATCCGTTGGGATGATCTTGATACGGCGTTTATTTTTATAATCACGACCGAATTCAACCTTACCATCAACATCAGCGATGATCGCATGGTCTTTCGGACGGCGGGCTTCAAAGAGCTCCGCAACACGTGGAAGACCACCTGTAATATCCCGCGTTTTCGCGCCTTCCGTTGGGATACGAGAAACAACGTCACCAGATGACATCATCTCACCGTCCTCAACCGAAAGAACCGCATCAACAGGAAGCGTGTAACGTGCTTCACCGCCACTTGCGAGTTTCAAGGGCTCGCCATTTTCGTCAACAAGAACGATTGCCGGCTTCATGTCTGCCGCACGCGGGTTGGCGCGCCAATCAATGACAACACGGCTTGCAATACCCGTTGCCTCATCGGCAACAACCTGCATCGAGAAGCCTTCCTGTAGATCCTCAAATTTCACTTTACCACTGACCTCAGTCAGGATTGGCAATGTGTATGGATCCCAGTCAGCAAGACGCTGACCGCGTGTTACCTTGTCGCCATCATCGACACGAAGCTTCGCACCATAAGAAACTTTGTAAGATGCGTTCTCTTTGCCGTCTTTATCGACGATTTTGACCAAAGTATTCCGGCCCATGATGACCAACTCGCCTTGCGAGTCTTTAACAACGTTCCGGCCTTCAAGTTTGACCGTACCCTCATGGCTCGCTTCGATGAATGATGAGTCGCCAACCTGCGCTGTACCACCAACGTGGAACGTACGCATGGTAAGCTGAGTACCTGGCTCACCGATTGACTGCGCGGCGATAACACCAACGGACTCGCCAATATTAACCGGACACCCCCGTGCGAGATCACGGCCATAACACTTCGTACAGATACCAACTTTTGTATCGCATGTCAGAACTGAACGAACACGAACTTTCTGGACACCAGACGCTTCGATCAACTCACTCTGAGCCTCATCGACTTCGTCATTGGCTTTACCAACAATTTCGCCTGTTTCCGGATGCATAACATCTTCGAGCAATGTACGGCCAAGCAGTACCTGCGATAGCGGCACAACAACCTCGCCACTACGGACAACCGCTTCGATGGTGATGCCGTTTGTCGTTCCGCAATCAACCTCGCGGACGATACAATCCTGAGCAACGTCGACAAGACGACGTGTCAGATAACCGGAGTTCGCCGTTTTCAACGCGGTATCCGCCAGACCTTTACGAGCGCCGTGGGTCGAGTTGAAGTATTCAAGAACGGTCAAACCCTCTTTAAAGTTAGAGGTAATCGGCGTTTCGATAATCTCGCCTGACGGCTTTGCCATCAGACCACGCATCGCACCTAGCTGACGCATCTGTGTGGGTGAACCACGAGCACCAGAGTGAGACATCATATAGATCGAATTTGGCTCAAGCTGACGGCCTGAATCCGGATCATATTTCGTGTCCGAAATCTCGGCCATCATTGCATCAGCAATTTTATCCGTACACTTCGCCCAAGCGTCGATAACCTTGTTGTATTTCTCACCACGTGTGATGAGACCTTCAGCATATTGCTGTTCGAACTCACTCACGAGATTGCGGGTGTCTTCAACGAATTGTTTCTTCGCTTCAGGGATTACAACATCGTCCTTACCGAAAGAAATACCGGCTTTACAGGCTTCTTTGAAACCAAGGTCCATAATATGGTCAGCAAAGATCACTGTCTTTTTCTGCCCGCAATGGCGGTAGACAATATCAATCAACCCCTGAATGGTTTTCTTGGTCAGAAGTTGATTAACGACTGAGAACGGAACATCAGAGTTACGCGGAAGAACCTGCGCAACCTTCATCCGGCCAGGCGTACTTTCTACAACTTCAGTGACCAATTCGCCATCAGCGTTAAGTCCCTGCCAGCGAGCTTTGATTTTTGCGTGAAGCGTAACGACACCCGAATCAAGCGCGTGTTCAATCTCTTCAATTGAACCAAAGACTTTGCCCTCGCCCGGCTCACCTTCTTTTTCCATGGTGATGTAGTATAGGCCAAGAACAATATCCTGAGACGGCACGATGATTGGCTTACCGTTCGCAGGTGAAAGGATGTTATTGGTCGACATCATGAGAACGCGTGCTTCAAGCTGCGCTTCAAGTGATAATGGTACGTGCACGGCCATTTGGTCGCCGTCAAAGTCGGCGTTAAACGCAGTACAAACCAATGGGTGAAGCTGGATCGCTTTACCCTCGATCAGTTTTGGCTCGAACGCCTGAATACCCAAACGGTGCAAAGTCGGCGCGCGGTTAAGCATAACCGGATGTTCGCGGATAACCTCATCAAGGATGTCCCAAACCTCTGGGCGTTCTTTCTCCACCAATTTTTTAGCTTGCTTAACTGTCGCCGAAAGCCCCTTCGCATCGAGACGCGAATAGATAAACGGCTTAAATAACTCAAGCGCCATTTTCTTTGGCAGACCGCATTCATGCAGCTTCAGTTCAGGACCAACAACGATAACCGAACGACCAGAATAATCGACGCGCTTACCGAGAAGGTTTTGACGGAAGCGCCCTTGCTTCCCTTTCAACATGTCTGAAAGGGATTTTAGCGGACGTTTGTTTGTACCGGTAATGACACGGCCACGACGACCATTGTCGAACAACGCATCAACAGATTCCTGAAGCATACGTTTTTCGTTCCGAACGATGATGTCCGGTGCACGAAGTTCGATCAAACGCTTCAATCGGTTGTTCCGGTTGATAACCCGACGATAAAGATCGTTGAGGTCAGAAGTCGCGAAACGACCACCATCAAGCGGTACAAGCGGGCGCAATTCTGGTGGAATGACCGGAATAACCGTCATGATCATCCATTCAGGTTTGTTACCTGACTCGATAAACGCTGACAGCAGCTTGAGACGCTTGGCGTATTTCTTAGATTTCAATTCGCTGGTTGATTCAGCGATATCAACGCGTAGCTTTTCACATTCCATCTCAAGGTCGATGGACGAAAGAATTTCACGAATAGCCTCAGCACCGATACCGGCGGTAAAACTATCTTCGCCATATTCTTCTTGAGCCTGAAGATATTCTTCTTCGGTCAAAAGTTGACTCGGTTCAAGCGCCGTAAGGCCCGGCTCGATGACGATATATTGTTCGAAATAAAGTACGCGCTCAAGATCTTTGAGCGTCATGTCGAGCATGAGAGAAATACGGCTCGGAAGCGATTTCAGGAACCAAATATGCGCAACCGGCGCAGCCAGTTCAATGTGGCCCATGCGCTCTCGGCGCACTTTGGTCAACGTAACTTCAACACCGCATTTTTCGCAGACGATGCCTTTATACTTCATGCGTTTATATTTGCCGCACAAGCATTCATAATCTTTGACCGGGCCAAAGATACGAGCACAGAACAACCCGTCCCGTTCCGGTTTAAAGGTACGGTAGTTGATAGTTTCAGGCTTTTTGATCTCGCCAAATGACCAAGAGAGAATTTTCTCCGGTGAAGCCAGCGAGATGCGGATCTTATTGAACGTCTGCGCGGGCGCAGTCGGATTAAAAACGTTCAGCAGTTCCTGGGACATAAGAGCCTCTCAATTCGGAGCGGATGATCAGTCCGCAAATCAATAACTAAAGGGAATGGGGGACGCTAAACGCGTCACCCATTCTGAAGCTCGACGTTTAGGCCGAGAGAACGCATTTCCTTGACGAGGACGTTGAAGCTTTCCGGGATACCGGCTTCGAACGAGTCATCACCACGAACAATCGCTTCGTAAACTTTGGTCCGGCCCGCCACGTCATCTGACTTAACAGTCAACATTTCCTGTAGCGTGTATGCCGCGCCATAAGCTTCAAGCGCCCAAACTTCCATCTCACCGAAGCGCTGACCACCGAATTGAGCTTTACCGCCCAATGGCTGTTGCGTGACAAGTGAGTATGGACCGATCGAACGCGCGTGAATTTTGTCATCAACGAGGTGGTGCAGCTTGAGCAGATATTTGTAGCCCACGGTGACCTTACGTTTGAATGTCTCACCCGTCCGTCCGTCAAACAACGTAACCTGACCCGAATCTTCGAGACCGGCGCGCTGAAGCATATCGACGATTTCAGCTTCACGAGCACCGTCGAAAACTGGTGTCGCAATCGGCACGCCGCGGATGAGGTTCGCACCAAGCTCTTTCAGCTCTTCGTTTGAGCGCGGAAGAACTTGTTCCTCTCCATAGACATGCTTCAACTGAGCAACGAGATCTTCTCGGGTTTTGGAACCATTATCCCATTCCTCAAGAACATCGCCAATTTGACGGCCCAGACCACGACATGCCCAACCAAGGTGGGTTTCAAGAATCTGACCAACGTTCATTCGCGATGGAACGCCGAGCGGGTTAAGAACGATGTCGACTGGCGTTCCGTCTTGTAGGAACGGCATGTCTTCCATCGGCGCGATTTTAGAAATCACACCTTTGTTCCCGTGGCGACCAGCCATCTTATCGCCCGGCTGAAGCTTACGCTTCACAGCAACGAAGACTTTGACCATCTTCATCACGCCCGGTGGCAGTTCATCACCACGCTTAAGCTTGTCGACCTTATCTTCAAAGCGCGCTTCGAGGCGGGCTTTTGAATCGTCATACTGCTTCTTAAGCGCTTCGATTTCACCCATGACAGCTTCGTCGGCGACGCCGATTTTCCACCATTGGCCGCGCGACAGCATCTCATCGAGAACTGTTTCGGTAACCTGACCGGATTCAAATCCTTTAGGACCAGAAACAGCTTCTTTTCCGAGAAGCAGCGGCTTGAGACGACCATAGATATTACGTTCAAGGATCGTAAGCTCGTCGTCGCGGTCTTTTGCGAGACGTTCAATTTCCTCACGCTCGATCGCGATCGCGCGTTCATCTTTGTCAACGCCGTGACGGTTAAAGACGCGAACCTCAACAACCGTACCAGCAACTCCCGGCGGAAGTTTCAGTGATGTATCGCGAACATCCGAGGCTTTCTCACCGAAGATCGCACGAAGGAGTTTTTCCTCCGGCGTCATTGGCGACTCGCCTTTTGGCGTAATCTTGCCAACAAGGATATCCCCCGGATGCACCTCTGCACCGATTGCAACGATGCCGGCTTCATCGAGATTACGGAGCGCCTCTTCCGAAACGTTCGGAATATCGCGGGTGATCTCTTCAGGGCCGAGCTTCGTGTCACGCGCCATCACTTCGAATTCTTCGAGGTGAATCGATGTGAACACATCATCGCGCACAATACGTTCAGAAATGAGGATCGAGTCCTCAAAGTTGTAACCGTTCCAAGGCATGAACGCCACGAGGACGTTTTTACCAAGAGCGAGTTCCCCGAGGTCCGTTGACGGACCATCAGCAATGATATCGCCTTCGCGGACGATATCGCCGATTTTCACGAGCGGACGCTGGTTGATACAAGTGTTCTGGTTTGAACGCTGGAACTTGCGAAGATTGAAAATATCAACACCCGGCTTGGTTGGGTCATTCTCTTCAGTCGCCCGAACAACGATGCGCTGCGCATCAACCTGTTCAACGATACCAGGACGGCGAGCAGAAACCGCCGCGCCCGAATCGCGTGCCACAACCGACTCCATACCAGTACCAACGAATGGCGCTTCGGCCTGAAGCAATGGCACAGCCTGACGCTGCATGTTTGAACCCATTAGCGCGCGGTTCGCATCGTCATTCTCTAGGAACGGAATGAGCGCCGCAGCAACGGACACAAGCTGTTTCGGCGAAACGTCGATATAGGCCACGTCTTCGCGCGGAACCAAAGTCGCATCGCCACCAACACGGCAATTGACGAATTCGTTAGCCAGGCGGCCCTCTTCGTCCACTTCTGCGTTGGCCTGCGCAATCGCGAAACGCTGTTCTTCCATCGCTGACAGATAAATGACTTCGTCTGTCACTTTCCCGTCTTCCACGCGGCGATATGGGCTTTCAATAAAGCCGTATTTATTCACCTGCGCATGGGTCGCGAGCGAGTTGATAAGACCAATATTCGGTCCCTCTGGCGTTTCAATCGGACAAATCCGGCCATAGTGGGTCGGGTGAACGTCGCGAACCTCAAAGCCCGCACGTTCACGCGTCAGACCACCAGGGCCAAGCGCTGAGAGACGACGCTTATGCGTGATCTCTGAAAGCGGATTGGTTTGGTCCATAAACTGCGAAAGCTGTGACGAACCAAAGAATTCACGTACCGCTGCGGCCGCTGGTTTCGCATTGATCAAATCATGCGGCATCAGCGTATCTAGTTCCGCAGATGACATACGTTCTTTGATCGCGCGCTCCATACGAAGCAAGCCGATGCGATATTGATTTTCCATCAACTCACCGACCGAACGAACACGGCGATTGCCGAGGTTGTCGATGTCGTCGATGTCGCCGCGACCGTCGCGTAAATTGGACAGCGTTTTAAGAACCGCAAGAATATCCTCTTTGCGGAGCGTGCGCAGCGTGTCTTCGGTCTCGAAATCAAGACGAATGTTCATCTTCACGCGACCAACCGAAGATAGGTCGTAGCGCTCAGGATCAAAGAACAACGAATAGAAAAGACCTTCAGCCGTCTCCAAAGTGGGCGGCTCACCCGGACGCATGACGCGGTAGATATCAATAAGCGCCATTTCACGATTGCGGTTTTTATCCGCGTTCAGCGAGTTCCGGATATATGCACCAATATTCAGGTGATCGACATCAATCGTGTCGAAGGAATCAATGCCGATCTCTTCGAAAGTCTCGATATGATCTTCGGTGATTTCCTCACCCGCTTCCGCATAGATCTCACCATTGTCAAAATTGACAAGGTCAGACGCGAAATAACGGCCACACATTTCCTGATCGCTCAGAAGAAGCTCTTTAAGGCCATCTTCTGCAAGCTTTTTGGCAGCACGTGCAGAAAGCTTTTTACCAGCTTCAAGAACGATCTCACCATCTTTTGCGTTGATCAGATCGCGCTCGACCTTAACGCCTTTCCAGCGCTCAGGATTATACGGCATCGTCCAGCCGGTTTTGATCTTCTTGTGCGAGACGCGCGTATAGAATTCGTCGAGAATTTCTTCTTGATCCATACCGAGCGCATAAAGCAGCGTCGTCGCCGGCAATTTGCGGCGACGGTCGATACGGACATTGACGATGTCTTTGACGTCGAATTCAAAATCTAGCCACGAACCACGGTAAGGAATAATCCGCGCTGCGAAGAGCAACTTCCCTGACGAGTGGCTTTTGCCGCGGTCATGATCGAAAAATACACCCGGCGAACGGTGCATCTGCGATACGATAACGCGCTCGGTGCCGTTCACGATGAACGTACCATTGTCCGTCATGAGCGGCATGTCGCCCATATAGACTTCTTGTTCTTTGATATCCTTGACCGATTTAGCACCCGTCTCTTCGTCTACTTCAAAGACGATGAGGCGCAGCGTCACTTTAAGTGGTGCCGCGTAGGTCATGTCACGTTGCTGACATTCCTCGGTGTCATATTTCGGATCTTCAAATTCGTACGAAACATATTCCAGCGTCGCAGTCTCGGTGAAATCCGAAATCGGAAACACGGACCGGAATACAGCTTCGAGGCCATCGATCTCGCGATCTTCGACCTTAATAAAGCGCTGCAGGAATTGTTCGTAGGAATCTTTTTGAACCTGAATCAGGTTCGGCATGGGAGCCGCATCGCCGATACGGCCGAAATTTTTACGAATGCGTTTCTTCTCAACGAAGGATTGCGCCATCTTATCCTCACAAGCGGATGTCAGCCGTTTCGCAGCGCGCGCGACCCAACCCCGCTATCAACAGGGTTAACGCATACGAAAAAGACCCGTCGGCCGGACAATGTTCGACCGCGGGCGCGGGTGACTAAATTTTGATCTCGATTAACCGAAGCACGTCGCCGCAAAACCTTAAGCCGCCGATGGGAATCCATCGGCGGCGATTGGGTGTAATAAGCGTGCTTGTCCGCGACCGCAACCCCTGCGGATACGAAAATTCACGCCTATCACGCAATTTTAGACAAACTATTTGAGTTCGACTTTTGCGCCAGCTTCTTCGAGCTTTTTCTTGATGTCTTCTGCTTCGGCTTTGCCAGCAGCTTCTTTCACTGCTTTGCCGCCAGCTTCGACGAGCTCTTTTGCTTCTTTCAAGCCAAGACCCGTAATCGCACGTACTTCTTTAATTACGTTGATTTTCTTGTCGCCTGCGCTGACGAGAATAACGTCAAATTCAGTCTGCTCTTCGCCTGAACCGCCGTCACCCGCACCTGGAGCCGCTGCAACTGCAACCGCGCCCGCTGCTGGCTCAATGCCATACTCGTCTTTAAGGATATTTTTCAGCTCTGCAGCTTCGAGAAGCGTCAGACCAACAAGCTCTTCAGCTAGTTTTTTAAGATCAGCCATTGTGTTTAGTTCCTAGTTGATTGTTTAGATTAACAAAATTCAGTCGGGCCGCTTATGCTGCCTCGCGATTCTCCAAGGTCTCCAAAATACCAGCGATATTCGATGCAGGTGCACCGACAGCGCTTGCGATATTTGCTGCTGGAGATGTGATAGTCAGGACGATAGAGGCCAAAAGCTCCTCGCGAGATGGCATTGACGCAAGCGCATTCACACCATTTTCGTCGAGAATTTCTTCGCCCATCGCGCCGCCAAGGATTTTGAGCTTGTCATTTTCCTTAGCAAAGCTCTTCACGGCTTTCGCCGCTGCGACCGGGTCTTCAGAGAATGCGATTGCAGTCGGTCCCTGGAAAAGTTCCGAGAGCTTATCGCTCGGCTTTCCGGAGATCGCGATCTTGGCGAGACGATTCTTGACGATTTTCATGCTGGCACCGGATTTACGCAATTCTTCGCGCAACACTTCCAGTTCAGAGACGCTCAGGCCTCCGTTTGCCACCACAACAACCGTATTCGCATCGAACACGTTGCCGATCCATTCGACCGCTTCCGCTTTTTGGGTTCTGTCCATACGGCAGGTCCCTTCGGTTCGAACAAGGCCAACAACCATAGATGTGGCGGTCGGCCTCAGATAATCCCTGTATAAATACAGGGGGCTTCAATCTCGCATTTGATGTCGGAAACCAAAAAGGCTCCCGCGTCAAACGCAGAGAGCCTGCCCCAGAAGGTCGTACGGACTTGCCGAAATCGGCCGATCCTTTTCCCTCTGTCTATGCGGGAGATTAAGTAGGAAACCTACACCCGCAGTCTCGGACAGGTATCACCGACGCCGAAACGCCTGTGAAGTTGGTGCTTCTACCGGGCTCGGGCCAGAAATCAAGCCCCTTCCGGGAATTTTACCACCCTCAATGGTTCGAGTGGTCCACCTTCGCGGCTTCGCGATCCTCAACCACGATTTCGACGTCGATTTCACCGGCCTTTTCAAAGGTAAGCGTCACCGGAAATCGCTCCTCGGCTTTTAACGGCGCATCAAGCCCGATCAACATCACATGATAGCTGCCGGTTTCCATCGAAACGGTTGCGCCCGCCGGAATCGTTAGCCCATCCACAACCGGACGCATGCGAGCAATGTTTTTGTCATCAATCATGGTTTTGTGGACCTCCACATTCTTAGCGCGGGTCGTTGTGACCGATAACAGCCGGTCAGGGCCCTCACCTTTATTGACGACATTGAAATAGACCGCAGCAGGAACCGTTTTGGCATGCGTTGGCCGGGCCCATGGATGCTCCACCAGAATGCCGCCTTGAGTAAATTCATGGGCGAGCGCTGTTGCACTGGATAGCGTCAGCAAAATAGTCGCGATAAAGCGTGGATCGAAAAATCTAAGTCTCATCTTTTCTACTCCCTCAAAGAAGCGAAAGGCCGCCCAGCAAAAACTGAGCGGCCAGTGGGTTAAAATGCTTTTTGCCAACCGACAGTAAGCGTCCAATCGGTTTCCATCTGTGGGCCATTCAGGTTTTGATAGGCCGGAAAAAGAACTTCGACCGCCAAGCGATGGCCTTTGATCGCGCCGTGTTGTCCGGCGAAATTAACACCAAGACCAAAATCAAGCCGTTCGCCACCTTGGAAATCTGGATTGGCCGTTTGCACCGGTGCGACGACCGCCGGGTCGATTCCATCGATTGTGTCTTGAGATCGAAATGCCAACCGGCCCGAAAATGCAACCCATGGTGCCGGTCCCCACTGTGCCCATGTTGTGGCTTCATGCCGATCACCTAGCGCATAGCCTTCGTCATTAGTACCCGCTCGGAACGTACCGAGATATTGCACGCCCCATGAGAACTGATCGCTCGCTCCGGAATAAGTGACGCCCGGCTGGATATCGAATGTACCCGTTCCGAGTTGCATCGGATAAGGCAAACGCGGCGACGGCGTCATGCCCATAGGTGTCAGAATTTGATCGGTCTTGGTGTTTGAGCCCGTTGGCAAAGAGAGCCCCGCATTGAAATGCGCACGATGCCGAATGCCATTTGAATTTGTATCAAAAATCCGGACTAGACCGGCCACTTTGGTATCACCGAAACCCGACGACTCTGTGGTGAATTCGCCTAAAGTCGTGGTCCCCATACCACCCTGATAGGTCAGATGATCCATATCATTGCTAAGCACATTGCCCATCACCATAAGCGTCAGCCAATTCGTCGGGGCGTACATTGCGCCGAGCATGTGCATATCCATTGTCATGTTTAGTGGCACAACACGCAATGTCGGTGGCTGCATCGGCGCACCAAAAAACTGATTTGGGATGGTGGTCACGATCTCGTCCGGCGATACGGAATTGGTCCCGATCCGATTTCCCTCCATGTTCATTCGCATGAACCGATAGGAAAACATCACCTCGCCTTTTTCATGCATATGATCGCCCATCACACCAATCGGCGCGTGGTCTTTTGCATCAGTCTGATCGGCGAAAGCAGGCATAGTCATAGCGGCGGCTACAGCCGCGCCTAGAAATAGATTGCGCATTAGGAACTCCTGAAGAAGCGCGAAAAATTGTGGCGTTTCAACAGAGAAACACCGGTTACTGATGAATTAGATCAGGACCGGTGCTGGTGGCGCACGCGAAGGCAGTGGCGGACCCGCCGCATAGAGCGCACTCTTGGCCAAAAGGTATGTATAGCCGCAATCGTGGATTGCCGGCGTCGCAACATTGATACTCGAAGTCGGTGCATTGATGCCCGCCACAGCGCAAGCACCCATGACGCAAGCGTGGCAAACGTCCTCTGACTGGTCTTGGTTCTCAGATTGAAATGGCGATGGCTCGCCGGTCATTTCCTGCCAGGAAACCGACTTCGCACCATCCATTGTGCAAATGACAAAGGTGAAATCGCCGTCTTCAGAAGCAAGCGCCAGCCCAGACGGCATCATCTGCCCGAGTGCGAATAGCACAAACAGACATAGCCGAACTTTCGCAATGATATGTCGCAAGCCAATCGGCACGACGACTCCTCAAACAATCAGTCCGCGGGAAATAGCGGCATTACACGCAACATCGCAATTGCGTTTAATGCCGCATATAAAAAAAGCGGCCCATAAAGGACCGCTTTTAACGCTTAATGATGACCAGTTGGCGTTATGCCGCGCCGGACGTCTCTACTTTAAGGCCTGGGCCCATAGTCGAAGAAAGCGAAACTTTCTTGACATACGTGCCTTTTGACCCAGCAGGTTTTGCTTTGGTTACGGCGTTGATAAATGCATTCACATTTTCGGTCAGCGCATCTTCGCCAAAGCTTGCCTTGCCGACGCCAGCGTGAACGATACCGGATTTTTCAACACGGAATTCAACTGCGCCGCCTTTTGAATCTTTTACCGCTTGCGCGACATTAGGCGTTACTGTGCCCACTTTCGGGTTTGGCATTAGGCCGCGTGGACCAAGCACCTTACCGAGACGACCAACAACAGCCATCATGTCTGGCGTTGCGATAACGCGGTCAAAATCCATAAAGCCGTTTTGAATTTTTTCCATGAGGTCTTCTGCGCCAACAATGTCTGCGCCAGCTTTTGTTGCTTCTTCCGCTTTTGCGTCTTTCGCAAAAACAGCAACGCGAACCGAACGACCTGTGCCGTTTGGAAGTGATACAACGCCGCGAACCATTTGGTCAGCATGACGTGGATCAACGCCGAGGTTCATCGCAATTTCAATCGACTCATCGAACTTCGCAGTTGCGTTGCTCTTTAGAATCTTTACCGCATCAGCAACAGTGTAAAACTTGTTGCGATCAACCGCTTCACGAGCAGTGCGAATTCTTTTTCCTGGTTTCGCCATTGATCCTACTCCTGCACCGCTAGGCCCATGGACCGCGCAGAACCCATAATAATCTTGGTCGCTGCGTCGAGGTCATTGGCGTTGAGGTCTTTCATTTTCGCTTCGGCGATTTCGCGGCACTGCGCGACCGTTACTGTTCCGGCAACTTCTTTACCGGGCGCAGTACCACCTTTTGGAAGCTTCGCTGCTTTCTTGAGGAAATAAGAAGCCGGCGGAGTCTTCGTTTTGAACGTGAAAGATTTGTCGGAAAAGATCGTAATGATCGTCGGGATTGGCATCCCTTTTTCCATTTCCTGCGTTTTGGCGTTGAACGCCTTGCAGAATTCCATGATGTTTAGACCGCGCTGGCCGAGCGCTGGACCGATGGGTGGAGACGGCGTCGCCGCACCCGCCGGCACCTGAAGTTTCAGGTAGCCTGAGATTTTCTTAGCCATTTCAAAGCCTTCTCGTTTATGGCGACCGCGCCGAATTAACAGCTTGGTCCGTTGAAGGGTCGCGGTCCGATTCTGGCTGGACTTTGCCAAAAACCTCCCGCGAAGCCGCGGGTATTAGATCACGCGGGCCGGGTTCGCAAGTGCAAATATTGGGATTTTATCGGGGTTGCCGTAGATATCGGCTATGAAAAACGGGCGGCCTCTAAATGGGGGACTTGAGACCGCCCGTTATCGAAACGCAACGCCACATACACTTACGCAACTAACTCGTTCAGCACCGGCCACAACATCAAACGCAACTGGCCCTGCTTTAGTTATGTTATAAACTTACACCCATTATCGCGCAAGTTTTTTTAGCCAACACACGCTAAACACGAATATTGAAAAAGTGGCGAGGCGGATCCAGCACGGGGGGAGAGAAATTGGCTGAGCGCCTCGCCTTCGCTCGGAGATACTCAACGCCCTTGCGATGAGAGGAATATTGCAATCAATTAGAATTTTCTCGCGGCGAAATTGTGGCCATATTGCGATGCAACCTCACATTGACTTGATCAAAGAGCATTGGGACACACCCAAATAGACCATAGTGATTTGTAATTACTAGTATTTTTTAACTTCTGCGCGCACGGTGCATGAACCACCAACCCTGATAGATTTCGCAACGGCACAATTCAACCAATGGGCAAAGTAAATGGCGACCTGAATTCCGTATCGATCTCTTGATTAATGGCCGCTCTCGCGGGATGCGTGCAATCTCTTAAAGCAGCATCGAGGTTGGTTCTTCGATGAAGTTTTTGAACGCCGCAAGGAACTGCGCGCCAACAGCGCCATCAACCACCCGGTGATCGCAAGTCAAAGTCACGGTCATCATCGTCGCGATTTCCATCTTGCCGTTCTTCACGATCACACGCTCCTGGCCCGCACCCACTGACATAATCGCGCCTTGCGGCTGATTCACAATTGATGAGAACGACGTGATTCCGAACATGCCCAGGTTCGACACAGAGAATGTGCCGCCCTGATATTCTTCAGGCTTGAGCTTTTTGTTTCGCGCGCGGCCAGCCATGTCTTTGACTTCGGCTGAAATCTGCTTGAGGCCCTTTTCTTCGGCCTTCCAAACGATGGGAGTGATCAAGCCACCGTCAATGGCCACCGCAACACCAATGTCCGCGTGTTTGTGAAGCAAAATCGCTTCGTCCGTATAGGTCGCGTTGGCGGCAGGAACTTGCTTGAGCGCCATTGCCGACGCTTTGATAATAAAATCATTGACCGACAGTTTAAACGCACCATCGCCGTCTTTCGGCGAGGTAGCGTTAATGCGTTTGCGTGCCTCCAACAGCGTATCGAGTTCAATGTCGATATTCAGCGGGAAATGCGGCACTTCCTGATTGAAGCTTTGGGTGAGCCGTTTCGCGATGACTTTACGCATGCCATCAAGTTTGACGGCCTCATAGCTATCCGCGGGATAGAGGCGGGCGTCGATCGTTGCCGGTGCAATCTGTTGTGGTGCACTGGCGCTAGAGGCTTTGCCTGTGCCGTCTTTCATCGCTTTTTCAACGTCGCGTTTAACCACACGGCCACGGGGCCCTGAACCGCTTACAGCAGAAAGGTCGATTCCGTTTTGTGATGCGATGCGCTTTGCCAGCGGTGATGCCAATACGCGCCCATTCGAAGAACCATTGGCCTTAGGTGCAGGTTTCGCGGGGGCTTCCTTGGGCGAGTCAGCCTTAGGTGAAGCCGCCGCTTCAGCTTTTTTGGTGTCGTCAGCCTTAGGGGTACCACCGCCCGCTAACGCGTCCATATCAATATCGCCGGCGCTTTCGCCATCATCAAGTAGAACGGCGATCGGTGCATTGACCTTAACCGCTTCGGTGCCTTCGGCGATAATGATTTTGCCAACGGTCCCCTCGTCCACCGCTTCCACTTCCATGGTCGCTTTGTCGGTTTCGATCTCAGCAATCACGTCACCAGAAGAGACTTTGTCGCCTTCTTTAACGTTCCATTTTGCAAGTGTGCCCTCTTCCATAGTGGGCGATAAGGCAGGCATGAGGATTGGGGTTGGCATGATTAGTCCTTATACATCACTTGCTTGACGGCCTTAACAATTTTATCCGCATTCGGAAGGCTTAAAATCTCAAGGTTCGCCGCATATGGCAAAGGCGTATCCTCCTGACAAACCCGCGCAGGCGGTGCATCGAGATAATCGAACGCATGTTGAGTAACTTGCCACGCGACCTCTGAGCCAATGCCGCATGGCCCCCAGCTTTCTTCGACTGTAACAACGCGATTGGTCTTTTTGACTGACTCGATCACTGTCTCAACATCCATCGGACGGATCGTGCGCAGGTCAACGACTTCGGCGTTGATGCCATTTTCTGCAAGTTTTTCTGCGGCTTCCAGCGAGAATTTCACGCCGCGCGAATAGGAAACAATCGTCACGTCCGAACCTTCGCGCACGATTTTCGCCTTACCGATCGGCAAAACCCAATCTTCCACATCGGGCACATCCATTGTGTCGCCGTAAAGAAGCTCATGCTCAAGAAACACAACAGGGTTTGGATTGCGGATCGCAGCTTTAAGAAGGCCCTTGGCGTCGGATGCCGAGAACGGCGCGATCACAATCAGGCCCGGAATATTCGCATACCACGGTGCATAATCTTGAGAGTGCTGTGCGCCAACGCGGCTCGCCGCAGCATTAGGGCCACGAAACACAATCGGCGATCCCATCTGGCCGCCGGACATATAACGGGTTTTCGCTGCTGAATTAATGATGTGGTCAATCGCCTGCATGGCGAAGTTCCAGGTCATAAACTCAACAATAGGCCTAAGACCCGCAAAAGCCGCGCCCACACCTAAACCAGCAAAGCCATATTCGGTGATCGGCGTATCAACCACACGGCGGGAGCCAAATTCTTCTAAAAGGCCACGACTGACTTTATAAGCGCCTTGATACTCGGCGACTTCTTCGCCCATCAAAAACACATCACCATCACGACGCATTTCCTCGGCCATTGCGTCCCGAAGCGCATCGCGAATGGTGGTTTGGACCATCTCGACCCCGTCTGGCAATTCCGGGTCACTTGCAGCCGTCATCGCTGGGCGAACGGCGGTTTCATCATCCGAAGATGAATCATCCTCTGTGGCTTCGTCTTCTTCTTGTGTAGATTCGGCGGCGGCAGGCGCGGCACCATTGAGTGCGCTCACATCTATGTCTTCTGCACTCTCGCCATCATCGACCAAAACGGCAATCGGATCATTGACCTTTACGCTCTCTGTTCCTTCAGAGACAAGGATTTTTCCAATGATTCCTTCATCGACGGCTTCCACTTCCATGGTCGCTTTGTCGGTTTCAATCTCGGCAATAACGTCACCGGAGGAGACTTTATCACCCTCTTTGACGTTCCATTTTGCGAGTGTGCCCTCTTCCATAGTGGGCGATAAGGCAGGCATTAATATCGGCGTTGGCATTGATTAATCTCAACTTTCCAAATTCGGCGCGCTCTTCCTAGCCGCACAATACCCCATAGGACAAGAGCCAACCTTTAAACTGTATATTATATGCTATTTTATTATCGATTTTTGCTTCATAGCGTAATAATTTATTGCTCTCAAGCATGACTGGTAACGATGCCAAAAAGCCATGTAGAGCGCTTAATAAGCCAAGACGAGTAAAATTACAGTCTTTTACCGTCGCCACCATTGAAAACAAATGACATAAAAGCACCTAGCAAAAATGCGGTAAACGCATCCTAGGGGATATTACAATGAAACTTATCGGAAAGATTTTCGGCGGCTTGCTCCTGTTACTGGTGCTGGCCCTTGGCGGCGCATCTATGTGGTTCTGGTTCACACCAGTAGGCGTCAATAATTATATCAACAAAGTAACTATCGAACTGGCAATCGACAGCCCTGAATTAATCACGCAACTTGGCATTATTGATAACACACCGCTCGATTTTCATAGCGGAAAGCTTGCCGATTACACCAAAGAACAAGACGACAAATCACTTAAAAAACTTCAACGCGCCCGCAAAGGATTAGACAAATACGGACCTGATGGATTGAAAGGTCAGGAATTGTTGAGTTGGAAAATCACCGCTTGGTTTTTTGATGACCTTATCCGGCAGGCATCATTTGAGCCCGGCGGCTATCGCATTAGCCAACTTGGCGGCGTCACCACCGACATGCCGCAATTCCTAACCGACAGTCATATCATCAAGAACGAGAAAAGCGTCAAACGCTATGTCTCACGGGTCAACGAATTTGGTCGCGTTTTGGGCGAGGTTAAAACCCGCGTGGAGGACGACCGCAGCAAAGGCGTCGTGCCGCCTGATTTCGTCCTTGAGAAATCGCTTATCGGTATGCGTGCCTTTATCGACGGCGGAGCTTCTGGCAATCCGTTAGTTACGACCCTTCCCGCAAAGCTCGAAGCGCTCGACGGTATGAGTGAAGAAAAGCGTGCGCACTATCTCGCCGAAACCGAAAATGCCGTCGCGACCAAGGTCATCCCCGGCTATGAGGCGATGATTGCGCTGTTTGAAGACCTTTTAAATGATACCGACCACGACGCCGGTATTTGGCGCATTCCGAACGGCGATAAAATTTACGCCGCAGCCCTCAAATCATACACAACAACCGACATGACGGCTGACGAAATCCATAATGTTGGGCTTTCAGAGGTAGACCGGATCACAACCGAAATGGATCAAATTCTGATTACTCAGGGTCTGACCGAAGGCTCCGTTGCTGAGCGTGTGAAACAGTTGATGGAAGACCCAGCAAGGCAATTCCCAAACACGGATGAAGGCCGTCAGGAAATGCTCGACTATCTTGTTAAGCTCAACACCGAAGTGATGGAAAAAGCCAAAGATTATTTCATCACTATCCCACCACAACCGCTCGAGATCGTTCGCGTCCCTGTTTACTCTCAGGACTCTTCACCCGGTGGTTACTATAACCCACCCGCGATTGATGGCTCTCGTCCCGGTCGTTTTTATATCAACCTGAAAAACACTGCCGATAATCCGCGCTGGACGCTACCGACGCTGCTTTATCACGAGGCTGCTCCAGGTCACCATTTCCAACTTTCAGCCTCACAGCTTATCGAAGGGGTGCCGATGTTGCGGACACTTTCGCCATTCGGTGCTTATTCCGAAGGTTGGGCGCTTTATTCCGAACGAATGGCTGCGCTCGACATGGGTATGTATGCCGACGATCCGCTTGGTGACCTTGGTCGCCTTCAGGCAGAGATCTTTCGTGCCGTTCGCTTGGTCGTCGATACGGGGATGCACGCGAAGAAATGGTCCCGCGAAGAGGCCATCGCCTATATGATTGAAAATACCGGCATGACCGAAGCCGAAGTCACACGCGAGATCGAACGTTATGTGGTCTGGCCCGGTCAAGCGACATCATACAAAACAGGCCAGCTCGCGATGTTGGATATGCGGGCACGGGCCGAACAAGCGCTGGGTGACGATTTTAACCTCAAGGCGTTTAACGATATGATTTTGATGAACGGTGCGATGCCGTTGGGCATTCTCAGTGACATCACTGATGAATGGGTAGCCGACCAACAGGCAAGTTAACTTTCCAGGGTGCAAGGGCTGCGTGGCCCTTGCACCACTTTATATGGGATGCAAGGCGTCGCTTGATCTATTCCAAAGACCGCGATAGCTGAGAGCGCTAACGTGATAGACGGCGAGCAAAATGGCATTTCTCTCGACCCATAATAGCGACAACACGCTATTTGAATTTGAAGATAGCAAGGAATTAGGCACCGACCTTCACGAGCAATATGCTGGTGGAGATCCTTTTCCGCATATCGTTATTGATGACTTCCTGCCCGCCTCTCTCGTCGATCTATGTCTTGCAAAATTCCCCGCGCGTCCTGACCGCGATTCAATGCAATTCGATCGCGCGCAGGAACGCTATAAAACCAGCTTTCATCCGGACCATATGGAACCGGCCCTAAGGCATTTGTTTTATGCCTTTAATTCCCGTCCGTTTATCCGCGTGGTTGAAAACATCACCGGGATCAAGGGGCTTATCCCGGACCCATACTTTCTAGGCGGTGGGTTCCATGAAATCAGTAATGGCGGGCATTTGTCGATGCATGCTGATTTTAACCACCACAAACCGCTCGATCTGGAACGCCGGGTCAATGTCTTGATCTATCTCAATCACGACTGGAAAGACGAATTCGGTGGCCAGCTCGAGCTGTGGCGTACTGATATGTCAGAGCGCGTACAGTCGATCACACCGATCGCCAATCGCTGCGTCATGTTCACAACCACCCAAGACAGTATGCATGGCAACCCTGAGCCGGTGGCGCACCCAGACGGGGTCACGCGCAAATCGATTGCGCTCTATTATTACACATCCACTTGGGACAGCTCTAAACCCGCCCGCACGACCCAATTCCGGACACGGCGGGGGGCAGACGACCAAATCGATTGGCAGGTCAAAATCAACCAAACACTTGATGATTTTCTGCCGCCGATCCTAAACCGAAGGATCGCACGGGCCAGACGGTTCCTATCGCGCCTCACATCCCGGTCCTAAGCCGCTTACTGAGGGGCTTGCGGGCTGGCTTGGTTTCCGTTAATGCCCAGCACCTTGCATCGGGGGCGTTTGCATTACACCCCTGACCTATTACATAGCACCTGCTGGCATCATGCTGGCTCGCTTTTAACCCGCCCGGCACAGAGAGCATTCTTCATGACCGCCGTTATTCTTACGATCCATGCCCTAATCGTTCTTGCCCTTATTGGCGTTGTTCTTTTGCAGCGTTCCGATGGTGGTGCACTCGGACTCGGCGGTGGCGGCGGTGGCGGCGGCTTTATGACAGGTCGTGGTGCCGCAAACGCACTTACGCGTACAACGTCTATATTGGCCGCACTTTTCTTTGCGACATCGCTGATTCTGGCTATTCGTGCTGGCGGCGGCGAAAGCGCAGACGATATCGCTGACGACCTTACAGGAACGCCCGGCGTTGAAGCCGTTCAGGAAAACCCAGATGGCGACATCCGCGCCGAAGATCTGTTGAATTCGCTCGAAATCGATGCGGACGAAACAACTGATGCCGAAGCCCTTATCGAATCGATGGGTGGCGAGGTACCGCAAGCTGGCGAACAAACGCCGCCCGCTGCTGATACCGCACCGGCTGGTGATTCTGAAAACGCACCTGCTGATGCGGATGCTGAACCAGAAACGGAAACTGAAAGCCCGAACTAGCAGAGCTTTTTTCCTATTTTCGCGGCCCATTTAACGGGTCTTTCTCCAACTTTTTCAGTTTCTTTGAAAATACAGTTTGATTGGGCCGAATTCTTCGGTAAGACGGGCTTCCATGGCGCGGTACATATTCATTACCGGCGGCGTGGTGTCGTCTCTTGGAAAAGGTGTAGCTTCAGCGGCCCTAGGCGCGCTGCTTCAGGCGCGTGGCTATAAAGTCCGTTTGCGTAAGCTTGACCCTTATCTCAATGTAGACCCAGGCACTATGTCGCCCTATCAGCATGGCGAAGTCTTCGTAACCGACGACGGCGCTGAGACGGATCTCGACCTTGGTCACTATGAACGCTTCACCGGCGTTTCAGCCTCCAAGAGTGACAACATCACTACGGGTCAGATCTATTCCCAAATCATCGAACGTGAGCGACGCGGCGACTATCTTGGCGCGACGGTTCAGGTCATCCCGCATGTAACTGATGCGATCAAAGCTTTCGTCCTTGGCGATGCTGGCGGCGCGGATTACGTTTTGTGCGAAATTGGCGGCACCGTTGGCGATATCGAGGCGCTACCGTTTTTCGAAGCTATCCGGCAGCTGGGCAATGAATTACCGCGAGGCGATGCGGTTTACCTTCACCTGACGCTGATGCCTTATATTCCATCCGCAGGCGAACTAAAAACAAAACCTACACAACATTCAGTGCGCGAGTTACGTGCCATTGGTATTCAGCCTGACGTGCTGCTTGTTCGTGCAGATCGCGAAATCCCGGAGAGCGAGCGCTCTAAGATCGCACTGTTTTGTAACGTCCGTTCGACTGCTGTGGTTCAGGCGCTTGATTGCCGCACGATCTACGAAGTACCCCTTAGCTATCACCGCGAAGGCTTCGACCGCGAAGTTCTTGATGCCTTTGGTGTGCGTAACCCGCCCGAGCCTAAGCTTGATGGTTGGAAGAATATCGTAGAGCGCATCACCGTTCCTGATGGTGAAGTGACAATCGCGGTAGTTGGCAAATACACCGTGCTCAAAGACGCCTATAAGTCACTGATTGAGGCCATCGCCCATGGCGGCATCGCCAATAATGTGCGCGTCAATATCGAGTGGATTGAATCCGACGTCTTTGAAAAAGAAGAAGAAGCCATTGACGCCCTCGAAGGCGTCCACGGCATTCTGGTGCCCGGTGGATTTGGCGAACGCGGCGCTGAAGGCAAAATCAAAGCGGCGCAATTTGCACGAGTAAAAGAAATACCATATTTCGGAATCTGCTTCGGTATGCAGATGGCGGTGATCGAAGCCGCAAGAAATCTTGTGGGCGAAACCGAAGCCAGTTCGACTGAATTTACGAAAGACTGCAAGCCGATCGTTGGTCTGATGACCGAATGGACCCACGGCAACCAAACAATGACTCGCACACAAGACAGCGACCTGGGCGGCACCATGCGGCTTGGCGCATATCCGGCCAAACTAAAACCCGGTAGCCGCGTCGCAGAAGCCTATGGCAGCGAAGAAATCGTCGAGCGCCATCGTCACCGATTCGAAGTCGATATGGCGTGGGCGGAGCGCCTCGAGAAGCATGGCGTCATTTTTTCGGGCACATCGCCAGACGGGAAATTACCGGAGATCATGGAAATTCCAGATCACCCGTGGTTCATCGGCGTTCAATACCATCCGGAATTGAAATCGCGCCCATTTGAGCCCCACCCGCTGTTCGCATCATTTATCGATGCGGCTGTGAAACGTTCTCGGTTGGTTTAATCACAACTAGAGATTGATTGGAAAAATGACAAAAAGGCGTTCGTAATGAACGCCTTTTTTTGGTTTCACCCGCTAAACCTGCGCCCTCACCGCTATTCAAAAAAATCTCGATAATTTTGGAAAAATTGCGACTTTTCCGTGAACCATTCTTAGTTCCCTCTGTTGCCCACATATCTGTAAGTAATTGAGGTGGACTTAGTAATGAGAACACTACACGTATTAGCCGCGTCTGCGGCCTTATTTGTTGCGCCATTTGCAGCGGCCAACGCTGCACCATGTTCCGTCGGAACATGCGCGATTACCAACGGTGGTGGACCGCTTTCTGAAAGCAACCCCATCGCCATTCAGGACGATGATGTCACGCCGGGGGTTTACGCCGCTGAAGGTAGCTTTGAAGTCGCGCCCGGCCTTGCTGGCGCGGATGTTTTTGTCGATGTCGCATTTGACGAAATTCTCGCTGGTCAAACAGAGGTCGCCGCTGGCTTTTCCGACTTGTCGATTGAATTTTTTCAAGGTTTGACGTCGCTTGGATCGTTCACAGTGACGAATACTGACGGCACCACCAATGGCGGTGCTGCGCTTCAGACATTCTTCCTGTCGTTCATTTCCGACGCTGATGTGAATTTTGCGATTGATGGCCTCGCATTTCTGAACTCTGGTGCCGCACTTCCCGATTTCAATTTCAACATCAATGCCGTTGTCAGTGAAATTCCAGTGCCAGCAGCACTTCCATTGTTGCTATCTGGTATCGCCGGCCTTGGATTTGCGTCACGACGTAAAAAGACCATCTAAGAGCAGTTCACCCTCCCCGCCCGCAACTGCTCTAAGTCGGCGCGACAGTTCATCTGTCGCGCCTTCTTTATGGTCTTTGCTAAAAAAATTGCTTCGCGATAAACTCCTGGCGAAGTGAATGGAAAAACAACGTGCATCAATCTATTTTGGTTACGGGCGCATCAAGAGGCATTGGCGAGGCTACAGCCGTACATCTCGCCCATAAGGGCTTTCGTGTTTATGCGGCTGCACGACAGATCGACAAACTGAACGAGCTCTCTGCACTGGGCTCTGGGCGTATTCACCCCATTGCGCTTGATGTGACGGACCCCGCCTCTATCGATAATGCTATTGAGCGAATAAATGCCGACGGCAACACGCTTTACGGCCTCGTCAATAATGCAGGGACTTCGATCATCGGGCCGTTCGAAGACCTCTCGCTGGACGACTGGCGCGATCAATTCGAGGTTAATCTATTTGGCCTGGTCGCAATGACGCGTGCGGTTCTACCGCAAATGCGCGAAGCCGGGCGTGGGCGGATCATTAATATCGGTTCTATATCGGGTCGGATTGCGGCGGCGTTTCAAAGCCCATATGCCGCATCGAAGCACGCCGTCGAAGGCCTGTCCGATTCCCTTCGCCGCGAAGTCATGCCTCATGGCATAAAAGTCAGCGTCATCCGACCCGTCTTCATCAACACCGACATGGGTAAACAACAACAGGACCGGCTTGAAGAATATTCATCGACCGGCCCCTATGCCGATCAGGTCAGGACCTTTAAGGCATGGCACGCCAAAGGCCATCCAAGCGCCCCATCCCCCTCCATCGTCGCTGAAGCAGTGCACAACGCACTGACCGCCGACCGCCCATATTCACGATACACAGTCCCACAAAGCAAGCTTGGCTTGTTGGCACTGCGTAACTTCATGCCGTCGGGCGTGATTGATAGAATGTATGAGCGTGTCACAGGGCTTGATCGTTTTCGAAAACGCTAGTCGTCATAGACCTCTGCTGCATTCGCATCAAAAGCCGCTGCGAGCGATACAAACCGCCGACGCGGTGTCTCTCCCATCAATGCTTGCCTGTCATTTGGTGCACGAAAAATAATTTCGTCGCCACGCTGCTCGAGGCTACAGCCTTCGAGTGATGACGGGCTTTTTGGTGCTAGCGCAGTGATAAACCGCAGCGCCGACCCATATTGCACAGCACTGTTGCGTTCTTCGTCAGAAAGTAATGACAGCGCCTGTTCGTTTGGTGGCGTTACCGACCGGCCCTGATGACGGTGGAACAAGGCAAGGGCAAGCCACAACCGCTCAACATGCGTGACCCCAACAAAGGGCGAACGAAGTGCTGTATCGAATGCATGACGCCCGCGCAATTCCGGGTGAAAATATGCGCCAATATCACAGAGCAAGCTGGCACCATATCGAAGTCGCTGATGCGCACCGTTGGTCGGCGAAAATAGCGGCTCTAATACCTGATAAGCAACTTCGCCAAAGGCCGGGTCAGGTGACAACCGCGCTGCATAAAACTTGCTTGCCACATGAAACGGATCTTGCTTACGCACCGTCTTAGAAAGCTGTTGATACAGAAGTCCCTCTCTGACACCACCACTGGAGACTACTACTTTTTTTATGTTGAGGCTTTTAAGGACCGTTTTCAAAACCGTCGCTGCAAATGGCAATGTATCGAGACGCCGACGTGGAATGCCATCAATTTCCTCAAGCGACTTACGGCTTTGTCGCGCGATTAAGTCACAAACCTCAATCGTCTGCGATACCGTCATTTCATAGCGCTGTAGCACTTGAAGCGGGTAACCACGAATGGACATATGTATCCGCGCAACTGCGCGCCATGCACCGCCTACTGAATAAAGCGTATCAAACGCTCCCGGTTTTATGAATTTCACACTAGAAAGGTGTTTATCGATGATTTTTTGGGCGAGTTTGAAATCACTGCCTACATCATGCATCAGGCTAAGTGGGCCAATCGGCAAACTCACCCGGTCTTTAACAGTGCCGTTATTGAGCACGGCAAGCTCAAGGCTGCCACCGCCCATATCGCCCACAAGACCCGCTGCGTTTGGTTCGACCGATAGAACCCCAAGGGCTGCAAGCTCGCCCTCTTCTTTGCCCGAGACCACATCAACATCAAACCCGAGTGCGCGCGCCGCTTCGACAAATTGCGGCCCATCATGTGCCTCTCGAACCGCAGAAGTCGCAATCGCTCTTACCGGCGGATTGCCAAGATCATCGAGCACATGACGAAAACGAGCAAGCGTCATCAACGCGTCCTCAACCGAAGACGGGTTTAACATACCATCTTCGGTCATATCGCGACCAAGACCACAAAGTGATTTTTCGTTACAAATCGCAACCGGCGCACGTGGCGGTCCGTCATAAACCACAAGCCGCACAGAGTTTGAGCCGATATCGATTACGGCACGTCGGCTGTCGCGCGACATCGTTTCAGACGTCTTTGTCGTGCCTGTTTCCATATATTCCGTCAGTTCCGGTTACGCATCTTGATGACGGTATACAGCATTTCGCGATTCGCACTCAGTGCGGCTATTTTCGCCGCTTCAATTCCTTCGGCGCGTTATATTCAATTGATGCGCCACGTCCAGACAATGACGGATTGGTCATCATATAAGTATGGATGTTAAAGCTCTCGCTATCTGAATCAGCACCAGATTTCTTGACCTTTGCAACCCGATCATATGATCCATCGGATTTAAGCCGCCAGCTTTGTGCCTCATCATTGAGGTTTCCAACGAGAATATAATCTAGAATTTGGCTATGCACCGTCGGGTTTTCGACCGGGCAGAACACTTCAACACGCCGATTAAGATTTCGCGGCATCAGATCGGCTGATGCAACAAAAATCTTAGCTTGGGGGTTCGGCAGTGCATCACCAGCACCGAAACAATAGATCCGAGCGTGCTCAAGAAAACGCCCGATAATACTCTTAACACGGATATTTTCAGAAAGCCCCGAAACCCCGGGCCGTAAACAACAAACCCCACGGACAATCAAATCAATCTGAACGCCAGCGGCAGACGCTTCGTAAAGCTTGTCGATCAATTCACCATCAACGAGCGCATTCATCTTCATCCAGATGGCACCGGGTTTGCCTTTTTTGGTGTTACGGATTTCTTTGTCGATCAATTTGGTGATGTATGCGCGGGCATTTAGCGGCGCAACGGCAAATTTCTCAAATGCTTCTGGTGCGGCGTAACCAGTAATAAAGTTGAAAACCTTCGCCGCATCACGACCGATTGCCGGGTCACATGTAAACAACGATAGGTCGGTATATACTTTCGCTGTGATCGGATGATAGTTGCCAGTGCCCACATGAACATAGGTTCGCGCGCCATCAGCCTCTTGCCGAACCACCAACGATAGTTTTGCGTGGGTTTTGTATTCAAGAAAACCGTAAACCACATTAACGCCCGCGCGCTCTAACGCCCGTGCCCAACGGATGTTTGCCTCTTCGTCAAAGCGCGCTTTTAACTCGACAAGGGCTGTGACGTTTTTCCCGGCTTCAGCCGCCTCGATCAAAGCTTCTACGATGGGCGATTGTTTCGACGTCCGATAAAGGGTCTGTTTGATCGCAACCACTTTTGGATCTGCGGCAGCTTGCTTCAAAAATTGCACCACCACGTCAAAAGATTCATATGGGTGGTGGACAAGAATGTCTTTTGCCCGAATGGCCGAAAAACAATCGCCGCCATGCTCCCGAATACGTTCAGGAAAACGCGGCTCGAACGGTTCAAACTGAAGATCTGGCCGGTCGCTCGGTATCAGCTCGCTTGTTTGCGCCAAGCCCAAAATTCCGTCCACATAAATTACATCTTGCGCAGTTGCCTGTAGCCGTTCGCGTATCAATTCGCGCAAATGCTCTGGTGTGCTCGCGTCGATTTTAACACGTATTGCATCGCCTCTACGGCGGCGCTTAAGCATCGTCTCAAAAACACGGACCAGATCTTCAGCTTCTTCTTCAACCTCAACGTCAGAGTCACGCAGCACCCGAAAAGCGCCATTGGCAACAATTTCAAAACCCGGAAACACATGACGAATAAAACGCACAATCGTTTTTTCCAGCGAGATAAACCGTGCTGGCGAACGTGTATCATCCGTGGTCGGCACATCTGGAAGACGAATAAAGCGGCCGATCTTAACCGGCACAGGCAAGATTGCTTCCAATGGCTGGCCGTCTGCGCGCTTAAGGTCAAAACAAAGAACAAAACCAAGATTGGGAACAAACGGAAATGGATGCGCTGGATCAAGCGCCAATGGCGTCAGGATCGGGAAGATGTTTGTCTGAAATTCATGTTCAAGCCATGTCGCATCGGCCTCGGTCAATTCATCGTCGTCATTAAGAATGACAACACCCGAATCGCGCATCAACGGTTTCAATTCCCGCCAACACCGTTGTTGTTCGTCCATGAGGTCGAGCGCGCGTTCTGAGATTATATTGAGTTGTTCTTGCGGCGTCAGACCTTCCTGACTTAACGCCACCACGCCTTCGCGTACCTGCCCGCGCAAGCCAGCCACACGTACCATAAAGAACTCGTCGAGGTTACTTGCCGAGATCGACAAAAACCGGAGCCGTTCGAGGAGCGGATGCTGCGGATTAAAAGCTTCTTCGAGAACACGGCTGTTAAAAGCCAGCCACGACAATTCTCTATTTATAAAACGGTTTGGCGAGTCCAGCGCAATCAGTGCCGATCCCGAAATGTCACCCGCAATGCCATCATCTGCCGCCAACGCCAACGCTCCCTAGAAACTATCTGAGCCTTACTTATGACGTTCAATCGCCTTCAGAAAGGTTATCAAGAAGCTTTTGTACGAAAGGTGTCGTTATTTTTCTGTTTTCTTCGAGTGCGGAACGGTCTGCGAGGGCAACAAACCCGTGGGCCGCCGAAAAAGTGCACGGAATGCGCGGCGCAATATATTCAATAACACTATCGCTTACGGCCACTTGGCGATCACGAAACCCTTTTGCCATGACGGCCCGAAGCAATGTTTCATCTGGGTCCGCCAAAACCGAACGCGGTGCGGCCTCTAACCGGGTGCGTAGATCTTTCAATCCCAGCGCCCAAATGGACGGATGCCCCTCACCGATCAGCAGGAATCTATGGCCATTAGCAATGCCGGTCTCAAATGCCGTTAAAAAAGCGCGTGGGTCCTGAGCTGGCATTTCATCAATTATGACCAACGTCGCGTCATGAGCTTCCCCGCCGGTCGCAAAAGGCTCGGCCGTTGTAACCGCAATTTCGCACCCCTCGACCAACGCAAAAGCAAGGTGTGTTTTACCCGCGCCTGATGGGCCACAAATAACAAGCGCAGGTTCATCCGAACGAAGCCAAGCTGTCGCCGTTCGCCAAGCATCTTCGTTTGATGCAGCGCGCACGAATGACGCGCTGTCCATTTTCGGATTGTTTTCCGGAAGGGCAAGCGAAAGCTGACGCATGGAATGACTGCTGCGCATCTTAGTCTGTCTCGTTTATTGGTATCTGCGGAACGCTAGCTAATACCGCGTTTCTTCTTGGGGTCTTTCATACGCCGCTGGCTGAACTGGTAAAGCACCATTTTGAAATTCGCCAAAACGATTCCGTTTGCCGCGCCTACTGCCACGAATGGTTTGCGCTCTTGATGGTGTTGCGACCATCCAGCTTTCGCCATTCTCCGTCCAAAGAGCAAGACCTTGTGCTTCCATGGCAATGATGAGTTTTTCCGGGTCACCATAAGCGCGGATCAGCATCTCAGCACCGGTCCGCGACAACGAACGCACCTGAACCGACCCCACCAAAGGCGTCGAGATGAGCGCAGAACGGATTTTCGACCATTCACTAAGCGACGCGAAATAGGCACTCGCCTCAAGCAATGCCGCTTCAGTGTGGTCGATCAATGTTCGTTCTTTCCACGGCTTGGCGTGTTTAGCGATCACGACCTCAATCGCTTCTTCGGCCAGCGCAGGAAAATTCCCAGCCTCGCGATTAAACAAAGCCTGCGCGAGAACATCGCCCACCTGCGGCGGTGTGAAGCCATTTGTTGACGGTCCCTGTTGGACGTCGCCAAACCCGAATTGACCGTTCTGGGCATTGATCTGTGTTAATTCGGCGTCGCCGGTAAAATCAGTGGATTCGCGAAACCCATTGATTAAACGTACACGCAACTGATGTTCGCCATCAACCTGTTTGAGAAAAGCATGAGCCACAATGACCTGACTGACAGAATATCGCTCGGCCATATCGGCAAGTGCGGCTTCGTTCAGCGCCAATGCTTGACGAGGGCTAATAGTTGCGGCGTCTTCTAAATCACCGAGCGGCGCGGTCATCGGTGTTAGTTCATTATTATACGGACGAACTTTCCAAGCCGCCATCCATGGATTGTTTTCTTCCCAAAGGTACAAACCAGTTTGCGTCTCAAGAACCGGCAGCACCAACGCCATACGGGTCTGGGCTTCGGAATAAGGAATCTGCGCATCGCGTAAAAGCTTGCGGATAGACGCTGGCTTAAAGCGATAGGTGATATAGGCGCGATAGGTCCGCGCTGAGCTTTTCTCATTATAGACTTCAAAACCGGATTCGAGCGCTTCAAGCATTGAATCATCAAGCGTTAGAATCGTTCGCTGGCTCATATGGCCCATATCATCCGGCCCGCTTGGTGACACAACGGGTTCCGCCGCACCAACGCGCGGGAGGTATGGCCAGTCTTCTTCGACGGTGAGACGGCGCAACAGCAGGTCTAAGGCGTGGCGGCGACCAGAGCGCTGCGCAATGGTCTTTGCGGCTGTCGCGTTATCAGCCTGCGCCTGAACGGTCACACGCGGAACCACGAAGACGTCATCCCCGGCGGCCCATGCTGCGCCAATAATTGCCAGAAATGCCGCACAAAAAGCCGCTGAAATCCGTAAAACCGTCATCAATTCACTCCGCTTTTTCGCGCCATTCAAAATATCCAAGCAGCCATACTACCCGATTGTGGCCATTTATAGCGGCCATTGCGCCGGGAAACGACCCCGAATCGCGGCGACCTGCAATGATTTTCATATGTGTCACCTATAATGGTTTGGGCGTTTTGCCGCCCCGGAAATAGCCCCCTATGGGTTATTCCATAGCGCTTCCACCTTGCGCGCTACCCCCGGCAACGGTTAGGAGAGCGGCAAATATTAAATGCCCCCAACCCCCAAGGCGATTATGAGCGACGCATATAAGAAAGCTGGCGTGGATATTGATGCCGGAGATCGCCTGATCCGGGCCATTGGCCCACTTGCCCGCGCCACGGCCCGCCCCGGCGCTGATGCCGCATTGGGTGGTTTTGGTGGTCTGTTCGATTTGAAAGCGGCGGGGTTCAAAGACCCTATTTTGGTATCCGGCACAGATGGCGTGGGCACCAAGTTGAAAATCGCATTTGAAACCGGACTTCACCAAACCATTGGCATTGATCTCGTTGCCATGTGTGTGAACGACGTTTTAGCGCAAGGCGCAGAGCCGCTGTTTTTTCTCGACTACTTCGCAACGGGCAAACTCGACGAAGCAACTGCGGCCAATGTCGTTGCCGGTATTGCCGACGGCTGCGCCTTGGCGGGATGCGCATTGATTGGTGGCGAAACCGCCGAGATGCCGGGCATGTATGATGCTGGCGAATATGACCTCGCCGGTTTTTGCGTTGGCGCTGCGGAACGTGACCAGCTGTTACCGCGCAAAGTCGAGATTGGTGATGTGATGATTGGGCTTGCATCATCCGGCGCACATTCAAACGGGTATTCACTTATTCGCAAAATCGCCAAAGACAGCGGCACCAGCTATGATGCACCTGCACCTTTCGACAGTGCAAAGACATTAGGCCAGGCGTTGATCGCACCGACACGCATTTACGTGAAAAGCATTATGCCGCTGCTCAATGACACCGGTGTAAAAGCATTTGCGCATATTACCGGGGGCGGCCTGACCGATAATACGCCACGCGTACTCACCGACGATCTCTCGCCACGCTATGACGAAGCCGCACTTGATTTACCACCGTTGTTTGGTTGGCTAAAAGACGCTGGCGGACTTAGCACCGAGGATATGAGACGGACATTCAACTGCGGGATCGGCGGCGTTCTGGTTTGCGCCCCTGACATAGTCGAGCCCACACTCGCCACGCTAAAAGCATCGGGTGAAGACGTTCGGGTCATCGGCGATATCGTCGCAAATAACGGGAATGGCGCATAATGGCGCGGACAAAAATTGCGGTTCTCATTTCTGGCCGCGGCAGTAATCTGCAATCATTGATTGACGCTGCGGCGGAACCCGATTTCCCCGGTGAAATTGCGCTTGTTATTTCAAACCGGCCAAAAGCGGGCGGACTTGAGCGCGCAAGCAAAGCCGGAATCTCGGTCGAAGTCGTAGATCATAAAAGTTTTGAAACCCGAGAAGACTTCGAAGCCGCAATTAATCATGCTTTGAAAACGGCAAAAGTCGATTTCATTTGCCTCGCAGGATTTATGCGCGTTTTGACCGCTGGCTTTGCGAGTGATTGGCGTGGTCGCCTGATCAATATTCACCCGTCCCTGCTCCCGTCTTTCGAGGGGCTACACGTTCACGAGCGGATGATACAAGCGGGCGTTAAAATTGCGGGTTGTACCGTTCATTTTGTTTCGGCTGATGTCGACTCTGGCCCAATCATCGGCCAAGCTGCGGTTCCGGTTTTACCCGGTGATAACGAAGAAAAACTGGCTGCACGTATTTTGGAGCAAGAGCACAAGCTTTATCCCGCATGCTTGCGCTTGCTACTTGAAAATAAAGCCCGCCTGTTGGGCGCAAATGTGATCTATGACGATACAGTTGTTGCAACAGGCGAGCTCATTAATCCGCCAACAAATTAAAGCGATTTTGAGGCGTCAAGTTTTTCAAAGAATGCGCGCATGCGCGCTGCATTGGCACCTAAGTCGGAACCACCAACACGTGACTTTGAACGAACATCAACACGCGTAAGCGACCCCTCCGGCGTAAGGCGAACGACAAAATCATCATAGAATCCGAACCATTTAGATTTGTATTCCGCCTCGATAAGCCAGCCTTCGTCGCCCAATGTCTCATCGAGAATATCCATCCCCATATCGTCCAAAAGGTGACGTACGATCTCTGCGGTTTCATCTAGTCCGGCATTAACCTTATGTGCGGTCAAATCAGGAAACGCAGCCGCTTGCGCCTGCGCAACGGTCAATTCGCTACCTCGGACCATTTCGTCGCCGACATATTCAGGCGGATTCTTTCGGTCTTTTGACGCCCCCGCAACAATCGGCGGCGGATTATCAAAATCAGTTGTCACGTCATGAATGAATGGATTAGCCGCAACATCGGCCCGCATTTTCAGCGGAACTTGCGCCGCGCCGATTGCAACCAAGCCACAAACAATAGCAAAGATACCAAGCCCACGTGGCCCGATAACGAGCGAAGCAACCCCGCCCAACAACGATAGACCGGCCAATGTGAAAATAGGCGATAAACCAAACCCGCCTGTGATTTCTATTGGTGATGAAACCTGCCGGATCAATTTTAGCCCAGTGCCATAGTCCCACCAGCCCAATTGCGTACCCGGTCCGGAAAACGCAATCGTCAGCGCACAGCCCAACGCCGCTAACGATATTAGCGTGATAAATACTCTCATACTTATAAGCCCCTTAGTGTTTACCCCCAGCAGAGTGTACACCATTCGGTGTAGGCTTGCACAGAGTACACGTTAAAAACCCTAAACGCGTATTGGTTGAATCGAATATGATCATCACCATCTATTGTGCACTTGCTAAGGAGTGAACAAATGGCGCGCCCTGTGACAATCACGATTTCCCATGACCTCGGCAAAGAGGAGGCGCGCACGCGCGTGCGTGAAGGATTCGGGAAATTGAAGAACGCCATGACCGGCGGTGTGATGTTCAAGTTTCAAGAAGAATGGACGAGCGAAGACCGTCTTTCATTTACGGCGAAAGGGCTGGGACAAAATATTGTCGGTTCGATTGATATATTCCCGCAACATATCCGCATCGAAGCGGTATTGCCGGGTATGCTGGCGACCATCGCAGAGACAGTCGCCGGCAAAGTAGAACGCGAAGGCAAATTATTGCTTGAGCACAAATAGGCTCAATCTTTACGCAACAACTCTAGCGCGCCAATAGTCATCGCATGCACGCCAGTTTTAAGCGTTGGCTCCGGAACCGGCGCAAAGAACGGTGAATGATTCGCTGGCGGCAAATCCCCTTTGCCTTCTCGCGCGGCTTTCATCGCTTTTGGGTCATTCCCGCCAGTCCAGAAAATCAGTGTCGGAATATTCTCAGCCGTTCGTGTAAAGCGGCCAAAATCCTCGCCGCCCATGCTCGGCGGACGCGGATAGACCCGTTCCGGTCCCAGTTCGGCTGAAACCGCTGTCATGACCCGGGTGGTCAGGTCTTCGTTATTAAACGTCGACGGCGTGTATTCTTTTTCGATTTTGACAACCGGCATTAAATCATCAGGGAGGCCCGCAGACTTCGCTTGCGCGATGGCAATGCGTTCGATGCCCTCAAGCAACTTTGCGCGAACACCATCTTCGTAGGAACGTACCGTAATCTGAAGATGCGCTTCATCTGGGATGATATTGTGCTTATAGCCCGACTGGAATGCGCCAACTGTCACCACCCCTGAATCAAGCGGATCAAGTTCACGCGAAACCAATGTTTGCAATGCGTTGACAATCTGCGACGAGATCACAATCGGATCTTTGCCCATTTGTGGGGCTGATCCGTGAGCGCCAATACCTTTAACAAAAATATCGACACTATCCACATTCGCGAGCGCCCAACCAGGGGTGTAAACAACATCCCCTGCGGGGTCCCAACCGGATGTGTGGGTGGCAAGCACATAATCAGGCATCGGGAATTTTTTATAAAGTCCAGCCTCAAGCATTGCCATGGCACCAAGCCCGACTTCTTCCGCAGGCTGACCAACAAGCACAAGCGTACCCGACCATTGGTCTTTCATTTCAACGAGTCGCCGCGCCGTACCAACCAAAATTGCCATGTGACTATCATGGGCACAGGCATGCATCACCGGCGCTGTCTGACCAAGGTAATCTTCCGACACAACTTTTGACGCATAAGGCAGTCCGGTTTTTTCTTCGAGCGGCAACGCATCCATGTCAGCGCGCAACATCAAAGTCGGCCCTTCGCCATTTTTCATCACAGCAACAAGACCGTATCCACCGACACCATCATGAACCTCCCCCGCATCGAGCTTAGCTTTTTTGCGAGTCCATTCGTCACCAAATCCCGTGGTGATCTCAAAACCAAGTTGTTCAAGCTCGGTCTCCATACGCTTTGCGCTTTCACTTTCTTTGAATGAAAGCTCCGGATTTTTATGGAAGTGCTTGTAAAGATTGAAAATATACTCGTAATCCTGATCAACTGCATCAGACAACTGGTCGGCATGTGCCGGCACAATCATGAACATCGCAGCAGCCCCAAATAGATATTTTTTCATTGTACTTCCTCAAATAGTTGATGCGTGGAATTCATTACCTTGAGGCGAACATAGTCCGCATATTCAGTCAATGTCCTTTCGCTCAGGCCCTAGCCCCATGTCTGACCAATGCTGGAATACGCGACACCGCCATCGACAGCCAACGTATCGCCAACCACGTAATCGCCCGCGCGGGACGCAAGAAATACCGCAGTGCCGGCCATATCGGTATCGCGACCAATACGTTTTGCCGGAACGATTTTTGAAACGCCCTCGGCGTGATCTTTTGCGGCTTTGTTCATCTCAGACGCAAACGCACCGGGCGCAATACCACTAACGCAAATATTGTCGTCGATCAGGCGCGCTGCCATTCGTCGGGTCAAATGAATGACCGCCGCTTTCGACGCCTGATAAGAATACGTCTCCCACGGGTTGATCCGTATCCCATCAACTGAAGCGATGTTGATGACTTTTCCGGGCTTATCCGCAGTCGAGGTTTTCTTGAGCGCGTCATGTAACGCCTGCGTCAAGAAGAACAACGATTTCACATTAAGGTCCATGACCTTATCCCAACCGCTTTCAGAATAGTCCGCGAAGGGTTCGCCCCATGCCGCACCGGCATTGTTCACCAGAATGTCGAGCGTGTTTTCATGGGAGAGAAAATCGGCGGTTAATGCCTTGCAACCATCAACAGTAGAGACATCATGCGGCAGAGAAACACAGGTTCCATAAGCCAAGAGTTCTTCGGCAGTTTGATCACATGCGGGCGCTTTACGAGCCGTGATATAGACTTTTGCCCCTTGCTCCAGAAAGCCGCGCGCAATCATTTTACCGATACCACGCGATCCACCGGTAACGAGCGCAACGCGCCCTTCGAGGGAGAAAAGGTCTTTCATCATATCGGTAATTCCTTATTGCGGCGGGAAATACCAGAACCGTTTCACTTTGCCGTCTATGATTTCGTACACGACCACAGAGGCTTGGCTTTTACGCTCACCGGCTTCTTCCCAAACTGGGCGCTCAATTGCGGTGACGAAGTTACCGTTTACGGCAATGTTATCAAGGCTGGATGACACAGACGGATAAGCTTCAAAATAAGCAATCAATTCTGTGTGTAGTTGCGCCGCCGAAGATGTAACCGCACTCGCCTGTTGGCCAGAAAGCTCGATCCATGTCACATCGGAATGCCAAAATTCCCGCATTTTATCGGCATCATGGGCGTTAAACGCAGCCATCAGCCCGGTTACGACATCAACTTTCCCGCCGCTGGCCGGCACAGGGGCCGCACGTTCCGCATCGGGTGCGCACGCCGTGAACAAAAACAGGCACGCAAAAAGACCGAACAGACGCAGCATATACCCCCCCTATTTATTCTGCACCAAATTTCTGACGCCACTCTTCGACAGTATCATCTTCGATTTTGGCAAATAATACATCGGTAGGCGCAAATGTCTCGCCACCTTTTAAGAATGAAAGCGCAGTTTTCGCATCCTTGGGCCAGGCCGAAGATTTTTCTGGATCAAGCCCGAAAATCGCGAACATCTTATCACTCGTAAACGGAATTACCGGACGCGATAAGCTTGCGAATAATACAATTAGATTAAGTGCACACCGAACTGATGCCGCTGCTTTTTCGCGATCTTCTTTGATCACTGTCCAAGGGGCCGCGACCTGAAGATATTCATTGCCCGCCACCCAAATCGCACGAAGCTCAGTAAAGGCTTTGCGGAATTCCATCTTCTCAAGGCAATCCGTATAGGCGGTGATGCGTTCATCGAGTTCTTTAATCAACGCATTCTCGGCGTCGCCATATATGCCTTCGCTTGGCACTTCCTCGCCAAAACGCGCACTACAGAAACGGGTAATACGGTTGACGAAATTTCCCAGAACATCCGCGAGGTCTTTGTTCACGACGCTTGCGAAATGTTCGAGCGTGAATGACGCATCATCAGACTCTGGCGCATTTGCCATCAAGTGCCAGCGCCAATAATCCGCAGGCAGAAGATTGAGCGCCTGATCCATAAAAATACCGCGGTTTTGGCTGGTCGAAAACTTACCGCCATACCACGTAAGCCAGTTGAGTGACTTTAGCGCATCAACAGTTTTCCATGGTTCTTCCGATCCTAAAATCGTTGCTGGAAAACTAACCGTGTGGAATGCGACATTGTCTTTGCCCATGAACTGAACATAACGAACGTCGTCCGCGCCTTTGTCGGTCCGCCACCAGCTTTCCCAGTCACCATCATTATCATTGGCCCATGTTTCAGTGGCCGCAATATATTCGATCGGCGCATCAAACCAGACATAGAAAACTTTGTTTTCAAATCCGGCGCGCGGCTTTCCTTCATAGGCGACCGGAATGCCCCATTTAAGATCGCGCGTGATTGATCTATCCCGCAGACCTTCTTTGAGCCATTTCTGCGCAATGGATTTCGTAAGTTGCGGCCAATCGGGATTTGACGTGACCCATGCCGCAATCTTGTCCTGCATCTGTGCTTGTAAAAGATGAAGATGGCGGGTTTCGCGAACCTCAACATTTTTTGAACCAGAAATCGCTGAATAGGGTTCTTTCAGTTCAATCGGATCAAGCAAACGCCCGCAATTATCACATTGATCACCACGCGCTTTATCATAGTCACAATGGGGGCAGATGCCTTCTACATAACGATCCGGCAAAAAGCGCTCATCATCAATCGAATAGACCTGACGGTCGGTGCGTTCTTCGATCAGCCCGTTATCTTCAAGCACTTTGGCGAAATGCTGGGTCAGACGATGATTAGACGGGCTGGACGAACGACCAAAATGATCAAACGAAAGGCCAAAACGATCTCCGGCATCGCGCTGAATTTCGTGCTGTTCGCGGCAATAATCAGCCACGTCCTGCCCTGCGGCGCGTGCCGCCAATTCGGCCGGTGTGCCATGTTCGTCTGTTGCGCAGATATAAAGGACTTCCTCGCCCTTCTGGCGCTGAAACCGTGCATAGACATCGGCAGGCAGCATGGAACCCACAAGGTTCCCCAAATGCTTGATACCATTAATATAAGGCAGTGCGGACGTAATAAGGATGCGAGACATTCGTGGACTTTCCTAAGATAAGCCACGGTCTATAGCGGTAAGCCGCCCATTTCCACAAGAAATCAACGGCATTTAGGCTCCAGCGGCCCTGGAAAGCAGTCGCTAAGCCGTCTCCGTGGTCGGGATCTGCTCTAGCGCACCGGCTGCTGTCTTGAGAAACCGCGAAACAAGATCAAGCATGTCAGATGCGTCATAGCCATTCGCATAAGCCGCGATGAACCCGATAAACGCAATAAGGCCGAGCGTGCGCGAAATTGTACGGCGCGCCGCCAAAAACAACGCAACACCCGCCATCAACTCAACTGGTCCGGCCATACCGTTGACCGACAAAGACGACCAAATCTGATCGAGAAAACCGATATTGCTGCTGACTGCACCAAGGCCCTCGCCACCCGAAAGGTGTGTCACACCCATCAGCGAAAGAAATCCAGCGCAGGCACCTTGTGACGCGTCCTTGAAGCTCGCGGATATCCCGCCTATCGAACCGCCCCAATTCGAGCGGTATTCGCCCTCGGGCCGTACGTCGTATCTTGCATCATTAGCTCTAAGTAAGTGGTTCATAACAATCTCCCCAATTGCCTCGCCCAAGGTAAAGACTGCCTTGAAAAGACGGAGATTGATTGACTGAAATGGGGCCTAACGAGGGCGCACGCGTTTGTGAACGAACGAGCCACCACGATTGACCAAAAAGTTCCCCCGCCCTAGCCTGTCAAAATCAATATGGAGATTTAATGAGTCTCAATCCTGAGGCCTGACTAAAAATCACCCGCATTTTTATGCCGGTGATCAGAAAATAAGTAGCCGCGATGGTGATTGACCGTCGCGCGATTTTCTATGTCAGGTTTAATTCAGGAACAGAACATTGACCAACAAAATTGAACTACGTCCGGCAACTCTAATAGATGTGAACGAACTGGCGGAAATGTCCCACCGGACAATTTTGACAAAATATCCGTCAGTCATTGGTCGCGAAAAAGTCGAAGGCTATGTGGCGAGCGGTTTGGTCCCACAATATTATCAAGCCAACGTCGCAAATTGCGTCATCGCGCAGCACCAACACCAAATAGTTGGCGTCTGCGCTACGAAAATAAACTGCATTGATTTGATGATGGTCACGCTTGACCACCATCGAGCAGGCATCGGGTCGATTTTACTTCGTGATGCAGAAGACCGATTACTAACGACCTACGAAACTCTCTCGCTCGAATGTTTTCGTGACAATGTCCAAGCGTTTAACTTTTACATTAAACATGGATGGTCTGTAAAAAGACATTTCCTTGATGAAGAAAATAACATCGCAATGGCCGAACTGGTGAAATAAAAGCGTGGCAAGCCCAGTTCATCTGGGCTTGCTCCCGATTTTAAGACCATCGCTTTTTCGTTTTCTGGTAGGATTTTTTGATAATCTTTTTGAGAACGCTCTGATCGATATTCTGTAAACGGGTTATATAGAGACAGGCTTTTCCTCGTTTATATTTACCCAGCTTTTCCAAAAGCGGATCTTCGTCATCCAGCGAACCCAACACATACAAAACTAGATTGGCCTTACGCGGACTGAACCCGACCAACATGGAGTCACCTTCATGACCACTGTCGTAACGATAATGATATAGACCAAAGCCTATAATTGATGGACCCCACATAATCGGTGTGTCGCCGGTAATATTTTTCATCAATTCGCAAAGAGAATGCGCATCCTGACGCCGGGTTTCATTTTCGACGCTATTGATAAAGTCGTCTACGCTTATATCGCTGGGTTTGGTTTTGGCATCATATCCCATGACTGACCCTAGTGTGGTTGCCCATCGCCAGTGGCCGCGTTCCAGTCAGCATCAATCCGGTTACTGACTTGAAGAAACATCCAAGCGCCATAAAGCCCCGCCAAAGAAACAACGGACAACGCGATTCGCAGGCCAAGGTCTTCGCCAAAAGGAGCAATCAACGCACTAGACAAAAACCCTGCGATGGTCGGCCCTAGCCCCAAGGCAATCATATTGAGGACGAAAAAGAAAACAGCCGTGGACAAGGCGCGGACCGAAACTGGCGCGAGGGTCTGCGCCAATGCAAATGCTGGCCCGAGATAGAACCCAATCGCTAGCTGCACCGGGAATTGAAATGCAAGCGACACCACCGGGTTCGGATGCCACAACACAAACATAAACGCAGGTACATTGAGTGCGAGCGCAATCGCAGGAATGTAGCCATACATTTTGCGGTCTTTAATGGCGAACTTATCGACAAGAAATCCGCCTAGAAATGTACCCGCCGCATAAGCCGTTCCAGACACAATCCCAAGCCACAAATAGATTTGCATTAATGGAAAGTCGCTATGCGCGCGGGTATAGAAATCGACAATCCACGCACCATTCGCATAGGCGGTAAATGAAATGGCCGTCGTTGCGATGACGACCGCCCGATATGTCGGTATAGCGAACAAAAACTTGGCAGCGCGCCAAATCATCGCGACTTCATTAAAGGTTCCCGCCCGTGCTTTCGAAGGAAGAATAACGAAACAATTCCGGAGAAATTTTTCAAAGCTTCCTTGCGGCTCGCCAATTTCCATTCTTTTGAATTGGTCAGACTTTTCATCCCCATCGAACTGGCCGCGTTCTGGTTCTTTGACGGTAAATTTCAGCAAAAGCGCCATTAAAATGCCGGGCAACCCGACAACCACAAAAGCAACACGCCAAGAAAATGTTTGGGTCAACCAACCGCCGCCCAAAAAGGCAAGCGCCATTCCGATGGGAATTCCCATGGCATAAATTGCGAGCGCGCCCGCACGCTTTTCTTTAGGGAAATAATCCGAGATCAACGAATGCGCCGGCGGAGAGCCACCTGCCTCGCCAATGCCAACACCGACCCGAGCCAATGCGAGTTGCGTAAAGTTCGCAGCCATTCCCGATAGCGCGGTAAAGCCAGACCAAAGCGCCAGAGCGATGGAAATAATAGACACCCGGTTATGACGATCAGCCAGACGCGCAATAGGAATACCAAGAGTCGTATATAAAACCGCGAAGGCAAAACCCTTCAGTATACCGAGCTGCCAATCAGCAAGCCCAAGGTCTGCTTTGATCGCCGGTGATAAAATTCCGATGATCTGCCGATCTACAAAGTTAAATGTGTAGACCCCAGTCAGAAGAAAAAGAACGTAGAACCGATAAAGTGAAGCCGTTGGTTTTGCAGGCGCGGCTGCATTTGCCTCACTCATAGACGGAAGCTCGACACACAAGCGACACCGGATGCACCAATGGCCGTTACTGCGCGTGGATTATCAATCGCCATTAGCGCGCGAATTGCTGCCATTGTCGAATTTGATCGGCTTAGCCGTAATGTATATTGCGCTAGATCGGTCAGATCCTCACCGGAGAGCCGTTGGTCCAATTCATCGACCATGCAATCTGCGGTCTGATCTGGAAGGCCAATAGCGCGAAAACGATCCTGAAGCGTATATCGTGCCGCCGTCGCACATCCCGCTAACATCAACATTGCCAATGCGCCCAGTATCATTCGTTGCATGCAGACCCTCCCTTAAATGTTCGATCATGTGTCATTGATCGTTTATTGGTTCAGCTACAATGCGTAAGATGTCTCCCCAGAGCAAGGTTGAAGGACATACCCCCACTATGAAAGCAATGTTGAGCCACGAACCCGGCAGCCCAGAAACCCTGAAACTCACCGAAGTCGAGACGCCCGCCCCCGGCCCCGGTCAGGTGCTGATCGCGGTGAAAGCCGCAGGGGTAAATTTCCCGGACACCCTCATCATTCGCGACCTTTATCAGTTCAAACCACCCCGCCCGTTTGCGCCTGGCGGCGAAGTCGCCGGCATCATCGAAGCCGTCGGTGACAATGTCACTGGCTTTGCACCCGGTGACCGTGTGCTCGCGGGCGGCATCAATGGTGGTTATGCCACCCACTTTATTGCCGATGCTGCGCGCACCAATAAAATTCCCGACGCCATGCCGTTCGACGAAGCCGCAGGATTTATGCTGACCTATGGCACGTCACATTACGCACTGAAAAACCGCGCGAATATTCAACCGGGAGAATCGCTTTTCATTCTCGGTGCCGCTGGTGGAGTTGGCGCGGCAGCGATCGAGCTAGGAAAAGCGTTTGGTGCAAAAGTTGTAGCGGGCGTATCGTCGGAAGAAAAAGCCGCGTTCTGCCGCGAGCTTGGTGCAGACGAAACGCTCGTCTATCCGCGTGAGCTTGATCGCGATGGTCAAAAAGCGCTTTCGGGCGAGATCAAAAAGCTTTGCGGCGGCGAAGGTGCGAATGTTGTTTATGATGCCGTTGGTGGCGAGTATGCAGAACCGGCTGTGCGCGCTCTGGCTTGGGAGGGACGCTATTTGGTGGTCGGTTTCCCGGCAGGTATCCCAAAAATTCCACTTAACCTGACACTCCTCAAAAGTTGTCAGATCGTTGGTGTTTTCTGGGGCGCATTTACGATGCGCAACCCGGGGCTTAATGCAGAATATATCAACGAGATGTTCCACTTTTACGAAGAGGGAAAAATCCGTCCGCGCATTACAGCCTCCTTCCCACTGCAAGAAGCCGCAAAAGCACTCAATTTATTGCAAGAGCGTAAAGCAACCGGGAAAGTCGTTCTAAAGACCTGACCCCTTTTCATTGCCCGCGAAACGCGTTTAACTTCCCCCATTCGTAATGGGGGGAGATTTTCCCGCATGGCTTCGACGCTCGTAAAAAGCGCCCCTGCGGGCGGCACACACGAGACTGATGTGATAATCATTGGGGCTGGCCCGGTCGGGCTTTTCGCCGTTTTTGAACTCGGCCTATTGGGTATCAAAGCGCATTTAATCGATATTTTAGACAAACCCGGCGGTCAGTGTGCTGAGCTATACCCCGAAAAACCGATCCTCGACATTCCGGCGATAAAATCGATCACTGGCCAGCAATTAACCGAACAATTACTCGATCAAATTTCACCGTTTGATCCCCAGTTTCATCTCAATGAAATGGCTGTTTCTCTCGAAAAGCTTGATGACGGAAAATGGCGGATCGAAACTGATATGAATACGGCGATAACCGCGCCGGTAATTTGCGTGGCTGCCGGCGGCGGATCGTTTCAGCCAAAAAAACCACCCATCCCCGGCGTTGAAGAGTTCGAAGGAAAATCAGTTTTCTATGCAGTACGTCAACGTGAAATATTCCGTGGAAAGACCATCGTCATTGCTGGTGGCGGCGACAGCGCGCTTGATTGGACGAATAACCTCGCCCGCATAGCGAAAAAAGTTACGCTCATCCACCGGCGGCCAGACTTTCGCGCATCGCCAGACAGCGTCGAGAAAATGCATGCTCTTACCGCCGAGGGAAAAGTTGACTTTCATGTAGCACAGATCACTGGACTAACGGGCGCGAACGGACAGATCGGTGCCGTCAAAACAACTTCGGCTGATCATGCGGATCGCGAAATTGCGTGCGATATGATGCTGGCGTTCTTTGGACTAACAATGAAGCTGGGACCAATCGGAGAGTTCGGCCTTGATCTAACCGAGAACCGAATTGCCGTCGATACAGAGAAATTTGAAAGCTCAGTACCCAGTATTTTTTGCATTGGAGATATGGCGCATTATTCTGGCAAATTGAAACTCATTTTGTCGGGCTTTCATGAAGCGGCATTGATGGCCCACGGTGCGTTCCATTACATTTTCCCCGAGCAAAAACTAAAATTCCAACACACGACCTCATCGCGCAGCCTACAAGCGCGGATCAGCGGCGATTAAAAAAACGGCCCCATAAAGGGACCGTTTTCGTCGTTAGGAAATAGCTTTTACTGAAACGCTTGAAGCCCCGTCATCGCACGACCGAGGATGAGCGCGTGAATGTCGTGGGTGCCTTCATATGTGTTGACCGTTTCGAGGTTCATGGCATGCCGAAGCACATGATATTCATCAGAAATACCATTGCCGCCATGAATATCGCGGGCCACCCGCGCAATTTCTAGCGCCTTGCCACAATTATTTCGCTTCAACATTGAAATCGCTTCCGGCACATAAGCACCCTGATCAAGCAATCGACCAAGTTGCAATGAACCCTGTAGCCCAAGCGCAATTTCCGTCTGCATATCAGCGAGTTTTTTCTGAACAAGCTGTGTTCCAGCAATCGGCTTACCAAACACAATACGGTCCATGGCGTAATCGCGTGCATACATCCAGCATGCTTCAGCCGCGCCCATTGCGCCCCAAGAAATTCCGTAGCGCGCTTTGTTCAGGCATGAAAACGGACCGCGTAGTCCCTTTACTTTTGGCAAAAGGTTTTCTTCTGGAACGACCGCATCTTCGAGTGCAATTTCACCCGTGATCGACGCGCGTAGCGAAAGCTTGCCTTCGATTTTTGGCGTCGAAAACCCTTTTGTGCCACGCTCTACGACAAACCCACGGATCTCGCCGTCTAGCTTTGCCCACACAACCGCAAGATCAGCGATGGGTGAATTGGTGATCCACATCTTGGAGCCATTGAGTTTATAACCGTCACTAACCTTCTCGGCTTTGGTGCGCATCGCACCCGGGTCAGACCCGCCGTCAGATTCGGTAAGGCCAAAACAGCCAACCCATTCACCACTTGCCAATTTCGGCAGGTATTTCTTTTTCTGATCTTCCGTACCGAATGCTTCGATGGGGTACATCACAAGCGACGATTGCACCGACATGGCCGAACGATACCCGCTATCAACTCGCTCGACTTCGCGTGCGATCAAACCATAAGCCACGTGCCCTGCGCCGCCGCCGCCATACTCCTCGGCCACTGTTGCGCCAAGCAAACCTTGTGCACCGAGTTCAGTCATGATCTCGCGATCAAAATTTTCGTCGCGATTAGCCATGATGACGCGCGGCATCAATTTATCCTGCGCATAGCCTCGTGCCGCGTCACGGATCATCCGCTCTTCGTCGCTTAATTGTGTTTCGAGCAGAAGCGGGTCCTGCCAGTCGAAAGTCATTTGGGTCATAATTTCGGTCTACCGTCTCAATTAATTACCGAACCGACAAATCAAAGCCGGGCGGTTCCTCCCATCGAGGTTTGAGCATTTGATAGAGCCCAACCCGAGGAAAGAACAGCCTTGGCACCGCATTTTCGCTTAAATATTAGGCTGAAAACCGGCGCTTTTCGCCTAGATTAGCTCTAGCGCGATACTGGTCGCCTCACCGCCACCGATGCACAAACTCGCAACGCCGCGTTTACCGCCCGTTTTCTGGAGCGCGCTTATAAGCGTCACGAGGATCCGCGCACCAGACGCGCCAATCGGGTGACCAAGCGCAATCGCCCCGCCGTGGATATTGACCTTGTCGGCCGGAATATCATGCTCGCGCATTGCCGCGAGAGGCACGACAGAAAAGGCTTCATTGATTTCAAAAAGATCGACGTCTTTGACTGACCAGCCGACTTTATCAAGAACTGTTTTGATTGACGCAACTGGTGCCGTTGTAAACCATTCAGGCGCTTGGGCATGGGTCGAATGCGCAAGGATCCGGGCAACTGGTTTTGCACCTTTTGCCTCAGCCGTTGATTGCGGCATCAACACAAGCGCCGCTGCGCCATCGGATATGGCCGAGGCATTACCCGCTGTAACTGTTCCGTCTTTTTCAAATGCAGCACGCAAATTCGGAATTTTTCCCGCATCAACAACGCCCGGTTTCTCATCGTCGGAAACGACCACAACACCTTTGCGCGTTTTTACCTCAACAGGAACAATTTCATTGGTAAACAAACCATCTTTAATCGCTGCTTGCGCGCGCGTTACCGAACGCATGGAATATTCATCTTGTTGCTCACGGGAAAAATCTTTCTCGCGCGCGCATAACTCAGCGAAAACACCCATGGCTTTTCCGGGCTCATACGCATCCTCCAGGCCATCAATCGCCATGTGGTCATAGACGACCCCTGCGCCATATTTGATTCCTGTACGGCCATTTGGCAAAAGATGCGGCGCGTTCGTCATCGACTCCATGCCGCCCGCCACAACAATATCCGATGACCCGGCCAGAATAGAATCGTGGCCCATCATAACGGCCTTCATACCAGAACCACACATCTTGTTTACGGTGGTGCATCCCGCCGCTTGCGGAATGCCCGCGCTTAACGCGGCCTGCCGCGCTGGCGCTTGCCCAAGCCCTGCGGGAAGTACACAGCCCATAAGAACTTCAGCCACATCGTCCGCACTAACCTTGCCGCGCGAAAGCGCAGCCTCGATAGCCCGCGCGCCTAGTTCGGTAGACTTGACGCCCGTAAAGGCTCCAAGGAAATTTCCGACGGGCGTACGCGCCATTCCTGCAATAACAATGGGGTCTGATTGGGTCATGGTACTTCCTTCGTGAATTCTTGCTTCACTCTATTTGGGGCTGGGGGTGACGCTAATCTAGGCTGCCTTGGCACCTTTTGCGATCACTTCTAACGCGAGCTTGTTAGCAATCGCACCTGTCGGCGCATCTTCAGCCTCAGCGCGTTTGAAAATTTCCGTCAGCGTGTCACCGATTTTATCAATCCGACGATTCATTTCGTCGTTGGTCCACGTGCCCAAAATTTCCAGACCAACACTGATCACGCCAGCTGCATTGATCACATAATCTGGGCAATACAAAATTCCACGTGCGCGTAGGGCCTCGTCCATATCGGGTGTTCTCAGCTGATTGTTCGCCGCACCAGCAACGACCTTTGCTTTTATCACATCAATCGTATCTAGATTTATCGCCCCGCCCAAAGCACAGGGTGAAAAAATATCGACATCAGCAGCGATTGCTTGCTCAGGTGTGACAGCTTTTGCACCAAAACGCTCAACTGCCTCTGATACTGCGGCTTGGTTTACATCAGCGACAACAAGCGTTCCGCCTTCTTCGTGAATTAATCGGGCTAGCTCCATCCCAACGGCACCAACACCAAGAATAGACACGCTTAAACCATTGAGCGATTCTGCATGAAACTTTTGCCGCGCCGCAGCCTGCATGCCGCGCCAAACACCTCGCGACGTAAATGGCGACGGATTTCCCCCAACACCTTTTTTATCAATGCCCGCTGCAAATTTAGTGACCGATTGGATCATTTTCATGTCATCTTCGGACACGCCAGAATCCTCGGCCGTATAGTACAGACCATCGAGGCTATCCACGGCTTGACCAAACGCACGCAACATTTCTGGAGTTTTGTCTGTCTTTGGGTTCGCAAAAATCACAGCCTTGCCGCCGCCAAAAGGAATACCGCCCAGCGCGTTTTTATAAGTCATGCCGCGCGACAAATTTTTGACGTCTTCAAGCCCGGCTTCAAAACTTTCGTATGGAAATACTCGACATCCGCCACATGACGGGCCGAGCGTTGCATCATGAACCGAAATGAGCGCATTGAGCCCAGAATTTTTATCGGTGAAATGTACAACCTTGCTCCAACCGTCTACCGGCAATATACGAGACTCCATTACGTCTTTCCTTTTATGCGGTGCGCTCTGTCCACCAAAACGCTCGACCGACACGGCGCTGAATAGCGGATTTCGTAGAGTGCTTCCTGTCAAATATCGAGTATTTACGCTTGACGCTTAGCATTAAATGCTAAATACATGGCCTGTTATTGGAAGTGAACACATGAAGCTCGACCATATCGACCACAAGATCCTGAAACACTTGCAGGAAAATGCTCGCATCACCAATGCGGAGCTCGCAGAACGTGTTGGGCTATCGCCCACCCCTTGCTTGCGCCGCCTGCGTCGCCTTGAAACCGAAGGCATTATCAAAGGCTATCGCACGGAGATCAACCGTGAAGCATTGGGTGTGAATGTCACGGTCATCATTCTCGTCAAACTGGAGCGTGAAGATGACAAGACGTTACGCGAATTCGAAACGGCCATAAAAGACCGCGAAGAAGTCATGGAATGTTACCTGGTAACAGGCAAGTTCGATTACTTCATCCGTGTGGTTGTTCCGTCACTTGCGACATACGAAACATTCTTATCGGAGACGATGCTCCGTATGCCCAATATTGCCACCGTAGAATCAAGTTTTACGTTGCGCGAAGTGGCCCGCAAAATTGTAACGCCGCTACCACAATCAATTATCCGGTAAAATCAAGCCACACTTGATTGAGTAGTTGATTGCTGGGCGGCTGTCATAACCCGATCAATTTCGTTGTGAAGATCATCTGGCCGGATGGGTTTTGTGATGTAACCGTCAAAACCCATTTCCATATATTTTTCGATTTGTTGCTGCATCGCATGGGCTGAGACCGCAACAATAGGCACAGGTTTTTCCTTACCCTGCTCTCGTTCCATAAACTTGATTTGGCGCATGGCCTCCGGCCCATCAATGACCGGCATTGATATGTCCATCAATACAAGATCGTACTCCCCGCATTTGAATGCTGAGATTACTTCCAGGCCATTTTCTTTGAACTGAACTTCGTGATTACGCTGGCCAAGAAATGCATTCAACACGGCCTGATTGACTGCGTTATCCTCACCGGCAAGGATTTTAAGTTTTCGTGGTGCCGCGGGCGGCTGGTCATTTGCAGCAAGCGGTCGGACGTCAGTCTCAGTGGTTTTTTCTGCAACTGGCGGCGCGATAAACCTAACTGAAAAAATGCTTCCCGTTCCTGGCTCAGAAACCACCGATATTTCACCATCCATCGCCTCAGTCAGCCCCTTAGCGATAGAAAGCCCCAGCCCTGTCCCGCCATATTTCCGGGTAGTCGTAACGTCAGCCTGCGTGAAGGGATCGAATATTTTATCAATCTGATCCTTGTTCATGCCGATACCGCTATCAGCAACTTTTATCTCGACCCGATGATCAACTCCATCGGACGTATCAATAGTAAGCTTGACCAAACCTTCGTCAGTAAATTTAACCGCATTCGACACTAAGTTGTGCACAATCTGTAAAATACGATGACCATCGCCGAGGCGCATAGATTCTAGGCTGGGATTATTGATAATCTCAATTTCAAAATTGAGCCCCTTCTCTTCTGCTTTTAAGCCATGAAGATTTTCAACGCGGCGAGCAAGTTCAGTAAACGAAAACGGCCGGTTTTCAATTTCGACTTTATTGGCCTCAACCTTCGAGAAGTCCAAAAGGTCATTTAGCACCATCATCAAAAGATCACCTGAGTCACTAATGATTTCCAGCTTCTCACGTTGCTCAGGTGTCAAGTCACTATCAGCCAGCGCTTTCGCCATCCCGAGAATACCATTCATCGGTGTACGAATTTCATGGCCCATATTCGCAAGAAAAATTGACTTTGCGCTATTCGCCTGTTCTGCCTGTTCACGGCGCAGCGTCGCCTCTTCTGATGCCCGGCGCATCGTCAAACTAGAGGTACGGTATTCGCGGAAAGCCATGACAAGATGACCAAGATACATGAATTCGGCCAACAATAACGCTGCCGCACCAATATGCCCTGGCGCAGCGCCGGTGATAATAGAATGAAGTGGCAATCCCAGATAATAGCAAAGATGAGGAACAAGAGCAGCGACGAAGGTTCGCTTTTCGTGGTGCATGTGCATTGTGACATGCAGCAAGGCCCCGGTAAGCCACAGTACCGCAAATATCTTGCCCGGCGTGCCCCAATACATCCATAGCATCGTTGGGAAAAACGAATATATCGCGCTCGCCTGCACCGAGCCCATAATGACCCCAGCCCACTCAGTCTGCGTAATTGGCCGCGTTCTGTTCGATTCACGAAAAGGTGCCCAGACGATGTTATCAACGATCTGACTCAACGCCATCACGCCGAACCATACCAAAGACATTAATGGCGAGACCGCAACCCAAAGGATTGCGGCACCTATTCCCGCAATAACAAAGCGAACTTTTAACTGGTGCCTTCGCGCCAGCGCAGTTGCGACAATCCCGGAAAGAACCAAGGCATCTAAGCGCTCGCTGTCCCGTTCCCCGCCAGATCTCGCTTCTGTCATCTTAAACTCCGATAGGTCACCAAAGTGACGCTTTATCGGGGAAGTAATAAGTGAGAAACCTTAAATCTCACCTACTACAAAGCGAAGTTTCTGTCCTAAAATGGCACAATGTCAGGCATGGATTAACGCTGAAAATCGTAAAATGCACCCATTGCGAGAATGTCTGTCAACGCTTGCATAGCGGCGAAACTCTCGTCCATAAATTCCGGGTCCCGAAGGTCATCGGGCACAACACGGTCGCGATAGTGATTTTTGACCCATCCCTCTAACTGAGTGATTTTCTTTTCGTTCAGAATGAAATTCGCATTCACCGCTGACGCTTCAGCTTCAGAAAGAACCACCCGCAAGCGCAGACATGCCGGCCCACCGCCGTTTCGCATCGACTCGCGTACATTTTTATAAATCACCCGATTGATCGGATTATTCTTGGCAAGGGTTTCCTCAAGAAAAGCTTTTACGCGCGGATTTTCCTCAGATTCGGCGGGCAGCAGCAAAGCCATCTCGCCACCGGGCAAGGTCAATAATTGCGAATTAAACAGATATGTTTTGATACAATCTTCGAGCGAGACCGCTTTCGACGTCGCCTCCACGATCTCAACAAACGGGGCTTTTTCGCGAATAGCCGCATAAGCCGCATCGCGATCGGCGAAGCTGTCTTCGTGCAAAAATAACACACGCCCATTTGCGACGCCGACCACGTCGTTGTGAAATGCACCCGCATCCAGCGCAGCCGCAGATTGCTTCACAAATACACACTGGGCACTGCCAAGTTGATGATTGCGCGCCACGGCTTCGCTCGCCCGAAGCTTCTGCCGCGCGGGAAATGTCTCGCCATCCTCTCCGTACACAAATAAATGCACAGCCTTGTCGCCATGGTTCTCACAAAGGCGCCCATGATTAGCAGCCCCCTCATCACCGAAATGCATCGCGCCCGGCAATGGCTCATGATGCACAAAATACTGGGCGTCATGAAAAATATGCGATAGCACCCGCGCCGTCGTATCCGCCTCGATTGAGCGATGAAAGTTTGCGGCGAGATTTGCAGCCGTAAAGTGAACTTTTCCATCGGCTGTGTCTGGTGATGGCGCAACAGTACCCGCATTTGCGGTCCACATAGGCGACGCTGCATAACAGTTGGCCAACAACTGCGGCTCGATCACCGCAGCTTTTTCGATGATCTGGCGATCCGTTCCAGTAAAGCCAAGCGCCCGCAATGTTTTAAGGTGTGGGCGATCGTGCGGAGGCAGGAACCCTTGGCCAAGACCAAGCGCCATAGCTTCGCGCATTTTACCCAAGCCCTGAAGCGCGGCCTCTCTCGGGTTTGACGCAGCGCCCGCATTATTCGCGGAGGCCAGGTTACCAAATGAAAGGCCGGCGTAGTTGTGTGTCGGGCCGATCAAACCATCGAAGTTATATTCTGAGTAGGTCATTTAATACCCACTTGATCATCCGCAAGCGGAAGCAATTTCTCGCCTTCCATAGACGCAACCGGATAGGCGCAATAATCTGCGGCGTAATAGGCCGATGGACGGTGATTGCCCGAAGCGCCAATACCGCCAAAGGGGGCAGCACCAGAAGCACCTGTTGTTTGGCGGTTCCAATTCACGATACCCGCCCGTGAAAGCTTCAAGAAGGTTTCCCATTTGGCTTTGTCGTCGGTTATAATGCCCGCAGAAAGCCCGAACTTCGTTCTATTCGCGAGATCAATCGCCTCATCAAAATCATCAACGCGCCAGACTTTGAGAAGTGGTCCAAAATGTTCCTCATCAGGAACATTATCACGCATGGTAACGTCAACGATTCCGGGGCTAACAAAAGCACTACCGTCTTCGCGAACACTCAAATTGCGAATGGCCTGTCCATCTTGTTCAACAAGGTGATCAAATGCGCGCTCAAGGTTTTCGGCGATTTTCGGTAATACCACCGGGCCCATGAATGGCTGTGGGTCATCAAACGGGGCACCAACACGAATGCGGTCCGTAATTTTCGCCAATGCATCAATCGCCTTATCACCCGCCTCACCTTTAGGCAGAATCAAACGCCGCGCACAAGTACAACGCTGGCCGCTGGTCAGAAACGCCGACTGAACAACCGTAAAGGCCGCGGCTTCAACATCCGCTGCATCCCACCAGATGAGCGGATTATTTCCACCAAGTTCCAACGCCAAGATAACGTCCAGTCGATCAGAAAATTGCTTGTGTATCGCAAGGCCCGTTTTTGCGCCCCCCGTAAACAAAACACCATCAACCTCAGCGCCTGTTAACGCTTCGCCGGTTTCCCTGCCGCCTTGAACCATATTGATTACGCCAGCAGGAACACCCGCCTCGACCATACGTTCAACGATAAATGCACCGGGCCCCGGCGTGATTTCAGACGGTTTGAACACAACCGTATTTCCCGCAAGAAGTGCCGGTACAATATGACCATTGGGCAAATGGGCCGGAAAATTATAAGGCCCAAGAACCGCCATCACGCCATGAGGTTTGTGACGCAGAATGCCGCGCGTTGCACCGCTCGCTGTTTCGGTTTCGCCGGTCCGTTCGTAATATGCGCGAATGGAAATATCGACCTTACCGGCCACCGTTGCGGCTTCAGTTTTGGTTTCCCAAAATGGTTTCCCAGTTTCCCGCGAGATCAATCGCGCTAGCTCTTCGCCATCGCGTTTTATAAGATCCCGATACTTCTCCATGATTGCAATTCGGTCCCCCAAAGGGGTTAGCGCCCACGACTTAAACGCGGCCCGCGCAGCACCAGCGGCTTCGTTTACGTCAGCGCTGGTTGCGCTCGCGCCTGTCCAAATGACCTCACCGGTTGACGGGTCTAAGCTCGAAAAATCGGAACCTGAACCAACACGCCATTCGCCGTCGATCAGAATTTTGTTAGTCATTTTATGCCTCGCAACTTGTAATAACGAAACACGCTGAGAGAGCTACCATTTCAACGCGCGCACTTCGTCATCATTTTTGGCGCCGAGCGCTCTGGCTGCCTCTTTGTTTATCGTGATGGTGTCACCATCAACCATCCCTTCGCTGCGCACCACGCGAAAGGTAGAAAGCCGTCCAGCGGCAATTAGAAATTGCGGACCTGATTCAGGGTCACCAATTTTCACCTTATAAAGCTTGCTCTCGCGCACTGATTTAATGTCGTCAATTCGGGCATCAACCAGCGGGCCAGCGTCAAACACATCTATATAACCGCGAAACGCAAAACCTTCACTCAGGAGCATATTAAATGCCGGAAGTGCACTGTTATGGGGCTTACCTAAGACTTCGCGCGCAGCCTTAGGTAACAACGCCACATAGATCGGATGGCGCGGCAATAGGTCTGCTATCATCTGATTACCCATGGAGGAATTTGCAAGGTCCGCATCTTCGAATTCCATGTCAAAGAAAAGCCGCCCTAGCGAATCCCAGAATGGTTGCTCGCCTTTTGATCCGCGCCAGCCGCGCATTTCCGCGCAGACCGGGTCCGCAACGAGTTTACGGTGCTGAGCAATAAAAAGATAACGCGCCTTTGCGAGGAACTTACCATACCCGCCACCGCGCGCATCGGGCGAAAGAAACAATGTTCCGACCTCAGCACAACCGGTGAAATCATGGGTTGGGACCAGCAAACGACGTTCAATCCGTTTTTTAAGTTGCTTTGATGCGTGTACGGTTTTGTTTATACGGTAATTCACAAACCCATAATCAAGGCCAACTGCTGAAAAAACAGCCGATGTACCGATGACTTTACCGTCCTGCTCCAAGACCATCATATAGACTTCGCCGGATGGGTGGTCGGCATCAGCCTCGAAGCTCTCCACCGCATATTCTACCCGCGGGCGTAGTGCTTCCGCCTCGGACGGCAAGTTCGTCATGCCGCCACCCGATAATTTCGCCAGCGCCAAAACTTGATCAAAATCATCGCGGCGCACTGGCCGCATAAATGCCAGTGACATTAATTATTCTCCGTTTTGTCAAACAGACCTGGATTAGGAATTTCGCCCGCGGCGATTTTAAGCAATAGCAATGCTGATAATTTTGACCGCTCAACCAGGCTATCAAGTTTTGCGAATTCTTGCGCCGAGTGAATGTGGGCACCACGCACACCAAGCGTATCAATAACCGGAATACCGGCAGCGGCGATATTATTACCGTCGCAACAACCACCTGTCGGGACCCAGTCTACTTTAATACCAAGGTCATCCCCTGCGGCCCGAAGCGCGCGGAAAAATGCATCGAGTTGCGGCGTCATCGGTTTTGGCGGGCGCGTAAAGCCGCCTTCGAGTTTTGCACGAAACCCCTCGCGTTTATCGATCGTATCAATAAGGCTCTGCGCGTTGCGAAGTAACCAATCAGAATCTTCCGGCTGCTCGAGGCGAACATTGAACCGCACAACCGCAAGATCCGGCACAACATTGTTCGGACCACCGCCATCAACCCGCGCGACATTTACAGTCAGACCTTCACGCTGGCCCGATAGCTGATTGATCCCCGCGACAAAATCGGCTGCCGCGACAAGCGCGTTCCGGCCCAAATGATGTTCACGGCCTGCATGCGCGCTTTTTCCTCGAATAACAGCCGCAAAATTTCCGCTGCCTTTTCTGGCCCCGGCAAGTGTGCCATCCGCCAATGCCGGTTCATAAACGCACGCAAAATGCGCTCGTGATGCAGCATCCGTAAGCATATGCGCGGACCCTTGCGAACCGATCTCCTCATCCGCATTAATCAGCACTTCATAACCGATCTGATCGGCCAGGGACGATTGCTCTATCGTGAGCAACGCGTGCAGCATGACCAAAAGACCGCCCTTCATATCGGCGGCACCCGGTGCATTCAGCGTATCGTCATCCAAAAACGTCTCGGACTGGAAAGCATGATCAATCGGAAAAACCGTATCCATATGCCCAGTCAGCAGGACCCGAACCGGGGCTTGTGGGCGCTTGACCAGCCGCAACATATCCCCCAACGCCTGTTCAACGACCTCCCCCTCGCGTGTCACCACAGGTAGCGGGCGCGAGGGTAGCGTTTCAATCTCCGCGCCCAAGTCCGAAAACGCCTCAGAAAGCGCTGCGTGCATCGTTTTTAGGCCGGCAAGATTGCTGCTGCCGGAGTTAATGGCGCACCATTGTCTGAGACGCTCGGTCATCGGACCGCGCCTATCATCCAAAAATGCGAGATCATTCATGAAATTGTGTGTCTGGGTCATAGGATACAAGCAGTAGCGAAGGCAGCAAATCGCCGCAAGAGAGGCCCGCGCAACCAAAGCAGGTTTCGTTATTTCTCTATCATTTCCACGGACTACGAAGCATCCTATAGTTACGAAAAGCAAAGGACATTCACAAAGTCGGATGTTAAAGTTTATTGAACGAATATTGGCGGCGTGGGCCGAACTGGCGCGCCGGGCCGGGGTCATATTAGCGGCAATTATCCTCGTACTTGCGGGGTTTTGCGGCTATTTTGCGGCTACGCATCTGAAAGTGAATACCGATACCAGCGCGATGCTGGATCCGGATTTGCCGTTCCAGCAGCGAGCGGCCGAGCTACGTGATGCCTTTCCGCAGCTAAAGAACGACGTCATCGTTGTGATCAAGGCCCCGACGCTTGACGAAGCTGACGCTTACGCCACCGATTTGCGCAACCGATTGCTCGATCGAACCGAAGGTTTTACCGCCGTATTCGCCCCGGCTCAGGAGCCATTTTTTCGAGAGAATGGCCTTCTCTATCTTGATCAAAGCGAACTCCAAGCCCGGCTGACCCAAATGTCAAAAGCATCGGGCCTGATAGAAACTCTGATCAAAAGCCCAACCATAGGGACCTTCTTCTCTGCCCTCGCGGAAAATGATGCGCTGGCTGAGCGATCGGACCTCGGTAAAGAAACACTTGACCAGCTTTATACGGAACTCGCGGATGTGGTTGAGGCCAGCATAGAAAACAAACGTCGTCCATTTTCATGGATGGGTGCGCTTGATGCCGGTCAACGCGAAGGCGAAGCCTATACGCGCTTAGTCTACGCCACACCCGTACTCGACTATGCCCGCCTGCAACCTGCGAAAGCTGCTATCAATGTCCTCCGTGCGGAAACCGAAAGTTTAAACAGCGACTACGGAAACCGCGTTGAGACCTATATCACTGGCGATCCTGCCCTGCGGCTCGAAGAATTAGAAGCCGTCACCACCGGGATCGGACTTTCCTTACTGCTTTCGCTGATCCTCGTAAGTGTCTTGCTGCTGCTATGTTACCGCTCCGTCGCCATGGCCGTTTTGACCCTTGTCGGGCTGGTGATCACCTTGACCTTTACGTCTGCATTTGCAGCCGCTTTTGTGGGCGAGCTGAATCTCGTCTCAGTTGCCTTTACTGTTTTGTTGGTGGGGCTTGGGCTTGATTTTGCCATCCATCTTTTGCTGCACATTCAGGAGCACCGAGCCGCAGGACGCGGGAACCAGTCAGCCTTGCGTCGTACAATTCACGAAGTCGGCCCCGCCCTTGCCTTAGCCGGCCCCACAACCGCAATCGCATTTCTTTCTTTCGTTCCGACGAAATTTGACGGAATCGCCCAGCTTGGGATCATCGCCGGTGCCGGTGTCATCATCGCATTTTTTGTAACGGTGACGTTCGCCCCCGCTGCCCTCGCACTTTTCAAAGGCCAGCCCAAACGAAAACCAACTGGCAATATTCGCGGGATTTTTGACGCAATCAGTAAAATCTCTGGTCCGGTTGCAATTGCCACCATTGCGCTCGGTTTCTTGGCGCTATTCTTGATGCCACAAGTTCGTTTCGACGCTGACCAAATGGCGCTTCGCAATCCATATTCACCGTCGGTCCAAGGGTTTAATTTGTTGTTTGATAACCCTGAAACCGTGCCTTATCGATTAAGCAGTCTGGTTCAAACACAAGCCGAAGCCGTTGAAATCGCACAAAATATCTCATCACTTGAGACAGTTGATGCTGTGCGGCTATTGCCCGACTTCGTTCCGGACGAGCAAGACGAAAAGCTGGAGCTGATCGACTTTGGTGCGGGAACGCTTGTCTTCGCACTCGATGCTGAAGCCGGTTCAGTGTCCGGCCCTGATGCGCAAATCGGCATCAACAAATTACAACAACGATTAAAGATCGCTTACACCGACGGATCAGGCGCGCGCCTTTCGCAATTACTCGACACGATCGAGGGTCACGAAGAAATTCTTGAGGAAAATATCTTCGCGTTCTGGCCCCAACTCATCACGCAATTACGCACACAGTTGAATGCGGATTATATTGAAATAGAAACCCTGCCCGCTGCACTACGCGAACGATATTTGAGCGAAGGCGGCCAATGGCGTATCGACATATTGCCTAAGGACGATGTTCGTGATTTCCGTGCACTTGATACATTTGTAAAAGATGTCGAGGCCGTTGTCCCAGATCTTGCGGGTGGTGCCTATCAGGCCAGAAAAGCAGGCGAGACGATTTCTGCCGCGATGCTAGAAGCAACCGGCATAGCCTTTGGCGCTATTGCCATTTTTCTTTGGTTGCTCGTGCGCAAAATTAGCACCGTCATTTTAATGCTGTTCCCGCTAGCGCTCGCTGCAATTCTAACATCCGCCACAGGGGTATTGCTCAACATTCCGTTCAACTACGCGAATGTGATCGTCCTTCCGCTTCTTATTGGCATTGGCGTCGATAGCAGCATCCATTTGGTATTGCGCAACCAACAGGTGAAAGCGGGCGAAGGCGTTTACGGCACATCCACGCCACGCGCCGTATTCTTTTCCGCCTTAACAACGGTTGCTTCATTCGGCAGCCTAATGCTCTCGCCGCATCGCGGCACAGCATCAATGGGCGAGCTTCTTTCAATCGCCATTGCGTTTACACTGGTGTGTACCCTCATCGTATTACCGGCAGCATTTCAGCTAGAGGAACAGCAGACCGCAAAACGAAAAGCGCGCTCCCCCTAAGGGCTATAAATTCCCCATCATTTCGCCTGTAGTACACTGATAGATAACGAAAAATTCATTCACAGCCGCAGCTTAGGCATTTTGGTGCTGGAATTCGGCCATAATCGTCCCATATTGAACAAACCTACCTGAGGCGATGTCTCGCCGCTTACCAAATCTGAGGTTTCGACCATGTTTATGTCTCGTGTTCGCGTGTTTGCCGCGCTTCTTGCTGCCTCCGCTGTAACGCCCGCATTGGCGCAAGAAACCCAACCGGCTGCAGAAGTTGAAGTCAGCACGGTAGACGGCGCAGTTGCCTTCGCAAAATCACTCACCGCTAATGCAACATCAGTTTTAACGGATGAGAACAAAAGCGAAGCCGAGAAGTTAGAGAATTTCCGACAGGTTCTCGCCGACGGCATGGCGCTCGACATCATCGGGAAGTTCATGATTGGCGACACGCGCAAGAGTATGAGCGACGAACAAACCACGCGTTATGACGCAATTTTTCCGCAATATATTACAAAACTCTACGCTGAACAGTTTCAAGAAATCGTCGGTAAACCACTCGAAGTCGTCGAAGCTAAAGAACTTGGCGCGCGCGACGTGATCGTTCGCACTAAATTCGACCGCAAAGAAGGATCGCCGATCATGGTTGATTGGCGCGTCCGAAAACTGCGCTCGGGTGATCGCAAAGCCATCGACATTATCGTTTCCGGCGTTTCAATTATGCTTGTGAAGCGTGAAGAGTTCTCGTCATTCGTTTCAACGAATGGTGTCGACGCCTTGCTCGACCGACTTGAAAGTGAAGCGTCCGCTTAGCGCCCTAGCTCTTCCGCTCAAAGACAAAATCCGCTGCCCCTTTGAGCGGTTCAGCCGCCGCACCAAAACGGTCGAGATGCGACTTGCAGCGCTCTACTAACGCTGATGCTTTTGACTTCGCCCCATCCATGCCCATCAATTTGATGAATGTGGCTTTATCCATTTCGGCATCCTGACCGGCTGGCTTACCGAGCGTTTCAGCATCAGCAGTTGCATCGAGAATGTCATCGACGATCTGAAACGCTAGGCCAAGGTCTTCGGCATACGCACTTAATGCCGCAACTTCATCGTCACTGGCACCGCCAACAATACCCCCGCCGACAGCCGAGAAGCGAATTAATGCTCCGGTTTTTAGGCGCTGAAGTTCAGTCACGCCCGCCAGGTCAAAGTCCTTTTGCTCGGCATAAATATCGATCATTTGCCCGCCAACCATGCCGATTTTGCCCGACGCGCGCGCCAATTCGAGCGCAATCGCACAGCGGATATTTCCATCCGGATGGGTATCGGCTTCGGCAAGAATTTCAAATGCTTGCGTCAATAATGCATCGCCAGCCAGAATCGCCGTCGCATCGTCAAATTTTTTGTGAACTGACGGACGACCACGACGCAAATCGCTGTCATCCATGGCCGGAAGATCATCATGGATCAGGCTATAACAATGGATCATCTCAACGGCGCAACCAACGCGGATCGACCGCTCACGGGGGGTTTCAAACATATCGGCTGCGGCAATGGCTAAAAACGGCCGCAACCGCTTACCGCCATCAAGCGACCCCCAACGCATAGCATCGACGACGCGACCCAATGGGCCATCGCGCTGAGGCAAAAATTCATCAAGCGCAGTCTCGACGAGTGCTGCTGTTTCTTTAATCGTCTCTGAAAACGCCGTCATGGTCTGCCCTTGTCGCTTGTGATTCCGGCTGGCTTGTTAGCCTGCCCGCCCCCAACCCTCAAGGCTGCTGGCGTGGTTTCGTAAAACCACTTCCCTCACAAGTCCCGCACATCCTCGCAATGAAGCCCCGCTTGCCGCGACCATGGCATTCTTCACAGATGGCTTTTTTGTTTTTTCCGCCAAGAAAACTCGACAGCATATCAATCGGTCGGTCATCCGCCGGGGCTGGTGCTACATTGACCGCAAAACTGCGGGCGGCCTCTAACCGCGCCGCGGGGAAGGCCGCCACTAACGACGAGTGGGCTTCGGAGAGTCCATGAAGCGTCATCATCAGATCCCGCCGCCACGTCTCTAACAATAGGCTGAACTGGCCCTGATCAAAACGACCCGTCACCTGCAGTCCGGCCATGAGAAACAAATCTCCGGCCTCAATCGCGACCATGCTGATGTGTAAATTACGATTCAGTGCCTCAATTAATTGATCGTTGACGGGGAAGCCGGCAAATCGCGCGAGAAAACCAAATTCCACCACCTGCCCTGAACCAGCGCCCGATTGCATCAGGGCAACCACAAAATTGATGCCGTTCTCCTGAATGCCGAAAACTTTTAGCGGCCCGTCCTCGCCTAGTTCGTCGAGAACGCCATATTGGTCTTCAAGCGCAGCAATAATCTTGGATAACGGCCAAGCGCCATCCTCTCCGCCAGTAAATTTTGCAAACACGCCCATCCCCCTCAATTTTCCCCGCCCGAAGGCTACACCACCGGCCAAACCACGCCAAGTCACGCTCCCGACTCATGCTGCTGTGGCGATGGCTCTTTGGCCGTGCCCCTTTGGCAACGGTCGATGAAATCTGCGTTACCTGCCCCCGGCTTGTTTTGCACCGCAGCGCAACACGCGATATATGTCTGAGAGAATACGGCTTTAGGTGGTTGCCGCGTTGGCAGCCGCGTGAAATAAAGCATTCAAGTAATTAACGAAAATAGCCGATGCGGAATTGGTGTGGGGGCGAGTGATAATGGCGTCTATGAACGAAAATATAAAAGTGGTTCTTGCCCAACCGCGTGGTTTCTGCGCGGGCGTTGAACGGGCAATCGACATTGTTGAGCGTGCCCTCGAAAAATTTGGGGCGCCTGTCTATGTCCGCCACGAAATTGTTCACAACAAATATGTTGTCGAAACATTGCGCGCACGTGGCGCGATTTTCGTTGAAGAAATCGACGAAATCCCGACCGGCGCAGTCACCGTATTTTCCGCCCATGGCGTTGCTCGCAAAGTCGAAGATGGCGCACTCGTGCGCGAGCTGGACGTAATCGATGCCACCTGCCCACTTGTGACCAAAGTCCACAAAGAAGGGCGTCGCTATGCCGAAAAGGGCTATGATATCGTTCTGATCGGTCACATCGGCCATCCAGAAGTCGAAGGCACACTGGGACAAATTCCGGGTACGGTGCATGTAATTTCCGAACCCGAAGACGTCGCAGACCTCAATGTTGCCGACCCGAACCGAGTTGCTTTCGTTACCCAGACCACGCTCTCGGTGAACGATACCAAAGATGTCATCGCAGCACTTCGCGTGCGCTTCCCCGACATTGTCGGGCCTGACACGCGCGATATCTGTTACGCGACACAAAATCGGCAGACCGCTGTGATCGCCATGGCGAAGCAAGTTGATTTGCTTCTGGTTGTCGGCGCACATAACAGCTCTAACTCGAATCGCTTGCGTGAAATTGGCGAAAATTTCGGCATCCCGAGTTATCTCATCGAGAACGCATCAATGTTCGATCCGGCGTGGCTCGAAGGTGTGCAAACTGTGGGCCTGACGGCTGGTGCTTCCGCGCCGGAAACTTTAGTGCAGGAAACAATTTCACGTCTTAAAAATTACCGTGATGTCACCGTAGAAACCCTTGATGGTGTTCAAGAAAACGTCCACTTCAAGCTCCCCAAGGAATTGGCCGATGTACCACGTCCAAAAGATGCCATGGAAGCTTGGGCCGTCAGTAACGCCTAAAAATCACGAACCACTATCGAAACACAGAACAATAATCGTCCGGAGAATTAAAATGTCAGTATCGCTCCACCAGCAACTTCGCATCGGTGCCTATGTCATGAAGCAAACGCTGACAGGACGTAAGAAATATCCGCTCGTACTTTTTCTTGAGCCCTTGTTCCGTTGCAACTTGGCGTGTCCCGGTTGTGGTAAAATTGATTACCCTGCGCCGATCCTCAACAAGCGTCTGTCCGTGCAGGAATGTTTTGATGCAGTCGATGAATGCGGCGCGCCCGTTGTTGCGATCCCCGGTGGTGAGCCGCTAATTCACAAAGATATCGGCGAAATTGTCGAAGGCATTGTGGCGCGTAAGAAGTTTGTTTCGCTTTGCACCAACGCACTTCTTCTTGAAAAGAAACTGGATCTATTTAAACCATCACCGTTCTTGTTTTTCTCTGTCCACCTAGATGGCCTGGAAAAAGAACATGATCACGCCGTTGATCAAAAAGGCACTTTCAAGATTGCTGTGAAAGCCATTAAAGCCGCTCAAGAAAGAGGCTTTCAGGTTAACGTCAATGCGACGATCTTTGACAACATGACCGCAACTCAAGTTGCTGATTATCTCGATTTTGCAACCGATCTTGGTGTCAATGTTTCGATCTCGCCGGGCTATGCCTATGAGCGCGCCGAAGATAAAGACCATTTCCTATCACGCGAAAAAACCAAACAACTGTTCCGTGATATTTTTAAAATTGGGAAAGAACGTGGTCGGCTTTGGAACCTATCTCATTCATCGCTTTTCCTCGACTTCCTTGCGGGCAATCAAGAATATGAATGCACGCCATGGGGCTCACCAACACGCAGCGTCTTTGGTTGGCAAAAACCGTGTTACCTTCTGGGGGAAGGATATGTTTCTTCCTTTAAGGAATTGATGGAAACCACCGAGTGGGAACAATATGGCACCGGTAAATACGAAAAATGCTCAAACTGCATGGCGCATTGTGGTTATGAACCGACAGCCGCAATGGACGCGGTAAAGAACCCGTTCAAATTGTTCAAAATTCCGAACATGTTTAAAATCAAAACCGAAGGCCCGATGGCACCGGAAATTGACCTTTCAAATGCGCGTCCCGCGGTTGATGTGCACGAAAAACTCGTGGCCGCTGAGATGTCAAAGATCGAGGCTGAGAAAAAAGCGAAGAAAGAGCGGGCCGAGGTCGCGGCGTAATGTTTTTGTCGCCGCAGCGCTATCTGCACCCAATTTCATCAGTAACGGGAACTGTTTTGGATCCCGCGTAGCTGCGCCAAGTGTCGCAAATATGCGGGTCGATCCGTCGGGTGCCACTGCATTAAGCGCCGCCATAGGCAGCGCTCGATCAGCCGGGTCGGCAATGGCGCGAATTGCAATAAATGGTAATCCAAAATGGGCGGCGGCGCGAGCCGCGCCGTGGCTTTCCATATCAACAGCGATAGCGCCGTGCTGCTCGAACAGCGTAGCTTTTTTCTGAGCGCTCTCGATAATTTCATCTGCGCCAAACAAGTTTCCAAAAACCGGGGCAGAGCCGGTCTCTTCTTGCAGCGCGTATCGCTGTTTAGCGTAGTGCGCCTTCACAGCGTTTAATAACGCTCGGTCACTGCCAAAAGCTGATCCACTTTGCGTTATTGTTGCCTCACCAATAACAAAGTCGCCGGGCACTAGGGCGGGATCAAGACCGCCCGAAATACCCACCGAAATTATCGCTGAAGCCCCCTCCTCACAAAATTTCCGCGCACAGTCCTCAGCCCGTTGGGCATTTGCACCAGATATTCCGATGCGGGTTTTTGGCGAACCAACCGAACGCTCAACGGTTTGTGCTTCAGATTTCAACCCGCATATGACACCGACAAAACTCACGGCTTACCCTGCATATTTGCATGCAACACGAGTTCCGCAGCTCGATCACCAGACCTGATCGAGCCTTCAATCGTTGCGGGGACGCCAGTGTCAATGTGATCGCCCGCAAGGAACAAATTTCGATAATGGGTTTCCGGTTTGAGACGCTTTCTCACACCCGCAGGGGATTGATCCGGCGTTGCGCGTTTTTCCCGGATCACGCGAACACGCTCATATGCTGCCTCACCCAAATCAAGCGCGACACACACCTCTTTCCATATCTGGGCAACCACTTGGTCATTCGGCATATCATCTGTACCGAGCGCATCTGACGCAGAAGTTGTAATCGAGATTACATCATCACGTACAAACGCCCATTGTCCTGCGCTCGAAACCATGCCGATAAAGGGGCCATCTCCGAGCGCTTCCTTGGGTACTGGTCGGCCCAATCGATAATGAATATTTAGAATACTCGCTTCATCCTCAGGCGGATCAATATCAGGCAATAATTGTTTTAGTCGCGACGGCGGGATCGCAAAAATAACTTTATCTTCTGGCTCTAGAGTTACAGTCTCATCAGGGAAATTAAGGCTCGTCACCTCGCCGCCTTCCATCCAAGCGCTACGCAACCGCGCCCCTACTCGCACCGTACCGCCATTGGTTTCAATGAATTTCACCGCCGGGTCGATAAAAGCATGCCCCAACCCGGTCTTCGCCGTTAGCGGTATTGACGCCTGCCCACCTAACAAAAAGGTTTCGCGGATCACCCGCCAAAGTAGCTTTGCCTGGCCTTTTTCCGGGGTCGTATTCAAAACGGCAAGGGTCAATGGCTCCCAAAAGCGCTCAAACAGAACGCTGTCAGGATCAACCACATCCGCAACAGTTTGCGCGTCATTTGCAAAAGCAATTTTTGCCGCCCGCACATAATCCATCAATTTCGTGTGGGGCACGCGCCATTTTTTATCAAAAACCCAAAACGGAATCGGCCCTTCGTTAAGTCGAACCGTCCAACGATTTTTGGTCACTACATCAACAAATGGATAGAGCGCGAATTTTGGCCCCGTTAACGGATCGACTGTGCCGATCCGGTCAAGATAGGACAATGACGATTTATTGCCCGACATGATCAGATGGTTGCCGTTATCAATTTCCCGTTCGAGATGCTTGTCAAAAAATGTCCGACATCGACCGCCTGCATGTCCCGCGCTATCATAAACGGTGACTTTTACGTCATTTTCAATAAGTCGAACAGCGGCAGCAAGGCCAGAAAGCCCTGCGCCAATAATATGTACACGGCTCATTTTTTATGATTGCCCACTAATTTCGGTGCCACTAGCCAACGCATAGCAATAGATAGCTTTTCAGCCTTGCTCATTTCAATCCGCGGTTGACCATTCGCCCAGCCACGCAAGGTCATTTTATCTAGATAACGCTCATAGACACCCATCATCAAAAGGGCTGGACGCAAAATGCGCCAGTCAAGCGTGCCCAATGCCTCTCGCGCATCAGCAAATTTTGCACGCGCTAATTTTGCCAGCTCAGCACGTACAGCAGGAAGGCCCGGTGCTTGTGCGATTGCATCAGGGTTTAATGGGCAATCATGTTTCTCAAGCAGTTCACGCGGGAGGTACAAACGCCCCTCCGCTGCGTCTTCTTCGACATCACGCAAAATATTAGTCAGCTGAAGCGCGTCCCCCAATGAAATTGAAAAATGCGATGCAGCAGCGGTCCTGGGCGCACCGAAAACCGGCATCGATAGCTGCCCGACTGCCCCTGCGGCGCGCCTTGTGTAAGCTAGTAACTCGTCCATGTTAGGTGCAATCACCGGGCCGGCCGCATCCATCTCCATCCCTTCGATCACAAGAAAAAATTCATCCTTAGGCAAATCGAATTCCCGCACAGGTTCTAACAGTGCGATACCCGTCGGGAATTCCGGGCGACCATCATAAATTCGGTCAATCTCCGCCCGCCAGCCCGCCAGCGCCACTCGTTTTTCGCCAGTGTCACCCTCTTCGTCAGCAATATCATCAACTTCACGGCAAAAAGCATAAACCGCATACATCGCTTCACGGCGGCGCTTCGACAAAATTCGCATACCGGGACCAAACGAAGTGCGCGATCGCTTCACCGTTTCATAGGTATGCCTCCGCGCGTCTTCGAGCGAAATTGCCGAACTGGCTGTCATTGTTCTGTGCCCTTGCCGGCAGCAAAAAACCCAGAGATCGCCCCTCCGACAGCCGCGACGGCAAAATCTATTTTGCTCAGGGAAACCCGTGTTGCCAGCGGATCACCATTGCGTAACAACGTAATCAGCCTATCGGCCAAGCGGACAATAATTGCAGATTCCATCGCTAGGTGTTTTGATTTAATAACACTCGGCAATTTTCGCGCATCGACCATTAATGCTTCGCACCCATCAAGCATTCGATCCATCGTTGTGCGCATCGCTGGCGTTACCGCAGCTTGATCCACATCACTAATTGACCCGCCCTCTTCGCGAAGCCAATCACCAACAATATAAACTCGGTCCAGATCTCGACGGTCCTCTCCGCAGTCCTGAAGGTGATTTACGACCTGAAGAACGATGCAAAGCGCGTCGGAATAAAAATATGCCTCGCTATCCTCACCATGCAAATCAAGAAGATATCGCCCAACGGGACATGCTGATAATTGGCAATAGCCAACCAATTCGTCCCATGTCTCATATCGGTTTTTTCGTGCATCTTGCACAAACGCCGCCACTAAATCTGAGCCATGCTTTGTGGTGACTTCGGTCTCCTTCATGCTTTCATGAAGGGCATGGGCTTTTTGATACTCTGTACCATATCCCGGCTCGCCCAATAGCGCTGCTTCAAACGCGCGCAATCGTTCGATTTTCTCCGCGCTGCTTAGCGAAGGATTGTCAGCGACATCATCTATCGCACGCGCAAAATTATAATAGGTGGCCACATGGGGCCTGAGATGTTTCGGTAACAAGAATGACCCGACGGGAAAGTTCTCGTCCTTGGCACCTTTACCCGAAGGCGTCTCGGCGGCGCCGAGCGACGGATCGGTTTCTGGTTGTGATGATTCTGCGTGTGTCGTCATGCCCGCACCTTACGGATTTTCCTGCGCTTTCCAAGGCAATCTGTTGTATCTTGACGGTTTCCTGACGGGACTTGGCGCAAAGGCCACAGAGGCGTAAAGCCTTGGCTATTATGTTGACAATTATAGCTCTTTTCACGTGTCTCATCTGGTTATGGCTAACCTATATGCATGGTGCCTTTTGGCATTGTTCAGAACGGCTTACTGACGCACCGCCCCCCAATAAATGGCCCCATGTCGTCGCGATCATTCCCGCCAGAGACGAAGCAGAAACCATTGGGCAGATCGTGGCTGCCCATCAAAATAGCGACTATCCGGGTGAACTTACGTTGATCCTTGCCGATGACGGCTCAACCGATGGAACCGCAGATATAGCGAAGTCAAACGCGACGCTTGATGTGGTTTCCGTGCCGGACCTTCCGTCGGGCTGGACCGGTAAATTATGGGCCGTCGAAAATGCACTTACCCGCGCGGAGCAAATTGCACCAGACGCTAAATATGTATTGCTGACCGATGCTGATATTCTCTTCGCCCCTGACACATTAAGCCGTTTGGTCGCAAAGGCGGAGCACGAAAAACTAGCTTTGACGTCATTAATGGCCCGTCTTGATTCGCGCGGACCGTGGGCTTCATTCCTCATCCCCGCATTCATCTATTTTTTCCAAAAGCTTTACCCTTTTCCGCGTGCAAATAACCCTGACGACAATCTCGCTGCAGCTGCCGGCGGATGCATGTTGGTTCGCAAAGACGCGATCAAAACAATCGGCGGCATGACCACAATCCGCAAAGCGTTGATCGATGACTGTGCCTTTGCGCGTCAAATTAAAAACCTAACGCCATCGATCAAAATCTGGCTAGGGGTTGCATCAGACGAAGTTATTAGCCTTCGGGATAATCGTTCACTTCAATCAATCTGGAACATGGTCGCACGCACCGCCTATGCGCAGTTATCATTTTCGCCACTCTTGCTCATCGGGACACTAATTGGGATGGGCTTCGTCTATCTTGCGGCACCTCTCATCTTATTGTCGGTGTTCTACCATACTAATTTCATTGCGATTTTCTTTAGTGCCATTGCTTGCGGGTTAATGGCTTATACCTATTGGCCAACATTGCGTCTTTACGGACGTGCGCCGTGGGAAGCTGTTTTGCTTCCAGTGTCTGCGGGGCTTTATGCTGCGATGACCTTTACATCGGCCATGCGGCATTGGCGCGGGCAAGGTGGTCAATGGAAAGGACGGAGCTATTAAAGCTTTGCCGCATAAGCCTTAGTAACCAAAAATACAGCACACGGAGCTTCGCGAATTAAATCGCGTGATGCGCTTCCTTGAAAAAGTGAACCCCAAAAATTACGCTGGTGCGAGCCAGTCACAATTAGATCTGCATTTTTATCTTTTGCGTAATGGCCAATCACTTCGGCTGGTTCCCCATCGAGAAGAACAAATGTTGCCGTTGGGGCAAGTCGCGCGACCAGGGCCTTCAGCTTATCTTCGCTCTGTGCTCGTGCCTCGCGATTGCGTTGTACCATCGCTTCGGACATAACGGCAGAATTAGCAGCAACATCACCCGATGACACTGGCAACATCGCAGTTAACAAAGGCCAAGCGCTCAATATCTCAAGTGAGGCACCATCTTTTTCCGCAAGACTTCTTGCGGCTTTAATGACACCTTCAGCCAGATCGTCTTCAAGCGCGATCGCCGCAATGACATTATTAAACTTCACGATGTCACCTCCAAAAAACCTGATATCACATATATATGCGCCAATTCGATTAATATAATGGGCAATAACGTTTCAATTCTGATCTCGGTTCCGCGCCTATTTTAACAACCGGTTCGGATGACGCCCATCAACATAGCCCATAAAAGGCGAACAAATTGAATAACCTATGAGTTCCTGTGCGCGTAGCGGTAAAGTTTTGGCAATTTCCGGCGGTACCGCCAAAAGCATATTTTCGAGCTGACGCACCCACCCCGGGCAATATTGGGGCGTGATGAGTAACCGCGGTTCTTTATCCTGATTTGCACCACCACGATGCCACAACGTACCTTTAGCGATCATCAACGAACCTGCGGGCATAATAACTTGAATAGCGTCATCGCGGGCCCCAGGGTCACCATCGCGACGCATGGTCTTATCAAAATCCTCGTCATTAAGCGCGCCTGCAAACCGATCATCACCCCACAGATGACTACCGGGGATTATTTCTGTGGCCCCATTCGTCGCTGTCGTTTCTGAAATCGACCAGAATGTACTAACCCCCAATGACGTGCGTGGACGGGGCAAAGAACAATGCGCATCATCATAATGCCATGGTTGCGCTGTCTCGCCAGATTGGAGGTTGATCGCAAGGCATGCGGACAACAAGCAGTCCCGGCCTAATTCAGCTTCAGCAAAAGCTAACGCTAAAGGGTGCGTTACAAGTTCTGCAAAAACCGGTGATTTAGCCAACATCGCGTAAACACGGTTCGAATGACGGCCTTCAAATTCGTTTCGGCCCTTAATGTTTTCACCTAAATATGGTGCCAATGCGGAGCCTATTGTTACTATTTGATCCTTGGAAAGAATTTTTTCAAACACTACATAACCGTCGCGTTCAAAATTCTCTCGATGCGTTGCAAATGCTACATCATCAAGCCAATAATCAACGGAGTTTTCAATATTCAGATGGGTCATAGATGCCTCTTCCAAGGCATAGTGCCGATATTGAGCACGCAATTAAACAGATTTTAGCAGCCCCTGCTCTTCCAGCCATTTAAGCGTTTGATGCAATGCGGGCGCTAGTTCGCTGGCGCGCCAACCCAACTCTTTCGCGGCTTTTTCGCTGGAGAATGACACCTGTCGCCCAGCAAGACGAACGCCGGTTAATGGCGCTTTGGGTGGCTTTTGTGTTAATGTCGAAACCAAACCCGTATCGATGGCTCCAGCCAATAGCGCCACAAAATACGGAAGCTTGGTCTTCGGCATTTTACGGCCGGTGGCGCTTTCAATCATTACCAGCAAATCACGCATCGGTGTATTTGCGCCGCCCAAAATGTAGCGCTGCCCACGCCGCCCTTTGTCACGAACCGCAATCAGACCTTGAGCTAAACTATCAAGCGGAACAAAATTCAAGATACAATCGATATAAGCTGGGGTTTTCCCGTTCGCGAAATCAAGAATCATTTGTGTTGGCGGCGTCAAACCAACATCCCCCGGCCCGATCGGCTCTGTCGGAACCGCGATTACTGCGTCAAGGCCATTGGATACTGCCGATTCTACTGCGCGTTCTGCCCACAGCTTGGAACGCGGATATGCACCCAACATAGAAGCCGGTTCTAACCGCAGGTCTTCGTTTGCAGTTGAATGTTCAATCGATGTTTTGCGCCCAACAAGCGTAGTAAGACTAGAGCAATGCACCACGCGCCCAACGTTAGCACTTAACGCAGCTTCGAGAACATTTTTCGTGCCCAGATGATTTATCCGTTCAAATACTGTGTTGTCCCGCGCCCAAAGCTGCGCATTTCCCGCAAGATGAAAGATGCTCTGCGCGCCTTCAAATGCCCGGCGCAAATCATCCGAATTCAGTATTGATCCCTGAACGTCATCTGGGTGACTTGCTGGGGCGAGATCAAAACTGCGAACCCGCTCGCCGCGTTCGCGCAGTGTCGCCACCAACACTTTCCCTACAAACCCAGCACCGCCTGGTACAACTGTATAACTGCTCACATTTCCTCGCGGCAAACTAACAATCCCGCATCAGTAACAGACCCGAGCACTAACCCTTGGGGCAAACTTATACCCACCGTCGCAGCACTAAAATTTGTTCCATCAGGATCGTCGAACAAAATTTCTACCTCTGCCGTATCTGGGTCAGCTTTAACAATCCGTGAAGGTGCTTTGCCAAGCCCCAATTTTCGATTAAGCGCAAGCCTCAGCATTTTTGGATGAATAGCGGCGATGATTTTACCGTCAGATGTAATCGTCAAATTATCCGGCCCACCCGGCAACTCAATACGTGCTAGCTCCGAAACATTGCCGTTATTTGGATCAAGAATTATCAACGCATTCTCTCGCGTTGCCGCAAGCGCAATATCTCCGTTGGCGGTCACTTCAATTCCATTCGCAAATCCAACACCCTTAAAAATTGGATTGCTTCCATTCGCAAAACCGCTGCGCTTTAGGTTGAATAAATTTTCAATGCCCGCTTGCCACCCACAGGACGCATGATCGAAACTCGTTAGAATGTCACCGTCCGTAGACACCACATTATTCGCCGCACAAGGCGCATCGGTCGTTATCCCAACGAAAACCTCACCATTCGCACCAATGCGCTGAAGGCGTGGCGTCATTTTCCAATTACGCCCATCTTTTTCGTATGTTCGATTAATGAAAATCAGCTCTTTATTATGCGCATCATAAGTCATGCCGTGCGGCCGCAATCCACCTGAAAATTCATCTGGTAGCGCCAATGGGCGAACTGTTATTTCATCGATTCCTTCGGCGAAAATCTGATTGATTGATATCGCATAAATCCCGCCGCTAGGCAGTGTTTCTGAATTGGATTTTTTCGCGGCCTTTTCGGTTTTACGGCGGTCATAAGCAGCGACAAAAATCCGCCCGTGCTCGGCATCAAAAACCAAATCCTCGGCACCACGTATTGTTTCACCAGACTGTTCGTCTATCAAAGAAACGCGCGAACATTGATCTAATGAAAAATGAGGAACCGCAATTTCTTGCTGACTGCAACCGACAAAACCCAAACTCAGCCCAGTCAATATTCCGTGCTTTAGTTGTGCCAGCCCCATGGCGCGTCCTCTCAGGTCATTCGGCCTTTGGTCCTGGCCGTTCATATCCCCATTTTTCAATGAAATAGCCGAGACGCGCCTCTACTTTGGCGGCTGCTTCATCAGAATACCCAAAGTCATTCTTCTTGAAGGTTGAGACCGATGCAAGATAGTTTTTAAAATGAGGCTTGGCTTCGCTAAAGCCGGGTAAATCAAGGGCTCCATAGATTGTTTCGATTGATTCGAGTGGTGCGGAATCTAACGCATCATAACGAAGTTCGACCAACTGCTCCGAAGACACCTCGGCGGCATCCTGTTCATATGCACGCATCACGCGATCATATACACTTAGTATTGTTTCATCGATATCCACGTGATCATGGCTTTGAAGGGCTAGTTCCTTAAACAATTTCTTATAGAAATTCCGCATAGAGACAAATACATCATACGGATTACGATGAATATGAATGAATTTCGCTGTCGGAAACATCTCGCGCAGCATCGCAAAGCGTCCTGTGTAGACCGGGTTTTTAATCAACAACGGTCGTTTTTCTTGATGCAGGTAAAGCTTGCGCAAGAAATACGAAAACTGCTTTCGCCATCCACGAATTTCCGCGGTTGAACAGCCCTCAAAAAACAATCCTCGCTCTACATTTTCTTTGAATGCGCGCGGAAAATATATGCCGTGATAGAACGAAACATCCGACATATTAGCGATGGCGATTTCATCCTCTTGCGGGCTGGTCGGTGTAACTGGAATGTTATCAATATAGCGATGCTCCGGCAGCGCGCGTTCCAACATTGGTTTAAATGCTTTCGCTATGCCAAAAAGATCCCACGGCAAACCCGTCGCAACTGGCGGCACATAACCCCACTCACCACTTTGGCACATCACATTGTAAAGGTGGGTTGTGCCTGACCGCCAATGCCCAAGGATAAAGACCGGTGGCTGCATATCATCAAGCGCCGGTAATCGGCTTTCCATGATCAACTTTTCGGCCATAGAGGCGGGCCACCGACCGAGCGCGGCAAGCCCAATAGCGGCACTGTTGATGGGACTGCTCGGCATTCCCGAACGTCCGACAACCGTTGCTAGCGTACCCAAATTTGCTCCGCTTAGGGGATGCGCCATGGAACTCCTCGACCATTACCTTGTTGAACTGAAGGTGGGGCATAGCGCAGTCCGGAAGCAATCTCCAGAATCCGTCGCAAAATGCCGAAAATAAATCACTGTGATTGCAGCGGTTTTGGCCTTAAATCGGCCATCTGGCAGCACTAGATTAACCATGCCGTGACAGGGTGCCGGATAGCACGTCAACAAACAAAACCTGCGGCTTTTAGTGGGTGCGGCAGTCGAGCGAGAGAAAGTTGCGTAAGAGACGGCAAAGCATTGTAATTACATGCATTTCCACGGTGCTATTGGTGGCGGCCGGGTTGCCTGCCCGTGCGGCAGATTCTTATCAAGCCGATATCGAAGGCGCACCAAACGGGCTTGGCGACAAATTGGCCATTATTTCCGAGCTAATGAAGGGCACGCGAGAATATCCCACCTCTGCCGCTTTACGGCGCGCAGCACGGCGCGACATTGAAGCATTCAATGACGCGCTCAAAGCCGCTGGATATTATGCCGGCAGTGCTGACTTCACTCTCATCGCCGCTGAAGATCGGCAAAAACCTAAAGTGGTTTTTGCGATCTCGCCCGGCACCGCATTCAAAGTGACCGAATACGATATCATTTATCAAGACCAAGGCGAAGAACGGCCAAGAGATCTTAACGCGGCAAATGTCAAAACAACGAATGCAGCTGACGGCGCTAGCTTGCGCGACCAGCAAGAGGCATTTCTTACCTATCTTTGGAACAACGGATACCCAACCGCCGCGATCGTAAACCGGCGCGCTATCGCCAATTTCGAAACCAATGAAGCATCTGCGGTTTTCGTTTTCACCAGCGGGCCGAAAGCAACTTTTGGCCAGCCGATCATTTCCGGTACAAAAAAAACAGACGATACTTTTGTTGAACGGATGAAAACTTGGGAGGATGGCGAAGAGTTTGAACGCAAGAAAATGACCGCGTACTACGACCATTTGCGTCAGACTGGTTTGTTTTCAAAAGTCGATGTGTCTCCGGGCCAAACACGCGAAAGTGGCGAGACTCCAATTCTCGTTGAACTTGAAGAAAGAAAGCGCCGTACAATTGGCGCAGGTGTTTCTTATTCAACAACCGAAGGACCCGGAGGGCGATTGTTTTTTGAACATCGCAATATACTCGGCCACGGCGAAAATTTGACCGCTGAGCTAACCGGATCACAAATTGAACAATCGATTAATGTAGCCGTCACGCGTCCCCTGCCCGGACTTGGCGCTCAAGCATTCGCTAGTACTGCGTTCTTGAATGAAACAACTGATGCCTATGATGCCCGAACATTCGAGGTAACAGGAGGGCTTTCTAAACGGTGGCTTGATGAGCGGTTGGAAACACGCGGCGCGATTAAACTCGAAACTTCAAATGTGCGTTCGGACGGCGTCGAGGACCGTACATATTTCGTATCAACCCCGCTCGCCGTTCGATGGAACTCGGAGGATAACCTTCTAGATCCGACCAAGGGCTTTCGTGCTGCATGGACTGTGACCCCCTATTTCGGCTCTGAAAACTTTACACAATCCGAGATTACCGCCCGCAGCCGCATTCATCTCGGTAAGGATGATATCGTTACACTCGCGGCGCGTGCTGGGCTAGCCGCGACTTTCGCCAATTCGTTTGACGCACTTCCCTTAAATAAGCGCTATTATGCTGGCGGCGGCGGTTCAGTTCGCGGGTATGGATACCAAGAGGCTGGACCACTTGATGAAGATTTCAACCCCATCGGTGGCCGCTCTCGAATTGATGGTGCATTTGAGGCACGTGTCAAAACCATCAAAAACCTTCAATTCGCAGCGTTTATAGATGCAGGATCAGTATCATCCGAATCTATTCCTAAGTTTAACGACAAGTTCTTTTACGGCTACGGCGTGGGTGTTCGCTACCTGACGCCCATCGGGCCAATTCGCGCGGACATCGCCTTCCCTATCGATAAACGAGAGAGCGATAGCGACTTTCAGATTTACATCGCATTGGGGCAACCGTTCTAATGTCCTTGAATCTGAAAAAACCGTTGCTCATTATCTTGGTCGTGACTGTAGCCTTACTAGGTGGCGCGGTCGTGGCTGGATCGCTATTCCTCAACACCACTCCCGGTCGTGGGCTCTTGTCAGAATTAGCGGAAGCACAGTTAAGTAACGCACTAAACAGTGAAACCGATATCGGCCAGATCAAAGGATCATTACCCGGTCATATCATCATTGAAGATGTTGTGTTTTCAGACGATGACGGTGTTTGGCTTTCTGCCGCCAAGCTTGAACTACGTTGGCACCCGCTTGCATTAATTCGTAAACGAATTTCTGTCGAAGAGATCTCCCTTACCGGTGTATCGCTTTTACGTAACCCGCCCCAGAAAGAAGCCAAAGAAGAAGACGCACGACGCATAAAAATTATCCAAGACCTCCCACAAATTGACGTCTATTCGATCAACTTGATTGACATCAATACAAACCTGAATGGTAACCAACAACGCATTGACGGCACTGGCGCTATTTATCTCGAAGGAACGGAGATCGACCTGCGTTTGACGATCACCAGTGATGGCGGCGCAGATCACGCTGATGTCACTTTCCAAAAATCGCCGCGCAACAACCGGATTTTCATTGACACAACACTAACCGCAGAACCTGGCGGGGTTATAGCAACGCTAGGCGGCCTCAACGCGCCTCTGCGATTTGCCGCCACGGGCGATAGCGCATTAAATGATGCCGTTATCGAAGTGAATTCCAACATCGGTAATTATGGGAATTTAGAAGGCTCGTTTCGATCTAATTTCGTGAGTTTTTCCGGTAGCGATATTACCCTCAATTTCGTACCCGGCAGCCGTTTGAACGATATCCCTGAATTATCTGCGCCACTCGTACTTGATGCGCGTTATGATACCAAACCGAACGGCGGGTCAGTTACCATTCAAAAACTTACCGCTGCCGTGGGTGCCGTCGATGGACTGTTTGCATGGCAAGCGCCAGATGGATTGGTCGAACAGCTAAGCACGAATCTTTCGATTGGCTTTGGTCCGGAATATCAATCTCAATTACAATCCCTTATCGGCGAAACGGTCAATCTTGATGCCACACTCGACTGGCGACGCGATGATTATGCGCTTAGCGCGACAATGACCGGCGATGGTGGCACCGCAATTATCACCGACGGCACCACTGACTTGCGTAAAGTATTCGCTGGTGATGTTGAGTTAACTCTAGCGCCAAACAAGAATTTTTCTGCCGCACTCGCGAATGGGCTATCCGTAAACGGAAATATTGACACTAATCTCGACGACCGTATTCGGTTATCCGGTATCAAAGCGCTGACCAGTGATGGCACCACAATAAACGTAAATGGTACATATAACACGACAACTAATGCCCTAGCCTTTAGCGGCGATCTCGACGTTACGCCAAATTATGTGAGGCTTTTTTCCAGCAATATATCACCCGAAAAAAACTTCACCGGCGAAATCGAACTAGGCGGCACATTGAATCGTTTCACGATTAACACTGAATTGGAAGCACCGAAATTATCAACGGAAAGTGGTTCTGTTCCGGCCCTTTCAATCAACGCCGCAATCGCCGGCTTACCCAAATTTCCGAATGGCGACATTACCGCTCGCGCTATTGATGGCGGACCAAGAAAGCTTGATGCGAGTATTCGCACCTCGAATGACGGCAGCATCAGACTACCGACGATTTCATATGCTGGGCACGGTTTTAATCTTGGCGGCAACGTCAATATTGATAGCACTCTCCAAACGATCAATCTCGACCTCACCTATAATGGTGATGAAGGCGCGGCCCCTTGGCCCGGTATTGATTTGGTCGGTGATATAGCCGCCAAAGGCGTTCTCTCACGCAATGATGCACTCAACAACATGGTTGTTAATGCAGATCATATTGCCTTTAACAACCTCGCTGCGAATGGGTTAGCGATAGACGCACAAGGCCCACCCGGCGCAATCGCTGTCTCATTAAAAGCCAAAAGCTTTGCCGCACCCGGTACTGAGACCATCGAAAACATCGCTGCAAAAGCCCAGATCAACGCGCGCAAGAATATTATCGTTAGGCTGAATAGTCTCGAAGCACTTGTTTTTGCGACAGATGCGAAACTAACGGCACCCGCCGTGATTACTCTGCGCGATGGGGTGTTAATTGAGAACCTTCGGATGGCATATGGCGCGAAGGGCAACATTTCCCTTGACGGTGCATTGGAGGAAACGCGTTGGCGCGCTGACGCGGTCTTCGATCAGGTGAATATCCCCAATGCCGATGGACGCATTTCTATGACTCTCGCTCTTGATACGGATAAGGAAATTCCGGCGGAGACAGATTTCCACCTTCGCTCTTTGTTGCTAACCGAAGAAGATGCCTCCATCAGAGGAAAAGCCGTTTGGGATGGCTCGCAAATGCGCATCACCGACGATGGCTCAGACGATCGCCTCGATATGGATATCCGGTTACCGGCTCGCCTTACGCGCAAACCGTCAGTTAGCATTGAAACCTCAGGCGAATTAACAGGCCGCATAGCATATAATGGTGACATTCAGGCCATTGCCGCATATTTGCCGCCAACGATACAAACTATCGAAGGCGCTTTGTCAGCGACCTTCAATCTTGCGGGCGATACTGAAAATCCAATTATTTCTGGAAAAGCAGAACTGACTGAAGGTGCCTATACGGAAATTGAAACCGGGTTCTCGCTGGCCGGTATACATATGGAAGCCAACGCGGACTATACCGGCCCTGACAGCACCCTCGTGCTCACCGGTGGTGGGCGCGGCGCGGGTCAGTCGGGCGGCGATACGATTAAATTTGACGGTGATATTCGGCTTGGTGAGAATTCAAACCTTGATTTCAATCTCAACCTTGACGGCGCAGAGCTTTCTGCCGCACCGGTCAACAAAGTCCTAGCAGATGGAAAAATTACGGTTAGCGGCCCCCTCGACAAGCTCGTCGCGGGTGGCGAAATAGACATCACAGAATTAGATGCAGAAATCGTGACGCCCGAAAACACGGGTCTAGTTGGTATCGATATTATTGCGTATAATGAAGAAAATACCGCACCAACCGAACTGGCACCAACACCAAAATCCGGCATCGACTTTAACGTCAAAGTAACAGCAGATGACCGGATTTTCATTCGCGGGCGCGGACTTGAAAGTGAATGGGCCGCCAATGTGGTTGCCAATAATGACCGTGGTCAAGCGATCATGTTGGGTGATCTCACCCTTCGCCGTGGGTGGCTCGACTTTTCTGGGCGGCGTTTTGACCTCACGCGCGGCCAGATCGCTTTCGACCGGATCAATCCGAATAACCCACTTCTAGATATTCGCGCAGAGCTAAATACTGGTGACGGCGTCACCGCAGCGATTGTCATTTCGGGCCGGGCAACCGAACCTTCGATTGAGTTAGAATCAACCCCGTCCTTGCCCTCCGAGGATGTCATGTCGCTGGTTTTATTTGGAAAGCCCGCCCAAAATCTATCCGCGTTTGAATCACTACAAACCGCAGAAGCGCTTGCCTCGCTAGGTGGCATAGGCCCATTTGGCGGCGAAGGCATCACTGGTAAATTACGCAGATCTGTCGGGCTGGATTTGCTGAACGTCGATATCGACCCCGAAAAAGGCGGTGGATCGCTGACTGCCGGGAAGTATGTCGCAGACGGTTTTTTCGTCTCCGCTAGTCAAGATACTGATGGCGGCAATGGCTCGGTACGCGTGAAATACGACGTTACCGACAGTATCACTATTGAAACTGAGCTAGAACAAACCGGCGACCAAACCATCTCAGCAAATTGGAAACATGATTTCTAGACTTAGAAACTCGGTATATCACATTGTATTTGCTTGAGAATAAACGACTATCCTCAAAATAAAAACGCCGCCCCGAAGGGCGGCGCTTTTGGAAACTCATATATGTGGGAGGATTGAATAATCCCCCACAGCCGTTCCAAACGCAAATTAACGTTTGGAAAACTGGAATGAACGACGCGCTTTTTTGCGACCGTATTTCTTACGTTCCACAACGCGGCTATCGCGTGTTAGGAAGCCGCCCTTTTTCAAAACCGAGCGCAATGCCGGTTCGTAATAGGTCAGCGCCTTTGAAATGCCGTGACGAACCGCACCAGCTTGGCCCGAAGGTCCAGAACCCGAAACAGTACAAACAACATCGAATTGGGTTTCGCGCTCAACAGCAACCAAAGGCTGCTTGATGATCATCTGAAGAACCGCACGGCCAAAATATTCAGTTTGGTCTTTACCGTTCACAGTGATTTTTCCTGCGCCTGGTTTAATCCAGACACGCGCAACAGCCGTTTTCCGCTTGCCAGTCGCATAAGAGCGGCCTAGCGAGTCGATTTTTGGCTCACGCAGCGTAACTTCTTCTGGGGCTTCTACTGCACCAGCTTCGGTCGCAACGTCTTTCAGATCTTCAAGGGATGTCATGCTCATGGTCTAGACGTCTCTCTGGTTTTTGGAATTCATAGCTGCAACGTCGAGTTTAACCGGCGATTGCGCTTCATGCGTATGCTCAGCACCGGTAAAAATACGCAGATGCGTCATTTGTTTGCGGGCAAGCGACGAATCCTTTGGCATCATGCGCTCAACGGCTTTCATCAGAATGCGCTCCGGGTGAGCACCGCCCATGATTTTTTCCATGGTGCGTTCTTTGATGCCGCCGGGATAACCGGTGTGCCAATAGAATTTCTTGTTTTTCCATTTGTTGCCGGTGAAGACGACTTTGTCGGCATTCACAACGATAACATTATCGCCGCAATCAACATGGGGTGTGTAGGCAGGTTTGTGCTTACCGCGAAGACGGGTAGCGATCACTGATGCAAGGCGACCAACGACGAGGCCCTCCGCATCGATCACGATCCAGTTTTTCTGGGCGTCCGCTTCCGCCGGTTTCATGGCGTAGGTTTTCATGTCTTTATCCTGAATTCTCTCGCAAGGCCGTCGCCCGATTGGGCACACCCCGCTTTGGAAGCGTGGCAGGTACCTGTTGATACCGTTTGCGTCAACACCTTTGCGATAAATTCATTGAAAACAGGCGATTATTTATGTGGTAAAATAATACCACCAAAATGGGTTCCTTATAGCACGCGCCTATATTGCGGTTTTTATTAGCATTTTTCCGTACAAAATATATGCAATAGCTCTACACAATCATCGTGATCATGCGCAAATATAGCAGTCATGAACCTTACAACGGGCGGTATAACGCACACCCCATGCTTTCCTCGCTAATTGCATTTCTCGTCGTTTCAATATGTGTCTCGTTTCTTTGCTCATTGTGGGAGTCCGTACTCCTGAGCATCTCGCCCTCCTATATGAGGGTGAAGCTCGATGAGGGCGACAAAATCGGCAAAACCCTAAACGATTTTAAAAACAATATTGACCGGCCCCTCGCCGGAATTCTAACGCTGAACACGATCGGCCATACTGTTGGTGCTATTGGCGTTGGTCAGGAAGCCACAAAAATCTGGGCAGAGAGCAACCCCTTAATCACGGGACTGGCTGTGCCCGCCGCAACCACGGCGGCAATTCTAATCCTGTCTGAAATCATCCCTAAGACGATTGGCGCAACCAACTGGAAAGCCTTGGCACCATTCACGGTGAAAAGCCTCAATATGGTATTGTTCATTCTGGCTCCGATCGTTTGGCTCTGTCAGCTAACCACAAGGGCTATCACGAGCAGCAAAGAACAAAGCATTTTCTCCCGCACTGATTTTCTGGCGATGGCGCAAATCGGATCAGAGGAAGGCGCACTCGACCAAGCGGAAGTTGAGTTCATTCATAACATTCTGCATTTCAAAAACTTCAAAGCGCGTCAGGTAATGACACCACGCACAGTTACGGTTTCTGCGCCACAAAACATGACTGCGCGTGCGTTTTATGATCTTCAGGAAGAACTGGTTTTCTCGAGAATCCCTCTTCGCGAAAGCGCGGATAGCGAAAATTTTGTGGGGTATGTTCTTAAAGACGATATTTTAGAACATTTGATTGATGATGCCGGCGACAAAACACTCTCCGACTTCAAACGTAACATCGTCACGGTGCCTGAAAACTATAGTATTTTCCGGCTATTCAACGACTTTATTGAAACGCGAGACCATATTGCTTTGGTTACAGATGATTTCGGCAGTATGTCCGGTATTGTCACAATGGAAGATGTCATCGAAACATTGCTCGGATCAGAGATCGTCGATGAAACGGACCAAACGGTCGACATGCAGGACATGGCCAAAAAACGGTGGCAAGACCGGCGCAAAGCCCATCAGCGCCGAACCGTCGCAAACAAAACAACGAAACCCGAAATATCGCGATAACTGAAACGTTCCGATGTGCCGCACAAAAAGAAAGAGCAGGTCGAGCAAATAGGGTCTCCCCCATATTTCCCCTACTTGCTCTAACCGGTCAAAGTCTGACCAATTTTGACTAATTCTTTTTCTTTCTTTTTGAAGCAAAGCCTAACCCCGCAAGCCCCGCGAGTAATAAAGGCGCTGCGGCAGGAAGCGGTACAGCTGCGGCTTCAAAACCATTCACATAGAACTGACGACCGTTGCCATTGTCATCAAATGCGAACCGAATAAGGTCCACACCAGAAATCACCAACGCGACCGCTTCCGCAAATGTGTATTGCATAAAATCATTCGCATCATTTATGGCAATTAAAAGCGTGTCGATATCATTCGTATTCAGATCATTGTGATCAGCATCGGTAAAAGAAAAATTGCTTACGGTCACTGGATCAGCAAATGTCAGCGTTACGGCATCCCCGGATCGGATATTGTCATCAGACGAATCCGCACACGCCGAACCCGGCCCAGCAGATAGGATTTCGCAAACCCCTAGTCCTGCTGGTTTGCCATCATCCAGATCATCAAAATAAGCAAAAAATGTACCGGCACTTAACGATGTGAATGTCACATCAAGACCGCTAAAATTGATTGTTGTGCCGTCCGCGACACCCCGCTCATTTCCGGCGGCTTCCGCTACAAAATCGAGATAGACAGCGTGCGCACTACCGGCAAAAGCTGCCAGAGTCACCGCTAATCCAAGAACGAGCTTCTTCATAGCTTAGACCTCCCAACACCCCCAATCCGCCTCCACGCTCATGTGGATCGCGATACGTGCATTATACCATCATGTGCACGTTTTGCGCACATTAAAATTAACCATTCTCGGTTGAAGCGGGCTCTTTATGGCGAACAGTGACTGTTTTGCTGCATGGAACTTCCGTCTGTGATATGTGGAAAAAGAGCGAACGTTACTGAAATTGTCGTAACCCCATTGAATAGCGAGACAATTTTCGCCATTCCTTTACCAGCGTCACTTGGCAGGAATTTCACATTCCCGAAAATAGCAACCTCAATCAGGAGTAATATCTTGCGTTTCATTCACAATCTCACGGCTGTTTTCGCGCTTTCTGGTATTTTGGTGCTGAGCGCGTGCGATGCAGAACGCGAAGAGGTTCTGGAAAAGCCTGAGCCGATTGTGGAAATTACCGTGAATTTTAGCGACGAATTGCCTAATCTCGGCGGTGCCGCGACCGGCCTCGCCTTTTGGGATCATCCAACGCTTTCTTTTAACGGAACGCTGATCATCGCCACAGAAAATGGTGTCGCCTCCTATAATATGGAAGACGGGAACACTGTCTCCCGGATTGAGGACCATAGCGCACAAGGCCTGGCCGTGGACTATATTGGACGCGGCCCCCAAGCCGCAGGTTTTATTAGTTTTCTTGATACGGATGAAAATGCGTTTCGCTTCTATGGTATAGACAATGCCTCACGCGCATTCATTCCGCTTGATGTCGGTCCTCAGATAAGGGGTGCTGTACGCGGATATTGTATGGGCCGCGCACAAACCGACGACGCACCGACCCTATTTGTGATCCAGAAATCAAAGCTTCAAATCTTTAATCTTGCTGCGACCGAGGCCGGCATTTCCGTCGCCAGCGAAACCAGCGTCGATACGCCAGCCAACCTCGTCAGTTGTACAGTTGATGTTGACGGAACCGCCCTACTCGCCAGTGAGGACGGCAATATCTATCGTTTGACGGATAAGGATGCTTTTAAAAGTCCATTTGCAAAAGGCGACATCTCTAATGCCGGTGACATTGTAATCTTGGCAACCTCCACTGGCGAGGATGGTGCCATCTCCGGCCATGTGCTTGTCTTGGATCAAACGACGGGAATGCTTCATGCATTTGATCGCACATCCGGGCTCGCACTTGGGGTTTTCAAATTCAACGATGCCAGCAATCAACCCGCGATCGGCAAGGCCAATATCTTTAATGCCACAAGCACTAATCTTGGTGCCATATATCGCAACGGCGTTGTGGCATTCGGCATCGCAAATGATGTCGACGAACCGGTGATCCGTCTCATCCCGGGAAATAGCCTGATGAATGGCTTATCCGTTACCGTCGGCGAGCCTGTCTCGCCTCGCGGCGAGACGCCGGGCGGTACTGAGGACACATTGATTATTCCGACCAATTTTCAGCCCGAATGACCACGCGCGCCGTGGGCCGCATATAGCGCTCCAGCAAAGACCAACATAGCACCCGCTTGGTGGGCCAACCCAAGACCTATCGGTGTGGCGGCGAGCACCGTCCAAATCCCGAGAAAAATCTGTAGACCAATCATCGCAGCGAGCATATTCGCGCGCGGACGTAACGGGCTTTTACGGGCCGCAATAAAAAACCAGATGGCGGCTGCTGCCAATATATACGCGCCCAACCGATGATTGAATTGTACGGCGGCCATCGTCTCAAACAGATCATTGAATTCACGATTGGCAGTAAAATATCCGTCAGGGAAAATTTTCCCGTCCATCAAAGGCCACGTGTTAAATGTTCGTCCCGCGCGCAGCCCGGCAACAAATGCGCCGAGGACCATCTGCGCAAAAACGCCGACTGCCAGGGCGCTAGCACCTATTCGCAGGTTGCGAGAAACCGAGATTATTTTTGAGGGCCAAAGATCAAGCGCCAGCCAAAACTGCGCAGCAAACACAATCACCGCAAGCGAAAGGTGGGCCGCTAATCTGTATTGGCTGACATCCACACGATCAGCCAGCCCGGAGCTTACCATCCACCACCCGAGGACGCCCTGCATACCGCCAAGCGCAAACAGACCGAATAATTTCAGCGCCAATGGTTTTTTGACCTGTCCCGTCACCATAAAGACGATCATCGGCACCAAAAACGCAATACCGATTAGCCGGCCCAGAAAGCGGTGCCCCCATTCCCACCAATAAATCGCTTTGAATTCATGAAGTGTCATTCCGAAGTTGACCTCTTCATATTCAGGAATGGTTTTATACTTCTCGAACTCGCTAAGCCAATGCGCTTCGCTGAGCGGCGGTATCGCGCCCGTGACGGGGCGCCATTCTGTGATCGATAGCCCCGAGTCAGTCAGACGCGTTGCGCCGCCGACAATAACCATCAAGGCCACAAGGGCACACATTATGAAAAGCCATATCGCGATGCGGCGCGCTGCCGCTGGGGAAGTTGCACCGGATTGTGTCATTTCAGCGTTCTATCTTTCTCGAATTTTGCGCAGCTATTCATTTGCTGCTAGAGGCCTAATCTAAGCTTTAGGACATTTGCGCTTCCGCCGCCCGCGACCCCGCGTCGCGCCCGCACAGCGCCAAAGGATTTGGACCTGCGCCATGCCGCCGCGATATAAAAAATTGATCGGGTTTTCGCTCTTTCTTCCGACTTTGCTACTCTATTTCTTTGCTGCGGCGGCATTGGGAGAGCGACTCCCCCACAATCAGCTTTTGTTAGTGCCATATTATATCGTGGCCGGAGTGGCTTGGGCTTTTCCCACCAAATACTTGCTCCAATGGATGAATGCGCCAGCAAAACAGCGTTAATTTCCCTAAAGGTTAAGGTGGCAAGCCTATTGCAACGGCTCTCGTGAACCCGTTCACACCGAACGGAAAGAGGCCGACATGAGTACGTTCGACAGCAAAGCGCGCACATTCCGTCACCGCAATGAGATTAATGTCTTTTTGCAAATGACTGACACGGTCGAACCAATCAATGCCATTGTTTACACTAGCCTCGGGGAACGCGCGTCAGACCTTTTGAACGATTCCCGTGCATTTATTCCCGTGCGTTTAGACGGCGGCGAGACCATGATTGTCGCCAAGACCCAAATCAAATCCCTTGTCGAACAATCGACCGAAACCGAAAAACCAGACCTAAAGGGCGAATGTTTCGATAAAAAGCATGACGCACAACCAGAGGCAAAAAAGCAGACATTAGCGTCATACGATCCGTATATTTTGTTGCGGGTCGCCCGTGACGCAAACATTGAAGAAATACGTTCCGCCTACAAAGCCAGAATTAAAGCCGTGCACCCGGATGCTTTAGCATCGCTTTGCCTTGATGAGGATATCGAAAAAGCAGCGGTGCTTGCCACGCAAAAAGTGAATTATGCCTACCGAAAAATTATGCAAGAACGTGAAAACAAAACCATACGCATGGCTTAATCAGTTGTGAAAAAAGGCGGCGAGCCTGAACTCGCCGCCTCTTATAATGCCTAGTTAATTTACTTAGCTTACATCGCACCTGTATCGCCTTCATATGCCGGAGCAGCTTCAATCTCATCGGCAGTTAATGTCAGGCTATAACCTGAACCATCAGCTTTAGCTTCAAGATCAGACACCGGAACTGCAATCTCTTTTGATCCAATCCCAAGGAAAGTACCAACAGAGATAACCGCTTTTTCTGTTCCGTCTTCTGCGGTCACAACTTCTGCGACGGTACCAACTTCTTGTCCGTCTAGGTCATAAATGCTTTTACCTGTTAGTTGAGCAGTCTCAAGATTGACGTTTGCATCAACTTCGGCGCTAGAGGCTGGCATTTCTTGTGTATATTGAGGAACATCTTGCGCGCTCGCAGGAGTGATTGCAGCGGCTGCGAGAATTGCAAGGGCTGAGGCAGACATAAAAGTTTTCGACATTTGAATACTCCTTTGTTTGTTTCCCCGCTCACAAAAAAACATATGTTGGTTCTGTGCTGACTTTCCAGTTAACGATGGTTTAGAAGTGGAGACAAATTCATGTTCTAAATAGCTGTTTATTTGGAACTTATTTTAGGTGCATAAAATACCATTCAATCCGTATAGTGATCTATTGTTACAATAGCGAGAATGGACCTTCGCGAAATGCCGATTGAAAATTTAATGTTTCCACCGCTTTGAAGTGATTGACATGAACAAGTCGCAACATTAACTCTGAGTAACATAACTAAACCATTCGCTTAACTCTCAGAGGTTTGTGTTGTTGCGTAAATTGTCTCTGTTAGCGCTCTCATCGCTTCTCGTTCCGCAAATTGTATGGGCCCAGCCCGACACTCAATCTAGCTATCGCTTGCTAAAGTTAGACGGTCGTGTTGTGAAATGGGGCGAGCCGACGCTCGGCACCGCAACCGAGTTAACTTACGGCTTCATCACCGAACCCACACAGTTTGACGACGCGCGTAATTGCCAAACGACAGGCAGCCTCACCCCCATACTTGAAAACAATAAGATCCCAGAAAGTGAATTTCTGGCTGCGGCGACCAATGCTTTTGCAATGTGGGAATCTGTTTCCGGAATCCGCTTTCGCAAAACCGACCACACCGAAGTCGCGGATATTTTAATCGGGTCTGATCTCGGCAATCATGGATGGGCCCATGCGGATGTATTAAGCGTGCCCTCAGGCGTAGAAGTTGATACAATAACACGCGGTTTAGTTTGCCTCAGCACTAATAAAGTTTGGAACGTTGGGTTTGGCAAAAATGAAAATGGTCAAGACCTTCAATATACACTCACCCATGAGATTGGTCATGCGATCGGATTAAATCATGCCAGTCCTTTTGGGCAAATCATGTCATTTAATTATGGCGAAGCATTCGCAGATTTACAGCAAGGCGATATTGACGGCGTACGCAGATTATATGGAATGCCGACGCTTTCACATAATACACTAGCAACCGCCGAACAAACGCCGCTCCGCTAACGGACCTTGCAGTTATATTGGTTCCATTCGGGTTGGTTTTCACAACGTGGCATTGGTTCATTGTTGTGCGAGACTAGATATGCCCCCAAGCCAACCAACAGAAATGCGATTGCGATGGAGATCAATACCCACACCGGTATCGCTGGTTCATGGTCCAGATCATCATCGTCATCGGTGCGCCTGTATGAATCGGTATCAGATTCAGCTAAATCTCGCTTTTCGCGTGCGCCAAATTCCAAAGTAGAGGGCGCTGTTACAGAGTTCTCGAATTTTGGAGTCGCTACGTCCGGCACATCAGCGCGCTCACGCGCACCATAGGACATGTTCATATTATCGGATGGCACCCCGTGAGGTAACTTTTCGCGCCCCATTAAATATCCCCGTATGCCCACTATCGGTAACTATAACACGACCAGTGTCGATGGGAACAATCTCAACAACTTCGGTTAACATAGGCAAGTCCCCCTATATGGACCTGTAATACCTAGATTTATTGTAAGCCATCACAGAACTACTTTAGCCAAAAAGGTTACTCAGTACTTCTGGCTTCATCATCAATGTCAAAATCAGACCCGCCAAGGCACCGCCCAGATGCCCTTCATGTGCGGTGCGGCCGCCACCACCCATCATCTTTGCCGATATCACAATGAACAAACCACCATAGATAAAGGCAGGAATTGGAAATGGCACAAACAAGAAATAGATTGGCGACAACGGCGCAAACATACAAAACGATAATATCACCCCCGATATGCCATCAGACGCCCCAAGCGAACTGTATGATAAATTTTCCTTATTTACATAAAATGAAATAATTCCGCTTGCGAGAATTGCACCGAAATAGACGACCAAGAAACCATCCGTACCAAGCACTTTTTCAACGACGGGCCCAAAGATCAACAGCGTCATCATATTAAACAACAGATGAAAATAGTCGCCGTGTAAAAAGGATGATGTGAAAATGCGATAATGCTGTTTGGCGTTTTTCAATGCACCAACATTAAACAGATAACTCGCAACAAACCCCTTATCGAATGAGAGTCCGTAGACGCTAGCAATCACATTTGCGATCACCAAAGCATAGGTCGCCGGAGCGCCAGAAATTTCCATTCTTGTTTCTCTTGTTCGTTAAAATGATTGTGGCGCAACTTTTTTAATCTTCTTGCTCCGCTTCAACGGGCGTGAGCGTTTTCATGGCAAGTGCGTGAACCGGACCCGCCAGCTCTTTGCGGAGCGCAGCATTCACCATGCGCTGCCGTGTCACACGCGAGGCACCTTCAAATTTTGCTGAGACAATGAAGACACGGAAATGTGACTCTCCGCCCTCCCTTGCGCCTGCATGGCCCGCATGAAGGTGGGATTCATCAATCACCTCCACCCGTTCGGGCTGGAGAGACTGGATTAATTTATTGCGAATTGTTTCTGAAACTGACATGTCCCCAGACACACCATAAGAGGCACAGACGTCAAGATTGTGTCAAGACGCAACGCGCATCATATTAGGGCTATGACTCAGAAAGAATACAAACCGCGCCTGGGCTTTGACATCAGAGTCAAACCACCCGGCAGAAGCAAGAAACCGCCCGCATGGTCAGATCCGGGTGATCATTCATGTGCAGCTGACGACTGCGAAGAGAAGGCCGCCTGTAGCCTTCCCAAATCACCGAGAGAGCCGCGCGAGCGAGTATGGCTATGCCTTGCCCACGCGCGCGACCATAATCGGAACTGGAACTATTTTGACGGCCTCTCCGATGACGAAGCCGCCAAAGTCAGGCAAGCGAGCCAATATGGCGACCGGCCAACTTGGTCGATGGGCAAAAATGATCGCGCCAGAGCGGCCGCAAATGCTCGTGGTCCAGCCGATGCGGACGACGCTTTCGGGCTTATGGCCGAAGAAGCCAAGGAACGCGCCGCCGAACGCGGCCACTATCGTGGCGGCAAGAAGCTAACCAAAATGCAAGTTGGCGCGTTTGACACCATGGCCCTTCAATACAACGCGACCGGATCTGAGATTCGCCGTCGGTACGCGGAATTGGTCCGGCGCTTCCACCCCGATTCCAATGGCGGCGACAGAAGCGCCGAGCAGCAGTTAGCCGATGTGGTCAAAGCCCATACCATCTTGAAAAAAGCGCAGTTTCTCTAAGTCTAGGCAAATATCGTCAATACCAAAAGCGGCACCCTTCGGTGCTGCTTTTTTGCTTTCCGACCCGCTAGTATCTATCTGGCGCGTCAATTTGATCGCCCTCAAGCCCCTAACCGATATGCCTTAGGTACTTGTCACGACGCGCCTTTCGCGCGAGGGTCCGCGCTCGCATGTGCAAAAGAAAAAGAGCCGTCCATGACTGTGATTACCGATGATACGTTTTTCGAAAAGCCTGACACCATGGTTTCCGCCAAGGAAACATTTGGCGTAGATCTAGATATTGAAATTCCGGCATTTTCTAAGCCCAATTCCTATGTGCCACCGATTGATGAATCGTATCGCTTCGACCCCGAAACCACGACGGCAATTCTCGCAGGCTTTGCCCATAATCGCCGGGTGATGGTTCAGGGCTACCACGGCACCGGTAAATCGACCCATATTGAACAGGTCGCAGCCCGTCTGAACTGGCCATGCATTCGTATTAATCTCGATAGCCACGTGAGTCGGATCGATTTGATTGGCAAGGATGCCATCGTCGTAGAAAATGGCTTACAGGTCACCGCGTTCAAAGAGGGCATACTACCGTGGGCATTTCAGCGCCCTGTGGCACTTGTGTTTGACGAATATGATGCAGGCCGCCCAGATGTGATGTTCGTCATCCAGCGCGTTCTAGAGGCTGAAGGGCGTCTTACGCTGCTCGACCAAAACAAAGTCCTGACACCAAACCCATCGTTCCGCCTATTCTCAACGACAAATACTATTGGCCTTGGTGACACCACGGGGCTTTATCACGGCACACAACAAATCAACCAAGGCCAAATGGACCGTTGGTCGATCGTGACAACGTTGAATTATTTGTCCCACGAGGAAGAAACCGAAATCGTTATCGCCAAAGTGCCGCTTTATGATTCCGAAGAAGGCCGCAAAGCGATCGACGCCATGGTCCGTGTCGCCGATATGACCCGCAATGCATTTATCGCCGGTGATATTTCAACAGTCATGAGCCCACGAACAGTGATTACGTGGGCGCAAAATGCGGAAATATTCCAAAATATCGGATACTCATTCCGCGTGACATTCCTAAATAAGTGTGACGAACTTGAACGCCCGACAGTGGCCGAGTTTTATCAACGCGCATTTGGCGAAGATCTACCCGAGGCTGCACCGCAAATCAGCGTCGCCTAAAAAAACGCCCGCTCGAAAGCGGGCGTTTTCAATTATATATGATTGATCATTTATTGTGGTGGCAGCGTGTAATGCAACGCAGCACCCGGCCCAAGTGGTAAACCTAAAACCACCCAGAGCATCACCAACACAAGCCCGCCTACCAGCAAAAAGGCTGAGTACGGCAGCATTGTCGCGGTCAGACTACCCAGGCCAAAATTCCCTTGCCACCGCTGACAGAAAGTCAGGATAAGCGGGAAATAAACCATCAGGGGTGTGATGATATTGGTTGCAGAATCGCCAACCCGATAAGTCGCCGTGGTCATCTCTGGGCTGATACCCAACAACATCAACATTGGGATCATTACTGGTGCCAGCAAGGCCCATTTGGCACTCGCCGAACCGACAAATATGTTCACGACACCCGTTAAAATAACCAACATACCAAGGGTAATCGGCATTGGCATGCCAGACGCCTGAATTGCATCAGCCCCTTGCACTGCGAAAATCAATCCAAGATTAGACCACGCGAACATCGCAACGAAATGCGCCGCCGCAAAAGCAAGCACAAGGTAATATGAAAGATCGGCCATGGCCTCACTCATCATGCGGACGATATCACGATGACCTTTTACCGTTCCTGCCGCTGCGCCATAGGCCCAACCGGCCGCAAGAAATAAAACTAAAAACGCGGCGACGAGTGACTTATAAAATGGCGAGAGCCGCGCTTCCGGTCGTGCCGCTTCATCAATCAATGGCGTGCCCGGACCAACCGTGAAAAACACCCATACCGCACAAACCAATAACGCCGCTATTCCAGCATGGGACAAACCCTTTTTCTGGTCTTGCGAAAGCGGCTTATCGCCATCTTTAACCATCTCACCGGCAGGTCCTTGGGGTACATACCCGCCCATTCGCGGTTCGATAATTTTGTCCGTCACGAACCAGATGACCGGCAGGAAAATAAGTGTCATCGTGAAAATGAAATACCAATTACCTGCGATGTTTGCGTCCCATGTGGGTACAATGGACTCCGCAGCCGCTTCAGTAATGCCAAACAACAAGGCATCAAGCTGACCCGGCAACAGGTTTGCGGAAAACCCGCCAGAAACCCCGGCAAAGGCCGCAGCGATACCCGCAATAGGGTGTCGCCCCGCTGCGGCGAACAATACGCCGGCTAATGGAATAAGAACCACATAAGCAGCATCAGCCGCTAGATTACCAACCATCGCCACCAAGGCGACCATTGGTGTCAAAAGAAACTTTGGTGCGTTGCGAACAGCTGCACGCATCGCGGTGCCAAACAACCCTGTCCGCTCAGCCACCCCCGCGCCCAACATTACCACCAGCACATACCCAAGCGGGTGGAAGTGAGTAAATGTCTTTGGCATATCCACCCAAAGTCGTTGGATATTCTCAGATGATAACAAGCTCACAGCGTTGATAATGAATGGATCGTCGGTGCCCTCGATTGTTTTGGTCGGATGCGGCGCGGAAAGCCCCGCCAAAGAAGCAACAATACTGATGAGAACCAGAACAACGATGAGATAGAAAAAGATGAAGACAGGATCGGGAAGTTTATTACCCGTCCGCTCGACCCACCCTAAAAAGCCTTTTTGGGATGTGGCTGCGCCTGAAGAGGCTTGCGTCATATTATTATCTCCCTGATATTTTTGTATAATCTGACCAAATTTGGCGCTGTGCGCAAATCCCCCATGTCAGGCCCCGACGCCCTAACAAAAATCAATGAAACGGACCTCCATCGTATTTGTTGCTCTCATTCAAATTGCAACTGTAACGAGTATCGGAGGTTCTATGTCTTTGAATAAATCCAAGCTTTTCCTAAGCACCCTCGCCCTAGGCGCAAGTTCTATCGTTTTAAGCAGCACGGCGAGCGCACAAAATTATAACGGCCCCGAAGAAACGACAGGGCCTTATTTTTCTGGCGGTTATAACAATTTCGATTTTGACGAAGAACTGGGCGGCGATGCAAATGTAAGTGCAATCACCGCACGGGCCGGTTGGCAACTTCATCCCAATTTTGGCGTAGAGACTGATGCTAGCTTTGGAATCGATGATGGCGAATTCGACTTTGATGGCGATGAAGACGATTTCGATCTCGACGATAATGAAGACAGCGACTTTGACGATGTATTGTCCGGTCCCGGCGATTTAGGGCTCGATTACCTTATCGGTTTTTACGGTCGTGCAACCCTTCCTTTAAGTGATCGGTTCGATGTGTCGGCGCGTGCAGGTTACGCGTTCGCAGAAATTGACTCGACCGTAACAACCATTGGCGGCAATGAACTCGTATTTGGCGGCTCTGATGATGGCTTTGCCATGGGCGCATCAGCCACATACGATCTGACAGAGTCGATGGCCCTTCGCGCGGACTACACTCATTATGAATTCGATACATCTAACGCCGAAAGCCTCGGCTTAAATCTCGAATTCAAGTTCGGCGTATAACCAAAACGCATAGGCGGCATCATTTTTGGTGCCGCCAGATTGGCTTGGCTCCCCAAAACCAAGTTCAACAATCATGACAAGCCGTACGGATTCGTGGCAATATGCTGTTTCTGTTAATGACCGAAGGAAACACCATGAAACGCTGGCTTCTATCCGTCGCACTTGCAGCACTTCCCGTATTTGCGCACGCTGACGACAATGTTCTCTCGAAAATTGATGCGAAATATGACGACACCGCAACCGTCGCACGACAATTGTGGGAATGGGCAGAAGTCGGCTATCAGGAAGAACGTTCATCCCAATTACTACAAGATCGACTAAAGGCCGCAGGGTTTAAAATCACCAAAGGCGTCGCCGGGATCCCCACTGCATTTACCGCTGAATATGGCAGTGGTGGCCCCCTCATCGGTATCCTCGCAGAATATGACGCCCTTCCCGGTATCAATCAGGATGCAACTCCAGATCGCTCGCCAATCGAAGGCAAAGCAGCCGGACATGCATGTGGCCACAATCTCTTCGGTGCTGGATCACTGACCGCTGCGCTTTCGATTAAAGAATGGCTGGACGAAACCGATACGCCCGGTCGCATTCGTTTTTACGGTACGCCCGCCGAAGAAGGCGGCAGCGGTAAAGTCTATATGGTTCGAGCGGGGCTTTTTGACGACGTTGACATCACACTTCATTGGCATGCTGATGATGAAAACTCTGCAGCCGCCAGAACTTCGCTCGCAAACCGTTCTGCAAAATTCCGGTTCCGAGGGGTTTCTGCGCATGCCGCTGGCGCCCCACACCGCGCGCGGTCGGCACTTGATGGGGTCGAAGCCTTTAACAACATGGTCAACTTAATGCGTGAGCATGTTCCGCAACAATCGCGAATTCACTATGTTATTACACAAGGCGGTCTTGCGCCAAATGTCGTGCCAGATTTTGCCGAAGTCTTTTATTATGTGCGTCATCCAGACGCTGATGGCGTCGAAAATATCTGGGCACGGGTCGAAGATGCAGCACGCGGCGCTGCACTTGGCACGGGTACCGAAGTCGATTGGGAGGTCATTCATGGAAACAACCCCCTTCTGGTCAACGATACGCTTGCAAAAATGATGGATGAAAAACTTCGCGAGGTCGGCGGCGTAAAATATACACCTGCAGAACAGAAATTTGCTGAGAATATCCGCAAGAGCTTTGACGATCCCAGGCTTTCACTCGGTAGCCAAGAAGATATCCAGCCATATTCGCGCTCGCTTGGATATGGTTCCACTGACGTTGGCGACGTTTCTTTTGCAACACCAACTGTGGGTGTCCGTGCAGCTACGTGGGTACCCGGCACATCTGCCCATAGCTGGCAAGCCGTTGCCGCAAGTGGGTCAACTATTGGCGTCAAGGGTGCGCAAGTCGCCGCCAAAGCGATGACATTGGCAGCAATTGAGCTTTATACGAACAAAGACCTTCGCGACGCCGCAACCGCAGAGTTTATCGAGGCTCGCGGCGATAATTACAAATATAAATCGCTCCTTGGTGACCGCAAGCCCCCCCTCGATTATCGGAAATAATTCTCTGATACGATCAAAGGTACAATCAAAAAAAGGCGCGATCGCATGCAGCGATCGCGCCTTTCCCATTTATCCTTAGCCAGCAAACCAGACTTCGCTATTTTTTCGAGTATGTTCTGTTGCGTGGGTCGGGATTAATGTTCCGAATAGCTTACCGTCTAATCTCCTTTTTCTGCTGATCAAAATTATCATCGGTACAAGGAGGGGATAGTACCTATAGTGACTATCGAACGCTAAAAACCCGCCAAGGTCAATAATAAACCGCGTTAACTATATTCACATTTTAATACTTTGTTAACCTTTGAGTGCGGATCACGCAAAGGAATCCGCTATTTAAGTCATATGTAACGAGGTCAGAAAGCGCCTTGCTAGCAACCTCAAGCCGTCATATGGCCGAAAAAGCGGTGTTGTAGTCACCCGCTTCCCTCCGTCTTCGGGAAAAAGCGCTACTACGCTGTGTCGCCACCAACACGTTGCGCCAGCGCGGCACTCATAAAGCCATCGACCGAGCCATTCAAAACGGCGTCCGGGTCTTGATGCTCCACCTGTGTACGGGTGTCTTTAACGAGCTGATATGGTTGTAGGACATAAGACCGAATTTGGTGTCCCCATCCAATATCCGTTTTTGATGCGGCTTGCGCCGATGCTGCTTCTTCGCGTTTTTGCAACTCCAACTCATAAAGGCGTGCACGGAGCATATTCCAGGCAGTCGCGCGGTTTTTATGTTGTGAACGTTCGTTCTGACATTGAACCACAATATTTGTCGGAATATGAGTTATACGAACAGCAGAGTCGGTCGTGTTGACGTGCTGCCCACCAGCCCCCGACGCACGGAATGTATCAATTCGGCATTCACTTTCATTGATGTCGATATCAATCTTGTCGTCGATGACGGGGTAAACCCAAACCGACGCAAACGACGTATGGCGCCGCGCATTCGAGTCGTAAGGAGATATACGAACCAACCGATGTACGCCCGACTCCGTTTTCATCCAGCCATAAGCGTTGTGACCATTGATCTGGATTGTTGCCGATTTAATCCCTGCCTCGTCACCGGCTTGTTGTTCGATGACACCAACCTTATAACCCCGCTGACCGGCCCACCGCACATACATGCGCAATAACATAGAGGCCCAGTCATTTGACTCAGTGCCGCCGGCTCCCGGATGAATTTCAACAAAGCAATCATTGCTATCTGCTTCACCAGAAAGCAGCGCTTCGATCTCTGCGTTTTGCGCTTTATCCCGAAGGATCGACATAAGCTCTTGGGTTTCATCAAGGCTCTCATTGTCGCCTTCTTCGGTTGCCATTTCGGCAAGCTCGATAAGGTCAGACATCTCGCCTTCGAATGATCCCACCGCATTCATCTGCGTTTCAAGCGCCGTGCGTTTTTGCATCAAAGCTTGCGCTTCTTCTGGATTATCCCAGAGCGTAGGATCTTCAGAGCGTGCGTTTAATTCGTCGAGTTCTCGTTTGGCAGCGTCCCAGTCAAAGACGCCTCCTCAGCAGTTCCAATGACTGCTTAATATCCTCGACGAGGGATTCCATTTCGGCGCGCATATGCACTCTCCTGCTATCTTTGAACAGCGCCGAAAACCGGCACTGCGTTTGGTGGTTATATGATGAAAACTGGCTTTCTAGTAAAGCCCGTTCAACTCGTCCTTGGGAGTATCCGAACGAGGTGCCGCACTCAACGGGTCAAGCGACAACTCATCGCGCGTAGGGTCGGCGCCAATGACATCATCGGCCTTGAACGCTTCTAGAATTACGTTGCGATCGCCGCCGGTGGCAGGGCGGCCAGTCTTAGCATTCACCCGAACCAGACGAACACCAGAAGGCACCCGGAAGGGAATGCCCGCCTCATCCTTGAGCGCTTCAACCATAAAGTCAGCAAAGACCGGCGCAGCAACTGTGCCACCTGCCTCCCCCTGACCTAATGTTTGCGGCATATCAAAACCGACATAGACCCCGGCGGCTAAATCTGGTGAAAACCCGACAAACCATGCGTCTTTATAATCATTGGTGGTGCCGGTCTTACCTGCCAAAGGTTTATTAGTAGCACGACGAACCGCAGAACCAGTGCCGCGAATAACAACCCCCTCAAGAAGCGACGTGACTTGATATGCAGTGCGCGGATCAATTACCTGTTTACGCGTTTCAGGCAACTGTGGCTCTAGCTGTCCAGACCAATAATCAGCATTGCACGACGGACAACTACGCGTATCGCGCTTGTAGATAGTCTTGCCCGTACGGTCCTGAATTCGGTCAATAAAGACCGGATCAACGCTTTTACCGCCATTTACAAAAACTGAGTAGCCAGCAGTAATACGCATTAACGTAGTCTCACCTGCCCCGAGCGAAATTGCCAATTCGCGTGGCAAGCTGTCGGAAAGATTAAACTTACTCACATAATCAATGATACGCCCGATCCCCAGATCTTGCGCGAGGCGAGCCGTCATCGCGTTACGCGATTGCTCGATACCCAACCGCAGTGTGCTCTCACCGTAATACCGGCCCGCGATATAGTTACCTGGTTTGTACCAGCTATCGAGACTAGGGGCCACAAAAGGTGCATCAAGTACGATTGAGGCCGGTGTATAACCACTATCTAACGCAACCGAATAAACGAATGGCTTGAACGTAGACCCTGGCTGACGTTCCGCTTGAACCGCGCGGTTAAACTCCGAAAGCTGGAAGGAAAATCCGCCAACCATTGCAACGACACGGCCCGTATGCGGATCAATCGCAATCAAACCACCATTGACTGCCGGCGCTTGTCGAAGGCCGTAAACCTCAACGCCCTCTTCGATCCGCTCCACATACACAACATCACCTTTGTTTAGAACCGCCGCCACAGAGGTGATTTCTTCGCCCAGATCATTTGCCGAAATATATTGCCGCGCCCATGTTAGTTGTTCGAGCGGAATTGTCGCCTCTGCACCATCTGGAAAGCCGATTTTTGCAGTTTCCTTAGATGTAGCGAGAACCAACGCAGGCCGCCAAGGTGCCATATCGTCAGAAACTTTGCGCGCATTACGCAAATCATCAATTTCTTCCGTAAATACCTCTGGCCAATTCTCATCAATATCCAACGTACTGATAGGACCGCGCCAACCGTGACGCTGGTCATACTTAACCAGCCACCGCCGAAGCGCATCTCCTGCCTTTTTTTGAAGGTTAGGGTCTACGGATGTACGAACCGAAAGCCCACCATCGTATAGCGCCTCAACTCCGTAAAGCTCGACAATCTGCTTTCGGACTTCTTCTGCAAAATATTCCATGGTCCAGTCGCGCGCACCTAATGGAGGAGCAATTTGCGCACCGAGCGGCTGTGCCTGCGCCTCAGCGGCATCTTCTGCTGAGATACGGCCATCGTCGAGCAATCGGCCTATTACCCAATTACGGCGCTCCACTGCACGCGCTTCATTATTAATAGGATGGTAATTGCTTGGTCCTTTAGTAATCGCCGCGAGATAAGATGCTTCGGCGATCGTCAAATCACCAAGCGATTTATCAAAGTAATTCAGCGCCGCCGCCGCGACCCCATATGATCTGTTCCCCAAGTAAATTTCATTGAGATACAATTCAAGAATGTGATCTTTGGTATAAGTCCGTTCCATCTTCCGCGCGATCAGCATCTCCCGTAATTTACGTTCGACTTTTTGCTCGCTGGTAAGAAGAAAGTTTTTTGCAACTTGTTGGGTAATCGTCGAACCACCTTCGAGGCGACGCCCGCGCAGAACATTGCTGATATTTGATAATTGCGCGCGCGTAATACCACGCAGGTCAATGCCACCATGATCGTAAAAGGTTTTATCCTCCGCTGATACAAATGCGTATTTCACGTGATCAGGCATCGATTCAATCGGCACAAACAAACGCCGCTCTCGCGCGAATTCCGCCACCAAAGACCCGTCGCCAGCATAAACACGCGTGGTTACCGGCGGGGCGTAATTTGCAAGCGCCTGGTAATCTGGAAGGTCTTGATTGAGCTTGTTCAAATACCAAGCCGAGAACCCTGCAACACCGATAACTCCAAGGGCACCGATCGCCAGCGCAAGACCGATTAATCTCAGCACAACACCAATCGCTCCACCGCCATCATTCGAACCGGTCTTTTTACGTTTTTTCTTGGGCGGCGCTGTTGTAGCCGCGCTTCGCTTTGTTGCCGCCAGGGGCGCAGCAAGCGGCGGGGCCTTCGCCTCATCATCTTCGCTCAAGACGACATCCTCATCATAGTCCTCGTCGAGGTCACCGAGCACAATTTCGTTTTCGTCATAATCGCTCTCAGGAGTATCGTCGGCATGAAACATATCGTGTTCGATCGGCTCTTCATCATCAACAATGCTGTGATCCGGCGACGTTTCTTCGGTTTTGTTTCTGTTTCCGCGCACCGGACGAGAGAATTCTTCTCTCGACTTATTCTCAGGCCGGTCGTCTTTATGATCACTCATCCGATTTTACCGCCTACGATACCGCGCATAGCGCCAAAAACCGTAACGCGTCCCCTATTGCCTCTGACGACTTATTGATCCACACGCCAAACGCGACGCGATAACAAAAGCCCTTCTACCGCATAATTTGGACAACAGCGAGGCGCAAGAGCCTTGCAAATTCCTCATTTTCGAGGGGGTTTGCTATTTTGCAGCACCCTTTGGCAGGCCAGCATGCCTTTGCACATGCTCACCGGTGAAATAATCATCAATCGAATCAGCAACAGCCGTCATGGTACGCTTGCGCCATGACTTGGATTTCAGGTTTGATTCGTCTTTGCTGTTAGATATGAACGCCATTTCCAGAAGGACCGCCGGAACATCTGTCGCGAGCAACACTCTCAGATCGCCTTTCCGGTGGGACCGGTTTAGAAGCGGGGTTTTGCCGGATAAATTGCCGATCAGGATTTCCGCAAATTTCGACGATTGTGTGAGCGTTGTATCTTGGGCTTTATCAAGAAGAATCCCCCCTAATACGGGATCAAACTTTTTAAGCTCCAAACCATAGCTGTGATAATTACCTTCCGACTTTGCTAGGCTGGCAGACCGCGCCGACCCCTCGTTTGAAAGGGTATAAACCGATGCGCCACGCAAATCGGGTTGTGCGACAGCGTCAGCATGAAGTGATATAAATAATTGCCCCCCTGCCGCGCGTGCCAACGCTTCGCGTCTGGCAAGCTCTTCACGCTGATCCCGTTTGATTTTTGGGTCTTTGTCAGCTTCACGGGTTAAGATAACGTCGTAGTTTCCTCGTTCTTCAAGGATTTTCGACAATTCCAAGGCGGCCGCCAGTGTCACCGTTTTTTCTAACGTTCCCCCCGGCCCGATGGCCCCCGGATCACGCCCTCCATGCCCTGGATCAATGACAATCTTTAGCTTTGGTGTTCCTTCCGCAGCAGTCCTGCTTTTTGCGTCTGGCTGATTTTTCAGCGTTGGCGTTGGGGGAACCTTCAATGATGCGGTCGCCGCAACTGTCCGCGCATCTTGTTTGGGCGGCGTTTCATTGTCGGCAATGACTTGCTCTATGACTGCGCCAATATCGCCGTAAACACTGGGAAGACTCGCTAAAAAAGCCGCTTTATCTGCCGTTTGCAAATCTACCACCAATCGGTAATGGCTAACTTTACCTTTGGGTTCGAGGACAAAAACTTCTTTGATTTTCGCCGTTTTATTGAATTCAAAAACAGCACGCGTCCCGTTTTTCCCCTGAAGAGCAAAACCGTAACGGGCGACATGCCCTTTTCCAGGCTTAAACGCCGCGTTGACCGACCCCAGAGACAGGCTTTCAAAATTCACATATAAACGGCCTTCACCAACCTCATCACCAGAGACCGCATAGGTTGGCGCTCCTTGAATATCAAAAACGATTCTAGTCGTATCTTTGCTCGGGCCAAACCGAACATCCTTCAGCTCTACGGCATGGGCACCCGACAAAACGGCTGTCGCAAAAACAACAAATCCAGCCACGCAGCGGATGGTTTTCCGAAAGCACATAAAAGTCTTCATAAATTCAATGACTAAAGCCATTTCTGCCCATCCACACGCGCACTCGTCGTATCGATTATCCGCCGATACTCACGCTGAATCTTGTAAAATCGCCCCAACCCGTAAGGGGCGTTGTATCTAGACCAATATGATTTCGCTAGCGTTAACGCAGCATTAATAATTCAGCGCGGTTTATAGGGAACACTGAGTCGCTGTTAAGCATGGGTTTTCTTTTTCCCCGCACTAAGGCATTGTCAAAAAGTGCTTGCGAACGGCTATTGCATCGGTCAAACCGCTAGGTGACGATGTGAAATGCCGCGGAAAGCAAAACGCAGGATTTAATGCCTATATAAGGATAGGCACATTGATAGGAATTTTTCGGAAAAGTAGGATTTATCCAGATTTTTCAGAAACTTAACGCCGGCAGCTCCACCCGCCGGCCCGCGAAATCGGTTGATCCGAAGCGCGAGGAGCAAAACGGTGCAAATCGCACCAGCAAAATTAAGGGCGCACCCTGCGCCAAAAAGAACCGTCGGTTTTCACCGGCAAGGAACAGCTTTCGCTGATGACAACGAACGCCCATATTAATTCCGACACCGCTCTGCGCGTGCGCGGATATTTGCGCGCGTCCACGCTCCAGCGAACTAACACAGCCAATGTGCCGGCCTCGCCGCCACATTGCGGAGCTACACAAAATGACAAAAAAGATGCTGATCGACGCGGCCCACCCGGAAGAGGTGCGCGTTGCGGTGCTCGACAATGGCAAAGTCGAAGACTTCGACTTCGAATCCGAATCTCGCAAGCCGCTTAGAGGCAATATTTATCTCGCGCGGGTAACCCGCGTAGAACCATCACTACAGGCTGCATTCGTCGAATATGGTGGCAATCGCCATGGCTTTTTGGCCTTTAGCGAAATTCACCCGGATTATTATCAAATTCCCGTCTCTGACCGGCTGGCCCTGCAAGAAGCAGAAGCAGAAGTTGTCGAACTCGCAGCGCAGCTCGAGTTAACTCAACGTGGCGATGACGACGACGATCAGGACGACGACACACCAAAACAAAAAAAGAAAGCGTCTGACAACACTGAAAACGACGAGTTGGACGATTCTTCTGACGATGAAGACGAAGACGACAGTTCAGATCCGGTTGATGAAATTGCCGCAATAAACCCTGACGAAGAAGAGGAAGAAGAGGAAGACGGCGAAGAAGACGACACAAATGATAGAAAATCCGTCGCCCTTCAGCCAGAGACGACTTCATCAGACGAATCAACTGAAGCGAAAAAAGACGAGCCACTGGCTTCTGCTGCTAGTGACGAAGCAACGACCGACGGACCTTCATTAGAAGCTGACGAAAATGCTTCGGATTCCAACGACACTGAACCTACGGCAGCGGAGAGCGTTGAAGCGCCCGAAGCAATGTCAGATGAAGCAACGCCAGATGAGGGAACCTCAGATGACGAAACCGATTCTGATAGCACCGATAAAGAAGACCAAGACGAAAATGCTTCAAGTGGTGGCGAAAGCCGTCAAGCACTTTTCGAACGCTATAAAGAAGCGAAGCGCAAGCGTGCAAACCTCCTTCGGAATTACAAAATTCAAGAGGTCATCAAACGCCGCCAAATTTTGTTGATCCAAGTTGTCAAAGAAGAACGCGGTAATAAAGGTGCAGCACTAACAACCTATATGTCACTTGCTGGCCGGTATTGTGTGTTGATGCCAAACACGGCTCGTGGTGGCGGCATTTCCCGCAAAATCCCCCACTCCACTGATCGCCGCCGCTTGCGCCGGGTTGTTGATAGCCTCGACGTACCACAGGGTATGGGCCTAATCATCCGAACTGCTGGCGCAAAGCGAACAAAGATTGAGGTTAAGCGCGATTATGACTACCTCTTACGCTTATGGGAAAACGTCCGCACGCTGACGCTAAAATCAATCGCCCCTTGTCTCATCTATGAAGAAGCAAGCCTGATCAAGCGCGCTATTCGTGATCTTTACGATAAGGATATATCCGAAGTCCAGGTAGAGGGTGACGCAGGCTATCGTGAAGCTAAAGACTTCATGAAGATGCTTATGCCAAGCCATGCGAAATTTGTTCAGCCGTACAAAGACAAAGCACCTTTGTTTTTGAAACATGGCGTCGAGGCACAACTCGATGGTATGTACCAACCGAGCGTACGTCTAAAGTCTGGCGGATATATTGTTATCAACCAAACTGAAGCGCTAATCGCGATTGATGTTAACTCCGGGCGCGCAACACGCGAACGAAACATCGAACAAACCGCACTGAAGACCAATATCGAAGCGGCTCATGAGGCAGCACGACAATTTCGCTTACGCGACCTTGCTGGCCTTGTCGTGCTCGACTTTATCGATATGGAAGAGCCAAAAAATAATCGTAAAGTCGAAAAGGCACTGAAAGACGCTGTCAAACATGACCGCGCGCGCATTCAACTAGGGCGTATTTCGAATTTCGGTCTTTTGGAAATGTCACGGCAGCGCCGTCGTTCTGGCATCATTGATGGTACGACCCAAGCCTGCCCTACATGTTCTGGTGCTGGTGTCATCCGTTCTGCGGAAATGGCCGCTCTTCGGATCCTTCGCGCCCTTGAAGGCGAAGCGATTTCCGGCAAGGCTGGTATTTTGTCTGCACACGCCTCGCTCGACGTAACAGTTTACGTACTCAATCATCATCGCGATTGGTTGAAAAGGATCGAAGATCAATATGGCGTTTCCGTTCATATGATCCCAGGTGTTGATCGCACCGGGGATGATTTTGACATCGAAAAAAGCGGCACACCGCGAGAGCGCTCTGACATTCCCCAGGTCATTCAAGCGGATCAAACCGAAATGATCGAGGCGATTGAAGAGACCTCAACCGACACCGCAGAGACCGAAGAACGCGATGGCGAACGTAAAAAACGTCGACGTCGTCGACGCCGCAAAGACAAGGATGCAAGCGCGGAAACAAGCGAATCTCCATCTCCAGAGGCAACAGCCGATAACGGCGAAAGCGCCAGCGAAGATGCAAACAACCCAGATTCTCCTCAAGCGAAAGATAGCGATGACGACGATCAGAACCGTCGACGTCGCCGTCGTGGACGCCGTGGCGGACGCCGCAATCGCCGTGGACGCACTAGCGAAAACTCAAATGATACGAACAGCGACAGCGATGCGAACAACGCAGCCGAAGCAAGTTCACCTGCAAAAGAAGAAAATAGCACTGCGGATAAAAGCGACAAAAATGAAAGCGAAACTTCGCAATCTGCTCAGCCGGTGACCACAGCCACGGAACAACCATCTGCGCCGACCGAAGCTAAGACAGAAAGTAATCCTGTCGAAGCTGAACCTAGTGCTAATGGCGCACACCCACCGAAGAATGCTCAAAATGGCAGCGAAGCTGCTGAGGCCGTCAAAACTACGGAAGAAACCGCTGCTTCGCCAATTGAGCCGGAAAAACCAAAATCCAAGAAAAAGGGCTGGTGGCGACGCGGCAGCGACGCGTAATGAGGGAACGGTAGGAATTGAGTGGCCGGTGGACACACAGTCACAATCTTGGCACCGGCCCCGTTTCCTTCTCGAAATTGCCGTAAAGCGCGTTTAAACTAGGGGGGCGTGCAAAAGGAAAAGGCATGTCGTCGTTTGGTGTTCGAAAAAAATTGCGTATTAAATCCGCCTTGGCTGGAATCGCTGCATTAGCGACCACCATCAGCGGCCCCGTCGCGCATGCACAAGGTATATCGTTGCTTCGCGATGCGGAAATCGAGAAAATGCTCGATGACTATTCCCGTCCTATCTTCAAGGCTGCGGGAATAAACCCGAGTTCAATCGAAATTTTATTGGTCAATGACGCGTCAATGAACGCTTTTGCCGGTGGGCGTTATATGGGCGTGAACACCGGGATGATCACCTTTGCTGAAACGCCAAACGAGCTAAAGGGCGTGATTGCACACGAGGCGGGACACATTGCGGGTGGTCATTCAACCCGTTCCTCGGAAGCAATGGCAAACGCAGGTCGCCCGATGATCCTTGGCTTGCTGCTCGCCGCTGGTGCGATTGCCGCTGGTGCTCCCGAAGCTGGTATCGGTCTTATGGGCCTTGGACAAAATGTCGGCATTGCCAATTATCTAAAGTATAGTCGTAGTCAGGAAGCGACCGCTGACCAATCGTCCATTACCTATCTAGATCGTCTTGGCGAGTCGAGCAAAGGCGCGATGGAATTATGGAGCCGCGTTCGGAACTATCAGATTATTACCGGTGCACGTATCAACCCATACCTCCTGACCCACCCGCTTGCGAACGAACGTCTCACAGCGCTAACCGAACGCGCTGAGAAATCGCCCTATTTTGATGTAACCGATTCACCCGAAGAACTTGCGCGTTTTCGATTGATACAGGCCAAGATCATGGGCTTCTTACATGACCCAAATGATACCTTGCGTAAATTTCCGCTCTCGGACCAATCCGAACCCGCACACTACGCCCGGGCCGTTGCCTACTATCGTTATTCAGACATCGAAAATGCACTAAAAGAGGTCCGTATACTTACCGAAACTCGGCCGGACTACCCCTACTTTCATGAGCTAGAAGGGCAAATCTTGTTTGAATATGGCCACACCAACGAAGCGATCGCCCCGCACCAGAAAGCAGTAGACCTTTTACCCACCAATGCACTCTTGCGTATCAATCTAGGTCGCGCCTTACTCGCCAGTGGTGAACCACAAAAAATAAGTCAGGCCGAGCAAGAGTTAAAACGTGCGACAGTGCTCGAACGCGATAATGGCTTTGCATGGTTTGAACTTGCCCGCGCATACAGCGAACAAGGCAACGAACCCATGGCAAATTTAGCCACCGCAGAGACCCGCTTTCAAGCTGGGGCCGAACAAGACGCAAATCAATTTGCACGGCGCGCGATGCGCGGTTTAAAACGCGGCTCCCCCGATTGGCGACATGCTGCGGACATTATTTTTGCAACACAGTCAGCCGAGGGCGCGGCACCACTTCCCCAAGCCGTTGATGATGGTGAGCCCTCGAAGCTTCCTTCGCCAACGCCCAAAACCACCAAATCAAAACCGGATGTGCCCGATCCGGTTATCCAGCTTAATGACTAATAGATCAGACAAATTTTAACCCCCTAAATTTCTGGGATTCACAGGAGAGACTATGTTAACGCCCACACGAATTGCGATCGGTACTGCTTTGATTGGAGCTTTCGCATTAGGTGCGACAGTCGTCGGATTTTCATCTGCTCAAACCGACGATAATGCCTCTCACGCCCCGAAGGAAAAAGTCACAACATCTTTTTCTGATGAACAAGAAGAAGATTTAAACGCTCTTATACGCGCTTACATTTTGGAAAATCCTGACGTCGTTATAGAGTCAGTCAATCGTTTCGCGATGGAACAACGCCTCGCAGAAGAGCAAAGCGCAAAACAAGCGGCCATTGAAAACCTTCCGGCCCTTATGGACCCTGCGACGAGCTTTGTGGCTGGTAAAAACCCCGAAAAAGCGAAAGTCGTTGTCATTGAAATGTACGATTATCATTGTACATACTGTAAACGCGCGGCTGCTCCGGTGAAAAAAATCCTAGAGTCTGACTCTGACATCAAATTTGTTTTCCGTGAACTCCCTATCCTCAAAGAAGAGTCGAACTACGCAGCGGAAATGGCATTAGCAGCTAGAGGACAAGACAAGTTTTTGGATCTGCATTTTGCCCTATTAGACAGCAACGGCACCCTGACCAAAGACCGTGTTGAATCAATCGCACGCAAACAAAAGCTCAATGTCGATGAAATGAAAGCTGCGATCAAAGAAGATCATATCCCTGACATGCTCGACTATAACCACGCGCTAGCTTCCGCTCTCGGTATCGACGGAACGCCGGCATTTATCGTAGCGGCCGTGGACGGTAGCTACGCCGATGTTCTTGTGGGTTTCAACGAAGAAGCATTAGTCACAAAAATCAAAGAAGCGAAGCAAGCCGCGAATTAGTTTTCGTCACTTGAGCCAAATTTTGAAGGTCGGGCCATATGACGAGACGGCTACTTAATCTGATTGTCTTTTCGTTTATTTGCTCTTGTTGGATTTCACCGACGATTGCGAATGAAAATATATGGCCCGCATATGAAATACCACGCAGTATTGTACGCACAATCACTTCCGAAAATTTAGGCCGGAGCTATGATCTCTATATTAAGCTCCCTCCCAATTTTCACGATGAAGAAAATAAAGCCCGCCGATACCCGGTTCTTTACTTGAACGACGGAACGTATTGTTTTCAGACCGCCGCTGGTATCACCCATATGCCGATGAACAGCGGCGGGTTTGAACACGCGATCTTGGTAGGCATTTCATACGCGGAGGGTGAAGCTGGTGTCGCCAGCCGGTCCCGTGACCTAACCCCAACAATCCCAAAAAATCTAAATGAAGGTCACGGCGCTAAATATGAACATGGTGGCGCGGCGGAATATCTGGCATTCCTTCGCGATGAAGTCGTACCATTTGTAGAGCGTGAATATCGAGGTGATGCATCTCGTAAAATTCTGGTCGGTCAATCGTATGGCGGCCTTTTTGGTGCTTATGTTCTGGTCACTGATCCGACTGCATTCACCGATTACATACTTACCAGCGCCTCATTATGGCATACTGAGAGTGTGATGTTTGATTTTGAGAAAAAATTTGCATCATCAAACACAAAGATGCCTGCGCGCGTTTATTTCGCCATCGGTGAAATGGAAACTAATCCTGGCCGCGAGCGCAATATGGTCGAGGATCAAACCCGTTTTGCCGCCACCCTGCGAAGCAGAAATTATGAAGGGCTTGAGGTTAGAGATGTAATCATCCCGAGCGCCACGCATAAAACGACGTTCCCAATAGGATTGACCAAGGGCCTGATGTGGATGCTTGAGGGCCCCAATCCCTAAACGTTCACGTTCAGTGCTCTAAACGCTTCGTAGCTTCGGTTGCAGTCTTGTGCGCGCGCATACGAATAAAAATTAGCGCTGCGATCACAACGAACGACACGCCGTAGGCTGCGATAATATAAGGCGTATGATGTCCGTACATTTTATTCGTCCGTCATTCCAGCGCTGACTGGCCGACTTGGTGCCCTCACCGCGCGTTTTTCAATTCGCTGACGCATTAAACTTGTTCGCATTTCAAGCACGACAAGCCACGTAAACAACGCCGTATATGCGATAATCATCAACAACAATGGAATCAACATCGTCGGGTGAATTGTCGGCCCATCTGCCCGCAATATACTGGCTGGTTGATGTAATGAATTCCACCATTCAACAGAGAATTTTATAATCGGTATATTGATGAAACCGACAAGTGCCAATATGCGCGCAAATCGCGCCGCACGAACTTGTTCGGGCACTGATTGCCATATCGCCATATAGCCAAAATATGTGAATAGCAGGATCAGCATTGATGTTAAACGCGCATCCCAAACCCACCATGCGCCCCACGTTGGCTTGCCCCACACAGCACCAGTAAACAATGCTAATGCCGTAAACACCGCCCCCGGTAGCGCCGCCGACCTCGCGGCGATATCCGCCAGCGTATGGCGCCATACAAATGCAATAAGGCTCATGACCGCAATGAACGAATACGCCCCCATTGCCATCCAAGCGGCCGGAACATGAACATACATCATGCGAACTGCGTCGCCTTGTTGGTAATCTTGCGGCGAATAAAAAAGCCCCAACCCCAGCCCAACTGTCGCAGTCACTAAGAATACGCCCAGTGATATTGGCCCTATGACGCGGGCCATCGCTTCAAACTTCGCAGGATTGGAAAATCGGCTCCACATAGTCGAAGACACTTTCTATTCAAGGCTAACACGTAGCGCAGCGACCGTAAAAGCTGGCGTCAACACCGCCATAAACAAGCTAATCGCACCCAAAATCAAGCTTTCCGGTGTGATGATCCCAAACCCAGCTAACAATGCTTTGGTCGCACTTACGGCAAAAACCAGAACCGGTGCAGAAAATGGAACGGCAATGACCATCGCCAATAATCCGCCCGCACGAAGCCCTGTTGCGAGAGCGGACGTGAGCACCGCAATAAAAATCAAGGACGGAACGCCTATCAATAAGATAAGACTAACGCCAAGCCCTTGCGTGAATGACAAACCTAGCATCGTTAGAAAAAACGGTGACGCAATAACCATCGGAAACACTGAGGTTAGCGACATAACGCAGACCTTAGCCCCCCAATAAGTCATTAGTCCCGTTTGCTCAGACGCGATCACGCGCAAGGAACCATCACGCAGGTCATTTTCAAATAGGTCTGACGCCGAAAACTGAATTGCTAACGCAACGGCAAGCCACAGGGTTGCTGGCGCTGCTATCGCCAACGCATTGAGCGAAGGACCAAATGCAATAGCCGCAAGCGCGGTGAACACAGCAAAGAAAAACAAGGCATAGAACCAACCGCCGCCGGATCGGAATGCCAAGATCAAATCTCGTCGTAAAATCGCAAATAGAACCGACAAAGGATCGCTTGACGTCATCGGCCTAACTCCAGACGGTGGAAATTTGGCCCGAGATCATCATGGGTTGCTACGATAGCGATGCCCCCACGCTTCATATGGCCGCCAATCATCTGACTAATGACAGTTACTCCATCAGTGTCAATTGCCGCTGCGGGCTCATCCATCAACCACACCGGGCGATCAGCGATTACCGCGCGCGCCAAGTCAATGCGCCGACGCTGACCGGCCGAAAGCCGCATGGTGCGAACACCGCTAAATTCAGCTGCGCCAACAACCGCAAGGGCTGTGCGAATCTTGGCCTCACATAAACTTTTCCGGACGCCGTACATATCTGCCCAAAATTTGAGGTTTTCCTCAGCCGTAAGCGCCAATTTCAAACTGGTTTCATGGCCTAGAAAAAACAACGATCCGTCAAGCGGCTTGAGGCTTTTTTCGTTCTCATGTTGCCAGGCGAGATCACCTTCAGCCGGCTCGATCAACCCAGCAAACATGGAAAGTAAGCTCGATTTACCAGAGCCATTTGGACCAAAAAGCTGGATCGCATTTCCAGGCCGGAGCTTAAAAGACACACCACGAACTACCGGCTCGCCCACGCGATCACAGCCGACATCGGTCGCTTCCAACGAAATTGGGTGGGCGAACGGCTCCATTATGCCCTTTCCGGCCAATATTCCTAACCAATACAATCGACTACATTTGGACAAGTTTATGAATACAGGCAAGTCGCACGCGACAATCAGCCCATTCGATTGTGGTTTGTACGCACCCACCGAACAGGATAAAAGTGGACCATGAAACCAATTCATCGAAATCGGCGATTGGGCTTACTCAGCCTCGGTGGCCTCCTATTGGTCGGCGCAGCGTGGCTGGTCTTCTCAGCGCTTGAGCGCAACATTTCCTATTTCTATACACCTAGCGAAGCCGAAACTGCCGCGATCACTCCGGAGACGCGGATTCGCCTTGGTGGGCTCGTTGAAACCGGCAGTCTTTCGCACGGCGAAGGTCTAGAGATTACTTTCCGCGTAACCGACGGCACCGCTACATTGCCAGTCACCTATTCCGGCATTTTGCCCGATCTATTTCGCGAGGGTCAGGGCGTCATTGCCCAAGGGGCTTTCAATACCAATGGTGTTTTTGTGGCCGAAAATATTCTGGCCAAACATGACGAAAACTACATTCCCAAAGAACTTGAAGGCATCAGCCACGAAGCTAAGCCTAGCGCTTAGCCTTTCGTTCCGTAGATTCTGTCTCCAGCGTCCCCCAACCCCGGCAGAATATACCCACGCTCGTTAAGCTGCCGGTCTAACGCGGCGGAAATAACAGGTACATCCGGGTGAACCTTGTTAAAGGCTTGAACACCCTCCGGTGCCGCAACCAAGCACATAAACTTCAACGATTTAGCGCCCGATTTTTTCAGTTCCGTCGCCGCGGCAATCGCAGTGTTTCCCGTCGCGAGCATCGGATCGACCATAATGACTTGACGCCCGTCAAGCTCATCCGGCGTTCTGTAATAATACCGTATTGCCTCTAGTGTATCATGGTCACGATACATACCAACATGCCCAACGCGGGCTGACGGTATTAGATCTAACAATCCATCAAGCAAGCCATTACCGGCACGCAAAATTGAAACAAAGCAAATTTTCTTGCCTTCGAGATAGGGCGATTGAATAGTTTCTAGCGGCGTATCAATGGTGACGTCTGCCAGCGGCAAATCTTTGGTCGCTTCACAACCCAACAAAATAGCGACCTCTCGCAAGACTTGGCGAAAATGCGCGGTGGGCGTTTCCTTATTTCTGAGGATCGTCAGCTTGTGTTGAATCAACGGATGGTCAACGATTGTCAGATTATCGGTCATGGGGCCTCTGTTGGTTGCCTGTCCGTTTGCCTTTATCGAACATCGCAAACCGCTTGTCTATCAGCGCACCAAGGAGAGAATATCTGAAATGCTAAATGATTGGGATCACGAATTCGTCGAACGGGCATTTCTCGAAGCAAAGAAAAGCTATGACCAAGGTGGGCTTCCTATTGGTTCGGTGCTTGCACGCGGACCTGAATTAATCGCATCAGGCCATAATCAGCGAGTGCAAAAAGGCGACCCTATCGCTCATGGTGAAATGGATTGCCTTCGGAACGCCGGAAGGCAAAAAAGCTATCGCGATTTAACGCTCTACACGTCACTCTCGCCATGCATGATGTGTTCAGGAACAATTGTTCAATTTAAGATCCAGCGCCTGATCATCAATGATACAAAAACTTTTGGCGGTAATGAAGAGTTCTTAAAGCAACGCGGCGTCGAATTAATCGACGCCGCGCACCAACCATCAATTAGCCAGATGGAAAAATTTATCAGTGAAAAACCCGAGTTGTGGAACGAAGATATAATGGAGTAAATTTCGCTTACAAAGTCTCGCAAATATAATCCGTAAGCGACATACAACTATCTTTACCACCGATATCACCGGTACCACGCCCAGCCGCTAATGCGCGTGAAATTGCATTTTCGATACAGCTTGCAATTTCCGCTTGATCCAAACTGAAGCGCATCATCATCGCCGCCGATAAAAGCATACCCACGGGGTTCGCTTTACCCTGCCCTGCAATATCCGGTGCAGACCCGTGAATCGGCTCATAAAGACCGCGTCTTCCATCACCAAGCGATGCAGACGGTGCCAGACCGATAGACCCAGACAGAACCGATGCTTCATCGCTAAGAATGTCGCCAAAAAGGTTTTCCGTCAGCACAACATCAAATGATGATGGGGCTTGAATCAATTTCATCGACATTGCATCAACCAACATGTGATCAAGTTTCACGTCGGCATAGTCTTTTTCATGAAGCTCATTCACCGCATTGCGCCAAAGACGACTAGTCGCCAAGACATTCGCTTTATCAACGGATGTTACACGACCATCGCGCTTTCGCGCTGCTTCAAATGCTATGCGCGCTACCCGCGTAACTTCTGCACGGGTATAAAGACATTCATCGCGTGCTGTATCCATTCCTTCTTCCCGCTTTCCAAAATATAAACCACCCGTCAGCTCACGAACAATGAGCAGGTCAACATCAGTAGCGATTTCTTTTTTAAGCGGTGAAAATCCTTCCATGCCTTTCGCAACTTGTATTGGTCGCAAATTGGCATAGACATCAAGTGCCGAACGCAACCCTAAAAGCCCCTGTTCAGGACGAATTGTAGCGCCATCCCATTTCGGTCCACCAACGGCACCAAGAAGAACGGCATCAGCCTCAAGACAGACGGTTTTTGTCTGTTCAGGAAGCGGATCACCGCATTCATCAATCGCAGCACCGCCAAATACGCATTCGTTAAACTCTAACGAAACTCCATATTTTTGTGCGGCTGCAACTAGTACCTTACGTGCCGCGCCCGCGACTTCCCGACCTACGCCATCTCCTGGCAAAAAGGCTATTTTTCCGACCATTAGCGCACCTCCTCATAAACCTTAATGTCAGGCAATTGATTGATTAAATGTCCCAATGGATCGACACCATCAAGCATACAACGCCGCGCAAAAGCTTCGACTTCAAAACTGATTACTTTGTTTTCACCAAGCGAGACTTCGCATTTTTCTAGATCAATCGTGAGCTCTATACCCGGATTTGCCAACAAAAAGGCATGTGTATCCTCATCAACGACAACTGGCAGCAGGCCATTTTTAAGCGAATTGCTTTTGAAAATATCTGCTATATCCGAGCTAATCACTGCGCGGAACCCGAAATCCGAAAGCGCCCAGGGAGCATGTTCGCGTGATGAGCCGCATCCAAAATTTGAACCTGCCACGAGAATTTTTTGTGTATCCGGATTAACCCCATTAAAAACAGAAGAATTAAGTGGATTGCCCTTTTCGTCGTAACGCCAATCGTAGAAAGCGGATTTTCCAAGCCCCTCTTTAGACGTGGTCGTCAAAAATCGCGCTGGAATAATTTGATCCGTATCAATATTTTTCTGACTAATAACAAAAGTTCGAGAAATAAGTTTTCCAAACGGTTCGAACGACATTATGCGCTCTCCTTTTTATTTTCAAAGTAAGGACGCGGGTCTGCAATCCGGCCTTCTATAGCCGATGCCGCAGCTGTCGCCGGGCTCGCCAATACTGTTCGTACGCCAGTACCTTGCCGGCCAATAAAATTACGGTTTGAAGTTGAAACAACTAGCTCGCCTGGGGCACCTTGGTCACCATTCATGCCGATACACATTGAACAACCTGGCTCACGCCATTCTGCACCCGCATCAAGGAATATCTTATGCAAGTTTTCAGCTTCGGCTGCGCGTTTTACAGCTTCCGACCCCGGAACGACCAAAGCGATGACACCCTTGCTCACCTTACAGCCGCGCATAATCATCGCTGCTTCACGCATGTCCGAAAGTCGAGAGTTTGTGCAACTGCCAATAAAGACCCTATTCACGATCGCATCAGCAAATGGTCGCCCGGCTTCAAATTTCATATATTCCGCAGCATGAAGTTCTGGGTCCGTTTTCGGTGTTGGCGCGATAGCATCTACTGCACCCGCCGCATCTGGTGACACACCAAAAGTAATCATTGGACGAATGTTGGCTGCGTCAACCACAACTTCTTTATCGAACTTCGCGCCCTCTTCTGTTGCTAGCGAAGCCCAATCTTTCACCGCGTCAGTCCATGCCTCGCCTTTTGGTGACATGTCTCGACCGTCCAACCATTCGAATGTTTTTTCGTCCGGTGCCACCATGCCCGAACGCGCACCCGCCTCAATCGACATATTACAAAGCGTCATACGCGCTTCCATCGATAGGTCGCGCACAGCCTCGCCCGCATACTCAATCGCATAACCCTGACCACCATGAGCACCAATCTGTGCGATCATCGCAAGCGCCATATCCTTCGCGCCGACGCCCGACGAAAGTGTTCCTTCAAATGTAACCCGCATCGATTTAGGTTTGCGCTGAAGAACACATTGTGTCGCAAGAACGTGTCCGACTTCAGTTGTACCGATTCCAAAAGCAAGCGCCCCGAATGCACCATGCGTTGAAGTATGGCTATCACCACATACGATTGTTTTTCCGGGTTGGGTTGCACCAAGTTCCGGACCGATGACATGCACAATTCCCCGGCGCGGATCACCCATTCCGAAAAGTTCAATACCGTGTTCAGCGGTATTTTTTATCAAAGTCTCAACTTGGCTTTTTGCTTCTGCGGTGAAGTATGGAAGCTCCCCGTTCTTATCCGCGGGTAAGGTCGGCGTCGAATGATCCAACGTAGCAATAGTACGGTCCGCACGGCGAACTTTAAGCCCTCGTTCGTTTAGAACCGAAAATGCCTGAGGCGATGTAACCTCATGAACCAAATGTAGGTCGATGTATAAGACGGCAGGTGATTCATCAGTCTCCGGAACGACTATATGTCGTTCCCACAGTTTATCGAATAAAGATTTTGGATTATTATTGTCGCTCATTATATTACTGCCTCATTATTAATTGGTACCGAACTTACTCGGATAGCTACGGCTTGATTCACCGCTGCAACAAATGCCGCAACAGCCGCATCAGCAATATCAACCTCTTCGGATTTACCCGAAAAATGCTTACCCTCTACATCGATCACCGCTTCGGCACGAACCACGCCCTCCGCTGCAACGTGATGCAAATCTAGGACGTGAATACGCCCCGGTACGTCCGCAATAGTACAAACGGCGGCGAACGCCGCATCAATCGGCCCCTCTCCTTCATGGGTAACAGTCCGGCGATCGCCATTATCGTGTTCCATCGTAATTCTGGCATGAGGTCGCGTATCATCTTCGAAATCTACATGTAGTTCTGTTTTACGCATTCGCCATGGACCGGCGCGGCCATCGGTTTTTCCGTTACCAGTAACCAATTTGACGAGATCGGCATCGGTAACTTCGCGGCATGTGTCCGCAAGACTTTTAAATGCCGGAAAAATGTCCTCTACTTTTTGTTTGGAAACTTTAAAGCCCAAAGCTTCAACCCGTGATGCGACGGCATGTTTTCCAGAATGTTTACCAAGAACGATTGAATTCGACGGCATACCTACTGATTCAGCATCCATGATTTCATATGTCCGCCGGTCCGCTAAAATGCCGTGCTGGTGAATTCCGGCCTCATGCGCAAATGCGTTTTTTCCGACAATCGCTTTGTTGCGTGGAATAGGGTTATGCGTGACCCGAGCCAACGCCACGCTCGCCTGATAAATTTTTGTCGTTTTAACTTGCGTTTCCAGCTTATAAAAATCACGGCGGGTCGCAAGCGCCATAACCGCCTCTTCCATGGAGCAATTGCCTGCACGCTCACCAATACCATTAATAGCGCACTCTATTTGGCGTGCGCCGCCACGAACCGCAGCTAGGCTGTTTGCAACCGCCATACCAAGGTCATCATGGCAATGCGTCGAGAACGTGACATCCTCCGCACCCTTTGCATTTTCTTTCAAGAAACTGAAAAGGTCCAAAATTTCTTCGGTGGTCGTGTACCCAACCGTATCAGGAATATTGATCGTTTTTGCACCAGCATCAATTGCCGCTTCAATGGCTTCGATCAAATAATCACGCTCAGTTCTGATCGCGTCCTCTGGCGAAAATTCAACATCATCACATACAGAAACCGCAAACTTCACGACATCAGATATCTTATCGAGAATCTGAATTTTCGACATTTTTAGTTTGGCATCGCGGTGCGTTGGGCTTGTGCCAATAAATGTGTGAATACGTTTCTTTTTTGCAGGCTCTAGCGCGCGTGCTGACGCTTCAATATCAGCCACGTTTAGGCGTGATAAAGAACAGATGGTCGGTCCTTCGATTTCTGAAGCAACAGCGCTAACCGATGCTGAATCACCGGGCGACGCCGCTGCGAACCCGGCTTCAATAATATCGACATTCAATTCTTGCAGCGCGCGCGCGACAATCAATTTCGCGTCGGTAGACATTGAAAAGCCTGGGGCCTGTTCACCGTCTCTTAAGGTTGTATCAAAAATCTTTACGTGGTCATCATCAGTCGTTTTAGTTTCCGTCGTCATCATTCAAATTCCTAAATGTACTTTACTTACCTGTTTGCCAACTTGTAGCGCGCGGAGATTTCACCGCGCGGGGCTAAGGAGCAGTAGGAAATTTGTTCTCTGACTCTGACAGTTCATTTCGTTAATCCTTGTTACCGCCACGTCGAATTGACAACACGCCGGTGCGAGAAACCTCGGATAAGCCCAACGGTTTCATCAGATCAATAAATGCGTTGATCTTTTCTCGTGTACCCGTGATTTCAAAAACAAAGGATGTATGCGTTGTATCGAGCGCTTTTGCGCGAAAAATATCACTCACGCGCATCGCCTCAAGTCGATTTTCACCAGAATTCACAACCTTCACCAGTGCCAGTTCGCGCTCAAGTGCATCTTTCTCGCTCGTCACATCAATAACGCGTCTTACGGGCACTAAACGGCCGAGCTGTGACTTAATCTGTGCAATCTTGCCAGGGCTACCGCGGGTCACAATGGTGACGCGCGATGTATGTTTTTCGACGTCAGTCTCAGCAACCGTCAAGCTTTCGATATTATAACCGCGTGCAGAAATCATTCCGACAACGCGCGAAAGAACACCCGGCTCGTTATCGACGATTACGGCCAAGATCACCTCTTGAACGTCACCCTCTTCGCGTGTGACCGGATAAACCGATTGCGATGTAACATTACTTGCCATTAGACGAGAACCTTCCCTTCGTCGCTGACTTCGTCACCCTTCATTTCGCCCAATAACATTTCGTTGTGAGCAGCACCGGATGGGATCATCGGAAACACGTTTTCTTCTTGTGTCACGACGCAGTCAAAAAGTACCGGCTTCCTCGAATCAATCATTTGAATGATTTTGTCATCCAATTCGTCAGGTGTTTCGGCTCTTAGCCCAACACCGCCATAAGCTTCGGCCAATTTTACAAAGTCAGGCAAGCTATCAGAATAGGAATGGGAATACCGACCGCCATGCAATAATTGCTGCCACTGGCGAACCATCCCAAGATAAGCGTTATTCAGAATAAAAATCTTAATGGGTAAGTCATATTGAACGGCCGCTGAAATTTCCTGCATCGTCATTTGAACAGACGCATCACCAGCAATATCAATAACAAGCGCATCAGGGTACGCGGCCTGAACGCCAAGCGCGGCGGGCAGACCGTAGCCCATTGTCCCTAAACCGCCAGAAGTCATCCAACGATTAGGTTCATCAAAATGGAAGTGTTGCGCCGCCCACATTTGGTGCTGGCCAACTTCAGTCGAAATATAGACGTCCTTTTCACGCGTTAACGCAAAAAGCCGCTCTATCGCATATTGAGGTTTGATAACTTCCTTATGCGGTACATAAGCAAATGATTTCTTGCTGCGCCATTGTTCTATCTGGCTCCACCAATCCGTAATTCTCTCGCGCTCGTGCTTTTCCTGTTTCTCACGCGCACGCCATTCTGTTAGCATCGCATCCATAATCTCGCGTGCATCGCCGACTATTCCGATATCTACGGGCACGTTCTTGTTGATAGATGATGGGTCAATATCAATATGGATCTTGCGCGAATTTGGCGAGAACGCATCAAGGCGACCTGTAACCCGGTCATCAAAACGCGCACCGATCGCGATCATCAAATCGCAATCATGCATGACGTTATTTGCCTCTAAACTACCATGCATCCCTAACATGCCAAGCCATTGTTGATCAGAGGCTGGAAACGCCCCTAACCCCATCAATGTCGATGTAACGGGAAATCCCGTTTCGTGCGCTAATGCACGCAAACTTTCACTTGCTTCAACCCCAGCATTAATTACACCGCCCCCCGTGTAGAAAACTGGACGGCGAGCATAGCGCATCAAATCAACGACTTGATCAATTTGGTTTTTATTAACGTCAGGAAGTACGATACAATTTCGGTTTTTAGAATTTTCACGTGTCGTATATTGCGCTTCTTCGAACTGAACATCCTTCGGAATATCAATCAAAACCGGTCCTGGCCGGCCACGACGTGCAATATGAAAAGCCTCATGTACAATATTAGAAAGTGCGTGTGCTGATTCTACGAGGTAGTTATGCTTTGTGCACGAACGGGTAATTCCGGTCGTATCACACTCTTGGAATGCATCAGTCCCGATCAATGGTCGTGCAACCTGCCCAGAGATACAAATCACGGGAATTGAATCGAGCAATGCGTCGGCCAATCCAGTAACGGCATTGGTGGCACCGGGACCAGAGGTCACCAATGCCACACCAACCTTACCGGTTGATCGAGCATAACCTTCAGCAGCATGCAACGCGCCCTGTTCATGACGCATCATTATATGGCGAATAGAATCGCGCTGAAACAATGCGTCATAAATTGGTAGGACCGCGCCACCGGGATAGCCGAAGATCACCTCGACACCCTGCTCCTCCAGCGCATCAAGAAGAAGTTCAGCACCCGCCTTAACGATGGTTGCCGATGGCTTGCTTATCTGTGTCGCCTCTGGAGAAGTCATGATGTCCTCAACTTATTTTGTGTTCGCGCCGGGCTTCAACCACGACATACGCTCGCGCAATTCTGCGCCTGTTTTCTCAATAGGGTGATCTAAATCAGCCTGTAGCATTTGTTGGTAATGCGGCTTGCCAGCTTGGTTTTCCAAAATCCAATTACGGGCAAATTTGCCGTTCTGAATATCCGTCAGAACTTCTCGCATGCGCTCTTTGGTTTCAGCATTAATCACGCGTGGCCCAGATACGAAATCACCATATTTCGCAGTCTCGGAGATAAAGTCATGCATCCGGCTAATGCCGCCCTCGTAGAATAGGTCCACAATAAGCTTTAGCTCATGCAGACACTCGTAATACGCAATCTCTGGCTGGTAACCTGCTTCAACCAGTGTTTCAAAACCGGCAATAACCAACTCTGACGCACCACCACACAAAACCGCTTGTTCACCAAAGAGGTCGGTTTCCGTTTCTTCACGGAACGTTGTTTCGATCGCACCCGCAGTCGCGCCACCAATTAGGCTCGTATAGGCAAGTGCTTTTTCCTTTGCCTTACCTGATGCGTCCTGATGAACCGCAAACAAACACGGTACACCGCGACCGCGCTCATATTCACTGCGCACAAGACCGCCAGGGCCTTTTGGAGCAACCATGATAACGTCAACGTTCTTTGGCGGGTTCACGCGGCCATAAAGCACCGTAAAACCGTGCGCAAACAAAAGCGCGTCGCCATCTTTCAAATTAGGCAAAACTTCTTCGTTGAAGATTTTTTCATGCGTCATGTCTGGCGTTAGCATCGCAATTAATTTTGCGCCTTCAGTTGCTTTAGCAACGCTCGCCACTTCAAGACCATCCTCGGCTGCGCGTTTTGCACCCGGGCCTCCTTCACGAACACCGACAACAACGTCGCAACCGGAATTTTTCAGGTTGAGCGCATGGGCGCGGCCTTGGCTACCATAACCAATTACGGCTACTGGGCCTGATTGAACCAATTCTGGGCTCGCATCATCTTCAGTGTAGACTCTCATCGTGGAATTCCTTTTGCCTTACTCGTTAAATGTTTGAATGGTGACCGCGCCTTTTGATGCGGTTGAGACTAATTTTGCGTATTTGTCGAACACACCGCCCATGCGGTTTTGCGCTCTGGGTTTAAATGCGGCTCGGCGCGCTTCCCAGTCGACATTGGCGTCGATCCGGCGTCCTTCCGCATCAATACTAATAGTGTCGCCCTCTTCGATCAGGCCGATTGGGCCGCCAAGCGCTGCTTCTGGTGCGACATGGCCGATAACGAACCCATGGGACGCACCTGAGAACCGTCCGTCTGTGATCAGTGCGACTTTTCCGGCTAACCCTTGACCTGCGACAGCGGCGGTGACGGCCAACATCTCGCGCATCCCCGGGCCGCCGCGCGGCCCCTCATAGCGGATGACAACCACGTCACCCTCTTTGATGTCGTGATCCGTCACAGCTTTGAATGCGGCTTCCTCGCCATCAAAAACTCGCGCACGGCCAGTGAAAGCCCCATCGCTATATCCGGCAGTTTTCAAAACTGACCCTTCAGGCGCGACATCACCATAAAGTACCCGCAGTCCACCCGTAGCCTTGAATGGATTATCGACTGTATGGACAACCTCTTGCCCATTGGTCTCTTCCGCTTTCTTAAATTCTTCAAACAGGCTTTCACCGCTAACCGTTGGTGCGTCTTCAATTTTTGCCGCCTCCATCAGGCGTTGGCCAAACAGCCGCACACCACCCGCCGCATAGAGGTCACGGGCCAAGAACCGACCACCCGGTTTCAAATTCGTGATAACTGGCGTTGTCCGTGACAGTTCATCAAAAAGATCAATAGAAAACTCTACACCGGCTTCAGCTGCGATAGCGGCAAGGTGCAAAACCGCATTTGTCGATCCGCCACTCGCCACAACTGACGTAGCCGCATTGCGCAAGCTGGTTTCATTGATAAATGTCCGGGCTGTTTTGCCTTCTTTAGCAAGTTTTGCGACCAATTCACCGCATCGAACGCCTTGCACGTTCTTCGCACCATCTACCGCTGGTGGATCACCAGCCCCGATTGGCGCAAGACCCAAAAATGCTAACGCCATTGCCATTGTGTTGGCTGTGAACTGACCACCGCACGCCCCCGCGCCGGGGCACGCCGCGCGTTCAACTGTATCCAGTTCTTGGTCGGACATATTGCCCATAGCATGGGCACCAACCGCCTCGAACACATCTTGGATTGAAACATCCTTGCCGTCGCATTTACCCGGCATAATCGTCCCGCCATAGAAAATAACGCCAGGAATATCCATCCGCGCCAACGCCATCGCCGCGGCAGGCAGTGTTTTATCGCAGCCCACAAGGATAACGGCCGCATCAAGTGAATGCCCACGCACTGCAAGCTCGATCGAGTCAGCAATGACCTCACGAGAGATCAGCGACGCCCGCATCCCCTCACCGCCCATGGTGATACCATCCGAGACAACAATCGTATTGAAATCGATTGGTGTCGCCCCACCAGCGCGTACACCCTCACGAACTGGCTCAGCCAACTCTGCAAGGTGCATATTACAAGGGGTCACCGTGGACCACGTATTCACCACCGCGACCATCGGTTGATCGAAATCTTTGTCACCATAACCGGCAGCACGTAACATCGCGCGAGCTGGTGCCTTGGCGGGGCCTTTGGTTATTGCGTCTGATCGTTTTGACATGCTCATCCGTTCTTTTCTGATCGAACCTCCGGGCAACAAAAAACCCGCTTCCTTTCGGGAGCGGGGTGTTGGAGGTCCGTGCTACTTTTCGTTAGCGCGCGGGCTCCACAGCCGCTCCCCGAATGGGGCTAATAAGGAGTACGACCACCACAAGAAGGAGGCCCACAGCAACGATCACAGAGTTTGCGAACTCTGCGCTGACTTGCGTAATTCCTGCATTGTAGATGCTATCCATAATTCCGACTCTGATTTGCGCTGCCTTTTGTGCGGTGCGCGATACGCGAATACAATAGACCATGCTTAATTAACAAGGAAAAAAAATCAGATTTCTCAAATTTTTTCGCCAAACTTCAATCTCAACGCCATATTCTTTAGCATATTCCTCTAATCACGCCTTAACGCATAGTTATAGCCACTCAGGGACGCACGTGCGCCGTACCACGCACAAGGTTTTTATAAGTGGTCAATTCCTCGACACCGGCGGGTCCACGAGCGTGCAATCGCCCAGTCGCTATGCCGATCTCGCCGCCAAACCCAAACTCGCCCCCATCAGCAAATTGGGTCGAAGCATTGTGCATGACGATGGCACTATCCACTGCCGAAAGGAAGCGCGCCGCCGTAACCTCATTCTCGGTAATGATCGCTTCAGTATGGCCGGAGGAGTATTTCGCGATATGAGCAATCGCACCTTCAACACCGTCAACGACTGCGACCGAAAGGATCGGTGCAAGATATTCCGTTGACCAATCAATCTCAGTCGCTGGCGAAACCGAAGGGTCAATCGCCACCAACGCCGCGTCTCCACGCAACTCACAGTCAGCATCCCGAAGAACTTCCGCAATAGCCGGCCAAATTTCCGCTATACAAGCTTTATCGATCAGCAAAGTCTCAGCGGCACCACAAACACCAGTGCGACGCATCTTGGCGTTTAGTGTTATCGCGACTGCTTTTTCGTGATCCGCTTCACCGTCTACATAAACATGACAAATACCATCAAGGTGGCTCAAGACGGGTGCCCGCGCTTCTGACTGAACTCGACCAACGAGTGACTTGCCTCCGCGCGGAATAACCAAATCAATTCGGCCATTCATTCCCGACAGAATTGCACCAACGGCAGCCCTGTCTGTTGTCTCGACGAATTGCGCCGCAGCTTCAGGTAGTCCGCATTCACGCAGCGCATTTTGAAAACAGTCAAATAGCGCTTTCGATGTTTCGATGCATTCTGACCCACCACGCAAAATGACCGCGTTTCCCGCTTTTACAGCGATTGCGGCTGCATCTACCGTAACATTCGGGCGACTTTCATAAATGATTGCGATAACGCCAATCGGCGTGCGTACTCGCTCAAATTCCAACCCATTTGGCCGAGACCATGTGCGAATAGATTTACCCACCGGGTCATCAAGCGAAGCAATCTCACGTAATGCTTGCGCTATCCCGGCAATTCTGTCCTGGCTGAGCGACATTCGGTCGATAAACGCCGCGTCTTGCCCGCGCTTAATTGCAGCGTCACACTCAAATTTGTTGACCCGCAAAATGTCCCCTGCGTTCGCGAGGATGTTCTCCGCAGCTTTTAAAAGTGCTTCGTTCTTTTTATCACTAGGAATGGTCGCCATCGCCCGCGCAGCCTCGCGCGCTGATTGCGCCAGTGTTTCCATATAATCTTCGACTTTATCAATTTTCATGTGTCTGTCCTCAACACGAGGTCATCTTTTTCCACCACAGCGGGCCTACGTTTGTAACCTAGCTTTGCTTCGAGCTGATCGGATTTACAGCCTGCAATCTTTCGAATTTCATCAGCGTAGTAAGCAGACAATCCTTGTCCTATAATTTGTCCGCGTTTAGTGACCAATTCGACGGCATCACCCCGCATGAAACTTCCGCGCACCGCTAAAACCCCAGCCGGTAACAGGCTCGCGCCACCAGCCAATGCCTTGACTGCACCGTCATCAATTACAATCTGTCCCGCGGGCTTAAGACGGCCACCAATCCACAAACGCCGTGCGCTAGCGGGTGTCGTTGCGGGTCGAAACAACGTGGCTGCACCGCCATTTAGAATGGCCTGAAGCGGATTATTGACCATACCCGGCGCAATGATGGAGGCACAGCCGGCACCGCCTGCAATCTTTGCCGCCGCAATTTTCGACGCCATGCCGCCCGATCCGACGCCCGCCGACGCATTTGCCCCTCCTGCCGATTTTTCGATTTCCGGCGTTATATTTTCAACGACCGAAATATGTTTGGCCGCCGGATTTTTTCTGGGGTCCGCCGTATAAAGACCATCAATATCTGACAAAATAACAAGAAGGTCACTCTCAACCAACTGCGCTGCATGGGCCGCCAAGCGGTCATTGTCGCCATAACGAATTTCACTTGTGGCGATTGTGTCGTTCTCGTTCACCAGCGGCAATGCACCGAGGTCGAGGAGCGTACGAAATGTCGCGCGCGCATTGAGGTATCGTCGCCGTCCCTCGGTATCATCAAGCGTCAGCAGTATTTGTGCGATATTTATCTGGTATGGTGCAAACGCGGTCTGCCACGCCTCAGCCAGGGCAACCTGCCCCGCGGCCGATGCCGCTTGCTTTTCATCAAGACGTAAAACGCCTGACAATCCAAGCTTTTGACGACCCAATGCGATCGCGCCTGATGTTACAACAACAACCTCACACCCGTTTTCGCGAAGGGCAGAAATATCTGCGGCGAGGCTCGCGAGCCATGCGGTTCGCGTTACGCCGTCCGCGCCACATAAAATCGCTGAGCCAACCTTGATCACAAGGCGCTTGGCAATGCGCATTTCGGATGCAGCATTCATCGTTGATATATCCGCGAGTTCAGACATCGGCTGACTTCTAGTGCGTTTTTGCAAAAGGTAAAACGCTGACGGGTTGCGACCAAGCAGCCACAATTCATCGAAATCGCCACTTTTGCTCCTTAAAAGCGAAAATGGCGAAAGTTTTCGGGCCGCATTACGGCTGCGCGTTAGCGCCCCACCGGTTGGCGGGCTATGGCCTCTAGATCTGAAAAAATGCTGCCGACCGTAGGCGCGCGTCCGGCACCTTTCCCCTCACAGGTGAAATCGCGACCATCCATATTGATGATGCGAAGGGCATTTCCTTCGCCGCCAATGCTGCTGAAGAAGGCGTCATCATCGACCCGTGCAAACCCAACACGCGCTGTAATTCCACCATCAGATTTCTTGTTGATGACAGAAAGCTGTTTCCAACTGCCTCCCTTTTCCACAAAACTCTGGGCTAACATCGAATCAAGCGCTTCAACTTTAATTGCGCTATTTTCAATTTCACGCCCAAAGGCTTCATAGGTAAGAATTGAAATCTTTGCGCGGGCATCTTCGCCTGAAAGATCCGCAGTCGGATCAGGTTCTGCGAATCCAGCATCTTGCGCTTGCTTCACGGCATCAAGAAAGCTTGCGCCATCCTTCATAGAAGAAAGAATATAATTTACAGTGCCATTGAGAATTGCCGTAATTGAACGAACTTCGCCCGCGGCTCTGGCTTTGCGCGCAGTTTCAACCATTGGCGCACCCCCACCAACAGACGCCGAATATGCAAACGTCGCTTTATTCTGTGATGCCAACATATTGAGCGGAGACATTGCGCCAGCAATTGCCTGTTTATTCGCCGTTACAACGCTAATTCCGCGTGAAAGCGCAGCCTCGATCAATCGTCGCCCGGCTTCGCCCGTCGGCAGCGCATCAATCACAACATCCGGGTGTTCGACCAAAAGAACTTCGGGGTCCGTATAAATTCGTAATTGCGCTAAATCATTCGCGCGCGCTTTATCTGGGTCACGAACCAACGCCGCACAAAGTGCATATGGTTCCGACGCATCAGTCAGGCGTAACGCAGCCCCCTCACCAATTACGCCAAGACCTGCGACCGCTACACGTAGGCGTCTAGTCGCTAATTGTTCGTCAGATTCAACCATATTCACTTTATCTTTTACATCTAGGCACATTTGCTTGCTGCCTTATTTGGTAAGAATGCTACTTTTTCGTCGCCTGCCGCAGCCGCCTGTTCAAGCGCAGAAAAGATATCTCGCACAAGATCATCAGTATGCTCAAGCCCAATCGAAAAACGAACCAACCGATTGGAAATTCCGGCCGTTTCTCTCGCCTCTGGCGTCATCGCGGCGTGGGTCATCTCAGCTGGCAGGCAAACCAAGCTTTCAAAGCCGCCTAGAGATTCGGCAATTGTGAATGTTTGAAGCTTGCGCAGAAATTCGATCACATCAACGCTCTCATCAAACTCAACTGAAAACATCGAGCCAAAGCCTTTTTGCTGACGCTTCGCAATTTCGTGGCCCGGATGCGCTTTAAGCCCTGGATAATTCACCGCCACGACACGCTTATTTTCGCTCAGCGCATTCACGACATCTTCAGCCGTTTTTTGCTGACGCTCAATACGCGGGAACAATGTACGAATACCGCGCAGAGTCATGAAGCTGTCAAATGGCGCGCCAGTTACGCCTGTGCAATTCGCCCACCACGCCAAATCATCACCAAGCTTTTGGTCTTTTGCGAGTGCCGCGCCGCCAACAACATCTGAATGACCATTCAGAAATTTCGTGGTCGAATGAATGACAATATCGCAACCAAGTTCCAACGGTCGCTGAAGTGCAGGAGACAAGAACGTGTTGTCCGCAACGGTGATGGCACCACATTCTTTTGCCAATTCAACCACTGCTGCAATGTCAGTAATTCGTAATAACGGATTGCTCGGTGTTTCAATCAGGACAAGCTTTGGCTTGCGCGTAAACGCAGTCCGTAGCGCCTCAATGTCCGTCTGATTGACATATTCGATATCGAATTGTCCGCGCTTACCGCGCGCCGTAAGCAAACGGTGCGTGCCACCGTAACAATCATGCGGCGCGATCACTAACTCACCAGGATTGACGAGGTTAAGAACCAAATCGACCGCGGCCATCCCTGAAGACACGACGACACCTTTCGCTGCCCCTTCAAGCGCACAAAGCGCTTCTTCGAGTTGCGAACGTGTGGGATTGCCCGAACGCGCATAATCATATTGCGGTTTATCGAGCGGATCATTCCAAGCATAATTCGCCGAAAGGTGCAGAGGTGGCGCGACAGAACGGAAAGCAGGATCAGTACCAACGCCAGCGGTCGCCGCAATAGTTTCAAGTTGAACGGACTCGCTCATGGTTATTTCTCCTCAAGGAATGAACTGATATGGGGCCCAATAACCGACACTTCTTTTAGGAAAGTGTCGTGGCCATATAGGGAATCGATTTCTACGAATTTGCTTTTCGCAATCTCGCTTGCAAGGCGGCGCATATCATCAATGGGCGCTAAGCGATCACTCGTAGCAGCGATAATTAGGCTATTTACACTAACATCAGCAGGGTCAACGCGATGGCGATCAATGGAATCGGAAAGCGTCAAATAACGCGTCGCATCCATATCATATGCGTTCCCGCGCGAGATTAGATATTCACACACGTCGTATGGATCACCAGCGGCCTCGCCTGCAACACTGTCAAAGCGCTCACCGAATTCCTCAGCGGTACGATAGGTGACCATTGCTAGTTGGCGAGCCAACGCCACGCCCGCCTTAGGGTCATTATTTTTAAGTGCAAAATCGATGATCCGGCGCTGTACACCGCGCAATGCCGTCGCCGATGGATGCGGTTTGCCTGGCGCGGAGATAGCACATAGTTTTTCTAGGCGTTCGGGGAAATGTTGCGCAAACGCAAGACCGATCATGCCGCCATAAGAAGCGCCAACAAAGGCATAAACTTTTTTTACATCAAGCACGTTGAGCGCATCAACAAGCGCCTTAGCGTGATCGACCGTGGAAACGGTACGCGCCGTTTCGCCAACGTTCGGAATAAAATCAAAACCAATGACACAGAATTTGTCGAGATTAATTGGGCCGCCCGAATGGACGAGATCGCGCCACCACCCCTTACCATCTTTCGCGTCAGCCACCTTGCGACCCGCAGAAATGCCGCCCGTTACAACCACAGCTGGCTTTTCAAGATCGCCATAAACACGCACCCGAAGTTCAGGCCGGCTAAGGCTTTCACCGCTGTCTAGCGTAAATTCTTTAGGCAGAAAAACAGTGACATCGCAAAAAGCTTCTGCCTTTTGCGTACAGTCTGCCGAGTTTTCTTTGGTCGATACACTCATGTTTGGTCTCTTGCATCACTCGTCAACAACTCGACTAGTAATTCACATGAGACCTGAATCGGACGACATAAACGTCGTGCTTCGTCCGACTCATCTCTCGAGAAAGGAAAATCCATTCTCGTAGGAATTGGCACCTTTCCGAAAAAACCGGTCACGGTCTTATCGACGGTTGCCCCAGCGTCAAAGGGCCTATCCCTCGGCTGGTCTAGATGAGTTAATGGCGTTGATAGTTTGCAAATGCGAACAGGTCAACAGGGTGTATCGTTATTTTCCAAGAATTAGCCGATCATGCTAATTTTATGATGCGGTTCCAAAGACTTTTTTGAGATTTCGCGCCGCCTGACGGATCCGCTGTTGGTTTTCAACCAAGCCAATCCGCACATGGGTATCGCCAAATTCACCAAACCCCAGGCCTGGCGCGACAGCTACATCGGCCTTTTCCATCAGCAGTTTCGCAAATTCTACGGATCCCATTTCGCGGAACTTCTCTGGTATTGGTGCCCACGCAAACATCGATGCTTCCGGACACGGAATATCCCAGCCGGCCATTGTAAAATGTTCAATCATGACATCTCGGCGCGCTTTGTATGTCGCGCGAATGGTTTCTACACATTCCGTAGGGCCATCAAGGGCCGCAACGGCAGCGACCTGAATTGGCGTAAACGCACCGTAGTCAAGATAGGATTTCACGCGCGCGAGAGCATTTATCAGGCGTTCGTTGCCGACCGCCATCCCTATACGCCACCCCGCCATGGCATATGTTTTCGAAAGCGAGTTAATTTCAACCGCAACGTCCTTAGCGCCCTCAACCTCAAGAATGGATGGCGGCGGCGTATCACCAAAATAGATCTCGCCGTAAGCAAGGTCGGACAAGATAATGACGTCGTGTTTCTTTGCGAGTGCCACGGCATCTTTGTAAAAATCAAGGTCAACCGTTTGTGCCGTTGGGTTCGACGGATAGTTTAGAACCATCGCCCGCGGCTTCACGTGCGAGACTTTGATCGCCTCGGCCACACCGGAAAGATAAGCCTCCGGTGATGGCGCAGGCACCGCAGCAATCACGCCGCCCGCAATAATGAATCCATAAGCGTGGATCGGATAGGCTGGATTTGGTGAAAGGATCACATCGCCAGGGCCGGTTATGGCTTGTGCGAGGTTTGCAAACCCCTCTTTCGATCCAATCGTTGCAACAATTTCGGTTTCAGGATTGAGCTTTACATTAAAGCGGCGCTCGTAATACCGGGCCATCGCTCGGCGCAGACCAATGATTCCGCGCGACACAGAATAACGGTGTGCCTTTGGGTTCCGGGCTGTTTCCACGAGCTTATCAACAATATGCGTCGGTGTCGGCATGTCAGGATTGCCCATGCCGAGATCAATAATATCACGCCCTTCGGCTCGCAGCTTCGCCTTAAGCTTGTTCACTTCCTCAAATACATAGGGAGGAAGCTGCTTAATTCTATAAAACTCTTCCGTATTCGTCATATTAGATACTGCCAAATTTCGACAATACCTCTAACGAGCCCAATGCTTAAAGTCACGCGATTTTGGCGGAATCTGCAATTTTCTGTTTCCGAGCAAGCGTCTCTCGCGGTTCAACCACCCAGAATTTCGAACGCGCATTCTTCCAATCATCGAGAATGCGTCGCGCCTTAGGTGATTTAGTTTCCAGCCAATGCTGCTCAATCAAAGAATGACATTCAAAATCGTCTTCGCCATCTTCAAAGCCACGAATAGCGATACTCTCCGGGTTTACAGCGCCCTCGAAGCTTCCCGTCTCGTCATAAACAAAGGCCAATCCACCCGTCATGCCCGCACCAAAATTGTTGCCAGTTGCTCCGAGTATTACAACGGCGCCGCCCGTCATATATTCGCATCCATTGGCCGAACACCCTTCGATAACGGCGTTCGCGCCAGAGTTACGAACGGCAAAACGCCCCCCTGCACGACCGGCCGCAAACAATGCCCCGGCGGTTGCACCGTAAAGACAAGTGTTGCCAATGATCGCATCATTGGCGCTCGCTTGAACGTCAACAGGTCGAACAACGATTGTTGCGCCAGAAAGCCCTTTGCCGACGTAATCATTAGCGTCGCCATCGACGATGATCTTAAGGCCAAATGCCGAAAACACACCAAGTGACTGCCCCGCAGACCCTTTGAGACGCATCGTTACATGATCCTCGGTCAGATCATCCTTTTTGTATTGGCGCACGATGTGGGATGAAATTCGTGCACCAATCGCACGATCAGTATTTTTGACCGGATACGAAATTTGAACCTTCTCACGTCGCGCTAGAAACGGTTCAAGGTCAGGCATGATCCGTTGATCAAGTGTATCCACAACCTCTTTTCGGCCTTTGCGCGTAGAGCGTTTCGGCCGCTCCCCCGCATCAACCAGCGTCAAGATCGGGTTTAGATCCAGATCATCAAGATGCGCTGCACCGCGACTGACCTGGTCAAGAAGGTCGGCCCGACCGATCACGTCTTCAAGTGAATTCGCGCCCAGTGATGCCAAAATCTGTCGCGCTTCCTCAGCAATGAACGTCATCAGATGAACGACATGATCAGGCAATCCCGGAAAGCGCTTTCGCAGTTCATCATCTTGGGTACAAACACCGACGGGACAAGTATTCGAATGGCACTGACGCACCATAAGACAGCCCATCGCTACTAGCGAAATCGTGCCAATTCCATATTCCTCGGCACCCAACATCGCTGCGATCACAACGTCACGGCCCGTTCGAATACCACCGTCAGTACGAAGCGTAACGCTTTCACGCAAATTATTCAGTGTAAGAACTTGATGCGCTTCCGCTAGACCAAGCTCCCACGGCGCACCGGCAAACTTAATTGAAGTCTGTGGACTAGCACCGGTACCGCCAACATTCCCCGAGATAAGAATTACGTCCGCTTTCGCCTTCGCGACACCGGCCGCAATGGCACCGATTCCAGATGCAGAAACCAGTTTCACGCAAACGCGGGCATCAGGATTAATTTGTTTCAAATCATAAATGAGCTGCGCCAGATCCTCGATAGAATAAATATCGTGATGCGGCGGCGGAGATATAAGCGTAACACCGGGCGTTGCGTGACGCATACGCGCGATAAACTCAGTGACTTTGAATCCCGGAAGTTGACCGCCCTCTCCCGGCTTTGCCCCTTGGGCCACTTTAATTTCAAGCTCACGGCACTGGTTTAGGTATTCTGCCGTGACGCCAAAGCGGCCAGATGCAACCTGTTTAATGGCGGAATTAGCATTATCGCCATTTGCCATAGGGACATAGCGTTCTGGCACCTCTCCCCCTTCACCAGAAACTGATTTGGCACCAATGCGATTCATTGCAATGTTCAGTGCACCATGCGCTTCTGGTGAAAGTGCGCCAAGCGACATACCCGGCGTAATAAATCGCCGACGGATATCATTCGCATTTTCAACCTTATCAAGACCAATAGCTTCCCCCATCGGCCGCGCGCGCAGCAAGTCACGAATTTGCGCGGGTGGTTGATTATGCAAGGCGGTTGAATAACGGGCAAACGCCGCCGGATCATCATCACGCACAGCCGATTGAAGATTGCTGACCAACTCAGCTTCAAGAATATGATGCTCGCCGCTGCGGCGATGGCGATAAAAACCACCGACAGGCAATCGCGCCGCCGCGCTATCCCATGCCTCAGCATGAAGCATTGCTGTTTTCATCTCCAAGCCAGCAAGACCGATACCGGAAATGCGGCTCGTCATGCCGGGGAAGAATTCCTCCACCAATGTTCGGGAAAGGCCTAACGCTTCAAAATTACATCCACCGCGATAAGCTGAGATAACTGAAATTCCCATTTTTGAGATGATTTTCAGTAGCCCCGCCTCTAAAGCAGCTTTATAATTAAAAGCACATTTGCCAATTGGCATATCACCAAAACGACCGAGCGCATGGGCCTGCCCGATTGAATCAAATGCCAAATAGGGGTTAACCGCCGTCGCGCCCACACCAACCAAAACAGCAGCATAATGCGCATCAACACACTCAGCGGATCGCACGATAATTGAACAATAAGTCCGTACACCAGCTTTCGTGAGGTGAGCATGAACACCACCGGCAGCAAGAATCATGGGTACAGCAACACGGCCCGGCCCCTGATGCTCATCGCTCAGGACAACATGCCCAGCACCGTCACGCACAGCGACTTCCGCTTCTTTGCGTATTCTGTCCAGCGCGGCCTTCAGTGCCTCACCATTATTCGTGACATCAACAACATCGTAGGTACAGTCAATTTCAACAATCTTCTGGTCAAGATACCCGCGCAAACGAGAAAACATTCCGTTCGATAAAATGGGACTTTCAAGAACAAACACATCCGTCTGTGTTTTATCTGTAACAAGAATGTTTCCAAGGTTTTTAAACCTTGTTTTCAAACTCATCACACCGTCTTCACGTAATGGATCGATCGGCGGATTCGTCACCTGGCTAAAATTCTGTCGGAAGAAATGAGACAGCGGGCGGTAGTTTTCCGACAAAACAGCAATCGGTGAGTCATCACCCATTGAACCGATGGCCTCTTTTCCATCCTCAACCATCGGGCGAAGGATAATCTCAAGATTTTCGAGATTATATCCAGCAGCGCCCTGACGCCGAAGCAATTCCTCACCGTCAAAAAGGCGATCTTCCGGCCCTGGGCCTATCTGCGGTTCAAGTTCGGTTATATTCCCGAGCCACTCAGTATAGGGATGTTTTTCCGCCAACAGATTGAGAATTTCTTCAGAATTATAAAACCGCGCATTCTGCATATCGACGGCGATCATACGGCCCGGCTCAATCGCGCCACGTACTTTGACTTCACGGCCCTCCAATGGGCACATTCCGGTCTCTGATCCAACCGCGAGAATGCCGTCTTCAGTAATCGCATAACGCAATGGACGCAGGCCATTGCGATCAAGCCCTGCGATCGCCCATTGGCCATCATAAGCCGCAATCGCTGCCGGGCCGTCCCACGGCTCCATTACAGCGTTACAATATTCATAGAGCGCTCGCCACTTAGCGGGCATTACTGACAAGCGTTTCGACCACGCCTCTGGGATCAACAGTGCTTTGGCCATAGGCGCGGAACGCCCCGCGCGAACGAGCAACTCAAACACCTGATCAAGCGTTGCTGAATCAGATGATCCCGGCTGAATAACCGGCTTGATATCATCGCCGTCAGATCCAAAAATTTCCGATGCCATCGGAATTTCATGGCTCTTCATCCAGTTGACATTGCCTTTTAAGGTATTGATCTCACCGTTATGCGCCAACATGCGGAACGGTTGTGCTAACCGCCATTCAGGGAAGGTATTTGTTGAATAGCGCTGGTGAAAAATTGCAACCCGTGAGACAAACCGCTCATCTTGAAGATCAGGGTAGAAATTATCGATCTCTTCCGCAAGGAACATGCCTTTGTAGACGATATCTTGTGACGAGAGCGAACAAATATAAAGCTCGTGGATACCTTGAACGCGAGCCCGCTTTTCAATCCGGCGACGCACTGCATATAAAATGCGGTCTAACTCTTCTTGCGGACGGCCCTTAGGATCCGTAAAAAGAATCTGTTCAATATCAGGACGCGTAGCGTTGGCTTTTGCACCGAGACAACGCGATTGCACAGGAACCTGACGCCAGCCGTAAATGTAAAAACCGCGATTGAGAATCTCTGATTCAACAATAGCCCGCGCAGCGTCCTGCGCAGCAAAGTTTGTCCGTGGAAGGAACACCATGCCTACGCAGATATCAGATTCAGCTGCTGTGTGACCCGTCCGAGCAACAAAGGCTTTGAACAAATCTTGCGGAACATTAAGCCGAATTCCAGCGCCGTCACCGGTTTTACCGTCGGCGTCTACCGCGCCACGATGCCAAACGGCCTTGAGCGCTTCAATTGCCATTTCAACAATTTCGCGCCGCGGCTCCGCATCCATCGCAGCAACCAGACCGACACCACATGCGTCACGCTCTGACGATGCTTCATAAGCATTCGCCTCTATTAAGGCGTCACGCTCGCGCAGATATTTTGATACCCATTCAGTCATAATATTCTACTTTATCTAAAATGTTCTTTCGGCGAAGAATTGTTGCGTTATTCCGCAGCAATTGGGCGAGCCTCGGCGGCCGTAAACCGCTTCGTAATCGCCGCAGCAACCTGCCGACCGTCAACAATCGCCCATACGACGAGAGAAGCTCCGCGAACAATATCACCAGCCGCGTACACACCGGGGATGCTTGTCTCGAGCGTTGTAGGGTTAACCCGCAACGTTCCTCGAGCCGTAGTCTTCAACTCTGGTTCACCAAACATAGCCGGATGATCTTCCGGCTCAAAACCAAGAGCCTTAATGATCAAATCCGCATCTTGATCAAATTCTGCGCCCGGGATCTCAACCGGAGAACGGCGACCAGATTCATCCGGAACACCTAATTCCATACGAGAAATACGAATGCCGTTCGCCTTAGCGGCATCGCCGCGCACAGCCTTTGGAGAAGCGAGCCATTCAAAAATAACACCTTCCTCTTCAGCATTCGCCGTCTCACGAACTGATCCGGGCATGTTCGCCCGATCACGACGATAAAGACACGTCACAGATTTTGCACCCTGACGAACAGCCGTCCGAACACAGTCCATCGCAGTATCACCGCCGCCAATGACAACGATGTTTTTGTCTTTCGCGTCCAATTCGCCGCTATCGTATCGCGGTACGCTATCACCCAGACCAACGCGGTTTGAGGCTGTCAGATAATCTAGCGCTGCGATTACGCCCTTATTCCCGGCCCCCGGACACGCAAGGTCACGCGCCTTGTAAACGCCAGTCGCAACGACAATAGCGTCATGTTCTTTTCTAAGATCGGCGAATGTCGCGTCTCTGCCGACATCAAAGTTACGTACAAACTCCACACCGCTGTCTTCCAGATATTTCGTACGGCGCGCGACAACATCTTTCTCCAATTTGAAATTGGGAATACCATACACCAACAGACCACCAGTACGGTCATATCGGTCATAGACTTTCACCTGAAAGCCTTCGCGCCGAAGCTCCTCGGCCGCCGCAAGACCGCCCGGTCCAGCCCCGATAATGCCCACAGATTGTGGACGCTCGCGAGACGGTGTCAGCGGTTTAATCCAACCATTTTCCCACGCCGTTTCTGTAATATATTGCTCAACAGAGCCAATTGTGACTGTACCGTGCCCGGATTGTTCGATCACGCACGAACCTTCACACAACCGGTCCTGAGGGCATATTCGCCCACATATCTCGGGCATATTATTCGTCGCCGAAGATACCGCATACGCCTCTTCCATCCGGCCTTCAGTGACGAGCTTTAGCCAATCAGGAATATCGTTACCCAGCGGGCAATGGTTTTGACAAAATGGGACGCCACATTGGCTACAACGTGACGCTTGTTCCTGCGCTTTCTGATCCACAAAACGCAAATATATTTCATCAAAATCCTGGCGTCGATCGCCAGGATTTCTCTTTTGTGGAGTCTCGCGATCACGCGAGACAAATTTCAACATCCGCTCTGAAATGTCAGCCTCCAACCATACAATGTCAGCTATTCAAATCAGCTTTTAGCGAATTCTGGATAAGCTTCCAGACCCAATTCTACTTTATCTAGGCCTAAACGCTCATCTTCTTCACTTGCGCGAATTCCAACGGTATATTTAAGCGCGAGCCAGCATAATAAGCTCATAACAAAGACGAATATGCCAATCGCGAGCACACCTATTGCTTGAACAAAAATTTTGGCATCAGGGTTGGTTAACGGAACAATGAGCGTACCCCATATGCCGCAGAGGAGGTGTGCGGGAATCGCACCGACAACATCATCGATTTTAAACCGATCCAACACCGGAACAGCTAGCGTAACGATTGCGCCACCGACAGCACCAATAAACAATGCCTGACCGATCACTGGCGTCAACGGCTCAGCGGTGATTGACACTAGCCCCCCAATCGCACCGTTAAGCACAATCGTAAGATCGACTTTTTTGTAGAGAACCTGCGTCAATGCCATCGCGGCAACGACACCTGCACAAGCCGCCATATTCGTATTGACGAAAATTCGCGCAACCGAAATTGAATCTTCAATCGTTCCCAACGCCAACTGCGAACCACCGTTAAAGCCGAACCAACCGAGCCAAAGAATAAAAGTCCCAAGCGTAGCCATTGGCAATGATGAACCAGGAATTGGCGCGACCCGGCCATTCACGTACTTGCCAACACGTGGCCCAAGAACAATAGCACCAGCTAACGCGGCCCATCCCCCGGTCGAATGCACCAAGGTAGAACCCGCGAAATCGGAGAAACCGAGCGCATCCAACCAACCGGCTCCCCACTCCCATGATGCTTGGATAGGATAGATGAACCCGGTTAGAATCGCGACAAAGATCATAAACGGCCAAAGCTTGATACGCTCCGCCAAAGTCCCAGACACAATTGACGCCGCCGTTGCGACAAATACCATCTGGAAAAACCAATCTGAATGAGACGAATAGCCGATCTCAAACGGTGCACTATCATCGGCTCCCCAGAACATGTCCAGAGGCGCAATCACACCGCCCGGAGGCACGGTATAAACAAGGTTATAACCGAACAAATACACCATAATCCCGGCGATCGAATATAATGCAATATTCTTTAGACAGATCGTCGCTGCATTTTTTGAACGCACCAACCCCACTTCTAACATCGAGAAACCGGCCGCCATAAACATGACAACCATCCCCGAGATAAGAAACAATAAGGTGTTGAAGACAAAAATTGACGTATCAGACGCCACAGGAACCTCAGTCACGGCCCCTTGAGCAAATGCCGGAACCACACTCATTGCAATTGCCGGAATAACTCCCAACAATAGCAACACCATTTTCTTCTTACTAATTTTCATGAATTTTCCTGCGCTTTCTATAGTGCCGCTGCGCCATGCTCGCCCGTACGGACCCGCACTGCCTCTTCAAGATCGAGTACGAAAATTTTTCCGTCCCCAATCCTTTCAGTCTTAGCCGATCCGCAAATTGCCTCCATGACTTCCGTAACGCGGCTTGCTTCGATGGCGATTTCGATTTTCACCTTAGGCACAAAGTCCACACTATACTCCGCACCACGATAAACTTCGCTATGCCCCTTTTGGCGACCAAATCCCTTGACCTCGGAAACCGTCATACCATCCACATTAATGCCGGTTAGCGCCGCTCGAACATCCTCAAGCTTATGTGGCTTCACGACCGCGATTATATATTTCATTGCCTTCCCTCCTTCAGCACACATAGCAATACGCAACATGCGCGATTGAAGATTCGCTTTACGCTATCAACGCTTCAAATGATGCGCAACAAGAAAATTGCTGCGTATGCGAATTCAATTTAAGCAATATTGACCGATTATTGTCTTGTTTCGCTATTTAACTCCATATTTATAACAATATATCGCGTTTTATGCGAAAAAATGCGATTGTTGCATTTTTGTTATTGTGCAGCGCAATGCGTTCAAACAGAGTTGATCTGTAAACAAATATTTTTCATCAGCACACACCGTTTTGTAAAAAACTGAGCGGGGTGAAAGGAGGACTGTATGTTCCGAAACCTAAACGGACTTCTCACAGCAGCACTAGCAACAACGGTGATCTCCACCTCAGCCAACGCCGAAACACTGCAAGCCTCAACAACAATCGGGTTTGAATCCCGATACCTGTTCCGCGGTGTTCAGTTCGCGGAGACAAGCTTTCAACCCGCAATCAATTTAAGCTATGGCAATTTCTATCTTAACGCGTGGCTAAACCTGCCGATTGGCGATGATGATTTAGTTGTTACCCCTGGCGGAGAAGAGTTAGACCTCGTCGCCGGATACAACTTTCCAGTAAGCAGTGTTGTTACCGCTGATATTGGCGTTACCTATTACACCTTCCCCGATCTCGCGAGTGGTTTTTTCGATCTGTATGAGGAAGACGGTGACGGCCTAGGGGCAAACACGATAGAGCCCTATATCGGCTTATCATTTGCCATTCCGCTCTCACCGTCTGTTTACGTCTACCACGATTTTAACTTCGACACGACAACCTTCCAGATGAACGCATCCCACTCAATACAGCTTGCCGAAAAAACGAGTTTCGATTTAGGTGGTTACATTGGCTACGTTGTCGACGACACGGGCGGTACCGATTATGTCTACGGTACTGCGTCAGCTAACGTTACATATGCAATTAGCGATAACGGCTCTATTTATACTGGTGTTCGTTATGGCGGCTCTGACATTCCAGGCGGCTCAGTTATCGACGATTCCATTGCTGGCACGACAAAAAGCAGCGCTATATGGTGGGGCGTCGGCTTCAACGCTTCATTTTGATGGTTCACGAAGACCTAATCTAGCCGGGCTTTTGGGGTATAGCTGAAAACCCGGCCCCTCTTTTTTGGCGAGGTCGTCAATTTATCATCGGCGCGATCGCGCACCCCTTCCATTTTAATCCGTTCGCATTATGTTCGCATCTATGCCAGCGCCCAAGAATAAACCGACAAGCCAACCGACAACCCCAAAATCTGAAATAACCAACCACGGTTTTTCGGAAGCGGTTGCTAATTACCACGACCGATTAGCCCAGCCATTGGCTGATTGGACACCACATCGCCCCGAACGTCCGAGTAAAAGAGGACCATCACGACCGCTCCGGGTAGTCTCCGACTATGAACCCGCTGGTGATCAGGTCACCGCTATTCCCGAGCTGACACGTGGCCTCCGCGAAAATGAATGGGATCAAGTGCTCTTAGGGGCCACCGGAACCGGTAAAACCTTTACAATGGCAAAGGTGATCGAGGCGACCCAGCGCCCTGCCTTAATTCTCGCGCCCAACAAAACGCTGGCTGCCCAACTCTATGGCGAGTTCAAAGCATTTTTCCCTGACAACGCGGTTGAGTATTTCGTTTCATATTACGACTATTATCAACCCGAAGCCTATGTGCCGCGAACTGATACCTATATCGAAAAAGAAAGCACGATCAACGAACAGATTGATCGCATGCGCCATGCGGCGACCCGCGCCTTATTAGAACGAGATGATGTAATCATCGTTGCTTCAGTTTCCTGTATTTATGGTATCGGGTCCGTAGAAACATATACGGCCATGACCTTCTCGCTCAAAGCCGGACAAATGCTTGAGCGTAAAAAACTACTCACCGACCTAGTCGCGCTTCAATATAAACGCAATGACAATGCCTTTGCGCGCGGGTGTTTTCGTGCCCGCGGCGATACAATCGAAGTCTTCCCGGCTCACTACGAAGATCGCGCATGGCGCATTTCCATGTTCGGTGATGAGATTGAAAACATCACCGAATTTGATCCGCTGACCGGCAAAAAGACAGGCGACCTCGAAGAAGTTACGCTCTATGCGAACTCTCACTATGTGACACCACGCCCGACCCTCAATCAGGCCATAACCGGCATCAAAAAAGAACTGAACCAAACCCTGCCGATCATGCGCGACGAAGGCCGCCTCCTTGAAGCGCAGCGGCTTGAACAACGTGTCCAGTTTGACCTGGAGATGATGGCCGCAACGGGCGCTTGCGCCGGTATCGAAAACTATTCACGCTACCTAACCGGGCGCCTTCCCGGGGAACCGCCACCCACCCTGTTTGAGTACCTCCCCGAAAACGCGCTCGTTTTTTGCGACGAGAGTCACGTAACCGTATCGCAAATCGGTGCGATGTTCCGGGGTGACTTCGCGCGCAAAAAAACGCTGGCCGAGTTTGGGTTTCGCCTACCGTCATGCCTCGACAATCGCCCCCTTAAGTTCGAAGAGTGGGAGAAGATGCGGCCACAAACGGTACATGTATCGGCCACGCCGGGTAAATGGGAGCTTGAGAAAACCGACGGCGTATTTACAGAACAGGTCATCCGCCCCACGGGCCTTATTGATCCCGTCGTGGAAGTTCGCCCGGTCACCAGCGAGAAAGCCAATCAGGTTGACGACGTTATCGCCGAATGTCAGGCCATCGCAAAAAAAGGTGGTCGCGTATTGGTCACGACACTGACCAAGCGCATGTCCGAAGACCTGACAGAATATATGCACGAACAGGGCATACGTGTTCGCTATATGCATTCCGACATTGATACGCTTGAGCGGATCGAAATTATTCGCGATCTTCGCCTCGGTGCATTTGACGTTTTGGTCGGCATCAACCTCTTGCGTGAGGGCTTGGATATTCCCGAATGTCAGCTGGTAGCAATCCTCGACGCCGACAAGGAAGGTTTCTTGCGGTCAGAAACATCGCTTATTCAAACCATCGGACGGGCTGCGCGAAATGTGGATGGCCGGGTTATTCTTTATGCCGATAAAATTACCGGATCGATGGAACGCGCGATGGGCGAAACTGACCGCCGCCGCGAAAAACAAATCGCTCATAACAAAGCCCACGGCATAACGCCGGCAAGCACCAAAGCCAAGATCGCAGAAATCGCAACAAGCGATGACGAAGGCACGAAAGCCGCCATGGGGCAAACCTTTGTTGGCGACAAAGGCTTCCGCGTCGTGTCAAACCGTTCAGGCTTTGCCGAAGACCAAGCCGAATTTGATGGCCCCGGCCACAATCTAAAAGCGCATTTGAACCATCTTGAAAAAGAAATGCGCGAGGCAGCGTCTAACCTGGAGTTTGAAACCGCCGGGCGACTGCGTGATGAAATCAAACGCCTTCAGGAAGTTGAGCTAGCCATCGCCGACGATCCCCTCGCTCGCCAGTCCACCGTCGAGGCTCGGGTCGAGGCGGCCTCAGAAGGCCGGATTAAGAAATCCGAAGGGACAGTAAGCAATATCCGTAGCAAGCCACGCGGCACCAAAAGGAAAAAGCGATAGGGTCAATGGATCCCGGCTAAAGGCCGGGATGACGGCGGTGACAGTCTCCGTCCTTTCCACAAACGTCATTGCGGGCTTGACCCGCAATCCAGCCTTCTGCACTTTTCTTGCGGCCAATCACCTGCCGGTGGATCTCGGATCAAGTCCGGTCAGTCAATCAACACTCAACCACGTTTACGGCTAATCCGCCCTCGGATGTTTCTTTGTATTTGCGAGACATGTCGATGCCAGTCTGGCGCATGGTTTCGATCACTTGATCGAGCGAGACTTTGTGCTCCTCAGATGCGCGTAATGCCAGCCGCGCCGCGTTAACGGCCTTTACCGCGCCGATAGCATTGCGCTCGATACACGGAATTTGGACTAACCCGCCGACAGGATCACATGTAAGTCCAAGATTGTGCTCCATGCCAATCTCGGCGGCGTGTTCCACCTGCGCAGGCGTACCGCCCCAAACAGCCGCAAGGCCACCAGCCGCCATAGAGCAAGCGACCCCGACCTCGCCCTGACAACCCATCTCCGCACCAGAAATAGACGCCCGTTGTTTATAAAGAATACCGATACCAGCGGCAGTCAGCAGGAATATGCGAATATGCTTTAGATTCATCGTGCCATCACTGGCGCAATAATGTTTGAGTACAGACGGAACAATACCCGCCGCCCCGTTCGTTGGCGCAGTCACCACGCGACCACCGGCTGCATTTTCTTCGTTGACTGCCATGGCATAGACATTCAGCCAATCAAAGAGCTGTTCTCGTTCATTGGCGAGGGGTGCCTCTTGGAGTTTGTGAAAAAGCGCCGGAGCCCGTCGTTTTACTTGCAATCCACCGGGCAAAGTACCGTGGGTCTTTAGTCCGCGATCAATACAATCGCGCATGGCGAACCAAATCTGGTCAAGCATAGCTTCGGTCTCTACGCGGCCACGCCGGTCGTCTTCGTTCTCAAGAATTACTTCATCAATCGAGAGGTTGTTCTCGTTGCATAGTTTAAGCAACTCAGCCGCAGATCCAAAAAAATGCCGCCCCTCACGCGAGCGCGCAATAAGGTCGTCTTCAGCGGGGGTTGAGAGTTGTTTCTCGCTAGCGATGAAACCACCGCCCACGGAGTAATAAGTCTGTTCAAAAAGCGGTTTCTCCGACGCGTCAAACACCGTTAGGTGCATCTCGTTCGGATGGACCGTTGGCGTAATGTCACCGCGCAATTCTATATCGCGCTTTGCATCAAACGAAATTGTTTTACCGCCATGTAGCGTAATCTTGTTTGCTGTTTTTGAGTTTTGAAAAGCGGCTTCGGCCTCGTCCGGGTCAGTGGTTTCCGGCGAAAACCCCATAAGCCCTAAAATCGCGGCTTTGTCGGTTCCATGCCCGACGCCGGTTAAGGCCAGTGACCCGTGAAGATCTATGCGCACGCGAACGGTCTTATCCAGCGCACCATGATTATTGGCTTCTTCGAGAAAACGCCGGGCGATACGCATTGGCCCGACCGTATGTGATGATGACGGACCAATGCCGATTTTGAAAATGTCAAAAACACTGAGCATTTACTTTTTTTCGCTTTCTTTACGGTCTTCCATTTCCGGCTCAAACCCTTTGGCCCGCATTGCAGCAGCAACGGCATCAATCGCCTTTTCCGCCAATGTCGCGTCGGCTGATCGCGCAACGACGGTGACGCCCTTGTCATCGCCATCAATCGGATAGCTTCCGATGGACACACCCTTGAGCGCCGTTTGTATATCGCGCAACGGATCAGAGATCACGGACTCGGGCAAGCAATAGGCCGTCGCCGCACGCGAATGAATGACCTCGCCACGCTCGATCTCGTCCTCGACCGCATTCACCATTACCCGGAAAATGCCGGGCACGCCGGCCATGACAAAAACATTGTCGATACAAACACCGGGCGCGCCAGAAAGTTTGTTCACGATTAACTTTGCGCCTTCTGGTGTGCGCGCCATACGCATACGCGCTTCGGTCACCTCTTTACCTTGGGCCGTATAAAACTTCTCAATCATCTTGCGCGCGGTTGGATGAATAATCACCGGGACACCAAATGCTTTGGCGATTGCATCGACTGTAATGTCGTCGTGGGTTGGGCCGATACCGCCTGATGTGAACACATAATCATAACGCCCCCGCAGGGCGTTTAGCGCCGCACCGATATCGTCCATGTCGTCGGTGACGAACCGCGCTTCTTTTAGGGCGACCCCGCGCTCTGTCAGCCATCCGGCGAGATAGTGCATATTCGCATCTTGGGTCCGGCCTGACAAAAGTTCGTCGCCAATCGCAAGAATGGCTGCCGTTTTCTGTTTCGTCATAACAATCTCGCCGTTTCCCGTTCGCCGCAATATTTTCGCGGTCTTACTCAATGCTTATGTAGAGTTCGAGCTGAGGGTGCAAATAATTTTGGATAACACACTAGCCCGTTTTGAGTGACGGGGGATATCTATTCACCAATAGCGGGATTCGTGGAAGAAATCGTCGCAAACGGGCATAAGACCCGCGCCGCACAACCTAAATTATTCACGCAGATAGGTCGTACCGCCCACTGGACCGATACCTTGGGGTACAGGAACATCTGTCGCATTATAATCTACATTGAGAACGAGGGTTGGGCTGCCTGTCATTTGCATTTTACGCGCGACAATCGCTGTATAGGCAGATCGGTCAGCAACCGGCAAAAGCGAGGCGACGTTTAATGTACCGCGCGGGAGATAGAACGTACCAAGCAATGTTCGTGCGTCATCACTCATGATATTATGAAGTCTTCCGGCGGGCGCGTTACGATCTTCAAAAAACAAAATACCCGCAAGCGGACCCGCTTTTTGCGCCGTTAGCTCTATGATTGCTTCTGGTCCGAAATAGAACGTTGAATCGTCCCCTTCCATATAGAACGACACGTTTTCTCCGTGGAACTTACCGCCAAGCCCAACAAGCAACGGCCCATCTTTGATGATGTATGTGCCCGGCGCGAGATTCACATCGGCGAATTGCCCGGTCGCAAGACCGCCGCAATAAACCCCCGGGGTTAAATAATATTTTTTAGTTATACTTCCCACGACGCCTTCGACCAAACCGCCCGTGAGGCCACCCGTAAGTCCTCCGGTTAAATCGTCGAGCGTTTCAGTCACGCCGGTCACCGCTGCTGCTGCCGCAGCCGTCGCAATCTCGCCGATACGATCCCCGTAGGCTGCATCATAATGTGTGCACGGACCAACTGCGGGTGCTACGCGTTCGGACAATGGGTCATCATAGACAGGACAATCCAGGGTCGGTGTAGGGTTAAAATTCTGTGATCCGCCAAATGCCCCACCGGCAGAGCAGATCAGGCCAGCCTCAACATCCGAAAGTCCTGTTGCGATAACGCCCTGTGTCGATGTCGAATTTGACATCAGTGAACATTCATCAGCGATTAGTTTTGAATTGACCTGAATAGAAACAGCACCGGGGTCAGCTTTCTCAAGCGCAACGATACAAACGTTCATACCGCCAAGCGCAACCGCAACGGACGTGATGTCGATATCAGCCATGAATGGCATGAAGTTCGTCAAGATCAAACCATCTGAAGGCGGCACCACAAGACGAACACTCACCTGCCCGGCATCAGCGTTGATCGAAACGTCTGATTTTACGTTGTCAAAGCCATATTCCTCGGCAAATCCGTTATCGATAATATTATCTATAACGGCTTTCACTTGTGACCCGGTGGCATTCGCCAACAGAAATTCACGTGCGCCCCGCGTGGCTAAGGTATCGGCAAGTTCTTTCAGGTTTCCGCGCTCGCTGTGCCACCGATAGAAATCGATCGCGCCCCCGACAAAACCCAGGATCACAGGCAGCACGAGCGCGCTGATAATGGCGATATTGCCTGACCTATCCCTGAACATTGATCTCAAGAGTTCTTCCCATCCAGAGGCTTTCTGCCTCCCTCTAGGTATCGGTCGAATACGATAAAAATGTATTAGAAAATGCGGTTAACGCCTTAAGCTCGTTTTGTTACAAAACTCGGCATTTCGCGAGGCAATCCGTAGAAATTATAGCCAAAACTCGTTAACGCGGTCAGGACCTAAGGTGAATTTTAATTATGCGACTTCCCTCGCCGCTTCTGCCCGGACGACTTGAAAAGCGTTACAAGAGATTTCTCGCCGACATCAAACTTGATGACGGGCGCGAAATAACAGCCCATTGCGCAAACCCCGGCTCGATGCTTGCGGTCGCAATCGAAGGGGCGCGGGTGTGGGTCCATGAACATGGCAACCCAAAACGTAAACTGGCGTTTTCATGGGAGCTGATTGAGCTTGGCAATACCTTGGTCCCGATCAATACAACGAACCCGAATAAGATCGGTTTTGAGGCCGTAAGCGCTGGCATTATTCCCGAACTAACTGGCTATGGTGATATCCGCCGCGAAGTTAAATACGGCACCGGCAGCCGGATTGACCTATTGCTTGAGGGTGGCCGGCGAGGTCAGCCCTGTTATGTGGAAATCAAAAATGTCCACCTTTCACGCCAATCGGGCCTTGCGGAATTTCCCGATAGCGTTACCGCGCGCGGTGCCAAACATTTGACGGAGCTCATAAAAATTACCGAAACCGGAGCGCGGGCCGTGATGCTATTCATCGTCCAGCGGGGCGATTGTTACCGGTTTTCACCCGCCGCCGACCTCGACCCCACATATGCCGCCGCATTAAAAGCGGCCAGTAACCAAAGGGTTGAACTATTGTGCTATGATTGCGAAGTAACCCACAGCGAGGTAGTCCTGCGTAAAGCGCTAGAGATACAAATGGAACCATGATGAACGACATTTCACTCGATGACGAAATCGAAGTCCGAACCGGGCAGATAAAACTGCACACGCCCGAAGATTTCGATGGTATGCGCAAAGCTGGGCAACTCGCTGCGTCTTGCCTCGATATGTTGACCGAGCATGTAAAGCCCGGCGTCACCACGCTTTCACTTGATGAGCTTGTTCGCGAATATATGCTCGATCATGGCGGCACGCCCGCGACGGTTGGTTATCGCGGTTATCGCCATTCAAGCTGTATCTCGCTGAACCATGTGATTTGTCATGGCATTCCCGGCTCGAAGGTACTCAAAAACGGTGACATCATGAATATCGACGTGACGGTAATCGTTGATGGATGGCATGGCGACACCAGCCGTATGTTCTATGCGGGAGAGCCCAAAGTAAAAGCGCGACGCCTTGTTGATACAACCTATGATGCCATGATGGCCGGTATCAATTCGGTCAAACCCGGATCGACATTGCGCGATATTGGCCGCGCGATTCAAACCCTTGCCGAAAGCGAAGGCTTTTCGGTTGTTCGTGATTTTTGCGGCCACGGGTTGGGGCGCGTGTTTCATGACTCGCCGAATGTTGTTCATTACGCAGAATATAAAGACCGCTGGGGTAATGTTCACCAAGCGGACGACACAGAACTAAAAACCGGCATGTTCTTCACCGTAGAGCCTATGATCAATGACGGGAAACCCGACGTAAAGTTGCTTAAAGACGGCTGGACAGCCGTTTCGCGTGACAAGTCGCTATCTGCGCAGTTCGAACATTCCATCGGCGTTACCGAAGATGGCGTTGAGCTATTTACCAAATCGCCCAAGGGCCTCGACAAACCGCCTTACTGATTTTCGCCCTATGAGCCAGCAAAAAGAAACGGTTGAAAACAACCATGCGGCTGGACACAGAGAGCGCTTGCGCGCGCGTTTCCGCAAAGCCGGCGTAGATGGCGTTCAGGACTATGAGCTTTTGGAACTGATTTTGTTTCGCGCCATTCCGCGCCGCGATGTAAAGCCGCTCGCCAAACAGTTGATCGCAACCTTTGGTGGCTTCCCCCAAGTTATCGCCGCTCCCATAGAACGCCTAACCGAGATCAAAGGCGTCTCGGAGAATGTCGCCCAAGAGCTAAAAATCGTCCAGGCTTCCGCGCTTAAACTCGCCCAAGCGCGCGTGTTAAATCGACCAGTGATCTCGTCGTGGAATGATCTTCTCTCTTATTGTCGCGCCGCGATGGCCGACGAAAAAACCGAATTGTTTCGGATTTTATTTCTTGATAAGAAAAACATTCTGATAGCGGATGAAGTACAACAACGCGGCACTATAGATCATACGCCGGTATATCCGCGCGAGGTCGTAAAACGCGCACTCGAACTTGGCGCATCATCTATTATTTTGGTGCACAACCACCCCTCGGGTGACCCGACGCCATCACGCGCAGACATCGACATGACCAATCTAATTATAAAAGCCGCGGGCGCGCTTAACATTCGCGTGCATGACCACCTTGTAATTGGTCACAAACACCATGCGAGTTTTAAAAGCTTGGGCCTTATCTAGGATTTAGTCAGAGATTTTCTGAAGCGCATTTTCCTTATGGGCCGCGATGTGGTCGGTTTTGTCGCTTTTAATCTCATATTGCGGTTCATCCTCTGAGGCATGATGCGTGTACCCTTTGTAATCAAAGTCAGAACAGTGCACCGTTGTAATATGGCCGCTCACTTTTCCAGCCTCGGAGTTCCAGCAAACGTGATCACCTACCTGAAATTTCGTAGACATTTCCTACCTCCATGCCATCATGTAATGAAGCAACACAAATTGAGGAAACCCAGTTCCGGCGCTAAACTGAACTCATAAAAAAGTGTTAGTTCTACGAAAGCTGTTTTTATGCCACGTATTATCACCCTTACTCCTAATCCTGCGCTTGATTACGCTGTTCATGCTGATTTTGTTGACCCAAATCGCAAATTACGGTGCCGCGACCCACAAACGCATCCGGGCGGCGGCGGCATTAATGTCGCGCGGGCGGCCTCTCGGCTTGGGGCACATGCGTTAGCGATTTTTACGGCTGGCGGCGTTTATGGTGACGCGCTAGTAAAGGCAATCGCCACCGAGAATGTTCCTATGCGAATGATCCCGATAACCGGTGGTACGAGACTGGCTTTTCACGTCAGCAATCATCGCGATAACAATGAATACCGGTTCAACCTGCCCGGTGCAGAAATGAGCGACGCAGAACTCAATCGGTTTTTTGATGCGGTTCGTGAAGAAACTGACCCCGATGATTTTGTGGTTGCCAGCGGCAGCTTGCCCCCCGGTACCCCCGAAGATTTCTGGGCGCAGATTGCCCGCATCGTGAAAGAGAAAAAAGCACGCTTTGTACTTGATTCAATCTCGGGCCTTGAGGCCGCACTTGCCGAAGGTGTTTATATGTTGCGGCAGAACGAATTTGAATACCCAGCCCTATCCGGGGAAACCCTTTCATGGCCGGATGAAATCAATGCATTCGCCCAAAAAGCGGTTGCGGACGGGCTAGCCGAAGCCATGGTCATCAGCCACGGTGCCGATGGGTCAATCATGGCAACCAAAGATGGGTTAGACTTTGCACCATCTTATAAAGTACGTGCAAACAGCGCTGTTGGCGCGGGTGATTCATTCGTTGGCGGACTATTAACGGCCCTATCTCGCGGAGAGAGCAATGAAAACGCCCTTAAATTCGGGATGGCCGCAGCCGGTGCTACACGCATGAGCGAAGGCACCGCACTGTTTAAAACCGCCGATGTTATTCGACTTTATGAAACGGGTTCAGTGCGTGGCGGCTAATCTTCATCGCCATAAATTGCGACCGATTCCACAGTTGCATTTTTCACGCCTCGGAACATTCCGGCCGAATTGAACACCGTTGCAAAAGTTCCATCTGGCGCAACGACAATTACACCACCATCTGCGCCCATGCCATCCAGGCGATTATAAATAACGTCATTGGCCGCATCAGCCACGGTCGCGCCGCCATATTCAACTTGTGCACAAATATCACGCGCAATGGTCAGTCGAATAAAATATTCGCCCCAGCCAGTCGCGGAGACAGCACATGATTTGTTGTCGGCAAATGTTCCAGCCCCGATAATCGGCGCATCACCAACCCGGCCATAGCGCTTCAAGGTCATACCGCCGGTTGATGTGCCCGCCGCAACATTACCGTTTATATCAAGTGCAACGGCACCAACCGTACCGTATTTAAAATCATGAGGCAGCGCGCTGTCTTTATCGTGCTTTTCTTTTTCAAGCGCGGCTTTATATGACCGCCAGCGGGCATCGGTTTTGAAATATCTGGGTTTTACAAACTCTAGCCCCTGCTCTTTTGCAAATTCTTCTGCGCCTTCACGGGCAAACATGACGTGTTCTGAATTTTCCATCACGGCCCGCGCCAGTTTAATCGGATTTTTAATACGCGTGACGCCTGCGACGGCACCGGCATTGAGTGTCGCCCCATCCATCACAGACGAGTCGAGTTCGTTCTTGCCCTCGCGGGTAAAAACAGCCCCTTTGCCAGCATTAAATAACGGCGAGTCTTCCATGATGATGATGGCCGCCTCAATCGCATCTAGCGCCGCGCCCCCATTTTCAAGGACATCATAACCGGCATTCAATGCTTCGGTCAGCTTGGCTTTGTAGGCGATTTCTTGCTCAGGCGTGTAACGCCCCGGCCCAAGCGCACCCGCACCACCATGAATAACAATGGTGATTGGCGCTTCGTGATGTTCCGCAAAAGCGGGCGCACTCACAAACACCATCGCCAACAAACTAAAGAACAGCCGCATCGATTTGCCTCCTATACGCTCTATCAAAGAGCCAGCAGGCAGATCAAACCATTACTCTATATCGGGCGTCAACATCCGCTGGGCGCGCCATTGTTCGACGATGCGGTCAATAAAGCTGTTGTCTTCAATATCGACTGACCAACCGTCGGTGAAACATGCGGTCAGGCTGCGGGGCACCGCGCCACTTGGCAAGGCATCAAACCGAATGCGCGTTGGCATCGGCACGCCCTCACCAACGGCAATCGCCTCACCTAATCCCAATGACGGCAAGCAACTCATCAGGCTTGTCGAAGCATCAGGCACAGCAGCACGTAGTGCATCCTGATCGGCCTGGTTTGCAAGTCGCATGGCAAAAATCGTGTTACATTGCGACAGAATAGTCGGGTCAAGTTCCGTCGGGCGCTGCGACGCAATCCAAAGCGACACGCCGGTTTTGCGACCTTCCTTGGCAATCCGCACGAGTGAGCGACGTGTCGGACCAAATCCTTCATTCGGATTTGCGGGTGCATATCGATGCGCATCTTCGCAAACAAGCGCGATCGGCGCTGCGCCATTGCTCCATAAACCAAATTCAAACGCCAACCGTGAAACGACAGAAACCACAACCTGAACGACCTCAGCCGGCAACCCGCCAAGTTCAATCACGCTAACCGGGCGACCATCAACCGGGATACGGAACAGATCACTCAACAAATCTTTCAGGGTGTCCTGAACAGTCAGACCGCCAAACATAAATGCGTAACGGGCATCCTGACTAATCGTGTAAATGCGGCTACGCAGGCGCTTATAAGGCGCAACGTTTCGCGTTCCATCAAGACCGCCAAGCGCACGATCAATCAGTCCGAGCAACTCAGAAATTCGATATGGCGTCGGCGTATCAACGGTAATCGCTGTCATGTCAGTGCGAAGCCGCCCCGCCCGGCCCGAACCCGTGAGGTTCATTTTCTTGGCCGCCGGCAAAAGGTCAGCGAGGATTTCAATCTCTTCGGAATCTCGCGGGCGCCCCGGATAAAGAACCTCAACTAATTCGTCGAAGGTCAGCATCCAATATGGCAGATTAAAGTTCGTGGGGTCGAAAATCACAGCCCCATCACCAAAGCTTTTCGAATATTCATTATGCGGATCAAGAACAACCACATGTGCATGGGGGAAGCGCTGTAACACCGCCCGCAGCAACAACGTGATCGCACAGGATTTCCCTGCGCCCGTCGTGCCCAAAATTGCACAATGACGGGAAAATATCTCATCAACATTCACGGTCGCCGGAATTTGCACATCTTGCTTGACCACGCCAACCCGAACACTCGCCGCGCCATTGACCGCAAACAGCGCCGTCAATTCATCCCGGGTCGCCACATGAACATTATCGCCCAACGTCGGATAAGACGAAACGCCACGCCGAAAACGCGCGGGCGCATTGATTGTCGGTTTCATAAATTCGCCGATTAATTCAATCTCGATGATGCGCATCTCAGCCGTCGCAACATCAAGGCTCGGCGCTGGCATACTCATCGCCGACACCAGCCCCAGTACAATCGACGACCCGGCATCGACACTCATGATCGCGCCTAATTGCGGACGCGACGCGCGATCGGCGTCCGGTTTATCCGCATCAAGCATAACAAGAGCATGAGAACCCGTAACCGAGACAACACTACCGACGCGGGGCTTGTCTTGAAACGCCATGTCAAAGGCTTCTGCGGTTGGTGCCGCGGCCCCTTTGCGTGAAAATGTAGAACCGGTTTGATTACGCGGCGTCATGCTTTTTCTCCGCAGTGAAGTTTTCAGCTTGTTGGGGACTAGGTGCGCGCTCTTCCTTCACAGGAGGCAGTGATATGCGGGCCAACGTGCCCTGTCCCTTTCGACTTTCAATTGAAAAACGACCGCCTTGCAACTCGATAAAGGTTTTCGCAACAGCGTAACCAACGCCCGGCCCTAAAAATGACCTATCCAACCCTCGATTGGCATGACTGAACGCGTCAAGCGCTTCTTCAAGTTCGCTTGCACTCAAGCCGTCGCCCTCGTCACGAACAACAATCTCGACCCAATCATTTTGGATTCTTGAAACCTTGACATGAACTTTTCCGCCCTTGTCACTGAGCTTGATCGCCGTATGCAACAGATGGTCTGTCGCCTGCGCAAATCTCGCCACATCACCCCAGCCACAAAGCTCTGAAACGGTATCTCTACGGACAATTTCAACCTCAGCGGCGTCGGCGCGAATCTTGGCGCGCTCCATCGCTTCGGTCAGAACCTCACCAGCGTCAATAGGCCCGTCATGGACTTCAACTTGTCCACTTTCGAGCGATGCAACCTCAAGGACCGTGTTGATATGCCCGAGCAATAGATCTGCCGATTGCAGGATATATTCTGAATAGTTTGTGCGTTGTTCCGGACCAATGCCATATTCTTCGCTATCGCGTAGCATCGTCGCAAAGCCGATGATCGCGTTTAAGGGTGTGCGCAATTCATGATTCATGTTGGCGAGGAATTCTGAACGCGCTTTGATCGCCAAATCGGCCTCAACGCGTGCCGCACGAATTGCAATTTCTGCCCGGCGGCGGACAAGAGTTTCCGTCATGCGTGCGTTATAATCAGCGAGCATCATGCCTTGTGACTGTGTAAATGGTTTCAACGTACGCATATTCCTCAACCCCACCTCGGATTGGTGGCCCACCAAAACCATAGGTAGCAAGGGCTAATGCGCCGTTAAGCATTCTCGCGATTTCAACAAAGCGATGGCATAATCATCAGTAAAAAACACCGTATGCTGTTTACTTCTGATTAAGATGTTGCGCTGGTCATCTTAAACCAATTTGGATTTCAGGTTTTCTTTTTCTGCCGCAGGTTTCGCATTTTCTTTTGTATCTTTTGCGTCTTTCCCGCCGTTTTCCTTAGCTTTTTCAGCTTTTACATCAGGTGGCTTGGGAATATAGGCCAGAACCACATCACCAATCTCTGGCTTTACCTCGGCTTCGCGCGACGCAAATGTCAGCCCACCTTTGCGCATAACCAGAACGATTTCGGCCTCAGGGTGCAGGTCTTTTTTGTATTGCTCTGGCGGATATTCCTCCGACAAACGTGTGCGCTGAAAAACCCAACCGGAATAGTGCCGACGCATTAACTCGTCGAGCGCAACCGCAGAATGAAGGAAGGTCTGCCCCTGCAAAGTATAGGAAAGCGCCTTGCGGTCTTCCTCGTCCTTGCCGCGCGCATTCACCTGAAAAATCGCGGCGCGGCTTAACTCTGGGGCAAGGTCCGTTGCCACCAAAGCATTATGCGCTTCGTTACCACCTAACGCCAACAAATAGCCAAAGCGGTTGAGGTCCATATGGTGTTCAGTCACCTCCGAGAGGATCTCGCCATAATAAGTTGGCACATTTGCAAGTCGCACTGGTTTGAGCCGTCGCCAACTCGTGTCCGCAACCGTTACCGGAACCTCCATGTCTTTCAACTTTGCCGCGAGTGCTGCCGAGAATGGTGATGCTCCAACAATCAACACACCCGGCCGTTCACGGGAGGCCAGTCCCAATGCTTTAGCCAAAGGCGAGATCGTGAACCCATGTAGAACGACCGTTGCGAAGACCATACCAAATGCGAGCGGGATGAGCTTTGCCCCATCCGCATAGCCTTCGGCGACCAATGATGCGCCGAAGAAACTAGAAACCGCCACAGCAACGATCCCGCGCGGCGCTATCCACCCAACGAGCAACCGCTCTTTCCACGGCAGACCCGAACCGATCGTGGCAATAAAAACCGTAAGTGGCCGCACGACAAACAACATCGCAAGCAAGAAAAGCGCACTCGACCAATCAAGCGAGCGAATAGAGTCCATGGTTAAGTTTGCCGTCAGGATAATGAACACGCCCGACACCAACATGATGGTGATGTTCTCTTTGAAGAGGCGCAAATCATTGATTGATGCGATTTTTGAATTCGCGAGCGTTACGCCCATGGCCGTCACCGAAAGAAGGCCGGCTTCATGTTGCAACAGGTTGGCCAATTCAAAACAAACCAAAACCAGCGCCAAAAGAACTGGCGGTTTCAAATATTCCGGAACCCACCCACGACGGAACGAAACTGCTGTTAACTTTCCAAATCCATAACCGGCACCAGCAGCAAGAATAGCGGCCACGATCAGCGAGCTGATGATGTCAGTAGACGATGCGCCATGATCGCCGATCACCAAAAACTCGAAAACAACGACCGCCAGCAACGCCCCAATGGGGTCGTTTACGATCCCCTCCCATTTCAGGAGTGTCGCTGGCCGCGAATTCAATTTCGATTGTCGCAATAACGGAATAATAACGGTCGGCCCAGTGACCACCATAATCCCGCCAAAAAGCAAGGCCACCTGCCACGATAAACCCGCAATCAAATAGGCGGCGGCTGCACCAAGAAACCAGGCAATCAGAACGCCCGGAAAAACCAGCTGGCGAACACCGCGCCCTAAGCCACGCAATTCGGAAATATTGAGCTGTAATCCGCCCTCAAACAATATCACCGCGACAGCCACCGCAATGATCGGGCGATAGAACTCGCCGAACAGGGCCTCCATCGGCGGGTCACCGGGACCTGCACCAGCGGCAGCAAAAATATTCAAGACTGGGCCGGCGATCACACCGGCAATGGCCATCAGAACAATCGCAGGAAGGTTAAAGCGCCACGCAAGCCATTGCGCCCCGATGCCTAAAACGCCGATGATCGCAAAGGCCAGTACGAGATTATCCATCGGCGCTCGGCTCCTCAAATATGATCCCCGCTAAATTTAACGGCCTTTCGGTGGCAGCAAACCAACAGGTTCACAGCCACCAAAGGGGAAGCTAGCTTATATGGAGTGTCACGGTGCCTTGCAAGAAACAACGCACCATGAGGGATTAGCGGTGTTTAAAGACCGGTTTACGTTTTTCCGTAAAGGCGGCCATGCCTTCTTTCTGATCTTCGAAAGCAAATACAGAATGGAACACCCGGCGCTCAAAACGGACGCCCTCAGATAGCGTAGTTTCAAATGCACGGTTCACCGACTCTTTGGTGAGCGTCGTAATCGGGCGTGAGAAGTTAGCGATTTTCTTTGCAACCTCGATGGCCTCAGCGCGCAATTCACCCACGGGGACAATCCGGCTGACCAAACCACAACGCTCGGCCTCTTCGGCATCCATCATGCGCCCGGTAAGGCACATTTCCATGGCTTTTGATTTACCGATAAAGCGGGCAAGACGCTGGGTACCGCCCGCCCCCGGTAACGCACCAATAGAAATTTCCGGCTGGCCGAATTTCGCATTATCGCCCGCCAAAATGAAATCACACATCAGCGCCAGTTCGCATCCGCCACCAAGGGCGTAACCAGCAACTGCGGCTATTACCGGTTTCCGGGTTTTCGAAACCTCTTCCCAGTTCGCGGTGATGAAATCTTCTTTTAGTACGTCGATATAGTTTTTCGAAGCCATCTCTTTGATGTCAGCACCAGCGGCAAAGGCCTTTTCAGAACCTGTGATCACCATGCAACCAATGGAATCATCCGCTTCGAACTTATGAACGGCGTCCGTGACTTCGTTCATCAATTTTTGGTTAAACGCGTTCAGTGCGTCCGGGCGGTTCAATGTAATAATACCTACGCCGCCATCGCTCTCAGTTAGAATGCATTCATATGCCATGAGAAAATCCTATTGCCTTTAATTTACTAAAAGCCGATCAACTTGATGACCTCTGATCGCGCTTTATCGTCTTCGCGGAAAACACCCATCATTCGGCTTGTCGTCATTGTAACACCCGGCGTTTCAACACCGCGGCAGGTCATACAGGCATGTGTCGCCTCAACAACAACGGCCACCCCTTGCGGTTCCAATACTTTTTGGATGCAATCAGCGATCTCAGCGGTCAGGCGCTCTTGCACCTGTAGACGCTTTGCATAGGCCTGAACAACACGTGCCAATTTAGAAATTCCGACAACGCGATCAGTCGGAAGATATCCCACATGCGCCTTACCAATAATCGGTGCCATGTGGTGTTCGCAATGGGAATGAAACGGAATGTCCCGCAAAAGAACAATCTCGTCATAGCCCCCGACCTGTTCAAAGGTGCGAGTCAAATATTCTTCAGGGCATTGTTCATACCCTTGAAAATACTCCAGATATGCGTCAACCACACGGCGAGGCGTATCGAGAAGCCCTTCACGCTCTGGATCGTCGCCCACCCAACGAATAAGCTCGCGAACGGCCTCTTTCGCCCGTTCGCGCTCTTCTTCGGTTCGCTCTCTATGCGTTGCCGCCATTGTAGATCCTATCTCTTGTCGATCGGTGTAACCTCTCGCTGATCCGGACCAGTATAATTTGAGAGTGGCCGGATCAACTTATTATCGCCAAGTTGTTCCATAATATGCGCCGTCCATCCAGTGATACGGCTCATCACAAAAATGGGAGTAAACATCGGAATCTCAAAGCCCATCAGATAATAAGCAGGCCCAGCCGGGAAATCGAGGTTTGGATAAATCCCCTTTTCTGACACCATGGTCTCGTCGAGTGCTTTACTCATTTCCCAATACATTTTGGCTTCGTCGGTTCCGATGATCTCGACCATATCTTTATATGCAGCCGTCATTGTCGGTACGCGGCTATCGCCAGAGCGATAGACCCGGTGGCCAAAGCCCATAATTTTCTTCTTCGTGGCAAGTGCATCCAGCATCCACGCTTTTGCGTTTTCTGCCGTACCCACTTCTTTGAGCATATACATAACAGCTTCGTTTGCGCCGCCGTGGAGCGGCCCCTTGAGCGAGCCAATAGCACCAGTGATTGATGAGTAAATTCCGGACAATGACGAAGCAATAACCCGCCCCGTAAAGGTTGATGCATTGAACGAATGTTCCGCATAAAGCGTCATCGATGTATCAAAACACTTAACTGTTTCAGCGGCGGGCACTTCGCCAAAACACATATGGAAGAAGTTCTCCGAAAACCCGAGATCATTATTCGGCGCGATAGGGTCTTTGCCGTTCCGCAAACGGAAATCGACAGCTACGATTTCCGGAATTTTAGCATAAAGGCTGATCGCACGTTCGTATAGTTTATCCGTAGCATGATCATGTATTTCTTTGTCTTCCAGACCCAGAAAACTAACGGCTGTGCGCAACGTTGCCATCGGATGCGCGCCCTTAGGGAACTTGCGCATGACATCGATCAACTCTTTAGAAATGCCACGCTGGCTTTTTTCCAGTGCGATAAAATCATCTAGTTGTTTTTGGGTCGGTAATTCTTTATTCCAGATCAAATAAGCAGTTTCTTCAAATCGGCACTGCGTCGCAAGATCCTGCACCGCGTAACCGCGATAGGTCAGCGAATTTGTCTCTGGCATCACTTTAGACACTGCGGTGTCATCGGCCATTACGCCTGCGAGACCATATTTTACGTCAGTATTTGTCATTTTTACCTGCCTATTTTACTTCTTCATTCCGTAAGTTCGTTCAACCTTGGTGACACGAACCGAATAGTCTTTGTACCAATCTGATCGCCCGAGACGTTGAGCCTCTATATGATCGACATTCTTCTTCCAGTTTGCGATGGCGGCTTCGGTCTCCCAGTAAGAAACCGTAATGCCAAATCCATCATCATTCCGTGCAGACTCTACGCCCAGAAAACCTGGCATGGTCGCGGCCAACGTTTCCATATGGTTGGCCATATCACTATAGCTTTGTTCATTTTGCTCTGTGCGCTCGCTAGAAAATATGACTGCGTAGTAGCCAGAACTTCTGTTTGGTGGTGTTACCATTTGCGCCTGTTTTATGCGTTTCACCCCGCCAGTTCAACAACTTAAAAAGCTCTTTTCCACGCTTGTTTTAAAATATAATCGCGGCGCTGCATAACAAGGTCAGCGCCGCGATAATTACGCTAAAAATTTTTCAATCGATTGTTATTAGTCTCCACCGCCCATTTCTGGAGATGGAGCAGCTGCACCGCCACGCCCCACGTCGCGCAAACCATCTTGTGTTCGGCGTAATCGCGCATCCCATTCCTTACCGGTCAAACAGACCTTTTGCATTGCAATTCGAGACCCTGTCACACGCTCTCGTCTGCAAATTACTTTATCGCCATCATCGACCTCGGATTGTTCATCCGCGGTCGCCGCATTACTATCCGACGCCGCCTCCGCCGTAAGGGCACTCGACTGAACGTTTCCATCGGTTGAACCGGTCGTCGCACACCCAACGACCAGGGCCAATCCTACCAAGATACTGAACAAGCTCCGCTTCATCATTATCCTCCCTATCAAAAGCTGCAAAGCACCAAAGGTGGTGATTGCAGACAAATAGGATGGACAGACATAGTTTCCATGTCAATCAAATCAAAACACGAGTGGAAACAAATGCTTACAGCGCAATTTGCTCGAAACGTCTCGCAAATTCCCTCCGCTACACATGTCATCCGATAACGTCACAATGTTCCCTGTACGGATATTATTTGGTTGGTGTATCGCTAACTTGGAAATTATAAATCGACTCATCGAACTTATTGTATTCGTGATAGCGCAACAAATCATACAGATCGCGACGGTGTTGCATCTGATCGAGGATGCCATTTTGGTCGCCGTCTTTTAGAATAGCATCAAGACCACGATCGCAAGCTCCCATCGCCAAGCGCAATGTTGTTACGGGATAGATCACAACATTAAAGCCGATATCCTCAAGTTCCTTTTTATTGAGCAAACGCGATTTTCCGAATTCTGTCATATTCGCGAGGATAGGAACATTGATTGCTTCACGGACGGCTTCGAATTCTTTTTCTGATTTCATCGCTTCGGGAAAAATCATATCCGCGCCCGCATCAACATAGGCTCTCATGCGGTCGATCGATGCTTCAAGGCCTTCTACAGCGCGCGCATCAGAGCGAGCGATAAGAACGAAATTCGGATCGCGCTTAGCATCAGCCGCCGCACGAACCCGTTGGATCATTATATCCGTTGAAACGATTTCTTTGCCATCGAGATGACCACAACGCTTTGGCATAACTTGGTCTTCGATATGACAACCAGAAAGACCCGCGTCTTCCATCATCATGATCGTACGCGCAGCGGCCATTGGTTCACCAAAGCCAGTATCAATATCAATGAACGAAGGAAGGTCGGTTACGCGTGCAATCTGCCGACCGCGCTCAACAAACTCTGTCATTGTCGCAATGCCAATATCCGGCAAACACAAATCGGCGGCCATAACAGCGCCGGAGATGTAAACACCATCAAACTCTTTCCGCTCGATCATCTGTGCACAGAGTGGATTAAACGCACCCGGAAACTGTAAAAGCTTGCCGGAAGAAAGCCCTTTACGAAAGTCGGCTCGTTTTTCTGCGGCTGATTTTTTAGTAAAAAGCATACTAACTCCTATTTGTACTCGCCAATTTTTCCGCCAATCGCCTCGCCCATGCGCTGGCCCAGCGCCATGAGGCCACTGACCGGACGGATCATGACTTCAAATTCTATAATCTGGCCGTCATCATCAAACTTGATGAGATCGACACCTTTTAATTGTTTACCATCAACATGTGCGCTGAATTCCAGAACGACATCTTTGCCGCCCGGCTCAACGAATTCACGGTGATAGGTAAAATCTTCGAACACCGTGATGACGGTCGAGAGCGCCAAAACCAAGGCGTCTCGACCGTGATAGGGACTATGCGCAACGGGAGAGCGGAAGACAGCATCCGGATGAATGATCTCTTTGAGGGTGCTGAGATCTCGCGCCACAATCATATCATGCCAACGCGCCAATGTTGTTTTCACTTCCGCTTTCATCGTCACCTATCTCCTAAAGATTGCGAATAACGGATTAAAAAATCCCTTTCGCTGGGTTTTCGACCAAATATCCGTTCGGTGCCACTGGATTAAGCACACGCACCTGTTCGGCAGTCAGGTTTGGTAACTGTTGAACCAGATCAAGGAAGCGTTCTGATTCTGATTTCTCAAGAATTTCATCCGTAAGGGTACGGAACTTCTTGATATATTCATCACGGCCAAACGGACGTGCGCCAAATGGGTGCGCGTTCGCAATGCCCAACTCGTCTTCGATCACGCGACCATCTTCCATGGTGATCACAACCTTTGCCCCAAACGCTTTTTCGCTTGGATCATGGCTGTGATAACGACGCGTCCATTCCGGATCTTCGAGCGTCGAAATTTTGTGCCACAAACGAACCGTGTCTGGGCGTTGTGCGCGTTCTGGCGCATATGATTTAACGTGGTGCCATTCACCATCCTGAAGTGCGACCGCAAAGATATACATGATCGAATGATCGAGTGTTTCACGAGACGCATTCGGATCCATTTTCTGCGGATCACCTGCGCCGGTACCGATCACATAGTGAGTGTGGTGCGAGGTATGAAGAACGATAGACTTCACTTTATCGAAATCATCAATTTCTTTGCCCATGCGGAACGCAAGATCGATCAACGCTTGTGACTGATACTCGGCTGAGTGTTCTTTGGTATAAGTCTCAAGGATCGCGCGCTTGGCCTCACCCGCACCCGGCAATGGCACCTGATACGTCGGATCATAAGGGCTTTTGCCCTGATCGCGCGCCGTACGGCCATTCAGGATAAACGAGATGACACTGTCTTCGCCTTCGTAAATCGGGCTTGGTGCACCCTCGCCGCGCATGCAACGGTCAACGGCTTCAATCGCGAGTTTACCCGCATAAGCTGGTGCGAAAGCTTTCCATGAAGAAATTTCACCTTTGCGTGACTGACGTGTGGTCACCGTTGTATGTAAGCCTTGTTGAACCGATTGGAAGATAACTTCCGTAGGCAGACCAAGAAGCGTACCCACAGCCGCAGAAGCCGACGGGCCGATATGAGCGATGTGGTCGATTTTATGTTCGTGAAGACAAATCGCCTTCACGAGATTGACCTGAATTTCATAACCCGTCGCAATACCGCGAACCAGATCGCTACCGTTCTTTCCGCATTGCTGAGCAACGGCCAGAACTGGCGGAATATTGTCGCCTGGGTGCGAATAATCGGCGGCCAAAAACGTATCGTGGAAGTCAAGTTCGCGAACAGCCGTACCGTTTGCCCATGCGGCCCATTCAGCACATACAGTGTGGCCGGCTGGCATACCAAACAATGTCGCGCCACCAGAGCGTAGATGCGCATTCGCCATTGCACGGGCTGATTTGATCGGGCCGCGATTGAGCGATGCAATCGCAACAGACGCGTTGTCGATAATGCGGTTGATGATCATGTCCGTTGCTTCGGCATCGACTTCGACTGAGTCGGCAGCAACGCTGGCGATTTTCCACGCCAGTTGGTCTTCGCGCTTTAACTCATCTTTCGACCGGTGTGCGCGAACGTCATGGATTTCCATGGAATAAACCTCGTTGTTAATTGTGCATATTAAAAACTCGATGGCGCGTCGGACCACGCCCGAATTCGATGAGCCTTCAATGGCGCAACTGCGACAGACTGTCCATTGGGGAAAACGGCGTCATAACGCCTCTGGAAAACTTTTACTGATTTTTCAAGTAGTTAGAAGTTTTCACAATTTAAAGGCGAGCAACAAAGATCGCGATTCCGCCAACCGCCCCAAGCGCCACAAGGCCATAGGCAGCGAGGGCTGCGAGCCGACCAAGGTTGTTTGTAAATAGCCGATTTCGGCGTTTTCTAACCTGTTCGTCAATCGTTAGAAATATTCTTCACCGGAAGAACAGAAGCTTAATCGCCATCCCCGCGAGCGCCAGATAGAATACTTTTTTGATCAGCGCCTCGCCTTTTGATACGGCTGAATTGGCACCTAGCCACCCCCCAATCGCATAGCCAGCCGCTAGCGCAAGTCCAAGCGCCCATTCAATTTTGACTTGTGACGCGAATACCCCAAGCGAGACGAACGAGAATACCATCGCCACAAAGACTTTGTGCATATTGGCCCGTACGAGATCGAGCCCCATCACACGGTTAAGAATCGGTAACTGGATCAGGCCCACACCAATTTGGATAAACCCGCCATAAAACCCCGCGATGACAAACAAAAAATGCCCCAGCAGCAGGTTTTTTGGTTTTCCATCAGTCTGTTTAGGCTTTTGCCCGAGGCCCGTCAGCATAATGACGAGAATACAGATCATGATGATCGCTAGCGTTCGGTCAAACCAGATACCATCTAACTTTACCCCGACCTGAGCACCAAAAAATGCGCCAAACCCACCACAAGCTGCTAACGTGGCGCTTAGCCGAAAGTCGGAAAAACCGCGCCGGAAGAAACCGCCAATCGCTGCAACGTTTTGGGCAATGACACCAATTCGGTTGGTGCCGTTCGCGACTGGGCCCGGCATGCCCATAAATAACATGACCGGCACAACCAACATCGAACCGCCCCCGGCCAGCACATTGATCCAGCCAGATGCCACACCCGCCACGAACAACAGGCCAACTTTCCACAATTCAACTTCAATCAACGCTTTATTCCTTTCCGGCTGGTCATGGGCGAAACCACGCCGAAAGGGAATGATCAAAAACGCCTAAACCATTCCTCGCGGCGGTTTTTCTGATCACAATCGTGGGATTAACCCCATCTAATGACGTTATTAGATAGAATGGCTTGCTATTTTTTGCACCTTTCGACAAAGTTTTCCAAAATTCGCACTTAAATCGTGGGACAATTCCCAAATGTCAGAAATAGAATCCCTCCTTACTCGAGCAAAAACCGCCGCTGAGCGTTCCGGCCTGACCCTCTCAACGGTGTCGCGCAAGCTGTTCAATGATGGCAAGGCCGTTGCCCGACTAGAAGCAGGCGGCCAGTGCACCCTTAAAACACTGGAAACGGCGCAGACGCGGCTCGCGGCGTTAGAGGGCGACACTTCCGCCAAAACGGCAGCGCCAATCGATCCGCAAATTATTTCGCCGACGGCGATGACCCATCTTGACCGGCTCGAAGCGGAATCAATTCACATCATGCGAGAGGTTGCAGCCGAAGCGGAAAACCCCGTGATGCTTTATTCCGTCGGCAAAGACTCGGCGGTGATGCTGCATCTCGCTATGAAAGCATTTTATCCGTCGAAGCCGCCCTTCCCGTTGATGCATGTGGACACCACATGGAAGTTCCGTGAAATGATTAAATTTCGGGACGATACTGTAAAGCGCCTCGGCTTAGATTTAATTGTGCACATCAACCAAGACGGTGTCGAACAAGGAATTGGCCCATTTACCCACGGCAGCCAGCTCCATACGGACGTCATGAAAACACAAGCCCTTAAGCAGGCGTTAGATAAACATAAATTCGATGCGGCATTTGGCGGTGCGCGCAGAGACGAAGAAAAATCCCGTGCCAAAGAACGCATTTTCTCCTTCCGGTCCGCAGAACATCGCTGGGACCCCAAAAATCAGCGTCCTGAGCTTTGGAATATCTACAACACTCGTATCGCTAAAGATGAATCGATCCGGGTGTTCCCGCTTTCAAATTGGACTGAGCTTGATATCTGGCAATATATCTATCGTGAGAATATTCCGATTGTGCCGCTCTATTTTGCTGCTCAACGGCCCGTGGTTGATCGCGATGGCGCGCTGATCATGGTTGATGATGACCGCATGCCATTGAACGGTACGAAACCAACCGAAGACATGGTCCGGTTTAGAACGCTTGGCTGTTATCCGTTGACTGGTGCCGTACGTTCGACCGCCACGACCCTTCCCGAAATCATTCAAGAAATGTTGGTGGCCCGCACATCAGAGCGTCAAGGACGCGTGATCGACCACGATCAAGCGGCGTCAATGGAAAAGAAAAAGCAGGAAGGGTATTTCTAAAATGTCCGCCAGAACCGAAGCCGAACACCAACTTATCAATGACGACGTTGTCGCTTATCTTTCAGCCCACGAGCGCAAATCAATGTTGCGCTTTATTACGTGCGGCAGCGTTGATGACGGAAAATCGACGCTGATTGGCCGCCTGCTTTACGACTCAAAACTGCTTTATGACGATCAAATGTCAGCGCTGGAAAGCGACACAAAAAAGCACGGCACACAAGGCGAGAAAATTGACTTTGCGCTGCTCGTTGATGGCCTTGCCGCCGAACGCGAACAAGGCATCACGATCGATGTGGCCTATCGGTTTTTCTCGACCGCCAAGCGAAAGTTCATTGTCGCCGACACGCCGGGGCACGAACAATATACCCGCAATATGGCAACGGGCGCATCGACCGCAGATCTCGCGATCATCCTTGTGGATGCACGCAAGGGGCTTTTGACCCAAACCTATCGTCACAGTTACATTGCGTCTTTGCTCGGCATTCGTCACGTCGTCATCGCAATCAATAAAATGGATCTGGTGGATTACGCCCAGACTACGTTTGACAAGATCGAGGCTGATTACCGAAAATTTGCCAAAGACCTTGGGTTTGAATCCATTACTTGCATTCCCGTTTCGGCGCTCGAAGGCGTGAACATCACCACCAAAAGCCGCGAGACCCCATGGTTCAAAGGTGCCGCGCTACTGCCCTATCTTGAAACGATCAGTGTACGGGGAGATTTAGCCGATAAACCTTTCCGCATGCCAGTACAGTGGGTGAACCGCCCTAACCTCGATTTTCGCGGATTCTCTGGCACCGTCGCAAGCGGCACCATAAAGCCCGGCGAAGAAATCGTTGTCCTGCCCTCGGCCAAGCGGTCTACGGTTCAGTCCATCGTTACGATGGATGGCGAGCTTGATGAGGCCCAGCCGGACAGAGCGGTAACGATCACGCTAGAAGATGAAATTGACATTTCGAGAGGCGACGTCATTTGCGCGGGCAAAGCGCCAGCGGAACAAAGTGACCAATTCGCAGCGCATCTATTATGGATGTCGGAAGAAAAATTATTTCCCGGTCGGCAATATCTTTTGAAAACCGCGAACCGAATTGTTCCGGTGACGGTTACCGAGTTAAAGCATAAAATCAATGTGAATACGCTTGAGCATATGTCAGGAAAAACGCTCGAGCTTAACGAGGTTGGTTTTTGTAATTTCAATCTCGCCACCCCCATTGCCTTTGATGCCTATAATGAAAATCGCCGCACAGGGTCTTTCATTCTGATTGATCGACGTACCAACGCAACCATCGGCGCAGGGATGATTGATTTCTCCTTGCGGCGCGCGAAGAACGTGCACTGGCAAGATTTGGACGTAAACAAAACTGAACGCGCAAGCGCTAAAAATCAAAAGCCGGTCGTCCTTTGGTTCACCGGCCTTTCAGGGTCCGGAAAATCGACCGTTGCTAATCTGGTTGAAAAACGCCTTCATGATCTTGGGCGTCATACCTATACGCTTGATGGCGATAATGTGCGTCATGGCCTCAACAAAGACCTTGGGTTTACCGATGCAGACCGGGTCGAGAACATCCGGCGCGTGGGCGAAGCTGCGCGCCTTATGGCCGATGCGGGGTTAATCACGCTGGTTTCGTTTATATCGCCATTCCAAAGCGAACGCAGGATGGCGCGTGAGCTTTTGCCCGAAGGTGAGTTCATCGAGGTCTACATCTCAACCCCGCTTGCCGTATGCGAACAACGCGACGTCAAAGGGCTTTATGCCCGCGCCCGCCGGGGTGAGATTAAAAACTTCACTGGCATTGATAGCGCCTATGAAGCGCCGGAACGCGCCGAGCTAGACCTCAATACCGCTGAAATTTCTGCCGAAGTCGCCGCCACCAAAATCGTCGATTACCTAGAGGCCAACGGTTACCTCAAAGGGTAAAGCCGCGAATAAAAAAAACCGGCCTTCGCATTGCGAGGGCCGGCTTTTAATCTGTATGGAAAATAGCGCTTAGTTAGTGCGTGCCTTACGGCGACGACCAGCAGCACCGAGCCCTGCAATACCAGCAAGGAAAAGCGGAAGCGCCGCAGGAAGCGGAACCTCTGTCGCGCCAAGCGCGATGTTGCCGTTACCGCTAATATCAAGCGCGAACGCGCCAAAATCTGCATTATTGAAGCCAGATACAACGATGTAATAGACGAGGTTCGCCGCTAGCGTTGCATTGTCCCCATTTGCCGAAGCGATTAGCGATAAAAGACTAGGGCCACCATCATCATCCAACGCCTGAAGGCCAAGTGCCTGATTAAACGGGTCAAACCCTGCTTCATTGTATAGAAAGATATAGCTGTCGAAATTCGCCGAAGTAATTTCAAATTCATAATCACCAGCGGTATCGACACTAAATTCAATCACCTCAAAAGGGGTGTCGTTTCCAATACCAGACAATGTACCACCCGTAGTGTAAGGACGGTTCCACGTTGCGTTACCAGTTGTGTCACCATTGACGGTAACTGTTGCGGCATTTGCAGCCATTGGCATTGCCAGCGCACCGATTACGGTACCCGCTGCTGCAATCATCATTGTCAAAACTGAACGCATAAAAACCCCTTACTATGAAAGCTGTGTTGCTAAGCAGCAATTCATAGTCCAGTTTTTAACTCAGTCAATGAATTCTTATAGTTACCTGACAATTTTAACATGCGAAATTAACCATCTGGAAACAACCTAAGCATGTTTTGACTTGAAGGCTGGCTCTATCTGGCGCGACTTATGGTTAATGACGTCAGGAAATCGCGGATCGGATCTTTTCCCAGCTATCAACATTCCCTGCCGCCAATAATGGACGCCCAACAGTCAGGCGCGGTGCATAAGCGCCAAGGTCATCAAGATAGGCTGCGCGGCCACCAATTTCCCCTAACATCATTGCGCCCGCTGCGTGGTCCCATGGGTGCACGCGGGAATAAAGCGCGAAATCACGCTTCCCCAGCACAAGGTTGATATAGGCGTATGCGGAACAACGTGCGGGGCCAGTCTCAGTTTTTGCGCGCAAGGCCGGCACCATCGTCTCTTGCCATTCCTGCCCGAGGCTTCCTACCGATCGATAACCAACCGGCGTGCCCACCGCCGCACCGACCGCACTCAACCGGTCGCCCTGCCAGGTAACACCATCACCCAACGAACCAGTCGCAAATGATTTTTCCGGAATTGCATAGATCCACCCTTGCCGAGTCTCACCATTTTCAACGAGCGCAATAATGGTACCGAACTCGTCGCGCTTTTGCACAAAATTCCGAGTACCGTCGAGCGGATCAACAATCCAAAATGCCCCGCGCTCATGATCAAGGCGTTTGACGAGCTCGGGGTCTGCAGCTGCGGCTTCCTCGCCAATAAAAGCTGCGCCCGGATAAAGACCAAGCAGCGCTTTTTCCAATCGCGCCTCAGCGGCATGATCAGCGGCAGTAACAAAGTCATTGGGACCCGACTTTGTCGTGACCTCAGATTCTTTTAACGCGCCAAAACGCGACGAAATTTCTTCTTCGGCAATCTCAGCGATTACCGTTTCAACTTTAGACGGGTCAATAATCATGCGCTTTTAACGGAAACCCCTTCTTCCGCTGCAATCTGCGCATTCGGATAAAGTTTGAAAAATTGTCCTTCGGTTTTTTTAGATAGCCGAACAACCAAAACGAGATTCTCGTCTTCGGCGGTCTCTTCGATAACTTCTGCTCTCGCATGAAGCCACGCTCGCGCAGCACCAAATGGCGACGGCATTTGAACTGTAATGATCTCATGCGCGGCGGTTAAAGACTGCTCAACCAGCGTCATGAGCTGCTCAACGCCCTCGCCCGTCTGTGCTGACATCGCAACACGCAGCGCACCATCGGGGTTATCTTGGCTGTGTCTTGCGATCGCCTGAATATCAAGGCGGTCATCTTGGGACAGTAGGTCGATTTTATTAAGAGCTTCGATGATTGGACGTTCGTCGTCGTCTTTGACCCCTAACTCTGCAAGCACGCTCAAAACATCAGAACGCTGCGCATCAGTATCTTCGTGGGCAATATCGCGCACATGAACGATGATATCGGCCTCTAACACTTCTTCGAGGGTCGCGCGAAATGCCGCCACAAGCTGGGTCGGTAGATCAGAGATAAACCCAACCGTATCTGAGAGAATTGTCCGAATACCTGACGGCAAATCTATTGACCGCATGGTTGGATCAAGCGTCGCAAACAATAAATCCTCGGCCATAACCGTAGACTTGGTCAGCCGATTAAAAAGCGTTGATTTGCCCGCATTGGTATAACCCACAAGTGCCACGACCGGGTGCGGCGCGCGTTTGCGTTTGGCTCGCTGCAATGTCCGTGTACGGCGTACCTCTTCGAGCTTGCGCTTTAGTCGAACGATACGGTCATCAAGCGCCCGCCGGTCTGACTCAATTTGGCGTTCACCGGGACCACCGAGAAAGCCTGCGCCGCCGCGCTGTCGTTCAAGGTGCGTCCACGACCGCACGAGGCGTGATCGCTGATAGTCAAGATGCGCGAGATCAACTTGTAAACGGCCCTCTGCGGTTTGGGCGCGATCACCAAAAATCTCCAGGATCAAAGCGGTACGATCAAGGACCTTTGCATTCCACTCTTTTTCAAGATTACGGTGCTGCACGGGCGTCAGCGCGCTATCAATAATCACAAGCGCAGGACGCGGCTCATAACTATCAAGTAATTGATTGATATCTTCGACCTTGCCCGAACCGATCAACGTCGCCGGGTTGGGGTTATTCACGGAAACCACAAACGACGTCGCGATATCAAGGTCAATCGCAACCGCGAGGCCCACGGCCTCTTCCAACCTAGCTTCGGGCGCGCGTGCGCCAGCCCCACCCTTTAGCGCGGGGTGAATGACAATAGCGGAAAGACGGTCGGGTAGCGTGGACTCTGACAAATTAAACTCTGAAAACGTAAATAGGTTAAACAGCTATAACACAGCAAAACCATCCAGCGCGATGGCGTGGACAAAGAAACGCAACGGAATTTCTGAAATCAGAAGGCGTTGTTATTCCGCTTCTTCCTCACCGTCCCAAAGGGTTACCGGTCCTTGAGGCATAACGGTGGAAATAGCGTGTTTATAAACCAGTTGCGACTGACCATCGCGCTTTAGCAAAACACAGAAATTATCAAACCAACTGACGATGCCCTGTAATTTCACGCCATTAACCAAGAAGATCGTGACAGGAATTTTGGTTTTACGAACGTGGTTTAGGAAGGTGTCTTGAAGGTTTTGTTTTTTTTCGCTCATTGGTCCCGCTTCTCCGAGTCGGTTAAGTATGCTGCATCGCAACAATCAGTTTGGCGCGGAAACTCGATCCTTGCAACCTGTTTGCGCGGATTACGCTGATTTGTCATCAAAATCGGCATAAATTCAGGTAATTACAAGGTATCAGCAACCAGAAAATCAAAGCGCGCGGGCCCGGGCCTTATAGGATTCACGCAATCGCTTCGTTATCGGACCCGGCGTACCGTCTCCAATTTTGAAAGAATCCACCCCGATTACTGGCATCACAACGGACGATGCTGAGGTTAAAAACATCTCCGAAGCGGCTTTGACCTCGTCGAGGGTGAAAGGCCGCTCAACCACATTCAGCTGAAGTTCCTGTGCGCAGGCCTTTGCGGTTTCGCGGGTGATGCCGCTCAGAATTTCATGGCTCTTGGGGTGGGTGATCAATACGCCATCTTTATCAATAATCCACGCATTCGATGAGGAACACTCTGTTATATGTCCATCGCGGATCAATAAGGCCTCACCAGCCCCCACTTCGCTCGCCGCATGCTTTGCCATTGCGTTCGCCAATAGCCCCGTACTTTTTATATCGGTGCGCCCCCAGCGGATGTCTGGCTGGGTGATCACACGAATACCTTTTGCTGCCTTGGCATCACTCTGATCAAGATCAAAGGGCTTCACCGTCATGACCAAAGACGGTTTAAGTCCCACAGGGAAGATATGATTCCGGGGGGCGACACCGCGCGTCACCTGAATATAAATCATCGCACTTGGAAGGTGATTTCGCTTGCGGACATTATCCATCACAACCCGAAGCGCATTCTCGCTCATTGGCATCGCGATTTGTAGCTCGTCCAATGATCGTTTCAGGCGCGCGAGATGTCCGTCGAGATCCCAATATTTACCATCGACGACAAGGCAAACTTCATAAACACCGTCAGCGAACTGATAACCGCGATCTTCGATATGAACCTGTGCCAACGCATGAGGCACATATTGGCCGTTCACATAAGCAATCCGCGACATCGTATTCTACCATCTCCAAAAGGCGCGATTGATCAGCGCCAACGCCACAGCGGCCTCAAGTCGGCCCAAAATCATACCCGCCAGTAACAACCAACGCAGCGGCGATTGAAAAACGGCGTAGCCCTCTGCCCCGCCGCTCGCAAGCCCAATTAAAGGACCTGCGTTACTTAGTGCCGCCGTCGCCGCCGCTGCCGCGAGTTCAAAGTTGTGTCCAGCCAAGGTTACAGCAAGCAATAATCCCGAAAGCGTGAAGGTGAAGACCAGAAAATGCATCCACACGCCCAATTCATTAGCGACCCGTCGCGCCCCGAATACGGCACTGGGATCAATAAGACGACGAAGCTCTTCTTTTGCCCGGCGCATGATCACGAGCCAGCGCAAGACCTTAAAGCCGCCCGCCGTTGAAATCGCTGCTCCGCCAATAATTGCGGTGACAAGCGCGACCAAAAGTGGCGGCGCTTCACCGATCAGATACCCGTTCGTAGTGACCAAAGAAGCCGCATTAAATAGTTGCGGCACCATGAGTTTAAGGTCGCCAGCACCCGCCGTCACCCAGAACAACATTGCCGCCCAAAGCACAATCAGAAAGTAAGCGCCCGTTTCAATATCTTGCAACCGCTCTCGTTTGCCCTTCATGACCCGCGCAATCAAAATGAAATTGACGCCGCCCAGCAAAGTGAAAACAAATATCGGCAACAGGACAGGCGTGGGATAGGCCGATAGTCCCGCCGCATTGGGAATGAACCCACCCGAAGACACCGTGGTCATCGCCATGATCAACGCTTCAAGCGTCGGCGCACCCGCAAAAGCGATCAGTGAAAACGCCGCCAGCGTTAAAACCGTATAAACTCCCACAAACGAAACAACGGCGTTGCGTAGCGGTCGAAGGTGCGAACCGCGATCACCGCGCGAAAAAGGTGGCAACAAGGTATCGATACCGATAAAGGCGGGCCGGATAAAAATCGCCGCAGCAATCGCCAGTGACGCAAGACCACCAAGCCATTCAAGCTCCGCCCGCCACAACGCGCGCGCATGGCTTGCGAACGCGGCTTCGTTCGATAGCCAAGCGCCGGTCGTTGTCAGCGCAGAGACCGATTCAAAATAGGCATCTGAAAAGCTTAGCCCCTCGCCCATAAACGGAATCGCAGCAAAAACGGGTATCACCGCCCACCAGAGCAAAACAATTATCAGTGCACCGCGAAAACTTGTCGGCGCGCGTTTTCCCAATGATGCAGCGAATGCCCCGCCGCCACACAGAACAGCCGCCACTGCGCCAAAGACATAAGCGCCCGTAGCTGCCTGATGCTCGGCTAGCGACAACAGCATAGGTGCAATCATCGCAACAGCGATGACCAAGAGCATGATCGCAAAAGAGCGAAGAATGTTCCCTAAGGCCATGCGGTTATCCTACCCTTTAGGGAGATTAGAAATACTCGATGCTGACGCGGAACATTTGTTCTACGTCTTTGACATTTTCACGAGTCGACATCAAAACGATCCGGTCGCCGGCGTTGATGATCGTGTCCCCAGTCGGCATCTGAACTTCGTTATCGCGAAAAACTGCGCCAATCATGACGCCTTCGGGCAGATTTGCTTCGCGCAGTGGTTTATTGACCAATGGCGACGTTTCAAGCGCAATCGCATCAATCAACTCTGCCGCACCATCCGACAATGAATAGACCCCTTTGATCCGTCCACGACGGATGTGTTGTAGAATTGTTGAGATCGTAATGGCGCGCGGGTCCACATACCGGTCCACCCCAACGGATTCGGTAATGGGGCCATAATCAAGATCGTTGATCAGCGCCATTGACCGGCGCGCGCCTTCGCGCTTCGCAACAACAGATGTGAGGATATTTGCCTGATCATTATCAGTAACAGAGACCACGGTTTCCGCATCTGTTACGCCGGCCTCATTCAAAACACTACGATCTAAACCGTCGCCTTGAAGTACGATTGTACGCTCTAGTTCCTCTGCGATATATTCCGCGCGTTTGCGATCGCGCTCAATGATGCGGATCTTCATGGAGCCCATTTTCTCTAGCCCCTTCGCGACGAATAATCCGACATTACCGCCACCCACGATAATGACCCGCCGGGCCTGTTGGGCGGCCTCGCCCATAATCTCCAGCGCACGCGTTACATCCTGCCGGTCAGAGATAAAATAAACCTGATCACCCGGCTCTAGCTGATCGCCCGAATGCGCCCGCCAGATATTATCGCCGCGCTTAATCGCAACGATTGTAATTTTCAAATCAGGAAACAGCTCTGCCACTTGCCGCAAAGGCGTATTCACGATGGGACAATCTTCGCGCAGCTTTACGCCAACGGCCCAAACGCGGCCATCCACAAATGACTTGATTTCAAATGCGCCCGGCGTCGACATCCGCTGGATAATCGCCTCGGAGACTTCGCGTTCTGGAGAGATCACAACATCAATAGGCAAATGATTGCGCGAGAAAATATCGGAATAGCGCGGATCGAGATATCCTTGGGCGCGTACGCGGGCAATTTTCGTGGGAACTTTGAAAAGCGAATGGGCGATCTGACAGGCCACCATGTTCACCTCATCGGAGAATGTGACCGCAATAATCATATCGGCTTCGCGCGCGCCTGCTTCCTCTAAGGTTTCGGGATAGGCGCCGTTTCCGACCACCCCGCGCACATCAAGCCGCTCGGCCACATCGCGGATCAATGCTTTTGATTGATCAACAACGGTGACTTCGTTGTCTTCTCGCGACAGCCGTCGCGCAATACCGACGCCAACGCGGCCTGCACCGCAAACGATCACGCGCATGACCAATAATTCCTTATCTACCCCGTTCGGGGCTAAAACTCTGCCCGGCTAATGCCGCTCAGGCGCTTTCTACGCGCGGCTGCCCATTAACGCCAAGTGCTTTCAATTTTCTATGCAACGCTGAGCGCTCCATGCCGATAAAAGCCGCCGTTCGCGAGATATTTCCGCCAAAACGGTTGATCTGCGCAATCAGATATTCACGCTCAAACCGTTCACGGGCATCCCGTAACGGCAGCGTAATGATCTGTTCCAGCCCTTCGCCAGCAGGGATTGAAAGCCCTGAATCCATCACCTCGGTCGGCAAATGCTCGCACGTAATCTCAATTTCCGCATCACGGCCCATCAAGATCAATGTCCGCTCAAGCACGTTACGAAGCTGCCGGACATTCCCCGGCCATGCACACGCTTGCAACGCGGCCAATGCCTCAGACGACAAGCGCCGTTTAGGCAAGCCAGATGCCTTTGCGATACGATCAACAAAATAGGCCACAAGCGCCGGAATGTCTTCGCGACGCTCATCAAGACCCGGCGCGTTAATCGATACCACATTCAACCGGTGGTAAAGATCTTCACGAAAACGGCCTGCGCCAGAAAGTTCCAGCAAGTCAGCAGACGTTGTTGATACTATCCGTACATCAACTTCTACGGGCTTTTGTCCGCCCACCCGTTTGAAGCGTTGCTCAACTAAAACCCGCAAAATTTTGCCTTGGGTTTCCAGCGGCATGTCACTGATCTCATCGAACATCAATGTCCCGCCATGGGCTTTTTCCATAAGGCCGATCATGCGCATCTGACCGTCGTCACCCTCAATGCCGAAAAGCTCTTCTTCCATCCGTTCAGGCGCGATAGACGCAGCACTTACGACGACAAAGGGTCTGTCTTGACGACTAGACCGCGTATGCAACAGGCGCGCGATCATCTCTTTGCCAGACCCCGGAGGGCCAGAGATCAAAACACGCGAACGCGCATCGGCAACGCGCTCGATTACATTGCGCAATGACGAAACCGCCGCCGAAGCCCCTATCAGCCCCCAATCCGGCGCGCGCTCACGCAGCTCGTTATTCTCGCGGGTCAAACGCGCAGCTTCAAGCGCTCTATTGGCAGCAAGGATCAGGCGATCTGCGTTGAAAGGCTTTTCAACAAAGTCATACGCACCTTTTTTGATCGCAGCGACCGCTGTTTCAATCGTTCCGTGTCCGGAAATAATCACAATTGGCAGTGCGGGATGAAGCTTTTTGAGCGCTTCGAGAATTTCAATGCCGTCCATTTCCGAATTTTGGAGCCAAACATCAAGAATAACGAGCGAAGGACAGCGATCGCTCACCGCCCCCAGTGCAGATTTAGAATCCGCCGCCATACGCGGGCTGAACCCCTCATCTTCTAGGATCCCAGAAATGAGTTCACGAATGTCTTCTTCATCGTCAACGACCAAAACATCAATACTCATATGCTACCTTTTCCTTCTACGCACTATTCCGCCGCAGCAGTGATATGCGACTTGCCGTCAGTCAGTGCCGCGGGGGCAAGTTCGCGTTGAAGCGTGACAGTCATCCGCGCGCCGGTGACGCCCAACGAATGATCATCCGCAAATTGTAGTGAACCGCCATGTTCTTCGGCGACTTTTTTAACTATGGCGAGACCAAGCCCCGTCCCTTTGGCACGGGTTGTCATATAGGGTTCGGCCAAACGGTGGCGCTCGGCATTTGGAAGACCGATGCCATTGTCAATGATCTGCACAACCGACAGCGCACCTTTCGTCTCAACCCGTACATCGATCCGTCCGGGTGCGCCATTTTCTTCTTCGGCAAGCCGCGCACCAATTGACTCGGCTGCGTTTTTCAAAAGATTTGAAAAGGCTTGTACGATCAAACGACCATCACATTGCGCAACCACTGGCTCATCAGGTGCGGTGAATGAAAATTCAATTTCCGGGAAAGCCACTTTTTGCGGGAAGATCGCGGCTTTGACCAACTCACGCACATCTTCGCTACCGATTACTGGTTTCGGCATCCGCGCAAAAGAAGAAAACTCATCAACCATCCGGCCAATATCACTTACCTGGCGGATAATTGTTTCTGTACACCGCTCAAAGACTTCGGGGTTGGAGGTAATCTCGCTTAGATATTTGCGTCGCAGACGTTCGGCTGAAAGCTGAATTGGGGTCAAAGGGTTTTTGATTTCATGTGCGATGCGGCGGGCCACATCACCCCACGCTGCATTACGCTGAGCGGAGATTAATTGCGTAATATCATCAAACGTCGCGACATAGTTTGTGTCGCCGCCCGTCGCGTCTTTCACTAAACGTACATTTAAGGTTTTGGTCTGTCCGCTACGGGTAACATCAATTTGGTCACCAACTTCGGTGAAAGGCGAATTCGACGAGCGTTCCAGTAAGGACCTAAGTTCAGGCATTATTTCGGCAATGTTGCGCCCGGTGACACGGCCCGGTTCTTCACCCATCAATTCGACCGCAGATTTATTCGCAATGGTAATGACGCCATCGTCCGCCAAACCAATCACACCAGCGGTAACACCTGAAAGCACAGCCTCGGTAAAACGGCGGCGCTCATCAAATTCACGGTTAGTATCAATAAGGTCGTCGCGCTGGGTCTGAAGTTGCGCTGTCATGTGGTTCATGGAACGCGCCAACACACCAAGCTCGCCATCTTCGTTATAGACCTCCACCCGCGCATCCAGTTCCCCACCGGAAACCCGCTCCGCCATGTTCACAAGCCGTCCGATCGGTTGAACCAAACGCGTCGCCGCCCAGAGGGCCAGCCAGATCGCGCCAAAAAGAATGATAATCGCGAGAACCACGTAACCCGCCAAAAACACACGTTCTAACCGTGCGCGGCCCAATTCAGCCTCGCGCCAATCTGCCCGTACATCCGTCACCGCAAAAAGTTGTTTCGTCGTTGCGGGGTCAATAGGCTGATAGCCGATCAAAAACCCGCCATCATAATAACCAAGCGGCAGCGCCCCGCGGAAGGTATCGAGCGTGACATCATTGTTCACGCCAAAGACAAATAGTTCGCCAGGATCACTGCTACGAAGCTCAGTCAAACGGTCTTCGCTCGGCAAGCCATACTGGCCGGGTGCCACCTCTGCACGAACAATGATACGCCCCGCCCCGTCAACAAGATAAAGCGCAGACAGTCCGCGCACTTGCGCTTGAGCATATAAATATTGCCGAAAGCTAATGGGTGTTTCTTCAAATCCCACGCCTGCTTCTTCTTGGCGCGCTACATCCTGTGCGATCAGGCGCATGCGCTGTTCCATATCGGCGGCTTTAAGACCCACAAGCGAATTCGCAAGACCGCGCGCAGTGTCTTGGTATTTATCAATCCGTTCACTGAAGACGTCATTTAGGCTCGCGCGCAGAATCGTAAACGCAAACAAAAATGCGATGATCGCCGGAACCACCGCGAGCAATGAGAACATACCCACAAGCTGCATATGCGTACGCGAACCAGCGAGCTGATTTCGACGGTTCGACCAAACATGAAAAAGCCGCACACCGACCAGCGTTGCAAAACCCGCTGCGATGACGATATTGCCGATGATCATCCACATCATCACAGCGCGGTCGACACGCTCGACCAGCGGCGACATCAAAAACCAAGTCGTGAGAAAAGCGATCACACCCGCAATGATCAGCGCGGTTGCCGCTGTTGCGTTCGACAACACCCAATGCGGCGCAAGCATTCGCGTCGAAGGTTGTGTCTTGGGATCAGTGTTCGGTTGGTTACTCAAACTTGACGCCATCCTAAAGGGCCGCTTCGCCCCAAATCCACGGCAATTTTCCTGCCATCGTCGTTATATCTGCGCGATCTACGCATCGGCTCTCCTCGCCCCAAAAGGCTTACACCCCATAGGCCACGGGAAAGAGAAGAGGATGTTGCGTCCGTTGTTGCCGAAAATCAACACATTTGTTGCTAAAATGAAACAGGAGGAAATCTGCCCTGTGGAAAACTCAGCGTGACCAAGCTTGTGAATACCTCACGCGGCTGATTTCTCTAAGCACTCAAAATCACCTGCGTAAAAGCCCTCGAGCGCCTCAACGACCCGGTCAGGGTTGAACAACCGGCAAAGCGCAGACCGAAATGCCCGTCGCTCCGTCGGCGCGATATCTAGGGGCGCAAGGTCGACATAGGCGGCCAAATGCTTCCGCGCCATACGAACCCCAAGCGGCACGCCGTAATGCTCAATTGTCTCTCGATAATGGGATAAAACCGCATCAGCTTGCACTGCCAATGGCGGCGGCATTACGGCCTCACCGTTTTCAAGCGCTTTTGCAAGACACCCGGCCAACCACGGCTGACCTGTTGCTGCCCGGCCAATCATCACACCGTCAGCGCCCGATTGCATCAAGGCCTCTCGCGCTGTGGTCTCGTCCACAATGTCACCATTGACAATCAGCGGAATGGAGACCGCATCCTTAACGGCGCGCACAGCCCCCCAATTCGCATGACCATTGTAAAAATCGTTGCGCGTGCGGCCATGAACTGTGAGCAATTTCACGCCAGCGCCCTCGGCCCGCGCGGCTAGCTCTGGCGCATTGAGGCTGTTCCAGTCCCAACCAAGACGCATTTTGAGCGTAACCGGCAAGCCAGTTGCCGCAACCGTTGCCTCTACTAACGTCATTGCATGATCAAGATCGCGCATCAGCGCCGAGCCAGAAAGCACGCCCGTCACCTGGCGCGACGGACACCCCATATTAATATCAATAATGTCAGCACCGGCCTGTTCAGCCAGTTTTGCACCTTGGGTCATCCAACGGGCTTCGCGCCCGGCAAGCTGCACCACAAATGGGAAAATCTCGCCGTCACCCTCAGCGCGGCGCACTACATCAGGCCTTGCCCGTGCCAATTCTTCACTGGCGACCATTTCCGACACCACAAGCCCAGCCCCGAAACGCGCAGCCGCCCGCCGAAAAGGCAGGTCAGACACCCCTGACATCGGTGCCAAAGCGACATTATTCTTGAGCTTATGATCGGCAATCTGAATCATTATTGATAGGCATCCTTGGCGAACCGGCTATTTAGCCGTTAAACCCTCGGCTTACAAATCGCATTAGGAAAACATGGTAAATACTGTCGCCATCATCGTCGCCGCCGGACGCGGCACCCGCGCCGGACAAGGCGGACCCAAACAATATCGTAGTCTTGCAGGACGCGCGGTTATAGCGTGGACGGCCGAAGCCTTTTTAAGCCACCGAGATATCGACGCAGTCCGGGTCATTATCCATCGCGACGACCGCGATGAATACGACGCCGCGTTAGGGGAATTGCTAAAACACAAAAAGCTGTTGGAACCGGTAACCGGCGGCGAAGAACGCCAAGACTCGGTACGGCTGGGGATTGAAAGCCTGACTGCCGATAAGCCTGCGCGCATTTTGATCCACGATGCTGCGCGACCCTTTATTGATGAAAAAACAATCACTCGCGTAATCAATGCGCTCAATACAAATGACGGCGCGATTGCCGCCCTTCCTGTACATGACACCATAAAGCGTGGCGACAGTTTGATCGAAGCCACCGTACCACGCGACTCGCTTTGGCGAGCACAAACACCGCAAGGCTTTCACTTTGATAAAATCCTTAGCGCCCATCGCGACGCTAAAGGCCAGCAACACACCGATGATGCCGCCGTCGCCGAAGCCGCTGGCTTGAAAGTTGCGCTTGTGGCTGGCTCACCCGACAATATGAAAATTACGCAGGCTGAGGATTTTGGTATGGCTGAAATCATTCTTGGTCGGAAAGCAAAACAAATGGAATATCGAACCGGCCACGGCTTTGACGTACATGCTTTCGAAGATGGTGATGCCGTCTTTATTTGCGGCGTAGAAATTCCCCATGAACAAAAGCTCAAAGGTCATTCCGACGCTGATGTCGGTATGCATGCCTTAACAGATGCAATATTGGGTGCCATCGGCGAAGGAGATATCGGTGATCACTTCCCGCCTTCGGAGGCAAAATGGAAAGGTGCGCCGAGCCACATTTTTCTGGAAAAAGCGCGTGACCTTGTGGCACGTCGCGACGGTAAAATCACCCATTGTGATGTAACGCTTATGTGTGAAGCCCCAAAAATTGGTCCCCATCGTGATCGAATGCGCGCGGCGATAGCACTAATCCTAAATATTAGCGACACTCGCGTTTCGGTTAAAGCAACGACTACGGAACAACTTGGTTTTACTGGCCGCCGCGAAGGAATCGCAGCCATGGCAACGGCGACCATCGCCCTACCGATTGAGCAATCATGAGCCAGACCCACCGAATATGGTCCCTCGCCCAGTCAGTCATCGATAAAGCTGGTGCCGAAGGGTTGATGATCGCGACTGCGGAATCTTGCACCGGCGGAATGATCGCGGCAGCCCTTACCGACATACCGGGATCTTCGGCTATTGTTGAGCGTGGTTTCGTTACTTATTCAAACGAAGCCAAAGCTGAAATGATCGGTGTTCCCATGAATTTAATTGAACAACATGGCGCTGTCAGCGCCCCGGTCGCACGCGCGATGGCAAGGGGCGCGGTAAACAATTCACGCGCTGATCTGGCGGTTTCCGTAACTGGCATCGCCGGTCCTGGTGGTGGTACAGATCGAAAACCTGTTGGGCTTGTCTGGTTTGGGCTTTGTGATCGAAACGGCGTAACGCGGGTGGAACGCCGAGTGTTTGCAGATGGCTCTCGCAGCTTTGTTCGGGCAAAAGCCACAGAAACCGCGCTTCACCTTGTGCTTACGAGCTTAGGAAACGCAGACTAATCGCCGTAAACTTCGTGTGCGCGCTCAACAAAAGCGTCGCTCATACGGCCAAACGCTTTGTCGAAGACAGCTTGCGCGGTTGCTTGTAAAAGAAAATTTTTGAACTCGAAATCAATTTCAAAATAGATACGTGACCCACCCTCGGGTTTATCTTCAAAACGCCAGTGATTTTCGAGGTTGCGAAAGGGGCCATCAAGATAGGCTGCTTCGATCTCTTGTTCTGAACGATTCAACGAGACCTGACTACGAAAACGCTCACGAAATACTTTGTAAGCGACAACCATATCGGCCGTCATGGTGCCTTGCCCGTTGGCAACATCACTTTTCACAATACGCAAGGCGTTACACCACGGAAGAAATTCGGGGTATCGCTTTACATCGGCGACCAGATCAAACATCTGTTCTGCCGTGTAAGGAACATCGGTTGTCGTCTTACGAGCCGTCACGAGATCCGTTTGGCCTTTCGGGCGTAGCCGTCAAAAAGATCAAGCATTCGTTCAACCCATGCAACAACCGGCTGCGGCAATTCAAGATAATCGTCGCCAGTAACCGAACGCATCCACATGACAAAACTAAAAACTGTATAGTCACTTAAATTTGGCGTGTCTCCGCCCAAAAACCGAAATCCAGCCAACGGCATTGCAAGGGTTTTAAACGCTGCTTCGGCTTCCGCTTTAAGTCCCGGTTTTGATGCTGCTTCTTCTAACGTAGCACCGAGTTTTTTCTCTCTCGTGGTTCGGTAATGGTTTTTGTCGTCCTCATGGGCCGCCGCGTGAATACGAACAAACAACAACGGAACGAGCGTTGGCAACAAAACTGCCCCCAGCCACGCATTGTAGAACTCAACTGCCGCACGTTCGCCGGGTGTCGATGTCAGCGGCTTTTCAGGAAAGGTATTCTCAAGCCATGCGATGATCTTACCGCTGTCCGCGATCATTTCATCGCGGTCTTCGAGCACAGGAAGCAACCCATGTTCCTGATCAGGATAATTATCCTTTTCAGCAAAGTGCAATGGCACCGTTTCAAACTCTAGCCCTTTATGCAAAAGCGCAAATTTGACCTTCCAGCAATAAGGGCTCGGACGTATGTCCTCGTCCGCGAGAGCGAGATCATAAAGCTTAATCATGAATGTCTCCGTCTAGCGCTTGGCAGCACGGGCGGCCTGTAGCCGCGCAAAGTCTTCACCAGCGTGATGGGAAGAACGAGTCAAAGGCGATGACGAAACCATCAAAAACCCTTTTGCCCGTGCTACGGTTTCATAAGACTTGAACTCGTCAGGATGAACAAAACGGTCGATTGGCGCATGCTTACGGGTCGGCTGAAGATACTGACCAATCGTGATAAAATCGATACCGGCTGAACGCATATCATCCATCACCTGCATGACCTCTTCGCGGGTCTCGCCAAGACCGACCATGATGCCGGACTTCGTGAACATTTCCGGATCACGTTCTTTGACCCTCTCCAAAAGGCGCAAGCTATGAAAATAGCGCGCACCCGGACGAATAGACAAATAGAGACGCGGCACGGTTTCCAAATTGTGATTGAACACATCTGGCTTTGAATCGATAACAATTTCAGCCGCGCCGTCTTTACGCAAGAAGTCCGGCGTTAAAATCTCAATAGTCGTTTCTGGCGAGCGTTCACGGATCGCGCGCACAACGGCTGCGAAATGTTCTCCGCCACCATCGCTCAAATCATCGCGGTCAACCGACGTGATAACGACGTGTTTAAGCCCCATTTCAAAAACGGCTGCGGCCACATTTTGCGGCTCTTGCGCATCTAGCGCTTCAGGTAATCCGGTTTTGACGTTACAAAATGCACAAGCGCGGGTGCAGGTGTCGCCCATGATCATCATGGTCGCGTGTTTCTTGTCCCAGCACTCGCCAATATTTGGGCAGGCCGCTTCTTCACACACGGTTGTCAGGTTCTTTGAGCGGACAATGTCTCGGGTTTGATTGAACCCTTTTGAAACCGGTGCCTTTACGCGAATCCATTCCGGCTTTCGCAGGACCGGGCTGTCCTCGCGCTTTTGTTTTTCGGGGTGGCGGGGTTTTGCATCCACGCCAACATTATCAATAAGTGTCGCCATAGAGGCCATGTAGCAGCGGCCCCGGTCAAATGTAAGAGGGGAAATTCACCCCAATCAGAGAAGTCGCTCGACCCCCTCCACCATCTCATCAAATGGCTGGTGGATGATCGCCCCATCCAAAGGCTCGCCCAGCGCCAAATTTATGGCCTCCCACGCTTCGATTGATCGAATGTGCTGCGGCGTATCACACGGCACCAGCCGCGAACCTTCGGTCGAGAATTGAACAATTTCGCGGGATACGGGCAATCTGAGCCACCGCCATACCCGATGGTTCATCTCGCCGCGTTGATAGGTTTCCCAACGCGGGTCCGTGCCGTCATTCGCGATATCAAAAAATAGCGTTTTAAAGTCGCCTGCATCAGCAAAAATCAGCACGCCATGGTCATAGGAGAACACGCGCGGTGCCCGTCCGTTACTCAGAAATGAGGCCTCTCCAAATCCGCAACGGAGGTCCGCAATCGCTTTTCGTTTCATAGACACACAAGACTGGAATTTGGCGACAATGTTCGGCCATTCCTCGCGGCCAATCACGACCAAGCCACAGCCGACCAGACCAGCGATGATCGTGGCCACTTGGGCCGTCATCACCAAACCGCCAGAATAATGGATGAACGCCAGCGTTAGCGGCGCCAATAACGCAAATGCAGCGGCAACTGGCCGGCGAAACCCTAACAGATCTTCGCGGGCATAATCATTGACGTTATCCGAGTAGCTCGCCGTCTGCTTAAGGCGCGCAGAGACCGTTCCAGGGATATCAACACGCGCGGTTGTCAGCATTTTGTCCTCATTCAGTTGTTGCACACCTAGAATGAGCCTGAATATTTGCGGGGACCTTAATCGGTTAACCGCAAATTTAATCTTATTATTGAAACCTTAACGGTATCGTCCCCTAGAGCGGGACTGCGGTTCGGCGAAAGACTTTTCTGATGGCAAAATTTGTGATGACCCGATCAACACCGGGGAGCCGCGTCAGAATATCTGCGTGAATGCGTTCATAATCCGCCCCATCACGGCAGAGTATCCGCAACAGATAATCCGATAGCCCGGCCATCAGATAACACTCCATAATCTCGCGGTGGTGTTTAACGGCCTTTTCGAAGGCTGTCAGCGTCGCTTCCTGTTGGTTTTTTAGCGTCGCCTGCACAAATACCGATGTCTCTAGGCCCGCCTTGGCCTCGTCTAAAATGACAACCTGTTGGGCAATCATTCCGGTGCGCCAAAGCTCTTTTACACGCTTGTGGCAGGCAGACGGCGAAAGACCGACGCGTTCACCTAGCTCAGAAAAAGGCGTCTGTCCGTCTTCTTGTAATATCTTGAGAATGGCGGCGTCGAACTTATCCATAGAGGGCAATCCTGATGTTTGAAGCATATTCTTTCAGTCACATGTATTTAGAACATAATTCGTCAGAAAAATAATAGAGTTAAAAAATATCAATCATATCCTCAAAAATAAGAATATTATTTCAACTCAAGCAGTCAAAGAAAGGAGGGCCTTATGCGCGTCGGTGTGCCTAAGGAAATCAAAAACCATGAATACCGCGTCGGTCTCGTACCAGGGAGCGTTCGCGAATATGTTCAAAACGGGCATGACGTTCTGGTCGAGACCGGAGCCGGTGCCGGAATCAAAGCGTCAGATGCGGATTATCAAGCCGCCGGTGCCAAAATTGCCCCAGACGCAAAAACGGTCTTTGCTCAGTCCGACATGATCGTCAAAGTTAAGGAGCCCCAACCCACCGAATGGGCGCAGCTCCGTGAAGGACAAATTCTTTACACCTATCTTCACCTTGCTCCGGACCCGACACAGGCGCGGGGACTGATCGATTCTGGTGTCACGGCTGTTGCCTATGAAACCGTAACTGACCCGCATGGCGGATTGCCGTTATTGGCACCAATGAGCGAAGTTGCAGGGCGTCTTTCAATTCAAGCCGCTGCCTATGCGTTAACGGCGCACCAGGGCGGGCGCGGATTATTGATGGGCGGCGTACCCGGCGTTTTACCGGCTAAAGTCCTTGTCATTGGCGGCGGTGTTGTTGGTACTCATGCGGCCCGTATGGCCGTTGGTCTTGGTGCTGACGTTACGATCCTTGATCGTTCGCAGCGACGCCTTGCCGAAGTTGACGAGTTATTTGGGGGCCGCGCAAAGACCCGCTATTCAACGTTCGAAGCACTCGACGAAGAAACCGATGTCGCAGATGTTGTGGTTGGTGCCGTTCTCATTCCTGGTGCAAGCGCACCTAAGCTTGTGACCCGTGAAATGCTTAAAGGCATGAAAGAAGGCTCAGTCCTTGTTGATGTCGCGATCGACCAAGGCGGGTGTTTTGAAACGTCCAAAGCCACCACACACCAAGACCCAACCTATGTGGTAGACGACGTCATCCATTATTGCGTTGCAAACATGCCGGGCGCTGTTCCGCTGACGTCGTCCCACGCGCTGAATAACGCGACCCTCACCTATGGTTTGATGCTGGCGAATAAGGGCACAGATGCCCTCAAAGAAAGCCAATATCTTCGTGAGGGGCTTAATGTGCACCGCGGCAAAGTCACCTACAAAGCCGTCGCTGAAGCGCTGAACACTGCGTTTACACCCGCGTTAGACGCGCTTTAAGCAAACGAGCAATTTTCCGGAAGTCGCCACAAACCGGCACCTTCCGGAAAAATCTTCCATTTTCTTCCCTCACCTCGCGAAAATATTACCTCATCGTAAGGTAACTAGCCCTATCTCATCGCATGAATTTTCTTGCGCTCAATAGCCTGACACGCGCATATTCTCCGTGGAGAGGAATCTATTATGGGCAAATTTATTCACTCAGCCACGAGCTTGGCGGCGATGACCGCTATGATGTTGGGCGCGGCTAACGCCAGTCCCGGCTCGGTCTATTTTTCCGCTAATGCTGGCTCCAGCATTGGTGAAGAGACGAAAACGAACGAATCCAAATCTCGGGCATTTTTATCGTTCCTTCTCGACGCGAGCGCCAGAACAACTAACGCGCGCGCCGCTGCTTCTACCGAACATGGGACCTGTCCGGAAGAAGATGAAAAGAAAATGGCTAAGGTCGATGATGAAGACGCCGAGGAAGAACCATCTCTTTCCGGGCCTGAGCCTGTTTACTTCGCTTTTTAAAAACGCGAAGCACCTCCGGTAACAAACGCCGTGCATATGCGCGGCGTTTTTTTAATTACGAAATGCTATCAATATTTTTGTCGTCTGCATCTCTATTTTTCTGCGGATGTTTTTTTGTCAGCAACGACAGATCGTTCTTATATCGCCCTCGACCCAAGCGATAGAACACAATGATCACGCCTGAAAGCGCAAAAATAAATCCGGTTAGCGACGCCACCATGATCAGCGGATTATTAAAATCCTCGCGCTCACCATAATCCATAATGTGCAACATCCAGAAGAAGTCATAAAGACGCCATATGTCATTGCGGCGCGACCTCACCTCGCCAGTGTTCGGCAAAATATAAAGGCGTGTATGATACTTGTCGTCGAAATCAACGCGCCAAACCGGGCGCTCCGCACGATATTCATGGGGTGGATACGACATAAGCGCCGCATGCACTATGTTGCCCTCGCCCACATAATCCTGTTTCGCAATTTTACGGACCGTCGCTTCGTTTAAGGGCGAGATTCGTTCACCACTCGACGCATCATAAATGCCCGTAGCGCCATTTTCGCCCCGTGCCAAATAAACTGGTTTCCCCATAAAACGCCGTAGCTCAATCGAAGTCGCACCGTCAGCTTGGGCAATAATCCCACCGGGCGACGCATAGGTCTGGGCATCAAGGGGGATATCCGGGGCGGAATAGGCACTCACTTCCCCACGCACCAGCTCTATGGGGAACCAACTCATGACGACGCCACTCAACATCCAAAGTAAAACTTGAACGCCGAGAAAAAGACCAGCCCATAGGTGGACTCGCTGGGTCAACGATTTCAATGTCATTGTGCAGCAATATCCGATGCGGAAAGCGGCGTTTTCAGCAATGTTTCAAACGCATCCCACGCATTTTCATCGTCACTGCTATTTCGCTCAACATATCCCGCGACCAAATCCCGGCCCAGATTATAATTGAGCACATACCCGCGATAGGTTTCTATAAAACGCACGGTCTGTTCAGCCCGGTCGCGTCCTTCCAACCGATATTTCATGATCATCTCAATGGCTTGATCACGATCAATTCGGCCATCAAGATATTCACGCGCTACATGATTACGTGAATGCGAAAGCTTTTCGCGCATTGCATTGAGGGCTTCAAGGGTCGCTGCATCTGCCGGATCTAATCCCGCAAGGGGAAACAAAACATCGCGCTCGAAGGCAATTTTTTCTTCACCGGGGAAAGCCAGTTCAATGCCAAAATTCGCAGACCCTTCGGCGATTAAGGACAGCGGCGAAAATAATGGGTACACCGAATACTCGATCCAACCTTTTTCGTTCAACAGGTCACGCTCGAGGATAACATTCCAAGTGTGATGTCCCGGATACCCTTCGTGGCACCCAAGATCCACGGCGCGGTCGATGATAATCGGAAAGTCTGTGTTGACTTGAATGAGGCTCTCAAATTCACCCTGATACCAATTATACCCGCTCCACGGTTTATCGGTAACAAACTCCAGAGAAAACTGTTCATCTGTCGGCAGATCATAATGCGCCAGCGTCCGCGCGCGACATTCATCAATCGCAGCATCAAAGACCGCCTGCAACTTTTCCGCCGGAATCGCCAATGAATTGCGAAACGCATCAACCCGATCATGAACAGGTCCCTCACCGGGCAGCAACCTGTCTATCTCGGCTATGGCAGCGTCAAATTCTGCGGTCGAATATTGCGGCGCGACCGCATCATAAAGCAGCCGCGTTTCTTCATCGAAGGGAAAGGCCTCGCCCTGTGTCATCTCGATGCGCGTGAGTGCAGCACGGATCAATTTTTCAAGCATCGCCCCGCGCACAGTCTCTTCATCAGCATTGGCACGGGCCACAGAGATCAATAATCCTTGTGCATCCATCTGTAGCTGTTCAAGCGAACGAGCCTCTGTCTTGGTAGCGTCCGCCCATTCAGTCGGCCCATGATAGGCATCAACGAACGCTGGATCATGCTCGCCGAGCGCAAGCGCGAGTTTGACAAATGATTGACCGAGGGAATCCAGACTGGCCGCGCTCTCGGCGGCGGCCACATAACGCTCTTGATCGGAGGGCGGTGCTGTACCGCTTTGCGTTATGACGGCATCAGTTGGCTGTTCACCGCCGCAAGCAGCGAGCGCAAAACCAGCGGCTATGGCGGCGGCGAATCTTTGCATAGGCTGAATTTAGGCCGCAGTGCCTGAGAATGTCGAGGTACCGAATGCGCCTAATTTTACGTTGCCCGAAATCGCATCGCCTTCGGTAAGCGCTTCGAATTCAAGCGTGATCGGCATCGGCGAAGTCACTTTCGCTGCCCAAGTCAGCTTGTCGCCGTCAACTTTGCCGTCTTCAATCGCAGACTGACCCGCAGAACCCGACATTTCACCGGTCAGCGCATCGCCATCTTGCTTTAGCGTCAAAAGCGCAGTCTGGTCGCCCATTGGCGTTTTAATCGTGATGTTCCATTTACCGTCTACCGCCATTTTTTCCTCCTTTTCAGCCTTTATGAGGCCGGGGTTAAATTCGTCGCAAACCTTAGCGAATGCGCAATTACACGCAAGAGTGTATCGCAGCCGCTAGTGGATTGAAATCACGAGTACAAAAGCGACTACCGCTTGTTGTTACGACGCCAAACTTCCATCGCCTGTGAAATCGCAAAAGTCTCGCGGTATTTTGGCGAGTCCGACGGGCGCGGCGGGCGCTCTCGCGTTAGCTCCATGATCTCTGCCAGCTTGTTGTGGGACGCACCGGATTGCCCGGCACCGATATAGGCATGAAGCTCAATCAGCGCATCCGACAACGGGTCATCAGCGCGGATGACGAAATACGGCTCATCCTCAGCAAGGTCATCATAGCAATCGAATTTTGACTTGTTGGCTTTTGATCCGACGGGCGAGGTCATGGGAAAATCCTTTGTTGAATTCCTATCCCTCTACGTGATTCGCATCGCTTACGTCAGCGGATAATCACAAATGGACCATTCAACAAAATGCCCGCTAACAATCGCCGGTGCGAACCGCCTTGATCACAAAGCGCATTCGCTCCATGGCTTTCATGGCTAGCTTTAGCTGCGTGTCGCTCATCTCGCCGCCTGCGCCTTGTTTTAGTTGCGCGTCGAACTTAATCTGCACATCAACCTTTGTCCGCTCCTCACCGACCACGCCCTTATAGACAAAACTGTTCATGCCCGTCGCCATCTTTGGGTCGGCGGAACAAGATATCACACCACTGATTGCATTGCCTTCGCGCGGATCATGTTTGGCGCGGCAACCGGGATGAAGCTCATAATAATTTTTCGCAAGCATATGCGGAAATGCATCGCGCTCGCTTTCATAAAGGCAATAGCTGTGCGGTTCTTCCTTCATGTTTTTCATCAATCCGGCACCGGACAAAGTGATTTCATACTGGCCGGGCTTTGGGTCAACAGGTTCTTGGGTGGTGGGGTCCGTTGTTTCGGTGCAGCCCACGACTAACGTCATGACACCACATAGGATAAATGCCCACACCGTCTTGAAAACAATATTCATGCTGATAGCCCATCGTCTGAATTCGAGTGCAGTATAACGCCGTCAGGTAAAAGGGAGATTACACTCTTCGGAAAAATATCGACTATAAAAAAAGCCCCGGATGACCGGGGCTTTTTTGATTAGTTATCCAAGAAACTACGCAATTTGCGTGATCGACTTGGGTGTTTCAGCTTACGCAGGGCTTTGGCTTCGATCTGGCGGATACGTTCGCGCGTAACCGAGAATTGTTGACCAACCTCTTCGAGCGTGTGGTCCGTATTCATACCAATACCAAAACGCATCCGCAGAACCCGCTCTTCCCGTGGCGTTAGTGACGCCAGAACCCGCGTTGTTGTCTCGCGCAGGTTCGATTGGATCGCCGCATCAATCGGCAGGATGGTGTTTTTGTCTTCGATGAAGTCACCAAGATGCGAATCTTCCTCGTCGCCGATTGGCGTTTCGAGCGAAATTGGCTCTTTCGCGATTTTCATCACTTTACGGACTTTTTCGAGCGGCATCGAAAGCTTTTCCGCGAGCTCTTCCGGTGTTGGCTCACGACCGATTTCATGGAGCATCTGGCGCGACGTCCGGACGATTTTGTTGATCGTCTCGATCATGTGCACCGGAATACGGATCGTGCGGGCTTGGTCAGCAATAGAGCGCGTAATCGCCTGACGGATCCACCATGTGGCATAGGTCGAGAATTTATAACCACGGCGATATTCGAACTTATCCACCGCTTTCATCAGGCCGATATTGCCCTCTTGAATGAGGTCAAGGAATTGCAGCCCGCGATTGGTGTATTTCTTGGCAATCGAAATCACGAGACGCAAATTCGCCTCGACCATTTCTTTTTTGGCAATGCGCGCTTCGCGCTCGCCTTTTTGCACCATAGACACAATGCGGCGGAAATCCTGAACCGTGAGGCCGGTTTCTGTGGCTAGGTCACCGATCTCGTCACGGATCAAATTGACTTGGTCCATGGCTTTGGTGGTGAAATTGGTCCAGCCCTTGCCGGTTTTAGCCGATATCCGATCAAACCATTCTGGGTCCAACTCAGAGCCAATATAATCGGCGAGGAATTCCTGGCGATTGACGCCATAGCTATCGGCCAAACGAACAAGCTTACCCTCGAGCGCCATCAAACGGCGGTTGATGTCATAAAGCTGGCCGACCAGTGCTTCGATACGCTGATTGTTGAGGCGAACCGAACGGACGCGCTCGACGATCTCTTTTTGCAGCTTTTTGAAACGACGGGTCTGAGATGCCGAAAGGTCTTCACCTTTCAACTGCTCTTCGATCATGATGTCCTGAAGACGACGCAGCTTTTTATAGTCGTCGGAAATCTGGTCAAAGGTGAGCATCACCCCATCGCGCAGCTCAGCTTCCATTGCCGACAATGACAATGCGCCTTCGTCGAAATCATCATCGTCGTCTTCTGCGGTCTCAGCTTTCTCGGCCTCTTCGCGATTAACGCGCTCGGCCACTTCCGGCTGGGTCATGTCAGGGCGGGCTTCCGGGCCACCGCCATAGGTCGCATCAAGGTCGATAATATCGCGCAGCAACACGCGGCCTTCCTGCAGCTCGTCACGCCAAACCGTGATCGCCTCAAAGGTCAGCGACGATTCACAAAGCGCGCGGATCATCGTCTCGCGGCCCGCTTCGATCCGCTTGGCAATGGCGATTTCGCCTTCACGCGACAGAAGTTCGACTGTGCCCATCTCGCGCAAATACATCCGCACCGGATCATCGGTACGGTCAGCGGAAGCACCGGTGTTGGTTGTTACAACGCCGGTTTTCTTTTCGTCTTTAACGGCGACGGCTTTTGATTTTGCTGGCGCTGCTTCGGCTTCTTCAGCGGCGTCGTCGTCTTCTTCTTCATTTTCGACAACATTAATGCCCATCTCAGAAAGTTGGGACATGATATCTTCGATCTGTTCAGAAGAGACTTCTTCGGATGGTAGAACCTTGTTCAGTTCGTCATAGGTTACATATCCACGCGCTTTCGCTGTCTTAATCAGCTTTTTTACGTGCGCGTCTGTTAGATCGAGGATCGGACCATCACCAGATTCCGGTGTTTCCGCCTCTTTTTTTGCCGCCGCTTTATTCGCCATTTCGCCAAATTCCTTACCGACCGAATTTTTTCTCTACGGTTTGTTTCATGCGTTCGAGTGCATCCACCAGACCACCAGACGATCCCCCGTCTGTGCTATCGTCTCCGGCCCCCTTACTCGAATTGATCAATTCCTCGCGCGCGGCCGTTGCCGCTTTCCATGCATCATCGCCGTCTGTGAATATCTGAGACGCCGAGCGGGCGACCTCCTGTTTGTGGGTCGATTCAAACAGGTGATGCGCCAGGGCGTTCATGAACCCCTGTTCTACCTCGTCAATCTCTGTGTCGGGGCGCAAGAATTTATGTTTCGAGAGCTGGGAATCATTAAGGATCCGCTCCAAGCTTCTTGCCGCGCCGGTCTGGCTGAGATGGCTTTTCAACCCACCGCTGTCAAGTGCTGGATCAATGGAAATCGCTGTTAAAACCTCTGCCAACAGCAGTTTCAGGTCAGAATCCACAAGATCGAGCCCAAAAAACGCATTCTCGTGCCGCTCAACGATCGCGGGGTGGTTAATTGCGGCCAATAACAATGTCGCTTCACGCACCCATTGGGATGGCCCTTTCAGACCCGGTGTTGGCCGTGGCTCAGCCGCAAAACGGAAGCCCTGCCCCGGTTTTCCGCCTCGTTTCGCTTGGGGGTTCGGCTTCCATTGTTTCCGCTCGCCATGATCATAGCGCTCACGAGGTGGCGGCTTGAATTGCGCCGAAAGACGTTGGCTCAGTTCCTCGCCATAGGCGTTCCGCACGTCTTTGTCGGTGATGGCCTTGACCAAATCGCGCAAATGCGACCGAAGCGCTGCGCGGCGTTCTGGCGTTTCCAGCGACCGGGTGGTGATCTCGCGCTCCCAGAGCACATCCACCAACGGCCGTGAAGTCTCCAACACATCGTTCATGGCGCTCACGCCCTCTGACCGAAGCAGGTCGTCAGGGTCCTGACCATGGGGCAAAAACGCAAAGCTGAGGGACTTACCCGGCTTTAGCAATGGCATTGCCCGATCAACCGAACGATAGGCCGCCCCAATACCAGCTTTATCACCATCGAAACAAAGAACCGGCTCGTCAGAGGCCCGCCACAACAGCGCTAATTGATCTTCCGTAAGCGCCGTACCCAAAGGAGCCACCGCACGTTTGATGCCTGCTCCCCACAGCGCAATCACATCCATATAGCCTTCGCAGACCATAAGCGGCGCTTTATCTTCAGCAGCAGCCATACGTGCCGACGTAAAATTATAAAGCACCGAGCCTTTATGAAATAAGGGTGTCTCCGGTGAGTTTAGATATTTCGCCCGCGCATTCGGATCTAGCGCCCGACCACCAAAAGCAATCACCCGATCGCGCGCGCCAAAGATCGGGAACATGATGCGGTTCCGAAACCGGTCAAAACTAGCCGATCCATCGTCCGGCTTTATAACAAGCCCCGCCTCGATCAAGATTTCATCGGTGAAACCTTGATTGATTAAATAGTCTTTGACGGCGTTCCGCCCGGATGGGCCGTACCCAATTTGGAACTGATTAATCTGTTCGTCGGTGACGCCCCGGCCCCGCAAATATTCCATCGCCCCCCGTCCATCAGAACGATGCAACATACTGGCATAGAACTTCGCCGCCGCCCCGCAGGCCTCAGCGAGGCCCTTGGCCTTTTCCGCACGCGCAGCCTCAACTGGCGTCTCAACCGGCAGTGGTAGGCCGGCCTCCTCAGCCAATTGCTCCACCGCCTCATAAAACGACAGGCGCTGGGTTTCCTGAAGAAAGGAAATGACATCGCCATGCTTCCCGCTGGAGAAACAATGGTAAAAACCCTTTTGGTCATTGACGAAGAAACTTGGGGATTTTTCTTGGCTAAAGGGCGAAAGCCCTGCCCATTCATTGCCTTGCTTCTTAAGCTTTACATATCGCCCGATGACATCCGAAGGCCGTAAACGGGCTTTCAGCTCATCCAAAAAATCAGGCGTGAAACGGACCATGATGGCTCAATCGGGTTTGGCGCTAGCGAAAACGAAGCACTCTATGATGTATAGGCGCAACCGAACGCGGCGCATAGCATGCCTTCACCCCTCTTTTCTACGCCAAATCTCCCTAGTAGGGCTTGCTAATTTCCTAGAAAACGCGCACGTCCCGCCCTATGACGCAACGCAATATTCCCCTCCGCAATCTCGCCATCATCGCACATGTCGATCATGGTAAGACCACCCTTGTCGATGAAATGCTCCGCCAGTCGGGTGCCGTTCGCGAGAATTCCGAAATGGCTGAACGGGCGATGGACTCAAATGACATCGAACGAGAGCGCGGGATTACCATTCTCGCAAAATGCACAAGCGTGCTTTGGGAAGGCGGCGACGAGCCTGTCCGTCTCAATATTATCGATACGCCGGGCCACGCTGATTTCGGTGGCGAAGTCGAGCGCATCCTTTCTATGGTTGATGGCTGCCTTCTTCTTATCGACGCTACCGAAGGGCCGATGCCCCAGACCAAGTTCGTTCTTTCAAAAGCGCTCGCTCTCGGCATGAAGCCAATTGTGGTCCTCAACAAGGTTGATCGCCCAAGTGCAGATCCCGATACCGCCCTTGATGCAGCTTTTGATTTGTTCGCCGCTCTTGGTGCCAATGACGAGCAACTCGATTTCCCTGTTGTTTACGCGGCGGGCCGTGATGGCTGGGCTGACCATTCGCTCGAAGGTCCACGTGAAAACCTGATCCCGCTTTTTGAAACGATCCTTGATCGCATCCCTGCACCGACGGTTGATGACGGTGCCCATGAAGAGCCGTTTCGCATGTTGGCAACCACGCTCGAAGCGGATCCATTTCTCGGAAGGATTCTAACGGGCCGAATTATTTCCGGCAAAGCGAAGCCCGGCATTACCATGAAAGCACTATCGCGTAACGGCGATTTGATTGAGCAAGCACGGGTCAGCAAAGTTCTGGCATTCCGTGGTCTGAAACGACAACCTGTTGACGAAGCCACGCCCGGTGACATCATCGCCATTGCCGGTTTCTCAAAAGCATCAGTGTCAGATACGCTTTGCGATGTCACTGCAACGGAACCATTGCCGGCACAGCCGATTGACCCCCCAACGCTTTCCATCACACTTGCCCCCAATGACTCACCTCTCGCTGGCCGCGAAGGCGACAAAGTACAATCACGCGTTATCCGCGAACGTCTGATGCGTCAGGCCGAAGGCGATGTTGCCATTTCTATTTCTGAGACTGAAGCAAAGGATGCTTTTGAAGTGGCCGGTCGCGGCGAGCTACAGCTCGGCGTTTTGATCGAAAACATGCGCCGCGAAGGATTTGAGCTTGCCGTATCGCGACCACGTGTAGTGACGCAGCTTGATGAAAATGGTCAGGCGCTTGAACCTATCGAAGAAGTCGTCATTGATGTGGATGATGACTATTCGGGTGTCGTCATTGAAAAATTGTCTCAGAAAAAAGCCGACCTTGTCGAGATGAAACCCGCAGGTGCCGGTAAAACGCGCTTGATTATGCATGTACCTTCGCGCGCGCTGATTGGTTATCACGGCGAATTCCTGACGGATACGCGCGGCACCGGCGTCATGAACCGGTCTTATCTTGAACATGCCCCCTATAAAGGCGCGATCGAAGGGCGTCGCAATGGCGTTCTTATTTCCAATGGCGACGGCACAGCCGTTCCTTATGCGATTTGGAACCTCGAAGAACGCGGCGTGATGTTTATTCAGCCCGGTGAGCAAATTTATGAAGGTATGATCGTTGGTGAAAACGCCAAGCCAAATGATCTTGATGTGAACCCGCTAAAAGCAAAACAGCTGACCAATATCCGTGCCGCCGGTAAGGATGATGCGGTTAAACTAACCCCGCCCAAACGCATGTCGCTCGAACAAGCGATTGCCTATATCGATGATGACGAGCTCGTCGAGGTCACGCCAAAATCTATTCGCCTTCGGAAAATTGCGCTGAAGCCGCATCTACGAAAAAAACGTGCGAAAGACATGGCTTAAGGGCTCACGAAACGGCACCCATCGGGTGCCGTTTTCATTTCACAAGCAGTGACTAACGCAAAAGCACTTTTGAAGTAACACTCAAGCTTTAGATCTTTCATTATTCGTCTTTATACCGAGCATAATCCGCAAAAAGGGTACCCGCCGCACGACCTCATATCCGGCGATACATCCCAAAATTGTCGAGCAAGTCAGGACAAGAAACTCACCTCCTGCACCTATCTTCATCTGCGTTAGGTAATAACCGACAACAATGATGATCGTCTGGTGCAGGATGTAAAAACAGAACACCGCGCCGGTTACATATCGCGCCGCCGCCGATGCGCGATTCAGATATCGCTGCGCCAAGGCCATCAACAAAACAATAAACGACCACGCATATAAAACGTCGATTATACCGCCCACAACGGGGGCAATTTTATCGGCCGAGACAATTTGAAATGTTTCAACCATCCGCAGCGCTAAAACACTAACGACAATGCCGGTCGCTAAAGGCAAGGCGCGACCTACGCTATTCCAATATCGCAAATGCTTAGCCGTAAAATAACCGAGCATGAAAATAGAAAACCGATGAGCGTGATTAGCCCAATCAAATACTAAATTATGGGTTGTCGGAAATTGTGGCGACAGCCACAACTCGTAGATAATGAAAGGGATCGGCACCAAAAGAAGCAACCGAACAGGACCACCAGCGATCCAATCTAACGTTTGTACCGCTCGCCCTTCTGCTAGATTTCGCAACCATGGCAGAAACGGTACAATCAATAATATGTACACTAATAAATATACGACATACCACAGATGATTCCATGTCGGTGTGATGATCGGGTATATCTGATCAAGCCTTAGATAGTTCAAATAAAACGGAAAATAACCCGGCTCTATTATTCGATCTTGGCGCAGCTCGAAATAGGTTTGAGGTGCCACGAGAACAATCACGCCAGCAAGTATAGGCAGGCCGAGCCGTAACAATCGCGATACGGCAAATTGGGAGCCGGATTGAATTTTATCTGTAGCAAACCGAACGGCAACACCGGAGATATAAAACAAAAGCGCCAGTCGCCAAGGATTGACGATACGCATGAATGGTTCGGCTGCCGCGCTCGCATAAACGCTTTTTACGTGCCAATCCCAAGTCACGTAAAACATTCCGATATGATAGAAAATCAAAAGCCCAAAGGCGATGGCCCGCAACCAGTCGAGGTCATAACGACGGCCATCTTTGGTCGCGAATGCGCCAGTTACAGGGTCGGAGGCAGCCATAATATTCACCACTAATAAGCCGCCTGAGAGGCAGCTTAAATATAGAGGTGGATTTTTGCTGAATGGTCAAATATGGCGCTGTCGCAAACGACAGCGCCATAAAGATATCTTACGACAGATTCTCTTTCATGAGCTTACCGGCTTTGCCGAAATCCATCGAGCCATTATAACGATCCTTAAGCGCACCCATGCACTTGCCCATGTCTTTGAGACCCGAGGCATCATATTCCTTAATGACTTCGCTCACGGCATTTTCGATTTCGCCCGCAGATAGCTGACGCGGCAGAAACTCACGAATCACTTCGATCTCTGCGCGTTCCTGCTCGGCTAATTCTGGCCGCCCGCCCTTTTCAAAAGCGTTTGCGCTTTCTTCGCGCTGTTTGACCATTTTGGTCAGAATCGCCAGAATTTCCTCTTCTGTCGCGCCTTCACAGCGGTCTTCACCGCGTGCGGCGATATCCCGATCCTTGATCGCAGCATTGATGAGCCGCAGTGTTGTTACGCGCAGCTTCGAATCTTTGGCTTTCATTGCCGCTTTTAGACCCGTGTCGATTTGCTCTCTGAGCATTTGATTCTCCGTCGCTTGCATGCATCTTAATTCAAGAAATGCGCCGCTCGCGCTCTTTAATGTTTAGGTGGTTGTTATCTAAGGATAAATTCGTTCTTATCCGTTGTTGACCCATCTCGGCCCTTCGCTTAGCTTCCGGCCAATTTACGCGCCCGCGTGAACCAATTTCGTCCGCTCCTGCGCGCTGGCGAATGAAGCAATAAAGCCGGGAAGAGATATGCATCAATGAAGATTAGTCAAGCACCTGCCGAAAAACCAACCGCCGTACTGGTTTTAGCTGATGGAACAACGATTTACGGACAAGGGCTCGGCGCAACCGGCGAAGCAGTGGGCGAAGTTTGCTTCAATACTGCCATGTCGGGCTATGAGGAAATCCTCACGGACCCATCTTACGCAGGCCAACTGGTCACCTTTACCTTCCCACATATCGGCAATGTGGGTGTGAATGGCGAGGATGTGGAGAATGCCTCTCCCGCCGCTTCTACGGCTTCTCGCGGGGCCATTTTGCGCGCACCCATCACCAACCCGTCAAACTATCGCGCACAGCTCGATCTTTCGGTCTGGATGCGCCGTCGCGGCATCATCGGTATTGCTGGTGTTGATACCCGCGCCCTAACGGCCCTCATTCGTGAAAAAGGCATGCCACACGCCGTCATTGCCCATAGCCCGGCTGGACAGTTCAACATCGAAGCGATGGTGAAACGCGCCGCGGAGTGGGAAGGCCTGGAGGGGCGTGACCTCGCAAAGGACGTCACCACTTTACAAAGCTATCAGCATGCGGAAACCGGTTGGGCGTGGAATGTCGGTTATGGCAATCAGAATGGTTCCGGCCCGCATATCGTAGTGATTGATTACGGCGTAAAGCGCAACATCCTGCGCCGCCTCGCGAGTGAAGGGTGTCAGGTAACAGTCGTCTCTGCTCAAGCGTCATACGAAGACATCATGGACAAAAACCCCGACGGCGTCGTCCTATCAAACGGCCCCGGCGACCCCGCCGCTACGGGAGAATATTCCGTAGGCGTTATAAAGCAACTGATTGCGAATAAAGTTCCCACATTGGGGATTTGTCTTGGGCATCAAATGCTGGCACTTGCCGCCGGAGCGAAAACTAAAAAAATGGCCCAAGGGCATCACGGCGCAAACCATCCGGTTAAAGACCTTTCTACCGGCAAAGTGGAAATCGTTTCTATGAACCACGGCTTTACCGTAGATGGCGAAAACTTGCCGGACAATGTCGAAGAAACCCACGTTTCGCTTTTTGACGGCTCCAATTCTGGCATCCGCCTAAAAGATGCGCCGGCTATGTCGGTTCAACATCACCCCGAAGCATCACCCGGCCCAGAAGACAGCTTTTACATCTTCCGGCGTTTCGTTGAGGGCTTAAATAAAGCGGCCTAAACCTGCCGGAACTCTTTTCATGGCGACCGTGTTCTCTTTCCGAAATATGGAGGAAGAGCATGAATATCTTTGATCGTATCAAGAAGGATCATGACGAAGCGCGCGAGGTAATGTCCAAACTAAAGGATACGACCGCGCGCGCAGAAAAAACACGGCTTGAACTATTCACCACATTTAAAAATGACATGTGGGCACATCATAAAGTCGAAGAGGCCGTTTTCTATAACTTCCTTCGCGATGTCACCAAGATGAGCAAAGATTCGTACGAGGCCTTGAACGAGCATCATGTCGCCAACGGACTTTTGGAGGAACTCGATACTTTCCCCGTGACCTCAGAAGAATGGGGCGTAAAGTTCGGTGCGCTTTCCGAGATTATCGAACACCACATGGATGAGGAAGAAGACGACTTCTTCCCCACGGCGAAAAAGCTGTTATCAAAAGAAACCGCAGATCTAATGGGCGAGCGTTTCGACGCACGCAAAAAGGTGGTGCTAGCCGCAATCATGCCCATGGACGAAAAAGAGTTTGAAGCGGCCTAGCCTTCGAAAATGCCCCAAACACCCGTAGATTTAATTCAATGGGCGGCGACCTTCACCGGGATCGCCGCCGCCACCCTAGTCGCCGCACATATCAGCACCCGTGTCACGGGCATTGCGTTTATCGTTTTCACGGTTTCCTCTGTTCTATGGGTTGCTTTCTCATTTGCCGAAAATGAAAACGGTCTTCTGCTTCAAAATGTTGTTTTAACGGTGATCAATCTGATCGGTATTTACCGCTATTTGCTTCGTGACCAGCGACCAAGTGAACGCTAGCCATAACCACACCCAGCGGCTATGAAACGGGCATGAATAAAGATCAGACACAAAACCCGCCCTTTCAGGTCCGCCTCGTCCCCGTGACACCGTTCCAACAGAACTGTTCGATCATTCGTGCCGCCTCTGGTAAGGCGGCTGTGGTTGATCCTGGTGGAGAGCCGGAAAAAATTCTGGAAGCCGCGAAGGCATTTGACGCGACAATCGAACAGATTTGGCTAACCCATGGGCACCTCGATCACGCGGGCGGCGCAGAAGCCATCAAACGAACGACCGGTGCACAGATTATTGGTCCGCACAAAGAAGACACTTTCTGGCTCGACGAAATTGCTGACCATTGGGCAAAGTATGGCCACCCAGGCATGGGTGAAAATTGCGCGCCGGATAAATGGCTAAATGACGGCGACACGCTGAATCTCGACGGCATCGAATTTAATGTGGTCTATACGCCGGGTCACACACCTGGTCATGTGGTGATCTATCATAAAGGTGCGAATATCGCTTTTGTTGGTGACGTTCTGTTTCAAGGATCTATTGGCCGGACAGATTTCCCGCGCGGCGATCATCAGACATTGATCAACTCAATCACGCAAAAACTATGGCCCCTAGGCGATTTGCAATTTGTCCCCGGTCATGGCGACGTATCAAGTTTTAATCGCGAACGACAAAACAATCCGTTTGTAGCAGATCACATCACTGGCTATCAGGGTGCGGAGAAAGTTGCTGCTAATGAAATTGATCAGAAGCTATCGAAACGCTGGCAGTAATTTCAATCTGATTTTGCGGTAAATGTACGAAAGTGAATTTCATCGCCAAAGCTTGATTGATCGTCATTTGCAGCGTTAACAGCAATCATAATGATCACTTCACCCATGTTGTCTGGCGCTTTCCACTCAAATTGCCATTTTACGTGTCTGGGCACCGTTCCGGCTTTTGGTTCTGTCGATCTAATCTGACCGCTATTGACCTCTAGCGCTTCGTCCGTTGCCGAAAATCTACCGGCTGAAGCGGAAGCCAAAAACCCCGCAACCGTGCCGGCAGGCTTAGCAAAACGCAAATTTAGCGTATAGGTCGCACCAGGATCAATTCTATCAGGTAACCCATCAAGTGAAATCGCCATAGAATTCATTTGCGGCTTGCCGTCAAAATGGCACGAATGGCAATTCTGGATAGATTGTGGATCTGATGCGCCCCATGGCGCACCGCCAGGATTAGCCGCAGCGGGCATGGCGGTTATGACCATACCCGCTATGAAACACGCGAAGAGCCGCAACACCATTCTAATTCTGCATCCTAATTCTGCAACGGCTGCTCAACGATAGCGCGACCAATATAGTTTGTATCTGTACCAAACCACACAGCGCCCGTGGGTTGATGATAATGCATATGGCGAATTACACCGCCACCAGAAGGCACCTCAGTCGAACTAAAAAATTCTTCTGAGGATGGGTCAAACCCGACAAGCACGTTTGGGCTAACCCCACTAGCCGCAATCCAAATACGGCCGCTTGTGTCAGATGCTGTGCCATAGGGCCGCGCATTTTCGCCTTGAGGCATGGGCCATTCATCGGTTGTTTTGGTCTTAGGGTTATACACCCCTAAAGTTCCGGTTGCGTAGTCCACATACCAGATACGGCCATCTGCCGTAATTTCCATTCGCCGAGGTCTGGTCTCTTCCCGCGGCAAGTCAATTTCGGTCAACGCTAATGTCGCCGGGTCGATATGTGCCAGCTTGTTTGTACCGAACAACACCACCCAAACGGACCCGTCAGGTGCCATCTTGATACCATAGGGCCGTGAACGCTCTGTTTTTGATGGAATCAAATCCACTTTCCGGGTTTCGATGTTCATTCGGCCCATAAAGTTTCCGCCCTGGACCGTGAACCAGATGTTCTCCTCGTTCTCGTCAAATATAAGCGTATGCGGGTCACGCGCCGCTTCATCAGGCATTGCAATTTCTTCAATTTCCTTTGTGGACGGATCATATCGGCCAATCAAGCCATGCCGATTACCCGCATACCACACAACACCGTCAGACCCGATAATCAAATTGTGTGGCCCCGAGCCTTCGCGTAGTTCAACCCGAAATATTGTGCCTGTATTTGCATCCAAATGTCCGAGATAGCCGCCGCGCTGGCCCGCAAACCAAACTGAGCTATCACTTTCAGCATAGGGATCTCGAGGACGGGAGTTTTCAAACGGGACTTTCCATTCACGAATTTCAACTGATTCCGCACGAACAGCGTTCGCAGCAAATAATGCTGAAAAGCAAACAGCACCTGCCGCAATCATCCGTGTAAATTGCATATCACCTCCGAAATGAACAATTACCCCATCGCTAAATATTACCATATCGTTCGACCCAAGAGTCGGGTCAAATATAGCAAAACCAAAGTTTCTGAATAAAATTTTGGTTAGTTTGCCACCCGGCGCAATCGCGTGAAGTGTTCGTCCCAGCCGATATCGTGATCTGCCGCGGCGTTGAATGCGTCTTGGGCCACCTTCTCCCAACCATCATGCACTAAAGTGAGAATAGTGCCGCCGGACACAGCTTCTAATGTCCAGGTGCATTTGGTTTCCGCACCATCAATAAATTTATGAGTGAACGTATGAACCAACCGTTCAGGTTTTTTCATCTCCAGAACATGCCCCCAGCAGAGGGTCTCCCCCTCTTTGCCATAGGTGTTCGTCTCAAGGACATAGTCTCCCCCTTCAGCGAGATCATTACCGCCCCGATGAAACCATTCCGCCATTCGGTCAGCCTCGGTGAGGAATTTCCAGACATGCTCGGGTGGCGCTTTCAAAAATAGTGTTTTCACGATTTGCATTTTCGACATCGTTTATTCCTCCACGAGCTTTTTAAGATTGCTGAGACGGTCATCCCAGAATTCATCGAAATAGTTGAGCCACATAGCGGCGCGCTTAAGTGCCTGTGGGTTCAGATGGTTGATACGTTCTCGTCCACGCGGCTTTACGCTGATGACCCCGCCTTCGCGCAAAATGGTCAGGTGTTTCGCCACTGCGGGGCGCGACATATCAAATTCAGAAGCAATTTCACCCGTCGCCCGTGGTCCTTCGGACAGCATCGTGATGATAGCGCGGCGCGTCGGATCAGCGAGCGCTCTGAAAACTGGTTGAGACTGGTCTTGCATATTACGTAACCTTTTGGTTCCCAATTAATACAGAACCAAATGGTTACATGTCAAGCGCCATATAATTCGTTTTCACAGCGCCGAATAAAACGGCACGCCAGCCCTCATGATTCACCAAACCAGATCAGCAGTTTTAGCAATATCCATAAGGGCTTCCTCAATTACATTATAAGGACCCATCGCTCTAATTAGGGTGCGCGGCATTGGGCCGTGACAAAAAAACCCGCAAAAATTTCTCTTAGTTGGCTTCGCGGGCTTCCCCTCGTAGCGCACTTCACATAAGACACCGCTTTAATCGACAATTGATTCATTGACTGCGCGGCCAGCGGCCATTTTACGGCTCGTTCGTCTGCGTGGGTTTGCGCGCGAGTATTCATGGCCAAACGTACAGACATTTCATCCATTCTTATTATCGGTGCCGGTCCCATTGTGATTGGCCAAGCATGTGAATTTGACTATTCCGGTGTTCAGGCGGTCAAAGCCCTCAAGGAAGAAGGCTACCGGGTCATTCTGGTGAATTCCAATCCGGCAACGATCATGACTGATCCCGAACTTGCCGATGCGACCTATGTGGAACCGATCACGCCTGAGTTCGTTGAAAAGGTCATTGCCGCAGAACGCCCCGACGCATTATTGCCGACGATGGGCGGCCAGACCGCACTGAACTGCGCACTTGATCTCGTGGCCGCCGGGGTTCTTGAAAAATACAATGTCGAGATGATTGGCGCGCGCGCAGATGTCATCGAAAAAGCGGAAGATCGCGAAAAATTCCGCAAGGCCATGGACAAAATTGGCCTTGAGAATCCGCGCGCCGCAATCGCATCATCACCCGCCATCAAAGACGCAAACGGTAAAATAACCGACTATGACCGCCCGGCGGGCATCGCCAATGCGATGAAATACCTAGATGAGATCGGCCTCCCCGCAATTATTCGCCCCGCCTTTACCCTCGGCGGTACCGGCGGCGGCGTCGCCTATAACCGCGAAGAGTTTGAACATTTTGTCCGGACTGGCATCGAGGCCTCGCCCGTCGGGCAAGTTCTAATCGATGAGAGTTTGCTGGGTTGGAAAGAATTCGAGATGGAAGTTGTTCGCGACAAGGCGGACAATTGTGTCATCATTTGCTCAATCGAAAATGTCGACCCGATGGGCGTACATACTGGCGATTCAATTACGGTCGCGCCAGCGCTTACCTTGACGGACAAAGAATTCCAGATCATGCGGAATGCGTCGATCGCAGTTATGCGCGAAATCGGCGTTGAAACCGGTGGATCGAACGTTCAGTTCGCCGTTAATCCAGAAACGGGCCGGTTAATCGTCATTGAGATGAACCCGCGCGTATCGCGTTCATCCGCACTTGCATCGAAAGCAACGGGTTTTCCGATTGCGCGCATCGCCGCCAAGCTCGCAGTCGGTTACACCCTCGACGAACTTGAAAACGACATCACTGCCGCAACACCAGCCTCGTTTGAGCCGACCATTGATTACGTGGTTACAAAAATTCCTCGTTTTGCTTTCGAAAAATTCCCCGGCGCAGAACCAATGCTCTCGACCGCAATGAAGTCCGTTGGCGAGGCCATGGCGATTGGCCGTAACTTTGCCGAGTCGATGCAAAAAGCGCTTCGCTCGCTCGAGACCGGGCTTTGCGGCCTTGATCCAATCGACATCCCCGGCCTCGGCGCAGGCGATGATGTTAACGCATTTCGCGCAGCATTGGCGGCACCAACCCCTGACCGCCTCCGCGTAACGGCACAGGCGTTACGTCACGAATTACCAATCGAGCAAGTCCGTTCGATTACTCAATATGACCCTTGGTTCCTAGAGCAAATCGCCGAAATCGTAGCTGCCGAGAAACAAGTTGAACGTGACGGTCTGCCAAGCGACCCGGATCGCTTGCGCGCGCTAAAAGCGATGGGCTTTTCCGACAAGCGCCTTGCGCAGCTTTGTGAGAGCAACGAAACCGTCGTTCGACAATTCCGGCGGGAGCGCAAAGTACAACCGGTTTTCAAACGCATTGACACTTGCGCCGCAGAATTTGCCGCCAAGACGCCATATATGTATTCCGCCTACGAATCGAATTTTGCTGGCGAACCTGCTTGCGAGTCCAAACCATCAAATGCCAAGAAAGTTATCATCCTTGGTGGTGGCCCAAACCGTATTGGCCAGGGCATTGAGTTTGATTATTGCTGTTGCCACGCCGCATTCGCCCTTGCCGACATCGGCATTGAATCGATCATGGTGAATTGCAACCCAGAAACTGTCTCCACCGATTATGACACCTCTGATCGATTATATTTCGAGCCACTCACAGCCGAAGATGTTCTTGAAATTGTCGCGAAAGAACAAGAAAATGGCGAGCTGTTGGGCGTCATCGTTCAATATGGTGGCCAAACACCTCTAAAACTCGCAGGCATTCTCGAAGAAGAAGGCGTGCCAATTTTGGGTACACCTTTTGATGCGATCGACCTCGCAGAAGATCGTGAGCGTTTCCAAAAATTGGTACAGCAGCTTGGACTGGCGCAACCGAAAAATGCGACGGCCGCGAACCGTGATGTCGCTATCAAAATTGCCGAAGAAGTTGGCTACCCGCTCGTCACACGACCATCCTATGTGCTTGGTGGTCGCGCCATGGAAATCGTACGCGACGAAGCCGCACTTCAACGCTACCTCGCAACCGCACAAATCGAGATCAATCAAGACGAACCTTTGTTGCTCGACCATTATCTACAGAACGCTGTCGAAGTTGATGTGGATGCGATTGCCGACGGTGAAGACGTCTTTATTGCCGGTGTGATGGAACATATCGAAGAAGCTGGCGTTCATTCTGGTGATAGCGCGTGCTCGCTTCCGCCATACACGCTCTCTGATGAAGTCATAGAAGCGTTGAAAGACGAGACAAAAAAGCTTGCGCTCTCTCTTGGCGTAATCGGCTTAATGAATGTTCAGTATGCAATCAAAGATGATGTAATCTACTTACTCGAAGTCAACCCTCGCGCATCACGCACCGTTCCATTCGTTGCAAAAGCGGTCGGTCTTCCTGTTGCGCGGATTGCTGCCAAGGTTATGGCTGGCGTTAAAATCAAAGATCTTGATCTGAAATGGCCAGAATTTAAACACGTCGCCGTTAAAGAAGTTGTCTTTCCATTCTCGCGGTTCCCCGGTGTTGATACCGTTTTGGGACCTGAGATGCGATCGACCGGCGAAGTTATGGGCATCGACGTCAATTTTGAAAAGGCGCGTGCAAAAAGCCTCATTGGTGCTGGCGCACGTATCCCCATGTCGGGCCGCGTCTTTATTTCGCTGAAAGATTCCGACAAAGCCCTAATGGTCAATGCCGCGCGTAAGCTGCTCGATATGGGCTTTTCGATCATCGCGACCGGTGGCACAGCCGACTTCCTGAAAGAGCAAGGGCTGGATGTTTCGCGTGTGAACAAAGTCTTGGAAGGGCGCCCGCATATCGTCGATGCGTTAAAGAATGGCGAGGTTCACATGGTCTTCAACACCACTGAAGCCGCTCAATCAATCAAGGACTCGCGCTCGATCCGCACCACAGCTTTGGCTCAAAAAATTCCGTGCATTACAACCGCCGCGGGTGCTCGGGCCGCCGTCCGGGCGATAGAGGCCATGCGCGCGGGTGACCTGGAAGTGGCTCCCCTACAGGATTTTTTCTAAGCCTTAGATTAGAAAACCACCAAGTTTAACAACGTGCTGCGGGGAAAAACGACTTTTTCCCCAGACCTTGAATTTGCCCTTTCGGGGGCTTAAATACGGTTTTTGCTAAATCAGCGACGGTCCGGCATCCGCCCGACCGCGCTATTTTTTTTAGCTTTAATTCAAGGCACCAGCCTTGAGCGGAGGAGAGAAAGGGCGCGACCATGGAAAAATTTCCGATGACGCTCGACGGCTACCAGAAACTGGAAGCTGAGCTTAAAAAACTGAAAAACGAAGAACGCCCTGCGATTATCCAGGCGATTGCCGAAGCACGCGCCCATGGTGACCTGTCGGAGAATGCTGAGTACCATTCAGCAAAAGACCGTCAGGGATGGATCGAGAGCCAAATCCTGAACCTTGAGGATAAATATACCCGCGCGCAGGTTATTGACGTTGCGAAGCTTGATGGCGATTCCGTCAAATTCGGCGCGACCGTGACCCTGATTGATGACGAGACCGAGGAAGAAAAAGTCTGGCAGATTGTCGGCGACCTTGAGGCAGACATTAAGCTCCGCCGTATTTCGATTTCATCACCAATCGCTCGTGCGCTCATTGGCAAAAGCCAAGGCAATATGGTCGAAGTGGCCGCCCCCGGTGGCGCGCGATCATACGAGATTGCAAAAGTCGAATTCAAATAATAAGCACGATGACGCGCGTCATTCCGGACCGGTTCTGGCCGGACCTGTTCTGGCCGGACTTATTTTGGAATGATGCGCGGCCTCGACAGCTGCGGAATAATTAGTCGTCCCCGATCATTTCTTTTACGATGGCCGCAAGACCGACTTGGCGGCGGCGCTTTAAACGCTCCGCAAACAGAATAGAGCGCAGCAACTCTTCTGACTCGATCAAGTCATAATTGACGATGACGTAATCATATTCCGCCCAATGGGACATTTCCGCGTCCGCCTTTGCCATACGTTTTTGGACGACATCTTCCGGATCTTGTGCCCGCTTGCGCAAACGCCGCTCCAACTCTTCGCGTGATGGCGGCAAGATGAAAACTTTGACCACATCCTCGCCAGCAACTTCATCTAACTGTTGCGCACCTTGCCAATCAATGTCGAATAAAACGTCTTTGCCCTGACGCAACGTATCTTGCACTAACGATGTCGGTGTGCCGTAGTAATAGCCAAAAACATTGGCCCATTCCATAAATTCGTTATTATCACGCATACGGAAAAATTCTTCTTCGGTGACAAAAAAGTAGTCTTTTCCATGCGACTCACCAGGGCGTCGAGGTCTCGTGGTCACAGAAACCGACAAAACCATCTCGCCATCTTTTGTGAGAAGCCTGTCGGCCAAGGTCGTTTTTCCGGCACCCGATGGGCTGGAGAGGATAAACATCAGGCCCCTGCGGGCTACTTTCAGGTCGCCACCAATCATCGGCCAGTCCTATTCAATATTCTGCACTTGTTCACGCAACTGATCGATCACCCGTTTGAGATCAAGCCCGATACGTTTTAAATCCATATCCGCTGCTTTTGAACACAACGTATTCGCTTCGCGATTACACTCCTGAATCAGAAAATCAAGGTCGCGTCCGACTGGGCCAGCCTTGGCAAGCAACGCCCGCCCAGTTTTCACATGCGCATGAAGCCTGTCCAACTCCTCGCGAACGTCAGCCTTAATCGCGAGCAATGCCGCCTCTTGAGCGAGACGTTCTTCAGCAATACCGCTATCGCCCAAAAGCTCTTGTAGCTGCGCCTCAATGCGCTGCCGGATAGCATGTGGTGTTACGGCCGCGTGGGCCGCAGCATCAGCCGTGAGCTTCTCGATCTCATCGAACTGATTTTTAAGAACCAAAGCCATGGCTTCGCCCTCTTTAAGGCGTGCAGCCATAAGCCCGTCCAGCGCGTCCTCGTAACTTTTGGCCAGCGCTTCGCTCAAGCGAGCGCGCGCATCTTCGTCCATATCACCATCAATGGTTTCAATCACGCCGCGCAACCCCAAAATACCTTCAGGTTGCGGCGGGGCGCACTCGGTCTGTAGACGAAGCTTTTCAACCATCTTTACCGCTTCGATCAACATTTCTTGATTGACGCGATAGGCCGCAGACGCACTATCTGCGCTTAGGTTCACCGTACCATTCACCGAACCGCGCGCTAATCGTTTTTTTGTTGCCTTACGCAGTTCAGGCTCAAGCGATTCAAAACCTTGCGGTAACCGGCACCGCCACTCAAGACCGCGACCATTGACGCTACGCAATTCCCACACAAATCGCCAACCATCTTGAGCGCCTTCGCTACGCGCAAATCCGGTCATTGATGCAATATTACTCTTCACTATCCATCCCGTTGAGCACGCTCGCGCTCAATTTTTCGCCATGCAGCGACATTACGATTATGCTCTTGAAGCGTTGAAGCAAATGCGTGACCACCCGTCCCGTCGGCCACAAAGAAAATATAGTCCGTATCCGCCGGGTTCAACACGGCTTCAATAGATGCCTTGCCCGGATTAGCGATAGGTGTAGGCGGCAACCCATTGATCACATATGTATTGTAGGGCGTTTCGCCGCGCAATTCGCTCAGCCGAATACCGCGCCCCAATGGCTCGCCGCCAGTTAAGCCATAAATAATTGTCGGATCAGATTCGAGCCGCATGCCGCGCTTTAAACGATTGACAAAGACAGACGCAATTTGCGCACGCTCCTCGGGCAGGCCTGTTTCTTTTTCAACGATCGAAGCCAAAGTAATCGCTTCGGCCTGTGTTGCAAACGGAAGCTCCATCGCACGATCAGGCCACAACGCCTCGATCAATGCCGCTTGGTCATCCATCATCCGTTTAATAATAGCATCCCGGGTCTCGCCTCGCGTAAAGGCAAATGTCTCTGGAAGTAGCTCCCCCTCGGCTGGTGATAATGTGATCTCACCCGTGAGAGTTTCATTTCCCTCAACGAGGCGAATGATTTGCGCTGTAGTCAGGCCCTCAGCCGCTGTAAAAAAATGTAAGATGCTTTTGCCTTCGATTAGAAGGTCAATGACGTCCATAACGCTGGCACCCTCGGGTATCCGGTATTCGCCAGCTTTCAATGCGCTCTGTACACCGCGTATTCTAACTGCCGCCACAAATAATTTTGGATGCTCAATAACGCCGTCATCTGCGAGTTGTTTTGCAATAGTCGAGACCGCGATACCGCTGGGCAATAAAACAAGCGTGTCTTCGTCACTGGGGCCCGGCTTGGTTACCTCGCGATAACCAAAATACGCTCCGCCAGCAATCGCAAGGCTAGCGATCAGACCAACCACAACGGCAAATATAAAAAAGGATTTCACTGCCCCACCGCGCTGCCCGCGCGAAAGTTTGCTAGTCGAATTCATTCTGCCCATCCCCGCAAATTCCCCGTATTGCGCTTATTGCGCACATAGTTGTCCTATGCGCGCCACAAGCTTAGAGCGTTTTTGCCCGAAGAGGAAACCAAGTTTCGTTGGTATTTGGCAGCTAAGCATCAACCCGGCGCATAATAAGCGACGCATTGGTGCCACCAAAACCAAACGAATTGGAAAGCGCGACACTGATCGACTTTTTTACGGCTTTATTCGGCGCGAGATTGATTGGTGTCTCCACCGACGGATTGTCGAGATTAAGGGTCGGCGGCGCAACGCCATCGCGCATGGCCAGAAGGCAGAAAATTGCCTCAACCGCGCCAGCAGCGCCCAAGAGGTGCCCGATTGACGATTTCGTCGAAGACATAACCAGACCTTCAGCGGCCTCACCGAACAACCGCTCTACAGCGCGCAATTCAATCTCATCGCCCACCGGCGTCGAAGTACCGTGCGCATTGACATAATCAATATCTTTTGGCGTCAGGCCGGCGCGTTTCAACGCCATCTGCATAGCGCGATAACCACCATTGCCGTCGTCAGCGGGCGCAGTGATGTGATGGGCATCGCCCGAAAGGCCGTAACCGATAATCTCGCCATAGATTTTAGCGCCGCGCGCTTTTGCATGCTCATATTCTTCGAGCATCACAAAGCCTGCCCCCTCACCCATCATGAAACCATCGCGGTCCTTATCATAGGGACGCGATGCTTTTTCAGGTGTATCGTTAAAGTGCGTTGTTAGCGCCTTACACGAAGCAAACCCGGCAAAACCGATCGGGCAAATTGACGACTCCGCACCGCCAGCAAGCATGACATCGGCATCATCAAAAGCAATGAGCCGAGCAGCATCGCCGATGGAATGCGCACCAGATGAACACGCTGTTACGACGGCGTGATTTGGCCCTTTCATTCCGTGACGGATAGATATCTGGCCAGAAACCAAATTAATCAAATTGCCGGTGATAAAAAATGGCGAGACCCGGCGTGGGCCTTTTTCGTTCAAGACCAGAACTTCACGTTCAATCCCTTGAAGACCGCCAATGCCCGAGCCAGTCATTACGCCGGCACGTTCGCGCTCTTCGTCGGTCTTAAGCTCAAGTCCTGAATCGTCAAACGCCATATGCGCAGCAGCAACGCCATAGACCATAAAATCGTCCATGCGGCGTTGTTCACGCGCTTCAACCCAATCGTCAGCATTAAAAGCAGCATCACCTGCTTTTTCACCGCCGCCATAACCATTGGTTTTGGGAATTTCCGCTGCGATTCGGCATGGCAGCGCAGAGGTGTCGAACTTTTCGACAACCCCAGCACCAGATTCGCCATTGATGAGTCGCGTCCACACGGGCTCAATTCCGAACCCGAGTGGAGAAACGATTCCTATTCCGGTGACCACAACACGACGCATGCCATTTAACTCCGATCAAAAACAATTGAGCCGAGATGGTATGCGCTTGAGTCAGGCACCGATGCAGGCATCAACAATACAGGCAAACGGCACCGCTGGCGCTAATCCACCGGCGGCACGTCAACACAAAAAGAGCGAGTTACTTTTTTTGCTCTTCGATAAACTTGATAGCGTCGCCAACAGACTGAATTGTCTCAGCAGCGTCATCAGGAATTTCAACGTCGAACTCTTCCTCAAACGCCATGACTAACTCGACAATATCGAGGCTGTCTGCACCGAGGTCATCGATGAAGCTCGCTTTTGGCTCAACTTTCGCTGCATCTACGTCGAGGTGCTCGACAACAATTTTCTTTACGCGTTCCGCAAGATCAGACATTCAACGCTCCTTAGTAAAAACAGTTATTTATACTTTCCGACAGATAACTTAAAGATGGGGGCACTGCCGCCAGAAAGATCTTATTCGGGGCGCAATTACGGCATATTGCAGATTGTTGCAACGCCAAAACCACCTATTTAAGACCTCAAACTGACGCCAACACCGCGTTTAGACCATCGCCATGCCACCATTGACATGAAGGGTTTGGCCAGTGACGTAGCGTGCCTCATCTGATGCGAGGTACACGGCTGCGCTCGCGATGTCATCTGGAGAACCCATCGCCCCAGCAGGAATTTTCCCCAGAATCGCTTCTTTTTGTTGGTCATTGAGGGCATCGGTCATCGCAGTTGCAATAAAACCGGGCGCAATACAATTCACAGTCACATTACGGCTGGCGACTTCCTGTGCCAGAGATTTCGACATCCCGATCATGCCGGCCTTCGAAGCTGCATAATTCGCCTGGCCCGCGTTCCCGGTGACGCCAACAACCGAGGTGACCCCAATGATGCGTCCAAAGCGCTGCTTGGCCATACCCCGTAGGCTTGCCTTCGCTAGCCGGAAATAAGCGGTCAGATTAATCTTGATGACGTCATCCCACATGTCCGGTTTTAACATCATCATCAGATTATCGCGCGTTACGCCCGCATTTGAAATGACGATGTCGAGACCGCCCATGTTCTCAATCGCTTGCTTGGGTAGCGCATCCACCGCTTCAAGATCGGAAAGGTTACATGGCGCTATATGCACACGATCTTTCAGCTCTGTGGCCAATGCCTCAAGCTTTTCAGCGCGCGTTCCAGAAATCGTTACCGTCGCCCCTTGCTTGTGAAGTGACTTCGCGACCGCTTCGCCGATGCCACCTGTGGCACCAGTGACGAGCGCCCGTTTACCGGAAAGATCAAACATACCGTATCCCTTTTTCTGTCTACGGAAGAACTAAACTATTGCAATCAGGCTTTGACAAAGCCGTCAATATCGCCGGGCTCTCCGACGTTGGAAATTGTAACACTTCGGTCAATGCGTTTGACCAAACCGCTCAGGACCTTACCCGAACCAAGCTCAACAAAATTATCGCATCCTTGCGTAATCATATATTGGACGCTTTCCGTCCAGCGCACACTTCCTGTCACCTGCTTCACCAAGAGTGCGCGAATTTCACTTGGACTAACGGTGGTTTGTGCCGTCACATTGGCAACCACAGATGTAACTGGTGCGGTGATTTCGGTTTTTCCCAGCGCCTCTTCCATTCGGTCAGCCGCTGGTTTCATTAGGCTTGAATGAAATGGTGCAGACACCGGTAAAAGCTTTGCGATCTTCGCACCAAATTCTTTCGCGCCAGCACAAACGGCTTCAACGCGTTTTTTCTCGCCCGAAATAACGACCTGCCCCGGCGCATTGTCATTTGCAATTTCGCAGACGCCCTCGCCCGCTGCGGCGTCGATTGCTTTTTGTGCGCCTTCAAGGTCAACGCCGATTAATGCTGCCATTGCGCCTTGGCCAACCGGCACCGCCGCTTGCATCGCTTCACCACGAATGCGCAATAATTTTGCGGTATCGGAAAGGCTGATCGCGCGTGCTGCACAAAGCGCAGAATATTCACCGAGCGAATGCCCCGCCACAAACATCGCATTAGCAATGTCTAGACCCGCTTCTGCTTCAAGAATGCGCACAACCGCTACTGAATGCGCCATCAACGCTGGTTGCGCATTTGTGGTCAGCGTCAATTCTTCCATCGGGCCTTCGCGCATCAACTTAGACAAGTTCTGGCCAAGTGCGTCGTCAACTTCCTGATAGACTTCTTTGGCAACTGGAAAGGCCTCAACCAGGGCCGAACCCATACCAACAGCCTGACTACCTTGTCCTGGAAAAATATACGCGCGCGCCATTCGGTCTGCCTTCTTTGGAATCAATCGAGAGCGCGGACATAGCGTTCAGTACCCTTTAGGGCAAGAAGCAGCGCAAATTACTGATGATGTTCAACAATATTTTGCGGCTTTTGGCGGGCCCTGTTATTAGCGCAACAAATCAAAATCTGCCCCACGCAATGCCTAAACAGCGTAATGTCATCACAAACGAGCAATATGACCCAAAAACCGCCTATCCGCATCGCGAATATTTCAAATAACCCGGATATGGAGTGGGTCTGGCTTCGCGACCTCATGGGGCCGGATTTCACGATTTCAGGTCGGCCCTTGGAATGGACCGGATATTCGATGGCCACCAATTCACGCCGTTTAGCGGCTTTGGGACGGCTACGTGGGGCGCAGGTGCTGGCGGCGGATGCCCGCAAAAACCCCTTTGACCTGATTGTCTCGCACGGCCCCTGGGCCACAGCATGGGTGGAATGGTTCGCAGGAGCGGCGACAGCCAAAGCAAAGCATCTGGCGTTCGCGTTTAACTATACTGATCTGCCCACGGGAATCAGAAAAAGCGTGATGAAAAAAGCATTCAGCAAAGTAGATGCTTTCGCGGTATTTACCGATGCAGAACAAGGGCTTTACGCTGATATGTTCGGTCTCGACCAGAGCCGCTTTTTGCGCGCACCGTGGGGCGTTTCGGCACCGCTTAAGGGACTCGAACCTCGAACAATCGAAGGGCCTTATTTCGCGGCACTCGGCGGCGAAGCCCGTGATTATGAAGTCCTCTGTGATGCAGCACGTGCATTGCCCAATATTCGTTTCATTGCTGTAGCGCGATCCCATAACTTCGATGGACTGAACCCACCACCTAATCTTGAGACAAAGTTCAATCTGCCCTTCAACGAGGCTTGGGGGATCGTTCAACGCGCCGAAGCGGCACTAATCCCTTTGCGGAGCCGCGAGACGCCCTGTGGGCTGGTGACATTAGTTGGCGGTATGCATTTGGGGAAAGCGCAAATCGTTACCGATGCCGCTGGCGCGGCGGACTATATTACCGATGGCGTCACCGGGTTGTTAGTTCCCCCAAGAGACAGCGGCGCCCTCGCCGATGCGATCACTAAGATTGCTGAAAATCCCGTGTTAGCGGCAGAGATCGGGGCTGCTGCCAAAGACTATGCAACAACCCATTGCAGCGAAGAAAACACCATCCGCTTTTTCAGCGAAATCCTCAGCCAATGGTTCAACGAAAATTAGCCGCAAGCGCGCGGTAATGATTTGCGTAATTTCAACTCCTCGAGGATAGCAATCAGCGCTTCGGGTTCATCGGTTTGAATCACATCCGGTTGCGTTTCAATGAGCGCTCGGACTAACCGATCATCACCCCAACCGAGCATTTGATCAGCAAGGCCAAGCGCATTGATATATCCAGAAACACCAATTTCATCGAGCGCATCAGAAAGCTCTTGTGACGCATAGTTTTCACGCAAGTGAATAAGCTCAAGTTGATTTTGCTTTGCGAGCATCAACACTTCATCAGCAGTGCTACCAATCGGCTGTACGACTGCTTCGGGCAGATAGGTGCGGACTTCATCGAGCACGCTCATTTTACTGTTGTAGAAAAAAACGCCAGACGCCGCACCGCTTTCGTGTATGACCTTTGCAATCGGCGCAATATCAATGGATTTCAAATCCACATTGATGGCAATTTTACCGCGCGCCGCCGATAACGCTTCCGCCAGCGTTGGAATTTTTTCGTCGGTTAACGCGCCATCAGCCATACGAAGCCGTAGAGTTTTTATCGCTGACAATGTTTTGTCTTTGACAATGCCCGTACCCGAAGTCGTTCGGTCCATCGTTGCATCATGCATGAGGACCGGGACGCCATCCTTTGAAAGACGAACGTCTAACTCAACGATATCAACACCCAACTCAATCGCGCGTTCAATCGACGCGATTGAATTTTCTGGAGCACTATCATGAGCCGCCCGATGGGCAGTCACTAATATTCTTCCGTTACGATCATCCCGAATAGAATTTATAACCGCATCTGAACGGCAAACAGTATTCCAACCAATTTTTGACGCTTCTTTGGAGCCCATACACCCTGTTAAAGTCACCAAGAATGCCACAGCGATCCATCGAGATTGTATCAACATACTGTTTGCCAATTCTTTTTTGCATCCCCGCGCTTACTGACCCGGATGCCCTTCTACTTCGACCGCAGTGAAAGAAAAAATTTCCGGGTTCGCTTCATCGGCCGTGACCATTACATAGCCGCGCTCCGGCGATCCGAATACCTCTAGCCTTGTAACGTGATTTGCACGCGTGCGACCGTCATTGAATTTAAGCGGTTTATCAACCCGGAAAATATGGCTGTCGCCATGCACCGCAAGAATTGGCACTCCAATTTCTGCGCCTTCATTTGCGAGCATAGATTTGAAATCGCGATAAGCCGTCGCACGCCAATAAATGTCTTCCCAATGCGGGTTACCATGAAACAAAACAACCAGCGCTTTGGCTTTCTGTGCCGTCACTTCGTCATAGGCCGCTTGTAACCATTCTAAATTCGCCGCGTTGCGGCGTTCATATTCATCAAAGGCGTAACGATCAGGATACAGCCCGTTATTCCCACCGGGCATATGCAGGGTCACAAACACAACCCCGTCACGTGTCCAACGTGCGTTTTCGCGATATTCGCCTTTTTGCTGTTTAAGCGGCATTGGGTTCTGGCCGAGGCTCTTACCCTTTGGCACCAGCGTCTCACGCAATTTTTCAAGACGCTCAAGAGGATACCAGTCGCCTTTTCCTTTTAGCCTACAGTCAGTCCAGGCATTGTCACCGGGGACAAAAACCAACGGGCCTTCAATTTTGCTAAAAACTTCGGCGGCTTCCTCGCGTTGTTGATCAGTGCACGGGCCACCACCCTGAATATCACCAACAAATATTGTAAATTCCGGATTAGATTCGTTGATACGTTCGGCAAGGGCCAGGTCTTTAGCGTGACCCGCTGCGGTTTCTTCTTGGATGTCGCCAAAAACTGCAAAGCGCAATGGCTCAGCAGCAACAGACGAACAAAGCGCCGCGCCGGCGCAAAAACCCGCCAATAAAGTTTTGATCATGTTCAATCACCTTTTCTGAATACGAAAAAGAACGGCTAGCGCTTGGGTGCTAACCGTTCCTTTGATTAACAACCTACGAATTAATATTTGTAGGCAATTGTGAACCAGTAAGAGTTTCCGAAATCATTGATTTCACGAAGGTGGTTTGTGTCGGTATAGTAGTTCGTACGTGGATTATTTAGCAAATTGCGGCCTTCGAGCTGAACTTGGAAATTGTCGGTCAACTGCCAGCGAACCTGCGCATCAAGCTGTTCGTATGATGTCTCAGCGCGCGTTGCACTCGTTGGACGGTCATCCACATAATTATAAGTTACTTTAGCCGAGAACGGGCCTTTAGCGTAGAGCGCAGCCACATTGTAGAGGTAATCCGGTTGAGACAGAAGATTACCATCTGGTGCCGGGCCGTCGATACCATTCATAAGCGTTAGGTTAGCCGCGACACCGAACCCATCAAACGGCGCTGGTAGAAATTCGAACGTGTCATCGGTGTACGAAATTTCAAGACCAGAGACTTCGATTTGATCGAGGTTGATTGGCTGCGTGACCGTATAAGTGTCGCCGTTGATCACTTCCTCTGAGCTTACAGACGTGATCTGGTTTTTGATGATCTTGTGGAACGCAGCAACCGAGAAGAACTGACCGCGATCAATATACCATTCAAAACCAAGATCGAAGCTCTTGGATTCACGTGGTTTTAGGTCTGTGTTCGCCCGACGGATCGTCAAATTCACTTCATCGAAAGTCTCAGCACCCGCAAGGTCAGGGTGGTTCGGGCGGCCCAATGCCTCAGCAAAGCCAGCACGAATTTTCATCTGAGGTGAAATTTCAAACGAATAGACGACTGATGGAAGGAAGTGACCATAGTCGATTTTACGCGCGACTTGTTCTGGTCCGCCGTTCAATGTCGCAACCGTTGCAACCTCAGTGCGTTCATAGCGAAGACCGCCAATCAGCGTATGTGGTCCATTGCGGTACGACAACATACCGTAACCAGCCGTGACGTCTTCTTGAATGTCATAAAACGAGTTTGCGTTTGACGCATCGACCGCATCGAAAAGGCCAGGATTTGCAAAAAGGAAATCGGTAAACAAATCTTCGTCAATGTGCGGATAGTTAAATCCAAGATTTTCAACTGTATAAGACTCTGAACCAGCGTCGATAAAATCCTGAACAGTAAGAACTGTGCTTGGATCTGCTAATGTGAAGTTTGTGGCTTCGTCATAGCGGTCTTTTTCAAGATTGCGATATTTTACACCAACCTTGAAACCAAATCCCGGTTCATCGCTTTCCATATTCCAGCTATAATCAGCTTTGAATTCTGTGACGTCTTCTTCGTTACGGAAATTTCCATGGTAATAGTTTTGGAACTGGAATTGATCGAGACCATTTTGAAGCACTGTTGGGTCATTAAGTGTCACGCTTGCTAGCGTACCATCGTCCACACTTTCACCGTCGAAATCATAGCTATACCCTAACCCCGGTAGGCTCCCCGTGCGGAAAGACGCATTCGGGTATGGGTGGCCTTGAACACCATGAGAGTAATAAGCAGCAACTTCGAGAAGGCCGCGCTCAGTTGGGCGGAATTCAACTTTGCCCTGAAGGTTGTCGATCGTTTGACCCAATGGGAATTTATCAAAACGGAGCAATCCCTCACCCGCCGAATAGTTACCCGTTGTCGCAGAAGTTTGCGTCAAACCTTCTTCGTAGATACGGAACTGCGTACGAACTTCGTCATATTGGTAATCGAAGCGCGAAGCCGTTAGCGAAACATGGAAATTGTCGTTTGGCTTGTATTCGAACTTTGCAAGACCGTTCCAACGAACAATCTGGTTCGCATAATCAAGCGGTTGCGCTTCGTTTACAAAATCACCGGTCGCATTTGAACCTACGCCAATGATAGAACGACCTTGATCGCGCTTTTTATCAAAATAAGTACCCGCGAAAAGTACGCCAATCGTGTCATCAAAGAATGTTTGCGACACCGCGCCATCAAATCGGTAAGATGGGTTTGAAAAACTGTTGGGTAATTGACCCGTGTTGCTGTGAAGCCCAACCGAAGCATTTGCGACAGCATAGAGACCTTCTGCGTCGAATGCAGAACGTGTCACAAGATTGATAACGCCACCAACGCTGTGTCCATCAAGATCAGGTGTAACCGCTTTGAAAACCTCTAAGCGCTTAACCGCTGTTGGCGGAATTGATTCGATATTGATGTCGCGATCCGAACGGTCTGTTGATGCGATCTGTCCGCCATCAATGGAAATGAATGTGTAACGTTGATCGAGACCACGAAGACCAACATAGCGACCTTCATCTTCGTCAAATACAGTCACAACGCCCGGCACGCGGCGAAGGCTATCGGCGACGTTCAGGTCGGGCTGACGACCAAGTTCGTCAGCGCTTAGGAAATCTGCAATACGGTCATCGTTTGCTTTTGCTGCAATCGATTCACGCGTTTGAAGCCGATATCCGGTGACAACTATTGTATCATCGGCATTGGCATCTTGCGCCATTGCAGTACCTGATACGGCCAACCCGGCAGTAATCGCAGCTACAGACGCCACGAAATATAATTTCTTCATGAGTATCCCCAGATATATATCGGCAACCAACAGCCGATGAATGAGCAAAAATCTACGCGCTGCTCTCCCCACAACCCGCAGGGCGCTTCTAGCGTTAACGGATTTCATCTGTGAACCGACTTTTAATGAATGTTTTGCGATTGTTTTTTTACGAAAATGTATATTGAAGTAACATCAATGAGCCCCGCGACAGATCAAATATCTATCGATGGCTTTTGTCAGAGTCTTTGAATATGGCGTGTAGGGACTTCTAATAACTGCGCCCACAAGGCTACAAAGAAAATGTGATATAACGGAAGGCATAACCAATACGACAAATCAATTACAAATGCGTACGACGCGCGCCGGGTTGCGCAATCCGTGCCCTTCGATACAGCGTTGCAAATCAATTCGTATAATGATTTTGTGAAGATTAGATATTCACATTACTTGCGAGCGAGCACATTCGTAAACAGCAAATTGATTATCACACCGCCGACCACAAACAGGACCGCCGCCTACCACAACGCCCATCTTGACCGGAAACAACCAATAAAGGCGGCCGTAAATGCCGGGGGAGTCCGACCCCAGCCAAATCGCGCACATATTGCGCCCAACAGCCTTTGCACCGAGTTTCCGGCCATTCCGTTTGAATTTTTCGGTGTTTCAAGACCGAATCGCCTTGCATTCGGGCGGTTTCGCACTTGCAAACCCCAGCCCCCTCATATATTCCCCGCAGCTTCACGAGCGATGGTCGCAGGCGCTCGGATAGCTATGTCCGAGTTTAAGGGATGGTCCCTTAGCTTTGTGAGCCAAAGGCCCGTCGGGATCGCCAGCAGCCTCCCCTTGGGTCTCCGTCGCCAAATGAGGAGCTGGCTCTATGCCGCTTTACGAACATATCTTTATTGCGCGTCAGGATATTTCCCCTGCGCAAGTCGAAGGTCTGACAGAAACGCTCGCCAAAATCGTCACCGACAATGGCGGCAAAATCGAAAAGTCAGAATATTGGGGTCTTCGGAACCTCCAGTACAAAATTAAGAAAAACCGCAAGGGCCACTACAGCCTGTTCAATATCGAAGCGCCAGCCGAAGCGATTTTTGAACTTGAGCGTCAGGAAAAAATCATTGACGACGTCATGCGTTCACTAACCGTTCGGGTTGAAGAGCATGATGCCGAACCATCACCGGTTCTTAGCCGTCGTGATCGCAATGACCGTGGTGATCGCGGCGACCGTAATGACCGTGGTGATCGCGGCGGACGTCGTTAAGGGAAAAGGACATAAATCATGGCTAAACCATTTTTCAGACGTCGCAAGACTTGTCCTTTCTCCGGTGATAACGCACCGAAGATTGACTATAAGGATCCAAAAATGTTGCAACGCTTTGTATCAGAGCGCGGCAAGATTGTTCCTTCGCGGATTTCAGCCGTTTCACACAAGAAGCAACGTGAACTCGCACGCGCCATTAAACGCGCTCGTTTTCTTGCGCTGCTTCCCTACGTATCGGAGTAAGGCCCATGCAAGTCATTCTTCTTGAACGGGTCGAAAACCTCGGCCAAATGGGCGACGTCGTCAATGTACGTCCAGGTTACGCACGTAACTATCTGTTGGCACAGAAAAAAGCGCTCCGCGCGAACGACGACAACAAAAAAGTTTTCGAGGCTCAACGTGCAGAGCTCGAAGCACGCAACCTTGAACGCAAAAAAGAAGCCGAAGACGTTGCAGCGAAAATCGAGGGCACAACTTATGTCCTCATTCGCCAGTCATCTGACATGGGTGCACTATACGGTTCTGCTACTACCCGTGACATTGCCGACGTTGCCTCAACTGGCGGCTTCAATATCGAGCGTTCACAAGTTCGCCTCGACAAGCCGCTGAAAGCACTTGGTGTTTTCCCGGTTCGCATTGCGCTTCACCCCGAAGTTGACGCGAAAATCAACATCAACATCGCTCGCTCTGAAGACGAAGCAGAGCGTCAGGAACGTGGCGAGAACGTTCTTACTTCTGAATCCGACCGTGTCGCAGCAGAAGACGAAGAAGCAAAAGCAGAATTCTTCGATGAGCAAGCACAAGCCGCTATTGATGCTGAAGAAGGCGAAGACCTAGGCGAAACCGAAGCTTAAGTTTACGCAATACAGATGTTTCCCTTTATGGGGGAAAATAGAAACGCTGGCTGACTTTTCAGCCGGCGTTTTTTTTGGTCTAAGATATCCATGGCGGATGGATCAGGGGCAGTATCACCAATTAATTCGGGTGCGGAGGATAAAATCCCCGCAAGCCTTGATGCCGAACAGGCAATATTGGGCGCGATCCTTTTCGACAACGAAATATACCACCGCATCTCTATCTATCTGAAAGGCGAACACTTTTTCGACCCTGTCCATCAGCTCATATTTGAAGCCGCCGGAGATTTGGTAAACAGTGGTCGTCTCGCCTCACCAGTCACGATTGATACCTATCTCGCAAATGCTCAGGGTTATTTAGATGCGGGCGGAAAACGCTATCTAGAACAATTAGCTGCGAATGTTCCCTCAACGACAGGTGCTGCCGATTATGCGCGCATCGTTTTTGACCTTTCGGTCTGTCGCGGCTTGATGTCTATCGGCACAGAGATGTCTGATCGCGCCAAGGTCGCCACACTCGATGATAGCCCGTCCGCCCAACTTCAAGACGCTGAACAAGCGCTCTATAAGCTTGCGGAAACCGGGAAATATGGTGGCGGGTTCAAATCTTTCCGCACGGCTATTACCGAAGCTATTGAACTGGCAAACGCCGCCGTAAAGCGTGATGGTGGTCTTGCTGGTGTTTCTTCGGGCCTTCGTGATCTTGATCGCATGATGGGCGGCCTCCATCCTTCTGATCTGATTATCCTTGCTGGTCGCCCTTCGATGGGTAAGACCTCTCTCGCGACTAATATTGCGGTGAACGCGGCCAAGGCCTATCGCGAAGAGAAACAGCCTGACGGCACAATGAAAGCCGTGGATGGCGCTGTCGTTGGCTTTTTTTCACTAGAGATGTCGGCCGAACAGCTTGCGACACGTATCTTGTCAGAATTTGCAACCGTCGCGTCTGAAAAAATTCGTCGTGGGGAAGTCGATCAAGAACAGTTCGATCAAATCTACCATGCTGCGCGTGAGCTTGAAAAACTAAAGCTCTATATTGATGACACTGGCGGTATTACCATCGGACAGCTCGCTGCGCGCGCGCGGCGGCTTAAGCGCCAACATGGTCTCGGTCTCATCGTCGTCGACTATCTTCAGCTTCTATCTGGATCTGGCAAACGTGCCTCTGATGGCCGCGTTCAGGAAATTACTGAAATCAGTATGGGGCTCAAAGCTATCGCCAAGGAACTTGATGTTCCCGTGATCGCGCTTTCCCAGCTTTCTCGTCAGGTCGAAGCCAGAGAAGACAAACGCCCACAACTGTCTGACCTCCGGGAGTCTGGTTCGATTGAGCAAGATGCCGACGTGGTTTTGTTTGTGTATCGAGAAAAATACTACCTTAGCCGAACCGAACCGCGCGAAGGCACCGAAGAGCACACAAAATGGATGGCACGCCTCAGTGAAGTCGGCGATACCGCTGAGGTCATCATCGGCAAGCAGCGACACGGCCCAATCGGCAAAGTCGATCTGCATTTTGAAGAGAAGTTCACAAAATTCTCTAATCTTGCTGATGACCGTTACATGGATGATCAAGAATATTAAGGCGAAACCTGGCACCGCATAAGGCCCGCGCGCTTTAGCCTCTTTTCCATCGGATCAAAGACGCCTAATGCTGGCGCATTATGAGCGCAAACCACATTACCCCACCCTTGCAAGGCCCGTGGGTCGATATCGACCTTGGCAATCTATGTGAAAACTTCTCATTAATCCGCAGCGCCGCTTCCGATAGCGAAGTAGCAGCAGTGGTGAAATGCAACGCCTATGGCTTAGGTCTCGCTAAAATCGCGCAGACCCTTGCTGATCGCGCGAAATGTAAAACCTTTTTCGTGGTCTACCCAGAAGAAGGGGCAGCACTTAGAAACGCATTGGGACACCGCGAAGCGCGAATTTTTTGCTTTGCCGGTCAGACTGACCAAACCCTTGCCCTTTTCGATCAGGCAAAATTGATTCCGGTTCTCAATACACTTGAACAAGCGCAGCATTGGGCAGACCATTGCAGTGGCCGCGAGGCATCAATTCATGTTGAAACTGGCATGAACCGTATTGGGGCTGATTTTAGCGACCTTGCGAAAATAGCGTCCCTCAAAAACCTAAATGTCAAAATGGTTATGACACATCTGGCTTGCGCATCAGACCCGGACCATCCACTGAACAGCGCCCAGCGCGAAAAATTTATCGCTGCTGCCACGCACTTCCCCGACACAACACTCAGTCTCGGCGCGTCTGCTGGTGCGCTGATGGGCCGAGAGTATCAATTCGATCTGGTCCGGGCCGGTATTGCGCTCTATGGCGGAGCACCGTTTGATGAAGATGACACACGCATCAAACCCGTCGCGTCTCTAAGGGCACCCATCGTACAGTTACGCAATATTGCGCCGGGCGATGCCGTTGGTTACGGCGCGACCTATATCGCCAAAAAACCGTCGGTCATTGCCACCGTCGCCGCAGGCTATGGTGATGGCTATCCGCGCAACGGAAGCCCCGTCGGTAATGTATCAATCAACGGAGAGCGCGCACCGATTGCCGGACGTATCTCTATGGATTTCATCACAATTGATGTGAGCGACTTGAAGAAACGCCCCGAACTCGGTGATAGTGTGGAGTTTTTTGGATCTGCGGTGCGCATTCACGAAGCCGCACAGACCACCAACCGAGTTTCGTATGATTTGCTCACAGGGCTTGGCGGACGGGTTGATCGCCGCTACCTCTAATTGACCTTGAGGGGGCTAGCTGATGAACCTATTTGCCATGATCGGCAGCATGACTGTTGACGCGTTGCGGGAAACCGGACGCATGGCCAATTTTTCTGGCCGGAGTGCAATATCATGGGTGCTTGGCCCATTCTATTGGCGTGCTTTTTTTGCGGCCTTAGGGCGCATCGGTTTTACCTCGCTCCCCGTTGTTGGCCTAACGGCGGTATTCACGGGTGCGGCTCTTGCGCTCAACATCTATGATGGCAGTCTGCGGTTTAACGCCGAAACATTCCTCCCCCAAATTTTGGGCGTGTCGATTGTCCGCGAGCTGGGTCCAGTGCTGGCCGCGTTGATGGTTGCCGGTCGATGCTCTTCGGCAATGGCCGCAGAGATCGGTACCATGCGCGTCACCGAACAAATTGATGCCATGTCTACGCTGGCGGTCGATCCATTCAAATACCTGATCGCACCGCGAATTCTTGCGACCACCCTCGCCCTGCCTATTCTCGTTTTGGTTGCCAATATCATCGGCATCTATGGCGGATATCTTGTGGCCGTTTATGCGCTCGATTTTTCGGGTCCGGTATTCATTACAAATCTCGCTGACTTCCTGACTGTCCGCGATGTCGTCACCGGACTATTAAAGGCTGCCGTATTCGGCTTCCTGATTGCAGTCATGGGGTGTTATTACGGCTATCGAAGTCGCGGTGGCGCACAAGGTGTTGGCGCTGCCACACGCACCGCAGTCGTCGCCGGCGCTGTTGCTGTTCTTGCATCCAACTATTTCATGACTTCGCTTTTCGTGGAGACATGAGCATGACCAAAGCAAATCATACCTTATCGGTTCGCGATCTACACAAAAGCTTTGACGGCAAACAGGTTTTGCGCGGTGTCGATTTTGATATCGATACGGGCCGCTCGCTCGTGATTATCGGCGGGTCGGGCACGGGCAAGTCTGTACTCCTAAAGTGTATTCTCGGATTGTTAAAACCCGATCGCGGTACGGTCGAAGTCAACGGGCGCAATATTGCAAAACAAACCACCGCCGACCAAAAATACATGACCGGGCAATCCGGTATGTTGTTTCAAGGGTCTGCGCTTTTTGACAGCCTTCGCGTATGGGAGAATGTCGCCTTTCGTCTGCTAAACGCAGAGAAAAAATCGCGAAAAATTGCCCGCGAAAAAGCTATCGACTGCCTAACACAGGTGGGATTGGCACCAGAGGTTGCCGATCTTCAACCGTCTGCACTTTCTGGCGGAATGCAGAAACGCGTTAGCCTTGCGCGGGCAATCGCATCAGATCCGCAAATTTTGTTTTTCGACGAACCCACCACCGGCCTCGATCCGATCATGGCGGATGTCATTAACAATCTGATCGTTGATCGCGTCAAAGCGCTCGGTGCAACCGCCATATCTATTACTCATGATATGGCATCAGCCCGGAAAATCGCCGATGAAATTGCGATGCTGTATCAGGGCCGCATCATCTGGCGCGGCACCCCGGATCAAATCGATAATTCCGGTAATCCAATGGTTGACCAATTTGTACATGGAAGAGCCGAAGGGCCCATTCAGATGACCTTACGAAAGACCTGAACGCCGTTCGGCAATTTAGTGTAAATTCTGCACTCCATTATCAAATTTCGACCATAAGGTGGATAATCTATCGAAATCTACCGATTTTCGCGCTGTTTTTCATCAGCGTTTTGCGTAATTTGAGTGAACTCGCGGGGGAACAATAGCCTTGCGGTCAGCGATCCATTAAGCAAAGAACAATCAGACCATCATGAAAATTGTAGTTTTAGGAAGCGGCGTAATAGGCGTCACATCTGCTTATTATCTCGCACGCGCGGGGCACCAAGTCACCGTCATTGATCGTCAGCCAGGCCCAGCACTTGAAACAAGCTTTGCAAATGCTGGCGAAATTTCGCCTGGATATTCGTCACCTTGGGCTGCGCCCGGCATCCCGCAAAAAGCAGTAAAATGGCTGCTGATGAAAAATGCGCCGCTGATCCTACAGCCACAATTAAACCTTGAAGTCATGCAATGGCTTTTCGGGATTCTTCGGAATTGCACGAGCACACGCTACGCCGTCAACAAAAGTCGAATGGTGCGTCTATCAGAATATAGCCACCACTGCCTCAAAGAACTCCGTGCGGAAACTGGGATATCATACGACGGCCGCGAGAAAGGCACATTACAGCTATTCCGTACACAGAAGCAGCTCGACGACATTAGCAAAGACACAGAAGTTCTAAGCCAGTGTGGAATTCCATTCGAAGTGCTTGATGTTGATGGCTGCGCCCGTGCCGAACCAGCGCTGAACGAGGTCAAAAGCAAGATCAAAGGCGGGCTACGTCTTCCCAATGATGAAACTGGCGATTGTTTTAAATTTACAAACAAACTGGCCGACATGGCCCAAGCGCTTGGTGTCGAATTTAAATTCAACACAACAATTGAAGCGATCGAGCAAACCGGAAACCATATTCGCAGCGTCGTAACAAATGATGGCTTGATCACAGCCGATAATTTCGTTCTGGCCCTCGGTAGTTATTCGCCAATCCTCGCGCGGTCGTTGGGTGTTAAATTGCCTATCTACCCTATTAAAGGCTATTCCCTTACCCTTTCGATCACAGACGCCGACCAGGCACCGGTCTCAACCTTGATGGACGAAAGCTACAAAATTGCCATCACACGCCTTGGAGACCGTGTTCGCGTGGGCGGCATGGCTGAGGTCTCCGGATATAACAACCGTTTACCGAAAAACCGTTGTGACACACTCATGCATTCCGTGAGCGATCTCTTTCCAAAGTCATGCAACTTTGAGGATGCAAAATATTGGTCTGGGCTACGGCCGATGACACCGGACGGAACCCCCATTGTCGGCGCGACACCGGTTAAAAACCTCTACCTCAACACCGGACACGGAACACTAGGTTGGACGATGGCCTGCGGCTCAGGTCAGTTGCTTGCTGATATCATCAGCGGCCGTGCCCCTGCTATCCAGCACGACGACCTTTCGGTCAGTCGCTACTCATAAAAAAAGCCGCTGGGAGAACCCAGCGGCTTCTGGGCATCTTAACAGACACCCTAAAAATGTTTTGTAGCCGGATCATTCATTCTGAACTACTCAGGCTGAATAATTTATTCGCGAGTATAATCGTCCGGAATCTGTGGGTTCTCGCCACCTTTAACCCAAAGTAGAATTTCATTGCCCCATGGATCACGGAAGCAGTGATTAAAGCCGTTAAACTCTTTCCAATAATGATTACGCCAAAGAACGGTCGCACCGCGCTTTTCAGCTTCGCCAATGATGCGCTCAACTGAGTCATCTTCGCTGACCATAATCCAGATACGGGCCTTACGTCCGGTGTCTGCGAGTTGGCGCGGCTCTACGCCTTCTGGGTTTGGGTTAGGACGCGCATTAGCGGCGTCGAAAATACCCATATGAAGGTTGCCGACTTCGCTTTGCGAACCATCCGAAAGACGGAAGTTTTGACCGGGGACCATGCGGTGGAACACACCTTCAGGACGGGCATCATTTTCCCAACCGAATACTGCGGCGTAAAATTCACCTGCCGCTTTTGGGTCATCAGAAGCCAAGTCTACGAAAATTAGCGTGTTCGGATATGCCATGTATTCCTCTACCTTTCGCGGGGGCAATGACGTCATTGCGCACCTATTCCCTTGTTAATGATCTTGATAAAAAGCCCTGCCCCTTAGGTCTTGACTAGGAGCGACCGGAAAATTGCCTTTCCCGCCATTGCCCGTCTCGCCAATTAGGCTTCGCCTAAAGGTGCGATATTCTTACGAAATTCCCGTGGGGACACACCAAATTGATCACGAAATGCACGGCTGAAATGCGCAGATGAGCTAAACCCCCATCGAAAGCATATCTGGGTGATCGATAAATTGTCGAATGCCGGGTTTTGAAGATCATCCTTACAGCGCTCTAAACGGCGCATCCGAATATAGGTGGCAATCGTCTGACCAGATGATGAAAACAGTTTTTGAAGGTAACGGATGGAAACGCCTTCGCGATCGGCGATATATTTTGTGTCGAGCGCTGGATCGCCAAGAAACGTCTCAATGGTCTGCTGAATACGATTGAGATGCGCCGTTCTGTTGGCCGCGGCACCACCAAGCGCGATCTCACCGCCCTCAGCCATGATACAAGAAATAAGCAATTCAGCGAGTGACAATTCAATAGGTCGCAACTCACTGGTATCCATTGTTTCAAAGTCTTTTGCGATTTCCAACAACAAGCTCGAAAAAATTCGGGCTATGCTCGACTCCATTCGGATACAGCCCAACTGCAACGCAACCGGACTAATTAATCGCGGGTCAATAACCAAAGGAGGCGCAGTGATAAATATCTGCTTATACGGCGTCGCATAAGCCAACGCCGCTTGCTTCCCGCCAGTACGCCCATAAACAATATCACGCGGGCCAATTTTTAGATTCATGGCCTCTGCATCGAGTTCCGCTTCGCCCTCTATCATTGCAGCTAGCCAGATCGCGTTTGCTTGATTGCCATACTTCCCGGCAATCTTTTGTGGCTCGGCATCGACCACGGAAATCTTGATCCCCAACGGAGATTCTCTTGAGATGATAGATCCACGGAAGTTTGCTGGATTGACCACCGACTCAACCGGCAGGTTGATCCTAGACATCGCCTCGCGCCAATGGGCGACGCTATTGGCATCACTTTCCGCAGACGTGGAATATTTCCAGACACTCATAAGACCATCGCTGCTAGCTGCGCTTAATCAGCGGTTTATACAGCCTTTCGCACTATAACAAAGTCAAATGCCAGTTTGCGCGCTATTCGGAAGCCTCGCTGCCCCACGAGCGCAAACGGGAATACACGCTGACAATAGATGCCGCGCTGTATTCCCTACCATTTAACTACAAAACTAGCGGAAAGTTATAGTCGTCATGCTTAGCGACTTGTAGATGATGAAATCTGGGTTGAATTTCACCTTATAATCATCGCCCGCTGCACCGACAGCATATAAAAGCGGCAAATAATGATCATCAGAAGGGACAGACCGCGCCGCATCCTGGCCTGCATTCAGATAATTGGCCAAACCATCACCATCTTTTCTGACCACGCAGCCTTTGACGTAGTCATTAAAACGGGTTGCCCAGTCATACGGTTTTGCAGCCTCGTTCCAATCCATGACGCCCAGATTGTGAACAATATTCCCCGTTCCGATAATCAGAATACCTTCATCACGTAATGGTTGAAGCTTGCGCCCGAGTTCGAGATGCCATTCAGGTTCTTTTGTGGCGTCCATGCTGAGTTGAACAACCGGAATATCTGCGTCAGGAAAAGCCTTCATCAATACAGACCACGTTCCGTGATCTAAGCCCCAACGTTGATCCAATGCGACTGGTACGCTTGGCTCTAAAAGAGCTTTTACGCGTTTTGCAAGCTCAGGATCACCGGGTGCAGGGTATTGAATTTGGAACAAATCTGCACCCAACCCCCGGCCAAAATCATGAATCGTCTGTGGGCGTTCCATTGCTGTAACGGCAACACCGCGCGTCTGCCAATGAGCAGAAATCGTCAATATCGCTTTCGGCTTTGGAAGAGACTTGGCAATTTCACGCCAAGTCTTGGTTGTGCTGTTCGTTTCCCGAGCAATAGTCGGACTACCGTGCCCATAAAACACCACGGGCATTCTTGAATCAGCCATTAGTTTTTCCGTTCTTCTTCGCCTTTTCCCAAGCCTCTTGATAGCGTGGAACCAGCCAGCCATTCAACTGGCTTTGGGCGCCTTCCTGCCAAGAATAGCGACCACGGATAGCAAAACGAGAACGCAAACCAACCTGAACCAACTCATCCACATGCTGGTCCTGCTGCATGATTTCCTCTGCGGCCGCCATCGTCATGGCAAGTTTATGAGAATAAGCAGCATCGCTCATGGTACCTTTAGCAAACAGCACACCAGTATCCATGTAATGCTTCTCTGCTGTGTCAGCGCGGACGATCAAATAAATGATCATGTCCGACGTCATCACGAGTGATAGTGTTGGCGGAATGTTGGCAAAGACCATTTGCATCCGATCATCATCAGACAATCCAGGAAACACAGGGAACAGCGCCTTTTGCGTCGCGTTAAACGCAGCATCTTTATGGGTCGAACCGTTAGTCCGAAAATACCCAGCCGTATCTTCTGGTAATTTCGGGAACACTGCATTTTCACTGGGCACAAAATCGTGAAGTGGCCCTTGGTGCAGACGGCTTGCATGATAGCCGTCATTGTTATTTTCAAACATCACCTTCCAGTTCCATGGAAGATATTGCGCTTCTTCTGGGTGTGGACCTTCGGTGTTCTCGAGATCGTATGGTTTAAGCACGTTTTCAACTTCGGTAAGACGCGGCGCAAGTGGCGGCGCATCCATATCGAAATTCACAAAAATAAACCCAAGCCAAACTTCGACTTTCAACTCTGGTAACCGAACATCACCTTTATGGAAATCACAGGTTGTTTGTGTCTCCGGCGCATTCACCAATTTTCCGTCAAGGCCATAAACCCAATGGTGATAGGGACAAACAAATCCACGGGTATTCCCGCGACCTTCAGCAACCAACATCGCGCGATGTTGGCATACTGACGACATCGCTTTGATTTCATTTTTACGTGTACGCGAGATTACAAGCGGCTCACCAATGATGGCGGATGTAAAATAATCGCCGGGATTTGCGACCCACGATTCACGCCCAACACATAACCATTCATGGTTAAACAACGCTTCCTTCTCTAACTCGAAGAAATCATCATCTGTGTAACATTCCGGGGGCAGCGTTTCTGCCTTTTCGACCGGCAAAATAGAGCTATCCAAGGAACGGAAAAATTCGTCATTCATTTTCAGGCCGGTTTTCATGTAGTGCTTTCCTCACGGGTATTTCATTTTAATTCCAGTACCGTAAAGCTCGCCCTGACGGCGTTTTCGATCTTGTCTCAACACGCCCCAAGAGTTGCCCCGCCATCGCTTTAAAGTTGAGATCGTGTAAATATTCGAAAAGTAAGAATCGTTCGCAATATATAACGCTACCGTGTAACTACGGTAATGTAGCGGGGCGTTTTTGGACATGTGCAAGCGTCGCCGCACAGATAAATATAAGTATATACGTTTTTTACGCCTACCCGCGCTAATGAAAACGTTGATTAATTGACGCCGAATAAGAAGGAATTTCGAATGAGTGAGCAAACTGTATCCCCCGACGATTGGCGCAGTGTTATGGGGTATTTCGCCTCTGGCGTTACTGTTGTCACCGGTTGGGACGGCAACGAACCAGTTGGCACGACTGTCAGTGCATTTTGCTCGGTCTCATTGACCCCCCCGCTTCTCTTGGTGTGTCTTGATCACAAAAACCCCGCACTTGCCCCGATCAAAGCCAAGGGTCATTTCGGCATCAACATCCTCGGTGCCGACGGCATGGACGTCGCCATGCGTTTTGCGACACCTATGGAAACCAACCGTTTCGAGGGATTTGACTTTGTCCATGATGAGACCGGTGCCCCCCGTCTTTCTGGCGCACCAGTATTCATCGATTGCGCCCTGCACGATTCCTACACCGTAGGCGACCACGAAATTCTAATCGGCCGTGGTCTGACTGTTGCCAAAGACCTGACGTCCAAACCCATGATTTATCATCAAGGCAATTTTCTCTAACCGTTCAACCTTAGCTTACTGTCGCCGTCCGAGACCCAAATATCATAAGGAAACACCATGACCATTGCCGTAGTGGGTAGCACCAATATCGATCTAGCGATTCGCGTACCGCATATTTGTGCGAAAAATGAAACGGTAATCGGCACCGGAAGCTACGAAATATTTGGTGGCGGCAAAGGTGCAAATCAAGCCGCTTCTGTCGCTGCGGCGGGCGCAAAAGCAAATTTCATCAGCAAAGTTGGTGATGACGCCTTTGGCGAACAGTCCATGAAGGGACTGATTGATGGCGGCGTTGATTGCTCTTATGTCATACGCGACGCGAACAGCTCGACCGGGCTTGCTGCCATTCTTGTTGATGATAATGGCGACAACGCAATCGCGGTTGCCCCTGGCGCAAACGGGCAACTCACGACACAAGACATAACCGCAGCGGAAGCGGCTATCGCTGATGCCAGTCATCTTATCGTCCAATTAGAGGTACCGCTTGATACGGTACGACATGCAATCAAAATTGCCGCAAAACACGGAACGTCAGTTATATTTAACCCGGCACCCGCGCCAGCACCTGGCGAAGATTTTGGGCCAGTGACTTATTTTACGCCAAACGAAGTTGAAGCGGCATCACTTTCGGGGATCGCTGCTGATAACGAACGCAGCCTTGATGCGATTACCGATACTTTTTTTGATCGCGGCGTTGAAAACGTCATCATAACGCTTGGCGCACGCGGTTGTTTTGTACGCTCACGCGACGAACGCCTGTTTATTGATCCCTATAAAGTGGACGCAGTTGATACAACCGGCGCTGGCGATACGTTTAACGGTTTTTTTGGCGCCGCGTTATCCCGTGGGGAACAGTTAGGTAAAGCTGCAAAATATGCATGCGCGGCAGCGGCATTGGCTGTTACGCGACCAGGTGCACGCACCAATCTTCCGACCCATGACGAAGTTATTGAATTCATGGGCCGGATGGCGCGATAATTTAATCGCGATCAAGCATGAACGCAGCAGCAGTGGTCGCACTACCGCCAAGGTTAAGCATACCGAAGCGTTTTGCATTGGTGACCTGATAGTCGCCCGCCCGTTCGGTCACTTGCTTCCAGCAATCTAGCATCATCCGAACACCCGTGGCACCAACCGGATGTCCGCAGCCGATTAATCCTCCAGACGGATTAATCGGTAACTTCCCGCCCAATGCGATGTCGCCTCGCTCGATCGCCTTCCAACCCTCTCCCGGTGCAGTCAGGCCGAGGTGGTCAATCGCCATATACTCGGTCGGCGTAAAGCAATCATGCACTTCAACACCGTCATAATCATCAGTGGTTGTAATCCCTGCCCGTTTATACATATCGAGAATGGCTGAACGAACATGCGGGAAAACATATTCTGCATCATGACTTTCAGCCAATTTTTCATTGAGACCAATGTGGGCGGTCTTGTGCCCCCACCCTGAAATACGTGGCGCGTCATCTAATGTTCTGCCCGCGCGAGCGACTATTTCGGCAGCTTTTTCATCGCTTGCCAAAAATACAACAGCACCACCATCTGTCATTTGGCTGCAATCATGCTTTCTGATCATTCCATCAATCACCGGATTAACGTCATCATCAGCAGTGAAACTAGCGTCTTCGAACCCCCATTTACGCGTTTGCGAATTTGGGTTTCGTTTTGCGTTCTCAAAGTTGATCTTAGAAATCGCCGAAAGATGTTCGCGCTTGAGGCCATAACGGCGCTCATATTCTTCACCGAGCTTTCCAAACATGTGTGGCCACGGGTATTTTACGCCGACGCATTCACGCCCAGCCCACATTGCCGGTGGTCCAATATAGGCCGCCGCTTGTGTCCCGGGTACATTCCGCATCATTTCGATACCAAGCACCGCAACAAGGTCATAACGCCCCGCTTCGATTTCGGCCATGGCTGACAACATCGCCATACTTCCCGATGCGCACGCTGCCTCGTGACGCATGGCGGGCGTGCCCGCCATTTCCGGCGCGGCGGCTGTGAAAAAACCGCCCAAATGACCCTGATCGCAAAACAGCTCTGCGGTGAAATTACCAACATGGGCACTTTCAACCTCACCCGGCAAAACATGAGCCGCCTCAAAACCGCCTTGTAACGTTTCAGTAAAAAGCGCCGTTAGGTCTTTTTCTTCTCGCGCCCAATTTTTAGAAAAATCTGTCTGAAAGCCACCAAGTACACGAACGTTCCGGGTCATGACGAATCCTTACCTTGTATATACTTTACAATTTATGCTTGTTTAGTCTGCTGCAGAAATGTCAGCCCATCCCAATAGTCTTGGCGCCCTGCCACGAGACCATCGCGAACCTCAACAACCATGACACCCGGTATGTCGATTGGGTGGCCGTCGCTTTCAGCGCGCATCCGATAGGTGATCGCTACTTTTCCGCCATTTTCGATAACATCAACCGGCTCGTATTTAAGCCCGACAAAACTTCCGAGGAACCCTTTTAGGCGGCCACGATAAACCTCACGTGTCTCGCACCCTTTTCCCAAGGCACCGGTTTGAGTGTTGACAAAATCTTCAGTCACATTGGCCGCGACCTGATCGGGATCACCAGTTGCGAATGATGCCATATAGCGAAGAGCAACCGCTTTTGTTGATTTATCTTCTGACATTTTTAGCCCGCCTATTTTTTAATACTCATGGTCACAGGCATCCATTTCGTCATATCACGAATGAATGTATTTAATTGTTCTCCGGCGTAATAAACCGCGTCCTCACCCAGCAAAAGATGTGTCGGTGGCGTCTCATCCCCCAGAGCGTTCACGATTGCCTTAGCCGCTTTAGCCACATCCCCACCATAGCTGCTAGTGTCCGCCAGAACTTTTCGCGGCAGCTCTGTAACCGTGCCTTTATATGCGTCGACCTGGCGTTCTGCTGTCACCAAAGAGCGCTTGCCAAAGTCGGTTTCTATGGCTCCGGGTTCTATATTTGTGACTTTAATGCCAAATTCAGCGACCTCCTGCGCCAATGTCTGTCCCAAGCATTCCAGCGCATACTTACTGGCACCATACGCCGCAGAGCCAGCCCAAGGCGCAAGTCCGCTCACGGATGTAACATTCACGATCTGTCCCGAACGACGCTCTCGCATTTTCGGCAACACAGCCTGCGTAACCGAGAAAGCACCAAAAAAATTGACCTCAAAAACCCGGCGCAATTCCTCTAGCGAAACCTCTTCGACCGCGCCAATTAGGCCAAAACCTGCATTATTGACCAATACATCCAAGCCGCCCGTGCAGGCCTCGGCTTCGAGAATCGCACCCGGAATTTTGTCACTATCTGTGACATCAAGAAGAATACCAAACGCGTTTTCCGCATGGAGCGATTGAAACGCCTCTTTGTCTTTCTCGCTTCTCACGGTGCCGACAACTTTGTCACCTGAAGCCAGCACTTCCTTTGCTAAGGCAAGACCGATTCCGCTACTAACGCCAGTAATCAACCAATTTTTCATAATACCTCTATTTTCTTCGTGTACATATTACTTTTTCAACTTATCGATTTCACGTAAATCAGATTTCAGAACCTTACCGTAATTATTTTTTGGTAGCTCCTCGACAAAAACATAATGTTTTGGCCGTTTAAACCGAGCTATTTCACTAAGGCACAAGGCATCTAATTCCGCCGGTTCTGGCCGGGCACCCGAACGTGAGACAACATAGGCAATAACAATCTCGCCCCAATCATCATCCGCACGTCCGATGACAGATGCCTCTATGACGGCATCATGCTTGAGCAAAACCTCTTCGACTTCGCGCGGGTAGATATTCGTACCGCCAGAAATGATCAGATCCTTAGCGCGATCTTTCAGTGTTAAATAACCGCCCTTATCAAAAACACCAAAGTCCCCCGTATGAAGCCAACCATCGCGAATTGTATCTTTCGTAGCTTCCGGGTTTTTCCAATATTCGTGCATAACCGTGGCACCGCGCACGACCACCTCGCCCACTTCACCAGCTAGGAGAAAATTACCACATTCATCAACCACTCGAACATCAACCGCGCTTTGCGCGATGCCAACCGAACTCAATCGATTATAACGATCAGGGTGGTTATTCTCACTATGCGCTAGGCTGCTCAATGCTGTGATTGTCATCGGTGTTTCGCCCTGCCCATAGAGCTGGGCCATTTTCGGTCCAAACCGGGTCAATCCCGCGAGGCAATCCTCTAGATACATCGGTCCGCCGCCGTAAATGATCGCTTTTAAATTCGATGTATCTACATCATTAGGGTGTTTCAACAGACGCGAGACCATCGTCGGAGCGGCAAAGAAAACAACATTATGATGATCACGGATTAAGCTGTAAATTTCTTCAACGTCAAAACCGCCACTCTCGGGTATAGCGTGACAGCTCGCTTTCATAACGTGGGCCAACGCATATAGGCCTGAACCATGGCTTAGTGGTGCAGCATGAACAATGGTTCGCCATGGGCTTTCTTGATCGACGTCAGCAAAATAACAAAATGACATCGCAAGAAGATTTCGATGAGTAAGAACAGCGCCCTTGGGTCTTCCTGTTGTACCGCTAGTATAGAAAAGCCAAGCGGCATCATTGGCATCACGATGAACCAATTCCAATTCTGGGCTGGCATACATCCCAGTATATTCGGCCGAACCAATTTCAATAATTTTCTCTAAGCTATCGAGTTCAAGCCCACCGATACCGGCGCTTAGACGTGACGACACAACACAAAGCTTAGCCCCGCTATGGGAGAGAATATATTCAAACTCTTTAGAATGAAGCTTGGCATTTATGGGCACCGCCACAAGACCTGCCCACCAACACGCATAAAGAGCTTCGAGATATTCAGGGCAATTGTCGGCGGCTATAGCGACAAAGTCACCTTCCGAAAGGTTGTAGCGATTACGTAAAGCATGAGCAATCTTGCCGACCCGCCCACAAAGAGTGCCGTAATCAACGATTGAACGCGTGCCAACAGCAATCGCCACAGATTGAGGAAACGCGCGCCCCGCACGCTGCAAATGGATCGCAATATTCACGGACTTCTCTCCGTCTACTGATTCTTTTAACCGCCGGAGCGGAATCGCACTTGACGAATATAACCAAACTTGCTCTGATTATGCTAGAGAATATATATATTATGTTATGCATAACTCTTTTGATGGCGAGGATCGAAAATGACCAAGAAAACACCAATCTACAATTGGGATGAATTGGAACGCGAAGTCGTTAGAAAAGGTGTGTCCCGCGCTGGTTTTCGCGGCGACAATGTTCTCATGGTCATGAATTGGCTTGAACCCGGCATGGAAACCAACCCACACAGCCATCCTTTTGAACAGGTAGTTTATATCGTTCAGGGCCAAATGCGCTTTCACGTGGGCGAGGATGTCGTCGAAGGTGGGCCCGGTAGCCTGATCCGTATTCCACCGAACGTGGAGCATTACGGTCACCCCATCGGCGACGAGACAGTCATGAATCTCGACGTATTTTCTCCGATCCGCGAAGATTATCGGCACCTTGTCGAATATCAGGAAAAGGACTTTGAGAGCGATGAGTGATTATCTCGACGTTACAAAATCGCTCCGTCACAAAATCGAAGCTGGCGATCCCGTCATTGGGACATTCGTAAAAACCCCCTCACCGCATATTATTGAAATTCTCGGCGGCACGGGATTAGATTTTATTGTTCTTGATGCAGAACATGCCCCATTTGATGTTTCGTCACTTGATCAATGCATCCTCGCCGCTCGCTCGGTTAACCTTCCTGCGTTGGTTCGAATTCCAAATAAAACACCGGATTCAATTCTACGTGTTTTAGACCTAGGGGCATCAGGCATAATTGTACCGCATATTCAGTCGGCCGATGACGCAAATAACATTGTCAGCGCATCCCGTTATGATGGCGCCGGGCGCGGCTTTTCCGCCAGTCAACGTGCCGCTGGTTATGGTACCCAAAACGCTTGGAGCTATACGGCAAGAAGCGACGAAAGCACTATAATTATTGGTCAAATCGAGGATACCAAAGGGGTTGAAAATGCCGCCAGCATTGCCGCCTCGGATGGTTTAAGCGGCATTCTAATCGGACCGGCGGACCTCGCAAATTCATTAAACGAAAAACAATTTGGCGGGCCAAAAGTAACAAAAGCGATTGATCAAATTTGCGATAGTTTTCGCGATTCAAAAACTGCCCTCGGAATTTTTGTCAGCGATCCAGAAAATATCGCTGACCAACTTAATAAGGGCATTAGTTTTTTCACAGTCTCAACGGATCAGGCGCTATTGCGCAAGGCCGTCACCGAAACCAGTGCTACTTTTCGCAAAATAAGCGATTAAAAAGTTCATCAGTGAGAAGAAATGTCTAATTCCGTTCCCATTAACTCAGTAGTCGCATCATTCCACATTGTGGAGTTTATGGCCGAAGCTGGCGGACCTGTGTCTATCACATTCCTTGCCAACGCCATGGGCACGAACAAGCCAAGAATTCATCGCCATCTAAAAACGTTGGTTTTATTGGGTTATGTTCGCCAAGACCAATCTAGCTTGTATTTTTTAACATCAAAAATACGCTATATCAGCCAAGCCAGCCATGGAATTGTCGAATTACTTACTGTCGCTCGCCCCCATCTGATTGAATTGCGCGATAAAACAAGACAAACAGTCACAATCGGCGAAGTCGAAGCTGACGGCATACGCAATCTCGAGATACTTCGTGGTGGTGGCGCGGTAGAAATCACCTCGAATCCAGGATCGTTCTTTGAATTTTATTCATCCGCACAGGGAAAGATAGCCCTTGCACATGACGAGTCCGGACAATTACTGGATGTCGCGCGCCGCCGCGCAGCGCTTGCAAAATCTGGTTGTGACTTCGACAAACTACTGAATGAACTCGTTGCCATCAAAGATCACGGTTGGGCTGTCGCGCCCGGCGAAGTCATCCCCGGCATTAATGCCCTCGCCGCTCCAATTTTTGACGGTGTCGGCGATTTGGCCGGCACAATATCAATTCTCGGCTCGATCGAACATGTTGCACCAACCCCATCGGATGCTTTGATTCAAGATATTCAAAGCGCGAGCCGTAAAATTTCATCAGAACTTACATTTAAGGAGAGAGTTGCATGACTGCCAGATATGGTATTGCAGTCGACATCGGCGGCACATTCACAGATGTCGTCCTCATTCGTAATGACGGCCAAGCCTGGACCGACAAAACGCTGACGACACACGAAGATTTATTGCAAGGTTTTTTCCGCGCAACTGACCTGGTTTTTGAAAAAGCGGGTATCTCTTTCGAAGACGTCAATGACGTTGTTGCCCACGCGACCACTGTTGTTACCAACGCACTTATCGAGCGCAAAGGGTTTCCGACGGCACTGATCACAACCGAGGGCTTCCGGGATGTGCTCTACATCCGTGACGAACACCGTTATGATATGTTCGACCCTCAGATCGAATACCCAACGCCTTTGATCGAACGCGATACAACGTGGACTGTAGACGAACGGACCTACGCTGATGGCACAGTCGGCAAAACGATCAACGAAGATGAAGCCCGCAAAGTCGCAAAAGCACTTCAAGACAAAGGCATCCAATCAGTCGCTGTTTGTCTTTTGAACAGCTATCTCGTGCCCGATAACGAACGCGCTTTGCGCAAAATCATCAATGAAGTCGCACCCGAGATTTACGTTACGCTATCAAGCGATGTCGCGCCACAAATGCGCGAATATCTTCGCACGAGCACCGCGGCGCTGAATGCTTATACGGTTCCGATTACTCGACCCTATCTCGACGGACTGATCCAAAACCTCCGTGATCGTAAGGTCGATCAACAACCGCTGATTATGCTTTCAAACGGTGGTGTGGTTGGCGCGAATGTCGCTGGTTCCTTCCCGGTTCGGATGATCGAATCCGGCCCTGCTGCAGGTGCGCTGGTCGCAAGTTATTTCGCGGGCAAACACGGTATTGAAAACCTAATGTCATTTGACATGGGCGGCACCACGGCCAAAGCTTGCCTCATCCAGGACGCGAACCCACTGGTGATTGGCGATTTTGAAGTCGATAGACGTTATCGCTTTAAACCCGGCAGCGGCATGCCGATTACGATCCCTTCAATCGATATGATCGAAATTGGCGCCGGCGGCGGTTCTATTGCTCGTGTTGACGATCTCGGCCTTCTAAAGGTTGGCCCTGATAGCGCTGGCTCGAACCCCGGTCCTGCATGTTACGGTCGTGGTGGCGAGAACCCGTGCGTGACGGATGCTGATGTCGCACTCGGTATTCTTGATGCCGATAATTTCCTTGGCGGCGATATGAAACTGGATGCCGATGCATCACGCGCCGCCTTGAAACGTTTGGGCGACAAATTAGGCACCTCGATCGAAGATACGGCCTTCGGTATTTTCAGCGTGGTCGGCGAATCTATGGCCGCTGCTGCGCGGGCACATGCGACCGACCGCGGCGTTAACTATCGTGGCCTCCCGCTTTTAGCCTTTGGTGGTGCCGGGCCGGTACATGCTTGTTATGTGGCTGAACGCCTGGACAGCTCGCAAGTTATTTACCCCCCAATGGCAAGTGTTCTCAGTGCTTTTGGCACGTTGATCACGCCTGTTCGTCTCGACCTTGTACGCAGTGCGGTTACGCAACTCGATTCGATCAAATGGGATATTATCAGTGAACGAATTTCTGAAATGCTGACAGAGGGCGAAGCAGCACTTGCTGAAGCCGGTATCGTGAAAGACGCGATCACCTATCAGTATGCGATTGATATGCGTTACTTTGGCCAGCAAAACGAAGTCACCGTTACGCTTAGTGATAACCCAGCGCAGAGCCGCAACATCGAAGACCTACGTCAACGCTTCGAAGAGGGTTATAAAACACTATACGGTGTTCAACTCGACGATATTGGCATCGAAATTGTCAACCTTCGTGTCACTGCAAGCAGTCTCGATTCTGGCCGCGAAGCCCGCCACAGCCTTCCTAGTGAAGTGGCTGAACCTAAAGCGCATCGTGACGTTTATTACGAAGGTAAAAATACTTCTGTGCCGGTTTATGATCGTCACGCTCTAGCCGCAGGTCAAAAGGTTACTGGCCCCGTCATTATTGAGGAACGCGAAACAACCGCATTTATTCTGCCTCATTGGACGCTGTCCGTTCACGAAGACGGCAGCCTCATCGCGGACAGAAATTAATAGGAGCTAATATAATGGACGGTATTGAATTAGAAATTATGTGGGGCAACCTCGTCAGCATCGTTAGCGAGCAGGCGAAAGCTTTACAACGAATTGCCTTTAGCCCAATCGTTCGCGAAGCTGGGGATCTTGCTACTGCTTTGTTTGACGCTGATGCCAATATGGTGGCGCAAGCGATTACGGGGACACCCGGCCACATTAACTCACTTGGTGCGGCAGCAAAAAACCTGGTGGCCATTATCAAACCAGAAGACCTAGAACCAGGTGACGTTCTGATCACGAATGATCCATGGATGTCTGCGGGGCACTTCTTTGATATCACAGTGTTGACACCAATTTTCCGTAAGGGAAAGATTCTCGGCTATTGTGGCTCAACGATCCACCATACTGACATCGGTGGTTATGGTGTTGGTGCTGGTGCACGTGATATTCACGAAGAAGGCCTGTGGATTCCTGTCCTCAAGCTCTATGAGGCTGGCAAACCGAACGAAACACTTCATCGGATTATTCGCCAAAATGTTCGCACGCCAAATGCGATTTTTGGTGACCTTTCCGCACAGGTTTCTAGTGGAAAAATGGGCGGCGAGCGTCTCAACATGATGTGTGATCGCTATGGCCTTGATGATATTGTCGAACTTTCCGACGAAATCATCAAACGCTCTGACACCGCGACTCGCGCCGCAATTCGTAAACTCACACCCGGTGATTACTTTGGTGAGACAAGCTTTGACGTTCCTGGCGGCGAAGTCATTACCCTCAAAACAAAAGTCACTGTCGATAATGAAGCCGGTGAAATTATTGTAGACTTCGACGGAAGCTCTCCACCGTCGAAGGCCGGGATCAACGTGGTTATGGCGTATACGCATGCCTATGCCACATTTGCCATCCGCAGTATTCTAAACCCCGATCTTCCAAATAATGCAGGTAGCCTCGGACCGATCAAAGTAAAAGCACCGAAAAACTGCATCATCAACGCAGAGTATCCGGTGCCCGTGAATGCTCGTCATGTCGTCGGCATGTACGTGCCGTTTCCAATCCTAAAAGCCTTTGCCCAAATATTGCCTGATCGTGTGTTGGCAGAAGGGTCTGGTGCCGTTTGGACCATTCAAATCCAAGGACGCGATTCCAAAGGCGAGCCGTTTATCAGTTCGATGTTCAACTATTCCGGCGGTATGGGTGCACGCGCTGGCAAGAATGGTCTTTCCGCAACATGCTATCCAACCGGGGTTGCAGCCGTACCCATCGAAGTGCTTGAAGCATCAATTCCAATCGAGTTTACCCGCAAAGAGGTCGCACTTGGCACCGGCGGCGCAGGTAGGCAGCATGGTGGCGATGGGCAAACGATCGGCTTCAAAATGCGCAGTGGTAATGAGTGGTTGCTCAATGCTATTCCAAGCCGTCTCAATATTGCCGCCGAAGGGCTCGATGGTGGCGAACCGGGACACGCAGGTTCATTCGAGGTCAACGGCGAAGCCCGCATGAAGGCACAAAAACTGCCCATGGAGGCAACCGACGAAGTCCTCATGAAAACACCGGGTGGTGGTGGCTACGGCTCACCAAACTAATCAGCCGGACAACTCAAAAAAGCACCGAAAGAAATTTCGGTGCTTTTTTTATTACAAATGATCAGAGCGCTACGACTTGATACTGGCTGCGATTTTCGCATTCTCTTCAATCGTGACCCAGTCACCATCCTCGATCATTGCTTTTGTTGCGATCCAAGACCCGCCAACACAAGCAACATTAGGCAAAGCTAAATAATCTACTGCCTTATCCGCGTTGATCCCCCCCGTCGGGCAAAAGAGAATATCGGAAAGCGCAGCATTGAGTGCCTTAAGATGCGCTATACCGCCTGACGTTTCCGCCGGGAACAATTTCAAAGCCGTGAAACCAGCCTCAAAAAGCGTCATCGCTTCAGACGCTGTTGCGACCCCCGGCAGAGCAGGCATCTTGGCACCCTGCATTGCTGCCATCAATGCTTTGCTTGTCCCCGGGCTTACCAAAAAATCTGCACCTGCCGCGCGCGACCTCTCTATGTCCAGCGCTGTTCTAACCGTCCCAATACCGACAATTAATTCAGGTGCGCAATCTTTCATTCTTGAAAGCGCCTCAAGCGCACAGTCAGTACGCAACGTCAACTCAACAACTCGAAGCCCTCCACGTGCAAGCGCATTCGCCAACGGCTCTACGACATCGATATTGGGCACCTCTAGCACCGGGATTACCGATGCAGCATCCAGAACATCCCCTATCCGCAGCATTCAGTTCTCCATTTTTTTGAAAGAAATTTAATTGTCGTCTTCATCACCGAGTCCAAAGGCCATTGCCCCCTCCTCAGCACCGCCAACTAGAGACCGGAAACCGGAAAATAACTCTCTGCCCGATCCGTTTCGATCACCACGCAAATCATGTGTGATTGATTGCCGTGACTCAAAGTCATCGCTACCCACAATTTCCAGAATACCCTGTTCCGCATCAAGACGAATAATATCGCCGTCAGCAATCTTGCCAATCACCCCATTATTAAGTGCTTCAGGCATAACATGGATCGCCGCAGGTACCTTTCCGGATGCGCCAGACATACGCCCATCAGTCACCAACGCCACCTTAAACCCTTTATCCTGCAAGACTCCCAAAGGCGGTGTGAGCTTATGTAACTCCGGCATTCCGTTGGCCTTCGGTCCTTGGAACGGGACAACGGCCACAAAGTCGCGATTTAACTTCCCGGCTTTGAAACGATCAATAACATCTTGCTGGGACGAAAATACGATAGCCGGTGCTTCAATCATTCGATGCGCCGGCTTCACGGCTGAGACTTTAATCACCGCACGCCCGATATTACCGTCAAGAACTTGTAGCCCGCCCGTCGCTGAAAATGGATCTTTAACCGGTCTTAGAATTTCACTGTTTCCCGTCTCGGTCGCTGCCCCACGCCAAGAAATCGTCTCGCCGACAAGTTCCGGAATCTTGGTATATGGTGTTAATCCTGCGCCCATAACCGTCATGACATCACCATGCAACAACCCAGCATCAATCAGCTCACCGATCACATAGGACAGCCCACCAGCCTCATGAAACTGGTTTACATCAGCAGCACCATTTGGATAAACCTTCGCCAATAGAGGAACAACACTCGAAAGTTCACTAAAATCATCCCAGTTGATGATGATCCCCGCTGCCCGCGCCATAGCGACCAAATGGATAAGATGATTAGTAGACCCACCGGTCGCATGTAATCCAATAATTGCGTTCACGATCGACCGCTCATCAATCACTTCATAGAACGGAATAAACTCAGCCCCAAGCGCCGTGGTCGTCGCTGCGCGAAGCGCCGTTTGTTCGACAATGGCTTCGCGCAGCTTCGTGCCAGCATTGACAAATGCCGAACCCGGCAAGTGTAGCCCCATGACTTCCATCATCATCTGGTTTGAATTTGCAGTGCCGTAGAAAGTACAAGTACCTGGTGAATGATAACTGGCGCTCTCCGCCGCCAACAATTCATCGCGGCTAATTTCACCTTTAGCATATTGCTGACGAACTCTTGCTTTTTCATCATTCGTAATACCACTGGTCATCGGTCCTGCTGGTAGAAATAATATCGGCAAATGCCCAAACCGAGCCGCACCAATAAACAGACCCGGTACGATTTTATCGCAAACACCCAGCATCAACGCGCCGTCAAAAACATTGTGAGACAAAGAAACCGCTGTCGCCATTGCGATCACATCACGCGAAAAAAGTGACAAGTCCATACCGGGTTGCCCTTGAGTGACACCGTCACACATCGCGGGGACACCGCCTGCGATTTGTGCTGTTGAACCGATTTCACTAAGCACGCGTTTTATAATATCTGGATACGCACCTAATGGTTGGTGTGCGGAAAGCATATCATTATAGGACGTAACGATCCCAATATTCGGGCCTCCGCCCTTTGCCAACGCCTTCTTGTCTGCTGTATTACATGCAGCGGCAGCATGCGCGAGGTTACCGCATGATACACTTGAACGGTGTGGCCCTTCTGTCGCTGCTGCACGCATCTGATGCATATAGGCGTCACGTGTCTTGCGGCTGCGCTCGCGGATGCGTTCCGTAACACTTGTCAAAGTCTCATTTAGTTGCGCCACATAAACCTCCTTACGGTGCCCAGCATATCCATAAATCTGGTCTCGACCTTAAAATTGCGCGAACTGGCATCTCTTCAACAGGCCCATCTTCAAGAGCACGCATAAGCGTTTGACGTTTTTTATCTCCAGCAATCAGGAGGCAGATAATTTTTGCTCGGCTGATCAAGCTAAGCGTCATCGTTAAACGGTCGACATACGCGCCAGTGACTTCGCTCTTTTTCGCTGAAATTGCGGCGAACGGCGCAGTCTCAGCCGATAAGGCATCTGCCAGTCCGTCAGCATGCGGAAACCATGACGCCGTATGACCGTCATTCCCCATGCCGAGCACGACAACATCAAGCATCTCACCAGCGTTTCCATAACGCTGGCAAGCGGTATCCAACCCCTTTGCTGGCGTTTCTACATCTGACCAAAGCCCTATAATGTTCGCGTTATGCGCAGTATTTTGCCGGAGCGTTTCTTTTATAAACGCCTCATTCGACCCCGGTAGATCCGGTGCCACCCAGCGCTCATCAACGAGCGGCACGGCCACTCTATCCCATTCAATATCACGGGTAGACAACGTCTTATAAAGATCGGCAGGAGTCGAACCACCTGATGCCCCTAAGCTGGCTGTTCCTTTTTCATGTAGCGCAGCACAAATATTCACCTCAACAAGGTCAGCAACGCGTTCTGCCATTTGCTGCCGGGATTCGAACGCTATGATTTCTGGTTTACGCCCCATGATACCACTCTCGCCCGTCACGATCGAGCAGCATTGCCGCCTGAACTGGACCATCCGTACCCGCCGCATAGGGATGTGCAGGGGTTTCATCCTTATGCCAACCAGCCAAAATCCCATCGACCCACTTCCATGCCGCCTCGACCTCATCACGGCGCATGAATAAGCCTAAATCACCTCGTACAACAGCCATGAGAAGGCGTTCATACGCATCAGGGTACCGCGCCTCAAATGTATCAGCGAACGATAAGTTTAGCGGCACGTATCGCAAACGCATACCGCCCGGCCCCGGATCTTTGGTGACCAGCAATAATTTCACACCCTCGTCCGGTTGAAGCCGGATAACCATCCGTGTCGGAGGAATTCCCTCTTTCCCATTCTTAACCAAAGAATGTGCAATTTCTTTGAAGTGAACAATAATTTCTGAATAGCGCTGCCGCATCCGCTTGCCTGTGCGGAGGTAAAACGGGGTACCTTTCCAACGCCAATTGTCAATATTGGCTTTGATAGCAACAAAAGTTTCAGTACTACTTGTTCCGCCCAGTTCTTCCGCATAACCAGGAACAGCCTCGCCATTCGACGCTCCACGATGGTACTGTCCGCGCACGGTTGTTTCACGCACATTTTTTTCAGTAATTGCGCGCAATGCCCGCATCACTTTGATTTTTTCATCACGTACAGTATCGGGTTCTAAATCTAGCGGCGGCTCCATCGCGACGAGACACAAGAGTTGCAACAAATGATTTTGAACCATGTCGCGCAAAGCGCCCGATTTATCGTAATAGCTCGCTCTCGTGCCAGCACCGATTGATTCAGAAACCGTAATCTCTACGTGGTCGATGGCATTGGCATTCCAGACCGGTTCGAAAAGCGAATTCATAAAACGCAGAACTGTCAAATTTTGGACAGTCTCTTTGCCAAGATAATGATCAATCCGAAAGATCGAACCTTCATCAAAAACAGCCCCAACCGCATCATTAATTTGTTTTGCCGAATTCAAGTCGCGACCGATGGGTTTCTCAAGCACAATTCTAGCGCCAGTCGTTTTTATGCCTGCGCGTTTAATGTTAGCGCTAACAGCACCATAAAGGTCGGGTGCGAGCGCTAAATAGAACACACGCTGTTTTTGGCCGGGCTCACCCAGCTTTTCGCACAACGGTTCCCAGTTAGCTTGGTCGCTAACAACATCCAACTCAGTATAATAGAGCTGTGATGCAAACCGCGCCCATTCGTCATCGCTCACAATTTCCTGCGGATGAAATTCGCGGAAACTTTTCAACGCTAAATCCCTGAACGATTGATCGTCATGGTTGCTTCGCGACACGCCCACGATGCGCGACTCGGCTGGGATCTGATCATCGCGCCACCGATGGAAAAGTGCTGGGATTAATTTTCGAAGTGACAAATCACCTGCCGCACCGAAAACAACAAGATCAAAGGCCGTGACCGGAATAAAGTGTGCTGACCCCTTATCACTGGCATTATCAGAAACTGTTTCGACTTTCGGTTTTTCCATAAAACTCTCGATCAACGGGCGGCACCGCATGAACTATTGTGCACGCCAAATATATCCACGATCGTAAGATGACGTGAATCTTCTTTTATTGCGCAAGCGACTGTAGATGCGGACTAAATCCAACGACCGCTAAATCGGCGATACAACAATCGCAACAATTAAATAACCGGCCAAGGACTATGCACTTTAACGCCAGCGCGCTCTATAATAGCCGCGCTCGACTTCCGGATATCAGCCAACAGTTTTTCTTCATCAATACGCGTCGAGCGATAAGCGTCGATAACGCGCTCTCCTTCGACCCAAACACTATGTGCCCCGACACCCGCCGGTGCTTGAAGAATCTGTTCTACAACATCAAATTCCGGGAACCATTCTGGACGATCTGTATCAAAACAAGCGAGATCAGCCTTCATCCCCGGTTCAATCGCACCCAATTTCGATTGCATATTGACGCCGCGAGCACCATTAAGCGTAATCATTTCCAGCGCTTCTGTCGCCGGGAAAACATGCTCATCAACACGCGCATCTTTAAAGAGACCAGTCATCAATCGTGCTGAAGTCAGGATATCAACCAAAACACCATCCGTACCCAGCATAATATTTACGCCCGCCTCGGCCATCTCTGGGAACAAACCGATAGATGTTACACCAAACGCTCCTTTGAGCGCTGCGTGCGGGCAAAATATTACATTAGTTTTTGTATCTGCTAATATCTCGACTTCGCGTTCATTTACATAAGCTGCATGAGTGATCATGACATTCTCGCCCAACACCCCGATGTCTGCGAGATGTTCAATCGGACGCTTACCGGTATTCGCAAGAAACCAATCCGGATCAGACTGATGCGGGCTCATATGGGCTGAAATGCAAAGCCCGTTTTCATCAGCTAAGCGCTTCGCAGCAAGCCAGACTTCATCAGGGTTTACCGTATGTCCAATTAAAAGCGGCCATGCGGCGACACGCGATGTATCTGTTTGTTTGTATTTTTGGGATTGGCTCTCAAGCGTGGCAATGGCTTCATCAATGGTTGCGGTATCGGTTTCGTTAGCGGCGAAATTCCGTCCTTCAACCCAGCCCCCAATTCGCCCACGAACACCCGAAGATTCTATACCTTCAGCCACAGCATCGAGGTGCCGTACCGTTCCCGCTTCAACAAAGGTCGTCACGCCGGAGTGTAGCATCCGCATGGCTGAGCACTGAGCCGAAATTTTCTCATCTTTCGGTTCATGCGAATGAAAAATGGGAATAACCCATTTAGTGAGTACATCCGTAAAATCTTCGCCCGGCGCGCCGCGCCGAACCCCTTGGGTCAAGGGGTCACCAGTAATATGAACATGCCCATCAACAAAACCAGGCGTAATAACAAAATTCCGTCCATCAACTTGATCAGCTGACTGATATTTTTTGGTAATGTCCGATGCCTTACCAACCGCCGTGATCAGTCCGTCATTGATCGCAACCGCGCCGTCACGAATGATCTGACGCGTTTCATTCATTGTGATAATGGTTGCACCGCTAATGAGCGTATCCACGACCATACGCTGACCGTCTGTCGATGTTGTATTCATGGATTTCCTCTAACCAATTCACCGATAACGCACAAAGGCGCTGTTTCATTTGCCACGGCTGGCGGCAAGCATTCCGAACAAAAATTTATAGTCGAAAAAGTCTAACTCTTATCAGAGCCCCAAATTTCGCGGGCCTTTTCATAAACCCCCTGATCGTAAGAAAATTCGACCATATTGCCATTCGGGTCTTTCAGAAAACAAATGTAACCAATTTGCTTGGGCATTTGCATTGGCCCTAAAGCAAGGCAACCGGCTTCCTTCGCACGGGCGGCGATATCATCAACCATCTCTTTACTCGGAACTTCGATCCCAATATGCGCAAACGGTCCAAGCACAGGATGCTTCGCCGGCGCGAAGGGGTCTTTTCCATCCAAGAACTGTGCGAGCACGAGAACGAATGGCGAGTCGGGTTGTGATGCATCACCGACCCACGCGTTAAAGCCGTTTTCGTCTTCGCCGCGATGGAGCAAACTTAGATGTGTGAACTCTTCGTACCATGCAATCGTTTTGTCGATATCGTTCACATGAAGGGCAATATGCGTCCAGAATGGCTTCTTCGGGCGAAGTTCGTGGTTCGCTTTTTCTTCAGACATTCGATTGCTCCTAATGCTGTGTTGGCCCTACGGCATACTTCATACGATTCTATATCGTTGGTTTTTCGCATATTTCTGGCGAAGTGACTTGATTGAAACCGAACGCCGACATGCGCGTAACCGGCAACAAACTAAACCAAAAAATGCGCCCGGAGAGAACCCCGGACGCATTCGATTTAGCTCACTTATTCAAAGAGTTAGAAGTTAACAACGCCTTTGATTTGGAAGGTTCGACCAACACCAGGAAGTGCACCAACCTCTTGGTAAACACCTTGAAGCGGCTGGAAATAGGTCTTGTCGAACAGGTTATCGATAGTCGCCGTGATCTGAACGCGGCCTAGGTCCGCAAATGCCGCGGCACGAAAGACAGTGTAAGAAGGCAAGACAATCCCGCCATCAATCCGGCCACTTGTTTCATCAACCCGTGTACCACCGAATGTCGCACCAAACGTACCAAAACGTGTTTCATCGGATGTGTAGGTCAGGAATGATGAGAACACGGTGTCCGGAATATTGGTCAAAGAATATCCGTTTTGTAGCTCAGGAATGCAACTAGCATTTAGTGCCGCGAACAAAGCACCATAGCCATCCTGCAGTGAAACAGGTGAGCCAAATAGATTAGCCGCAGGGTGATTTGGTGGGATCACCAAATATTCGCCTTGGCCGGAGCCACATGCACCTGGCGCTGGTACTTTGAAATCCTGTACCGTCGCAGCACCAGTCATCGACCAATTTTCTGTGATGATATAGCTCATCTCGAATTCAAAGCCTTTTGATTCTTCACGGCTTTTGTTACCAAACGGGTCAACCCTCTGGCGCTCTTGCTGATAAACAATTGCAGAACCAAACAGCTTATCATCGAGCAGACTAAACTTAACGCCGCCTTCAAACAGCTCAGAACCGAACAGAATTTCATCGCGCACAGCACCGGGTGTAATACCGCCATTGGCACTATCGTTAAGCTCGGACCCTTGGGCATAGGTAAAGTAAGGAACCAACCCAAATGGCGTTGTGTAGTTCACACTGGCAGAATAGGAGAAATCACCTTCTTTGCCATCAAAGCGGGTATTAGCGAGTGCTGGGTTGAAAATAGTCGCACCCGTATCAATTGCAGACGTATCATAGTGATCATAACGCCCACCAAGAACTACACCAAGGTCGCCAACTTTTAGATCAGCAACAACCGCAATACCGGTATCACTCCAATTGGAATCATTATCCGTATCCCACGGAATACCAATACCGCCCGGCTCATCCGTGAACGGGCTATCGAAGATATCGTTACCCTGCGGTCCCGCCAAAAGATCGCGACGGTCTAGAACGAGGTAACCTGAGTTGAAGTTTTCCCGAAGCTCAGCATCATAAGTACGGTGCGAAGCGGTTACATACATATCCAGATTGGCAAAATCACTTAGCTCAATACCAAAGTCATAAGACGCACGCGCTTCAAAAACCTTCATTTTGTGCTGGGCGGCAAAGCCGTATGTAACAAACAGATCACCATCAATTTGATCGTAGAACAACTGCAATGACAACTTAGAGTCATCATCAAAGTGCTTATTCAGATCGATATAACCGGTGAAGGATTCCGACTCTGCCACTTCTTGATCTTCGGTCAGAAAGACCGTGCGCCGATCAAGCTGACCTGTACCAACGCCAGTGTCCAATTTGTACGCGTCTGGAATTGCGAACACCCCATAATCGACAAGTGTACGGATATTTGATGTACCAAAGAAAGTGCCGACCGCTGCGTCAACTTCATTGGGCGTTAGATATCCATTTCCATCGAGGTCCGTCAGATCGGTATCACGACCCGTGATATAGGTCCCGTTATCGATCAAGTCTTGCGTTACCCGGTTCCAACCTGGTGTTTGATAGTAACCATCAGAGTGATAGTACATCCCACCTGTTTCGAAACTAAAACCTGCAGGTAGTTCATGCGTAAATGCAAATTGAACTAGCTGATGTTCAGGCTCACGACCTTTATAGAAATGTTTCGAATCTTCGATTTCACTGTAAACTGAAAGTCCGGATTCACGCCCCGCAAGTTTAAATGGAACGATTAATTCAATAGAGCCGTTTTTCTTACCGTAGCTGCCACCTGTGAAGCTCACGCTTCCCTGGATACCATCTTCGGTCGTAACGCCTTCTCCATCCACTGTTTTCGGATGGAAATTTAGAAGACCGCCAACACGACCAGCACCATAAATCACAGGAACCGGACCACGAACGATCTCTACGCGATCACTCGAACCAATCGGCGTAGGGAACAGACCTTGGTTCAGCGCACGCTTAAAACCACGGTAATAAGTTTCAGAAACCGACCCACGAATAGAAACCGCACCCGGAACACCAAAGAAGCTACCACCAAAGGTGCCCGGCGTCGTTGTAATGAAGTCATCGATATCTTCGATGCCATAACGTTCCATCGTTGTATCACTAACGATACTAACGGAACGAGGCGTTTCAAGAAGCGACCGAGAAACACCAAAAACGGATTCAGTGGAGGTTTCTTCAGAAAGACCAACCGGATCACCATAGACCACGATTTCGTCGTAATCACTATCAGCGTCTTGGGCGACAGCCGGTGCCATCGCAGCAAACATCATCGCACTCATTACGGCACTGCTACCGAGCAAAGACTTCTTAAACCGCATTATTTCGGGACTATCAGTCCTCTTATTTGTAGTATTTGACAATTCAACCTCCATTATTTCGTTCGTCACCCTTCGCGAGCACCGCACGTTGGTTTTCCCAGACCATTTACGAACCAATCCCAACTGGACTTGATTTCTATTCCCTAACCCAAATACAGACTGACCTAACCATCCGTACTCTTCCTATTTAGAATTACACCCTTCCCTCACTGTCGATACTGAAATGTCGATCTTATTTGATCAATAGAAATTTCTATTTACATCCACGTTTTTGACAGAACTGCCGCAATATAATCACAGCTTTCTTACAAATTCACCAATCCCGAGACTTTAGGTTATGCATAGCGTTACCGACCGCAAATCACTCTGCATAACAACCAAATCGGGGCCCGCTTCTACCCTCCCTCGGACTGCAAATCAGTCGCAATAAAAGGCGCATTAACCACACCGGAACTCGCCGGTGGTTTTGGTTTTCGCATTGTCACTGCAGCAATCAAAACCGCGAGCAACAACACAGCGTAAGCGACAAATACAACGGAAAAGGTACCAGTCCGATCGGCAACAAACCCAGCGCCCACAGGACCGATCATGGCAAGAGTTGTCACGAAATGCATTGACCCCAGCACCTCCGGATTGTTCGCCGTTCCAAAATAGTTCACCAGCAATAACGTGGTTGCGAATAGGCACATTCCAAACCCGTACCCTTCTGCAATCGCAAATAGTCCGATCATGAACGAATTGTCCGCAACTGATAAAGCAACCATGCCGACAATCTCGGCTAGAAGCGCTGAAACAAGTAACCACTTTGGGTCAATGCGGTTGGCCAGAAGGCCGCCAATACCACGCGAAAATGAATTGACTAATGCGTGACCACTCAAAGCGCCTGCAGCAACTGTTGCAGACACCCCCAGCGCGCCCATATGCGCCACAGCCCAGCTATTCATCGTCAGCCCACAGACTAGCGTAAGTGTCATTGAAAAAACGATGATGTAATATTCTTTGGTTCTGATGACATCACGGAAGCTCCAATTATGAAGTGCATCCTCCGTCTTTTGCTCGCTCAACGCCGCTTTTTCTTCGGCTTCGACGGCCGCAGATTTTCGATCGTCAACAAATAACACTGCAAGTGCCGTTAAAACGGCGGTCACAACAGCAAGCACCCACCAATGGTAACGCCAATCACCTAAAAACTCGACGACGCCAGTTGCCAGCATTGGCCCAACAACACCGCCCAATCCACCAATCGTAAAATACGCACCGATGATCGCAGCACGGCGCTTACTATCGACGGTCGAGGTGAAATAATGAACTGCGGGCACAATCGCACAAAGCGGATATCCGAATCCGGCCAAACTTGCGCCTAGAAAGTATTGAGGAAGACTGCTGGCCGTGGCCAAAAGAACAAACCCCAGCGCCAAACACGCGCCACCAGCGGCAAAAGTCGTTTTGATGCCCCAGCGCTTGATTATCCACGCCGGCACCATCGCGGCCAGGCCAACTAATAACGCCAATAATGAAAACCCAACACCGGCCTGCGAATAGTTCCAACCTAGCTCACCAAGCATATGCGGCAGGACCACACCAAGTGATGTAAACGTCCCGGCAGTGACGTGAAAGAAGAACAAACTCACAATCAGGAACCCTGCCCAATTGCGAACGAGACTGAGCACCGATTTTGAATCGACTTGCCCGGTAACAACGGCCTCGTTTAACTCTTTATTACTCAACTTCTCGCCTCCAAAATTATAATTTGTCAGCCTAAAAGAACCGACAAACGCGACCCAATGGCCGCTTTCTTTTTATGCAGCGTCTGACGCACCGACACGGCCCAACGATCCCAACCGGCGATATTCGCTGGGCGGAACGCCATACATCATCCTAAAAATCCTGCTGAAATGGGCCGGAGCACTAAAGCCCCACCGATAACATATCTCCGCCACCGAAAGCTGCGCAAAGAGCGGGCTAATCAAATCGCTTCGGCACCGCTCAAGGCGACGACGCTTCACATAGTCGGAAAACGTCCGGCCATTTTGTGAAAAGGTTTCCTGAACATAGCGATTGCTCACACCATGAGCCTCAGCAACATTTGCCAACGTAAGCTCCGGATCACCAAGTAATAATTCTATTGTTTGGCAGATTTTATAAAGGTTATCAGTCTGCGAATTATCGCGATCACCAGCAATCGAAACTTCACCATCACCGATCGTACATGCGATCAGATATTCCATAAACGATTGGTCAAAACTACGAAGTTGATCAGCTTCGATACCGTTAATTTCGTCTGCAACACTCATCAACATTCGCGAAAAGATACGACGAATGCCCGTCTCTGCGGGAATATACCCCAGCCGTCGCGACATCGGAGTCACGATTCGCTCATTCAAAATGGCGCTTGGGGCGCTTATAAATATTTGCTTAAATCGAGTTTCAAAGATCAAAGAAGCATCGGCTTTGCCAGTCGCCCCATAGATCATGTCGCCGACCCGAAGATCAACTTTCTTTTCACGAAACTGGAGATGCGCTTCACCCGCAAGCAAAACAGAAACCCATAATTCGCTCGGTTGCTCGGGGTATTGTCCGCTTATTTTTTGTGCGTCAGCTTCGACGACGGCAAAACGAATCCCCATAGGCGAAACAATGCAGGTAATCTCACCATTGAATTTGGTATCATCCGCCAGTTCGCCGACCGGTAGCGAAAGGCGCGTCATCATCTGACGCCAAGCATTGGCCCGTTTCTCTTCAGGCACCGAATTGGTGGAGAATTGCCAAGCTTTTTGAGAATCGCCAGTCACCGGATCGCACACCTCGTGTGTCCGGCTTCTGTTACGCGATTTGGCCGCATCTGGCCGATCAACCTACAAAAGCTATTATGCATCTCGGCCCTCCCAGACCGGCTGCGCATCCCGGCTATACAAACCGGAATTAACGCATTCTATCTGTTACCACGTTTTTGCGCCTTACCTACCTCCGCATTTTGTCTATTTGCGCACTACAACTTGCGCAAAAAATTCACCAAATCACCGCTACGCCCCATAAACACAGGCGAAATCATGAAAAAACGCGGGACAAATAATGGTGCGCATTTATTCAATAACTCAGTGCACTGAGACGTGTATTGTCTAGGAACACATTCAATTAAAACGCGTGATAATATGACCAACCACAATGGATTGCAGATCAAAGAATTGAAACCCGGCTTCGGTGCAGAAGTATCGGGCGTAGATGTCGCAAAGGCTTCTGACGAGACTCACAAGGACCTCGTGAATGTCTTTCACACTCATGGTGCGATGCTAATACGCGGCCAAACTATGGCTCCTGATGACCTGATGCGATTTATCAGTGCGTTTGGCGAACCAGAAGGCCACACCCAAAAACAGTTCACCTTGCCCGGTTATCCTGCCATTTTTACGCTTTCCAACAAAAAAGAAAACGGCAAACCAATTGGTGCCCATAATGATGGCGTCGGCTGGCATACTGATTACTCTTATAAAGAGAAGCCAGTCATGAACACGATGCTTTATTCATTAGAAGTGCCGCCCGTCGGTGGCGACACACTGCTCGCCGATTGCGTCGCTGCGTATGACGCATTGAGCGACGAGCGCAAAGCCCAACTTGATGATCTCGTGCTACACCACAGCTATAAATATTTCATGGAGACACGGGAATTTGGTCGCGCGAAACTTTCAGAAGAAATGATCCGCGACAACCCCGACGTTTTTCACCCGCTAATTCGCACCCACCCGGCTGATGGCCGCAAAGCACTGTGGGTCAGCACCGGAACCGTGCGCGGCATTGTCGGCATGGAAGACGAAGCGGCGGCCAAATTAATTGAAGAACTTGTCGAGTTCGTAACACAAGAACAATTCGTCTACAGACATAAATGGCAACCCGGTGACATCCTTACCTGGGACAACCGTTGCACACTGCATACGGGGTCGCTCTTTGAAGATGAAAAATATGAGCGTCACATCCACCGCATGTGGGTCAAGGGCGACAAACCATACTAAGATCGTCTCCATCGATTTTCGAAAAAAAATAGCGAGCCTCGGCTCGCTATTTTTGTATCATTATTTTGATAGATAACCCTTAGCGCTCACACATATGGTCCTTCCAAGGCGATATCGGGAATATTGTCTCTCACAGCGCAAGCGAATTCAAAAATGCCAATAAAACACATGGATCCGCGGTTGTTAAACCGGTGCCAGGGCCAACCATTGTCCGTCAATTACGGTCACTCCCACTCAATTGTTCCCGGCGGTTTCGACGTCACATCATAAACCACACGATTTACACCGCGCACTTCGTTGATAATTCGCGTCGCACAGGCACCCAAAAACTCATGGGTGAACGGATAATAATCTGCGGTCATTCCATCAGTAGACGTGACCGCGCGCAATGCAAGAACATGATCATAGGTCCGCTCATCACCCATCACACCAACTGTGCGCACTGGTAACAACACTGAAAATGCCTGCCAAATTTCATCATAAAGACCAGCCTTACGGATCTCATCAAGATAGATCGTATCGGCCTTTCGGAGAATTTCGGCTTTTTCCTGTGTGACTTCGCCCGGAATTCGGATGGCAAGACCTGGTCCCGGAAATGGATGCCGCCCGACAAAATGTTCCGGCAACCCTAATTCCCGCCCCAATATGCGAACTTCATCCTTAAATAGCTCGCGCAATGGCTCAACAAGCTTCAAATTCATCCGTTCAGGTAAACCGCCAACATTATGGTGCGACTTGATCGTAACTGACGGGCCGCCGTCAAATGAAACGCTTTCAATCACATCAGGATAAAGTGTTCCCTGCGCGAGAAATTTCGCATTCTCAATTTTGTTTGCCTCGGCGTCAAAAACATCAATGAATGTCGCGCCAATGATTTTTCTTTTTTTCTCGGGGTCATCAACGCCCGCGAGCTTACCCAGAAATAGATCCGCAGCTTCGACGTGAATAAGCGGTATATTATAGCTATCGCGGAAAAGCCGAACGACTTCTTCACTTTCACCAGCCCGCATCAAACCGGTATCCACAAAGACGCACGTCAGTTGCTCACCAATGGCTTCGTGGATGAGCACTGCTGCCACGGAACTATCGACGCCGCCCGACAAACCGCAAATGACCCGCCCATCACCGACCTGCTTGCGGATCATTTCAATGGCTTCGTCGCGAAACGCCGCCATTGTCCAGTCGCCTTGCAGACCCGCGATATTGCGGACGAAATTCGACAATAATTTTGCACCGTCTGGCGTATGCACCACCTCTGGATGGAACTGCACCGCATAGATTCGCCGTTCTTCATTCGCAATGGCCGCGAAGGGTGCACCTTCGGATTTACCAATGATCTCAAAGCCTTCTGGGATCGCATTAACCCGGTCGCCATGGCTCATCCAAACTTGATGGCTTGAGCCAATTTCCCAAACGCCATCAAAAAGCGCGCTCGCCTTAACAACCTCAATTTTGGCGCGGCCAAATTCGCGATGATCAGAACTTTCGACGTCACCGCCCAGCTGCGCGCAAATTGTTTGCTCGCCATAACAAATACCGAGGATCGGCACGCCAAGCTCAAACACTTCCTGCGCTGCGCGTGGGCTCGTGGCTGTTTTAACGCTCGCCGGCCCGCCGGAAAGTATGATGGCCTTAGGTGCGTATTCACCGAGGAACGCTGCATCGACGCGGTTAAACGGGTGGATTTCACAATAAACGCCAGACTCACGAAGTCGTCGCGCAATGAGCTGAGTCACTTGGCTGCCGAAATCAATAATCAGTACACGGTCGTGCACTTTTGCATGGGGGTCAAGGGTCATAAAGGTCTCTTAGTTGGTTCGACGCAGTGTCGCGATAAAAAATCCATCGGCTCGTATTTTATCAGGCGATAGCCGAACGGCACCTTCCGGCGTACTCAATGTGGAAAGCGCTTCCCGGCCTTTGGCAGTCAGGAGAGTAGTCGAGGCCATCGCTTCAATGACTGGCTGTTGTGAAAACTCTGAATGGGCTTCAAGAAACGATGCCAAACGGTCTTCGTTTTCTTCCATTAGAAATGAGCAAGTGACCCAGACCATCCGTCCGCCAGGTTTTACAAATGCCGCCGCTTGCTTGAGCACTATGTCCTGCTCTTTCATCCGGCGTTGTAATTGCTGTTCTGTAAGTCGCCATTTCGTATCCGGATGACGTCGCCACGTCCCCGCCCCTGTACAAGGCGCATCGACAAACACCACATCCATTTTATTGGTGAGGTCTTCAAGCCCTTCATCGCCAGCCGGTGATCGGATCTGTAAATTTCGCACACCCGCGCGTTTGGCGCGGTGAAATAGCGGCTTTAGCCGGTGCGGGTCACGATCATAGGCATAAAGCTGGCCAGTGTTTTCCATCATCGCTGCTAGGGCCAGAGTCTTACCGCCGCCACCCGCGCAGAAATCGAGCACCTGAGCGCTTTTCACCTCACCTGCCGCCAATGCAGCGATCTGGCTTCCTAAATCTTGAACTTCGACCCACCCCTTATTGAATGCTGGGATCACCGTCACCGCTGGCGCTTTCTCGCTCGGGTTTGGCGCACTAATTCGAGCCGCGTTATTCAGTAAGGAAATAGGATTTGCCTTGACGGATTTGAGTGCTGACAGCGCTTTTTCAGATTCAACCTTTAATCTATTTAGCCGAAGGTCGATATCCGCCCGTTCAGCATATCCATTCATGACACTGACGGTATTTTCACCAAATACACGTTCAATATTGGGCACCATCCATTCGGGAAAATTGCCCCTAACAGCCGGTGTAAATTTTTCGCTTGGAACGGGTTTTTCTAATCGCTCGAATTCAGCCTCTGTTAATGCGCCCGCACCATGGGGTTCTTCGGTTAGGGCTGAACGAAGCTCGTCAATCGCGGTTAACCATTCAAAGAAGAGACACCCAATTACCGCAGCCCGCGGTGTATCGTCGGTCATCATCGCGGCGATCGATTGACGTTTACGAAGCACATCAAGACATAGCCCTGATATCCAGGCCCGGTCTTTCGCACCGGCATACCGGGCACCCCTCGCCCAATCGGCCAACGCTGTTTTCAATGGGACACGGCGCGTCTCGAAATCAGTTAGAACTTCTATCGCGGCCGAAAGCCGCCCACTAAGCCGCATTACTACTTCCAAACATAAATACGATAAGCAGCGGCACCCAAATTATGTCGCGCGCCGCCGCCGTTAAATTAGTCAACGCAATCATCAAGAGCACTTTGCAGTTCAGGCGATGCGGTAACAAAGTCGTCTAGTGTCACCAATGCAATCTGCTCCGCTTTAAGCGCCGGATCATTTGCCACCGCCGCTGCAATACATGCGCATGGTTCGGGTGACACATTGTTTCGGTCCGCAAATTCCAAACAAGCCGACATAGAGTCATCTGCAACCGCCGTTGAGAACCCGAACACGCTCCCGACAATTCCCATAATAATTAGTTTCTTCATAGCGTTCCCCTTTTTGCAAAAATGTCGCTGACAGGCTTATGTCAGTCGGCCAAAGGCTAATTCACAAAACCAAAAACGCCAATTCATTAATTCGGCGTCGGATAGTTTGGTGCCTCGCGGGTGATCGCCACATCATGAACGTGGCTTTCCTTAAGCCCCGCATTGGTGATTTTAACAAATTTTGCTCGCTTCTGCATTTCCTCAATCGTCGGAGCCCCGACATAGCCCATAGAGGCGCGAATTCCGCCAACCAGTTGGTGCAAAATAGGACCGATTGGCCCTTTGTGCGGCACGCGTCCCTCGATCCCTTCGGGCACCAATTTCATCTGCTCTTTTACGTCAGCTTGGAAATATCGGTCTGCAGACCCGCGCGACATGGCCGTAATTGATCCCATCCCCCGATAGGATTTATATGACCGCCCCTGATACAGGAATACTTCGCCCGGTGCTTCATCCGTGCCCGCCAATAGCGACCCAATCATAACGCAGTCCGCTCCCGCCGCTAGCGCCTTCGCCATATCGCCAGAATACTTCACGCCGCCATCCGCGATGATCGGAACCCCGGATTCGCGTCCTGCACGCGCAGCATCCATAACTGCCGTTAGTTGCGGCACACCAACACCGGCAACAATCCGTGTCGTACAAATTGAGCCCGGTCCAATACCGACTTTAATCGCATCGGCCCCGGCATCGATCAGCGATTTGGTCGCATCATAGGTGGCAACATTCCCCGCAATGACTTGTACCGCATTTGACAGTTTTTTAACCCGAGTGACTTGCTCAGCCACGCGTGCGGAATGTCCGTGCGCCGTATCAATCACCACCACATCGCAACCCGCGTCGATCAGCGCCTCAATACGGGTGAACCCATCATCACCAACGCTCGATGCCGCAGCAACGCGCAGGCGTCCTTGGGAATCTTTGTTCGCTAGCGGATAAGCACGGGCTTTTTCCATGTCTTTCACAGTAATCAAACCAACGCACCGGTATTGTTCATCAACAACGACCACGCGCTCAATCCTGCGCCGGTGACAAAGCTCTCGCACGTCATCTTGGCATACACCCGGTGATACAGTCACCAAGTCAGCAGACGTCATCAAGTCTCGGACGGGTTGGTCCAGATTGCGCGCAAAGCGCATATCACGGTTTGTCAGCACACCAACCAGCTTGCCAACGCCATTCGCATCTGGATTTTCAACAACAGGAAATCCAGAGATTTGCCGTTCAGTCATAATCGCTTGAGCGGTACGTAGGGTATCATCTGGCGTAAGCGTCAACGGATTTACCACCATACCGCTCTCAAAACGCTTTACGCGGCGGACATGCTCAATCTGTTCTTCGAGGCCGAGGTTACGGTGCAAAACGCCTATACCACCATTCTGGGCCATGGCGATTGCCATTTCGGCCTCGGTCACCGTATCCATCGCGGCTGAAAGTATTGGAATGTTCAGCGTGATTTCCCGTGTCAGTCGTGCCCGCACATCGACACCCGATGGCATAACCTCTGATGGTCCCGGCTCCAACAAAACATCATCAAATGTCAGTGCATCACGGATTTGCATAACCATAGTTCCCTAGTCTTCACTAATCTCATTGTCTGTCACGCCACGAAAGCCAGTGGCGACAACATATTTCTCTGCGGACCCAGAACGACTCGCTTTTGGCTTCGCGTGTTTTACAGATTCAAAATTCATTTTTAGACGATTCAAAAGATCACCTTCGGCACCACCGGCAAACACCTTACAGACAAATGCACCGCCGGGTGCGAGAACATCTTCTGCGTAATCAAGCGCCGCCTCTGCAAGCCCCACAATTCGCAAATGATCCGTAGACCGATGGCCGGTCGTCGGGGCCGCCATATCCGAAAGAACCAAATCGGCCTTGCCATCCATCAGCTCTTGTAATTTTTGAGGCGCTTCTTCATCTAAAAAGTCCATCTCAAGAACATCTGCGCCGGGAACAGCCGGCATGCCAAGATAGTCAATCCCGACAACGCGTCCTGATTTCCCAACCGCCTTGGCGGCAACTTGACACCAGCCCCCAGGGGCGCAGCCAAGATCCACAACACGCGCACCGGGACGGAGAAGTTGGAATTTTTCGTCTAATTCGATCAGCTTATACGCCGCTCGTGACCGAAATCCTTCGGCTTTGGCTTTGCGCACATAAGGGTCGTTCAATTGCCGCTTGAGCCACAAGGTCGAGGCATAGTCACGCCGTTTTGCGGTCTTCACATGGACATTAAATTCGCGGGGCTTGGCTTCGCCTGCCATGGGCGCATCTTTTTTGCGCGAGCGTTTTTCAGGCTCTTCACCAAGCGCGGTCGTCGCGATGTTGGTTTTTTTGACCTTTTTGCGCCGTTTCCCGGCAGCACTAGGTGGCTTCGATGAATTATTGCGTCGCTCCATGGGCCTTCATAGCCGAGTCTATGAGGCTTTCAACCGCTTTTTGTGGAAAAGTGCCGATCACTTCCGTCCCCTTTGCCTTCCAGGACTTAATGGCTACAACCCGCTAGGGCCACGCGGGTATCTCAAAAGGAGTAGAAACATCATGTCGCTAATGGATCAACTGACCCAAGTCGTTACCCAACAGGTGACGCAACAAGCCGCCAACAAAACCGGCTTGAACGAGGGAATCGCCGATAAAATGATGCCAATGGCTATGGCGGCGATTATGGCCGGACTAAAGAAAAATGCGTCCAGCCCCGATGGCGCAGCAGCATTAGCGAACGCGCTAGACAACCATGATGGCAGTTTGCTCAACAACGTATCCGGGCTTGGCAACGACAATGTGATTGCCGATGGACAAAAGATCCTGGGCCATATTCTGGGCGGCAAACAACAACAAACTGAAATGGCACTTGCGAAATCTGCTGGCGTTGATCAGTCGCAAATCGCGCAATTATTGGCCATGGCTGCGCCCGCTGTTTTGGCCTCACTTGGGCGCGCAAAACGCGAGCAAGGTCTTGATGCTTCGGCCCTTGCAGGTCTCGTAACCGAAGAAAGCGTACGTTTCCAAAAGTCCGCACCCGCCGAATTAGGTGGGCTAATGAACTTCCTCGACCAAGATGGTGATGGCGACTTCAAGGATGATCTGATGGAAGCCGCCGGGAAGAAGCTTTTGGGCGGGCTGTTCGGACGCAAATAAATTTGTATAGGTCATTCAAAAATAACCGACAAAAAAAACGGCACCCGAATGGGTGCCGTTTTTCATTCGAATGAACGAATTAATTAGACAGCTTTTAGGTTGCCTGCAGCAGTTTTGCCGCGATCATCAGTTAGGTCGTAACCAATTTTTTGACCTTCAACCAATTGGCCGATGCCTGAAGCTTCAACGGCAGTCGCGTGAACAAACACGTCTTTGCCGCCATCGTCAGGTTGGATAAATCCGTAGCCTTTTTGGCCGTTGAACCATTTAACAGTACCAGTCGCCATCTTTCGTCTCCTTGACATTAGGCGCGCCATACAAATTCAGCATGGCGTAGAAGTGACCTCGTTCGAATGAACAAAGCCGGTGCGTCGCAACCCGTGTCTTGGAAAGGTCGAAGAGCTTAGCAGACAGGTAAGTCGGCCGCGTTCGGCAGCGGCCCAAAACAGAAATTGCGCTTGGGATATAAGGCTTAGAAACCCGAACCGCAAGGGGAATAAAATGAATTCCGCTGAAGCTTTAGTCGTCTCGGTGAACTTTTTCGTCCCGCTCGTGGCGTTCCTGGGCCTCTAAAGACAAGGTAGCTATGGGCCGAGCATCAAGCCGACGCACGCCTATTGGCTCCCCTGTTTCCTCACAGTAGCCATATTCGCCAGTCTCAATACGACGCAAAGCCGAATCGATTTTTGAAATGAGTTTTCGCTGACGGTCACGGGTACGCAGCTCTAACGCCTTCTCAGTTTCGCTAGATGCCCTATCGGCCACATCAGGCAAGTGATTGTTGTCTTCCATAAGATTGGTCAGGGTACCCTGACTTTCCTTTAGAATATCGTTTTTCCAAGCAAGGAGTTTTCTTTTGAAATACTCCTTTTGGCGATCATCCATAAAGGTTTCGTCTTCGGACGGACGATACTCGTCAATCTCAGATGCTGACATGGTCATCTCCCAACTAACACCTATTGACCGGGCCTATGCAACGACCGAGTCGCGGCTCTCTATAGCCATGAGGTGCCTTCGGCTCAAGCAGCGATTAGCAAATCCTCTGCCATTCCCCAAGAATTTCATAAAATTGAAAGATTGATTTTGGGTTTCATTAGAAAGCTCCCAACCTGTCGTAAATATGCACCAGTTATTGGTGATAAATAGCATGTAAAAGATGTTCGACGAAAACGAAACATCGCTGCGCTGCAACAAACACACACCGCCACCTCTTAACCGATAGGAATAATTTCAAAGAAATCTGAAACGGTTTCTTTTCCGCTAGTCATTATTGCTCGTTCCGATGATAAGGAGTGACCTGATGTCCACCGCCTATACTTTTGCTGAATCTGATGCCGCTACCCGCGTTCAAGGACTGATCGAGATCACACAGTCGCTCAATGAGATTTTTGAGCAAGAAAATGCGGCATTGATTGCGCAAAAAGTCAGTGACCTCCAACAATTCCAAGCCGACAAAGCAAGATTGGCTGCTTCTTATGCGGTGTCTATTCGGTCAGTCGCTGCTGACCGAAACATGATCCGTTCCGTCGATCCGAAAGCCCTTTTAGAACTACGCGAGATCACAGCATGCTTTGAGGCTCATGCAGCCCATCAGCGTTTTCTTCTGGAGAAAATTGGCAACATCGAGAACGACCTTAATCGAGTCGAAACACCTACAGAGGTCACACCAAAGAGCGCTTCTGCCCTGATTTGACCACTTTCGGCCCAGCGACGCCCGATAACTAGCTCGCAATCCATAGCCGCTATTATTTCTTATTTGCTCGGCAGAATGCCAATCGTGCGAATTTACGCGGATTTTAGAGCACTTTAATCACGCAACATCACAGTTTTTGGAAATTCTCAAATTCCTTACGTAACCTCCTACATTTTGCCGTGTTTTACAGTTATGGTAAATTTAAGCAGAGGGGTGTGGGGGCTTTTCGATGAAGACATCAGAAAGCGGAATTCAGTTACTAAAGCAATTTGAAGGGCTTGAACTTGAAGCCTATCAGGACATTGCGGACATCTGGACGATTGGCTACGGCCATACAGGCCCCGATGTCCAACCCGGCATGCGGATCAGTGAGCGCGAAGCCGAAGAGTTACTTCGGCGAGACCTGAAATCTCGTGAGCAAGCCGTTGAAAGTGCTACAAAAGTTAAACTTAATCAGAACGAATTCGACGCCCTTGTGAGCTTCGTTTACAATGTAGGCGCTGGTGCCCTGCGTAGCTCCACCGCCTTGAAGCGCCTTAACAAAGGCGACCGCATCGGTGCCGCAGATGCTCTTACTTGGTGGAATAAAGCAACAGTCAGTGGGGTTTTGCGTCCTGTATTAGGGCTGACGCGGCGGCGCGCCGCAGAACGCGCCCTCTTCCTCACTCCGACCAGCCCAGTTCAAGTCAGAGACCCCAAACAACTTGATGAAAATTCACGCGTTACCCCGATTGAGGACTCACCGCGTCGAGGTAACGTTGCAGAAAGCCGTACGGTACAGGGCGCAGCCATTGCTGGCGGTGCTGGTGTCGCCTCATCGTCTATGGGGCGCCAAGATGCCGAGGAACTCAATAACATTGAAACCAACATCGAAAATGGTACTGGGTATACCGAAGTACCTAATTCGATGGGTGGTGATGGCTCAGCGCCCGCAACTGGAAATTTGGGTACGCCGCAGCCAGACACATCGACTCACGACGAATTTGGCCACGAGCAAACTGACAATAACTTAGACGGCGCAACAGGCGATCAAACGCAAGAGCAAACCACCGAAACGGTGGGAATTCCCTCTGACGAACGTCCGTCCAAACACGAAGTGCACGCGGTCGAAGCACAGATTCAATTCGCACTCTTGGTGCTGATCATATTGGCCGTGCTTTATGTGCTTTATGCCCGTTTCGACGATTGGAATAACTATCGGCGCTAACTTACGCCTGAATTAAACGGCGCACCCTTTTCCGCAAAACCGGTAACAACTCTGCCTCAAACCACGAGTTCTTTTTCAGCCAGCTGTTATTGCGCCAGGATGGGTGTGGAGTTGGGAAATATTGCGGCGTGTATTCGCGCCAGTGCTCAACTGTCTCGGTCAAATTCGACCGTGCACTTTTCCCCAAGTGCCATTTTTGCGCATACCCACCAACAAGAATTGCAGTTTTGACATTCGGCATCGCATCAATCAGCTGTTGCCGCCAGGCAGGCGCACATTCTTTACGCGGAGGCTTATCCGCTCCATTGGCATCGTATCCGGGGAAACAAAATCCCATAGGCACAATCGCTACTTTGGTCTCGTCGTAAAACTCTTCTTCGCTGACACCCATCCATTCGCGCAACCGATCACCGGAGGGGTCTGTAAACGGCATGCCGCTTTTGTGAACGCGGATACCGGGAGCCTGACCGTAGATGGCAATTTTGGCAGTCGCTGTCGCGCGGACGACTGGCCGAGGTTCATGCGGCAGCGGCATACCGCGCGGATCATCGATGCAAATGCGACATGCCCGAATATCTTTAAGTAGCGGTTTTAACGGGGCCATTGAACCATGATAACACAAGTGGCCCGTTAGGCTTTTAACAAAATCGCGAGTGCCGACCTGCGGTTCCTAACCGACCCAGATTAATCCAATAACCGCCCCTGTCATCAACGTCGCCAAAGTACCGGCAACGAGTGCACGAGGCGCGAGATTTATAACGTCTTGCCGACGTTCCGGCGCGAGAACCGTTAGTCCGCCAATGACGATGCCGAGACTTGCAAAGTTTGCAAACCCACAAAGCGAATAAACAAGTATTAGAAAGGTCCGGTCGCTGAATGTACCTTCCGGCACTTCAGACAATCGCACATAAGCAACCAATTCATTGACCGCAGTTTTGACACCCATGAGTGAGCCAGCATCAAACGCTTCGTTCCACGGCACACCCGCAAGCCACATCAACGGCGCAAAAACCACCCCAAGCATGCGCTCTAGCGTAAGTGGTGCGCCCGCGACATCTGGCCCCGCAGCAAGCAAAATATTGATCAACGCGGCAAATGCCGTGAACGCGATTAGCGCCGCAATAATATTAAGATATAGCCCCAATCCATCGGTTACGCCGCGCACGAAAGCATCCATCGAACTTGCATATTTAAAGTCATCGGCAGCATCAGCAGAAGTCGGAAGTTCATGTTTTTCAGCCGGAATCATGACTTGCGCCATTAGGATCGCGGCTGGCACCGAAATGATTGAAGCGACAATGATATGCCCAAGTACGGAGGGATCAATATTATCGAGAATAATCGCGTAAATAGCCATGACAGAGCCCGCAACGGTGGCGAACCCGCCGGTAATGATGATGAATAATTCCGACCTTGAAACGCGATTTAGAAAAGGACGGATCATCAATGGCGCTTCGGTCTGACCCAAAAAAGTATTTGCAGCCGACGAGAGCGCGACAGCCCCACCAACGCGGAAAATCTTTTCGAGCAAAAATGCAAACCCACGCACGAAGAATTTCAAAATGCCCCAGTGCCACAACAGCGCCGAAAGCCCAGAGAAAAAAATCACCAGCGGTAACGCGCCAAACGCAAAGTTAAACATCGCCCCTTGATTCACGACTTCAAAGGGGGGTTCGGCCCCACCCATATAGCCAAACACGAATGAGGTTCCCACAGTGGTTGCCGCCTGTAGCGCCTCGACTACCGCACGCAAACTTTTTAATGCCTCGCGCGCTGGGGGCAGATAGAGCAACAACGCTGCAATCAGAATTTGCGCACCAACGGTCCAAACCGCCGAAAAAAACGGAAACCGCCCCTTCCCGTTCGAAAAGAGCCAAGCGATGAAAACAAATGCGACTAGTCCGAGAGCGCTCTGACCACGCACGCCGATATCGCTCAACTCAAATGGTAGATCCATGAACCCCTCGTGAATACCCGGTAATCGCGTCGCGCTCGTCCCAAACCCGACTTAACTGATCGCAACTCATGCGCGACCCTTTTGTGACAGTGGCAGACTATGCGCAAGCGTTCAGCAATTGTCACTGATTCTGCACATATTCTTTGATGCTTGCACCTCACGGCGAGCCCCCTAAAGTGCGCCCTAACTTATGATATTCCGAAGGAACCTTTCATGCTGCCCAAGCCAAGCGCCGATCTGAAACCAAATACCCTCACATATGAGGTCGCACCGCTCGTCAAAGCCACGGGTTTCCGTGAATATGACGCCCGGTGGCTATTTGAAAAGGAAATCAACCTATTGGGGATCCAAGCCTTGGGGCAAGGGTTGGGTACGCTGATCAGGGAGTTGGGGAAAGAACCACGGATTGTCGTCGGTCATGATTTCCGCGGATACTCACTTTCGATCAAACAAGCGTTGATCGTCGGCCTTATGAGCGCTGGGATCGAAGTGAATGATATTGGCCTTGCGCTCTCACCGGTCGCATATTTCGCCCAATTTGACCTGGAAATTCCCTGCGTCGCCATGGTGACGGCCAGTCACAACGAAAATGGCTGGACCGGCGTAAAAATGGGCGTTGAGATGCCACTAACATTTGGTCCCGATGAAATGGGCAGGCTCAAAGAGATTGTACTGAATGCAGAGTATAAGTCATTTCCGGGCGGCGAATATAAATATGTCGAAGGATTACGCGAACGATATATCGACGATGTGGTCAAAGACGTCAAAATACAACGCAACCTTAAAGTCGTCGCAGCTTGCGGCAATGGAACTGCCGGGGCCTTCGCGCCCGAAGCCCTATCCCGCCTCGGAATTGAGGTCATCCCCATGGACGCAGAGCTTGACCACACTTTCCCGCGCTATAATCCGAACCCTGAAGATATGGAAATGCTTCACGCTATGCGTGATGCAATTAGCGAACACGGCGCGGACCTAGCGTTGGGCTTTGACGGAGATGGCGACCGCTGTGGCGTCGTTGATGACGAAGGCGAAGAGATTTTTGCAGATAAGATTGGGGTTTTAATCGCGCGCGATCTTTCTGCACTCCATGAAAATGCTCAATTTGTTGTTGATGTAAAATCGACCGGCCTATTCGTAACCGACCCAATCCTCATCGAAAATGGAGCGAAGACAGAATATTGGAAAACCGGACATTCTTATATTAAACGTAAAAGCCATGAAATGAATGCACTTGCTGGTTTCGAAAAATCTGGGCACTTCTTTTTTAATGCTCCGATTGGACGCGGCTATGATGACGGACTAGTCGCTGCGATTGCGCTTTTACAAATGCTCGACCGCAATCCAGATAAAAAGCTTTCCGATTTGCGCAAATCTTTGCCCAAGACATGGCAATCACCAACCATGTCACCTCACTGCGCGGATGAAATCAAATATGACGTCGTAAAAAAAGTTGTTGCCACCTTGGAAGCACGCGCCAAAGACGGCGGAACAATCATCGGCCAATCAATCCGGGATGTGGTTACCGTGAACGGAGTGCGCATCACAGCAGAAGATGGCACATGGGGTCTTATCCGCGCGTCATCAAACAAACCGGAGCTTGTGGTCGTAATTGAAAGCCCAACATCCGAAGAGAATATGAAAAAGATGTTCGCTGAAATGGACGCCGTGCTGCGAGAACATCCGGAAGTCGGCGAATATAACCAAAAAATCTAATTGCTCAATAATGGGGTGGCGGCGGTTCATGCTGCTCCCCATTCACCGCAATATCTTCAACCTGTTTCAACTCTTCTTTGAGGCGAGATGATTCACGTCGCAACGTCTCAATGGATTTTTGTTGCTCATTGACGACGTCTAACAGCTCTTCAATTGACTGTTCTTGATGGGCTGACCGTTCTTCCAGCCGCTCAAGTCTTTTTGATAATATTTCGATATCCATACACAAAACCTTAATTCCTAGCCAGTGGCGCTAACACAGAATGATCCGTAATCCAATTATTTAATTGATCATAGTTAGCTATGCTTATTTTCCCATACCCCAATTTAATCAAACCATCAGACTGCAGACCAGCGAGCGCTTTGCCGATAGACACCCGTGAAACGCCTAAGGTGAACGCGAAGTCTGATTGACTGATTTCAATGACATTCTCAACTTTAGAAGATTGCGCCATCGAAAATATGATTTTCGCAACCCGTACATTTAATGGATGCCGCCGCAGATCATCCATGAACTCTAAAACGCTATAAAGGCGCGTTGTCGTAGCTTCCAACATTATTCGCGCAAGCCCGGGCTCTTCATCAAATATCTTGTCAAACCGTGCCTTGCTAATTTGGTTGATTGTTGTCGCACCGACCGCAATAGCATCATGTGTTCGCGGCAGTTTAGCAAAAAGCGTTGCCTCACCAAAGGAATGCCCGCCCCCCAATATTGAACTTGTAACGCTAGATCCATCGATACCCGGTATAGAAAACCGAACCGCACCGGACTTGACGATAGATAGCCCGGGCCGGATATCGCCCCTTAAATGGACCGTCTCACCGTCCTCAAAGCGAACGGCAACGCCAGCAGAAACTAACCGTTCTGCCATCACTTCTGGCAATAACGACAAGAATGATTGCCCGCCAAATTCCAGCAAATCGACCATAATCATTCAAATGCTAACTTCTTAGCATTTATACGCTTTCGTAGCTGCTATGAAAAGATATACCGCACCCAAAGAAGGTGCATTTTCAGGGAGCACCCAATGAAGCCGGAACTTATCTTAATTCTCGGAATCTTGTGTCTTTTCGCGTTGTTGGAAATATTTCGAACCAATTTCTTTCGCAAACCCGGACAAACCCGCGAAGACATTATCGTCGAAATTGTCAGCACTTTGTCACTCACCTTAGTGACACAGCCAATGGCGCTATTTGCCGGTGGCTTCTTAGCAAGTTTAATCGCTCCGGAAGCCGCTGGGTCGCTTGCGACTATTCCGTTAGTTGCCGCAATTGCTCTGTTCCTGATATTTGACGATATGATGCAATATTGGTGGCACCGTACATCACATAGCGTACCATGGCTCTACAAATTGCACCGCCCCCACCATAACGCAGAATATTTGTCCATCCGCGTCGTCTATCGCAACAACATATTTTATTACCTGCTCATGCCAGGCCTGTGGTTCTCTGGTGCATTGATTTATCTAGGATTGGGCTATGTTTACGCTGGCTACATTGTCGTAAAAGCTATTGTAATTTACGGTGCGCATTCGGACGTTCGCTGGGATGCACCTCTATACAAATTGAAATGGCTTTCACCGGTTATGTGGGTCGTTGAACGCACAATCTCCACACCCGCCACCCATAGCGCACATCACGGAAAGTTCGCCGCGGACGGCATCACCAACTACAAAGGGAATTTCGGCAATCTCTTGTTCTTTTGGGATGTTCTCTTCGGCACAGCGAAAATAACGCGGCAGTACCCGGAACGCATGGGGGTTGAAAACCTTCCCTACACGCCAGCAAGTGAACAACTACTATGGCCATTAATTCGCGCAAAAAAGACAGAAAAACTAGCCCCCGCGGAGTAATGGTTTTAATATCGAACTAAGGCTGACCCCCAAGCTAAACCACCACCAAGCGCGGCGAAGACAAGCAATTCGCCGCGTTTCACGCGACCATCGCGGATAGCAACATCGAGCGCGAGAGGGATCGAAGCCGATGATGTGTTCGCATGTTTATCGATCGTCATAATGATATTGCTCTCATCGAGATCCAGCTTCTTAGAGCATGACTGTATGATACGGATATTGGCTTGATGCGGAACGAACCAATCGATCTCAGAGCGGTTTACCTTAGCGCGCTCAGTGACCTCAAAAACTGCGTTGGAAATCTGTTCAACAGCATTCCGGAAAACCTCTTTGCCGTTCATGCGCACCTTGCCAACCGTCGCGGTTGTCGAAGGTCCACCATCCGCATAAAGATGATCGGCCAATCGGCCATCCGCTGACAAATAAGTCGCCAACACACCTCGCGGGCGCCGCGCCGTTAACGGGGCCTCTCCGCTTAGCACCACGGCCCCGGCACCATCACCAAACAATACGCAAGTACTGCGATCATCCCAGTCTAAAAAACAAGAAAGCTTTTCCGCACCGATGATGAGCGCATGCTTGGTTTGGCCTGTTCGAACGAAATCATGCGCTATATTCATTGCGTACAAAAAACCTGCACAGGCCGCCGAAACGTCAAAAGCGATCCCCGGCGGCACACCAAGCTTTTGCTGCACATAAACCGCTGTCGATGGAAATGTCCGATCAGGCGTCACGGTCGCAACAATAATAAGCCCAATATCACGCGGCTTTAACCCAGCTTGATCGAGCGCGTTCCATGCCGCTTTGGTTGCAAGGTCCGAAGTACTTTCATCATCGGCAGCATAATGTCGTTGTCCGATGCCACTGCGCGACCGGATCCACTCATCAGAAGTATCAACCCGCTTCGCCAAATCGTCGTTTGTCACAACATTCTCAGGCAAATGAGAGCCAACACCCGCTATAATAGTTTCAATTTCTGCCACGATCCGCTCCGCAATTACCCACAAACAGTCTTCGCAGCCTAAGCAGTTCGGGGGAGATGATCGACTACATAATTACCGCACCTGCGAAAAATAATCGTCAGCCCCAAAAAACATCCGCTGCCAACGCACATGCCGCGATCAATACATATCCACCAAAAACCTTGGAGAGGAAGGCACCATTGAGGCGGTGCGCCGCTTTGGCACCGATTGGCGCAGCAACCGCAGCCATCACAGCCGTAATCACAAAGGCTGGAAAGTTGAAATACCCGAAGGACACAGGTGGCAAATTTGCGACGTTAAGTCCGGAATAAATAAAACCAAAAACGCCCGGAACAGCGACAGCGACACCAAACCCCGCCGATGTCCCTATCGCTTGATGCATCGGTCGGCCAGCAACCGTCATAATCATGACACCAAGCGCCCCTCCACCGAGACCTATTAGGCTTGAGAACAAACCAGTGCCGATACCAAGCGGAACTTTCATTCGCTTTCTATTCAAGTCTGTCGCCGATCCAGCCTTCGTTTCGCTTTTGAAAAGTCGACGGTAAGCCACCCAGAAAGCTCCGGCCGCAAATATAATTGCCAATAGCTCAACCGGTGCCCAACGCGAGAGGATCCCGCCCAACCCTGCACCGAGCGCAATCCATGGTATCCACGCCCTTAGGATAGAGCCATCAACATGGCCCGCACGGTGATGGGTGGAAAGCGAGCGGATGGACGTAACTATAATAATCGCAAGTGACGTCCCGATAGCTGTTTTTAAACTTTCGCTATCACCGTGACCGAGCGCTTTAAACAACGCATAAAGCACCGGCGTAGTGATGATCCCGCCACCAACACCAAAAAGGCCTCCGGAAAACCCAGCCGCAAAACCCGCACCCGATAGCGAAAGCACCAACACCCAATGTTGCAGGACAAAATCCATCGGTTATGCCGCAGCCCTCTCAGCCGTGACCGCTGCTAGCGCCTTATCGAGAATATCGTCTCGCCCTGCACTGACATTTTGTGAAATGTATCTGCGCCAAACACGAGCACCAGGCGCACCACGATAAAGCCCCAGCATGTGGCGCGTAATCGAATTCGGTTTCACACCATTTACAAATTGGCGCTTTAGGTATTCAGACATCAACAGAACAACTTCTTCACGTGTCGGCGCATCACACTCTTCGCCAAAAAGTAACTCGTCAACAGAAGCAAGAAAATATGGAGAGCCATAAGGAGCACGACCAAGCATCACGCCATCAAATTCAGTCGAAAGGGCCGCCGCATCGGCGATTGTTTCAATCCCACCGTTCAGAATTATTTGTAAATCCGTGCGCTCCCTTCTCAGCTTACGCACAAGATCATAATCCAACGGCGGAACGGTTCTATTCTCTTTAGGTGATAAGCCCTTAAGCCAAGCTTTTCGCGCATGAACAATGAATACTTTACACCCCGAATTCGATACTTTTTCCACGAAATCGAAAAGGCTTTGTTCCGGATCCTGATCATCAACGCCGATACGACATTTTACGGTCACCGGAATATCAACGGCGTCGATCATCTCGCTTACACAATCTGCGACAAGTTCAGGGGTTTTCATTAGGCAAGCGCCAAAGGCCCCCGCTTGTACCCGGTCAGATGGACAGCCAACATTCAAATTTATTTCGTCATAGCCACATTCAGCACCTATCATCGATGCCTTGCGCAGCTTCTTCGGATCACTCCCGCCAAGCTGAAGCGCTACCGGATGCTCACTCGGGTCAAAACCCAAAAGATACTCGCGATTACCGTTTATTACTGCATCCGCCGTGATCATCTCCGAATATAACCGCGCACGCTTAGACAATAAGCGGTGAAAATACCGGCAATGCCGATCTGTTCCATCCATCAACGGAGCAACACAAAATGTATAGCTTTGATTTTTCACGATATTTTCAAATAAAGGTCAGAATTTATTCGTTTTTGCACTCGGCAACGGTAATTTGTCTACCCTTTTTCAAAGATCATCCGGCATCGACTACCTTTAAAGCCAAATTCTAGAAGCAAACCAAAAGCATCCCAATGCAAATATAACTGCACTCACAGTTTTTTCGGCCATGCCGTCGGAAAAAATTGGAACGCGTTGTACGGTGAGAATCGTTACATAAACGATACCAAGTGCAGAAATTTGGGCTAATTCAACACCAAGATTAAACCCTAATAATGGCATCAATAAATCTGTCTGCTGAAGGCTCAATTCTGTTAGTCCACCGGCAAATCCAGCACCATGCACCAGTCCAAATGCTGCCGTGATAATCAGAAAGATTTTATGGCTAACATCATCCGTTAATTGGCCCAGGGAATACGCAAATATCGTGAGCATTAGCCCGGCCCAAACAATCGACAGACCAGCCCCAAACGAGAAAAGAACGATTAAAAGCGTTGCTAATGCAAATGCAGTCAACGCCCGTCGCCTATCTAAGCCAAATTTAGCACCTGCCTCCAGCGCTGCGACCGCAATCGTAAAGCCAATCATTGCTTCCACAAGTTTTGTATCCGGTGACAACACACCAAGCGAGACCAGAGCCAAAGATGCAGTGTGTCCCAAGGTGAATCCAGAAATCGCCAATAAAGCCTGCTTCGGTGTCGCTGCTACGAATGCCAAAACAATCAAGAACACCACATGATCAAGCCCCGACAGAACATGATTAAACCCGACCCAAAGAAACTCACCAACCGTGTTCGGGCTATGTTTCAGATCGAGGTCAAATTGATCCCGTCCCTCGCGCAGAACAAAATCTGACGAGCGCTCACCATGCTCAACGCGAGCAATATGGATATGTGTCGCGGAGACAAATTGGAAGGCACTCACAGAAACCGTCACCGCTTCTTTTGACACATCCGCAGGGCATTCAAACCGTCCCGAAATTCGCAAAATGTCGTAAGCTTGACCAAGCGATACCAACTGCGTGAGTTCACAGTTTTTTCTACCCTGCCGCGCGGCTAGCGTAGCCTTTAAATGACCAAGAAGTAGGATCGACAGATCACTTTGATCAGGATTCAGTGGGGAAAGTTGAGTGGCGCGCCGAGCATCAACCGCAAAAACAAACGACGTCGTATTTTCAGTGATTGTCCATGTTGAAAATGATTGGCTTCGGGTGTGTGCTGCGGCGACATCGAACAACAGGAATGTAAACACCACAACAACAGAAATCAGTATACGCATTAGGTATCTGCACCCAATTCAATGATTTTTTTGATTCGTGCTTTTTTTCGAAGTTGATCGATATATGATTGTAACGCCGCCTCGTCTCGACGTTTCAACCATTCCGCTTCAACACTGTCGCGAACTAACGCAAAGTCATGAATGGGGTTCGTTCCATCCATGAGCCACAAAAAAACATCACCATTTATAGTGTTAATTGGACCAGCAATATCTCCATTGCTCATATTCACGACCACATTTCTAACGGAACCGCCGAGATAATCCGATAGTTTTGCGAGAGGCAAACCGGACGGAACCGTTAGCTCCTCCAACCCATTGTCAATCCCAGCAGATGAAAACGATGCCCCATCTTCAATTGCGCTTGAAAAGCGTTTCGATGATTGCACGTCCTCCGCACGATAGGCCTTCACCGTAACCCGGCGCGGCGACACGAAAAGATTAAGCTCCGCAGTATATAACGCCTTTAGGTCGTCTTCGGTTGGTTGATCGACCGCCCTAAGGCTAATGGCAGATCGTATCATGGCCTGAACCAAGTTCTTACGGACTAATCGATCGTCACTCGCGAGATCCAAGGTTAAGGCTTCTTGCACAATCAACTCTTCGTCGATCAAAATTTGCAGTGCACGAATTTTATCCTCTTGTTTCAATCCCCGATCTAAACCAGCCTGCATAGCATCAACTGCGCGAGCATACTCCATCTCGGGAATTGGCTTTCCATTCACGAATGCGACGGCGCTATTACTGCTTTCTATAGCCGGTTCGCCGAGCGCTGTTATCACCGCTCCAGCAAGCCCTAGAAAACTGGCAACTAGAAACAGCAATGCGGTAGGACGGCTGCTTTTATTCTCCATCAGTGCTTACATTTTCTTGGCGGTAACTAAGATAAATTGGCGAAGACCAAGCCCGAACATCTTTCATTGCTGTACAATCTTCGTCACCGGTCCGCCAATCCCCAAAGCAAAGCTTTGCCTTAACGCAATTACCTTCTTCATCCCGTTCACAACGTACGGGTTCGGCGTTTATCGTTGGACGTGCTTCTTGAATTGCTCGCGCATAATAAAGGGCATCTCTGCCATCTTCAGTAAACGTAGCGTCCGTAAAGTTAAACGAGCAGCCATTTTGGCTTGGTTCGCATTTGTGAACGAGAAATGGATCATCAATCAAATTACCGACATCTTCGTTTGGAACGACCTGTGGGCGGATACGTACAATCTCTATTCGCTCGATGAGATTACGCTCATCGGTCGGGTTATAACACTCCCCTGCGCAAAGGCTCTCAATTCGTTCTTCGCCCAGCGCATTGACAGCAAATTCCGGACATCCCGGTTTTTGTTTAAAAGATCCGACGGCTTTAACGTGGAATTCACCAGAAGCAGATGCCTCTACGGTCGCCCCCATAGGAACCTGCTGACCTTGCGGATCAACCCGATCAAACCACATCAACATTCGCGGTCCAGATGTCGCGTAAGTCTCACGACGCTGCAAAGCATCCCAAATTTGTTCGCGAGAGCGCCCTTCGGTATGGACAGCGGCAAGACCGCCAGTTTGCCAAAAACTTGATTGCCGCTCTAACTCGGTAAGTTGAAACCCTGCAAGCGCAGCAAGTTCTTCCCGTGTCTTTCGGTGTACATCTGAATTTGCCACCTCCTCTTCCGCGATGAAGATTTTACGATACTTTGGATCAACAACGCCACCCGTCTCCGTATTTAGCCGCCGGGCAACTTCTTTATACCCAGTACCGGGTCGCGCTCTATGATTATCAGATGATGCAATAAAGCCCCAATTAAACCGAATAGGCTCTTCACCCGGTTGTACATCATCAAAGTTTGAAATTGCTAATCCATATTGAACACTGGTCAATGGTCGGTGATGAAATGGCGGTAGATAACAATCAGTACACTGACCTGAATCCAGCCAATCTTCTGGGCTCTCTCCTGCTATTGCCAGATGATAAGCGATGCCCATTCCCGCCGTAACATCGCGCGCTTCTTTTGCTTTAATTGAGCACAAATCAGCGCCGCCCCCTTCGTTTAAACAACGCTCTTCAATAATTTCACCGGCGCGAACACAGGGCGGTGTAAAGCCATCTTGTTTCGGCGGGCAAGTCGCAGAAAAATCCGGTTGAAGGTCGAGAATATTTTTATATTCGCGATATTCTTCTGAATTGCCATGGCCTGAGTATATCTCAATCAGGCTAAATTTCTCTGGTTGGTGAATTGGTGCGAGCTGTTTGTCCCAACTCGTGGTCGGCGGTGTATAAAACCCCCATGACGAACCATGCGGGATAATCAACGGATCAAGCCCTTGGTCAGCAATTCGATCAATCAACTCTCCCGGCAAAGGAGCTGACTCGTAACAATCACTCGGCAACTCACTCGACGGTAAAGCCTCATCACAAGCCGGGACGTCTCTGGTGTTTTTCAAAAACGTATTAAGGTCATAATATATCTGACGGTTTTTGAAATCCGCAACGGACACTAGCGCAGGCATTCCGGCTGCGTTCGTACGCAAAGCATCTGTGGCCGCGCCCTGTGCCGCGATAGGACGTGCCGCGACCTGATTATCATCCAATCCGAGAAATATAACGTTCTTATGGCCAAAATGTTCAGCGGGTGTCGGCCCGACTTGGGTCCATTCAAATCCGATCATAGATACTAGATCCGGATTTTGCTGATCAACTGATTTCGCCTGACACTGACGAACAGCGTCTTTCGTTTCGGCCCAACGCGCCGGCGTCAATGCTTCGGCATGGTCGGTGATCGCCCAAAAGTCGATGGCCGAACAATAGCGCGCGTAATCGCACGCATCAGCGACCGGGTGCACGCCCTTTCCATGATTAAGAGGGAGTGCCCATAAAAAAGCGTCGGTAGAATATGTTGAATGTACATGCAGATCACCAAACAAAACCTGCTCGGTGCTTCCTGGTTCAGTGGCCGATTGATCAGCCATTTGCCTCGCGAAAATAACGGCGTCCGGCACAGCATCGCCAACGACCTCACCGCCGCTGCGCTCATGGCCCAACTTACCGCTTACCACAAAATGTGAATAGGTTTTCCACCCCAGAAAAGCTGACACTGCCAATGCAGCGACGAACAAGATTATGTTCTTCATCTTCACTCCCCAGCTTATATTTTTAAGGGAGTTTAACGCAGATCAGCGTTTTTGGGGAATTTTCTGCAGTTGTGCTATATAGCTTCCATGATTGCCGAATATGCGGCTAGGCATGCCCTCCGCATTGAGGCTAAACGGTAAAAACCGCGAAAGACCACCGCGACATATCTTGAGGTGCGACACTAACAAACGATTGTTCATTTCGCACCTCAATTTTCAGCACACGACTAGCGCGGAATGATTGGTAATATTACCTTCGACGGGCTGGCTTCGCTCATATGAATGGTCTGGCGCGCGATTTTCATTTTCGAAGTTTTCGCAAATTCGCCACCAGTGTTCAGGTTACGTGCGAGACGCGGATAATTACTACTAGTGACATCAAGACGTAGTTTTTCACCCGGGGCAAGTAAGTAGCTCGTCGCCCACATATCGATGGTATATTTATACACCGTACCGGGATCTATCAAATGTGGTTCATCAAAACCGTCCCGATAGCGCGCGCGAATTACGCCATCCACAAGGTTTGACGACGTACCATCAGGCCGAACCACAACGAGTTTCGCCATAAAGTCTGTGTCTTTAGCGCTACTTGCCGCATAGATCTCAGCACTAATCGGCCCTGTAATTTCAGTCGGTTTTTCAAACGGTGCAGATTCGAACCGAAGTACATCTTTACGTGCATCTAATGGCGCTTGATCATATGGGCCGCGTAATGTTGTCTCCATTATGTTTCCGCCCAAAGTTGGAACCGGATCTGAAGGGTCATATCGATACTTCAACGTACTATCTTTTTGGGTAGGCACGTCAGGGGAAAGTGTCTGATCCGCGTGTAAATAAAATGGTGTGAATTGAGTATTTGCTAGCGGCCAAACTTCTTCTTCTCGCCAAACATTTTCGCCCATAACAAAAATTTTAATCGGGCTGCCACTCGGTGCCGGGCCATCTTTCATCCAATAATCAAACCACTCAAGAAAAATTTCCTCAGCATTGATGAGCGCGTTGGGGCCAAAGTCTGTGTCCCCTGTTTTTGAAGAAACGTTCCAACCGTGCGGCCACGGGCCGATGATCATGCGCTGACCATTCCGGGCGGTCTCGCTTGCAGCTTCCCGTTTCATCGTTTGGTAGCTACCGATTGTACTCCGCAAAAATACATCATACCAGCCGCCGATGTTCAACGCCGGCACGGCCATTTCTGGCGCGCGTGCTTCGAGGTTTAATGGCGCCCAATAATCATCATAGGATGGGTGATCCAACCAATCCTGAAAATGTTTGACGTTAAACCCAACGCTTTCAGCTAGCGTATAAAGCGGCAAATGATCAATACCGCCAATCCAATCTACCGGAAACGACATGTTCGTCCGACTACCGACAAGCCCAATCCCCCAGCGTGCGCGAGAGAGTAGCGAAAATGCACCACCCGGATACGCCACATCGCGATAATAGTTTCCCGGGCTCATCGCTGGCGCTATCGCAACGAGCGCAGGGTTTTTGTTAAGAGCGGCTAACCACTGCACTGAAGCGAGGTAAGAGGAACCGAACATACCCACTTGCCCATCGGACCAAGACTGTTCAGCAATCCAGGTCAATGTATCATCACCATCTTCAATTTCTTGAAAATATGGATACCACTCACCTTCGGAATCATACCGCCCACGCACAGATTGGAATACAAATGCGTATCCGTTATTAGTCGCAAATTTTGCATAACGCTGACGAATTTTAGATGAACCGTTTGAGTAGATATCACGCACGAGGAGCGTCGGAAATTTTCCCTTTTTATTTGGAAGATATACATCTGTGGCCAACACCACGCCGTCACGCATCTCGACTTTTTGATGGTAACTGATCGAAACTGATTCGGGGAAGTCACCGTCATAATTGCTAAACGACTGCGCGAAGGCACCCGTCGAAGCAGAAATAAAAGCGGAGACTAATACCGCAACAGCAACTCGTGCAAAAATCCAAAACTTCATTCTTTTCGCTCCAATCCTATCAATTTCCACCCAACAATTGCTTTGTTGCGCTCTTTTTGTTTCAACATCTCTACCGCAAGAAATATACAACCCCGGCAATAACCAAGGCACTACAAATATTCACCCATATCCCAATACTCGCCATACGCGGTATACTGACTCTTCCAGAGCCATAGGCGACTGCATTAGGTCCCGTTGCCATCGGCAACATAAAGGCACAGCTAGCAGCCAGCCCCAACGGTAACGCCAAAACATAGAGATCCATTCCCGTTGCTATAGCCATAGCTCCGACCATCGGCAAAAGTGCAGAAACAGTTGCGACGTTGCTTGTGAACTCAGTCAAGGTTAGTACCAATATCGTGACGGCAAGTAACGCAAGAAAAACTGGAATTCCCGAAAGCCCAGTGAAAAACCCTGCCAAAAAAGCCGCCAATCCCGATGCTGAAATGGCCGCTGCCAAACTTAACCCACCCCCAAATAACAGAACAACTCCCCATGGAATACGTTCAGCTGTTTGCCAATCTAAAAGTGGCGCAGAGCGGCTTTCACTATGCCCTGAAGGAACTACGAATAAAAGAATGGCACCCATAACGGCAATGATCTGATCGTTTAAGCCTTGAAGTGCACCAATCTTCTGTAGCTGAGAACGGAAAATCCAGGAAAACGCGACAAGAGCAAATACGATCAGCGTTCGCTTTTCGGGTGCTGTCATTTTTCCGAGTTCCGCACGGGCATTTTTGACGGTTGTTTTTACTAAACTGGGATCAGGCGCGTCATCGCGTTTTGAATTAAATGTTCCGTAGGCTGTCAATACGAACCATGCGAGCGGTAGTAAAATCAACACCACCGGTAACCCATATAGCATCCATTGCGCGAAGCTAACCTCAACACCTTGTTCGGCCAAATACCCAATTACGATCAAGTTGGTTGGAGATCCCACCGGCGTTGCCAACCCACCGATAGAACATGCATATGCAACGGATAAAAGAAGCGCTGTCGTAAATGGAGCGCCAAGAGAGCGTCCGCCCAATACTGCGCTAGCAACCGATAATGCGATAGGTGTCATCATTAATGCAGTCGCTGTATTCGATATCCACATAGAAAGAATTGCAGCCGACAACATAAAACCCGCAATCAATGCAGGCGGCCTCGTGCCGACATTATCTACAACAAACAGGGCAATGCGTTCATGCAACCCCCAACGTTCGATTGCACGCGCGATGATAAACCCAGCCATCAAAAGCACAATTACCGGGCTCATATACTGAGCAGACGCTACCTTTAGCGGAAGCACACCAAAAAACGGTAAAATTGCCATTGGTGCCAACGCCGTCGCCGCGATGGGCACGGCCTCAGTCACCCACCAAATTATCATTAACACAGCTAACGCGGCGACAACCCATGCATCAAAAGAAAGCGTTTCGGGCGGCGCGGTCATGCGCATTAAAAGAAATGCGGCACCACCAATTAATAATCCACCTGTCTGAATTGTTGTCCGAGGTTGCGGCACAGCATCGGAAATTGCCATACAAATCTCAGTTTTTCTTGAGCGAATACGGACGAATACAGGTCAATATCATGGCTCGATAACTTCCAATATCGACGCCTTTCCTTTAACGCTAACATTCTCAATCCGTTTTATGCTGCCCCCGTCATCACCCATAAATCGTACTTCGACTGTGACGTCGTCATTGGAGGGAAGGCCAAAATATACCGGCGTTGCGCTTTGGGTATTATACCCCCCGCCCGTTGAAACGATTCTTGATGCAACAACCTCATCATTCCGATCTAACAAACGGACTTCAGTACCACTTTTGGTAAAAGTTCTACCCTTTCCCAGTGGCAATACAGCTAACACGCCCGTCGACTTTCCGCGTTTCAAATCATTTTGAAATAGAAAATGTCCGCCTTTTTCGCCATACCCATCAGTTAAGGATAAATCGACATCACCATCATTATCGAAATCAATCCACTCAACGCCATGGTCCCCCGCATTAATGAGCGGACTATGGGATGTAACATCAGAAAATCCGTCGCCAGTATTCCGGTAAAGTTTGTTTAATGGGACTTGAACACCATCAACACGATGATAGCCGATGACCATTAGGTCTAGCCAGCCATCATTATCATAATCACCCCACGCGGCACCAACCGTATGGTCTGGTTCAGTAACCCCTAGCGCCGCACCGACCTCTTCAAAGGTTCCGTCGCCGTTATTTTTATAGAGCAGGTTCGGGCCATACACAGCAACATAAAGATCGAAATCGCCGTCATTGTCATAGTCGCCAACGGCGCACCCCACTCCCCCTTGCGATTGGGGGCGCAAAGTCTCATCCATACCTAATTCCGGCGCAACGTCGGTAAACCGACCTCCGTCATTCCGCATTAGAGCGTCACTATCGCCCGACTGGTTCGCAAGAAAATAGTCAAGGTCACCGTCACCATCATAATCAAACCAGCAGACCCCAACAGTGCGGCGACTGTCGACGGTGCCGGAATCATAACCTAGGCTAGAAAATTTTCCGCCATCATTTTGGTAAAGCCGGTTCGCCCCCGCACGGTTTGCGGCGTATAAATCAAGATCGCCATCATTGTCGTAATCAACCCAATTCGACTGGCGGCTATATCTTCCTGGAATTTCTAGACCTATCTCAGCCGCGATTTCGACAAAGCCAGACCCATTATCATTTCGATAAACATAGCTGCGGCTTGGGATAGGGGAAACATTCGACCCACCTAAAAGATCGACATCACCGTCGCCGTCAAAATCCCCCCAAGATAAGCCTCGAATTTCATCACCACTCGTCGGCAATCCCATTTTTGGGCCGACATTTACAAATTTCCCATTATTATTTTTATACAGACGAACTTCACCACCTTTTATCGAAACTGCAAAATCGAGGTCACCATCATTGTCGTAATCTGCCCACGCATTTGATAGCGATCCCGCTATGGCGAAATCATTCTTTTGGACGTGACTAAATACCGGGTCGGCAGCATGCAGTGGCTGAACACACGAATACCCCATCAATACGCCCGCACCCACATATTTCAGTTTCGATTTTCGCTTTCGGCTTAACATGCAGCCCTCCTGTCTTCTTATTATGATTACGTTGCTGCAGAAATCCGCAGGTCACAGCATAGAAAAATACAAGCTGGTGGCGGTTAAATTAATTAACCGCCCCCAAACTCAAGGTATTACCAGTTGTAAGCGCCTCTGATGTACCAACTACCGCCTGTAAAGCCGTAAGGCGAGATTGTGTCGTAGAAGTTGGTACCTAGGGAATTTGCCTGGCGTGTTTCATCTGGATATGTATTGAAAACGTTGTTGGCTCCGCCATAAATACCGAACCCGTTATCAAATTCATATCCTAACTCGGCATCAAAGATCCATTTTGCTTGATTGAAGCGGTCATTAGGTGCTGAGGTTGAAACTTCTGTGAATGCACCAAATCGAGTGCCGCGTAAATTCACCTGAAAGCCACCATTTTCATAGGCCGCACTGATGCTTCCTTTTGTAGACGGAATTTCATCAGTATAAGAACCTAAACGAGATCGATCGAATTGAACAATGGGCGATCCATCAGCAAGAATCAGTCCTGCCAATTCTGTCGGGTTAGGGTCGACCCCTTCAATAGTGACTTCATTATAATTGAAAGCTGCGCTTAAATTGAGTGACCCAGCCCCCAAATCAGCAGACCAAAGACCAACGATATCGAATCCACGACTGCGCGTATCAATAGCATTCGTAAAGTAATTCACACCGCCAAGCGAGGCATCAAACCCTGCACCGTCCAGCAATAACGAAATTTGATCGCCGATAGTCCCGCCACCCTGGGCCGCGCGAGCGTCACCACGATTGAACTGCGTCGACAAGGCAATCCTGTCATCAATGTCGATCTGATATGCATCAATCGTCAAAGAAAGCCCCCGCCCCGGCGTAAACGTGAAGCCAGCACTGATGTTTGTGGACTTTTCTGGTGTCAGTGGTTCGGCACCCAACGCTTGAGCCGCGGTATCGGTGGATGGCAATGTTTGGCGCAGAACAATAGTTTCTGCGATTCCATCATTATCCAAATCAATGAACTGGCCACGACTACCTTTGAACCCAAGCTGTTGAATGCTAGGTGCTCTAAATCCGGTGTTAAAGGACGCACGGAAACCAATTGAATCCGTTAGGTCGTAGCGGGCATTTACTTTTCCGATCGCAGTATCACCAGCCGAGTCACTAAAGTTTTCATAACGTCCCGCAGCGCCAATAAAGAACCGGTCCGTTGGTTGCCAACCAAGTTCGACATATCCATTAACGTTGTCTCGAGAGATATCATTTTCAGCTTCCGGCGCGAAACCAGGGAAACCCTGTGCACCCGGCGCAAGGCCATTGTTACCGTCTGCATAGCTCAACGGCTCACCTTTACGAATTTCGAACGCCTCGTTCCGATACTGAAGACCAAACGAAACCTGAAGCTCACCCGCGCCAGTCATATATGCGCGTGTTGCATCAAACGATGTCGTGATTTCACGGGCAATCAAATTGCCGAGGAAGAATGACGTCGGACTATTTGCGCCCAAACTCGCATTAAGCCCAACAGTATTTTTCCATTCTGTATGATCGCGCCCAATGCCCGCAGACAGATCCCAATCAAATCCTGCTGTAACACCTCGGACGCCCGCTACGACCTCATAATCATCCTCTTCGATGACTTCTGTCGGGCGGAACCCTTGCGGATAGATTTCCGGCACTGCACGCGAGTCTCGTGGGCGTCTGAATGTAAAATCGAGGCTGGACGAACGATTGGCATATGTCGCGAACATATAAAGTTCGACATCCCCCAAATCATACCCCGCATTGATACCGCCAGAATATGTCCGCTGGGGAAAGTTACCAAAATTGCTCGTTACAAGACGGTCAATCGACAATTCGCGCGGATCAAGCGCCGGCCCAGGCAAAATTGGGAATAAATTCAGCCCACCAGGATTTGCCGGATCAGGAATTGGAACAGGGCGCGCCCGGTTTGACGCTTCTTTATCACGGAACTCAAATGAGAAATTTAAGAACCCTGCATCTCCCAGGGCAAAACCGTTATTAAAACCAATATTGATAAATTCACCATCGGCGCGATCAAAGTTTTGCCCGCGGTTGATGGTGATCCGCCCGCCCTCTGAATCTTCTTTCAAGATAACGTTGATTACGCCAGCGATCGCATCCGATCCATACTGAGCGGCCGCACCATCGCGTAATACCTCAATTCGCTGAATTGATCCGGCTGGAATAAGATTTAGATCCACCCCTGCTGAGCCGCTGAATAAACCAGTAGCAGTGTTGATCAGCGCCGTTTTATGGCGACGCTTGCCATTGACGAGGACTAGCGTTTGGTCAGGGTTCAACCCACGTAATCCGGCTGATGCGATGAAGGTAGCTGTGCCACCACCCGCGCGCTGTGGTAAATTCAGTGAAGGAACCAGATAGCGCAACGATTCAAAAATACCCGTTTGGGGCGCTTGCTCTAACTGATCGCCCGTGAAGACATCAATCGGAATAGGACTATCGGCCACTGATCGGGCTTTGCCGCGCGTTCCGGTAACAACCAAAACGTCCTGTGTCGCAATAACATCACTTCCCTCTTGGGCCGCTGCCCCAGACGGAAGGAAGCCCGCAAATGCTGCCGCACCGGATAACAGCGCCCCTCTCAGACCATATCTTTTTTTGGAATCTTTCATTGAACCATGTCCCTCAATCTTGACACCATTTTCACAGCGTCTGTTTATTTTGGCGCGCTTTTCGCAACGTCCAATTATGAGAGTACCGGTCTCCGTAAGTCGCCCTTCCAACCCGGTTTCAGCCAATAAAGTTAGCAACGCTTCCTTTGCGGAATAACTGCCGTTTACTTCATTAGTAAAAAATGGGCCAACCAATTTTTGCTTAAACAGCACACTAACCTGAGCTTGTTCGGCATATTCTAAAATGCCGTCCGATGCCCGTTGCCGTTCAATTTTGAAACTGATTTCTGCTTCCTGCGCCTGCGCAACGTTCGACATAGTCAGCACTATGATAATGAAGGCACAGAAATTTCTTACGTATACCGTCGCCCCTCTCGTAAATGTCAGCTGCACAAAATTCCCTCAGTCATTACATATGCCCGAGATTGGTTTGACAGCCTTATTTAGAAAGAGCAGCGACAAGCAAATATCCTCCATTATATTTTAAACTATTTTTTAGGCGTAAGCTCTGCCCCTGACGAACGAGGGAATTATGGTCTATGGGTGCTATCCTTGATGGCGGCTGATATGAAAAACACCATCGTCCACCTCCTGAACTGACAATCCAAACCCATCACGCAAAGAATCAAAAATAGAATCCAACCGCGCTATTGGGAAATACCCCCCCACACGCAAATCGCGAACATCAGCGTCGACTATATCAATTTCAAGGTCTGTATATCGTGAAATTTCTGCGATGACCTGGTGAAGTGGCTCATCGTCAAACGCCAGAACGCCATTCCGCCAGAACAATTCATTTTCCAAACGCGTCGGCTCGACACGGGTCACGGTATTTATCGTATCTCCAAATGTGACGCGTTCACCGACGGATGCTTTGGCTGTCCCCTCCTGCGGAAGAGCAACCTCACGTATCTCGGTATTTTTTTCTTCATTAGAAGCTAATAACCCGACCAGAACTTCACCATCCGAGACTAAAACCTCAATTTCGCTTTGCTCAAATTTAACGGAAAATGCTGTCCCGACAGCCCTGACGACACCCCCGCCGGCCTGAACAAGAAATGGGCGCGTCTTATCGTGTGCAACTTCAAAATGCGCCTCCCCTTTCAATAGCGAAATTTCACGAGCACCTTTTCTGTAGTTGACCGTTAACTTACTTGACGTATTGAGAACCACAGTTGAATTGTCCGGCAACATGATTGTACGCTGCTCACCTATCAGCGTTGCATATGTTGTATTTTTAGATGTGTACTGAGTATATTGATACTGCTTCACACCTATTGAGGCAGTGGCAAAAACCAATCCAAACGATGCCGCTATCGCCGCGACACGCCGAAATTTTGATCGACGTTCGTGCTTCAAGCGACTTTCCGAAAGTTCCGATAATTCAGACGCAAAATAGTCGCCTGCATCAATCTCGCTATTCGCCAGCCGCGCCCGCCACTCGTCCCACATTTCTACAACACGAATTAGCTCCTCTTGGCGAGCCTTGTTGCCAGCAAGCCAATTTTCCAGCTCGGCTTTCTCGGCCTTTTTAAGATTCCCGCGATCCAACCGCGCAGCCCATTTAATAGCCGCGCGCGTCTCGGGCGTTTCCGCAGGGAACTTAATCACTTCATTCATTACATCACCGACTTCTTCGTCAGCCATTTTACACAAATCATCGCTTTAACTTACGTTCCGTTTTCTCTTTCGAGATCGATCAATACCCTTGCGCCGAAAACGTGTCTCACAGATAGAGAATCCCTTCGCAATGTGTTTTTCCGTCGTACTTTCAGATATTCCGAGCGTCTTTGCGATTTCTCGCTGGCTCATACCATAGAACATACGCAGCAACATCACCTTGCGGCATTGCGCTGGCATTGCTTCCATAGCGGCACCAAGTTCATTCAACTCTTCCCGAGCCGCAATTTTTTCAAACCCATCGCCTTCATTACTACTGAGCGCCGGACCCGAATAATCCTCTATATAATCGGTCAAAATAGTGGATAGTCGAGACCTATCTCTAATCACTAACCGTTTTGCTGTAGTAAAAAGATAGCTTGTTGGGTGTTCAATCTCAGTCTGTTCTGAGGCAGCATAAGCATTGACAAATGCTTCATGCACTATGTCTTCTGCTCCCTCGCGATTACCGACCAATCGACGTACATAGCGCTCAAGCCCTTTTTGGGAATTGAGAAAAGCCATCGCTAGCCGGTTAGAATTGCTATTTTCTTGCCCCATAACCGGAACAGGTTATCTGATCGGCTAAAATCTACAAAGACGTAAGCTGGCAACACTCGCCCAACATAAATGACGTTTTTGAAATTTCTTTAAAAATTTTATGGAGGAATTTCCGAGCTCGTGTCTCTTATTCTTCGCGTAGCTTATTTTAATGCGGCCCAAACATCAAAAATACCAATAAACGCGCTGAACTAACTAAGGAAATCTCATTGAATTGTCAGTGATTGGTGCGGACGGCGGGACTTGAACCCGCATGAGCGTAGCTCGACAGATTTTAAGTCTGTTGTGTATACCAATTCCACCACGTCCGCGTTCGCGCCAATAAACATAGGCCTACCGTAGATGGCAACAAAAAATGCACGCCCTTCTTGCTTACCCAGCGATTTCTTTCATCGAAAGCGATACATCCGCAAGTTTTTCTGGGTCGATCGAAGCCTCTTTACCAATTAGCTTTTTCCCCATCATGAATTCTGGGGCAGCATTGATCGCCTCCACGGCACGAATCACGCCTTTACGAAGGTGGAATACCGCAAATTTGTGGCTCGCGGGGTCCCCTCTCAGAACTGTTTCATCACATTCAAGGGTAAGCCCAGCAATTTGAATTTTGAGGTCATACTGGTCGGACCAGAACCACGGAATTTCAATCGCAGGTGCCGGACGACCACAAAGTATAGCGGCGACGCCGCGCGCTTGCTCAAGGGCGTTTGGCACGCTCTCAAGACGGAATGCACAATCATAATGTGGCAATGGTCGGAATGAAACATCGCCAATCGCGTAAATAGATGGGTCAGAAGTGCGTGCGTTCTCATCGACAATTATACCATTTTCACATGCCAAGCCTGATTCTCGCGCCAGTCCGTCATTTGGAAGAACGCCGATACCGACCACAGCAATATCGCAATCGATGACCGAGCCATTCTTTAAGTGCAGTTTTTCGACTTTGCCGTTTCCTTGAAATTTCGCGATTTCATGCTCGAGCAGAAATTCAACACCATGGTCTTTATGATATTGCTCAAGGAACGTTGCTATTGGCGCGCTGGCGACCCGAGCGAGCGAACGCGCTTCCCGTTCTATCACCAAAGCATCGACCCCTGCCTTACGCAAAGAGGCGGCAACTTCCAATCCGATATAGCCTGCACCAATCAAAACTGCCTGACTACCGGGATTAATCGCGCTCTTGAGTAGCTCAGCATCTTTTACCGTTCGTAAACTGAATATATTATCAAGTTGCTCACCCTCAACGCCCGTCCATCGCGGCGAAGCGCCCGTTGCAATGATAAGAACATCATAAGCCAAACCATCGCCATCATCAATTTCGATCGTGTTTTTTTCGCGATCAATCGACCGCACAACGGTGTCTAAACGTAGATTAACATCATTATCGGCATACCAATCATTTGGACGCAGAAACAGTGTCTCAAGGTCGGTGTCGCCGGACAACCAAGCCTTCGATAATGGTGGCCGCTGATAAGGGGCTGCGCTTTCTTCACCGATCAAAGTAATAGGACCCGCAAAACCAAACTGTCGCAAGAATGCAGCGACAGATCCGCCGGCATGTCCCGCACCGATAATCATAACGCGCGAAGAAGGCTCAAGCATATCAGACATTTATTTTACCCGTATAGTTCGCAAACAAAGAGATGATGTATGCCAATGGCATAGATAAACACCTTTGCGTCGGCAAGCGCCAAGAACAATTTTGGCTCGCCTCAACAATCAATCGGGTATTTTTGGCAAAGTCTCTATAAAATTCCGGGTAAATTCAGGGCCTTTTCACGCGCGCACGCTATGGCATCGTCATAGCCCGCATCCGCATGGCGCATAACACCCGTCGCGGGATCATTCCACAAAACACGCTTTATTCGCCGGGCAGCGTCTTCCGTGCCGTCAGCGACAATTACCATGCCGGCATGTTGCGAAAAGCCCATTCCGACACCGCCCCCATGGTGTAGTGAAACCCACGTAGCGCCCGAGGCAGTGTTCAGCAACGCATTTAAAAGCGGCCAATCAGAAACAGCGTCGGAACCGTCTTTCATTACTTCTGTCTCGCGATTGGGGCTCGCAACCGATCCGCTATCCAAATGGTCACGCCCAATAACAACCGGTGCCCTTAGCTCACCGTTGGCAACCATTTCATTAAACGCCAAACCAAGACGGTCACGATCGCCAAGCCCCACCCAACAGATGCGCGCAGGTAGGCCCTGAAATGCTATACGCTCCTTAGCCATATCAAGCCATTTATGAAGGTGTTTATTATCTGGCAGTAGTTCTTTTACTTTTTCGTCCGTACGGTAAATATCTTCGGGATCACCTGAAAGCGCCGCCCAACGAAATGGGCCTACACCTTTACAAAATTGCGGGCGAATATAGGCCGGAACAAACCCCGGAAAATCGAACGCATCTTCTAGTCCTTCCTCTAGTGCCATTTGACGAATGTTATTTCCGTAGTCAAATGTCGGTACACCCATTTTGTGGAATGCCAACATCGCCTCGACCTGTTGGCGCATTGAACGCCGCGCCGCCTTCTCTACAACCGTTGGATCATTCTCGCGTTTTTCACGCCACTCACTCATGGTCCATCCAAGTGGTAGATAACCATTGATTGGATCATGCGCAGATGTTTGATCCGTCACCATATCAGGTCGCACGCCTCGCCGAACAAGCTCAGGAAAGACATCCGCCGCATTTGCGCATAGGCCAACTGATTTTGCCTCACCCGCTTTTTTCCATTTTTCAATCAGCGCTAGCGCTTCGTCCAGTGTGTCAGCACGCTCATCAAGATAGCGCGTGCGCAATCGAAACTCGATACTGTCTGGGTTACATTCAACCGCGAGACAACTGGCACCCGCCATAACCGCCGCCAATGGCTGGGCACCACCCATGCCACCAAGCCCGCCCGTAAGCACCCAACGATCAGTGAGGTTCCCACTATAATGCTGACGTCCGGCCTCAACAAATGTTTCATAAGTACCCTGAACAATTCCCTGGGTACCGATATATATCCAAGACCCTGCCGTCATCTGGCCGTACATCATCAGACCTTTTTTATCGAGCTCGTTGAATTTATTCCAATTAGCCCAATGCGGAACAAGGTTTGAATTGGCGATCAGAACCCGCGGCGCATCTTTATGAGTTTGAAAGACGCCAACCGGCTTTCCGGACTGAACCAACAATGTTTCTTCTTCGCCTAGCGCCTTTAGGGTCTCAGCGATTGCATCGAAATCTTTCCAGGTACGAGCCGCCCGCCCAATACCACCATATACAACAAGCGCATCCGGGTTTTCTGCGACTTCCCGATCCAGATTATTATGCAGCATTCGAAATGGCGCTTCTGTTGTCCAGCTTCGGCATGTCAACTCTGGCCCCGTCGGACTTTTCACCTCTCGCTTGTTCGCTAATCGATCAGACATGCCTTACTCCATTCAAATTTCCGCTTCGCGCAACGCCGTCAAGGAGGCGAAGAATTTGCCCCAATAAGCCACGTAAATGTTCAGCCTTTTTTTCATCAAATAAAAATGGTGGTGTCTCGCTAGCGAGATAGCATCTCTGTGCGATTTCCATTTGGATGGCATGAACGCCGGCGTCCGGTTGGCCATAGTTCCTTGTTGTCCATCCACCTTTAAATCGACCATTCACAACATAAGAATATTTCGCTGCGTCAGCGCAGGTTTTTGAAACCATGTCTTCGATCTCCGCCGAGCACGTCGCACCGTCATTTGTCCCAATGTTCAAATCCGGTAACTTACCATCGAACAAAAAGGGCAGTTCAGACCTTATAGAATGACAATCAAAAATGATGGCAATGCCATGAGTTGACTTAACGCGATCAATCTCGTCGGAGAGAGCCTTATGGTAAGCAGCGTGAAACATTTTTCGTCGGCGCTCAACTTCGTCGGTGTCAGGATCTGTTTTCCAAATCGGTCTATTTTCAAAATCAACTAGCGGTACAAGACCGGTAGTGTTTTTACCGGGATAAAGGCTTTTTCCTGATGGGTCGCGATTAGCATCAATCACATATCGATGAAAATTTGCACAAACGATGCTCGCGCCCTCTAAAATACCATCATAAAGAAAATCCACGTGCCAATCTGTATCCATTAACTGACGTCCGCGATCATTTAATCGGTCTGCAATTTCGTCAGGAATATACGTACCGCAATGAGGTTGCCCCAAAATAACTGGACCATCACCTTTTTGAATAATTACGGGGTTCATAATTGTATCGCGTATGCATCTTCTGGACAGCTCAGAATTTTGCTTTCCAGCGCAAGTGACCGCAACGCTTCTATATCATTCGTCAACATACGGTCTTGGTCCAAGCGTGGGCATCGCTCACGTATTTGCGTGACCACATGATTTAATTTTGGGCTCGTTTTTAGCGGTGAACGAAGTTCAATTCCCTGAGCGCCGGCCATTGCTTCTATCGCAACAATACCCGCGAGATTCTGTGTCATCTCGCCCAACCTGCGTGCCGCATGGCACGCCATTGAGACATGATCTTCTTGATTTGCCGACGTCGGGGTCGAATCCACAGAACGCGGATTCGAAAGTGCTTTATTCTCACTCATTAATGCCGCGGAGGTGACTTCTGCAATCATCAAACCGGAGTTTAATCCTGGCGTCGGCGTCAAGAATGCCGGCAGGCCATAACTCACGCTTGGGTCAACCAAAAGTGCAATTCGACGTTGCGATATCGAACCGGCTTCGGAAACGGCAATCGCAATTTGATCCGCAGCAAATGCCACGGGTTCAGCATGAAAGTTACCGCCCGACACAATTGCGCCGTCGGCAAGAACTAGCGGATTATCAGTGACGGCATTGGCTTCTATCTCTAGGGTCTTTCCGGCCTGGCGCAGGATATCGATGCACGCACCGACGACCTGTGGCTGACATCGTAAACAATATGGGTCTTGAACCCGTTCATCACCTTCGGAATGGCTAGTGATAATTTCAGACCCATCCAATAGTGATCGCAACATGGCGGCCACTTCTATTTGGCCACGATGTCCGCGCAGTTGATGAATTTCATCATGAAACGGAGCGGCAGTGCCCATTGCGGCTTCAATAGACAATGCACTGGAGGTAATCGATCCGGTTACAATGCGCCAAGCATCGAACAAGCCAGCAAGTGCCAATGCGGTTGATACTTGGGTGCCATTTATCATCGCGAGACCTTCTTTGGCAGTCAGCACAACAGGCCGCAGCCCAGCCGCTTTGATGGCTTTGCTTGCGTTCATTCGTTCGTCACGAAAGAAAACATCCCCCTCACCGATCAGAGCCGCCGTCAGATGCGCAAGCGGCGCGAGATCGCCCGACGCCCCTACTGATCCCTGCGCCGGAATGACCGGCGTAATATCGGCCTCGATGAAGGCTTCGATTTGCTCTATTACGTCCCACCGTATTCCAGAAGCCCCTCGCCCGAGCGACAACAATTTCAGCGCCATGATCAAACGCGTAACACGCCGCGAAATCGGCGCGCCCGTTCCCGCGCTATGGGATAAAATCAAGTTTCTCTGTAGCGTTTCGATGTCGTTTGTCGCGATACGAACGGACGCCAGCTTACCGAACCCAGTATTAACGCCATAAATTGGTGCATCCCCTTGCGCGGCAACGGCAACGCGGTCCGACGCGCTCACAATCTGCGGTTTCGCGGCCCGGTCTAATCGAAACGAAGAACAATCACGATAAAGCATCTCAAGAAGCAATAACGTCGCTTTGCCGGGTTTGAGTTCGGTCGTCATTTACCCTCCGAATAAGAATACGCGCTTGATATGTCCGGTCTATTATCTATTATGTATGCACATATTAAATGCAGGTACAAGTGAAACAGACAATTCACGCTCGACAGGCCCTCACCGCAACTGGATGGATGAAAAACGCATCGATCGAAATCGGTAAGGACGGAACCATCGCCACATTAAAGGCAAACACACCCAACGAACACGCCCATTCCGTCGACATATTGCTGCCCGGCGTCGCGAATGTTCATAACCATTCTTTTCAACGCGCTATGGCGGGCCTCGCGGAATGTCGAAGCAAAAAAGATAACGACGACTTTTGGAGTTGGCGCGCGTTAATGTACAAATTTCTGGATCGCCTAACCCCTGATGACATTCATACCATCGCCGCGCAGGTCCAACTCGAATCGCTTGAAGCTGGGTTCACGTCGATTGGTGAGTTTCATTACATACACCACCAGCCGAAAGGCGCTCCATACGTCCAAATCGCTGAGCTGTCATCACGTTTAGTAGAAGCCGCACAGGAAACTGGGATTGGGTACACACATCTACCGGTACTCTATATGCGCGGTGGCTTTGATAATAGTCCGCTATCCGATAGTCAGCGCCGTTTTAGATGCGACATTAATCAGTTTACCGAGTTGTTTGGAAAAGCAAGAAAGATTATTGAGCACTCCCCGCCCGATTTTCGTCTTGGCGTCGCGCCTCACTCACTTAGAGCTGTGGACAAAGAAAGCCTAGCTCTTGCCACAACGCTTTCCCCCGATAGCCCTATCCATATTCACATTGCCGAACAAACCGCAGAAGTTGATGCCGCTAAGGCAGTATTGGGGGCAAGGCCCGTTGAATGGTTGATTAATAACGCACCCGTGAATGAAAACTGGTGCCTCATCCACGCAACGCATATGAATAATAGCGAGGCGAGTGCCGTCGCGGCCAACGGTGCGTCGGTGGGACTCTGCCCCGTAACAGAAGCCAATTTAGGCGACGGTATATTCAACGCCCCTGAGTTCGTTGATGCAGGCGGAAGAATGTGCGTTGGATCAGATTCCAACATTCGTATTTCTTTGACCGAAGAATTGCGCATGTTGGAATATAGCCAACGCCTGAATACTCGGCGAAGAAATATACTCACCGGCGAAATCGGCTCTTGCGGTCGGTTCCTGCTTGGAGAAACAGCGCGCGTGGGCGCAATAGCGATAGGCCGTGACGCTGGTGAAATGCGCGAAGGTGCGCTGGCCGATATGGTTGCACTAAATGTTCGGGACACAGCATTAGACGGTTTAAATGGCGACCAGTTGCTTGATAGCTGGATATTTGCTGGCGACGACCGCTATATCGACGATGTCTGGTCCGCAGGCCGACATGTTGTAAAGGGTGGCACGCATATTCACCGCGATAAAATTACACCGCGATTTCTCTCTGTTATGAAAAACTTAAGATCATCCCTATGAGCACCCTAAACCATCAGACAATTCGCAAAGCCATCCGCGAGCGCATCGAATCCGGCGAATGGCTTCCCGGTGCGATCATTCCCGGCGAGGTTGACCTTGCTGCTGAATATGGATGCTCCAGAACAACCGTGAACCGGGCGATGCAAAACCTTGCCGATGACGGGTTGATCGAACGCAAACGGCGTGCGGGTACGCGGGTCAAAGAAATCCCGACACGACAAACGACGTTCAAAATCCCGATTGTTCGACACGAAATAGAAGCATCAGGCGCGCGTTATCGGCCACACATTCTTGAACGCAAAACGATCAAGGCACCAAATCATATCGCGGCACGTCTCCATTTAAAGAAGGGCGCAAAGCTTTTTCATCTTGTCACCGCACATCTAGGCGATGGGCGCGTTCATGCGGTCGAAGATCGCTGGGTAAACCTTGCGGCTGCGCCCGACATCGTCAACGCACCATTAAATGAGATTAGTGCAAACGAATGGTTGATCCGCAAGGTTCCGTATTCTAGCGGCGATGTAATTTTTTCTGCGAGCGCCGCCGCCGCGCGCGAGGCCGAAGCATTTGAAACAAAAATTGGGTCAGCACTGTTCACAATCGATCGAACTACCTGGTTAGATAATGTCTATATTACTACGATGACGCTACGTTATCGGCCCGGATATAATTTACATTCACGCCTTTGATTTGCGCTGATGACGACACAATATCGTTGATTGATAGATCCCCCAACCAAAAGAGAGTTAAATGTCGAACACAGAACAAAGTGACTATTGGAACAATGACGGCGGCAATCGTTGGGTTGCCGATAATCAAGAACTCGACACGTTACTTGCACCGTTCAAAAAACTGGTCATTGATCGACTAGAATTAAGCAGCGGGGAAACCGTCATTGATATTGGTTGTGGTGCGGGTGACCTCAGCCTTGATCTGGCGGAGCGTGTTGGTGCCACAGGTTCTGTCATCGGTGTTGACATCTCGCACCCCCTCATCGACCTTGCAAAATCAAGGGCGGAAAGCCAACAGCAAACACACTTCGTGACCACAGATGCTTCAAGCTGGCTACCAGAAAACCCCGCTGACGCAATCGCATCGCGTTTTGGCGTTATGTTCTTTGACGATCCGACCAGCGCATTTCGAAACATCAGCGCGGCGACCAAACCAAAAGGCCGATTGAGCTTCGCTTGCTGGCAATCACTTAGTGAAAATGAATGGCTTGCCGGGCCGGTCGCTGCGATTATTGCGAAACTTCAAAAAATGCCACCCCCGACGGACCCCAACGCCCCCGGCCCGTTCGCCTTTGCTGACAAAGACCGCGTTAAAAACATTCTGACCGAGGCTGGCTGGCACAACATAGAAATCACACCATGGCGCGACCAGCTGGCGATCCCCGGTGATAATGTCGAAAAAGCGGCTGAATTCGTTTCTCGAAACGGCCCGGCGCGCAAGCTCGCCGAATTGCTAGAGGCGGACCCGGCAATCGTGGATGGCATTGTCAGAGAGGTTCTAGCATCCAAAATCAATGATCAGGGTACGGTCGATCTTGGTGGTGCCGCATGGATTGTAAGCGCAACCAAAGACTAACCCGCTGGGCCAGATGGCCGCGACAAGATAAACAGCGCAACAACCGAAAGAACAATTACTTGCACCGATAAGGCAATTATCGGTGCACCTAGCAAAATCGAAATACCAAATACCGCCACCATCGAAACAACGGCCCATATTTTCGCACCCACGCTAATTGCCCCGTGATCGCGCCAGTCATTGATGAACGGCCCAAATACTGCGTGTTCAACCAACCATTTGTGCATACGCGGCGATGACCGCGCAAATGCAAACGCCGCGACGAGCAAAAACGGCGTCGTCGGCAATAGCGGCAACACCACACCAACGACAGCAGCCGCGAGTGCCAATAGCCCAATCGAAAACCAGAATCCGCGTTTCATGTTATCGCCTGAATGAAAGGGAGAATTGGAGCGGGTAGCGAGAGCCGAAGGATCACAATTTCAGGGACAAAATGTCAATGAAAATCGCGGCTATAAAACAGCTTCTTGGCCTGCTCGCGCGGATGGCGCGCGCCGGCACCGTAGCGGGCGTGACTGGCGCGTTGCAACTCAACCGTAATCGTTTCCGACAGCGGCGTTCGGGGGCGGCTCTGCGGCCCTGTACGATGTTCCGGGTTTGGACGTTTTGCTTCGTCGGCATTGTCGTAGGTCGGATCGATGTGATCACCCAGCGTGTCGAGCAAATATGAGTAATCATCAATCCTCGTTGCGATCACATGAGTGACAATGCCTTCTCGTTGCAGCCTGCCGCTAATGCGCAACAACCTGCCCGCCATTACTTCCTTGCGGAATTTTTCAAAGACTTTTGGCCAAACAACAATATTGGAAACTGCCGTTTCGTCTTCGAGCGTAATGAAGATAACGCCACTCGCCGTCCCTGGCCGTTGACGCGTAATGACGAGCCCGGCGACATTGACCCATTCGCCGTCGGGCGTTTCACGCAATTTATCAGCGCTTTTGAATGCGCGCATATCCTGCCGCAAAAGCGCTACTGGATGCTCGCGGAGCGTCAATCGCGTCGCGACATAATCTTCAAAAACTTCTTCCTTGCGGCTCATAACAGGCAGTTTGGTTTCAACCGCCGGCAGCCCCTCGCCGTCCTGTTCGAACAGCGGCAGAGGCTTGTCGCCGCCGAGACCTTTGACTGTCCACAGTCCTTCCCGGCGGGAAACGCCATATTCGGCAAAAGCGTCGGCACCGGCGAGCTTTGCCAGGGCGCGGCGTCCCAATCCCGCGCGCCGCCATACAGCATCAATGGAGCGATAGCCATTACCGCGTGCGGCCGCAAGCCAATGCCCGTCTTCTTCATTGAACCCTTTGATCTGCCTGAACCCAAGCCGAACTGCGAGCGATCCATCACCGTCGATCTCAAGGACGCTATCCCAATAGCTGCGCTCAATGCAGACTGGATAGACCTTGACGCCATGCTGCCGCGCATCGCGAACGATTTGCGCCGGCGCGTAAAACCCCATGGGTTGCGAATTCAAAAGTGCACAACAAAAAACTTCAGGATGATGGCACTTGATCCAGGCGGATGCGTAAACAAGAAGCGCAAAACTCGCCGCATGACTTTCTGGAAACCCGTAACTTGAAAAACCTTCAAGCTGTTTGAAGCAGTTTTCCGCAAAGGTCTGTTCGTACCCGCGCGCTAGACAACCCTCGATAAATCGGGTTTTGAAATCTTCAACAGCACCCTGCCGCCGAAACCCATTAAGCGCACGTCGCAATGCATCTGCTTCGGTCGGCGTGAAACCGGCAGCAACAATGGCGATCTGCATCGCCTGCTCTTGAAAAAGCGGTACACCGTAAGTGCGTTCTAAAACTTCTCTCAGCTCCTCCGATGGAAACACTACAGGCTCTTCTCCGCGGCGGCGGCGAATATAGGGATGCACCATGTCGCCCTGAATAGGCCCCGGCCGGATGATCGCCACTTCTGCGATTAAATCTTGAAAGGTGCGTGGCCGCATGCGCGGCAAAAAATTCATCTGGGCGCGGGACTCAACCTGAAAGACGCCGATGGTGTCAGCCTCGCAGAGCATATCGTAAACGCGCGCGTCTTCCTGAGGCAATGTCGCCAGCGTATAACGCTCTCCTTTCCAGGTTTTCAAAAGATCAAAGCTCTTGCGGATGCAAGTCAGCATGCCGAGGCCGAGGAGATCGACTTTCAGTATGCCGAGAGCATCAATATCGTCCTTGTCCCATTCAATAACCGTGCGGTCCTCCATGGCCGCATTTTCAATTGGACAAAGTTCGTCCAGGCGTCCGCAGGTGATGACGAAGCCGCCGACATGTTGCGACAAATGCCGGGGGAAGCCGATGATCTCCTTGGTGAGCTCGAGGGTCTGGCGTAACCGGCGGTCTTTTATATCGAGGCCCGCCGCCTTGGCGCGTTCATCACCAATTCCCACATTTGAAATACCCCAAACCTGACTTGAAAGGGCGGCGACGGCGTCAACCGATAATCCCATCGCTTTTCCGACTTCGCGGATGGCGCGCCGCGACCGGAAGTGACTGACAGTTGAACAGATGCCAGCGCGTTCACGACCATATTTTTCATAGATGTGTTGGATGACTTCTTCACGCCGTTCATGCTCGAAATCGACATCAATATCCGGCGGTTCATTGCGCGCTTCGGAAATAAACCGTTCGAATACCATGGTGATGGTTTCGGGCGAGGCTTCCGTGACGCCAAGGGCGTAACAAACGACGGAGTTCGCCGCCGACCCCCGCCCCTGACAGAAAATATTTTTTGAGCGGGCGAAGGCGACAACGTCGTGGACTGTTAAAAAATAGCGCGCATAGTCAAGCTCGGCGATGAGTTTCAGTTCTTTTTCCACCATCGCCCGGACTTTGAGCGGCGTTCCATCAGGATAGCGCCGTTCGAGACCTTCTTCTGTGAGATTGCGCAGCCGGGCGTTCGGCTCAACGCCATCAGTCACTTCGTCCGGATACTCATATTGCAGTTCATCAAGTGAAAATTTGCATTGTTCCGCAATGGCGGCGGTATTCGCGATGGCGTTTGGATACGGGTTAAACAGACGCCGCATTTCAAATTCGGATTTGAGACGACGCTCGGCGTTGGGCTGCGCAAGACGTCCCAATTTATCGATGGTGGTTTTTTCGCGAATGCAGGAAAGAATGTCGGCGAGGCGAATGCGGGCGCTCTCATGCATCAGGACATCACCCAGCGCGACGATACAGACGCCGAACTGTTCGGCCTGCATAGCGCGCGCTGCGAATCGGGCTTCGTCTTCGCCGTCATATCGGGGGACGAGACCGACAAACACGTTTTCTGAAAAGGCCGCGGTGAGTGCTGTCACAATGCTGCTAAAATCCGGTGCTTTAAGCGCAATCAGGATCGATCCCTCGCCCCACTCCAAAAGATCGGCGAGTTCAAGTTCACATTCACCCTTTACGGTTCGGCATTTCCCGAGAGTTAAAAGACGCGACAAGCGGCCGAATGCATTTCGGTTTTTCGGGTAGGCAAGAATCTCCGCGCCATCCGTCAAGACAAGGCGCACGCCCACAATATAACGAACGCCAAGTTCCTTCGCCGCGCCATGCCCACGAACGATACCGCTCAAGGTGTTTTTGTCGGTGATAGCGATGGCGCTTAAGTCCAGTTCTGCTGCGCGCGCAACCAGTTCTTCAGCATGGGAAGCACCGGTTAAAAACGTAAAATTGCTGGTGACGAAAAGCTCCGCATAGCTCATGGGAACTTCCCCGCCACATACCAGTTGGGTTCGGCCTCACCGGGATAGGTAAGAAGCCAGAGGCGCGCACCATTCGCAGTTTGCACCGCCCAATAGTCCCGCGTCTTCATATCCCCCTCGCGCCACCATTCCGCCGTCAGGCGTTCGGGACCCTTTGCCGATTTCGTCGCGTAGGACTTTCGCCGCCACTCAAACTGTTTGGGTGGGCGGCCGGGCTCCAATGCGCGTAATCGCTCCGGCGTTTTATAGAGTCTGAGCGGACGCTTGCGCGGTGCCTGCTTCCAAACGGGATCGAACTCCTTGTCGACCGCCTCCATGCTTTCAAATTCGCGTTCCGGCAAATGCGCATCGCATGGCTGGAATTTGCGTACATGATCGAAGCCAAGGCGGTTGCCGAGCATTGAAATAATCCTTGCAGTGTTATCTTCCTCTTGCGCTTCTTTTCCAAGCGTCGACTGTTTCGGATGAATCGGTTCCACATGCTCGGCGACAAGGCGAAACCAGTCGGCACCAAATTCGATCTTCAACTGATCAAGCGAATGGGAAAACTGTTGCAAGACCGATGCGGGCTCAGCGCAAGGCCGGGCGAAGCCGACGGACAAGACATGATCGCCGGTGTCAACGCACCGCACCGTCAAGAGATAGCGCCGGGCGCCTTTTTGTTCTGCTTCCAACCGGCCGCAAACTGAAGCGGCGAGACGCTTTAACACGTCTTCAATTTGGGATTTTAATCCAATCGGTTCCGGTAGCGTCATGCGCGCAGCGTAAATAGGATCAGCCGCCGCCGGCGTTAACGGGTCGGGTTCCTGTCCAAGCGTGCAACCGAGCGCGCGGGTCAAATCGAGCCCAAATCGCCGCGCCAGTTCGCTCGATTTCACAGAATAGAGTTGCCCGATGGTTTTCAGACCGGTGCGCGCGAGTTCACTTGCAATATCGCCTTCAGCATCAAGTGCTGCGATAGGCAGGTCTTTGAGGGCTTCATTGGTTTTACCAGGTGCCGCGATGGCCACCCCCGTTTTGCCAAATCGCGAGAGCGCCCGGGCCGCGCCTTTGGTGTCTGCAATGCCGATCCGTGTGTGAATCTGCATATCGCCAAGTCGCTGGCGCGTATGCCGCCCCATAGCCCCTTCGCCGCCAAAGAGATGGGCGCAGCCGGAGATGTCGAGCAGCAATCCGTCCGGCGGATCAATCGAAACGCGTGGAGATAAACAATCCGCCCACCGCCAAAGCGCCCGAAGGAGTGCAGCATCACGGATTTCGTCAGCGGGTTCGACAAACAAGTCAGGACAGATGGCGCGAGCGTCCGGCAGCGAAAGCCCCTCCGCTATGCCGGCGCGGCGAGCAGGTCTGTTGACGTGCGTTAGCCGCCAGGCGTTCTTCATCTCTGCGATAATCGCGAACGGCCCTTCTGTGCGCAGGTCACCGATGCGCACGCGCCGGTCAAGCGGCAGCTGCGGCAGCCACAAGGACAAAACCCTGCGCATGATCGTTTCTCCCGTCATCCGGCGCCCACCCGACGCGCCAGAAACCCACCTTCCCGTTTTTGTTTTTGACAAGACGCCAACCCCAGAAGGCGTCTTCATCCGTAATCGGATCACATTGCCATCGCGTTTGCGCGGCGGAGGTCTGGGCGCGCCCTGAAATCAAAATGACGCCAAGGGCACCGCCTTCTTCCGCTGCGATTTGCAACCGCCTGCTTGTTTGAAGGTCAGGCCCGTCCCCAAGCTCGGCGACGACGCAGGCGGTACCCGGCAAGCGGAGGGCTTGTTCCGTCGCCCAAAGCGTTTCCTGGCGCGAGACGCAAGTCACCGTAACAACGCGCGTTGGGTCGAAAAACTCCTGAAAGCCAGTGGGTGCCAAGGAACCCACATCGACAGACCGGCCGATCCAGACTACAGGGCCCTTGGCATGGGCCGCGAGAGCCACTGCGAACATGTCCGCCGCATCGCCCATCGCCTCATGGACGCGCCCGCAAGCCAACGAGAGATTGGAGCCAATACTCACAACCCCATGTTTTTTGGGCGTAATACTCTCAAACGCACTTAACTTAGCGCCATTTATGCAGACATGCGGTGACATAATGTTCTTATTTTGTTCCAAATCAATTTAAAGAGTCAAGGGCGGCCAATCTGCGGCAGTGTCTCAGTTTGAATTTGGTATGTCTGCGTTTGGGCTGAAGCTAGCCAACTGCGCCGCCGAAAGAAACGTCACCTATTGGCCCTAAGCGGACTTAAGCCTTTTGTATTCTTCATGGGCATCGTCATCTATCAAAACCTCGACGCTCTCCGCCCAATGGACATTGGAACCGCGTTTCTTGACGCCCGAAATCCAGTACTCTTCACGGCTATCAACATCCATGAAATTACCGGCAACACCATTGGCTTTGGCGAGCGTCCGCCCCCTGTAGTACACAGACTTGCCCGTTTTTGAGAATGTCACCCATCCAATTCGCGCGGCCATGCCGTCGATGTCGCCGTTTTTATTTTCAACGCACATCACTCTTTGCTTGAGGCCTTTAGTGAGTTGGTTCCTTTGGGTCATGCCTAATTATCCAAAAGTTGCGTCAATTTTTAAGAAAATGACGAATGTCCGTCTTTGGCGAGTATTTGCCTATCGACGTTTGGCGGCCGAGGGTAAGTTTTGACAGAAGCCAGCTCGCCAAAATTCAAACTGAGATACTACTCAATCTTATGAAGTTAAGGTCTTCTTATCAGGCTCGCCTTCAAAAACGTCCATACAGATACCGCAGCATTCGCCGAGGCTGTAACGGCGTTCCTGACTTGCATCTTTTGGCTCGCCGTACAGCTTAACCAGCGTCGCATAATCAACATCGCCGTCGAACGCCCCTTCGACAGCTTATAAATAGGCCGCATGACCATCCGTTGTTAACTGAATGCGATTGAGCGCTCGAATTTTTGCAATCGACAGTTGGTTGTGAACGACATTTGCCATTTGTGTATCGTGCGCCGTTGAGGGTCGGGTTGCCACCGGTCTCTATCGCTCTCTCCCGAACTGAATCGAACGGCAAATGCGTTGATATTATTAGATTATTCCGGTCTTTACCGGTCATTGTCGAACGCTATAGAATAGTGTTCTGGAGCGGGTAGCGGGAATCGAACCCGCATATTCAGCTTGGAAGGCTGCTGCACTACCATTGTGCTATACCCGCGTTATCCAAGAGCCGCCTTAGATAGCAAAAATCCCGGGTCGTGCAAGGCCAGAATGACTGCCTATTGTTCTGATTTTCGCGGTCGTGCGTATTTTGGCGACGGAATATCAAAGATTATGGCCGCACCCCGAATGGCAAAGGTCGCGATTGACGCCGTGACCACCGCAAAATTTGTCCCCACGCCCAGCGCCAACAGCCCGACATAGACCGCCGCCCCAATAAGCGCGGCTGTCGCATAAATATCCTGCTTCAGGATCAGGGGTGGTTCATTCAACAACACATCACGAACGACACCGCCAAACGTGGCCGTCACAGCGCCCATGAAAATCGCAATCACCGCCGGCGCATCGACAGCCAAAGCCGCCTGTGCCCCAAGGACAGAGAACACAGCCAAACCAGCGGCATCGGCCCAGATCAGTGCCTTTAACCGCGAATCGATCAGGGGTTGCGCCAAAATGGCGACCGCCGCACCCGCTAGACAAATGAACACGGCAGAGGGGCTGGCGATCCACCACACCGGGAACGACCCGAGCATGACATCGCGGATCGTGCCGCCACCGACGCCCGTGACGAACGCAATCATCGCCACGCCGAAAATATCCATGTCGTTGCGCAGGGCCGTAAGTGCGCCAGAAATGGCGAACACAAACAGGCCGATTGTTGTAAGCGCACTGAAAAGCTGAACCGTGTCCATGGTTCAGCCTTGCGCCGATTCAATAGGTTCCGACAAGCGCCCTAGAGCGACCGCGCGATCAGCAACTTCATGATTTCGTTGGTGCCGCCATAAATCCGCTGAACCCGTGCATCGGCATACATACGGCTGATCGGGTATTCATCCATATAACCATAGCCACCGAACAGCTGGAGACATTCGTCGATGATTTCGTTCTCAAGGTCAGAGATCAGCATTTTTGACATCGACGCAGTAACCGCATCGAGCTTGCCTTCGATCAACTGGCCCGTGCAATAATCAACAAACACCCGCGCCATCGTCGCCCGTGCTTTACACTCCGCCAGTTTGAATTGGGTATTCTGGAAAGACATTACCGGTCGACCAAAGGCTTGACGTTCTTTTGTATATTCGATTGTCAACTGAAGCGCACGTTCAATTCCGGCCATTCCCTGCACTGCGATTTGGTGGCGCTCTTGGGGAAGCTGTTGCATGAGCTGAATAAAGCCCTGCCCCTCTTCTGTGCCAAGAAGGTTCTCGGTTGGAACTTTTACATCGGTAAAGAATAGCTCGGATGTGTCTTGGGCTTTGTTGCCGAGTTTTTTCAAATTGCGACCGCGTTCAAATCCGTCAACCTCATCTGTCTCGACAATCATCAACGAGACGCCTTTTGCGCCTTCTTTGGGGTCTGTTTTGCAAACCACAATAATAATGTTCGCAGTCTGACCATTTGTAATGAACGTTTTTTGACCATTCAAAACATATTGATTGCCTTCTTTCAGCGCCGTTGTTCGTACCGCTTGAAGGTCCGAGCCTGTGCCGGGCTCGCTCATGGCGATCGCACCGACCAACTCGCCCGATGCCATACGCGGCAACCAACGCTTTTTTTGTTCCTCTGTTCCATAATGCAGGATGTACGGAGCGACGATACAATTATGAAGCGCCGCACCAAACCCTTCGACACCGGCCATACATTGCTGTTCAATAAAAACCTGTTCGTGGCCAAAATGACCACCTGCGCCACCATACTCCTCGGGCATGGACATACACAGCAATCCAGCTTCGCCGGCCTTGTTCCATGCCCAACGATCCACGCAGCCTTTGTCGCGCCAATCCTCTACATGGGGCGCGAGTTCACGCGTAAAGAATTTGGCGATTTCGTCCTCAAACAGGACAAGATCATCAGTTTTCCAAGAGGGTGTTTCGGTTTGTAATACGGCCATGGCTTCACTCCAGCATTGTGACTTTGCTGGAAATTCGCACAGCGCGCCGCTAGCGGCAACGGTTTCGCGCAGCTAGCGGTTAGGATTGTTCAGAGTTTAAAAGCGCCAATCAATACCAACACCAATAAGGAGCGCGTTGATATTTACATCTGCTTGTGTGGAGCCGCGAAAAAGGTTTTCCGGATAGGCACCAGATTGATCAATCGGCAATTCGTCACTCAACACGTAGGACAATGCCAAATTCAACTTAGCGCGTTCGGACAGGTCGCGGGAATACCCTGCCGCTAGCCATACGCGCTTTGCGCCCGGCACCCGGGGCGAGGAGAATGCGGGGTTCGCCGGATCATCCTCATACATCGCACCGAAACGCACTGTATCTCGACCCGTCAAATCGGATTCTAATCCCAACGCACCAGACCAGGAATTTTTCCAGTTTTGGGTGATGATTTCATCCGGTTGAAGTGGGCTTTCAAAATCAGTCATCAACTGATCGAAGCTCGACCAGCGCGTTTGAACGGCGGACGCAAGTACACGAGCCCGATTTGACACCGGCACCACCGCACCGATTTGAATATTCGCTGGCGTCGTAAGTCCGATGGAAATCGGCCCATCTTGAAATAGCCCGGCGGCTAGCGCCAAGTTTTGTGCCGCCGTAGACTGACTAATATCGAAATCAACATCACCATTTAAATCGTGCTCGATTTTAGATGTAAAACTCACCCCGAATTGAATGCCGTTAAACAATGTTCCCTGAAGGCCAAAGCTATAGCCAAAACCCCAATCGTCCGCAGAAATATCAAAGAATGAATCATCCGTTCCCGGAACTGATCCATCCATCAAAAGTGCAGCCGCAGCCCCTGCCGCGTCGGTTGCGCCCTCAATGTCCATGTTAAGATATTGGAGACGCGGGCCACCAGCCAATGACCACCCTTCAGCAATTTGAATACCGAGGATTGGCGAGATCGAGCCAGAAACAACTTGCGAAAAGGTCCCATGATAACGCATGACGGACGTATCATCATACGACGTATTAAAACCAAATGGCGCATAGATAGCGACGCCCGCGAATACACGATCACTCAACTTTGTCGAAAACGCACCAGTCGGAAAAACGCCGTCACCAATAACCGCCTCGCCACTCGTATCGCCTGCGACAGGAACGGTGCCGAATAGAAGGCCCTCAGCATTCTCATACGAAGTATCATTGAACACACCGATTACGCTGAACGAGCTTTCTGCCCCGTCAACACCAACGATTGCTGCGGGATTGAAATAAGCGTTCCCCGGCGTCGCTTGTGTTGCGCTCGCGCCCGCCGTGGCAGCACCAAGCGCTTCTGCGCTTTGCGTATTCAACGCGAATGCAGATGCCATAGCGGAAGTTGATGTTAACAACAGTGCTGCGCCAAAAGACATCACGCCCGTCGCGACATTCTTATACATATTGAAAAGCCTTTTTACCGTGTGTGCTCAAGCGACAGACCCTCAATCGGCCTGCCGAATTTTGTCGGCAAACTCACGCAACTACATTTAAATAGCATGAATACGGGTCAAGAAAAATGAGCCGCTGTAACAAAGGCTTGCAAGAAATTATTAACGATTAAATTAGCGAATCAGCTCGATTTTAGTCGCGTGCTTTTAAACGGCGAACAAGGCTGGACGTATCCCAACGCCCACCGCCCATTGCCTGAACGTCAGCATAGAACTGATCAACCAGAGCAGTCACGGGCAATCGCGCGTCGCTTTTGCGACCTTCATTAAGGGCAATTCGTAAATCCTTACGCATCCAATCAACCGCAAAGCCGAACTCAAATTCATCAGCGGCCATAGTTTTTGCACGGTTTTCCATTTGCCAACTTTGTGCTGCGCCACCAGAGATTGCTTCCAGCACTTTGTTGATATCAATGCCTGTTTGCTCAGCAAAATGGACGCCTTCAGAAAGCCCTTGCACCAAACCTGCGATACAAATCTGATTGACCGCTTTACAAAGCTGACCGTGGCCCGCTGGTCCAATGTGCACAATACGTGCAGCAAAAGACTCAATCGCTAGACGCGCGGCTTCAACATGCTCTTCCGCGCCACCGCACATGACGGAAAGCTTGCCGTTTTCGGCACCCGCTTGACCGCCAGATACCGGCGCGTCAACAAACCCTATATCTTGAGCGCGCAATTGTTCGTGAAGCTCACGCGCTAACGTTGGGGACGCAGTTGTATGGTCAACCATGATAGCGCCGGGTTTTAGCTGGTCCTGTGCCTGACCAATGACTTCTCTTACGTCATTGTCATCGCCCAAACATGCAAACACTAAATCCGCGCCAACCACCGCGTCAGCGGGAGAGGCAACGGCCCTACCTATGTGTTCTTTCGCCCATGCTTCGCTTTTGGTGTTAGTGCGGTTGTATACCGTCACATCATATCCGCACCGGGCTAAATGCCCCGCCATCGGATACCCCATTACGCCCAAGCCTAAAAATGCAACTTTTTGTGTCATCATTCAGAATCCGGAATATAATTGCTTGAAAAATAAACGAGTGGTTCACCCACCACACTATCAAATTTAACAACTTCGCCGATTAAAATCACGTGATCACCAGCATCATGCCGAGCCACGAGTTTGCAATCAAATCCGGCGAGACGTTCTTTTAATATCGGTGCGCCAGTATCCCAACGCTCAATCTCTTCTTCAGTTATATCCGGTCCTGCAAAATGGGCAAAGCGATCAGATTCGGTACGCTGGTCGGCTCTCAAAATACTCACACCATAGCTGTCAGAAGACATAAACGCGCTATAGGTCGATGCTCGATTATCGAGACACCACAAAACTAATGGGGGTTCGAGCGAAACGGACGTAAAGGAATTTACAGTAATCGCCGTCATCCGGCCATCGTCATTTTGACATGTAGCCACAGCAATTCCGGTTGCGAAACGTCCGAATGCGTCTTTCAGCGGCCTGTATTTGTCGGTCATATACTAGTCTTTCCGCCCGCTTTGGCACCGTCACGCCAAAACCAAGCAATTAGGACTTGTGGCGTTAGCATCAAAACGCGAAAATACAAACACATGACGATACTCTCTGGGGCAGCACTCTTCACAAACGTGCCGGGGCACGACACTCTAATATGATGGAAATTTTCCTTTCAGCCCCATGGCAGATGTGGGCCACTATGGCGATTATCGCCGTTACGATTGTGTTATACACACTCGATCGCTTTCCGCTTGAATTGATTTCTGCTGGCGCGATCGTTGGACTATTAATTCTATTCCTAATTGCGCCGATGGAATCCCGAGGGGCGAACATCCTCTCGACCGAGACATTGCTGGCCGGTTTTGCAAGCCCTGCTCTATTCGCCATTTTAGGTTTGCTGATCATCGGTCAAGGGATGTTTCAGGCGGGAGCGCTTGAACACCCCACGGAATATTTGTTGCGTGCCTTTGACAAGCGCCCTGTTCTTGTAACCGGTCTCGTTTTCCTCTTCATCATGGTGGTTAGCGCCTTCTTGAATAATACACCTGTGGTGGTGATGTTCATTCCGATCATGGCAGCGATCGCGCAACAGAGTAAAATTCGCGTCTCTCGTTTCATGATGCCGTTGTCATACCTCTCCATTCTTGGCGGCATGACGACGCTGATCGGTTCATCCACAAACTTGCTGGCAGCGCAATCCTATCGCGCAACAACCGGCGGAGAAATTGGCTTTTTCGAGCTAACCCCGATGGGGCTTATTCTGGCTGGCGCAGGCATTTTATATATGTTGACGGCCGGACGTTGGCTGTTGCCTGCGCGCGAGAACCCCAATCAAACGGGAGCAAGCGAACGCGAAGGCAAGCATTTCATCGCTCAAATTGAAATCAATCGCGGCCACCCGCTGATCGGTATTGGCCCCGTTGCCGGGCTTTTTGTGGACCTGCCAGACATTACTGTGCGTATGATCCAACGGCGCGAACGCGCGATCTTACCGCCGTTCGAAGACTTCACGTTCCGGTCTGGTGATGTTGTGATTGTTGCCGCCACACGGTCTGCCCTCACTGCTTTGTTAAAATCAAACCCGGAAATGCTTGAAGGGCTGATGGCCGAAACATCAATCGCCGATGAAGAAGACGGTTCCGTTCAGCGCTCTACGCAACTCACGATGGTTGAGGCCATTGTTGCCCCCGGCTCGCGACTAATCGGCCGTTCAGTGGCCCAAATCAGTTTTCATGCACAAACCAATTGCGTGATACTCGGAATTGAGCGGCGCAGCCGTATGATCCGAACGCAAATGAACACCATTCGATTGGAGGCCGGGGACGTTCTCCTCATTCTTGGCGACATCAAAGACATTCGTGCGCTGCGCGCAGATCGCGACATTCTACTGCTGGAATGGTCGATGCAAGGTTTGCCCGATCAAAGAAACGCTCGTGTCGCCGCGCTCATTTTTGCGGCTGTCATTGCCTTTACCGCGAGTGGCCTAGCCCCCATTGCGGTTTCTGCGATTGCCGGGGCGACAGCCATGGTCGCAGCTGGCTGTTTGAACGTCCGACAGGCCGCACGCGCCATCGATCGGCGTATTTATTTGTTGATTGGTGCTTCGCTCGCAATGGGTGTTGCGCTTGAACGAACTGGCGGCGCGGCATTTATCGGTGAAGCGCTTGCGATGAGCGCCGGGTCATTTGGGCCAACGGTGCTGATTTCCGCGTTTTTCATCATGTGCGCAGCGCTCACAAATGTTTTATCAAACAATGCGACTGCGGTCCTCTTTACTCCGGTTGCTGTTGCGGCCGCCCAACAATTAGGGATGAACGAGCATATTTTGGTGTTAACCGTAATATTTGGTTCAAACTGCTCGTTCGCGACGCCGATTGCGTATCAAACAAATTTGTTGGTCATGACGCCGGGCCATTACAAATTCAAGGACTTCCTCGTCGTTGGTGGACCCCTCATTATTTTACTCTGGATTGTCTACACAGCGGTTGCGCCATTCTATTATGGGTTGAATTGACACCTAGAAAGAACCGATTCATTGCGAATACGCTAATCGACCGCTAAGGTTTATCCCTTAAGTTGGATGTCATGAGTAATGAAGATTTCGCGCGACGGTTCGGAATTGACGGTGGTGAGTTTTATATCACCGCGCCGGCACCCTGCCCTTATCTAAAGGGCCACAAAGAACGGAAAATTTTCTCCTACCTATCAGGAGAAGGCGCTCCATCCACAAATGCATTGCTGACACGGCGCGGATTTAGACGGTCACAGAACCTGATTTATTTGCCCGCGTGCGAAAGCTGTAACGCTTGCGTGCCCGTTCGGGTTGTCGCGGATGATTTCGAGCTTTCAAAATCTCGCCGTAGAACTCTTTCAAAAAATGCGGACCTCATCCGCAGTATCCGCGCCCCTCGCGCGACGAGCGAACAATTTTCCATGCTACGCGGATATCTTGATACGCGTCACAGCGACGGCGGCATGGCAGAAATGACTGTGCTCGACTATGCGTCGATGGTCGAAGAGACAACAGTCGATACAATGATCATAGAGTATCGGTTGCTCGATAAAGAAACCGGTGAAGAACGCTTGGTTGGGGCTGCCCTTAGCGATCGTCTGACCGACGGCTTGTCCATGGTCTATAGCTTTTACGAGCCTGACGAGAGTGCACGTGGATTGGGCAAGTTCATGGTTATGGACCATGTTGCCTTAGCGCGTGAACTAGCGTTGCCCTATGTTTATCTTGGATATTGGGTCAACGGCTCACCAAAAATGGACTACAAAAAGGACTTCCAGCCACTTGAAATGCTGACCGCGACGGGCTGGACGCGCATGGACCGCACGAGCGCGCGGTAATCTCTCTATTTCTTGGATTTGGAACTTGCTGGGGCCTTTGCGGCGGGTGCGGCGTCTAGTACGGTTACGCTCCGCTGCAACTGCGCAGCTTCGCTTGATTGAGAGGCCGCTCGATGGACCCAAAAAACAGCATTCCTTTCGGCATTTTCGCCATATTCCTAAGTGCATGCACGAGTGCGCCATTTGGATATGCAGAAAATCGCTGCACAGGCCAACAAAACCAATGCCAAGCCGACTGCACAGGCTTGAACGATGGCCCCGCGCGATCAGCATGTATTCAGCGCTGCTACAACACTGAAAACACTTGCTCAACTACGGGCTATAACGGAAACGGCTCGTCTATGGCGATTGACGACGCGATTGGTGCAAGCAAAAGCCGCGCGGAAAAAGAAGCCGATTACGAGCGCTGGCGCACAGAAAAAATGCGCGAACGCGCTGAAGAAACATCAAACTAAAAAAGACTAGTGGCGAAAATAACGCCACGCCGGAGGGGATGCCGCGACTGATGATAAAACGAAGACAGCTACTCACGGCTGGCGCATTAGGAAGCGCTGGATTGGTTGCCGGGTGTGAATGCGGCGTGCCGTCAAGTGGTGCCGCTATTCCCGGCTCAATCCGGTCGCGCGAGTTAAAAATGGTGACGACCTGGCCAAAAGACTTCCCCGGTTTAGGCACAATGGCAGAGCGCACAGCCCAATTCATTACAGAAATGTCCGGCGGCGCTTTGACCGTGCGAATATTTTCCGCCGGTGAACTGGTCGGTGCGTTCGAGAGCTTCGACGCAGTATCCAATGGTGCCGCCGATCTATACCATGGAGCCGAATATTACTGGGTCGGCAAATCCCCGGCCTTTGCATTCTTTACTGCAGTTCCATTCGGCATGACTGCGAACGAAATTATGGCCTGGACGGAATTTGGCGGCGGCCAAGAACTTTGGGACGAGTTGGCCGCGCCATTCAATATTAAGCCATTTGCCGCCGGGAACACCGGTCACCAAATGGCCGGTTGGTATAAGCGCGAAATCAATTCGATCGAGGACCTTAGAGGCATGAAAATCAGAATGCCCGGCCTTGGCGGTGATGTACTTCAACGGGTTGGCGCGGCCGCGGTCTCACTTTCTGGTGGAGAGATTTACCAAGCGCTCCAATCGGGTGCCATCGACGGGACTGAATGGGTAGGCCCTTGGAATGATCTTGCTTTCGGTTTCTACCGCGAAGCTAAGTATTATTACTGGCCTGGATTTCACGAACCCGGTGCGCAGCTTTCAGTTGGTGTAAATTTAGGTGTTTGGGACGAGCTTAACCTGCAAGAAAAATCGATCATTGAGGGCGCGTGCCATCGCGCAAATCATCTATCGATTGCTGAATATATTCACCACAACGCCACCGCCCTTGATCAGTTGGTCAATGATCATGGGGTGCAATTACGACAAATGCCCGATGATGTGATGGCTGCATTGGCGCGCGAGAGCAAAATTGTCCTTGAAGAAACCGCAGAAATTAGCGACATCGCAAAACGCATTTTTGAGAGTTACAAAACGTCGTTAGAAAAATCACAAGCATGGAGCCGCATCTCTGACGAAGCGTATATGAATATCCGCCGCAACGTGTTTTCGCTTTAAGATGCTCAATTTTATCGGTGACATTTTAAATTGGGCAGTCGCAGGGATCATGTTTCCTATTCTGTTGGCGCCCTTGGCACTTCTCAAACAGTCCGAAAAACATGCAACTGCGTTATGGGTAGTTGTCGTTTTTGGGGTTGTGGCGTCAGGATTGCTGTTCGCCTATCTTGTTCCTATTTTATCGCTAACCGCAAACGTGAGACAGCTCCTTATTTTTTTCGGTTGCCTCGCCCTGTTAGCGATTGTGATGATCTTGATGGGCGGCGTCATTGATTTCGTAGGCAGATTAACGCCTCTAATTGAAAAATTCGTTCGAAAAACCGGCCACACTGTGATGTGGTTACTGATCATCATGGCCTTAATTCAATTTGGCATTGTGGTGCTGCGCTATGTTTTTGGTATCAACAAAATATACATGCAAGAATCCATTACATACATGCATGGTACTGTTTTCTTGTTGGCAGGCGGGTACGCACTTTTGACGAACGACCATGTGCGAGTAGACATCTTCTATGGAGAAGCCTCCGAAAAGCGAAAAGCGCTGATTGACTTTCTCGGCACATATTTCCTTCTATTCCCTGTATGCCTTCTGTTATTGTGGACTGCATCTCCATATGTTGGGAATTCTTGGGCGGTAAATGAAGGCTCACCACAGAGTTCTGGCATTCAGGGTATTTACCTTCTTAAAAGCCTAATCCCCATGTTTGCTCTTCTAATGATCATGGCCGGCTTTACGATAGCAACCCGCGCAGCGAATGTTTTGCGGGGGCGAGAATAATGGATTTTGTCCTCGGTGATGTGAGTTTCTGTTTCTGCGCGGCGGCCGGTTGGCTGGATATCGCCATGGTGGTGTTACTTTGCGGATTGCTGATGGCAGGCTATCCCGTCGCGTTCAGCCTCGCCGGAACAGCGCTGATTTTTGCCGTGATTGGCTTAACGTTCGGCGTCTTTGATCTCAGCTATTTACGCCCGCTCCCACCACGCATATTTGGCTCCGTCACCAATACTACGCTAATCGCCGTGCCGATGTTCGTTTTAATGGGCGTCATACTTGAAAAGGCGAAAATTGCCGAAGAGCTATTAGAGGCTATGGCCAAGCTATTTGGCAGCCTTCGCGGTGGTTTAGGGTTATCTGTGACTATTGTGGGCGCGCTTCTTGCTGCTTCGACCGGAATAGTTGGCGCGACTGTCGTAACGATGGGGTTGCTCAGCCTACCCACAATGTTGCGTCGCGGATATGACCCCGCCTTCGCCTCTGGCTCAATTGCTGCGGCTGGTACCCTTGGTCAAATTATTCCACCATCAATCGTGCTAATCTTATTGGGCGACGTAATTTCCAATGCTTACCAAAAAGCGCAACTTGATATGGGAATTTATGCCCCGGAAACTGTTTCCGTCGGCGACCTTTTTGCTGGTGCGCTCATACCCGGTCTGTTGCTGGTGGGAATGTATCTACTGTGGCAAGTCTTTGTCGCAATCACCCATCCGAAAAAAGCACCTCCGATTCCGGCTCATGAAATGGGGACACGCCGCGAAGTCTTCATTGATGCTCTCAAGGTCCTCCCGCCGCCACTCATATTAATTGTTGCGGTTCTTGGTTCCATCCTTGGCGGCGTTGCTACACCTACCGAAGCAGCCAGCGTCGGCGCAATCGGCGCACTCTTAATTGCTGGCGCTCGCCTGGCCCCCAGTGGTGCTTTGCTCGCTGGTAAGCCAGCCGTCCTAACGTGCACGCTCGCCATCTTTGGACTCATAGCGCTAACGGTGTTTCTTGATCTACGATTGGGTCGCGAGAATCTGCCCGTCATTGAAACGGCAGGCATCATTGTAGCGCTGTTTCTGTTTGGTCTTACCCCATGGGGGATTTTCGCGAGTTTATTTCAACTCTTTAGAGCACAGGCACTAACCCCGATCCTGGACCAAACCGCCCGCGTAACCACGATGGTATTCACGATCTTAATCGGAGCGGCGCTTTTCTCGCTCGTCTTCCGCGGGTTGGGTGGTGATGACACAGTGCGCGAGGCCCTAGCCGCTACGCCCGGCGGTGTCATTGGCGCGGTTATCGCTGTCATGCTGGTGATGTTTTTACTTGGCTTTTTCCTCGACTTTATTGAAATCACACTGGTGGTCGTTCCGCTCGTTGGTCCACCTCTTTTAGCGCTTGGCCTCGACCCGATCTGGCTAGGTGTCATGATGGCTATCAATCTACAAACGTCTTTCTTAACCCCACCATTTGGCTTTGCGTTATTTTACCTTAGGGGGGTTGCACCACCCGAGATCAGAACCTCGCAAATATATCGCGGGGCAATCCCGTATATATTTATACAGCTATTGGCGCTCGCTGTTCTCGCTTTATATCCACAGCTCGCTACATGGTTGCCAAGCATTCTCTACGGCTGATACCGCGGTTGTGCCGTAATTTCCTCACAAACTGGTAATAGTGCAGCGATTACTGTTGCGCTTACCTGCGTGCAAGCTATCACCGCAAAACATTCGCTTTGTATATTTAGGAAAAATGATGCGTACCCGCCTTTTTGTTTCGCTTTTGTGTGTTTTAAACCTCGCCGTTACGACCTCCGTTTTTGCTGAAAACAACGAGTCTAAGAGAGAGTTTCTGTCGCCCTATGATAATAGCGGCACGTGGACATTCGTTTGGGAGAATGATTATTTCGCCAACACCGATCGCAATTATACGAATGGCGTTCGCATGTCTTATATTTCAGGATTTAAGAAACCCAACGGCGTATCAAAATTTGTAGCTGAGAATATTCTTGGCGCAGATGATGAAGCTGGCATTCGGCGCGGTTTTGCAATCGGGCATTCTATTTTTACGCCCCAAGATATCACCACCGCAACACCTTTACCTGATCAACACCCATATGCAGGTTGGCTATATGGCGAATACACTGTGGTCGTCGAACAGCGAAATGTCGTCGATCAATTTACGCTCCAAACCGGAATGGTCGGCCCCAGTGCTCAAGGCGAATTCGTCCAGAACAACTGGCACAAACTGATCAATGGTGATCCTGCAAATGGCTGGGATAATCAGATTAAAAACGAATTCGGGATGGTTCTTTCTTATGACCGAAAAATGAGAGCGCTACTTTCTATCGGCGATTCTTCTTTTGGCGCAGACGCCACACCTAGTTTTGGCTGGTCAGTGGGTAACATTCACACAAACGCCCGAGTCGGGGTTACGTTTCGATTAGGAACCGATCTTACGAATGACTACGGGCCTCCGCGCGTTCGCCCGTCATTAGCGGGCAGTGGTTTCTTCGCACCCAAAAAGAAATTCAGTTGGTATTTATTCGCGGGTGCAAACGGCACTGCAGTTGCGCAAAACATATTTCTTGACGGCAGTCTATTCCGCGACGGTGATCCATCAGTAGACAGCAATACATTTTTTGGCGATTTTCAGGTTGGAATAGCAATGCAAGTTCGGCGCGCGCAGATTGCATATACTTATGTTGTGCGAACCAAAGAATTCACCCAACAAGAAAATGCACAAGAATTTGGTGCGGTAAGCATTTCAGTTAAATTCTAACGGAATTATGCACTTGTCAAAGGTAGATTTGATGCCTATATCCTTTAACAAAGGAATAGGGGTCTGCCATGAACCTACAAGATGTAGCCCGCCTCAGCGAAGATGATGCCCGTGCCATGCTGGAAAGCATCCGCTGGCCGGAGGGGCCGATTTGTCCGCATTGCGGGTCAGTTGACCGCATCTACCCCATTAAGGAAGGCAAGGCCCGCGCAGGCGTTTATGAATGCGGCGGCTGTGGAGATCAATTCACCGTCACCGTTGGAACGGTAATGCACAAGTCGAAAATTCCTCTCTCAAAGTGGATCATGGCCTTCTATCTGATTTGCTCCAGCAAGAAGGGAATTTCCGCACGTCAGTTGCAGCGCGATCTCGGCCTTGGCTCCTACCGCACCGCTTGGCACATGGCGCACCGGATTCGTTTGGCAATGAAAGAAGAGCCGATGGCCGGACTTCTCAGCGGGCACGTCGAAGTTGATGAAACCTACGTCGGCGGCAAGCCTCGCAAAGGCGGACCCAAAGGCGGTTCTGGCGCCGTCAAATCCAAGAAGGGACGCGGCACAAAAAAGGCGCCCGTAATGGTATTGGTCGAGCGTGACGGTCGCGCGCGCTCCAAACCGATTGATCGCGTTGATGCGAAGACTTTAAAGACAGCAATCAGAGAAAACGTTGATCACGATTCCATGATCCTTACGGATGAATGGAAAGCATACTCTGGCATCGGAAAAGACTTCCGTTGGGGACACTTCACCGTAAATCACGGCCAAGGCGAATATGCTCGCGGCGGCGCCCATACGAACACCGCAGAGTCATACTTTGCACTTTTGAAGCGCGGCGTAGTAGGCAGCTTTCACCACGTCTCAAAGCAGCACCTTCATCGTTATTGTGATGAGTTCAGCTTTCGGTGGAACGTGCGAAAAATTAACGATTTTGAGGCTGCTAGGCTCGCGATTAAGGGGGCCGAAGGAAAACGGTTGCTCTATAAGAGTCCGTCTGGCAGTTTCAATCACGATTCGGTTTAGGGAGGGAATGCGTGGCCAGGTCGGGCGCAAAACGGTCATCGGAACGCCGCGCGGAGCATCTCCTAAACGATCTCCTTGATACGCAAGGTTGGGATCGGCGCCGCCCGCCGATTGGCGACGTTTTGTTTCAAAGCGAATTTAGAAGCCATCCGCAGCTTGAGCTATCGCTACGCGGCGGAAGCAAGACAGGCAAAGGCTACGGGATTCCCGAGGCGTTGATTGTTGATCGATCTTCGCGCGCGCCTTTGGCGATCATTGAGGCCAAAGCCGACGTTGCCGATATTGAGTTAGCCCTCAAAGAAGCAATCCATTACGCTAGCGTTTTTTTGAAAGACGGTCACCACCCTCTTGCGATTGGGCTGGCGGGTGACAATGATGAATTTGAGTTGCGTGTCGCAAAGCGTAAAGGTGAGCGCTGGGTTCCCGTCACTTACGATAAAGAGCCTATTGGCTGGATTCCAAACCGCGAAGACATTCACCGAATTTCAGCGCCGAGTCAGTCGGCGGAAATCAGACCTTCAGTACCTGCGCCCGAAGTGCTGGCTATGCGGGCGGATGAAATCAATCGTCTGCTACGCGAATCGAGCATCAAGGATGAATTACGGCCTGCCGCTGTCGCGGCAATCATGCTTGCGCTATGGCAAGCCGGTATTGCAGGCACTGAAATTCGGCGCGACAAGGCTAGCATACTCAAAGACATAAATTCTGCGTGTAAAGAGGCGTTTGTTCGCGCCGGAAAGGCGTCATTAGCCAATAGCATTCGCGTTGATCAGTCGAATGTGAAGCTCGCTGAAAACGCCAGACGGATCGCCTCCATATTGGAGCGGCTCAACGTGTCGGTTCTTACCGCCGAGCATGATTATCTTGGCCAGCTTTACGAAACGTTTTTTCGCTACACCGGCGGGAACACCATCGGCCAGTATTTTACGCCGCGCCACGTTGCGCAATTCATGGCTGATGTAACTGATATTGGAATCGATGACGTTGTACTTGATCCTGCATGTGGGTCGGGCGGGTTTTTGATTGCCGCAATGGATAAGATGCTTCGCCAGCACAAAATGAAACGCGACGAAGTTGTCGGGGTTGTCGCCGAACACCTTATCGGATTTGAGAGCGAGCCGGTGACGGCGGCGCTGAGTGTTGCCAACATGATTTTGCGCGGTGATGGATCGACCGGCATACATCAGGCTGACGCATTTACCTCTACGCAATTTCCAAAAGACGAAGCGACCGTCGTCTTGATGAATCCGCCGTTCCCGCACAAGAAGACTGATACGCCCGCCGAAGATTTCGTCAATCGAGCCCTTGATGGCCTAGCGCTAAAGGGGCGGCTCGCAGTAATTTTGCCGACGAGTATTCTGGTTAAGAGGGCTACGGGCGCGTGGCGTAAGAGCATCTTGAAGAAGAACCAGCTAACGGCAGTCTGCCAGTTACCAGATGAGTTATTTCAGCCGTTTGCATCGGCAACAACATCCGTTGTGCTTCTCGAAAAAGGGCGCGCGCACGATCCGAAGAAGAAAACAATGTTTGTTCGCTTGAATCACGACGGACTCGTACTTCGCAAGAGCGCCCGTGTTCCAAGAGATAGTGAACCGGACCAACGCGCAGATGCCATCGACGCCGTTCTAAATCGGACTGAAAAGCCGGGGTTTTCCGGGCTAGCCAGTGTGTCCGGTGATGATGAATGGGCGGCTGGTGCATATATTGAGTCTGCTGCGCCCGATGAGAATGAAGTCCGCGAGGGCGTTGACGTATTGCTTCGCCGCCTTGCGTCTTTCTATACGCGCTATGCCCGCGAAGTCATTCAACAACGCGAGGCGATCGCTAGTGGAGAGCTTCGCATTGATCCCTATCGTGATTTGTTAAAGGGTCAGAGGCTTAAAAATGCGGCTGACCTCCCAAGGAAAAAGGGGACCGTCGGCGGCGCATTTGAGATTTTCTACGGCATGAAAGAGCTGCATAGCCGAGACGGCATGGTCCCTGGCTCCGCGCTCATTATTTCGCCGACTGAAGGATACAATGGCTGCTATGGCTGGCTTGATTTTTCGCAGTTAATTGAGCCGCCCTTTGTGACCGTCGCGCAGACAGGAAGTATCGGAGAGGCGTTTGTCCAGTTGGAGCCTTGCGCCGTAAATGATGATTGCCTTGTCCTTTTGCCGAGAGACGGCGTTGACGAAACAACCCTCGTGCTGGCTGCGGCGACCCTCCATGCAGAGAAGTGGCGTTTCAGCTATGGCCGGAAACTCACCCCTCAACGCATCGCCGATTTCAAACTGCCAAAATCAAAAGCGTTGATTGCATGGGTTGCCAATAAGGTGACTATTACCAAGCAGGTCATATCTGCCAGTTTGCGGCCGTACTTGCCGGTTGAAACTGCCAAGAGTCCAAAGGAAGTAAAAAAGGGACGCGATAGCGACCCGCTCTCCATGGAAGGCGTCGATCCGGTGGAGGCCATCCGGGCATTCATGCAGGTTTCTCCGGAGGCAATAGCGGCGCGTGAAGCGGCGGACGGTGAGGATGACGCCGAAGACATTGCCGACGCTAAGGCTGCCTTAGCCGAGCCCGACGGCGCTACGTGGGTCGATATAAAAGCAGCCCGCAGGCTTTGATCCTTGGCTTATCAGGTGATCTTGAAGCCATCCGCCATTAAGCAGCTTGATGCGTTAAATGGCAGGGACGCTAAGCGCGTGGCAGCCAAGATCGATATTTTGGAGACTGACGCCAGCCCTGTCGGGGCGAAAAAACTCAAGGGCCATGACGGCCTTTGGCGGCTCCGGTTTGGTGACTATCGCATCATCTATACGGCGCCAGACGCAAAAAGTGTGATCCGGGTGCTTAAAATAGCAAATCGCGCTAATGCTTACAGGCTCTTATGAGCCTTTGTTAAGTGCATAATTCCGAATTCTAATTACTGTTCTGGCTCCCGGATCAACAAATCAAGCAGTTTAACATAAGCATAACCAAACTAACTTGGTGTTTTACATAAGCATCAATATTAAGTATTAGTATCATATTCGATACTGATATCTGCTTAACTGTTTCGACAAAACCAATACTTACAACATTCTCTTGGGATCCCCTCAAAAGAAAAAGCGTGAAACACCAGAGACAATAGTGAAAAAGGCAAACGCGCAATTAGCGAAACACGACAACAACACAAAAACGAACGCGCCCAGTAAGCGTGGCGGTGTGCCGGCCTACTATCAACTATATGTTCTTTTAGCGCAGCAGATTCGCGATGGGAATTTTCGAGCTGGGGAAGTGCTACCGTCTGAAAATGAAATGACGGCGCAATTTAGTGTTTCACGCATCACCGTTCGGAACGCGCTACACCAACTTGAGCAAGAGGGAATGGTACGCCGTCGTCGCGGGGCACGCACTGTCGTGATTGGTCACAACACCTCTAAAAATCCACCTCTTTTTGAAGGCCCGGTCGAAAACCTGCTCACTCGTGGAATTGCCTCTATTGTCAAAAATCTATCCATTGGTTGGCAGGTACCACCCTCCGACGTAACCGAAGCTCTACGGCTGAATGCAAAGATCGAGTGTTTTCACCTCAGCCGCCTTCGATTTAGCACGGAAGAACCTTTTTCATTAACGCGGCTCTTTGTTGCCCCTTACGCGGCGCGCAATCTTGATGAAAACAACATTAGTGATGAGCCTTTACTTTTTCAGATCGAACGTACTGGTTTTATCGCTGTGGCGGCTGATCAGTTGTTAAGTGCTGTGTTGGCCCAAGGCGCAACTGCCGAAGCATTAAATGTACCGATTGGCTCTGCCTTAATTCAACTACGGCGCACCGTGTATGACAAAGACAATGTCCCGTTCATGTATCATATAAGCCTATATCGACCAGACCAATATGAATACAACCTGCGTCTAATCAGAGAGACATCATCTAATCGCCCGCAATGGCGTCACGCCTAGGCCAAACTAGGGAAACCTTCCCTAATTCCGGAAACAATCCTGCGTGAATTAAATAAATGGTAGCGGGAGGTAGATTTGAACTACCGACCTCAGGGTTATGAATCCTGCGCTCTCACCAACTGAGCTACCCCGCCCCAATTAGGGCCAGCACGAACCTTCGCATCGCGCCGGGAGCCGTGGTCTATAGCGTCACCTGTGCGCGCCCGCAAGGGCCGAAATGGCCGCGAAGGCGCTTAATCTGAAGGAATTTTTGACTTAATCGCAACGCCACAACTGGGGCAGCAACGTTTGCTGGTGTTTACATTTTCTTGATGATCGACAACGCACGCTCAGCCACTGCCAGACAGGTGGTAAGGCCCGGTGATTCGATGCCGTATAGCCCAAGATAATTCGGAACGCCGTGATGGGACGGATCAGAGAACATGAAATCCCCCTCCTCGCCCGGTCCCTTTAGCTTGGGTCTGATACCGGCATAACCCGGCACCAATTTGTTCTCGTCTATGTCTGGCCAGAATCGGCGTGCTGACGCCGCGAATGCCGCGCGGCGGCTCGCATCGACATCGTAATTCGTATTAGAGTCTACAAAAGTAATGTCAGGGCCTAGTTTTCCCTGCCCACCGAGATCGCAGGTATAATGTACCCCCTGGCTATCGGGCGAAGGCAACGGGTAAATCAACCGCGAGAATGGTGCCGCGCCGGAATAGGTAAAATACTGTCCCTTGCCGTATTTCAACGTGGGTATTGATTCATCTGGAATACCGATGATTGACCGCGCCACCTGATCGGACCAAAGGCCACCACAATTAACAACCAAGCTGGCCTTTAACGTCATTCGGTCATCGCGCCCTACCGTCAGCTCAATTCCATTACTCAGCACACGACCAGACACCACCGGCGACGACAACGCCAAGACCCCGCCTGCGTCTTCTATTTCACCGAGAAGCGCGAGCATTAGTCCGTGACTGTCGATTATACCTGATGATGGCGACCGAATGGCGGCATCACAATACAATCCCGGCTCTAATCGGCGCGCAGTAGCGCCATCAATGATCTCAAGATCATCAACGCCATTGCTTTCAGCTTTTTTCTTCAAAGGCTCAAGCCCAGCCACTTCTGTGTCACCGATCGCAACGAGCAACTTTCCGCAGCGTCGGTGATTTACGTGGTGGCTTTTACAGAACGCGTAGAGTGCATCTCGCCCTTTTACCGCCAACTGCGCACGGACTCCGTCAGGTTTGTATTGAATACCTGCATGGATAACTTCCGAATTTCGTGAAGATGTCTCTTCGCCAAATGCCTCGTTTTTCTCAACGACAATGACATCGCGACCTGCACGCGCTAGCGCCCGTGCGGTAGCCAGTCCAATTACTCCGGCACCGATGACGATGACATCGACTTGCTCAGACATCGGAATTTAGTCGGTCGTCGCTACCCATGATGGATCGTCCTGAACCTCGCGCTCCCATTTCAAGAATTCATAATAGCCGCAGCGTTTTTGCGTAGGAAATTCTCGGCAAATTTTAGGCCGCGCATCATAGATTGTGCAGTTGCGCGTGTCTTTGTCGAGGAACATGCACGACGTCACAAAATGCTCGTCTTCGGTATGGCGAATAACACGCGGGTTAGTTTTATCACCCTTTTTCGTGAACTTCTTTTCCGCCTGCTCAGGCGTTACTTCGAAGTGTTTTGCCAACCGCTTGATATCCGTCTTTGTGGTCGGAATATGGGTATAGGAACAGCAATAGGCTGAACATTTCAAACAATCATACAGGTTCTTGGCCATGGATATTCCCGCGCATCAACTAAAGCTCGCCTCGGTAGTGAACGAAACCGGTGTGCGTTGCAAGATCATCATAGTCAATTCACCGTCGCTAATTGGTTGCCAACCTTTCCAATAAACACAACAGAGTTTCGGTTTATGGTCCAATTAACAACCTTGATCAGTGCGCTGCGGCTGTCGTTCCTGCGATCCACCCCCCGCCGAGCACACGGTCATTAGCGGCATCCGGCGAATAAAAGACACATGCCTGCCCCGGTGCGACACCTTCTTCTGCGGCCACTAGATCCACGGCCCACCCTGTGGGGCTTTCCGCATCCCAGATAAGCTTTGCTGGTGCCGGCGGTCGCGTTGATCGCACTTTCACCGCCACATTAGCACCAGCACGCGCTGTTGCCTCACCCTCGCCGTCGCCGAGCCAAGTGACTTCCTTGAGGTGCACACGTGAAATCATCAGCGCCTCTCGCGGCCCAACAATGACTTGGCGCTTCGCCGCGTCCAACCGAACCACATAAAGCGGGTCACCAGTCGCGACACCAAGCCCGCGGCGCTGACCAACCGTGTAGTGAATTACACCCTGATGACGCGCCATTACCGTTCCGTCCACATGGATAATCTCGCCGGGTTCAACCGCGCCCGGACGAATACGTTCAACAACCGAGGCATATTTGCCTTCGGGGACGAAACAAATGTCTTGGCTATCCGGCTTATCAGCGACGACCAGGCCTAATTCAGAGGCAATTCTACGGACCTCTGCCTTCGGCATCTCGCCCAAAGGAAATCTGAGAAAATCAAGCTGCTCTTTGGTGGTCGAAAACAGGAAATAGCTTTGATCTTTGGACGCATCGACAGCGCGACGCATCTCCGCGCCATTCGGGCCTTCGACGCGGCGAATGTAATGCCCGGTCGCCATCGCTACACCGCCGAGGTCACGTGCTGTTTCCAAAAGGTCTTTGAACTTCACACGCTCATTACACCGTACACAAGGGATTGGTGTAGCGCCTGCTAAATAGGTATCAGCGAAGTCTTCCATGACGGCTTCGCCAAAGCGATTTTCGTAATCCAGCACATAATGCGGAAATCCCATTGCTTCGGCCACACGCCGCGCATCATGGATATCCTGCCCCGCGCAGCAAGCACCTTTTTTCTGGATCGCGACCCCATGATCATAGAGCTGCAACGTCACGCCCACCACATCATAACCAGAAAGCTTGCAAAGAGCGGCGGTCACTGACGAATCCACACCGCCCGACATCGCGACGATCACGCGCGAGCCAGCGGGCACCCCGAGATCTATGCGCGGTGCGTCGATAGTGGATATGTCAGTAATCGTGGTCATTTTCCGGAACATAGGGATTGGAAAGGCCAAGCACCAGTCCCTTATCACCTGCCAATGCGCTAACGGGGCCCTAAGGCCAGTCACATTACGCAGCGCGCCGTAATTTCAAGACATTCCAAGCGTCATCAAGCGCTTCGATTAGCCGGCCCATAAGGTCGTCGCCATGAAGCGGAGTCGGGGTCAAACGCAGGCGTTCAGTCCCTTTCGGCACGGTCGGATAATTGATCGGCTGCACATAAATGCCGTGTTCGTCCAATAGGTAGTCCGTCACCCGCTTACATTGAACGGGATCGCCTACTTTTATTGGCACAATATGGCTAACCGATTCCATAACTGGCAAACCAGCCTCGGCTAACAACGCTTTAAGATGCGCCGCACGCTCCTGATGCTGTTCACGCAAGTGATTGGACTCTTTCAAAGTCTCAACACTCGCCAATGCACCTGCCACCAAAACTGGTGACAGCGCCGTTGTGAAAATAAATCCGGACGCATACGAACGAACCGCATCAATTATAGATGCGTTTGCGGTAATGTAACCGCCCATCACACCAAAGGCTTTACCAAGCGTACCTTCGATGATGTCAATCCTATGCGAAAGGTTTTCCCGCTCCGCAACACCACCACCGCGCTTGCCATAAAGGCCCACCGCATGGACTTCGTCGAGATAGGTAAATGCGTTGTAACGTTCCGCGAGGTCACAAATTTCTTTAAGTGGCGCAATATCACCATCCATCGAATAGACCGATTCAAACGCGATCACTTTCGGCCGTTCGATTGGCAATTCCGCGAGCATCTCTTCGAGATGCGCCATATCATTATGACGCCAAATTCGTTTAATAGAACGACCAGCACGAATACCCTCGATCATAGAGGCATGATTCAATTCATCAGAAAGGATCACGCAGTCGGGCAAAATTCGTGAAATTGTAGAAAGCGTAGCTTCGTTTGATACGTAGCCGGATGTAAATAGAAGCGCAGCTTCTTTACCGTGAAGATCAGCCAGCGCACGCTCTAGGCGAACATGGTAATGCGTTGTCCCGGCAATGTTGCGCGTTCCGCCTGCACCAGCGCCAACCCGATCAGCCGCCTCTTGCATCGCGCCGACTACAGCCGGATGCTGCCCCATACCGAGATAATCATTCGAGCACCAAACCGTAATCTCACGAGGTGTCGCGCCGCCATGATATAATGCGGTTGGAAACTTGCCACGGATCCGCTCAATATCAGCGAAAACCCGATAGCGCCCCTCTGCTCGCACAGCTTCTACGGCTGCTCGAAATGCTTCGTTGTAATCGACCATCACACTCGCCGGGGCCTTGCGCCCACGCTTTTCCTCAAATCAGGTTACACATAATCAACTCAGGGCACCAATGACTAGTGCAAAGCGCTATCAAATAGACGGACCGAACGACGCACGGAACAAAAGGAAACGCGCCCCCCGGAAGAGGCGCGTTGGCAATAAGATTGATCTTCGTTGAGAATGATTATCAGAAACGAAAATTATAAGCGGTAGCGAACCTGATCAGCCCAGAAACGCTCTAAGCGTTGAAGGGTTTTGTTTGTGTCTTCGATCAGTTGATTGTTCACACCGCCAACATGTTCAACAGACGATAACTGGCGCTGAAACAGGCCAGTAATTGCGTCGCGTACTTCAAGGCCGATTTCAGTTAGGGAAACGCGTTTTGACCGGCGATCAGTATTAGAGCGCTCGTCCCGAATGTACCCTTTTTCAACCAGTTGCTTGAGGTTGTAGGATACGTTTGAGCCAAGATAGTGCCCACGAGAACGTAGCTCACCCGGTGTTAGCTCGGCGTCGCCAATGTTGTATAACAACAAGGCCTGAACGGAATTGATATCCGTTTGCCCTAGGCGTTCCAATTCATCTTTAATAACATCAAGAAGCTGACGATGAAGCCGCTCCACCAAATGCAAAAGTTGAAGATATCCAGTTTCAAGCGCTTCCGGGTCTTGACTGACCGCGTTAACACTTTCACCGATTACTTCTCTTATAGCCCCATTTACTGCCATCTTTTTATCTCACTCAACCAAACTTGAAGGCATCTTATACATACGAGGTCTAAAAGCGCCGTTAAGCTCGACTGTTCAATTTGAAATCAAATTCTAATGAGGGCAGTAATAGCTGTGGTTAGCAAACCGGAAATTCATAACAGAACATGAACAAGAAACCCCTCGCCCGCTTCCCAGCCCTACGTTTACGGCGTCCCCGCCAGACCGATTGGTCCCGACGGCTTTATGAAGAGAACAATTTGTCGGCCAATGATTTAATTTGGGCGGTAATATTAAAAGACGGAAAAAATGTTCGCGAGCCTATTGCCGCGATGCCGGGTGTTCACCGCCTGTCCCCTGATGAGGCAGTAAAGGCCGCAATTCAAGCGCGTGAGCTTGGAATTCCCGCTTTGGCACTATTTCCGTACACAGATGCTGATGGCCGTACCGAACATGGCGAAGAAGCAACAAACCCAGATAACCTTATGTGCCGTGCTGCGCGCATCATAAAGAAAGAAGTACCCGAGGTCGGGCTTATGGCCGATGTCGCGCTCGACCCCTACACCGATCACGGCCATGACGGACTAATGCGCGACGGTGAAATTCTCAATGACGAAACTGTTGAAATCCTCATCAAACAATCTGTCGTTCAAGCCCAAGCTGGGTTCGATGTTATTGCCCCATCAGACATGATGGATGGCCGCGTCGCCGCCATTCGCAGCGGGCTTGATACCGCTGGCTTCTCACACGTTCAGATCATGGCCTATGCGGCGAAATACGCATCAGCATTCTACGGGCCCTATCGCGAAGCCATTGGCTCTGCTGGCGTACTTCAGGGCGACAAACGTACCTATCAGATGAATCCGGCGAATTCCGACGAAGCCATGCGCGAAGTGGCGCTTGACCTTGCCGAGGGGGCCGATAGCGTAATGGTAAAACCGGGTTTGCCATATCTTGATATCGTTCGGCGGGTCAAAGACGAGTTCGGCGCACCGACTTTCGCCTTTCAGGTATCCGGAGAATACGCGATGATAAAGGCAGCTGCCCAAAATGGCTGGATTGATGGTGAGCGCGCGATGCTCGAATCACTTTTAGCGTTCAAACGCGCCGGCGCGGACGGCATTATCACCTATTTCGCTGCGGATGCAGCGCGAGCCATTCATAAATAACGTTTCGCAAAACCTCAGCGTCCACCGAATCCGCCGCGTGGACGCAATGGCGTTCGCAACACGCGGTAAACACCTAGAAATGCAAATGCCAAGACCGTGTTGATGGCAAATCCACCAACCATCCAATTAAACCACGGTGCGCCCGTTCCCCAGTAAACCGCCGGGAAATAGATCACCCCATAGATTGCATAGCCAGCAAGCGCACCGTAAAGCGGCGCACGCCACCAAAAACCACCGCCCCGCGCAATATCATAAACGCTAGCCGCAACATATTGCGCCGCCATAGCACTCGCGGTGAACGAAACCGTATAACGGACACTCGGGAAATCACTCGATTCAAGGACCGGTGCCAAATAGGAAAGTTCGGCAAATACGGCCACCGCAGCCAATCCCCAAGCGGCAGTGACCGCGCGTGAGGCTTCATCACCACCATACCGCCGCGCAAAGAGAATCACGATCAGCGGCACAAATGCCATGATAAAGCTGCCCTGTGACAACCAATTTGATGGTCGCGAAGCAATTGCATCACCAACAAAACGGTCAAAAACGTAAACGGGAATATCAACGGTCAGCATCGAAGCCAGCAAAACGGGAAGCATAATGGCGGCTAGCGCAGCAAGCTGCACCAAAGCAGCAAAAAGCGCGCCGGAGTGGCGCGCCATGCGTTGCATCGCAGTTTCACGGGATTGATGCTTTTCGACAACCGCTTCCATTATGCCCTACCGTTTTGGCCGGACGCAAAAGCTGGTTGCGCGACCTCGTTAGGAAGCTTTCGCCAGTTTGCGCTTAACTTTCAAGGCCGTTGCTGACAATTGCTCGTCTTTTGCCTTGGTAAGGAAAACGTCGAGCCCGCCCATGTGGTCAACGGTCCGTAGTGCAGAAGCCGCAATGCGGAACTTAAAGCCTTCGTCGAGCTTGTCAGAACGCAGCGTTACTCTGCATAGATTCGGTAAGAAACGACGTTTCGTCCGGTTTTTCGCGTGGGAGACATTGTTACCACTCCGGGGACCAATACCTGTCAATTCACACCGCCGCGCCATGGATCTAGCCTTGTATTTTTGGGGCCTAACGCCTTAATCTGGCGGGAACAGCCCTCTAGTGAAACCTTTAAAACAAGCCGCGTCCTTGTAACCGAGCGAAGAAGGCCCGTCAAGCATTTTGGCCAACTTTTGCCCCAGATAAAGCCCCAAGATCGAGACTTGTCATCAACGCCCATTATATAAATCACAAAAGTACACGCCCCTAGCACCCAAAGATTTGTAACGCAGTGTCTTCCCCCACTCCTTTTGAACAGTTCACGCCCACCGGTGGCGGTCGCATTTGCGCCGTTTTGGGGCCCACAAACACGGGCAAGACCCATTATGCCCTAGAGCGAATGCTGGCCCATAAGTCAGGCATGATCGGCCTGCCACTACGGCTATTAGCGCGCGAAATTTATGATCGAATCCTCAAGATCAAAAATCCGCGCGAAGTCGCCCTAGTCACCGGCGAGGAAAAAATCATTCCGCCAAACCCGCGCTATTGGGTTGCCACCGTCGAGGCTATGCCCTTGGAGCGATCAGTCGAATTCATGGCGATTGATGAAATCCAACTTGCCGCTGACCCAGAGCGTGGCCGAATATTTACATCTCGGCTTTTACACGCGCGCGGACTATCGGAAACGCTATTGCTTGGCTCACATACCATGCGTCCGCTTCTTCAGCGGATGTTTGGCAACATTCAATTTATCTCGCGCGAACGCTTCTCCAATCTGGCTTACACAGGGCCAAAAAAAGCCACGCGTCTCCCTAGACGCTCTGCCATTATCGGTTTCTCATCGGATACAGTTTATTCGCTCGCAGAGCTTATCCGCCGCCAACGTGGCGGCGCAGCAGTTGTCCTTGGCGCACTTTCGCCGCGAACCCGCAATGCTCAGGCGGAGCTATATCAATCAGGCGAAGTAGATTTCCTTATTGCGACCGACGCTATCGGCATGGGCCTAAACATGGACATCGACCATGTAGCGTTTTCGGCAACGCGCAAATTCGACGGTCATAAACCGCGAAACTTATTTCCCACAGAAATTGCTCAGATCGCAGGGCGCGCTGGCCGACACATCCGCGACGGCACCTTTGGTGTCACCGGTGACTGCCCACCGCTTGAAGATGAATTAGTGCACTCAATCGAAGCTCACGAATTTGAACCAGTCGCCAAGTTGATGTGGCGGGCGGAAAAGATAGATTTTGGGTCCCTGCCAGCTCTTATCCGCTCACTCGATCAGCCGCCACCGCGTGACTTTTTTATTCGCTCGCGGCGCGAAGACGACGAAGATGCTTTACATCGATTATGCGCACGCGCTGAAATTCGCGATATGGCCAAAGGTGGTGCTGCGCTCGCAACCCTTTGGGACATTTGTCAGATCCCGGATTTTCGCAAGGTGGGCGGTGACCAACATGCGCGTATGCTGGCGGAAATATACACGATTTTAATGAATGACGGCCGCATCTCTAGTGATTGGCTTGAACCACGCATCATGCGGCTCGACCGAACCGACGGAGATATAGATGCGCTATCAGCCCGATTAGCGCATGTGCGAACATGGACATACCTCTCCCATCGCGGGGGATGGATTGATCGCGCGCCTTATTGGCAAGAGCGTGCGCGCACGATAGAAGACAATCTCTCGGATGCGCTGCATGAAAAACTGACGCAACGATTTGTCGACCGGCGCACTTCGACATTGTTAAAGCGCCTGAAAGATAATGCGCCCCTATTAGCGGGTGTTACCGAAGACGGAGAAGTTATTGTGGAAGGCCAATTCATCGGCCGCCTTTTAGGGTTCGAATTTATTGTAGACCCGCGCGCCAGTGGCGCGGAGGCAAAATCACTGCGTGCTGCAGGTGAAAAAGCACTCACACCAGTATTGGCTGCGCGCGCAGCAGCGATCGCCAATGCCGATAGCAAAGAGCTACGCCTCGACGATGACGGCACGATCTCTTGGCGATCAGGTCCGGTTGCGCGGATTCAAAAAGGCCCCGCGCCACTCCGCCCTGAAATTGTTGTTACTGGCATTGCCGACATCACTCCAAATTTGCGAGGTCGTGTCGAAGACCGACTGAAAGCATTTGTGTCCAACAAAATTGAAGGGCTGCTTGGACCGTTAGTATCGCTCCAGGTCGCCGCGAATAACGAAGGTAATAACGGGCTTAAAGGTCTTACTAAGGGTGTTGCCTACCGGCTCGTTGAAAATTTTGGCGCGACCTCTCGGACCCAAATTGGTGACGATCTCAAGCAAATTGACCAAGAAGAACGCGCAAAACTTCGCAAGCTCGGCATGCGCTTCGGTGAGTTTACGCTTTATATGCCGGCATTGCTAAAACCAGCACCGGCAGCGTTGTTAACGATGCTATGGGCATTGTGGTCAGACCGTCGTCCAGGCGACGTGCCTCCACCCGCAGCGGGCCGCGTTTCGATTGAGTTAAACGAGAGTCTTCCGCATGCATATTATTATGCTGGGGGATACCGTCCATCAGGCACACGCGCTGTTCGTATAGACATGCTCGAGCGCTTAGCAGGATTGATCCGCACAGCGCGAAATGAAAGCACAACCCGTGAAGGTTTTGAAACCACTGCGCAGATGATGTCATTGGTGGGATGTTCAGGTGAAGATTTCGAAGCTATTTTACGATCACTCGGTTTCCGAAAAAATGTGGTAAAACGCAAAATTGTGGCGGACCCCATATCACCGGCCCCTGCGGAACCTCAAACCGATACGAATACACCCACGACACCTGAAGCGGCGGCCGAAACGCCCACAGCTAAAATTGAAACAACCGAAACCCCGAGCCCGGCAGCGGAGCAAGAAGTCGCCGCAGATCCGGCTATGGCGGCATCCGTTGAACGGGAAATGCCTGCTAAAATCGATACAGCCATTACAGATGCGGCCAATATTGAGGAAGAAGTCGAGCTGACCCTTTGGCGTCCCGCAATGAGACGGCCAAAACCAACGCCGAAATCTGCTGGGCGGCGGAAAGCTGACAGCAATGCTAAAGGCGATCAGAACGACACTCGGGGGCGTGGCCCGAACCAAAATAGGAATAAGGGGCGTGGGCCCAAAAGCGGCAATCGCAACACAGGTGGTCGTCCGCAACAGGGCAAAGGTGGCAACAACCGCCCACCGCGCGAGAAAAAGGCTGATCCGAATTCGCCATTTGCAGTCCTTGCCGGGTTAAAAGCTGAACTCTCGGATTCGGACAAGAAAACAAAATCGAAAGAGTCCGAGAAAGCCTAATGAGCGCGAGCTCGACCGAAACCGATACCGCAACTCAGCGTTTGGATCGCTGGTTATGGTTTGCGCGTTTCTTTAAAACGCGCACATTGGCCGCGAAATTCGTAAGCGATGGAAATGTTCGCCTAACTCGTGGTGACGCAGTCCAAAGAGCCGACAAACCCGCTACACCGGTTCGCTCAGGAGATGTGATCGTCTTTACACGTAATGATCACCCACGCATCATTACTGTACTGAATTGCGGAAGCCGCCGAGGACCTGCCAGTGAGGCGCGGCAATTATATGAAGATAATTCTCCGCCAGTCATAAAGACTGGAACTTCTCCTCGCCCCTTTGAGCGCGAAAAGGGCGCGGGACGACCAACAAAGAAAGAACGCCGTGCAATCTCCGCATTGAAGACCGGCGAATAAATTAAAGGATGCCTGATGTTCGATAAACTCTTCAAAAAAATGACCGCGACAGAAATGCCTGAGATCAACGCAGAGGATGGCTTAAGCGTGGCATTCGCCGCACTTTTGGTCGAGGCTGCGCGCATAGATCAAAACTATGGAAGCGATGAAGCGAACATTATCGATCAGGCACTGAAGACAAAATTCAGTCTGAGCGATGCGGAAGCCGCAGCAATACGTGCAAAAGCTGAAGCCGCACAAGATAACGCCACGGACATTCAACGCTTCACGAAAATAACAAAATCCATGCCGCAAGAAGATAAAATCACCTTCGTTGAAGAACTATGGGAAATCGTTCTTTCTGATGGGGTGCGTGATTCGTATGAAGACACGCTGATCCGCAAGATCTGCGGTCTTATTTACGTTGATGATCAAGATAGTGGCTCAGCTCGGGCCCGCGTCGCCGCGCGTCTCGCGCAAAAATGAGCCACCGCGCCATTCCGACCGCTTGCGTCTGACGCTATAGCAGGTAAGAAAGGCAAAATCGTGCGAATTAAGGAGCGCCCGCACTATGACTTATGTGGTCACTGAAGCCTGCATCATGTGCAAATATACCGATTGTGTCGAAGTCTGTCCTGTGGACTGCTTCTATGAGGGCGAGAATATGCTCGTCATCCACCCTGATGAGTGCATCGATTGCGGCGTGTGCGAGCCTGAATGCCCAGCCGAAGCGATCATTCCCGACACGGAGCCGGGCGCTGATAAATGGGTGGAGATGAACACGAAGTATGCGAACGCATGGCCAAATATCACCGAGAAAATAGATGCCCTTCCGGAGGCCGATGCAAAGGCCGAGGAAGAAGGGAAACTAGAAAAATATTTCAGTGAAAAACCCGGCCAGGGATCATAACTAGCGGTTTCGTATCCGTTTCTAATGTCCCCATAGCATCTGTTGAAATTTTGTGCTAATATCCTAGCTGAATTATGGGTAGCATTGCGGCTTTTACCGCTAAGCTGAAACATTCGGAAAGCTTGTCATCGTATTGTAATTGCACGTCTATTCGGCCATTCGTTGTTGCCCGAACGGACATCTGTTGCACTACGGTATGACAAGCTGACGGATCGCCGAGATGTATTTTCGGCAACAGCTGCAATGCGACCCTGAAATCACAGACGCCGGCCCAAGCCGGCCAATCGAGCACAAGGTTAGTCATGGCGACAAAAACAAAGAGCACAGCGAAAAAAGCTGTTAAGAAAAAAACGACGGCAAAGAAAGCCGCCACAAAGAAAACGACAGTGAAAAAATCAGCCGCAAAAACAGCGCCGGCGAAACCAGCTAAGAAGAAGGCTGTTAGCAAAGCCGCACCGAAAGCCACAGTAAAAGCGGCCGTAAAATCAACGGCGACGAAAAAAACTGCCGCAAAAAAAGTTACGGCCAAGAAGACGGCAACAAAAGCAGCAGCCCCCGCCAAAAAAACGGCGACCAAAAAGACCGCCGCCAAACCCGCAACAAAAAAAGCAGCGGCAAAACCCGTCGCCAAGAAGACAGCAGCAAAAAAAGCAACCGTGAAAAAGACCACCGCTAAAAAAACCGCGACGACCAAAACTACAAAAACTAAAGCCAAGAAAGCCGCACCGGCGCGTCCACGTCCGGTCAATGTTGGTCAGGCTCCACGGAAAACTCAGTTGGCCGCATCTATTCCCGTGCCGACAGCAATCCCGCCCAAAGATGCACCGCAGGCGGATGCCGGTGCATCTGAAAATGCTTCTGCATCGCAGACCGCCAAACAAGACTTCAAGGTCAACGATAAGATCGTCTACCCTGCTCACGGGGTTGGACGGATCATGAGCCTCGAAAAACAACAGGTAGCGGGCATCGCTATTGAGCTTTTTGTCATCGATTTTGACCAAGAAAAAATGAAACTACGCGTCCCAACCGGCAAAGCGAAAGCCGCGGGGATGCGTCCGCTTTCCGAAGAAAAAACTGTCAAAGATTCAATCGTACTCCTCAAAGGCCGTGCACGCATTAAACGTACAATGTGGAGCCGCCGTGCACAGGAATATGACGCCAAAATCAACTCTGGTGATATGAAGCTTGTTGCTGAGGTCGTTCGGGATCTCTATCGCGGCGACGACCAGCCAGAACAAAGCTATTCGGAGCGTCAGTTATTTGAAGCAGCCCTAGATCGCATGGCACGCGAAGTCGCTGCGGTACGTAAAGTTGATTTGGGAAAAGCAATTGAAGAAATCGAAGGCGTTCTCAAGAAGAAAACTGCCGCCGCTGCCGCCGCGGCGGCTACCGCTGCATAACAATCCTATCCATCAAGTACTTCGATCTGCAGCGGATGCTGCAGATCGATTGACGGGCCGTTAATTGCCTCTACCCAGCCTCGAACTCTAATTTTTCGACCTTCATATTCTGTGAGGTCGATACCAGCTTTTGCCCATTTTCTTTGCCGTGCGCTGGTGGCTGTCGCCGTAAAGTCGCTTCTAAAATCCTCATCAAAATTCAAAAAGAACCGGCTACCATATTTAGCCGCACGTTGCGGCGTACCTTCAACAAGAGCATAATCGCCAATCGCCGGGTAGGCGTTATCAGCACTAATCAGTTTGTATTCGGGAAATGCCCAAAGCCCCCGTTTTGCCGTCCGAGCCTGTGCTTCTAGCGCCAAGAGCACGCGGATAAATTCATGGTCATCACTTTGCGGCAAAACGCGGCAAGAACCGCGTGAGACAAGTTTTTCTTGGAAAGTTGTTGCGCCCGTGGTCACTTTTACCTGCTGAACACCCCATCGATTGCGCGGCAACATTTCCGAAATCTCAATCCGTTCACGCAGCAATCGAGAAAGGTCCTTTCGAGCATTTTCAAAATATGCAGGTTGTTGATTTCTTAAATGATATAACGGCGGCGCGGCAACATCAGCGAGGAGAAACTCATCGCCCCCAATAGTAAAACGGCTACCAGACAGGGCTGCTTTTTCATTCGCATGGGTTCTGGTCACTGAAAGAGCAACAGCACCAGCTATAAACCTACGCCGTTTCATCCCGAAATCACACGAACCTTAGATTGCGCTTTGTTTCCAACCTTATCGACGACAGTAACATCATAAAACCCTGGTACGCTTGGGTGCCATACATGCCGCCCATTCGACCCATCGATCTCAACGAGATCACCGTTCACGTACCAGCGATAATCACCACCGCCACCGCGGGCAGCCAATGCAAAGCCTCTATCAGCACTTCCTAAAAAGACCTCTACACCACTGCGCGGAAAAATAATTTGTGGCGGAGAGATGCTAGCAGGCCGGTCAAACTGAGACATGACTAATGGCCTGTTTTCAGTTTCTTCAATTCCTTTTCGAACGCCCTCCGCCTCGATCATGTCAAATACATCGAACAGCAACGGTGCGGCAGTATTCCGCCCGGTTGCACCGGGACGTGGAGCACCATCGGCTCGCCCGACCCACACAACCACTGTATAACCACCGCCATGCCCCGCAGCCCACGCGTCACGATAGCCATATGACGTACCCGTCTTAAAAGCGACCCGCAGCGCTTTCCGCGACAAAGCCGCAGGTGCACGCCCCTCTAATGCAGGAGCGTCGGCGAGAATAGTACTGATTTTTTCGGCCGTCTGCTCAGAAAACAGGCGATACGGCTTATGTCCCTTGGTATCGCCAGTACCCTTGATCCAACGTAACGGCAAGACGGTCCCGTCTGTCCCCAACCCAGCATAAAGCATCGCCAGGTCTTGCGCCGTCAGCCCCGCTCCACCGAGGGCCAATGCCAATCCCGTTGATTTATCCGCGCTTTCCGGTGTTCTCAGTGAAATACCCGATGCTCGTAATAATGCCGCAAACCGCCCCGCCCCAATTCGGTCTAATGTGCGAACCGCAGGGACATTCAACGAGTGTTGTAACGCTTCGCGGACATGCACCTCGCCTCGAAAACTATGGTCAAAATTTTCCGGTGAATAGTCACCAAACGCGCGCGGCATATCTTCGATCACGGTGTCAGCCGACGCTAACCCGTTTTCAAATGCCAACCCATAGATAAATGGCTTTAGCGCAGAGCCGGGCGACCGAGTGGCGGCTGTCAGGTCAATCCATCCGCCTTTCGCATCCAAGCCCGACGAGCCAACCAACGCACGAACAGTTCTGTTTTTATTGTCCACAAGGATCAACGAAGCCGTCGCATCATCATCAAATTGCTCGACATAGGTCGCTAGCATTTTTTCGGCGCGCTTTTGTAAGCGGGCATTGAGCGTTGATTGAACAACGCCCGGTTTTTGAGCCGATGAAAGTCGATATGCTGCATGATAAGCGTATCGCGGTAGCGCATGACGCTTGGTGGGTAAGGTAGCGTCCTTTCCCTCGTCGCTAAGCGCTTGACTAAGGCCGCCCGCGACAACGAGCTTATCAAGAATTACCGCTCTTGCATTCTTCGCCGCTTCCGCCCGTCGGTCCGGCCGACGCGCCTCCGGGGCTTGCGGCAACGCAATTAAAAGCGCCTGCTCTGCATTGGTCAGTCGTGTCGGATCTTTGTCAAAATAGAATCGGCTTGCGGCCCTCACACCCTCTATGTTTCCGCCATACGGCGCATGCGTAAGGTATAATTCAAGAATTTCGTCCTTTGATAAACGCCGTTCAATTTGCAGTGCCCGGATCATTTCAATTGCTTTTGACCCAATGTTTCGTGAACGCGGTTCGAGCAAACGCGCGGTTTGCATCGTGATAGTAGACGCGCCGGAAACAACCCGCCCAGCTTTGGCTGATGATGTGGCCGCCCGTAGAACGGCTTGGAAGTCGACGCCGATATGAGTGTAAAACCTCTTATCTTCAATCAACAAAAGTCGTTCAATGAATACCGGATCAATCTGACTCAAGTCAGCTTTAAAACGCCATCGTCCATCATCCGCAGCAAACGCATGCAACCATTCACCATTTTCGTCGAGAACGAGTGGCGACAAGTTCTCTGCGCGTTTCAATGGTGGTGGAAACAAAATATCCAATGCAGCGATAACGCAAAAAAGCGCCAGTACCGAATAAACAATTCGGAACCAGCGCGTTCTCACAATCTCTGGCTTTAGTTTCATTCCGCTCCAGCTATAGCCACCTGTGCCACCGGTGTGCGGGCATACACGCCAGGCCGGTACATATCTTCAATCACGACACCGGGCATAACAAATTTACCCGGCGTAATGGCGCGAACAACGTAAGCAACAGTGAACTTTTGTTTCCCGCGAACATCGACGGCGGCGACAAAACGGTCATCACGCGCTTCGGCGATACGAGGATAAGTCAGCTCTCCAATCCACTTATATGGGCCATTGTTCTCGCGACCGCCTGCATCACTTGGGTTCAATATCGTTTCTATTTCAAACCCGGCCGGCAATAGATCCGCAATCACCGCGGGATGCAGGCGTTGGTCATTAGCTGTGCCACTTAGGACAACCACAAGACGATCATTTTGTTGGACCGAATTCAAATCGGCCGGGCGGCCATCGCGCGTTGCAACACGCTTTGTGATCGTAAAGCCTTGATAGGCCGCCGCCGGTGCTGTGATTGGCGAACCTGAAACCGTTAGGGAACGGAATATCTGTCCGTCGCCATCGTTTCTATAGGTCACACCCTCGTCCAGTGACGCAACAGTCGGTGTAAATGACGGTGCTGGCGGTAAATCAGTCAAGCTCTCACCGTCTAAAGACAACAGAACCGGCCCCCCTTCCCGCAACAAGGCTTGTGCCGCTAACAACGTGAACGCTTTTTCTTGCGTATGCATTGCATTCGGTTCTTTCATCAAACCAACAAACTGTTCAGCAATGGCTTCGGTTTTGTCTGTCTGACCTGCCTCAACCGCGAGCGCGAGCAAGCCCGCAACATCACGCAGATTAGTCTGATAATAATCGCCGCGATTCTGCCAACCGACTGCCTCAACCGCTTTGGTAAAGGCGCTATTCGCTCTAGCACGGTCACCCATCATTGCGAGTGCGGCTCCGATATGGGCACGGGCCAATGGGCTTGGCGTCTCGGCTAATAGTGTATCGTGAAAATAACGAAGGTCGGACAAATCGGCCCTTCCCGCACGCGCTAAAACATAAAGTGAATAGGCGGCAGACCGGCGCCGTAGAAAATCACGCGTGTCGTTATTATTAGAAAACTTCGCGATTTCTGTTTGGTAACTAGCTAAATACCAACGATCGACCCGAGCGATACTCGCCAATGAATCATAGGCTCTGTCCAACGCTTCCGCGGGGACGGCATACCCTTCGTTTTTTGCGCGATAGAGGAAATCAGTGACATAAGCCCCGAGCCAAGGTGAAGCCCAACGATCATTCACACGCCATAACCCAAATGCGCCATCCGGGCTTTGCCGATTTAATAGCTTATTGATTGCGTCTTGAACGCGCGGCCTAACGGCCCGTTCCGGCCCGCGCCCGACTTCACCGCCAAGGACATCAACAAACAATAGCGGCATGGCGGAACTGGTTAGTTGTTCCGTACAACCATATGGGTATCGATATAAGGCATCGAGCAATGGTCCCGGCTCCACTCCACGTAGACGAGAGAATGAAACTGCAACCTCAGCCGATCCGGGTACGAACTGATCAATAATGGATTTGTCGATCTCAAAACGCTCTCCCGGCTCAAGCGCCGCAGTACGTACATCGGTCACTGGGAAATAGGGTGTTCTCGACTGAATAGCATAGGACCGCGAAACTTTGAAACCGCCCGGACCCTCGACATCCAGATTCACGGCACCGATCCCGACCTCACCTGTGGTAAACGAGAATACCTTCGTCTGTTTTTCGCCTTTTGCTAAGGTGAATTTTTCATTTGTCGAAAGTTCAACTGGTCCTTCGCCCGTGAGCGATACGTTATAGTCACCAGCATCTCCATCAACATTATCGATCAATAGCGTTGCCGAGGCATTGTCCCCCGGCGCTAGAAATCGCGGTAACGCCAACTCTGCCGGTACCGCATCTCGCACCGTCAATGGCTCCGATGCCGATCCCAACTTGTTCTTCGACCAAGCAACGGCCATTAGTCGCAGCTCTCCGTTAAAGTCCGGTACTTCAATCGGCACCGTTACTTTTCCGCCTTGGTCAACGGTCACAACGCCAGAGAACAGCGCAACGGATTTCGTTGGTACAACAGTCAGCCCCTCACCACCTAATTGGTCACCCCCAAAGCGTGCCGCAGCACCTAAATTGGCATCCAGAATTCGTCCGTAATCGTCGCGAATATCAACCCCAAGGCGTTTTTTCCCATAGAAATAATCAACCGGGTCAGGTGACGAGAATTTCGTGAGACGTAATATGCCCTCATCCACAGCAGAAAGCGTGAGCATCACATTCGATCCCGGTGCGGCCCCATCAATCGACACAGGCAGGTCGAGCTGTTGGCGTGGGCGAAATACCTCGGGCTCATCGAGAGTTACGGCTAGCTTCCGCGCAGACATATCAAACGGAACATAACTTACGGCCATCGCACGGCGTGGCACCGGCAATGTGCCCGGATCACGCGGCGTAACCACCGTTGCCATCACATAGAAACCAGCACCCCAACTCGGGTCGGTATCAATGATGATCTCGCGGCCACTTTCTTCGACCTTCATACGCTGAACAAGGTGGACCTTGTCTGTAGCAATGGCGATGATCGCTTCGCCTGCATAAGGCGGGTTGAGGTAAAGCCGCGCACGTGCGCCTGGTACCACTTTATCAGTTTGCAAGGTCATTGATGCTTGATCCGGTGTTTCCGCACCTGACGCATATGACCGCCACCCAACATAAAATCGAATGTCGCTTTTGGTTTTCGCACCCGCCTGAGAAACGGTTAGACGATACGTACCAGGATCGATCCGTTGATTAATCAGTTTTGCGATTTGTTCTGGTGTCGATTTTCCGCGCCCTTCCGCAATAAGGACATCACGGAATGAACGACGCCAGCGCCATTTACCATTTTCACGATACCAGTCGAACCAATAATCTTCTTCGACAAGGCGCCATTCTAAATCGCCTTCAACCGGTTGCCCGTTCCAATCTAAAAGAACCGCATTGACCGCAACTTCCTCACCTTGCCCAAAGCTTTGCTCATCATTGGCAAGCTTCAGCCCAATGTAATTGTCATCCGGTCGCACAGGAATTCGCGCACTTTCGCGCACAACGCGGCCACCCGGTTCGACGACCCCGACCACAAGATCAGCCCGAAGCGGCGCGCCGTAATTTTTCGGTGCCGTATCAACATTAATCGCCACCGTTGCCTTACCGTCAGCGTCGGTTGTTGTGTTTGGTAACGTCAAAAAACGCTCGTCAAAACGTCCATTAACCGGCCCGAACCGATATTTCGAGAAATCGGGAAACGGATTTGGATCGAGACGCAAACGCGCTTCTGCCTCAACCGCGAGGGCACTCGCGGGCGCGCCATATAGGTAACGGCTTGAGACATTTAATTCACGAACATCACCGGGGCGGATTGGCGATTTCTCATCGCCTTCAATTTTGACTTCAAGTCGTTGGGGTACAAAATCCTCAACGGAAAAACTCTCTGAACCAACCGAATTTTTCAGACCGTCGGCAGTGACACTGATGCGCCAAACACCTCTTGGCGCAGAAGATGGAACATCAAAATCAAAACTAAACCCGCCGACTGCAAGTGCTTCAATCCGTTGTTTCTCAGCCTCGGTCCCGTTTGGCCGATTTATCGTCACGGTTAACGGACGATCGTCGATCGCTCGGCCAGCGTCATTTCGCAATAAGCCTGTAATATGAACAGTTTCACCGGGACGGTATATACCGCGGTCGAGATAAACAAAGGCATCGATTTTCGGCGGCGCTGAGCGCCCTCCAACATCACGATCAGAAAGATCAAGGGGTGCCCGTTGAAGGTCAAGTGCCGCAAAATCATCTTGCGGTCCATAGGCCATAAGCATTCGCGGTGTTAGCGGATGATCTCCATTGACGGCGGCACCACCAAATCGAGCACGGCCATCGGAATTGGTGACAGCTTTGGCCAAAATTTCATTGTTGGATGCAATCAATGAAAGCTCGACCCCGTCCATCGCACGTGCAGATGAAATCGAACGTACAAAAACATCCATGCCGTCCGCGCTAGAATAAGTCGTAAGCGCCATATCGGTGAAGACGATCCATCGCCAAGCGTCGGCGGTTCTATGTTCATCGGCACCAGGAGAAACATCTTTGATATTCAGAAAATACGCCCCGGGACGCAAATCCCCCAACGCAGCACCAAGCGCAAAAACCGTTGTTGTAGATTCGTTGGTATCACCGGGCGTTTCTATTTCACCCTTCCAAACCTCGACGCCTACATCTTTACCGTCTTCGCGATCCCATACGTAAGAGTAACGGTCTGCGCCAGTTGCCTCGCCAGCAACAATGTTTTTGCGCGCTAACGACCGGTCCGAGACGCGGTAAACCGCAATTTCGACTTTCTCTACATTGACCGTTTCAATACCAACGCCATCGGCTTCGAGGCGCGGAAGAATGACCCCGTCGCCAGCAAAACCGACATATGCCGGCTTGTCTCCAAAGGCCACGACCACCTCATCGGCACGTTCTAATCTGTCACCTTTGTTGTTTGGCAAGCCCTTACGCAGCGTTACGCGGTAATCTTTATCAAATTCCAAGCCAGTGATGCAGAGTGACTGTCCATCTACCGTGATTGCCGTTCCTGCATCCGGCTTTACACGGACGAAATCAGCATAGTTGACATCGCCGGTGTCGTTTAGCTGTTGGGTGAATTGTAAGCAGGCTTGGGGTGTTTCGGTCGCTGTATCGAGGCGCAATCGCCGATATGCGAAACCCTCTACCAATTCTGTTTCTGGCCGTTCGGCATCATCCGACCGGCGCTCTTGAAATGGCCGGCGTTGTGCCTGGCTCCTAGGATCAGTCGTTACGACTTGTTGGCTATTTGGGTCCTCCCCCGGCCTATTCGGCGAAACGAAGCGACCTAACAATAAACCCACAGCAAATGCCGCTAAAATACCTGCCGCTATTAAAGCTCCGTTTTTTCGCGCCATATCGAATTCTCTCCACCCTATTATCGTGATGCAAAAAAAGCATACCGGGCAATTATGGCGTTTAACCAGCCGAAGGAAAACAATTCTGCGACGTTTTCGAGAAAAATGATGACGAACAAGCATTCAGAGTGTTGGTGCGCCGCGAAAACCGTTAAAGTCCCTGCGCGGTGTCCCCGTAGCTCAGTAGGATAGAGCACCAGATTCCTAATCTGGGGGCCACAGGTTCGAATCCTGTCGGGGACACCAGCACCTTTAGTTTTTCTGGATTGTTTTTTCCGTCACAATGATTCGCAATTATGTCGGATTACAAACCGGCAATTAGCATGTTGTCGATCAATGCGCTTACTATTCCGGCTTTTGGAACAAGACAAAATAGTTTTCATCAAGTCCACGGACTTTGACGTCTTTGACAAACTCAAAACCAATATATTCAATTTCCGACACCACACCGGCTTTTCCAAACCGAACATGCGCCTTATCGGCCGCACGCGATTCACCTTCCTCCAAGTCATAATCCACAATGACGAGCGCCCCGCCGGGCCGAAGCGAATTATAGACCGATTTCATTACGGCTTGGCGATCACGAAAATAATGATAGGTATCAGCAATAAACACGACATCCGCAACGCCCATCGGTAACGAGATATTATTTTCCCGCCCAAGCACCGCAGTTATATTATCAACCCCGGCATCATCAGCCCTCTGATTAACGAGATCAAGGAAGAGCGGCTCAATATCCTCGGCATAAACCCGGCCCGACGGCCCCACTTCTTCGGCAAACATCAAAGAATAGAGACCGGTTCCGCTTCCAATATCCGCAACGACATCCCCCGTCTTTAGGTTAAGGGCAGCGACAACCGCTTCGCGCGCACTAAACAATTCACGGCTTCCAACTTCAAGCTGCTCTAACCAAACATCCACATTTCCGTCTGCGTTGGACTCATCGAGAATAGCAGAGTCCTGATCTTCAGGGTTGATAGCTGATTGATTACACCCACTGACAAACATCAACGCGCTTCCAATCGCAATGATAACTTTTGCCAAGACCAAACTGTTCCCCATAACTTCTCTCAATTGGACTTTGATAAAGAAAAAATTCAAACGGCACGCAACTCAATGCGTACCGTCCGATACGCCATTCGCATACTATGAGCAACTCAACATTCAGACACAAAAAAACCGCGCAAGGACAAGCCTATACGCGGTTTTGATTCTGTATGTGATATAAAGGGCAAATCATTTCAGCAGGCCCGGCGACGACTTACTCTCCCACGCCTTGAGACGTAGTACCATCAGCGCTGGGGACTTTAACGACCGAGTTCGAGATGGGATCGGGTGGAGGCTCCCCGCTATAACCACCGGGCCGGCAAAAATGATTTAAATGCGAGAGTGCAGATTGGGATTATTATACCCAATCAATTCAAAACGACTATTTGCGAGAACAATCCTTATACGGATCGTTCGCCACGCATGAGTTAAAGCTTCATGCCTATCATTCGAAAATAATAGCATGAGGACAATCAAGACAATCGAACAATTAGTACCGGTAAGCTCCACACATTACTGTGCTTCCACACCCGGCCTATCAACGTGGTGGTCTTCCACGGTTCTCAAGGGAATATTTGTTTTGAGGCCAGCTTCCCGCTTAGATGCCTTCAGCGGTTATCTGTTCAATACATAGCTACCCAGCTGCGCCATTGGCATGACGACTGGTCCACCAGAGGTATGTCCATCCCGGTCCTCTCGTACTAAGGACAGCTCCTCTCAATATTCCTACACCCACGGCAGATAGGGACCGAACTGTCTCACGACGTTCTAAACCCAGCTCACGTACCGCTTTAATTGGCGAACAGCCAAACCCTTGGGACCTGCTCCAGCCCCAGGATGCGATGAGCCGACATCGAGGTGCCAAACAATGCCGTCGATATGGACTCTTGGGCATCATCAGCCTGTTATCCCCGGCGTACCTTTTATCCGTTGAGCGATGGCCCTCACACGAGGAACCACCGGATCACTATGGCCGACTTTCGTCTCTGCTCGACTTGTCAGTCTCGCAGTCTAGCGGGCTTATGCCATTGCACTCGACGACCGATTTCCGACCGGTCTGAGCCCACCTATCGCGCGCCTCCGTTACCATTTAGGAGGCGACCGCCCCAGTCAAACTACCCACCATGCAGGGTCCCGGATCCAGGTTCATGGACCGCGGTTAGATATCAGCGACAACAAGGGCGGTATTTCACATTGTGGCTCCATGACTGCTGGCGCAATCACTTCAAAGCCTCCCGCCTATTCTACACATGTTGACGCTAATACCACTGCAAAGTTGTAGTAAAGGTGCACGGGGTCTTTCCGTCTAACCGCGGGAACTCCGCATCTTCACGGAGAATTCAGTTTCGCTGAGTCTGCATTGGAGACAGTGTGGAATTCGTTACGCCATTCGTGCAGGTCGGAACTTACCCGACAAGGAATTTCGCTACCTTAGGACCGTTATAGTTACGGCCGCCGTTTACCGGGGCTTCAATTCGGAGCTCTCACCCCTCCTCTTAACCTTCCGGCACCGGGCAGGCGTCAGACCCTATACGTCGTCTTACGACTTCGCAGAGCCCTGTGTTTTTAGTAAACAGTCGATACCACCTGGTTTGTGCCCCCACCCCAGAGTTGCCTCCAAGATGGGCTCCCTTCTCGCGAACTTACGGGAGTAATTTGCAGAGTTCCTTCAATGCAGTTCTCTCAAGCGCCTTGGTATGCTCTACCAGTCCACCTGTGTCGGTTTAGGGTACGGTCTATTGAAGAGGCTATTTCCAGGGACTGATTCGCGGCCCAACCAATCCAATAAGGTTGAACAACTTACTCAATCCGTCACACATCTTCTGGCACAGGAATATTCACCTGTTTCCCATCGACTACGCCTTTCGGCCTTGCCTTAGGGGCCGGCTAACCCTGCGCTGATTAGCATTGCGCAGGAACCCTTGGACTTTCGGCGAGAGTGTCTCTCACACTCTTTATCGCTACTCGTGTCAGCATTCTCACTTCTCATACGTCCACCGCCTCTCACGAGTACGGCTTCATCCGCATAGAGAACGCTCCGCTACCGCTTGCTTACGCAAGCCCGAAGCTTCGGTGCATAGTTTAAGCCCCGTTACATTTTCGGCGCGGGAACCCTTATTTAGACCAGTGAGCTGTTACGCTTTCTTTAAATGATGGCTGCTTCTAAGCCAACATCCTGGTTGTTTTGGGATTCCTACATCCTTTCCCACTTAACTATGACTTTGGGACCTTAGCTGTCGGTCAGGGCTGTTTCCCTTTCCACCACGGACCTTAGCACCCGTGGTGTGTCTGCCGAGTAGTACTCTTCGGTATTCGGAGTTTGGTTAGGATCAGTAAGGCGGTAAGCCCCCATAGCCCATCCAGTGCTCTACCCCCGAAGGTATTCACTCGACGCTCTACCTAAATAGATTTCGCGGAGAACCAGCTATCTCCCGGTTTGATTGGCCTTTCACCCCTAGACACAAGTCATCCCAACTTTTTTCAACAAGTACGGGTTCGGACCTCCAGTAAGTGTTACCTTACCTTCATCCTGCTCATATCTAGATCACCGGGTTTCGGGTCTAATCCCTCTAACTAAATCGCCCTATTCAGACTCGCTTTCGCTGCGCATACACCTATCGGCTTAAGCTTGCTAGAGAGACTAAGTCGCTGACCCATTATACAAAAGGTACGCCGTCAGGCCATAAAGGCCCTCCGACTGCTTGTAAGCGTTCAGTTTCAGGTCTGTTTCACTCCCCTTGTCGGGGTGCTTTTCACCTTTCCCTCACGGTACTAGTTCACTATCGGTCAGATACGAGTACTTAGGCTTGGAGGGTGTTCCCCCCATCTTCAGACAGAATTTCACGTGTTCCGCCCTACTTAATATGTCAGTGCTTCCTGCCGGTACGGGGCTGTCACCCGCTATGGCCATCCTTTCCAGAATGTTCCCGTTCGTACACACTGATCGCCTGGTCCCATTTCGCTCGCCACTACTTTGGGAGTCTCGATTGATTTCCTTTCCTCCGGGTACTGAGATGTTTCAGTTCCCCGGGTTCGCTTTTTAAAGCCTATATATTCAGCCTTAAAATACCTCGTAATAAAGCCTGAAATCCAAATTCGCATTTGACTGCGAACTTGTTAATTCAGGCTTAGAGGTGGGTTTCCCCATTCGGACACCCCCGGATCAAAGCTTCCTTGCAGCTCCCCGAGGCATTTCGTTGCATGGCACGTCCTTCATCGCCTGTATCTGCCAAGGCATCCCCTGAACGCCCTTTAGACACTTGATTGTCAGCAAAACTCATGCGCGTCGAACGATCCGCCATAA